>CAZIZP010000001.1:0-279113 GCA_964543705.1 uncultured Chitinophagaceae bacterium
GATTTAACTGATGATCAGACTTTAAGCATTTCTGGTAATGACCTTTCCATTAGTGATGGAAACACCATAACACTTCCTACCGGATTTAGTGGTGATTTCAATGATTTGACTAACGTGCCTGCTGGATTAGCAGATGGTGATGATGTGGATGATGCAGATGCTGACCCTGCTAATGAAATTCAAAGTCTTTCTTTTGATAACGCTACAGGAAACTTAACGATTAGTGGCGCTAATACAGTTACTTTACCTATCAGCACCGGTGGCGATAACTGGGGCACTCAGGTAGTGCAGAGCGATGCTACTCTTTCAGGCGATGGTACAGCAAGTAATCCTTTGTCTGTGGTAGGAGATTTAACTGATGATCAAACTTTAAGCATCTCAGGTAATGACCTTTCCATTAGTGGTGGAAACACCGTAACACTTCCTGCCGGATTTAGTGGTGATTTCAATGATTTGACAAATGTTCCTGCTGGATTAGCAGATGGTGATGATGTGGATGATGCCGATGCTGACCCTGCTAACGAAATTCAAAGTCTTTCTATTTCTGGTAACAATTTATCTATAAGCGGTGGGAACACCATTACTTTACCAAGCTTTACTGATACTGACGACCAAAACTTAACTTTAAATAGTAATACTCTCTCTATTGAAGATGGCAATAGTGTAGATTTAAGTGGATACTTAGATAATACCGATGCTCAAACTTTGAGCATCTCTGGCAACGATTTAACAATTAGTGGAGGAAATACTGTTACCTTACCCAGTGGCACAGACGATCAAAATTTAACTTTAGTAGGCACAGAACTCACTATTGAAGATGGCAATACAGTTGATTTTGATACAATACTTAACAATGCATGGAGAACTAAAGGTAATAGTGGAACAAACCCAAGTACCGATTTCTTAGGCACTACCGATGACCAGCCTTTGGTTGTTAAGATTGATAATCAGAATGCAGGATTTATATCGAAAAGTACCACAGCTTTAGGTTATTTAGCCGGAAATAGCGGCAGTACTACTGGACATGTAGCTTTTGGAGATTCTGCTTTAGCTAATACTACTGCTACTTACCCTAATACTGCCGTAGGTCGCTCAGCCCTTAGAAACAATACAACCGGTTTTGCTAATACAGTAGTAGGGCATAATGCTGCTGCAGCATTAACTACAGGTATAAATAATACCGTAATGGGTAATGTAGCCCTTCAAAATTTAACAACAGGAAGTAATAACATTGCGATAGGAAATATTGCTTTACAGGAACTCACAACTACAAATAACAATGTAGCAATTGGCGGAAGTGCCATGAGAACTAGTAAAACTTCTTCTTCTACCGTAGCAATTGGTTATCAAGCAATGGAATTTGATAGTACAGGAGATATAAACGTAGCAATAGGTTTTAGGGCTATGAGAGGACATAAGTGGGGCAATGATAATGTTGCTGTAGGGGTAGGTGCCATGGAGTTTGGAAATAATCCTGAAAGGAATACTGCCGTAGGAAGATTTGCAGGGGGAAGAAATACTGGTGCTAATAATGTATTCATGGGATACTATGCCGGTTTAGAAAGCGACTCTGCAAACAATAGCATTAATATTGGCTATGCGGCCGGCTATAATAACGAGGGTGCTGCAAATACTTTTATTGGCTTTCAATCAGGCTTAGGATCTCCAATATTGACCGGAAAAATTACAGGAATACAAAATGTTGGTTTAGGTTCTAATACATTGTTCAAACTTACCAGCGGAAGTTTCAATATAGCTATTGGTCTTTCAGCACTTTCTGAAAATACCACAGGAGGCAATAATGTTGCAATTGGTAGAGAAGCTTTATTCAGAGATTCAACAGGAAACGATAATATTGCTATTGGATTCAGAAGTTTATTTAATAACAAAACCAATGGGCAGAATGTAGCTATAGGTGTTGGTGCTTTAGAAAATGGTGAGTCACCAAACAGAAACACTGCTATTGGTCGTTCAGCGGGTTCTAGAAATACTTTTACCGATAACGTTTTTGTAGGTTACGAAGCCGGAGCATTTGCTGACACAGCTGCTGCATCAGTTCATATAGGTGCGCGAGCAGGTTACCAAAACAAAGGCAACAGGAATATTTTTATTGGCGAGCAATCTGGAGTAGGCTTTCCTATACCCGGAACCGGAGTAAGTGGAGCTAATAATATTGGATTAGGCTCCTTATCATTATCAAGATTGTCTTCAGGAAATAATAATATTGCTATTGGTGTATCTGCTCTTAGCAACGCAAAAACTGGGAGCGATAATATTGCTATTGGTAGAGATGTAATGCAATTTGACACTTCAGGGTATTCAAATATTGCATTGGGTTTTCGTTCTATGAGAAATAATAGAAATGGCTATGAAAACGTATCTCTGGGTGTAGGTGCTTTAGAATATGTAGAAAATTCATATTACAATATAGCCATTGGAAGATTTGCCGCTGCTAATAATAATGGCAATAACAATATTATGGTAGGCTACAGAGCCGGTGACTTATCTTCTGGAAATTATGAAACCCTTATTGGTGATTTTGCAGGCTATCAAAGTCAGGGTACTGATAATGTATTTATTGGTAACCAAACGGGTTTTGATGCCGAAGGTGATTTTAATGTAGCTATTGGTACACAGGCAAGTGCTTTTAGCATAGGCGATGAAAATGTAGCCATAGGCTATGATGCAGGTAACCAAAACTCAGGTGAAAAAGCCACGCTTTTAGGTGCTTTTGCCGGAAGGCTGAATGCCGCTGATGAAAACGTGTTTATTGGTTATAGATCCGGAATAGGTTCACTTGGAGGGATAACTGGTGCTCGTAATACAGGAACAGGTGCCAGAACACTCTCGGCTGTCAGTTCAGGGTCTGATAATACCGCCATAGGTCACGCCAGCTTAAGTGTACTTTCTACAGGTATAGGAAACACCACCTTAGGTACTTTCAGTGGTGGAGGCATTACTACCGGAAATGCCAATACAGCCATAGGTTTTTTTGCTTTAAGAAGCATTTTTAATGTGAGCGAACTAGTAGCTGTAGGTGATAGTGCATTAGCCAACAATTTAGCCGGCACTCAAAATACAGCAGTGGGCTCAAATGCCTTGTTTACAAATTCTGACGGTTCTAATCATACTGCTATTGGCTTTAATGCTTTAAGAAATAATACAATAGGAAATAATAATACTGCCACTGGAAGTAATGTTTTAGCCGCAAATACTACTGGGGTAGAAAATACAGCTTCTGGAAGTGGTGCATTAACCTCTAATACATCAGGCTCATATAATACTGCTACAGGTGCATTTGCATTAGATGCTAACACTATTGGTAATTATAATACTGCAATAGGAAGACAAGCATTAACTAGTTCAACTACAGCTAGTTTTAATACAGCAATAGGTAACGAGGCATTATTCTCTCTAGTAACAGGAAATAACAATATAGCTATAGGTGATTATGCAGGTAGAAGTGTTCCATCGGGTTCTCAACAGGTTACTATAGTGGGTACGGCTTCTGATATTACTACTGCAAGAACCAATGTAACCTTATTAGGTTATGGTATTGGCAACGGACAAATAACAGCAAACAACCAAATAGCTTTAGGAAATACATCCATTACAGCCATAAGAGCACAAGTGACAAGTATTACAGCTTATTCAGATGCACGCTACAAAACCAATATAAAAGAAGACATTAAAGGTTTAGATTTTATCAGCAAATTAAGACCGGTGAGTTACAATGTACGCCCTACCGAGCTACATAAAATATGGGGTACGCCTGATTCGTTAGTACAAAAAATAGACCACAGCGAAACTGAAAAAGTACGCTTCACAGGCTTTATAGCTCAAGAAGTAGAAGCGGCTGCCAAAGAAAGTGGCTATCCGTTTACAGGTATAGAAGTACCCAAAAACAGCAATGAGACTTATGCTTTGAAATACACAGAGTTTATTATGCCATTGGTAAAAGCTGTGCAAGAACTCAATGAGCAAAACCAAACTTTAAGAGACGAATTACAACAACTAAAAAATGAGTTGCAACAATTAAAAAAATAGTGCCTACTATTTATTTAAAATTAAATTTTACCACGGAACTGCCACCATTTTTCTAAGGTGGCAGTTTTATTTAGGCATTATTTTAAGCTGATAATTTCTAGAATATTAGATAAAAAAAAGCCGCCAACTGGTGGCAGCTTTTAAAAAGTAAAGATTATTTTCAGACTGAAGTTATTTCAAGCTTTCAAACTTTTGCTTCATTTCTTTAGATTTTTCGTAGTCGCCTAGCTTAGCATAAACTTCTTTTAGTACTAAATAAATTTCTTTGCTGTCAGGACGCACTTCAACTGCTTTTAGCAAATAAGGCAATGCTGCCTGTAATTCTTTCTCGCGTGCTTTTTCATATTCTTTATACTTTGCATCTGTTAGCTTTGGATCGTTCATCAGTTCAATATACCTGTTGGCTTTATCTAAATAAATTTGGCCCAAGTTATTGTAAGCTTCAAAGTATTTAGGGTCTTTTTCTACAGCTTTATTGTAATAAATTTCTGCATTAGCATTGTCTTTAGTTTCAGAATAAGCCACACCGATGGCAAAATACAACGAAGCATTATTAGGGTCTAATTCAGCAGCTTTAATCATTTTATCGATATGCTCGCTGGCTTTACCTTCTTTTAAGTATATGTTTAGCTGAGAGATAATAATATCTACATTAGTTGGGTAGCGGGCAGAAGCTTTATCTAATACAGCAAGGGCATTGGTGTTATCGCCTTCTTCTAAATAAATATTCGATAAAGTAACATACACAACGGGACTGTCGTAATTATTATCTATAAGTTTAGAAAGAATTTCTTTTGAGCTTTTTTTATCATCTAATTTCAATGCAGATAAAGCAGCGTTATAAAGGGCATTGTTATCGTCAACATTATTTTGCACGCCTCTTCCGCCTAAGAAATTTTTAATAGCTGCTACTTCGTTAAAGTGGCTTAATGCCATTTTATAATCTTTGCTTTGGTATAAATCAACACCTTTATTGTATAGTTGCGCAGAAGCAGTTATGAGGTTTTGAATAGCTTCTTTATCTTGCTTAAACTTAGTATCGCCAATGTTAAAAGCTTTCTGATACGATTCTGAAGCTTTTAATAAAGCATCGGCATTAGAAGTTGCCAGTTCTTTATTTTCAAAAACTAATTGATAAATAAGCCCTCTGTAGTACCAGGTTTTTCCTTGTGCTGCGCTACGTTCATCGGCTACTGCAACATCTATGGCTTCCTGTGCTTTTTTCAAGGTCTCTACATCGGTATTCCCGGTAGCCTGATAGGCAGTGAGATTATTAAATGCAGTTAAGTACTGTGCCTTTACACCAAAACTCAACATGCCGGCAACAGCAAAAGAAAGAATAAGTTTTTTCATAATAATAATTTTGATTTTTTCTGAAAAAATGTTGTTGTGGGCGACAAAAATAAACATTAGCCCTGTATATTATTGGAAAAATTGTGCCAAGAATTATAAAAGAATGTGAGTAGAAAAATAAAAAAAAGCGGAAACCTGAATTTGTTTCCGCTTATTATTGATGAAAATATTAAAATTATTCTGTAGCAGTTTCTTCTGTAGAAGCTCCTTCATTGCTATCACCATTATTTGGCTCTCCGCTATTATCTGCTTCGTTATCAATAACTTCTTCTTCTTTCATTTTAGCCACTTTGGTTACGGCAGCAATTTCATCGTTATCATCAATTTTAATAATTCTAACACCTTGTGTGGCTCTGCCTTGTGTGCGTAAATCAGCTACAGGAATTCTAATGGTAATACCAGACTTATTAATAACCATTAAATCTTCTTCTTCTGTAACATCTAAAATGGCTACTAATGAACCTGTTTTATCAGTTACATTTAAAGTTCTTACTCCTTTGCCACCTCTGTTGGTTACACGGTAAATTTCTTCACCAGTTTCAGGGTCGTTTAAGTAAGTACGTTTTCCATATCCTTTTTCAGAAACCACTAAAATGGTATGTTCTTTATCGTCACCTTTTAAGGTAACCATACCCACAACTTCATCGCCTTCTTCAACAAACATGCCCCTTACGCCTGATGCAGTTCTACCCATATCGCGCACCTTATCTTGTTGAAAACGTATAGCATTACCCGATTTCAAAGCTAACATAATATGTTCGCCTTCTTCAGTTAAGCGTGCATTCAATAATTCATCACCTTCTCTTATGGTAATGGCATTTATGCCATTAGTTCTTGGACGAGAATAATCTCTTAGTTCAGTTTTCTTAACAATACCTTTCTTGGTACATAAAACTACCGACTGGCTATCAAGTGCATTTTCATCTTTCAAGTCGAGCACTTTAATAAATGCTTTTACTTTGTCTTCAGCAGGAATATTAAGTATGTTTTGAATTGCCCTACCTTTAGATGTTTTGCTGCCTTCCGGAATTTCATAAACCTTCAGCCAGAAACATTTACCATTTTGAGTAAAAAATAATAAAGTATTATGTGCTGTGGCCGAAAACATGTGTTCAATAAAATCTTCATCTCTTGTAGCACCGCCTTTTGAGCCTCTACCTCCTCTATTTTGCACTCTGAATTCATCGGCAGAAGTACGCTTAATATAGCCAAGATGAGAAATAGTAATTACCATTTCATCATTAGGTATAAGATCTTCTATGTTTATCTCGTTACCCGCAAAAACAATATCAGTTCTTCTTTCATCACCATATTTTTTCTTTATTTCAAGCAACTCATCTTTAATAATTTGCATTCTAAGCTCAACCTTATCCAATATTTCTTTTAGACGAGCTATTAGCTTCATTATTTCTTCATACTCTTCTTTAATCTTATCTCTCTCAAGCCCTGTAAGTCGCTGTAAACGAAGGTCTAAAATAGCTTTAGCTTGTATTTCACTTAAACCGAAATTGCTCATTAATCCTTCACGGGCTATATCTGGAGTTTGCGAGTTTCTGATTAAGGCAATTACTTCGTCTAAATGATCTAGGGCAATTAGCAAACCTTGTAAAATATGTGCACGCTCTTCAGCTTTTCTTAACTCAAATTGGGTTCTTCTGGTTACTACTTCGTGCCTAAAATCTACAAAGTGCTTGATAAGGTCTTTTACGCCTAACAACTTTGGCCTTCCGCCAACTAAAGCAATATTATTTACGCCATAAGATGTTTGTAATGGAGTAAATTGGTATAACTGATTTAAGATTACGTTTGAAACACCATCTCGCTTAATATCAATTACCATTCGAAGACCATCTCTGTCACTCTCATCTCTAACATCGCTAACGCCTTCAATTTCTTTGTTGTTAACCAAGTCAGCAATTTTCTTAATTAACTCTGCCTTGTTTACCTGATAAGGAATTTCAGAAATAATAATTTGTTCTTTACCATTGGTTTCAACAATTTCAGCTTTGGCTCTTACTACTACCCTGCCTCTACCTGTTTCTAAAGCTTGTTTTACACCATCAAATCCATAAATGGTACCACCTGTTGGAAAATCAGGGCCTTTAATAAATTGCGACAATTCATCTGTGGTGATGTCATTATTGTCAATATAAGCAATGGTACCATCTACAACTTCAGAAAGATTATGAGGCAACATATTGGTAGCCATACCCACAGCAATACCCGAAGAACCATTAATCAGCAAGTTAGGAATTCTTGAAGGTAAAACTGTAGGTTCTTGTACAGTATCGTCAAAGTTATTGGCAAAATCAACTGTTTCTTTATCAATGTCGGTAAGCATTTCTTCAGCAATTTTCTGAAAACGTGCTTCTGTGTAACGCATTGCTGCCGGTGGGTCGTTATCCATTGAACCAAAGTTACCTTGACCTTCTACCAAAGGATAGCGTAAACTCCAAGGTTGTGCCATACGCACCATTGCATCGTAAACTGAAGAATCGCCATGGGGGTGATACTTACCTAAAACTTCACCCACTATACGGGCTGATTTTTTGTAGGGCTTATTATTAGTTAATCCCAAATCATACATGCCATAAAGCACTCTTCTATGTACCGGCTTTAAGCCATCTCTTACATCAGGAATTGCGCGCGAAACTATAACCGACATTGAATAATCAATGTAGGCGGTTTTCATTTCCTCTTCAATATTAATGGGAATAATTGTTTCTCCTTCTGCCATTTTTCACAGTATTTTTTAGTTGTCAAAGATAACCATTCGTAAGCCTGAATAATACCTATCTATATTCAAGTTATCCACAAAAATGGCATGATTATAGATACAATAGTTAAATGAACAATTGTTTTATGTATGCTTTGTTAGACTTTTAAGAAATATTGATTGAAAACTTAGCTCAATTAAAAATAATGAAGCTATACTTTTGAAGTGTTAATAAAATTAATAAACTGAAAAATTATGAAAATGCTGTTTTTACAAGCCGATGTCGAAGTAGTAGAATCTACACAAAAAACACTTTCCATTATAGAATTATTAATGAAAGGCGGTTGGTTGATGATACCTATGGCAATACTATCGTTTATTACCATATATATATTTATCGAAAGATATTTGACCATATTAAAAGCTTCAAAAATAGATGAGCGATTTATGCCGGGCATAAGAGATTATGTTATGAATGGCAACATACAGGCTGCTATTGCATTATGTAAACAAAACGATTCTCCTGTTGCAAGAATGATTGAAAAAGGCATTTCAAGAATTGGTAAACCATTGAAAAACATTGAAGTATCAATAGAAAACGTAGGTAAGCTTGAAATTTATAAACTGGAAAAAGGATTGCCCATTTTAGCAACTATTTCAGGTGTTGCGCCTATGTTAGGCTTTTTCGGAACTGTAACCGGTATGATTGAAGCCTTCTTTGCAATGGCTAATGCAGGTAATAATATAGATGTGAGCTTGCTTTCCGGTGGTATTTATGTGGCCATGATAACAACAGCTGTAGGTTTAGGAGTAGGCATACCCGCCTATTTTGGATATAACTTTTTAATGTCTCGTGTAGATAAAGTAGTACATAAAATGGAAGCTATTTCAGTGGAATTTATTGATTTATTACAAGAACCTGCCTAAATCATTAAACGATTTTTAAGATGAATTTAAGACCAAGAAGTAAAATATTAGCCGAGTTTAACATGTCGAGTATGACAGATATTATTTTCTTACTACTCATATTTTTCATGTTAACCTCAACATTGGTAAGCCCCAATGCACTTAAATTGTTGTTACCCAATTCAAGCAGTCAAACCCGAGCAAAATCAAATATTTCCGTTTCAATAGATAAAGATTTAAATTATTATTTTGGTACTGAAGCAGTTACATTAGATGAACTTAGGGAAAAAATTCAGGCTAAGGCAAATAGCGAAGAAGAGCCTACAATAGTTTTAAATGTTGAAAAAACTGTTCCAATTGATAATGTTGTTAAAATAATGAATATAGGAAATGAGTTAAAAGTGAAAATGATTTTAGCGACAAGTCCTAAATAAATATTCATGAAAAAATAACTATGCTGAAAACACCAACAACCTATAACGAAGTACAGGAAGAAAACAAAAACCACAGACGTGGCATTATTGCCAGTATTATTTTTCATGTTTTACTTGCACTACTATTATGGCTTTTTGGGTTACCCTATTTAGATCCTCCTCCACCCGATTCAGGCATATTGGTAAATTTTGGATTAACAGAAACCGGAATGGGTGATACACCTTCAGAAGTTTCAAACCCAGTGGAAGAAGTTACTTCATCTGAGGTTACTTCGCCACAGCCTTCAGTTTCTGAACAAGTTCAGGAAGAAGTAATGACACAAGAGGAAGAAATTACAGCCCCGATAATAAATAAAGAAGAAAAGAAAACAGAAACTCCTAAAGAAAACAAACCTGTTGTAAAAGAAACTGAAACAGTTAAAGAAACTAAAGAAGAAACAAAGGAAATTAAACCTGCTGTTGACCAACGCGCATTATTTACCGGCAAAAAAAGCAATAATAACAATCCAAGCAATCAAGGTGTTTCAGGTGGCAGTGGCGACCAAGGTAAGCCTTGGGGCGATACTAATTCAAAAAATTATGGCGATGGCAAAGGCTTGGGTGATTCAGGAATTGGTTATGATTTAGGTGGAAGAAAACATAGAGAATTGCCAAAACCCAATGACAACTCACAGGCTACAGGAATTGTAGTTGTAAGAATAAAAGTTGACCAAAACGGTAATGTAATAGAAGCATCATACCAGCCTAAAGGCTCTACTACAACCAATCAAAGTTTGGTTCAGGCGGCAATAGCAGCAGCAAAAAAAGCAAAATTCGATCCTGATAAAACTGCACCTGAAGTTCAGTTTGGCTCTATTACTTATAATTTCAAAGTACAGTAGTATTATCTTTTAAGAAAAACAACAAAGCCTCCTTTTTCATAATGCCTTACGAATTCAGGATATTGTTCCTGAAACTTTTCGGCCTTATGTATTTTGGTTACAACATACACTGGCTTGTCTGATGCTTGAGTAAATAGAGTGTATTTATCGGTAATATTATTTTCAGAAAAAGGTTTAGCAGTGTAAAAATATTGAGCATAGCTTTTGAATCCTGAAACTTCAACATAAACATCTTTACCCTGCATAGATTTATAAAAATCTATAGCACCTCCTTGTGAATAACGTTCAATTTTAGGAACAAAAAATGGCAAACTAAAGAATATTAAAGAAGCAGTGGCAGTAAACAGTAATAAATAGCCTTTCAAATTTCTTTGCTCAATAATACAATAAGAATAAATAACTATAACAAGATAAGCTACTCCAAAAATAACAAGCCAATATTGCCAGTTTACTTCTACTGATAGTGCTGCCAAAGCAAATGGATCTTTCTTAAAAAAAGGCTTAAAAAAATTAATGTTGTTTCCCGCTATTGGCAGCAAAACAAAAATTATTGAAATTAAAACTCCAATAAACAAAAGTAATCTGGTTAATTGCTTGTTATAAATTTTATTGTATAATGAATAAGCAGCCAAAAAAGTAAGCGGCAAATAACACATTGAAGAATAATGTACAATTTTGGTTTTTACAATTGAAAAAAGTATAAGAACAACAAAAAACAAAATAGTCATCCATAACTTAAGTAAATTATCTTGTTGAACTTTATTTCTTTTAAACAGTAATTGCAATGCAATTATTGAAGCCGGAAAACAGCCAAAAAATATTACTAATGGATGATAAAAAAATGGGCCTCCATGACCGGCATCGCGAGTACTAAAAAGCCTAATATGATATTCAATAAATTCCTGAACAAACCATGCTCCATTTTGAATTAATTCAAAACCATACCAAAAGAAACTAACTAAAAAAGTAAAACCAAAAAACAATAGCAAACCTTTTAAATTAATCCAATGAATATTTCTTCTAAAAACAATGAAGACAATTGCTGTAAGCAATACTAATAATAAACCTACAGGCCCTTTAGTAAGTATTGCCAAGCCCGATGCTATACCGGCAAAAGCAAAGAACTTTATTTTTCTGCTGGTTTCAGCCTGAAATAAAAAATAAACACTGCTAAAAATAAAGAGGTTAAACCATGGGTCAATTATTCCAGACTTGAAATAAAAATGGGGCAATAAAGAACCCGCATATGCCGCTACCCATAACCAGCCTAATAGAGAACTAAAGTGTTTTCTGCCTATGTAAAAAATAAAGTTTAATGTAACTACACCACAAATTGCATTAGGAAATCTTGCCGAGAATTCATTAATACCAAACAGTTTCATAGAAAGTACCTGTAACCAAAAGAATAAAGGTGGCTTTTCCCAAAATGGCTGAAAATTAATTTGCACCCGAAAGTAATTGCCGGTAATTAACATTTCACGTGCCGATTCAGCAAAATTAATCTCATCCCAATCGAATAAATGAACACTTCCCAAAAAAGGTATAAATAGCAACAAGCTTATGAAAACAACTAGTAAATGCTGAATAGCAAAAGATATTCTATTTAACTTTTGCTGTAAAGAATTAACATTATCTTCTGAAAACATCTTTCAGAGATTTTTGTAGTGATGGCTTATTAAACATTTCGGCTTTATACCAAACACTGTAGATAAAATATGTAACTACAAGACCAATTACTGAGCCCACTAAAACATCAAGAAGAAAGTGTTGCAACAAATATATTCTTGATACACCGGCAATTATTGCAATTAAGCAAAAAAACATTCCATATAAAGGCTTTCTATACAACAAAGCTAAAAGCAAAAACATAGAAAACGCTGTGGCACTGTGTCCTGATGGGAAGCTATGATGTGAAAGAACTTCTACTCCTTCTACAAAATGTAGATTATAGTCTTGCAGAAATAATTTTGGCCTTACCATATCGGGAAAAATAAATCTTTTAAGAAACTGAATAACTAAACCAGTTGAAGTGAAACAAATACCTGCCAAAAGCCCATAACTAATGTTATACCATAACAACACAATTATAATTACAACATAAAATATACCATTACCGATAGAAGTTGCATAGTAGAAAAAAGTATCGAGAAACGAACTATGTTGAGCATTTATCCAAAGCACCTCATCGCCCTTTGGTAACTTGGCTGCAGCATAAAACCCTGCTATCAAGAATATGATATAGGTTATAAAAAAGAAAGTATTATTTTGTTGTGGTTTCAAAGCTTATTTCTTTTTAAAAAATTTTTTAGCTGATTTATAATACCATTCCATACTCAATAATGGCGAATCGTTCATGGCTTTATATGAAAGTAAAATGCCTATTGGTAACAATACAAAAATCGCCATCCACATGCCTAAAAAAGGTGAGATAGTTCCCTCTTCTGCAATTTTCTCGCCACTCATAGAAAAAACATGAAATACAACAAAAAACAAAATAGACATAAATATAGGCATACCAAAGCCTCCTTTACGAATTATTGCTCCTAATGGCGCACCAACAAAAAACAAAACTATGCAAGCTATAGATAATGTGAATTTTCTATGCCATTCAATATTATGTCTTGCCAAGTTCTTTTTTCTATATTCTAAATCGCGTGCTGCAACGCCAATATAACTTTTAGTATTTCTGGCACTATTTAATGCTTTAGATAATTCTTCTTGTTTATTAATACCGACACTTTTACCATCTAACATTTCAGCAATAAATAGTTTTGAAGAATCGGATAATTCTTTTTCAGAATATTGGTATGTGCTATCTATATTAAATTTTAAAAAAGAAAAAAATGTAGTAAGATTATTTTTTAAGGTTTCTTTTCTGTCTTCTATTTCATTGTTAAAGGTATCTATAGCTTGCTCCAGTTGACTTATGTTCATCATTTGATAATGATTTTTCCAAAGACTTTCATCAGACCTGCTCATACTAAAATCTGATAAATCAAATACCTTTTCCCATTCTTTAAATTCGGTTCTGTTATGTTCAAAATTATAGGCTACTCCTTTTTGTCTTACTTCTTGATACTGAATACCATCAAAAAGTCTGAGGTATAAAAAGCGTTGATCTTCGCTGGAATACATCTCACCTTTTCTTGCAATCAGCATATTCTCATTACCTCTGCCCGATGTAAAATCATATATCATAACATCATGTACCGTTTTATCATCATCATCTTTTTTGCCAACTCTTATACTGAAACCTTGTATTTCCCGGTAAAATACGCCTGGCTGAATATTTAATGTAGGTTTTTGATGCCTAATATCATGCAACAAAGCACCAAATTTCATATTGGCTATTGGTAAAATATTGTTTGAGAAATAAAAGGCAATTAAGCTTAAAAAAACAACTGTAATTATAAGTGGCTGCATAAATCTGAAAAGAGAAATACCTGATGATTTTAATGCAACCAGTTCATATTGTTCGCCTAAGTTTCCAAAGGTCATAATTGAAGAAAGTAAAACAGCAAGTGGTAATGCTAATGGCACAAAACTTGCCGAGGCGAAAAAAATCAACTCTAATACCAAGTGCCATTCAAGACCCTTTCCTATCATATCATCTACATACTTCCATAAAAACTGCATTACAATAATAAAAAGTGCAATAAAAAAAGTTAGCAGAAATGGTCCTGCAAACGTTTTTATAACTAGCCTATCAATTATTTTTATCAAAGATTGCCGATAGTTTATTAGAAGATAATAAAAACAAAAATAACGCTTTTGTTTCAGCCTAATTTTTAAATATATCTGGTATTTGAGCCTTTACAAAAAAAATAAAAATCAGAAAAGATTTTTTACATAACTAAAAGTCTGAAGTATAATTTTCGTTAAAACAAAGTCAGCATATTTTTTTTTGCGCTTATTTGTTTTTTCAATTATAGCATATACCTTTGATGTGAAATTGAAAAAAATGTTTTTTTACGCCCAACCTTTTACAAATACATCGCAAAAAGCAATTTGTTGCTGTTGTTGTATTTCTTTTACAGGAAGGGTGTAGTATATAAATTTATAGAAGAAGAAATTTGTAAAGCCCTTCCCAAACAGGAAGGGTTTTTTATTTATTAAAAATTGTATTTAAAACGAAATAAATGAGTCAGGTTCAGTTACCCAATAATATTAGTAAAGAGGCAAAAAGAGATATTCTTGAATTAGAAAAAAAGATTAATGCATTTCGTTTGGGCGAAATTCCGGAAGATAAGTTTAAGCATTTTCGTTTAACAAGGGGTGTATATGGACAACGCCAAACAGGTGTGCAAATGATACGAATAAAACTGCCTTACGGTAAAGTAACAGCGCAGCAATTAGTGGCCATAGCTAATGCATCTGACAAATTTGCTACAGGCAATTTGCACTTAACCACTCGCCAAGACATTCAGCTACATTATGTAAAAGTTGATAATGCCCCACAGCTTTGGGCCGATTTAGAAGCAGAAGATGTTACGCTTCGTGAAGCTTGTGGTAATACGGTTAGAAATGTTACTGCAGCAGCAATTGCAGGTATTGACCCCAACGAGCCTTTTGACGTTACACCTTACGCTCACGAACTGGCACATTATTTTTTGCGCAATTCTATTTGCCAAGATATGGGGCGTAAATTCAAAATCGCTTTCTCTTCTTCTGAAAAAGATACAGCTTTTACTTTTTTGCATGATATTGGTTTTATTCCTAAAATAGAAAACGGCAAACGAGGATTTAAAGTAGTTGTAGGCGGAGGTTTGGGTGCTCAGGCTATTGCAGCGCAAACCGCTTATGAATTTCTTCATGAAGAAAAAATTATTCCGTTTACTGAAGCAGCTTTAAGAGTTTTCGATAGGTATGGTGAAAGAGAAAGACGCAATAAAGCACGCTTTAAATTTTTAGTAAAAACATTAGGTTTTGAAGAGGTAATGCGGTTAATTGAGGCAGAAACCAAAGCTTTGAAAAATAAAGAATATTGGGTAAACAGAGACATAGTGGTTTTAGATACTAATACAGAAAAAAATATTGCGCCCGAAACTGCAATCAGCGATTCCGATAAAAAGCATTTTGAAGATTGGTTAGCTACGAATGTTGTTAAACAAAAACAAGAAGGCTGGTTTGCTATTGGTATAAGAGTTACTAATGGTGACATACATGCAGATAATGCAAGAGCATTCGCAGATTTAGTAAAAAAATATGCTGCAAATGATATTCGCATCACCATGAATCAAGGCATGCTAATTAAATATGTACTGAAAGAAAATTTACCATACCTATTTTCAGAACTAAATAAATTAGGTTTAGCGAAGCCGGGCTTCGACTCAATACACGATATTACAACATGCCCCGGAACTGATACTTGTAACTTAGGAGTAACTAATTCTATGACTTTGGCTCGTGTATTGGAAGACATGTTGAAAGACGAATTTTCTGACTTAATAACTGAATCGAATATAAAGATTAAAATGAGTGGCTGCATGAATGCTTGCGGTCAACACATGGCAGCAAATATCGGTTTTCATGGAAGTTCTATAAAAGTGGGTACATTAGTTGCGCCTGCAATGCAAGTAGTATTAGGTGGTGGTGTTGAGCCCGATGGCAGTGGCAGCATTGCAGATAAAGTAGTAAAAATTCCAACCAAAAAAATTCCTGATGTATTGCGATTGGTATTAAGCGACTATGAAAAAAATGCACACGAAGGAGAATACTTTAATCATTATTACAGAAGACAAGAAGACAAATACTTTTATCACATGCTGAAGCCTTTAGCCGACCCTGCACTATTTACCGATGATGACTTTGTGGATTGGGGACAAAACGAAACTTATGTACAGGAAATAGGTGTTGGTGAATGTGCAGGTATTATGCTCGATGTAATTGGTACCGTTATAAAAGAAAGTGAGGAAAAATTATTTTGGGCAAAAGAGGGTTTGTTTGAAAATGCTTTTGCCGATGCCATTTATAATTCATATAGTAGTATGGTTATTGGTGCAAAAGCATTATTGTTAAGTACCGATAAACATTGTAATACACAAGCTGGTATCATTCGCGACTTTAATGAGTATTTTTATAAGGCAGGTTTATTTCAGTTACCAATTGATTTTGAGAGTTTAGTAATGCAGATTAATAAAAATGAACCCACAAAAAATTTTGCGGAAAAATACTTCAACGATGCAAACACATTTTTATCAAATGTGAAAGTATTTCGTGAAGCACAAATTGCAGCAAATAAAGCTCAAGCAGATAAAAAAATTATTGATAGCCATTACAAAGCATAAAATGAAAAACAGAAAATTAATATTAGTTGGTGCCGGCCCGGGAGATCCCTCTTTAATTACAATTAAAGGTATGGAAGCATTAAAACAAGCAGATGCCATTTTATACGATGCATTGGTGCATCCCGATTTGCTGAATTATGCTAAAGCAAATGCTGTGAAAATTTTCGTTGGTAAACGTGCGGGCGAACACAGTATGAAACAAGATGAAATTAACCAACTTATTGTTGAAACTGCTTTTATGTACGGTAACGTAGTAAGACTAAAAGGTGGTGACCCATTTATTTTTGGAAGAGGGTATGAAGAATTAGAATTTGTAAGGAAATTTGGTTTATCCACTGAAGTTATACCAGGAGTAAGCAGTTCTACCGGACTAACAGCCTTACAACAAATACCATTAACTACGCGTGGAATAAATGATGGGTTTTGGGTAATTACCGGAAGCACCAGTGAAGAAAAATTATCGGAAGATTTAAAAATTGCTTCCCAAACTAACGCTACAGTAATAATATTAATGGGCTACAAAAAGCTTGCGCAAATTGCTGCAATCTATCAACTTATTGGCAAGGGCGATTTGCCCATAGCAGTAATTCAAAATGGCTCTTTTGAAGATGAAAAAATTGCAATAGGAACTATTGATACCATTCTTGAAGAAACTGAAAAAAACAAGTTAGGTACACCTGCAATAATTGTAGTTGGAGAAGTGGTAAAATTGCACCCATCTTTCAAGAAAGAAATTTCAGCAGCCAAGATATTTAAAATAAAACAAGAAGAACTGCAACAAACTAAATGGGTTAGCAGAAAAGATTGGTCTATCCGTTCAGGATTACCTGAACCCCCGGGAATATTACCAATTGAGCATTTAATAAAACTACGTTTCAGAAGGGCTATAAGAAGTTATATTAAACAAAGAGCAGCAAAATAAAATGTTATCTATAAATAATAATGAGCTTTATCCTGTATTTCTAAAACTCGAAACGCTGAATGTTTTAATTATTGGTGGCGGTGGTGCGGGTACCGAGAAATTGTATTTCATGATGAAGAACAGCCCAAATGCAAAAGTTACTTTAATAGCTGCTGAAGTTTCAGAAGAAATAAAAGAAATTGTAAAACAACATCCTACCGTTTCTCTGTTCCGAAGAAATTTTGAAGAACAAGATTTAAACGAAAGAGATATTGTTATTGTGGCTACCGATGATGCGGCTTTAAATAAAGATATTCGCAATAAAGCTAAGTCCAGAAAAATACTGGTTAATGTTGCCGACACTCCCGATTTATGCGATTTTTATTTAGGCTCAATTGTTACTAAAGGCGATTTAAAAATTGCTATTTCAACCAACGGTAAATCGCCCACTTTTGCAAAGCGCTTCAGAGAAGTATTGGAAGATATTTTGCCTGACGAACTACCACAACTCATAAATAATCTTCAGCAAATAAGAAACAGTTTAAAAACAGGCTTTACTGAAAAAGTAAAGCAATTAAACAACATTACCTCAACCCTAGTAAATGAACACAAGTAATCAAATAGATATTGCTGTTGATCTGGAAGCTCTGAACAGAAAATATCAGGATTTAAAACCTATTGAAAGGGTAAAACAATTATTTACAGACTTTAATGAAGAAGAAATTTTATTAACCTCATCGTTTGGCACTTCATCGGTTTATTTACTTTTTTTGTTTCATAAAGCACGGCCAAATCATAAAGTGTATTTTTTAAATACCACATATCATTTTGATGAAACAATGTCTTACAAAGAGCAGCTTCGCAACATGTATAATTTAAACATTATTGATATGTTGCCTGAGAAAAATGAAAATGACTTTACTAGAAAAAATGAAATATGGAGAGAGAATCCTGATTTATGTTGCGATATAAATAAAGTAAAACCATTAGATAAAGTAAAGAAACTTCACAAAGTTTGGGTTACCGGATTGCGAAAAGACCAGAGTGATACCCGAGCAAATAAAACCATATTTGAGTATGATGGAGATATTATTAAGTTTTACCCAATAATAGATGTTCATCACGATATGGTAAGAGCATTTTCAGTTGCTAATCACCTTCCTGAACATCCTTTAGTTAAATTTGGGTACGATTCTGTTGGTTGTCGCCATTGTACCCAGCCCGGAAGAGGAAGGGAAGGTCGTTGGGCAGGGAAAGAAAAAACAGAATGTGGCCTGCATAACAGACCTTTGGTGAAGTAAATTAAAGAAATAGATAATTGAAAAAACTAGAAAAATAGATAACAAAGAAAAAATAGAAAAACTTCTATAGACTATTGTCTATGGACTATCGACTAAAAAATGAAAATAGAAATACAACGAATCAACAACGCTACACTAATGGAAGCCACCAATGAAGATGGTGCTAAATTAATTTTAGATGGCTCGCCCGATGTTGGTGGAGTAAATGGTGGCTTGCGCCCCATGCAATTATTACTTGCAGCCGCTGGGGGTTGTAGCAGCATTGATGTAATTGAAATTCTAAAAAAACAAAAACAACCTCTTGAAGACTTACATGTTTCTGTTGAAGGAAATAGAGATAAAGATGAAGTGCCTTCGCTATTCAAAAAAATTCATTTACATTTTACACTGAAAGGAAACTTAGAAAAAGAAAAGGTGGAGCGTGCCATTAATCTTTCAATGGAAAAATATTGCAGCGTAGTGAAGACTTTAGAAAAAACCGCTGTAGTAACTAGCAGTTACGAAATATTGCCGTATGATTTAGCTGACAGAAAAGAAAAATGGAAAAATTAAACCCACAAGGTTTTAAAACCTTGCGGGTTTGTGAAAAGAAACAAAAATGAACAACCCAAAAGATAATAAGGAAAGCCAAAAAACAGGTGGGAATTTTGAAACCCTTGCCATTCGTACACAAAGCGAACGAACGGCACAACGCGAACATTCAGTTCCACTATACCTTACTTCTTCATTTGTATTTGAAGATGCTGAACAAGCCAGAGCACTATTTGCTAATGAACAAGAAGGTAATATATATTCACGTTTTTCTAACCCCAATAACGATGAGTTTATACATAAAATGTGCTTGCTCGAAGGCACTGAAGACGGCTTTGCAACCGCCACCGGCATGGCTGCCATGTTTGTGAGCATGGCAGCTTTCTTAAATGCGGGTGACCACATTTTAATTTCTCGCTCAGTATTTGGTTCAACGCATCAAATCGTAAATAATATTTTTCCAAGATGGAATATTGAACATACGTTTGTAGATATTGCTGACTTTGATAATTGGAATAATTACATCCGTAGTAATACTAAAATGATTTTTGTTGAAACACCATCGAACCCTGCTTTAGATTTGGTTGATTTACAAAAGCTGGTAGCCTTGGCAAACCAACATAATATTTTGGTAAATGTAGATAATTGTTTTGCCACGCCATACTTGCAAACCCCTGCTAAATATGGCGTTCATTTGGTTACTCATTCTGCTACTAAATTTATTGACGGGCAAGGGCGTGTATTAGGCGGTTGCATTTTAGGCAATAAAGAACATATTGAAAAAGTAAGATTTTTTGCTCGTCACACGGGTCCTGCTTTGTCGCCATTCAATGGTTGGATACTTTCAAAATCCTTAGAAACATTGGCAGTAAGAATGGAAAAGCATTGTGAAAATGCTCTTTTTATTGCCGAGCAGTTAGAAAAAAATGAAAATATAAATTGGGTGAAATATCCTTTTCTGAAATCTCATGTACAATATGAACTTGCCAAACAACAAATGCGTTTGGGTGGTGGCATTGTTACCTTTGAAATTAAAGGCGGCTTAACAGCAGGGCAAAAGTTTTTAAACAATTTGCAACTGATTAGCTTTTCTGCCAATCTTGGAGACACGCGTAGTATTGCCACGCATCCTGCTTCTACTACGCATTCAAAAATTGCTGCAGAAGAAAGAACTAGAGTAGGTATAACAGATGGCTTAATTCGTATATCTGTTGGTTTGGAAAATGTAAACGATATTCTGAAAGATATAGAACAAGCACTTTTGAAAACAGCATAACTATAGAGAATAGAGAAATTAGATAACTAAGAAAATTAAAAAGCAGAAAACATCTATAGACTATAGTCTATGGACTAACAAAAACTGAAAACATTTAATAACAACAATGATAACAACAGACATTTGCATTATTGGTGCCGGCCCGGTTGGTCTATTTGCAGTATTTGAAGCAGGGCTACTAAAATTACGTTGCCATTTAATTGATTATTTACCACAAGTAGGCGGACAATTATCTGAAATATATCCTAAAAAGCCCATCTATGACATACCAGGCTTTCCCTCTGTTTTAGCGCAAGAGCTAGTAGATAATTTGATGAAACAGATAGAGCCTTTTAAACCAACCTTTACATTAGGTGAAAGAGTAGAAACTTTCGAAAAACTTGAAGATGGAACTTTTATAGTAAACTCTCATTTAGGAACAAAAATTCACGCAAAAATAATTTGTATTGCAGGTGGTTTAGGTTGCTTTGAACCTCGAAAGCCCGAAGTAGCCAATATTGATGCTTTTGAAGACCGTGGTATAAATTACATAATTCGCGACCCTGAAGTATATAGAGACAAGAAAGTAATTTTAGCGGGAGGTGGAGATTCAGCTTTAGACTGGACTATATATTTAGCAGATGTAGCTAAAGATGTAACCTTAATTCACCGCACTTCTTCATTTCGTGGTGCACCCGATTCAGTTAGTAAAGTAATGAAGCTTTCAGAAGAAGGAAAAATAAAATTATTATTGAATACTGAGATAAATGGTGTTGCAGGAAATGGTAAGTTAAATGCTGTTGAATTAAAAACACAAGAAAGTATTTTAAATATCGAAACTGATTATTTAATTCCACTTTTTGGTTTAAGTCCGAAATTAGGCCCCATTGAACACTGGGGTTTAAACTTAGATAAAAATGCCATTGAAGTAAATACTAAAGATTTTGGCACTAATGTTCCGGGAGTATATGCAATTGGTGATATAAACACTTATCCGGGAAAATTAAAATTAATTTTGTGTGGATTTCATGAAGCTGCTTTAATGAGCCATGGCGCTTACAAACATATTTTTCCTGATAAAAAATACACAATGAAATACACTACCGTAAACGGTGTTGGTGGGTTTTAAAAAAAGAGAGCTTTTATGGTACACAGACCGAGAATTTTAAGGCAGTCAGAAGCAATAAGACAAATGGTTTGTGAAACACAATTACAGCCTGAAAACTTAATTGCTCCGATATTTATTGTGGAAGGTGAAAACATTGAAACAGAGATTAATTCATTGCCAGGTTATTATAAAAGAAGTTTAGATTTAAGCATTGTTGAAATTGAAAACCTATGGAAGTTAGGCATACGTTGCATTTTATTGTTTGTAAAGTGTAGTGATAGTAAAAAAGACAACTTAGGAACAGAAGCACTAAATAAAAATGGCTTAATGCAAAAAAGTATTCGTGCAATAAAAAAATCATTGCCCGAAATATGTATAATGACTGATGTTGCCCTAGACCCCTACTCTTCTTATGGGCATGATGGAATTGTAGAAAACGGTAAAATACTAAACGACAAAACAGTAAATATTCTTTGTAAAATGGCAGTAAGCCATGCTGAAGCAGGTGCTGATTTTGTAGCACCAAGCGACATGATGGATGGCAGGATAGGCGCTATAAGACAAAAACTTGAAATTAATGGATTTCACGAAACGGGTATAATGAGTTATAGCGCAAAATATGCATCTTGCTTCTACGGTCCATTTAGAGATGCCTTAGATTCAGCTCCTGGTTTTGGCGATAAAAAAACTTATCAAATGAATCCTGCAAATAGGCTCGAGGCAATTAGAGAAGCTTTACTGGATATTGATGAGGGTGCTGATATTGTAATGATTAAGCCCGCTTTAAGCTATTTAGATATCATAAGAGAAATAAAAAATCAAGTTAATATTCCAATTAGTGCTTACCATGTAAGCGGGGAATATGCAATGATTAAAGCAGCAGCACAAAAAGGCTGGATTGATGAAAAACAAGCAATTTTAGAAACAACATTAAGTATTAAAAGAGCCGGAGCAAACCTTATAGCTACGTATTTTGCAAAGGATATTGCATTAATGTTGTAATGATTGAAGAAATAAGATACTTTCTGAAAGAATAAAGGTGTCGATGTTAAAACACCGACACCTGATATAAGATTATAAATGAGCTTTTAATTTTTGCTCTAATACACTTTTTGGAACTGCACCTACCTGCTTATCTACTACTTCTCCATTTTTAATAAAAAGAATAGTAGGAATATTGCGAATACCATACTTAGTAGTAATTTCAGGGTTTTCGTCAACGTTTACTTTGCCTATTACTGCTTGTCCTTCATAGTCTTTTGCTAATTCTTCTACTACCGGCCCCACTACACGGCACGGGCCACACCATTCTGCCCAAAAATCTACTACTGAAACTTGATTTGACTCTAATACTTCTGCTCCGAAGTTAGAATCGGTAAATACTTTTGCCATAATTATTATGAGTTTTTTAAAAGGTTAATGCTAAAAGCAAATATACAACAGGAAAGTTCCCGATAGGTTTAAATGAGAAACGTGTGGAAAAGTTTTAATTTAATACTGAATAGTTTTATAATGATGGTTGATATGATAAATAGTAAAGAACAAAATCTCTCTTACCGATAGCTTGCCTAAAATGGGATGAGGTAAAAAGTATTTATCTAAATCGCTTTCACTCCAGCTTTCCAGTTTATTAATTAAGATTTCGTGTTTTAGGCTGAAATCTTGTAAGAGTTCAGCTTTATTGCGTTGTTTGGCAGGAATATAATCTTTGGTTGCTTTTGCCCCTTCTTGTAATTTACTTTGGTAATAAGCCACCACTTCGTCATAGTTCATGGCAGGTCTGTTAGCTTTTCCAAAAGCAAGTAAGGTTATTTTTGGCAAGCCTAATGCTAGATTTACAGGCTTTACTGAAAGAATTAAATGTTCCAGGTTTTCAGCAACCGACCACTTATCATTTTCAGTGGCATACAGTTGTTGTTCATTCAATGGCTCAACAGTTTTATATTGCGCTGTTGCTTTTCTTAATTCGGAAATGATTTCAGGTTTGGTCATAATAACATTATCAATTAAAAGAAAAAGAATGAAATCACAAATACAATAAATATTAAGAAAATTGATAGTGCGACAATAAGTCTTAATAAATTATGTTTTCTATCAGAAATAATTTTCTTTCTAAGTTCTTCCCTCATTTCAATTATTTCTTTCTCATTTAGTTCTCTATCAGCACTTAATTTTTGCTTAATATTTCTATATTCTCTAGAGATGTCTTTATAGGAGCGTCTGCCATTCAACAAACTCTTATTACTTTTCAAGGAAGTAATCATTGAAGATACAGAGCCACCAAATCCAAAAAGTATCATGCTATAATATTAAGTAAAACTTTGCATTAAACTTAATATGCTATAAGCATTAAAAACTTACTTTAAAATAGCATTCGCATAATTCTCCCAACTCAACTTCGAAGCAATTTCTGCCACATTATTTCTATCAATGGGGTTATTCAAGAAATGCTCCATAGTATCGGCCATGCTCTGAATATTTTCAGGCTCGGCTAAATAACCATTATAGCCGGGAATAACCGTTTCGGGAAAGTGCCCCACTTTGGTAGCCAATATGGGCATGTGAAAATTATAGGCAATAGATTCTACACCCGAAGGCGTGGCGGTGAGATAATAATTTACAATACAATCTGAAACCTGAAAGTATTTATGTACGTCTTCGTTAGGAATAAACTCGTTAAATAATTTTACATTTTCCTGAATGCCTAGTTGCTCAATTAATGCTAGTGGGTTATAATCTTGCTCATTATCGCTGTTTTTCAGAAAAATTTTTTTTGCAGTGCCAAACAAAGCACTTTTAATGCGGGTGCTTAATTTGTTTTTATCGAGTGTTTGCCAAAAAGATTCGCCAGCAATCAATAACGAAACATCATTTCTCCTTTTGCATAATTCAGCAAAGGCAGGCAATACATTATGCAAGCCTTTATATTTTCTTATAAAGCCAAAAAACAAAAATACATGTGGCTTCAACCCCAACTCTTGTTTAACCTTTTTTTTATCAAAATTTTTGTCGGGCTGAAACATATCATAAATAGGGTGATACAATTTTATGATGGTTTTCTTGTCTGCATTGCGCTCTCCTGTTTCATTCACCTGAAAAGCTCTTTCAGGAAAAAGCTGCTTCACCTCATCAGCAGTTTGGTAAGAGTGAGCTATAAAGTTTTTAGCATTTTTCAACCCAAATTGTACAAATGAATTATCGAGCGAACTCGCTTCTTTTTGTTTTACTACATGTAAATCGAACAGCACATCTATATTACTGTGCTTTTTTAGCTTTCTCGCAATATAACCCATAGGCAAACCTTGCAGCGCAATAGCCCACTGAAATACCACCACATCGGGTTGTAGCGAAATAATGTAGTTATAGGTTTCTTGCCAACTGAAGGGATTATTATAGTTGGTAATATAGGTTACTTTAATATTAGTGCCCGAAAGCAAATCGGCTTTGCTGCTTCTATCTACAAAATCGCGGGGCACAATGGCAGGGTACTGCTGTGTCCATGAAACAATATGCACCTCAGCACCTTGCTTTTCCAATGCCTTTGCCAAAGAGGTATTGTAATTAGAAATACCCCCTTTAAACATAGGTCCCGGCCCAAAGCAAACTACTTTTTTGTTTTTCAATGCTGAATATTTATTTCCCGCAGATTTCGCAAATTTACGTAGTAATTAAAACAAGTTAAATTAATAAAATAACGAGGATAACACTATTAAATTACCTTCTCATTAAGCCCAACAAAACACTGCAAGCTACTGCCGCATTTAACGATTCCGCTTTTCCAAATGAAGGAATTGAAATATGGTGTTTGCATAGGTTTTTAATATTATTTGATAATCCTTTCGACTCATTACCAATAAATAAAATGGCATTTTTAGGAAAGGTTGTATCGTAAACATTTTTTCCTCCTAAAACTGCCGCATAGGTATCTAACGTTTTATTATCGGCTAATAACTTTTCCAGATTGGTATAATGAACCGGCATTCTAAAAACTGACCCCATAGATGACTGCACAACTTTCGGATTAAAAACATCAACCGTATTTTCTGAACAAAAAATAGCTTTTACTCCAAACCAGTCTGATGAACGAATGATTGTACCCATATTACCCGGATCTTGCAAATCTTCAAGTACAACAAAAAGTCCGTCAGAAAAACTTGCATGAAAATTATTTTCAGGCATTTCTACTACTGCTAAAACTTTGTTAGGCGTTGTTAATGTAGAAATAGATTTCAACATATCATCTGTAACCAACTCATAATTAATATTTTTATTATTTAATAAATTATGATTTACATCAAGCCATTCTTGAGTTACAAATAAGTGTAGAATTTTTTGCTCGCTACTAAGCAACTCTTTTAACATCTTTTCACCCTCAACAATATATTGGCGGTGTATTTGTCTAAATTTGTGTGTATGCAGCGAGCGTATATGTTTAACAAGATTTTTAGATATCATACATGAATTATTCGGGCGGGTCAATTATACGTATCTTTTTGTTATTGTCCGTAACGGTTTCAGGCTGTTTTAATACACGTTTTCTCGAAAACGATGAAAAACTTTTTATAAAGAACAAAATTAATTTTCAAACTGAAGAGAGTAAAATAAAGAATAAGGGTTCTATAATTAATGATTTAACTGAACTTTCACAGCTACAACCCAATCAAAAGCTATTAGGCATAGCTAAAACCAGATTATGGTTTTATAATGTTGCCAATAAACCGAAAGAAACAAAGTTTCGTTATTGGATGAAAAATAAAGTTGGTGAAGCACCTGTAATTTTTGATGAAACTTTAGCAGAAAAATCTACTTTAATGATGCGGAGTTACCTTGTTAACAAAGGTTTTTTTTATGCAGAAGCAGATTATGTTCCAAGAATAAAAAGAAGAAAAGCTTACGTTACCTACAATATAAAAGCGGGTTACCAATATAAGTTTGATAGAATAGAATTTGTAGAAGACCCCAGCCTAAAGGTATCTTATTTAATAAAAAATGATGCAGAAAAATCGCTATTAATTAAAGGCGACCCTTTTGATGTAAATACCTTAAAGCAAGAAAGAGACCGTATTGCAGAAGAAGTAAGAGATGAAGGCTATTACCTGTTCAACAAAGACATGGTATTGTATGATTTAGATAGTAGTGATGTAACAAAAACTATGGATGTTTATGTTAATGTTGCCACCCCATCTGACTCATTAGACCATAGAAAGTTTTACATTAATAATATTTACGTTTATACTGATTTTTCATTTGAAGCATTTAATGATACTACTATAGAATATGACACTTTAAAAAGAGGCTACTATTATTTGATTTATCAAGATGATTTATCAATAAAACCTTTTACAATTTTATCATCAATATATTTTAAAAGAGGGGATTTATACAAAAAAAGCGATGTTCAAAAAACTATTTTTAATCTCACTGACTTAGGTGTGTTTAAATTCATTAATGTTAAGTTTGAACAACATAGCAGCGATTCACTAAACTTTTTAGATTGTAATATTTTTCTAACTCCTTCAAAAAAACAAGAACTTAGTACCACATTTGAAGTTAATAACAACACCTATAACCTTTTAGGTATTAACCTGAATTTAGGCTACTTAAATAAAAACTTTTTTAGAGGTGCCGAAAGATTACAATTCGATATAACCGGTGGAGCAGAAACTAACTTTGATGGTAGGCCCTTTTTTAATACTACTGACATAAGCACAACAGCAAGTTTATTATTTAATAAGTTTCTAATTCCTTTCAGAATAAAAAATTTAGCTAAAAGTACTCGCCCAAAAACAAGAGTATCACTAAAACTAAATTATTTAAATAGAGTAAATAATTTTACTATTTTATCTGGCAATATTAGTTATGGCTATGAATGGAGAAAAAGAAACGGAAGACACTTATTTAATATTTTCAACATAAGCTTAGTAAGGGCGCCCGAAAGTTTACAATCAACAGAATTTAAAGAATTACTAGTTCAAAGTGCTTCATTAAGAAATAGCTTTTCCGAGCAATTAATTGTTGGCATGAACCATACATACACTTGGAGTAAAAGATTTAGTACAGATTCACGTCATCAACTATTTTTCAGAATTAATAATGAATCGGCAGGTAATTTTGTAGAAGGTATGAAACAACTGGCCAACTTAAATGAAAACCTTGAACGTCCTAAAGATTTATTTGGAATAAAATATGCTCAGTTTTATAAAATTGAAGGCGATTTCAGATATTATTATGATATAAAGAAAGTAAGCAGGCTTGCCAACCGTTTTTTCTTAGGTATTGGCATTCCTTATGGCAACTCAAAAGTGTTACCATATATAAAACAATATTTTGCTGGTGGTTCAGTAAGTTTAAGAGGATGGACCGTTCGCTCACTTGGGCCGGGTTCTTACAACTACAGAAACTCACCAGACTTTAACAGTAGATTTTTAGACCAAACAGGCGATATTAAATTAGAAGCAAGCACCGAATTAAGGTTCAATATCATAAAGTTTATAAAAGGTGCTGTTTTCTTAGATGCAGGAAATATTTGGCTGGCAAGAGAAGACACAACACGACCGGGGGCAAATTTTGACATTAAAAGATTTTATAAAGAAATTGCTTTAGGTTCAGGTTTTGGTATAAGAGCAGATTTATCATACTTTGTTTTCAGGTTTGATATTGGATTTCAAATACATGACCCAACAGCAGAACCCGGAGAAAGATGGGTGATAAAAAATATAAATGTAATTGAAGACCGATGGCTTAGAAATAATTTTAAATTTAATATTGCTTTGGGTTATCCGTTCTAATTATTTTGCTGACCATTTATTTCAAACAATCTTTGCAATAATTTACTTTCCATTTAGCAAAAAATGAGTACACCTTACCAAAAAACTTTAGAGTATCTTTTTTCAAAACTACCGATGTATCAACGTATTGGTAGTGCAGCATTAAAAAAAGATTTAACTAATACCTTAAAACTATGTGAAGCAAACGAAAACCCACATTTAAAATTAAAATGTATTCACATTGCAGGTACAAATGGTAAAGGCTCTGTCTCTCATATAATTGCTTCTATACTACAGTCTCAGGGGTATAAGGTTGGGCTATATACTTCGCCTCATTACAAAGATTTCAGAGAAAGAATAAAAATTAATGGCGAATATATTTCTGAAGAAGCAGTGATAAAATTTACTAAAAAAAACAAAAAAATATTTGATTTAATTGAACCCTCATTTTTTGAAATGACTGTGGTAATGGCATTTGATTATTTTGTTTCACAAAAAGTAGATTATGCTGTAATTGAAGTAGGTTTAGGTGGAAGGTTAGATTCTACAAATGTAATTACACCGCTTTTATCTGTAATTACGAATATCAGTTACGACCATATGGACATGCTTGGAAATACATTACCTGAAATTGCTACTGAAAAAGCAGGTATAATTAAAAAGAATATTCCTGTAGTTATTGGCGAAACGCATACTGAAACTGAACCTGTTTTTATTAAAACTGCCATTGAAAAAAATGCTAGTATATATTTTTCAGACAAAATAAACTCTACAGAGAAAATTTCTCAAACACCTGATAATGTTAATTTTTCATTTACAGAAAAAGGAAAAAACAAAGTTTTTTACACAACAGATTTAACAGGAAGTTATCAAATGAAAAACATAAATACTGCTTTAACTGCATGTTATTTATTGAGAGAGAAAAAAATTATAGAAATAAACGAAAAAGCAATAGAGACGGGCATTAAACAGGTAAAAAAAATTGCCGGTTTAATAGGAAGGTTTCAAATAATAAACCAAAACCCATTAACAGTTTTAGATAGTGCTCATAATGAAGGAGGTATTAAGGTTCTTTTTTCTGAATTAATGGAGTATAATTTTAAAAGTTTACACATTGTATTTGGAACTGTGAAAGATAAAGACCTGTCAAAAATTTTTCCACTATTGCCTGAAAGGGCAAATTATTATTTCTGTAAAGCTAATATTCCAAGAGGTTTAGATGCAGAACAACTTAAACTATTGGCTGCTGAATATAATTTGAAAGGGAATAGTTATAAAAGTGTTGCAGAGGCTTTTTCTAGTGCCAGGGAAAATTCTGATGATAACGATGCTATAGTGGTAGCAGGAAGTATTTTTGTTTTAGCAGAAGTTTTGTAACTGTATCAACTCCAAAAAAGGTATATAAATATCCATAATGCTGCTGCCAATGATAGCTCTAAAACAGGTATTTTGTTTGCAATATCTTCTTTTGTGGCTTTAATAGGAATGACATTAAATTCATTTCTCATTATCATTCCTGCTCCAATAATTAGATAACCAATAAAAGTCATCAGGTAAAGTATAAACGAATATCTGGTTGATAAAAAAAACAGAAATGGTGCAGATAAGATTACTGGAAAAAAAAAGATTTCCAATAAAAAAAGATTTTTTGCTCTCTTCACAACATTTATTCTTGATGAATAAGAAAATTTATAGAAATCGTTACTACTGAAATAACCAAAATAAAACAACCCTATTGCGGTAATTATGGCTACAGGAGCTAAAATTAAACCTTTAAATTTCCACCAAGCTAGTACAACAGACAAGCCCTGATACAAACCACCTTTGTAGTCTAAAGCACCAAATGGACTGGCAATTAATTGCACTAAAAAAAAATTTATAAATGCAATACCACCCCATAGTAAATAATACCTAATGATGTTTACTGTTCCTGTTAATGAATGAAACAAATACAAAAAATAAATCCCTACAAATAAACACATCAATGGACCTGATAGAAAAATAGCGGTAACTCTTTTTAAACTCCAGTATTGATAATCTGATTCAAGCTCAGTGAAACCGTTAAAATTAAATTCAGCATTTAGATGAAAATAATTACAAAATGCCCCCACCACTATATGATACATTGCCATACTTAATATAAACATTATAGAAAAAATACTGGCTGTAGTTATTATTCTTAATAGTTTATTAAAAATAGAATCTTTAACCTTTGTTTTTTTATCGTAGTAATGTGCCAAAACTATTTTGTTTTGTTTAAGTAGTAATAAAATGCTATTAGTGTTCCAAACACAACTATATTAAAAACATGGTCGTGAAAAAAAACGGTAAGTTTGGGAGCGTAAACTGTTACCAAATTCATTACTACAATTCTAATTACATTAAGCACTTGTGTAATAAAAATTCCGGTTGGTATCGCAATAATTTTATTCTTTAAAGAAATATCACTTATTATTATTAACAGGGAAAAGTAATACATTAATTGAAGCCCAATACAATAGTTACCTATGCCTACACCATTATAACCTTCAATCCAAACAATTCTATTAAAAGAATAGGCTTCATAACCAATAAAATTCAATATTGCAGCAGATTGTACAGCCAAAAACCTTACTAAACTAAAATTGAAATTTTCCCATACTTCACTTACTTTAGGAAAGTACCTTTCTTCAAAAGGTGTACTTTGCTCACCAATTATATGTATAAAACCTTTCCACGATAGCCATATCAGAAAGAGCTTAATGAAAAAAACTACGAGCTCCTTTTCTTTTGAATCTTTAAACATTGAACCGAATATGGTTTAAAAATAAAACAAACTATTCTTTTTCAGGTAGTCCTATAGAAACCTGATATACTTTATCGCCATTTAACAAAACTTCTACTTCAGCATTGGCATCTGAATAGACCATTCTATTGCCTTCATCAACTTTAGGATTTCCGGCTTTTTGTACTACAACATCTTTTGTATCGGTAAATTTTAAATTATAGGGCATTTTACCTTCAAATGCCGAAAACTTTGCAGGTCGTTTACTGGTAGGTTGTCCTCCGGAATAAAATGTAATTTTTCTAATTTGCTTTGCCTGATTAAACTGAATGGTTACCCCTTTTTTAATAAACATTTGAATACTTCTATCTTCAAAATCATGATAGCCGAGTGTGCTTAAAAACTTTTCAACTTCTTTATTATAAATATTTTTTTTTACCATAAAAAAATAATCATCGCCACGAATTACAATTTCACCACTTTGTGCAGCTTCAGCATCATCTGCTTTTTCAGCATCACCTTTTTGATACAATAATGTAACCATAGACATTTTCCCTTTTCTGAAATCGACTGTTATTTTTACCGCATCTAAATCATTTAAAGGAAATTGTTTTGAAATTGTAAGTGCATTTGCAGGTTCACCATCTTGTTCAAAGCCTTCTCCTAAAAGTGCTTTAGCTTTAAATATGGTTTGTGAAAAATCTAATTCTTTAGGTAGTTTACCGGAAAAAGGTGTTGCCCCAGGGAAAAATGGATTATTACTGTTATATAAGTCTATTCGCATAACAGTATTTTGGTCGTAAGTAATTGAAGCCCCTTTTTCTTCAATATTACCACCAATATAATTTTCAAACGCAGCCACCTTATCATTGCCTTTACGCAAAGAAATAAGTTTAATTAACTCATCTCCTTCAACAGGTGCCTGAGCAAACAATGTAAAGAAAGAAAAGACAAAAATTATCGCAGTTATTTTTTTCATAGTCCGAAAATATCAAAAATAGAGCCGAGAATTAAAAGTATTAGAACTGAAAGTAAATAAATGGTTGTAAATCGGCCGACACAGACTGATAAACAATAAAAACAACAATTACAGCAATTAGTACCTGCACTAAAAAACCACTTTCTGCAAACTGTTGCTTCCATTTTTCTTTTAAAGATTCAGGCAGCCAATGCGTTATAAAACCAATTAACATTACAAGTAGCACATACCTAAACGAAACTATAAAATTGGGTATTACTTCCCACCCAAAGTTTCCGGTTAGTTGAATAAAAAAATCCTGAACGGTTTGCATATCGGGTGCTCTGAAAAAAACCCTTGTAAAGGTTATAAATGTAAATGTTAAAGCAATTTTCCAAACTATTACTGGTATGGTTTTTATATTTTCATAAGGACTAATTTTCTTCCATTGTTTATACACCAGCAAGCCTATTCCATTCAACCCACCCCAAATAACAAAATTCCAGCTAGCTCCATGCCATAGGCCACCCAGTAACATGGTAATCATTAAATTTAAGTTAGTTCTTATTGAACCAAATCTGTTTCCGCCTATAGGAATATATAAATAGTCTTTCAGGAAACGTGAAAGAGAAATGTGCCAACGTCTCCAAAAATCAGCTACGTTTAACGCTTTATAAGGCGAATTAAAATTGGGATATAACTTAAAGCCCATAAGTAACGAAAGCCCAATTGCAATATCCGTATAACCTGAAAAATCTACATAAACTTGTAGCGAATAAGCAAAAAGAGCAGTAAGGTTTTCAAATCCTGTAAAAGATAAAGGGCTTGCAAAAACTCTGTCAATAAAATTTACAGCAATATAGTCTCCAATAAATATTTTTTTAAACAGGCCTTTTAAAATCATAAATAAGGCTGTACCAAACTCATACTTAGATATTTCACTTTTATTAAAAATTTGAGGTATAAATTCAGAAGCTCTTACTATGGGCCCTGCCACTAATTGCGGAAAAAATGAAACATAAAAAGCATAATCGAAAAACGATTCTACAGGTTCAAGTTTATCTCTATAAACATCGGTAACATATGTAATGGTTTGAAAGGTAAAAAAAGAAATTCCAACAGGAAGTAATATTGCATTGGCTGAAAAAATATTTTCTTCCATTATAGTATTTGCGATTTCAGCAAGATGATTAACAACCTGAAAGTTGGTGCCCAATACAACATTTAATGATTCAATAAAAAAATAAGAGTACTTATAGTATGCCAATATGAATAATTGAACAGCAACACTTATTCCCAATAAAAATTTTCGCTGATTTCTATCGCCAATTTGAAATATTAAATAGGCAGTTCCGTAGCTTAATACTGTTGTAAAAACAAGTAGCAATAAAAACAATCCACTGGTTTTGTAATAAAAAAACCAGCTAACAGCCATTAAATAGAAATTTCTTAGCGTAACTTTTTTGTTTAGCACCGCAAAACCAGCAAACACAATAAGAAAGAAAATCCAAAAATCTAATCCGGTAAAAATCATCGGGTGCTGTTCCGAGAAAAACAAAATATCTTTCAATCTGTCAATCATTTTTCGCTGTTTTGATATTTATGCTTTTCTATCCAATGATAATACTCGCCCATAAATGCATCAAATAAAAGTTTACCTTTTAACAAGTACCCTTCTTTTGTAAAATGAATTAAATCATCTTTCATTAAATCGGCTTCTTTCCATTTTTTTGCTGAAAAATTACCGCCCATGATTGTAAAAAAATCCCAAACTTTTGCATCGTATTTATTTGCAAGCCTCTCAATTACACGTTGAATACTTTCAGTGTTTTTATTATGATATTTTCTTTTGGCATAACTATCATTTGGTACAGTTAAAAGCAAAGCACATTTAGGGTTTACCTGTTTAATTTTTAAAATAAAATCTTCATAGTTCAATTCATATTTTAATGAATCAAAATCGGGGTCGAAACTATCATTAGTACCTATTGAAACTATAGCAACATCGGGTTTTAAAAATTTCAACTGTTGCTGAAACATTTTGCATTTCTGGAATGAATTAAAACTGGAGCCGTTTACACCAATGGCATGATATACAAAACCGGGAAAATCATTTTCTAAAACAATACCATATAGTTCAAAATGAGAAGAATCATTCTCAGTTTTAAAAATAAAAAGCTCTAATGAATCTACCGGCTGTTTAAATCTGAACAAAATATAATTATCTGCTTTTTCTGCCTTAACCCCTGCAAGCATAGCAGTATTTGCCACATGAACATCATAGTCATTATAGGCATAATTACAAAAAACCCTCACTCTGGTAAAACTTACAGGCACACTTGCCTTATTGAATGTATATTTAATAGAAGCTGTAGAATCGCTCGTGGTGGCTGTTATGCCGGTAACACCCCAATTGGCATTATGAGAATTTACTGAACTTCTATGCCCTTGCCAGTTACCTGTATAAGAAACTTCATAGTTTGATGGATTATTAGTTTCTGCCAACTTAAACGGAAAAACCATTCCTCTTGCTCCTGAAAGGCTATCGTCTAATAACTGTAAACTTTTTCTCATGTAATTGGAATGTATATCGGCCTGTAAGTGAGATCCGCCAAAATGCACCATATTAATCTGAAAATTTTTATGGTTCAGTAAACTATCATATCTAAACCAAAAATCATCGAAAGTACTACTGGTATCACAGCCTGAAAATTGATTAAACTCATACTTTATAAATGGATAAATAATTGTAGAATCGTTTTGTGCAATAAGTGAACAGGAGAAATGTGTAAGCAGAAAAAACAATACAATGAACGTCTTCAGTTTAAGCAACTGCATACTGTTACTTATATTTTTCGATATGGCTACTATTTCTCGCATTATTCCGTGTTAGCCTTAGCATTATTAAAACGATAATTTTCGTACTCATAATTCAATGCCTCATAAAATAATTCGGCAATAATTCGGGCACCTCTTGGCGAAAAATGGACGTAATCTGTAGAGGCCAATGGCGGATTTGCAGCTACCCACGAGGGCATGCTGTTTCTACCTCCCATTGCACTATACATATCCCAAAAACCTGCACCTGCTTTAAATGCTGCTTGCTTTAAAGCATTTCTGACTTCCTCCAGATATGGGTACGTTTCAAAATAATCTTCTTTTTTGATTGACATATCTGCAGGACCAATTACAATTATTGCAACGCCCGGCTTTGCTGCTTTTAGGGTAACTAATTGAGAATAAAACCAGTTACCATAATCTTTACAAGCTTTTTCATCTTTAATGTAAGGCATTACATTACCTCCAAACTGCATAATTATTAACTCTGTTTCCAAATCTTTAAGCATTGCACTTAATATTCCTCTATCCATTTTATTAAAAATTGTACCCGAACCACCTCTCATAGCAATATTATCTACACTAACACCATAAGGCATTTCTAATGAAACACCGTATATATCGGGGCTTTTAGTTCCTTTAAAAATAAGACTTGCATTATCTTTCGCATTTTCAAATTCTATAACTTTTACATTAAAGTTATTTTCTGATGAAAGTAAATGTGTAGAATGAATTTCGTTATTATTTAGAATTTGAAGGGAAGTTGAAGTATCGCAATTACCGTAATATATTTTTAGGCGTTGAAACTTTTTAGCTGAAGGATATATACTTGTTTTAGTATTGTATTTGGCAGTTGATATAATTACATCTGAAAGAGAAATAGTATCGTCTGAAGCCGGAGTAAATTTAGAAAACGCACACATAGCACCATATCGTTTATGATTAACGCTTTTATCTACATTACCAAAAATGGTATATCGATACCAATTACCTGTATTTTCATGATAGACTGACGCTTGATTATATATTTTATATGCGGGAAGCAAGCCAGGCCCTCCCCCACCAAACCTGCTTTGTAATCTTTCTCTTATAAAGCCAGAAATTCTGTCGCCTTCTATTTGAGAATCGCCATAATGAACAATTCTTAGTGGCTTACCTGTAGTACGAGAATTTTCAAGTTGTTTAAAAAAATGATGAAGCACAGTAGCATCATTATTATTAAATTCTATCCTCTGAGAATTTAACTCGCCCTTTTTTACCGGCTCTATTTCTTTTATTGGTTTATAAGTATGCTTTATAAAAGCATTAGTATCTGAATTAAATGTTGATGCCGTATCAATATTTACTGTTATTTCACTTTGTTTTTCGCTTAAAGCATTTAAAGAAGCAGTATCAGCCTTTGCAATTACTTCAGGTATTGAAGCATACTGTGGTTTTTCATTTTTAAGTAAACCATTTACTGAGGGAAATTTAAGTACTATTCCATCAAATAACTTAATGCCACTTTCAGGAAAAACGAAGGAAACAGCCAATAAAACCGCCATTACCGATAACAAGTAAAATAAAATATAAAAGGGGTTTCTATTAGAGTTCATCAGGGCTAAGCAATAGAAAAATTATAGTGAGGGTAAAAATAGGTTTCACAACTTAAAAATAGATATTACTTTTGCACAACAATAAAGTGCTTTTGTAGCATTTGCACCCGTAGCTCAATTGGATAGAGCATCTGACTACGGATCAGAAGGTTTGGGGTTCGAATCCCTACGGGTGCACTAGTAAAATAAAGGGTTTCAGAGTTTTTACTTTGAAGCCCTTTTTTAATTTGCACACAATTTGCACACAATATATTATGAAATGGCATATTAACAATTAAAAAATAGTATTCTTCTGTTTTTAGAACTACATCTACAAGAGTAGCTAACTATCATACTTTTTAACTAATTATTTATAACACAACACTTACATATATATTTATAGTAACTTAATTGCTATAAAATCTTGATTAAAAAAATCAATTCATTTGTTTTGAAGTAAATTGATTATTGTACGAAGTATAACAGTAAAAAAGAGTTGCCATACAATAAAAAACTGTATGGCAACAAAAAACTAAAATTATGAAAACGAAACAAAAAAATGAATAAATAATGAGGTATGGTAGAAACTGAAAAAATAAATGATAAATATACTTAACAACATAAGTTTATGTATCGTCAATAATATTGATTTATTTTATAATTTCAACTTAAATTACTCTTTTAGAACCCAAAAAATAAAAAAAATAAGTGCCATAAAGGCAATTAAAAAAATCTCGATTATTAAACAGCCTCTCTTCCTATCGCTACCAGTTTTATAGTTATCATATTGATTCATTAGCACAAAATTTACATTAACACGAATAGTCATGCAAAAAGAATTATTTAATGCTAATAATGCAATAAGTATCTATACTTAAATAATAAGTACAAATACAATTAATTGAAAAAAATATAGGGAATTTTACTTCATCAGTTTTTCCATAATATCAAATGAGATGGGTTTTTCTACATATTCTTTAACGCATTTAAAAGACAGTGCTTTCGAAATATCGTTTTTATCTATAGAACTTGAAACAACATAAATTGGAATGCAATTAAATAAAGCTAATTCAGAAAATGCACTTAAAAACTGCCAACCATCCATTATCGGCATATTTAAGTCAAGAAAAATAATATCGGGTAGTTTTTCCTTGTTATTAATTTTTTCACTTAGTACTTTTAAGGCTTCTTCTCCGTTATAAAAAACCATATAGTTATTACTAAAGCCACTCATATCCATAATGGTTTTGCTGCCCTCAATAAACAAAGGGTCGTCATCTATAATACAAACTGTATCAAATTTTTTCATTCAGCAAGTAAATTTTAAAAATACTACCTTTATCTACTTCACTTACTACTTCTACCCTGCCCCCCATAGCTTCTATTTGATTTTTGGTAATAAACAAACCTACGCCTCTGGCATCTTCATGTTTATGAAAGGTTTTGTACATGCCAAACAGCTTTGAACCATGTTTTTCCAAATCTATTCCTAAACCATTATCTTCTACAAATAGTATAGTGTAATTATTCTCTATCTGAGTATATAAATTTACAAAGCTGTTTTCATTATTTCGCCTGTATTTAATAGAGTTAGTAACTAGGTTAAGTATAATACTTTCGAGATATGCCTTAATTGCTAATACTTTTTGTCCCGAATTAATTTTATTTACAATTTTTACCCCACCTTCAGACGCCAAAGAAATAACATTATTAATTACCGATTGAGCGCAATTATGTAGATCTATATATTCTAGTGAGTCTAATGTTGTGGTATTTATTTGAATAACCTCGTTTAAATGGTTTATGGTTTGTAACAAATTATTGGCAGCTTCTTCAATAAGCAAAAGATATTCATCATTTTTTAATTCAGTATTTTTTCGTGTAAATATGGCCAGCATCATTTTTATATTGCTAATGTGCGACCTTAGATTGTGAGACACTATATGTGTGAAATTTTTCAGTCGTTCATTTTGGTCTTCAACTATGTTTAATATCGATCTGATTTCTTTTTCTTTATTCTTCTGAATACTTATATCTACTGCAATTGCAAATGAACCGTAGGTATCTTTGTCTTCCCTAGCTGCTGCAATGGTTAATAAAACCGGAAAATGCGTGCCATCTTTCTTAATGTAAGTCCATTCTTTTGTGTTAGGTTCATTAAGATTTTTAGAAAACTCTAACAAATCGTTGAAATTGGTAAATTTTTGATTACTTCTCTCTGAAGCGAGTTCAAGTGCTTCATTTACTTCTTCTTTAACATGAAAAATCTCGGGCGTATATTTTCCGATAAGTTCATGGGCAGTATATCCAAGAAGCTTTTCTGAACCGCTATTAAAAATATTTATAAACCCATTACTATCTACACCTATTATTGCAACTTCGGTACTTGCATCTAGTATAGCTTTGTTTTTTGCAATAGTTTCTGATAGTTTAATTTGATTTAGCTTGGCTTCATTTATATCCTGAAAAGTGCCATATAATCTTATGCATTTGTTATTTAAAAATTCGGGAGTACCAATAGCTCTAACCCATCTTTCATTTCCTTTTGCAGTAACTATTTGTAATTCAATATCATAAGGTATGTTATTATTAACCGAATCATATACAGCCTTAGTAATAATTTCTCTGCTTATTCCTTCTTTATAAAAACTTATACCCTGTTCTAGTGTAGGCACAAAGTTTTCATCTACTTCATGTATTTGTTTAGTCATTTTCGACCAGGTGACTTTATTACTTTCAAAGTCAACTTCAAAGAAGCCAATATTGGCCATCTTACCTGCCTTTTCAAAAATATTTTTATAATCTTCTAATTCTTTTTCTAATTCTTTTAAATAGGTAATATCAGTATTAGTACCTGTCCATCTTATTGGGTTTCCTTGTTCGTCTCTAATTATATCTCCCCGAGTAAGAATCCACTGCCATTTTCCGGCTTTGTTCAACAAGCGGTGTTCTACTTCATATTTATCTGAAATTCTATTTAAATGGTCTTGTATTTTTTTCTCAATTGTAGGGGCATCGTCAGGGTGCCATAATTTTTTCCAGCCATTAAATGAGTTTTCTACTTCGTGGTCGGCATAGCCTAACATTTTTTTCCAATAGGCTGAAAAATGCACTTTATCATTAACCATGTCCCAATCCCAAAGGCCATCGCCTGCGCTTTCCATAGCCAATTCATATCTTTCTTCGTTTTCCTTAATGGTTTTAAGTGCTTTTGAAAGTGGTGAAATATCTTGTAAACTACCTACTATCTTAGTGCATTGTCCTTGATTGTTGTAATGTCCATTGGCAAAAACCTTCAGCTGCTTGTAATTGCCTTTACCAGTTTTTATAGTTAATTCAGTTTCAACAGGTATTCTGCTATTAATGGCTTCTTTAAATAAATCTACCAAAGCATTTTCATGTTGCTTACTGGCATAAAATACTGCTACACTTTCAGTTGTTGGTTTAAAATCATAATCTACTTCGTGAATTGCCCACATATTTTCAGTCCAAAAAATGTTTCCACTTTGCAAATCGATTTCAAAACCGCCAACATTAGCCAGCTTGCCTACTTCAAGTAATAAATTTTTTAATTGAAGCACTTCAGCATTACGTTCAATTCTTTCTGTAATATCAATTGCCGAACCATAAATTAAATTATCTTTTGCCGATCCATACCACTCTAGAATAACAACTTTACCGTTTTTAGCTATGTATCGGTTAGTGAAGTTTACTACTGGTAATTCTTTTGATAGTTTTTGGGTAGCCTCAATAGTAGAAGTTAAATCATCGGGATGCACTAAATCTAAAAAGCTTTTTTGCAACAATTCCTCAGTGGTATATCCCAGTATCTTCTCCCACTGATGGTTTACTTTTAGCAGTTTACCGTCTATACCGGCAATACAATTAATATTAATGCTTAATTCAAAAAAGTTATCGCTGTAAAAATCATTCATTAGTATAGTATGTTTAAATCAAATTTACCTTTATAAACACTCCGCATAATAAGTATGTATACCTAAATTTATAGGTATCTGTACCAATAATCAAGTTATTTTGAAACTGATTACAGATAAGCTCGTAATAGCCACAAAACCTGATTATGAGAAATCTTAGTTTAACACAAAAAATTACTAACAGAGATTCAGAAATTTTAAATACATATTTAAGTGAAATAAGAAGGTATAGTGTGTTAGGTAACGAAGAAGAAATGGCTTTAACTATAGAGGTGAAAAAAGGGAATCTTGAGGCAGTTGAAAAATTAGTTAAAGCCAATCTTCGTTTTGTGGTATCGGTAGCAAAACAATATACAGGGTTAGGATTACCGCTTGCCGATTTAATAAATGAAGGAAATATAGGCTTATTAAAATCTATTGAAAAGTATGATGAAACAAGAGGCATAAAGTTTATTAGTTATGCTGTGTGGTGGATAAGGGCTTCAATATTAAATGCTATAAATGAGTATAGCTGTATTGTTAAAATACCTTCACTAAAATCAAGTTCATCGGTTAAAATGCAAAAAATTTTAACACTATATATGCAGCAATATGAAAGAGAGCCATCATTAGAGGATGTTGTTGTCTATGGGAAGTTGACCAATGATGAAATAGGCTTTCTTATTAAGATGTATTTTCAAGATGTTCCTTTAGAAGATGATGACAATGAGGAAAATGAAAATTATTCATTAATTAACCGTTTGCAACAGAATTTATTTTCTTCTGAAACGGAGCTGATGAATAAAAAGGAATATCTTGAATACATCAGATTTACACTTGGCAAAATTTTAAATGAAAAAGAACTGGAAACCGTATGGAATTTATATGGATTTGAAAGCATCTGTAATTTTGAAACCTATGAATCGGTAGCATCTAATTTAAACATTACTAAGCAAAGAGTAGAGCAATTAAATAAAACTGCTTTAAACAAGATAAACAGGGCTGTTAAAGTGAAGAAAAATTTGGTAACTGCATTGGTAAACAGTAAAAGTTATAATTAAATACAAAACCCCGGTATCGCTAATTTTCAGGTAATGAATATTACCTGAAAATATACTCCCCTAAGCCCCAAATAGATAAGTAGATAGCGATACTGGGGTTACTTAATTTGAATTATTTGAAAAACATAAAACGTGGCGTATGAAAGTGAAAAAGATTTATGTAAACAAATTATTTATTGCCTTGTGTATGGCTATTACTTATTTAATTTTAGAAGACAAAATGCATACTACCGAAACAATCATAAATCCGGTTAAAGAATTTTCTAATTATTTGTAAACATCAAAAATAGTTTTACAACATTTTAATTACCTCATCTGAAAAAAACATAAACCAGCCCCCATACTACAAGTGCTATAGCTGCTTCCAGCAAGGGTATTCTGTTTAAGGTATTAGTGCGCACAGTTTGTGCTCCTCGCCTGTCTATTTCATTTCTAATATACATGCCTGCCCCCATTAGCAGCAAATTGGCAATAAATACTGCATGTAATACAAAAGAGTATTTGTTGGTAAGCATTATTAACGGAATAGCCCCTACCAATACCGGCAGCAAAAAAGTTTGCGTAAGAAACAGGTTTCTACCCTTTACATTTTCCAATAAACTTTTGGAATGGGAAAATTTTAAAAACTCAAAGCTTATTAAAAAACCTGTAAACAAGGTGAGTGCTATAAAAAAAACTACAGCCGGTATTAGAAATATATTTTTTACATACCACCATGCTGCTACCACTGCAAAGCCATTGTATAAGCCGGTTATATAACTGGCATTTCCTGCCGGTGCAATAATTACCGAAGTGTAAAATAAGTTGAAACTTAAGACAGCCAGCCACAATATTACCAGCCTTATATTATTATATACTTCTTCCATCCACCATAATACCGAAACAAAAACAATTCCTAAAATGAAAAATATAGAAGGAACCCCACCAAATATGAGCGTAACTACTTTTCTGTTCCACTGAAAGGGATCTACAGGAAGGTTGTTTAACTGATTGTAAGTGGCTTCGGCTTCGGTATAGCCATACATTACAAAAAAGGTTTTTAATAACTGCTGATATAACACTACTACCGCTATGTAGCATACTGTAAAAATTAATGCTGAATATAATACACGCCTTGCTTTATGATACCAGCGGTCTTTTACTTTCTTTTTATGTTTTACGGTTCCGTAGTAGGTGCCTATTTGTTGCATTAATTACCCATTTAAAAAGTAGCAACGAGCAGTAGTACTGCTCGCTGCCTGTTGGTTCTCAATTTAATAGCCGCAAAAACTGAGAATGAATTTATTCTTCTGTATTCTTATCGTTTTCTTTTCTGTTGTTCTTTTTATCATAATACCTTTTAGCTGCTACGCCACCTCCGGCTGCCAGTAATGTCCAGCTTAAGGGGTCTAAGGGTACATTATTATTTTGTTGCGGGGGCTGTGGTGGTGGAAATATTTGTGCCTGTGCTATAGTAATGCTGCATATTGCAACTATGATGGTTAGGGCTATTTTAAAAAGTATATTTTTCATTATGCTAAGTTTTCAGTAATCAGTCCTGATAGCTATCGGGATTAGTTTTCAATTATTTTAAACAAACCCGCAAGGTTTTGAAAACCTTGCGGGTTTGTGTGTCTGGGTTTACTGCTTAATCAGTTTCAACGTTTGGTTACTATTGCTGCCTGTTAGCTGAATAAAATAAATACCATTATTCAATGATGCAGTGTTCAAGGTCTCTTTAGTGTTGGTTTTATTCAACTCGTAAGTTTGAACGGTTCTACCCGATACATCGGTTACTGTTGCTTTGCTGAAACCATGGTTTTCAGTTAAGATTAAATTGGTTTCGCCTGTAGTAGGGTTAGGGAAGAGCCTCACTCCCTGATCTGTCATATTTATTATACCGGTAGCCAAATTAGCTTCAAAGTGCAACAAAAATCTGTCTCTGCTGTCGCCTGCTTGGGTAGTGAAATTATAGGTGCTGCCTTCGGTTACTTGTTGTAGGGTATTTAGCTTCAAGTCTTCTAACATTACCGTTGCATTTAAGGTAGTAATACCATCAAAGCTTAAAGTGAACTCGCCTGCTGTTGCGCCATCATAAACCCCTACAGGAACTGTTTGTGTATTGCCCACTTCTAATAATGGCAAGGCATTATATGAAAGTCTTTCTCCGTTTGCTTCTGTAGTATATATCAACGGAACATGCTTAGCACCAAACAATCGGTTGGCATCGTATTTTGAATCGAAGGCAGAGGTTGCTTCCTCTTCAAAATATACCATAGCGGTATTTTCATATTGGGCATTAGCAAGCGTAATATTTACATATTGTTGTTGGGGTTGTTGCTGACGATATTGTGGCAATGCCAAAAGATTTACCGTACGATTATTATTGTCTAAAGCAAAACTGGCACTTCCTCCAACACTTGTTTTTCTTATTTGAAAAGCTTGCCCTTTTGCAATAGTGGTGGTGGCAAGCGGATTTACACTTATGAAATTTCCATTACCGATAAAATGAATTTGCGCATCGAAACCCATAGCAGTTAATGTAGCTGCCGAAAGCGTTATTGGCCCGGGATATGGGTTGCTTACCAAATGCCAGCCTGAAGTTGAGGTTGCTAAGCCATCCCATTGGTCTATATCGGGAATATTTTGGCGACCTAAGCCACTATAGCTCACTGCACCATTGTTTACAGTGCCGGTATAAGTTAGTTCTGCCCTGCTGCCAAATGTTGGCACTTGAGTAAACACATAGCCTCTTGCATTTTCAAAGCTACCAGAAGCTTTTACATGCCATAAAGATTGTCCGCAATTATCTAATAACGAAGCATCTTCTCTAAGTTCAAGTATATTTCCATAAGGAGAATTTGCAGCAACTGAATCGGCATTACAACGGAAAGATGATGGGCTTTGCACGGGAATTATTTGTGCTCCATTGGTACCCGAAGGGCTTAGTTCAGGAATAGCATTCACACTGTAATTATTCATAGGCGATGCAAATGAGCCACCTGCATATTGGGCTACTTCTATATTGCAGGTCATAGTGCCGGTATTGCTTAGTGTTGAAGCAATACCTTGTGTAAGTCCGCCTGTGGCTTCTATATCTATTGTGCCTTCATTAGTAAGTGCTGCATTGGTTTCTAACGATCCCCAAATATTTACCACACCCGTTAAGGTATTTGTAAATGCACCTGCTGCCGTTAGCTTACCCTGGATAATATTAAACCCTTGTAAGTAGCCGATTGCTATGTTGCCACTATTGGTAAATGTACCCGACACTTCTAATGATGATGGCGTACTGCCTGTACCTTCTAAAACTATTTTGCCCGAATTATTAAATGTGCCTCCTACTTCTACCGTACCGCTTTCTTTCAGAATAAGTGAATCTTCATTTACAATATGATGTGTTAACGTAAGCGATTGATTGCTATTTACTGTAAGCTTAGCATTAGGCAAAATGGTTAATGACTTAATGGTTGTGTTGGTGTTTAATGCCGGAAAGTTATTGCTTGCACTACTTACATCGGGTATAATTACGCTATCGGTAGCAGTAGGTAATACGCCTGTACTCCAGTTGGTGGGCTCATCCCATGCGGTAGAAGTGGTGCCTGTCCATACAGGAAACCCTATTTTCACGACCCAATAATCATCACTGCCTTGCGAAGCCTGTGTTTTATCGCCTGAAATGCCGGAATCAGAATACCCACCCAAGATATAACCCCCATCTGTAGTTTGTTGCAGGGAATTTAAATAATCAAACAATGAGCCGCCAAAGCTCGCATCCCACTGTTTTAAACCACTGCTGTTAATTTTTAACACCCAATAGTCAAAAAAACCCTGCGAAGCCTGTGTTTTATCGCCTGATATGTCTGAAGCAGAATACCCACCCAAGATATAACCTCCATCTGTAGTTTGTTGCAGGGAGGTTAGTCTTTCACTACTCGATCCTCCAAAACCCGCATCCCACTCTTTCACCCCGATGCTGTTAATTTTTACCACCCAATAATCATCACTACCCTGCGAAGCCTGTGTTTTATCGCCTGAGATGCCTGAAAATGAACGCCCCCCAAAAATATACCCCCCATCGGTAGTTTGTTGCAGGGAGCGTAGATAGTCATCACCTGAGCCTCCAAAACGCACATCCCACTCTTTTGCCCCACTGCTGTTAATTTTTACCACCCAATAATCATCACTACCCTGCGAAGCCTGTGTTTTATCACCTGATGTGCCTGAAGCAGAACTTCCACCCAAGATATAACCCCCATCTGTAGTTTGTTGCAGGGAGCCTAGAAAATCATTACTTGAGCCGCCAAAACGAGCATCCCACTGCTTTACCCCGTTGCTGTTAATTTTTACCACCCAATAATCTGTACCACCCTGCGAAGCCTGTGTTTTATCGCCTGAGATGCCTGAAAATGAATGCCCCCCCAAAATATATCCCCCATCGGTAGTTTGTTGCAGGGAGCGTAGATAGTCATCACCTGAGCCTCCAAAACGCACATCCCACTCTTTTGCCCCACTGCTGTTAATTTTTACCACCCAATAATCATCACTACCCTGCGAAGCCTGTGTTTTATCACCTGATATTCCTGATTGAGATACCCCACCCAAGATATAACCCCCATCTGAGGTTTGTTGCAGGGATATTAGATCATCATTACCTGAGCCGCCAAAACGCGCATCCCACTCTTTTGCCCCACTGCTGCTAATTTTTACCACCCAATAATCACCACTACCCTGCGAAGCCTGTGTTTTATCACCTGATATTCCTGATTGAGATACCCCACCCAAGATATAACCCCCATCTGTGGTTTGTTGCAGGGAGGTTAGAGCATCACCACTTGAGCCGCCAAAACGCACATCCCATTGTTTTGTTGGTGAGGTTTGCGCGTGGGCGGTGCTTGTAAGCAGGGTCTGCATGAAAAGCAATACCGAGACTAAAAGTTGTTTTTTCATTTATGGTTGTTTTTTTTGTTTTTTAAAAAAGTATTTTAAAGTGTGTTAAAAGGTGCCCTTCTTAGAAATTTTATATCCATCAGAATCTTTCCACGACCAATCGTATTGTTTTAAATTGCTCACCGCTCTTTCTTCTGCTTCGCCATATGAGCTTTCGCTTGCTCCCATTCCGAATGAAATAATTTTGTCGCCTTTATAGCTTGTTCTGCTGCCTTGCACCACTACCCAATAGCCACTTTTTAATTTATGTCCTCTGGATTCGCCTCCTGTAAGTACAGAAACTTTCTCATAGCCTTTATTTTCTAAAGATTTTATGGCTTGTCCTTCGGTATTATACCCTGAATTCCAAACAATAGACCATTCTAAAGAAGAACCTTTTGTATCTTTTGCTACTGCAATGGCAATTTGGGCGTTAGATTTTTTGTAGGCAATAAAAGAGATGATAACAAGTGCTAATATCGATTTCATAAAAAAATTTTTTTTGCGTTAAAATATCCGCAAAGTTTATTCATAAACCTTTTTTAAAAAATACTCACTAGTGAGTATTTTTAGCGCTGAAGTATAAACTTAATTTTGCCACAAAACAATATTTAACATAAGCTTCAAGCATTTTATATTAATTGTACTTTCAGTTTTACTTACAAAAACTTCTTTTTCAGAAAATATTGTAATTACTAAAAGCTTTGGTAGTGTAGCTATAAACTTACAGGCAAAAGTTTTTGGCAGTGCTGAAGTGGTTTTAGATATAGACAGCATACAAAAATTGCCTTTAAAATATTGGCAGCAAGTGCCCGAAAAAGGTTTCAGAAAACCTTATGACGAACAGGTGTGGTGGATGCGCTTTGAAGTAGATTGTAAAAAAGATGGGCTTTATTTTCTGGAAAACCAATACACCATGCTGGAAGATTACAAGTTGTATGTAATTGACAGCAAAAAAAACGTGGCGTATTATGGCAATGCAGGCATCAGAAATTTCGAGCCTGATTCAATATACCCTTTCAGAAACCCTATATTTAGGTTAAACCTAAAAAGCAACGAGCAATATGTTTTTTACATTTATTTAAATAAAACTTTTTCTACTTCTGCGTTACCGCTTTATCTGCATTCGGCTGAGGCATTTTTAACTAAAAGCCATGCAGAAGAAACTTCTTATGGGTTGCTGTATGGCATTTTTACAGTATTAATTTTTCAGGCTTTTATATCGGGCATTTACTTTAGGTCGCGCTTGTATTTCTACTATCTTATTTATGTGATTGGCCTGTTAGGCATTGTACTAATTTTAAACGGAAGTTTCAGAACATTGCTGCCTGCCGAATGGCATAATGCAGGGTACTTCTCGCTATACTATAGTATTTTTGTTACATTTATTTCTTTATATCTTATACTATTCAATTTACTGAATGTAAAAAATGATTTTCCGCTATTATATAAAATAATAATTGGCAAAGTAGTACTGTCAATAATACTACTTTTTATAAACACCTATGCTTATTTTAATTTGCCCGATTTTCCACTGAAGTTTTATAGAAACACCAATGTTTCTATAATGCTATATCCATTGTTTTTTATTTTCATTTGTTTTCGTAGCTATATAAAATATAGGCAGGGCAAAGCACTTGCTTTTTTGCTGGTATTTAGCTTAACCTTTTTATTTATTTTCAGCTTTTCATTGTTGCCTTTTATTGGCTATCAGCACAATAGCTTTTTACTGTTTCGGTGGCTTATTGTATTTGAGGGCGTAATTGTTTTTATTATTCTGCATAGAGATTTGTACTATTCAAAAATTGCCACCATATCGCTTCAGAAAAAAATTATAGCGCAACAGCAGGCACTTTCTGCCAATTATATAAAAGGCATTTCTGATGAAAGAAAACGCCTATCACGACAACTTCATGACAGTATAAGCATAAAACTGGCTGCCTTAAAAATGAAGCTCTCGGACAACAATCATTCATACCCTGATCAACTTAAAGATATAGATGAGATACACGAACAGATTAGGGCAGTGTCTCATGCACTAAGCCCTATAGCCATAGAAAAAAATGGTATTGTGGCTGCCATAGAAGAAGAAATTTTTAAGCTTGAAGAATTAAATGCCGATTTAGTTTTTGTATTTAATCATAACCTGAAAAAGGCATTAAGCAATAAAAGTGCTGAACAATTAGTTTACTTTACTTTTTTAGAATTAGTAAATAATGTGCTGAAACATGCACATGCTACCGAAATAAAAATACATTTAACTGAAACTAAAAACAGTATAATTTTAATAGTTGAAGATAATGGCATTGGCTACAATATAGCCGAAAAAACAGAGGGTATAGGGCTATATAATATTGAATACCGTGCTAAAATTGTAAATGGCGAATTTAGTATTGAAAAAATGCAAAAGGGCATGCGCCACACTTTTACGCTACCTTTCAATTCAATCACCTAATTTGTTTTCTAAAAGAAAGGTTATCATTTCTCCGCTACCTTTTAAGTTTAGTTTAGCTTTTAAATTTCTTCTGTGTGTTTGTACAGTGGTAATGCTAATATTGAGTTCTTCGGCTATCTTTTGATTGGTAAAGCCTTTTGTCAAACACTTTAAAATTTCAACCTCACGTTTTGTAAGTTCATTTATTAATTCAAAATTGTCTTTGTGTTGAAAGGTCGGAAAAATTCCTGAAGAAAAATACACCTTACCATTCATAACACAATTAATAGCATGAAGCACTTCATCTTTTTGGGTGTTTTTATACAGGTAAGCATTTACTTTTAATTGCAATGCAACATTTTTAAAATGTTGTGAATCGTAAGTGGTAAGCAGAATAATTTTTAATTCAGGGTAGCTTATTCTTATCTGCGGAATTACTTCGAGCATATTAACACCATGAATATTTATGTCGAGTATCAGCAGATCAACATTTTTTTCAGCTAAACAAAGAAACAGTTCTTCTTTGCAATTTGACTTTGTAATACTGTTAATGAAATCTACATCACCCAGCATTATTTCAAGGCTACTAATAATAAGTTCATGGTCATCGCAAATATGTAAGCCTAAAGTTTTATGCATATAGAACCAAAAAAAATTTTTGGAAAAGTAGTAAAGAAAAAAATATAAGTATTGTTACTTAAAGCATATACTTAAGTATTGTTGTAGCAGTAAAAAGAGCAGTCTGTAGGTTGTAAATAATAGAATTGAGAATTTACCATTTTATGGTACAACTATAAACTAAAAAAAATTACTCTTTTGAATTCTTATCGTTTTCTTTTCTGTTGTTCCTTTTATCATAATACCGTTTCGCTGCTACGCCACCTCCGGCTGCCAGTAATGTCCAGCTTAAGGGGTCTAAGGGTACATTATTATTTTGTTGCGGGGGCTGTGGTGGTGGAAATATTTGTGCCTGTGCTATAGTAATGCTGCATATTGCAACTATGATGGTAAGGGTAATTTTTCCTATGGTCATTTTCATACTGTTGTATTTTTTTGAGGTTCGACTTTTCGATTTTCGATACTCGACTGTCGCAAAGCGAAGCGGTCGAGTATCGAATGATCGTATATCGGTTTACTGCTTAATCAGTTTCAACGTTTGGTTACTATTGCTGCCTGTTAGCTGAATAAAATAAATACCATTATTCAATGATGCAGTGTTCAAGGTCTCTTTAGTGTTGGTTTTATTCAACTCGTAAGTTTGAACGGTTCTACCCGATACATCGGTTACTGTTGCTTTGCTGAAACCATGGTTTTCAGTTAAGATTAAATTGGTTTCGCCTGTAGTAGGGTTAGGGAAGAGCCTCACTCCCTGATCTGTCATATTTATTATACCGGTAGCCAAATTAGCTTCAAAGTGTAACAAGAATCTGTCTCTGCTGTCGCCTGCTTGGGTAGTGAAAGTATAGGTGCTACCCTCGGTTACTGGTTGCATAGTGTTCAACTTTAAGTCTTCTAACATTGCCGTAGCATTTAAGGTAGTAATACCATCAAAGCTTAAAGTGAACTCGCCCGGGGTGCTGCCATCATATACGCCTACAGGTACGGTTTGGGTAGTGCCTACTTCTAACAATGGCAAAGCATTATAGGCCAGGTATTCTCCGTTGGTTTCTTGAGTGTAGAGCAATGGAATATTTTTTGCCCCAAACAATCTGTTTGCATCATACTTTGAATCAAAGGCTGAAGTAGCATCGGCTTCAAAGTAGAGGGTAGATTTATCGCTGTATTGGCTATTGCTTAGCGTTATATTTATATATTGATTGAAAGGCGATTGCTGACGATAAAAAGTGGGGTTGCCCGCTACGCGCATATTATTGTTTACCGAGAAAGTGCTGCTGCCGCCCACTGCTGTTTTTCTTATCTGAAAACCCTGGCCTACAGCAATTGTTACCGGGCCTGCACTTAAAATAAATGGAACAAAGCTATTCCCATCGAACAATTGAATTTGATTATCAAAATCGGCACCTAAGCTGCCATTGGTAAAGGTGATGGGGCTTGGGTAGGGGTTACTTACCAAGTGCCAGCCTCTTGTAGTAGTATTGTTACCGTTCCACTGGTCTAAGCTGTCTGCCTGACGACTTAAAGACCCATAGCTTATATCATCGTTATTAATTGTACCTGTAAAAGACAAGGTAGTAGCAGCAGCTACGTTTACAGCATAGCCTCTGGCATTGCTAAGGTTGCCACTAGATTTTACATGCCATAGTGATTGGGCACAATTATCTATTACCGTTGCATCTTCTCTCAATTCTAAAATATTACCATAAGGCGAGTTAGCAGCAATAGAATCGGCATTGCAACGGTATAGCGGGTTGGTTACAGGTATTATTTGCCCACCGTTGGTGCCGCTGGGCGATATACCAAACCCGTTGATACTATGATTGTTAACAGGCGAGCCAATAAAACGCTGCCCATCGGCAACAGCTCTTTGAACTACATAGGTGCCACTGCCTGCCAAAGTGCTGCCATCTTCCTGCACTAAGCTACCTCCGCTGGCTACGGTTATAGTGCCATTGTTGGTCAACACACCGCTTATGGTAAGCGATTGGTTGGCGAGTATGGTTAGGGTTGCTCCTGCTTCTACAACAATATCATTAATGGTTACAGTGGTATTAATTGTTGGAAAATTACCACTACCACCGCTTACATCGGGTATAATGGCATTATCTGTTGCATCGGGTATATTGCCGCCACTCCAGTTGCCAGTGTTTATCCAGCTATTATTAACAGTGCCGGTCCAATAAGCTGTTCCGCATGATGTAGTTAATAGTGGATTATTATCATCACAATCAATTCCAAAGAGTCCAGCGTTTTTATAACTTGCACCAGGGCTTGAACATTGCACAATGCCAATACCTGCATAATAATCATCATTATCAGAATCTAAATACCACGTGGGTGGTGGATTAGTGCTACAAGTAAAAAATTGAATTTCAGGCCCATAAAAAGTTCCTTGGCTATTTATTGCATAAGCTCTTGCATAATATCTTGTTGCGGGAATAAGACCATTAATAGTTTGTGAAAAACTGCCTAAGCCTGCACCATTAGTGCTACTACTATTAGCGGTAGTTGGTGAAGAACTTGTATTCCAGCAAATTCCTCTTACAGTAACCGAAGAGAAACCTTCACTTAGAACCTCGCCCTGAATAATAGCAGAATTATTATTGATTGATGCAGCCGGGTTAGTAGTTACAATAACATCATCTATAGGGCCACCTCTCATGAAATTTTCTGAGTATGTGCCACTTGCTTGATAAAATGCTTTAATGCCTTTAAGTTCTATATAATTAATAGAACCTAAACTGCCATCATTATAAGCATGAATTTTTATATATCTGGTACTAAAGTCGCTGGTAGTTACTGTTTTTGGATTAGCAATATATGTGATTCCGGCACTCGGATCAAAAACAGTAGTACCTGCGCCAACTGCTTCTATACCTGTTACAGCAACCCATCCGCCACTATTTGATGCGGGTTTAGTATTGCCTAAAAAATTTGAATTTCTATAAATCTGAATTTGTGTAGTCTTTCCATCAGCAAACATTTGAAATATTTTAAACTCATTTATTGTTCTAACCTTTAAAAGATCTACAACTAGAATACCATAACCCGTTCCCGGTGAAGTATTACTCCAAGTGCTACCCGCAGAACCTGTAAAATCTGCCCACTTATTTATAGAATCATTAAACGCACCTTGGTCATAAAGTGCTTGTGGAGCTTGATAACCTCCACTCCACTGATTAAGATTTGTAGTGTATGGGTTAGCATTGCTTCCTGATATTTCAATTGGTATTGCACGAGCAGTGGTAAAACTGGTTTCATAACCATATTGAACTCCTTCGCTATTTATGGCAAAAGCACGTACATAATATTTTGTATCAGGTTGTAAGCCTGTAATAGTTCCACTAAAAGTACCTGTACCTGAGCCTGAATTAACAGTATTATTATTTATCGTAGGCATAGGCTGGGTGCTCCAGCAAATACCTCTTGATAATATTGCTGACAGACCACCACTTATAATATTACCTGAACACACAGCACGGTTTAAAGTTATTTGGGTTGCATAACCTGTTGTTATTACAGGATCTGAAATTGGCCCACCTGCTAAAAAATTTTCTGAGTAATTACTTCCATTAAAATAAAATGCTTTAATACCCTTCAGTTCTATATAATTTACCCCCCCCATAGAACCATCGTTATAAACATGTAGCTTTAAATACCTTGAACTAAATAAAGCTGTATTGATTGTGGTGGGCATGGCAATATAGCTTTGACCTGTACTTTGGTCATAGCCCGTAATACCTGCACCAATATTTTCTAAGTTAGAAACAGGATACCAACCTGCACTTAAATCTCCCGGCTTATCGTTACCCAGGTAGTTATTATTTGCAAATATCTTAAGTTGTGTAGTTTTACCATCAGCAAACATTTGAAACACTTTGAATAAATTAATACTTCTTATCTGAAGCATATCAATAATTAATACGCCATATCCTACACCGGGAAAAGGATTCAACCAGGTACTTCCGGATGCTCCAATAGCATTTACCCATCTTTCTGTAGAATCTTTATAAAAAACTGCATCAAAAATTGCTTGTGGTGCCTGATATCCCCCCGTCCATTCATTAAGATTTGTAGTGAATGGGTTAGCATTGTAACCTTTTATTTCAACCGGCACTGCTTTAGGAGTTGAGAAGTTTACCTCATATCCATAAGTAGTAACCCCGGTGCTGCTGGTTGCAAATGCTCTTACATAATATTTGGTATTGGGCTGTAAGCCATTTACATTAATGTTTGTAAAGTTGCCAATACCCCCTACCGCATCAAGTGTATAATTATTAGCTACTGTAGGCCCGGAACTTGTGCTCCAGCAAACACCTCTTGCAGTAATTGAATTAGGACCTTGATTATAAATATTACCCCCACTTTTTGCGCTATTCATTGCTATACTATTTACATCGGCTGTGGTTAAAAGTGTATTGCCTGAAGGTGCGCCTCTTAAAAAATTAACTGAATAGGCTGAGCCATTTGTAAAAAATGCTTTTATTCCTTTTAGTTCAATATAATTAGGCGATCCTAAAGAACCATCGTTATAAGCATGAATCATTAAATACCTTGTAGAAAATGTATTAGCATTTATTGTGGTAGGATTTGCAATGAAAGAAAAACTATCTGTTCCTGCTCCAACAGCAGTTTTATTTATAACCGGCTGCCAACCGCTACTTTTTGCCGAAGGCTGAACAGAACCTGTATAATCTGAATTTTTAAATACTTGAATATGAGTTGTTTTGCCATCTGCAAACATTTGAAAAACTCTAAATTGATTAATACTTCTTACCTGAAGCAAATCGACAACTAATACACCTATACTTCCCCCAGGAATATAATTATTCCAAGTAGAACCCTCTGAAGAAGGCCCTGACCAAAAATTTGGATTATCTATAAAAAAACCTTTATCATAAAACGCTTGTGGAGCTTGATATCCACCGATCCATTCATTTAGATTTGTTCTATATGGCACAGCATTATTAAATCCTGTTATTTGAACCGGAATTGCATTTTGAGCATAAACACAAAAGCTAATTAATTGAATTAATAATGCAATTTTAAATTTATTACAAAACATAGTAAAATAGTTTGGAATGAAAATAGTTATAAACACAGCTATATGTAATTTACTTTATATTTTTTATATATTATTATAAATTATAACTAAATAAAAAACCTGTTTATTTAGTTTTTACTAAATAAACAGGACTTCATTAGCATTATTGTTTATTTATAAGGCTTTATCTCGAATAGTCTATTGCACTCGAGAACCTAACCTTAAGGCTAAATGGAATTAAATTGGTAGCACCTGCCCCCGGAACATAATTATAGTTAATAGTTTTATCCTCTGCTTCCGGGTCAAAATAATCAATTGGACTATTAACATTAAAACCACCTAATGCATCGAATTCATCTAATGCGGAATTATAACCAAATAAAGCAACTGTAATTTTTTTATCAAAGTCTGTTATTTCAGGACTTCCACATAATAAATCCAAGGATAAATCTAATTCTGATTCAGCATCATTCCAGCATTCTAAATTAATGGGATCATGTAAATAATTATCGTCTTGTCTGACAACTACTCCAAATTGATCATAAATATTGTCGGGGTTATCAAAATCGTATGCTGTAAGCTCTACAGATTCAATTGTTAAAATATTTACCCCTTCATTTTCATCATTATCTATAGCAGGAGAGCTACATGAAAAAACTGATAAAATTGACATTATTGCCAATAAAAATTTAATGTTGTTTTTAAGATTCATAAAAATTAATTTATTAATGAAAAAAAAATGTTTATAAAAAATTGTAGTTAATTGCAACTGTTTTTTATGAGGATATTAACTATATTAAAACTACCAAGGCCAGCCTCTAAAAACTTGAGTAACGGTAACGTTTTTAGGCTGCCCGTTGCCCCAGGCTACACCTATATCGCGTGTTGCCTGTATATTAGCTTTAGGTAAATCATACTCTTGCTTAAAGAATAAGTCCCACTCTCTGCCATCTAATTGTTTAACACGGGCTTTTATTTCTTCGCCCAGCTTTTGTGCTTCGCCAAAACATTTTGCATTGGGGTTAATTTGCGATAACAACTCCCCTGCTCTGTCGGCTCCTTCTCTGCTGATGGAGGCATTCCATATAGCACGGGCTTCGTTTATTTTTGTTTTGCAATCAAACTCGATATACTGCGGAAACACTTTTTCTGCCAATGCCAAACTTCTTCCATAGCAATCTCTGGCTACAGCAGGTATGCCGCCCATTATATAATATGCTTCTCCATATTCGTTTCTGTTGGCCAGCGATTGTGCTGTTTGCAATAAAATATCGCAGTTGGTATTAAAGTAGGCTACTATTTTTTGTTTGCCTTTTTCCAAAAAACCTTTCATTTGGGGAGTATCGGCTTTAATGCTTCTTACTGCTTGTGTAAATGCTTTGTTTTCGGTATTTCCTGCGCCTTTAACATTTACTGTAGTGGTTTCAAAAATGGTTTTATCTACTGCATCTACTATATATAAGATTACATCTACATTCATAGCATACATGGCAGGTGTAGAGGCTACAAGCTCTTTATTTACAAATACCGGTTTGGCGGTAAGATAAAACCTGCCATTAATATCATTACCACCCATACCCATGCCATGTGTAGTAGCTATTTGGTTTAATTTGTCTTTCAAAAACGATTGTGCATAATCGGGAACTACACTGGCATCATCTGATACATAAGTGTTTAATATCACCCTGGTGGCATCGTTTAATATTACTCCACCTTCGCCTTGTGCAAATGCAACCGAAAACATGTTTGCGACTGCTATTATAATTGCTATTATATTTTTCATGTTTTTTTATTTTTTTGTGTTTTGTTATTTACCGCCTAATACAATTGTTGCACCACCTAATCCTTTTGTCGTTAGTTTATTAGGTATATTGTATGGTGTGTTTTTAAGAAAATTCTGCAATCCTTTACAAAAGCCTCTTGCATCAATGGCTTTTCCATTGGTATCATACAAAGGAATGCGCACTTGCTCGAGCAGCATATAGTTTTCTGTTACATCGCTGGTGCTGAACCTGCCCTTTACTGAGTTTTTGGCAAACCAGTTTTCAATAATTGCTGAAAGTTCTTCGCCATTGTATTCTGTTTCTAAATCATTATCCCACGAATCGAAGCGCTTAATACGAACCACTATTTCTCTGCCGTTTTCGAACATATCGTCAAAATGCTGCATTAACTGTGAATTGAAATTGTCTAAGTGGGCTAAAACTGCTTCTTCCAGCAATACTGCCAGCTCTGCCGTAAATGTTTGCTGACCTGTGCCTGATGCTCCGGCTACTTGCTTATCGGTATAGGCATCTAATCCTTGAAGATTAAAGGTAACAGAACGTTTAGGGCCTACCTGATTTACTGTCCAGGTTATTTGCATGATAATATCGGCTTTGGCTGTTTTTTTCAAGCGGTCTATTGGCGATTCGGCTACGCCTGCACCGTCTTTCGATGTTAGTAATGCGTCTTCTGCCATCTCTCCTTTCATAGTTTTTAATGCCGATTCCAGGTTTTTCAATGGAAAACCTCTGTCCATCATTAGTTCATTCAGCTTGCTCATTACCAATAATAAATCGCTGCTGCCTTGTACTGCTGCTTCATAGTCGGGAACAGTTTTAATTACGCCCATTTCATCGAACTTGGTTACATAGCCATTCTTAATGCACCAGTTGTCGCTGGGCACTACCATTATTGTAGGTTTCTTTGCTTGTGAAAAGGCTTGGGTATATAGCATAATGCTTAATAGCAATAGGCTTGTGCTCTTTAGTATATTTTTCATTTCAACTTTTTTTACGGGCTTTATAAAATTTTATTTTGAATCAGGTAGTCTCTTAATGCTGCTCTTTTTACTCTTACTACTACGCCAAATGTGGCTTCTTTCTTTGCATCTTTTCTTTCTTTTGAGGCCAAGGCTTCATCTTTTCTGGAAACAAAATCGGCATAGGCTCCATCGTCTTTAAAAAAATTATTGAAGAATGCTGCATGGGTTTGCAAATAGTTTTCACTATTCAGCAATGGTACCATTATGTCGCAACCGGGCTGATTGGTATTGCGCATGTTTTTGAACAGAATAGTTTTTACTGCTTCTTTTCTTGCCTGATCTATCGCATCGAAACGATAGCGACCTTTGCCCCACGCACGTACGGTTACTGATCCATCATATTCTGTACCTAAACATTCTGTTTGAAATGTGTAATAGCCTGCTGTGCCTTTGTGCCTGCTTTTGTATCGGCTGCATGAACTTGTTGTTATCACCAACCCTATTAATGCTATTATTAAATATTTCATGTTTTATGATTTTTATTTTTGTTTTTTTTTTAAAATCCTGAGCTTAATCCTTTAATTACACCGGCTGCTTCTAAGTCTTTTCTCAAGGCGTCTTTCATTACTGATACTATTATTCCGACTTTATATTCTTTACCTACTTTTTGTACATCGCCTGCTTTTGGTACTCCATCGCCCGATACTGATACATATTTCATGTAGTCTCCGCCATCGGCAAAGAATTTATTGAAGAATGATTCAAACTGATCTTCTACATTTACTTGTGACGACATAGCTTTTTGACTTGGACACTTTTGACCACTGCCCGCATAGCCTTTAAATACTATGCCATGTACTGCGTTTTTCTTTGCCTGCTCTTTGGCTACTTTCGCATTTTTGGAATATGACCATACTTTTACTAAATAAGAACCCTGTGTGCCTACACCAGCACACTCTAATTCATAACGCCATTCTTTTGTAGCTACTTCGGCTTTGTTGCGCTGAATGGGCTGGGCAGTTGCTATGAATCCTAATAGCAAAAAGATAACTAATGAAATACCTGTCTTTTTCATAATGTTTTGGTTTTATTGTTTTATAATTATTTGCTTTGCTTAATTAATAATCCGGGATATAATCCTTTACTGCTTCCTTCAAAAAGGGTTCTGTCAGTTGTAGTATTAGTATTCTCTTCTGAAGCCATATAGCGGTTATCCCATATTTGCTTTTTACTTACTTTTATGGCAGTTAGCTTTTTGTAGTAGGTTTTGCCGGTATCATCTACATTTTTTTCCAGCACGTCAAATTTATCTCCTGCCTCTAAACCTTCTTTTAAGCCTATTTTGGCGGTTAATGGTTCGGTGCTGTATAATGGCGTTTTGGTTCTGAATACTTCATGATTCCTTTGTAGTTTGGCGATTACTGCATCAACCGCCTTTACTGTTGCTATGCTGATTAAATCTTCTTCGCTCTTCTTGGTAAATATGCTTGATTGTAAATCGGCCCATGCTACATCTGAACCTATGTATTTTAAATTAAACAACTTTGAATTTTCAAAGGCTTTAACTCTTGATTCATCGGGCGAGCTTTTATCCACCCAGTAATCATTATAAAATATTGAGGCAATGGAATCGTTCCAGTTTAGCTGATATAAATAAGAAGTGGTTTTAACTACATAGCCTTTTCCGGCTATGGTTACTGCTGCTGAGGTTACTGATGTGGCAACTTCAGCAGCAGCACTAACATTAGACAAATAATTACCAGCTACACTCAAAACTTTATTTGTTTTGTTTGCTATTTCTTCTTTGCTTACATATTTAAAGTAACTTACTAGTATAAATGTGTTGCCAATCAACTCTTCTCCTGCATCTGATAATAATGCCTTGCCTCTTGCGCTACTGTTTGCAACCTTAACATCCATATCTGATGCATTGTACTGTCCTCTATCTGCTATTAATTCCATATTAAAATGTCCATTCTTATTGCGGTTAAACCACTTCGCTACCATTGCCTTAGCAATATCATTAGCTGCTAAAAAATGATTTACTTTTTCGGGTAGGTCTTTTTCTTTTGAAGTAGTAGTATCAATTACACCACCAGAAAGGTTGTGTACTAATTCTTTTTTAAACAACTTCATAAACTCTGCAGCAGGTTTCTGTACCGACTCATTTTTATTAATAATAATTGAATCTGGATTTAAAAATCTTACGTTAAGATTATGATCATTAAACTTATCAGGTACAGGTGCACTATTAAACGTATTTTTTATAACATCATAATATGGCTGCGAGGGATCTTGAACCATAATTGTATATAAAGAACTTCTTCTGTAATCTGCAGATTCAGTGTTTTTCGTAGAAATCTTTTTAGTTTCAAAAGACATGTCAACAACTGCACTTGCAATATCTTCTTTTACAAGCTTTGTAGTGGTAGTATTTGTATTTTCAGCATTGTTATCAACCTTTGCTACCGTGTTGTTTTGTTTTTCAGAATCATTACTATTATTACTGGTATTTACAACCTCATTGGCTGTTACAACGGCCTGTTTTGACTCTACAGAATTATTATTACTTACATTTTTAGTTATTTGATCTTCAACAACACTTCCTGCTGATGTTGGGGAAAGACTATAATTTATTTTGTTGGGATTTACTTTAGAAAGATTGCCTGCTGCTGCATCAACAATAATAGGAACGACACCAAAAATTATATCTAAGAATATAAATCCACCTCTGTTTTTTTTACTTAAGGTAATGTTTTGGTCTTCAAAGCCATTTGATTTTAAAGTAACTAAGCCGCCATTTGCTTTTACTTCTTTTTTATTAATCTTAATTTCGCAAGGTGCATTTCCTTTAAATTCATTATTAAAATAAACTTCAGCATTTAATGGATAACCATTGTTAACTTTAATTTTTGATTGTGAACCACCTAATATTGTTGCACAACCTGAAAAAAAGATAATGGCAAAAAATAATGTAATAAGTTTAATAAAATTTTTCATTTTAAGTTTTTTAATTATTTAATAATACCAAGCAAATTTGTATGTACAGGTATTTGTAAACAATCCCCAAAACAGGGATTTTTAGATGTTAAGAAGAACAAAATGCAATATATACTTAGAGAAATAAGTACACATACTTAATTCAAAGAAGTGTTAAAATATTATACTGTATCAATAATATTATTTTCAGCTACATACTTTATTAAACCTACATAGGTTTTAACTTTTAGCTTTTTAATAAGGTTTTTTTTGTGAGTTTCTACTGTAGAAACCGAGATATTAAGAATAGCAGCTATTTCCTGATTTTTCTTTTCAGCATAAATATGTTTTAAAATCTCAACTTCTCTTTTAGATAGATAAGGCGATTTGCTATCATTAAATTTATACTCGTTTAGAATTTGTTTAGTATTTGAACATAAGTACTGTTTTCCCTGAAGAACAAGTTTAATGCCTTTAGATATTTCCCATTTGTCACACTCTTTATTGATATAGCCATCTACCCCCTGGTTTATTAATGCATTGATAACTGCATATTCACTTACCATAGAGATTATTAAAAATCTGGTAGTTATATTTTCATTTTTTATTGCCCCTAACAATTCCATACCATTAAGGCCTTCCATTTTATAATCACTTATAACTAAATCGGGCTTATGTAGTTTAGCAATATTAAAAGCATCATTACCATTAAAAGCCTTAAATACTTTTGCCTCAGGAACAATATCATGAATTAAAAGTAATATGCTATCTAAAATCAAATCATGATTATCAACTAATAGTATATTCATCTAATAAACTTAAATGTTGCAATAATAAATTTTCACGCAACATTATAAAATACCCAAAACCATGATTGTTTATTTTTAGAATGGGGTTTTAATAGAAATGAATAGTCCTTTATCTACAGTGCTTTCCATTTGAATATTGGCATTCAATAACTGAACTCTGAAATCGATACTTCTAAATCCTATTCCTTTTCTTAATTCGTTAAGATTAATTCCTTTTCCATCATCTTCATATTGCAACTCGAAATATTCTTCATAGCCAATAAGTTGAATGTAAACATTATTTGCATTTGAATGCTGCAATGCATTCTTTAGCAATTCCTGAACAATTCTGTAGATATTTAAACTTATATTATGAGGTAATTTTTCAGGCATGTCTTGAGCATGAAAATGAACTTTAAAAACATTATAATAGTCATTTAAAAGCTGGCTAATTGCGGCAGCTAAACCAACTGATTCCAAAGCAACAGGTAATAACTGATGACTTATATTTCTCAGCTCATTATTTACATTTTTAATACTTCGTTCAGTATCAAATGCAATTAAATCTAATTCTGAATTTAGTGAAACATCAGCGATATTCTTTTTAAACTTATTTAAGGCAATTATTAATTGAGAAGAAATATTATCGTGGAGATATAGTGCAATACTTCTTTTCTCTTGTTCTTGACCATCTATAAAGGCTAATTGATTTTTAGTTCTTTCAATTTGTAAATCATATTCAATCTTAAGTTTTTTATCAATTAAAGCTTTATAACTGTATATCATGTAAGTTGAAAGAATAAGCATTTCTAAGAATAAACCAATTGATAAGGTATCCATTAACATTACATATCTTAATTGAGGTATAATAAAAGAAAATGTTGCGTAAAATAAAGAAATACCAACCATTGAATAAGAAACAAAAAAAACAATTGCTTCTTGTTTTTTTGTTTTTAAATAGAATAGTAATGGAGCTATAAGCAAAAAAATAAAATTTGATATTTCTACAACCAATAAAAAATCACCTAGTATTCTTTCGTTTTCATATTCTGTATTAATGGAAACAAGTACAAACAAAATTAATGAGACATAGAGTAAGGAAATACCTTTACTTAGCAATTTGAAAAATAACGAGTGCCTGGTTAAGCCTGTAAAATTGAATGCATATAGATTCAAAAATAGTAATCCGAATAATTGAATAAGAATTATAAAATAATGTTGCAAATTGGGCAATTCCGGAAAAAAGTATTGATATGCATAACCGTTTAAAGCGAATAACAGTAGAAATATCATTAATGCATACGCAGAGTAATACAGATATATAAACTGTGAAAGAATTAAAAATAATATTAAGCCAATAACAATAAATGAAGAAAATAACCCTGCAATAAGCCCGTTTGAAATATTCTCATTTATTGCGTTTTGTTCCCATTTATTTTCTGATGATAAAATAATTTTTGTTGTTAGTACCCTATTGGGTTTTTCTAAAGCAACATATACCTGATATTTGTCATTAGGCTTAAGTTTAATTGGTATTGCAAAAAAACGATATTGTTTATATCTGTTTTTAAATGGCAGTTTATCTCCTAATATTTTTGAAGAGTATGATTTACCGCTACTATCTACAACTAATAATTGTAGTCTGTCAATATCGGCATGCTGAAAATCTATAACAAAATTACTATCGGCTGTTTGGCTGGTTACAATATCAAATTTTAAAATTAATGGATAATTATTTCTGTATTTTAAATAGGGAACATTATATGATGAAAACCCTTTTTTATTATTAATACATTCTATACCTTTCTCTTTCCAGATATTGTTACTATCAATAAAAACGTTGTACTGTTCTTTAAATTCTATAGATTCAAAGCCTTTATCAATAAGCACTACACTACACCAAGAATATTGTAGCTGAAAAATGGATAGCAGAATAAAAAAAAATGCTTTCAATAGTTATAATATTATTGGTGTAATAAGCCTTATAAATTCAATGAGCTTGATTTGACACACATAATTATTGAAAGCATATCAATAATTAACAACCTTGAAAAAATAAATGGTATTTATACTTAGTTCTGTTATTTAAAATAGAAATTAATAAGCCTAATTTCTTTTGCTATTACCAAACATAAACACAGCCTTTAGCATCAGTAACTTTACAACGTGGACTACCCCCGCATGGAAAAACATAGGTAGATGCGGTACTACCATCGTTCCATAAAAAAGTGTATGGCGGAGTTCCTCCTGAAGGTGTAATAAGTAATTCACAATTATATCCAAGCGTATCAACATTAAGTAAAGTTTCTGTAGCTGTTAAATCATTACAGGGCGTTGCAGGCGGTGTATTAGGTACATTTTGTTGAGCTGGTTTAGGTGCATTAGGCGGGGCAGGATTATTTGCTGTAGATGAGAATCCCTTTTCAGGCCATAATATACCCACTGCAATACCATAACCTAAACAAGGCGGACAAGTATACCCTATAGCAGCCAATGCTACTAATCCAGCAACAGCACGTACAGGCTCACGAATTCCGGGAGGTAGTAAAGAAGAAATTCCAAAAAGTAAATTGCCTTCTGCTTTTAAAACAACCCCATCAAAAACCTGAAATTGCTCAATAAAAACAGCATTTTGTGTAGCCCAATCATATTCAAAAGAGTTAATTTTTATCTCTCCCGTTTCTAAATATTCAAAGGTTAATAAGGTATTTTGTGGCTGATTACCTACATTAAAATATGCCTGTGTAACGGTATCTCCCGTTTCATTCAACTTAAAAACTATAGAAGTATCGTTTGCTGATTTTTGAAATAACAATTCGGTATATTTTTCAATAGAATCGTTGCTATTCCATGTGCCATAAATGTAAAATTTATCTCCGGTTTCATTGTTGGTAACAATTTTTACAATTCCTTCATTATTGGGGCTGTAGGAAACATCGCTAATAACTGCTTGTTCAATATTAGTGTTATCATCAGTTTCATCATCTTTCTTACAAGAATTAATAACTACTGCTGATACTAAGAGCAATAAAATAATTTTAATTTTTTTCATGTTGTTTATGTTTTTTTCTTGAATAAAATAATTAAATAAATTAATCTTTGATACAACGCACAGAAAACCCGTATCCTTTGGGGTAGTCATCTCTAACTACATTCCCATCAAGGTAGCTCAGTCCACGGGCAAATGCATCAGTAGAGCTTCCTTGGGTAATACTCCACCAATATCCAATATTACCAAGACCATAGTAATCGGTAGGGCTGCAACAATTACTACGGATTCCTCCAGGAGTGCCTAAGAAACAGCTTTCGTTGGTAGCATTTGTGTTTGGGCTATACCACCCCAAAGTAGCTTTCATTTTGCCTCCGGCAACTGATGTGCCACCTAAATAGTCGGTAAGTGTAGTCCATTCTGCATCAGTTGGCACATGCCATCCGGCAGGGCATACATTACTTGAATTTACTGCATACCAATTGTATAATTTACCATAACTGACACCGTTAGTTACATTATTATTATAATAACACCAAGCTGGCTGTCCACTAGAAGTCCACCATATATCCACCCATTGTGTACTATCACTAACTTGAGATATACTGCCACTATACCTCAAATTCTCTGCAAACCAAGTTTGATTTCCAATCTGAACAGTTTTATACACTTGCCCATCGCGTGGGTCGGTGATGGTACTGAAGTTGCAACCGGAAGAACTATCAGTTGTAGCATTAAAACTTACAGGTGTATTACTTACAGGTGATAAGTCGCCATACTTAGTAGTTGCAGTTAATGTTTGGGTGTTGCCATTGCCTAAAGTCCAAACGGTTTCAGCATAGCCTGCAGTATCAGTTAATACAGAAGCAGGGTTGGTATTACCATTACCTGCTGTTATGTTAAAATATACTGGCACATTGCGCACCGCTCTGCCTTTACTATCAGTTACTTTAACCTTTATAGGGTTTGGCAGTGATGCCCCTTCAGCAGCAGCCTGATTATCGCCCGATATTTTTTCTATTTTATCAGGCATACGATATGCTAGTTTAGGCGAGTCCCATACCCGGTCAGGAAAATCTGCTATGGTTTCTCCTAATATTTCTACACTTGCCCCTGCGGTTGCCTGTAGCCATGCTTCTGTTTTAAAATCCCAGTCTAAAGAAGGCGATGCTACTGTGCCTTTACCTTGCGCAATAGCGGCAATTGTTGCCCTTGGACCGGCACTGCCATATAACTTTACCGATACAGCAGGTCTTATAGCACAAGTTACAGTTGCACTTACACCGCCTGATAGTGGATCTATACTATAAGTATTGTTAGGGGATATGTTTCTTATCTTCTCCCATTGTGCATTATTATACTTTACCCCTAATGTAAAATTACCCTCTGAACCAATATTGGCAGCTGTAGCAATAGTAGATTCTATATCAACTGAAGATTCAGCAATGAGATATAAATTTGTTTTTATTACCACCGGCACAGGAATAGGACCAACTGTAATAAATTTTACATTGGTTTTGGTATAAGTGGCCAGTGTATCTTTTCTGTTTAATAATTCTATAGGTTGTGTAGCGTTTACTTTTACTCTTGCGGTAGCCGTGTATGGTGCATTCTGAGTAGACATTTCAAAATATTTAATTCCCGATGGCGTAAAGGTGAAATCGAATAACCACTGGGGGTTCATATTGATATTAGCCGATTCTAAACTAATTGATAATGTACCGTTTTGATATAAACTTCTATTCTGAATACTATAACTGAAAGAGCCGGTTTTACCTACTATCATATCACTAAAATCTGTATTCACAGAAAAACTGCCGTTTTCAAATACATCTTCCATATTACCTTGTGATGTTTGCAGGGAAATAGTGTTGCCGCTCGGGCTTGCACTTGTTACTTTTCTGATATAGCCTTCGCCAGTTGAACCCACAATTACATCGCCTGCTTTAATATCCGGTGTTACTCCATTAAAACGGAATACATATTTGCCACTGGAAAAATCTGATGTTGTACTATCTAATACCATTATAGTACTATCAATTACCTTTACATTATCCCATATTTTTAAAGGACCAACATCTGCAATATCATTATCATCATCTTTCTTACAAGAATTGATAATCCCTGCCATTACTAATAGCAGTAAAATAGTTTTGAATGTTTTCATGTGATCAGGATTAAATTATATAGTTAAAAAACTACTTATTCTCCAAATTCAACAATCTGGTTTTCAGCTCTTCAATAATTTGTTGTTGTTCTTGTATGGCTTGTGTAAGAATAGGAATTAAGCCAATATAGTTTACTGAACTGAAGTTAATGTCTTCTACTTTCTCTTTTATGTAATGAAGCTTACCATTAGGTCCTTCAGTAGTTTTAATTTTGTAAACCGGTGCAATTTCTTTCTTTACCAATTCAGGAAACACACTGGCAATATTTTGTGCCGTAAAGCCATATTGTTCTACACCAGGTACTTTAATTTTTTCAATGGCTTCTTTAGTATAAAAATATTTCAATGGATTTAATTGCATAATACCCGATAAAACAGAATTCATAGGTCTTAAATTATTTTTCAATTTTTCATCAGAAGGGTTTGAAAATGTTCCGGTAACCAAAACATCACCTTCAAAATAGCCTGCATAATTTAACGTAGTAGGAGGCGTTGAAGCAGGATCTACATAGCCATAAATAGCATAGTTAGCAGGCCCTTGCCCAAATGCCCAACCTGTGGTGCCATAGCTATTGCCAATTTGGCTTACACTTGTTCCATCTATTGAAAAGTTATCATTCTTTCCGGAAGCTGTAGCATACAACCCTGTGCAATATCCAGAGGGGTTTGTAGAACTTGTGTTCTCAGCATATATACCATAGGTATTTAATGAATTTGGATTAAATGCGAACCCCAATACACCAATATTAAAATTAACTCCACCTGTAATAACTCCACCTTGAACACCAATGTTAAAATTACCTATTCCGGCTGATTCACCATAAACACCAACATTTCTATCTCCGCTTGCATTTTCTGTAGCTCTACCTAATACACCAAAATTTATGTTGCCGTTAAAAGCCACACCTTGCACACCAAAATTATTTTGTGCCGAAACTCCATTTGATTCGCCATAAACACCATTATTAAAACCATCGGTGCCCGATACCTGACCTCTGATTGCTGCACTAAAATTATTATTAACACTAGCACCTGGCGATAATACTAAAAGCCTTGACGCACCACCGGCAGGATCGTTAGAACCAATACCTACAGCTTGTCCTGTAAATAAATCGCCCACATTATTTACCTGCCATAAACCAGGCAACGCCAAAGACGACAATGAAACCAAGTTGCCACCAGAAATACTTAAATCATTACCATTTAATTGTAATGATTGAGCATCGGTATTGTCTAGATATAAAGATAAATCAACACTATTACCACCTAAAATACTTAGGCTATTATTACTTAATGACAATGTTTGGTTATCAGTAAGCAAACCAACTACATTTAAAGGGCTTGCCGTTGTACCATTACCAGTTAAAGATGCACCTGTTTGAACTGTTTGGCTTCCCCAATTATCGCCATTAGAAGTAAAGGGTAAGGTTACAGAATTGCCAGACGAAATTGAAAGATTTCCATTGTTATTATCAAAAGATAAAGTTTGTAATTCATTGGTAGGGTCTGCATCGGCATCATCGTTATTTAATGCTGTATTGGCAAACAATGCATAAGGTACACTCATCAATTGCTGAGTACCTGCAACAACATAATTGCTTCCTCCTGTAACATCTACTTCAGTTTGTATAAAGTAGCTGCCTGAAGACCAGTCAATGGTATTAAAGCTACCTTGCGTAGCACTACCCTGCCCTATTACCAAATTTACCAAACCTAATGCGTTAGTTGTTGCTGTGTGTGTTTCAACATATACAGCGGTGCCATTTACACTATTTTGTAATACTGTAAACCTAATGCTTACGTTTTGGTTTTCAATGGCTATACCAGCGTTGTTTCTTACTACAGTTTGGTAATTAACTCCTTGTGGTGCTTGTGCAAATAAAGTGTTGGCTGTTACAAACAAGCAAATTAATAAAAGTACTTTTTTCATAGTTTTTAATTAAAGTTTGTTTAGTTTACAATTATATTTTCATTGTCTAATTATTCTGAAATTTTTATTGTTACTATAGCCCCATAGCTTTAGTACATATATTCCTGTGCTCAGCTTGGTAAGGTTAATTTGTTTTTGTGTTTCAGCATCATTGATACTCAACTGCTGCAATACTTTGCCTGCTACATCGGTAAGTTGTAAACCATGATAGTTGTGTCCATTATGTAATTCGATAATGAAATTGTTGCTTGTTGGGTTGGGGTAAATTTTTACTGTTTCACTGATGTTACTCAGGTTATTGATACCGGTAGTAATATCGGGGTTATTATCATCGGTATCTTCTCCTAAGCTACTGTTGCTATATCCTTGGGGTAAGGTATTACCACTGCAAACTTCTTGTATTGCTCCTACAGTAAAACCATCTCCATCTGAATCTACATAGGCATTGAGTAGTTGCCATTTGGTATTGTCATTATCATCACAATCGCCACTACCACCAGAAGGTAAAGTGTTAGTCCAGCCAATACCCGGGCTATTCACTGCTAATTGCGAACTCACATACCAACCATCATTATCGGCATCTAAATACCAAGGGCTTCTTATGCTAAAAATATAAGCGGCACCTACATCAAACTGCGATCCTACATCTTTACCAAATGCACCAACTAAAGCAAAATCTCCACTAATGCCTACATTAAATCCAAACTGATCTTCTGCCGCACGGTCGGATGAAACTAATTTTTGTTGTTGAGCCCAAATCCCGTTAGTGAGCTTATAAATGTATGCAGCACCTGCATTGTTTATAGAGTCAGCGCCTGATACATTGTTGTCATGCAATCTTGCACCTGCAATAATATAATCTCCACTAACAGCAACGCTAAATCCAAACTGGTCGTTTGCTTTGCGGTCGGAAGCAACAATTTTTTGTTGTTGTACCCAAGTGCCACCTGATAACTGAAAAATATAAGCGGCACCTGCACTTATTAGTGAATCTGAACCTGTAACATTTTTATCTTCAAACAATGCACCTACTACGAGATAATTATTATCTATAGCAACACTAAACCCAAATTGTGCCCCATTTTCGCGGTCGGATGCTACAATTTTTTGGTCTTGAGACCATACACCATTAGTTTGCTTAAATATATAGGCTGAGCCTGATATCGGCAATGTATTCCCTCCTGAAACATCTTCATCCTCTCCATTTGCTCCAATAATTGCATAATCACCCCTGATAGCTACACTTGTACCAAAAAAATCTGTTAAATCACGATCAGCAGCTACTATTTTTTGTTGCTGCGCCCATACTCCATTGGATTGCTTAAAAATATATGCCGAACCGGCATTACTTAATGTAGCACTGCCTGAAGCGTCTTCATCTTCAAAACGAGCACCAATTATAGCATAATCGCCATCAATTGCAACACTGTACCCAAAACGGTCATTTGCTGCGCGGTCTGTGGCAACTAATTTTTGCTGCTGCACCCAAGTGCTGCCAACTTGCTCAAATATATATGCAGCTCCAGCTTGTAAAAATGAATCAGTACCTGTTTCATTTTTACTTTCATACAATGCTCCTATAATAGCATAATTGCCATTAATAGATACACTATAACCAAACTCGGCTTCAGATTCACGATCGGCAGCTACTATTTTTTGTTGTTGTATCCATGTATCTCCGGTAAGCTTAAAAATGTAAGCGGAACCTGCATTAGATAAAGTATCTACCCCTGTGCTATTCTCACTATCATATCTGGCACCTACTATGGCATATTCGCCATCAATGCTCACACTATAACCAAAGTTGTCATTAATGCCTCTATCAGTAGCAACTGTCTTAATAATTTCATTCCAGTTTTGTGCTTGTAATGTAATTACAAATAAATAGAAGTATAGTATTGAAAATAATTTCGTTTTTACCATGGTTTGTTGTATTTAACTACATTAATTGTAAACATTAAGTCAAATATATTTTTATTACAAATGAGAAGTCATTTTACTGGCTTAAATTAAGTATAGGTACTTAATACTTTTGGTATAAATGCTTAGTTAGTATTCAAAATACTTTTCAGTTATGGTATTGAGACTATTTTTATTTAGCTTTAGCAATACACGTTAAATTAATGTTATGCATCACCTAATAAAATCTTTCTTATGTACTATAGCACTTTGCTATTTATTTTCAGAAAATATCTTTTCACAAAATATTACTCATGGCCCCGTAACGGGCGGCATTACTTCCACTAGTGCCAGAATGTATATCAGAACCACATCTGTAACTCCATTTACCATTGAAGTTGCTGCCGATTCTTTATTTAGCAACAGTATTAGTTTCAGCAATACTACCAATGCCATGTTAGACAATAGCATAATTACCGATTTAACTAACCTTCAACCCAATACCAGATATTATTATCGTATCAGTTTCAATGGAGTTACAGATATAAAAAGAGGCAGCTTCACTACCTTTCCTGCCGATGGTGAAAAAGGGAGGTATGTATTTGTTACAGGCTCATGTCAGGAAACGCCCAACATGAAAACCTTTGATGTAATGCAGCAATATGCACCCAGAATGCTTATTCATACAGGAGATTTTACTTATCCCGATTATCAGATTGCCAATGGCTACCCCGATGATTATAGTAAAGTAGAAGAAGCTTATCGCAAGCGATATGAAGAGCCTGTAATGAAAGATATGCTTTTGAATGTTCCTATTGCCTACATACCCGACAATCATGACAACTGGGGCACAGCAGGCGTAGGTGTAACCAAGCCATTATATACATTAGACAGCAGCGGAAAAGTAATCAACTATTTTTCAATTGACTCTGCCTCACAAAATGCAAAAAACAATTGTTTAAAAGGTTATCAAACACTTTTTCCAGGTTATAAAGTTGTAGATAGCACTAAAGCCCACTACCATAGCTTTACTATGGGCAACACAGAATTTTTTATGCTCGATACCCGCTCCTTGTCCGATAATTATGTGCAGGCATATCGTTACGATACCATTGATAGTTTATGGGTTTTCGATCCCCCCGCGGGACACTCTATTGTTGGTAAAGAACAAATGAATTGGCTCCTAAACGGATTAAGCAATTCAACAGCCGACTGGAAATTTATAATAAGTGGCGTGCCTTTCAATAAAAAAATAAAACAGATAATAGATGTTGGGTTAACGCTTCAAAATCTGGTTCTTACCATTGCCGGAGAAACGGGTACAGGCTTTAGGTTAGGCGTAAGTTTTTCAAGCTATTGGGCAGCTTATCCTGAAGATATAGACACCTTGCTGAACCATGTGAAAGATAATAATATTAATGGCGTATTGCTGGTAAGCGGAGACACCCATCATAATGTTATGGACAATGGCATTAATGCAGGACTTCCTGAACTAAATGCCAGCGGGCTAAGTGTATCTACCACAGAATTGGCTTATCAAATAGCACGATATGCACCCATTTTAGGTCAGCCGCCTATTACAGATTCTTTGTGGAATTCAGGCGGAAACGGTTTATACAACGAAAACTTCAAAAATGCCTTTGGAAAAATTGAAGTATTTGAAGACGATTCGGTAAGCATGTGCATCATAGATGAAGATAATGTTACACTTTCTTGTATGACAATTTATAAAGACGGTACCGTTTCAAATGTGAAAGACTTAAACCCCGACAAAGACTTAATGAAAGCTACTTGGATAGAAAAAATATATCCTAACCCGAATAGTGGTAATATGATAGTAGAGTTAGACAACACAATGGAAATTGCCAATTTAAAGTCGGTTAATATAGTTTCTTTAAACGGAAAAATAATTGAGAATGCTGTAATAAAACCCATACATGCCCATAGTTTTGAAATACAAATACCCCAAATAAGTGCAGGAACCTATTATGTCGTTGCTATTGCTAAAGAAGGAAAAAGTGCTTACAAAACATTTACCGTTCAATAGTTTACTTAACCTTTTTATTAAAACAACTATAGAGCTTAAAAATTAATTTACTATAAACGAATCTAACAATTGTACTGAATTTAATATGGGCTTATGTTTTAGCCTATTGAAATATACATTATCAATCTTCCAGCCGTTTTCGTTTATCAAAACAATGCTATCTGTCCATTTTTCATTGTAATAATGATTGGCAAATAATATTTCAGATGACGCCATAGTATCATTTAACATGGTTACTTCTTTTACACTAAAAGCGGTAAACCCTTCATATAACCCTGAAAAAACTTCACCTTCTAATATCTTAGGTTTATCTGATGGATATCTGCTTGCTTTTACTTCTAAAACCGATTTTTTCTCTTCAGCAATAGCTTTTGAAATTGCATGATTCAACTTATAAGATAAATAAGTGGTATCGGCTAACCTGTAGTTGCCATTATAGTTGTTAAAAAAATTGGTGATAGTATTTTTTACAGCTTCATGATTTTCTACAAATGGGTATGTAAAATCAGGTGAAACATTACAACCTGAGAAAGAAGCCAAAAAAATAAAAAATTGAAATGTGTAAACGTGCTTCATGGTTTAATGATTTATGGTTAGCATTTATTATTCAGGAAAACCGCTTTTTGCCCAACAGGTTAATATTAAAATTTCATTTTCACTAAGCTTTGCTGAAGGTGGCATTGGCATACAATCTTCATCTTGGTTTATGGTACACAAAGTATTATGCTCATTAAATTGTGAAGAAGCATTTTGGTAGTTAGACAAATCTAAACCATGTTTTGGCCTGGTACCTGCATGGCAGCCACTATAAGCACAGCGGGTGTTTAAAATTTCTTTTGCATGCAAATTATAAGTGTAGTTTGTATTATCGCAATTGACTTTTTGGGTATATATGTCATTACTTTCGCCACCATGATGATGCTTATGGCACGATGAACAAAACAATAGCAGAAAAAAACATAAAACATTTAAACACGCAGTATTCATATTCAATACATTTTTTTTAAAAAACAGAGATAAAGCCTTATGAAAATCAGCTATAAACACTCGGCTTTATCTCGCTTTTGCACCAATACCAACCGTTGCAAAAGAACTTTAACTCATGTCAAAAGCAATCCACTCTAATAAATGAAGTCTCCTTCCATATTCTTCAGGACGTTGCTTACTTCTCTTTTTAATTTTTGAGCTTGCAACATCACTTTTAGCCTTTGCATGAACCGGTTTATTTTTATTACCAATTTTTTTTTGAATCTTTTTACTTTCTTTCTGTTCCATAAATAAAATACACCTCTTTAATAACAGATAATTTCAAGTTATAATAAAAAACTATCAGATTAAAGCAAACAGGATTAAATTAAGTACAGTTACTTATTAAATTAAGTATGAATACTTATGTGCAATGTTAAAAAAGGGGTAAGTGAACTTAAATTCTTTCAATGGCAATGCAGGTAAAATCGTCATCGAATGTTTTTTTACCTGTATGCTTTTGTACTGCCTGTTTTAAAGTGTAAATTAGTTCTGAAGTTGATTTTACTTTTTGTTTAAGTAAAAATTTATTTACATCTACTTTTTGCTCAAAGAGTATTTCATTTTTATCTACAGCTTCTGTTACACCATCAGTGTATGCAAATAATATATCGCCTTTTTTAAAACTTAATTGCTCACTTTTAATTGAAGGTAAAATGTCAAACATTCCTAAAATACAAGTGCCTGCTTCTAATAATAAAGTTTTTTTATGGCTTTTAGAGGCTTTTATGAGTATGGCAGAAGGATGACCGGCATTAATGCTGGTAATTAAATTTTGCTTTGTATCTATTATTGCAAGCCATATAGATACAAACCTTTCATAGTTGGTAGTTTGGCAAATAATGGTATTGATATTATTAACCAAATCAGTAAGATTTAAATCAGTAAACAATAACTGTGTTTTTATACAGGCATCTAAATTTGAAACCACTAACGAAGCAGGAACACCTTTGCCTGAAACATCGGCAATAACAACTAAAGACTGATACTCATTAATTTTAAGCAGATTAAAATAATCACCACCTACATCGGTAGAGGTAATTAAGATACCGTATGCCTGCAAACCATTAATTTTATTAATATTATCGGGAATAATATTCTGAAGTATATTTTGTGCAAGCTGAATCTCGTTTTTATAAAAAGAGTTTGAAAGGTTTAATAAAGCAATTTCTTTTTCGCGTTGCTCTGCTTTATACTTAGATTCAAGTTCGGCTATTTTTTTATTACTTAACTCGTTAAGGTATTTATCTTTTACAGCTAAATGTTTTTTAAGATAATAAAACGACTTTTTATAATTTTTCTTAAGGCTGTAAATTTCTGACAATGCATAAAAGGCATTTTTTTCATGCTCTTTGTCTTTATAAGTTTTGGCAATTGAAAGTGTATTGAGCAATATATCTATAGCACCATCTAGTTTTTTCTGCTTTACTAATAATTGTGAAATTATATTATAGCAATTCAGTATTCCTGGTTTGTTATCAATTTTACTGAATTCGTTTAGCGACTCGTAAACATTTTTTTCAGCTAATGTGGTTTTATTTAACGAAAGATACAAATCTGCCAGATTACTATAGGTACATGCCAACTCGTAATTAGAAGATTTTGCGGTTTTATTTTCTAAAGCTTTTAAATAATATTTTTCTGCTTGCTCATAAAGCTTTTGATGCTGATAAATTGTTCCAATATTGTTGTATAAATTTTCTATTCCCGGAAAGTTATTATTCAGCCTTATGTTCAACGATTCTTCAAAATATTTTAGTGCTAAATCATACTGTTGCTGATACTTGTATAGCGAGCCAATATTATTTAAAACTTTAGAATAACCAAGCTTATCAACTGCCTCGTTCATATAGTCTAAGGCAATAAGATACTTTTCTAAAGCCAACTCGGGCTTGCCCAATTGAAAATAACAAGCACCAATAATATTATTTATTACAGCAATAAAAGCAATATTATTTTCCTTCTCGGCAAGTTTTAAAGCTGAAAAACATTTATTTAAGCAAGCGTTATATCTACTGCTAAACAGGAGTTGATTACATTCATCAATACGTAATTTTAAGTTGTTTTGCATCAGCAAATTTGGTATAAATACTTATTTTATTTTCAGTTTAATGAATATAGTTTTACAACGGCTAAATTACTAAAAATGAGAATAAGCAAACTTTTATTTGTAGCAACTTTTTGGGTACTTTTTTCATGCGAGAAAATAGATAATATTGTAACTGACCCCAGAGAGGTTGAAGAATATAAAGAAGTAGCTGAGCAAAGCAATGCTGTGCATATAGAAAAAATAAATACCATTACCATAATAGAAACCGCAATTGCTGAAGAAATGGTAATGAAAAGAGAGAATAGTAATGCCGGATGTTATTCATTAAACATAGATAGCAACTATAATTTTTTAGGAAGCTTGTATAAAAAAGTAGTTATTGATTATGGAAGCGGATGTGTAGATGCCGATGGCAGAACCCGTAAAGGGCTTATATATTTTTTGTGGCCTAAACAATCGAGGTTTAGAGACTTGAATAACGATAGTATTTTTATTGTTTTTGATAATCTTGAAGTTAGTGGCAACGGCTATTCATTAACATTAAAAAATGTTCAGGGCAAATTCAGATGCATTTATAACGATAGTAATAACCCCGGCATTAGCGATGAATATGTGAAATACAGATTTTCTTTTGACAACTATGAAGCCATATTTAATAATACTGATACTTCTGCAGTAAACATAAACTATATTTATAAGAAATATACCGACCCTTCTTATTCTCAATTTGGAGATATAGAATTATTTGATGAATCTTCAATAACCACCAACGACAAAACTTTTTCAGTTGTTATTGATAACCAAAAGCCTATTGTTTACAGCAAAAACTGTAACTATTTACAGAAAGGTTTAATATCGCTGATAGATAGAAGCAACAATAAAAAAGTTGATTTAAAATTTAGCGAAGATTGTAGTAATAAAGTAAGATGCTCTTGGAATTGGAATGGAAGAAACAAAAATATTGACATTACTCTTTAGCAAAAATACTTAAGTATTAATATCATTTATTTTTAAAAACTACAGTAATTTATAAAAATTATTATTTTATTCGATAAGGTTTAGACAGTAACACTATAATACGTTACTTTATAAATGTTTTTTTATGGTTTGGCCTGCTTATAAAAGCAGGCTTTTTTTTTTAAGCCTCTCACTAAATCCCTCTCCTGCAGAGAGGGACTTTGATATTGAGTTAATGTTTTATGTACTTATTTACTAAACGTAAAAAAATAAGCTAACAAGCCGGCAATTACTGTAATTTGCCCAATCCAAAAAATAAACATCCATTTTATAAGTTCTGCTTTTGCATTAGCCAAGTCTTCTTTTGTTGCCATTGTTTGTTTAGCGTCTTCAAACTTACGGTCAACTTTTTTTTCTAAAATTTCTACAAAAGCTTCGGCTTCTTTTTCACCAAGCCTAGCTTTTAGCAGTTCGTAAAGCTTTATTTCAGAAACTATCATGTTTAAGGTTTATGCAAATATAACGAAAGCCTTAATGAAAAGTTGCATCGCTTCTTGATTATTGGAGAAATGGTAAATTGGGTAAATTAAGAAAACTGAAAAAGTTAAGAGAAATGGAAAATTGAGAGAATTGGGATAATTGTGTTTCGTTTGTCTTTTCGACCGCAGGGAGAAATCTCTCTATTGAAATAAAGATACCTCGTGCCTCGCAGACAAGTAATTGAGGGAATTAAGAGAAATGGAAAATTGAGAGAATTGGGATAATTGTGTTTCGTTTGTCTTTTTCGACCGCAGGGAGAAATCTCTCTATTGAAATAAAGATGCCTCGTGCCTCGGCATGACAAGTAATTGAGGGAATTAAAAATAATGGAAAATTGAGAGAATTGGTATAATTAGGGGAATTGAGTTTAATGTTTTGGGTTTTGGGTTTTGTGTTTTGGATTTTGGGTTTTGGGTTTTATGTTTTGGATTTAGAGTTTTGAGTTTATGTTATTAGCGTTTGTAATAAAAAATAAAGCCACAAGGTTGTATCATCTATACCTTGTGGCTTTACCCGCACTTTATAAAAATTTATAAAGTGCTACTCACAATCTTTATTAGCAAAATTGTTATTTATTTATTCATTCACTCTCATTTCTCCACCCAGTAAAAGTTTTCCATTACTTCCCATGTTTACTTTATTGCTTCTTACAATTCGGGTAGCCGGCACTACAAATTCACCATTGTTTATATAAACTGTACCCGATACTTCTAAGTTTGAATTCATGGTTAACTTACCATTCAATGCTGTATTTTCAATAGTTATATCTTTTAAAGAACTACTACCACCACAACTAAATGTTTGGTTGCTGCTACCATTAAATATTACAGTACCTGAAGTGGCATTAAATGTTCCTGCATTATTCCAGTTGCCTGAAACATTAAAGTTATTATTTGAACCAGCCAATACTACCTGAGAACCAACAGAGATATTAATATCTTTTACTGATTGAACCGGTGCACTAGCCGGAATAGACACATTATTTGTGTTGCTTACACATTGCCCCGCAGATGCACTGATAAAAACATTGGTTAATGTGGTAGGTAGTGTAGATGCAACTGTGAAGTTGCTGCCATTAAATACATACCAGTTAGCTATAACATCCCAATTGGCATTATTGCTGCCATTCCACAAATAATCTCCGTTAGAAATATTAATTCCATTTACAGAAATACTAGTGTTGGGCTCGTTTACTGTTAGTGTTCTATTGGCACTTGAAGTACAACCGTTTGCATCAGTAACAGTTACGGTATAGGTATTTGCATTTGCTACTGTTATAGCAGCTGTAGTTACTCCGGTATTCCAGGCATAAGTAGTACCACCGCTGGCGGTAAAAGTGCTATTGCTTCCAACACATACAGCATTGGTGCCCGATATGGCAGCAACAGGATTAGCATTTACCGTCCATGAAGCAATGGTATTCCATGAGGTAGTACCACACCCAGATTGACAACTAGTCCTTTTGGCCTGTATAATATTAGTACCTGTTGCAGCCGTAAAGCTTGGAATAGTGGTGCCTGTTGATGTCCAGTTGGCTCCATTATTTGTGGAGTATTGGTATTCTATTGCACAAGACAAACCTGCTTCTCCCCCACTTGCAGCACCCCCTAATGTAAGAGTACTACCTGCACATGCCGTTGCAGTATTAGGTAATTTAACAGCAGTGGTTGGTGCAGTAGGTTGTGCCACAGCAGTAAAATCTACCGCTATAAAATTGGGACATTTGTTATTGGTATTAAAATCATGCCCGGCTTCATCCCAGCAAAAGCCACAGCTATTTTGCCATCTGGCATGAATACGATAAGTGCCTGCCGAAGTTGGGGTATAACTATAGCCATTAGAAGAGCTATTAGAAGCCTGATTATCAAAAATATTCCATGATGCTGCACCCACAGGACTTTGTATCCAGTATCTGGGATTTCCATCGCCTGAAGCAGCAGTAACTGTAATAGGATTGTTAACACAAACACTAGTGTTTGTTGAAGCTGCAAGGCTTCCGTCAATACCATAGTTATCTACGGTAATTACTACATCATCACTAACACTGCAACCATTATAACTTGCAGTCATAGTATATGTAGTGGTAGCTGTTGGGCTAGCTATTGGGTTGGCGATATTTGCATCGTTTAAACCTGTAGTCGGTGACCATGAATAACTGGCTGTAGCTGCAGTGGGGTAAGTGTAGTTTACAGTAAAGGATAAATTCATTGTCATCAAATCACAATAAAAATCATTATCCCAAGAATCAATTTCTATTTTTTGCCCATTGGCTGATTGCCCGTTAAGTCCATTGTATGTAATATTAGTTGCACCACATGTCCAACCAATATAAGTATTGTTAATATAGAGATCCATTTCTGACCAGCTACATGATACATTCATACTTGCGTTCCAAACGATTGAAGTTATTGTAGCATTTGCTGGCATACCAGATGTTGTACCGCCAACAGTAAAATTATTGCAATCATATCCAGAGCCAGAATAACTAAATGTAGAAGAACTATTGACTTGGATATTTGGTGTAACAACATTACCACTTAACTGAAAGCTTTGCCCTTTACAGATAGCTTCATCAGTGCCCGCATTAGGTACAGTTGGGCCATTTTTTACAGTTATGGCACTTGTTGTATAAATGCTATTACCAGGTCCACAACTCGCATTATTATTTCCAAACCAACAGCTTGCCTCATTAACAACATCAAATACTAAATTATATGTACCCTCAGATAAATTAGTTAAATAGGCTGGACCTGCAGCAGCATTCATTGCTTTTATTGTTAATACGTAGGTTTGTGAAGAGCCCGCTGTAAGTGGTCCCGCAGTTACACGCGAATGGTAATCACTCCATGTGTCCCATTTAACTCCAATATTAGTTGTATATGCAGAATTCCATGTTGCTATTCCAGTATTCTTTACTTCAACCGAAACATTTCTTTCATCACCGGAACACCAATCAGAAGAACCAAAATTAGCACCTATTATTTGTGCCCTATAGTTAGGTATGTTGGTAGATAATGTTCTAGGAGTACCGTTCCCACACGAGTTACTTGGTGTAACTGAAATAGTTCCATTTTGTGTGCCAATAGTAACTATAACGCTATTTGTTCCTTGACCACTATTGATAATCCATGTAGGTGGGAAATTCCAATTGTAAGTTACACCACCAGTATTAGTGACAAAGTATGTTTGTGTTGAACCTACTTCAGGATCTATTATGCCCGTAATTAAAGAAGGTTGAGCAGGAACACTAGGTTGTAGATTTATGATAACACTTGCTGAAGAGGATGAAGTACAATTTGACGAATTTGTAACTGTGAAAGTGTAGGATGCATTTGCCGGTAAATTTGAAATGGTTGTAGATGTACCTGAGCCTGTTGTTGTAGTGCCACCAGGACTTCTTGTTATGGTCCAACTGCCTGAAGAAGGCAATCCAGTCAAAAGCACACTTCCAGTAGAAGTAGTACAGTTCGGTTGAGTTATTGTACTAACAGTAGGTGCTGTGGGAGCCGAACAAGGTGACCAAACACATACCGTACCATTCATGTCACTGTTTGAATTATATCTTTGTATTCTTATAGCATAATTTATTCCAGGGACAGTTGATAAAGTAATCGACTCAGTTCCATTAGATCCAAAATTATCAGAACACGCTAAAGCAGAAGCCCCTGTACTACAAGCACCAGAAAAAACGTGCAAAACTGCGTCCCTATTTGAGTAATACTCTATATTGGTTGTGGATGCAGTAGCTGTAAACCACCACCAAGCATCATCTAGGTCACTTGCACCGCAGCCTGAAGCAGAATTCCAATAGTCAGAACTATTAGTTGAATTAAATGTCTGCATATTACAGGTTGTTCCAACAGTAATTCCAGTGCCAGTATAAGCACAACCATTAGTTTGCGAAATAGAGATTTTAGAAGAATAAATAATTAAGAAAATAATTGTTACTATTTTCAAATTAATCAAAGAAAAATTAAAATAATTAGAAAAAATTTTCATCATTGCGGTGATTTTAAATTTTAGTGATTGAAAAATGCTAGAAACTTTTGCTGCTTTTAGCGTAGTCCCAATACGGTAATGTATATGCAGGGTTACAAAAAAGAGATCGCTAGTAATGATTTTGAGTACACATACTTATAGAATTAAGTATAGATACTTAGCCTCGGCTGTGAGAAATAGAAAATTAAGAGAATTGGGAAATCTGAGAAAATTGAGTTAATTGTGTTTGTTCATTCCGACCGAAGGGAGAAATCTCTTAATTGAAAGAAAGATGCCTCGTGCCTCGGCATAACAAGTAATGAGCCTCTCCCTAAATCCCTCTCCTACAGAGAGGGACTTTGGGTATGGTTTTGGGGTTTGGATAAATGGAAAATTGGGAGAATTAAGAAAATTGGGTGAATTGGGATAATTAGAGAATTGAGTTAATTGCGTTTGTCATTTCGACCGAAGGGAGAAATCTCTTTTATTGAAAAAGAGATGCCACGTGCCTCGGCATTACAAGTAATTGAGGGAATTAAGAGAAATGGAAAATTGAGAGAATTGAGATAATTAGGGGAATTGAGTTTTGAGTTTACTGTTTTGAGTTTTGAATTTAGAGTTTTGGGTTTTGAATTTTGGATTTTGAGTTTATGTATTTAATGTTCTAATTGGTATTTATACTTAATTTACTAAGTATTGATACTAATTTTAGCCAAAAAACTTTGTTACAATAGCAAGATGTATGTTTATTTGCACTTTGTGAATTGTTTTATTTTATAGTTTTCTTTTCACGGTTTCAAATTTAAGTCCTGTTGGGCTTGCTTGTAAAAGCAGGCCCTTCATTTTTTGGGGGATATATTGAGTACCCCGCCTTAATCGCTGGTATTATTTTCAAAGGCAGGCAACAGACTAATTAATGATTGGCCGGTATAGTATAAAATAAAATTAAGCTTATAATCATCTGCCAATGGCACATATAAATCTTCTTGCAGCCAGGTGTAAAATAGTAATGCATCGGAATAAGGTATTAGTATTGCACCTATAAGAATAATAAAGCCCTTAGGATTTAAATTGATTATAAACAAAAACCAAATTGCAAAAAGGGGCAATAGTGCATAAATAAAAAAGGTTACAACTATGGTTCCGTATAATAAAAAATAATCGTGCTGGACATTGGGATAAACAAATTTTGACCAATTGGCCAACGATATAGCCTGAATAGGCAAAAGCAGCCAGTACTTATATTTACCTATAAAGGTATTATTGATTTTAATGCTTGTAACTTTCCATAATGCATAACAATAAAAACTATAGCCAATGCTAAATAATACAATAGCAAATTTCAGTTTTAAACTTATTGGCGAAATACCTGAAATACTACTATTTATTACATCTCCTGCAAAAGTAAAAAGCATACCGATAGCAAATAAAAATGCTGTTTTACTTTTATTTAAAATACCAAAGGCAGTTAAAAGTATTAGAAGCAGTAATAACTCTATATAGTGTATAAACGAATAAAGCTTTTCAGATAAAGTAAACATTTCTGCTAATAATGATATTTCAAGCATTACAGAAAATACCATTAACAGTATAATGCTGTTTAAAAAGTAATTTTTCATTAAAAAATTTATAAGCTATAAATAAACCACAATTTCACCCGCAACAGCTTTACAAGATGTTTCGAATGAAACTACTGCTTTAGCTTTATGTTTATAATTAGCAGTTACTTTACTTAAGCATAGCCTGAAATTGAAAATTGTATTTGAGGGTAAAGTCTTAAAACAATCTAAATGAAGTTTTCGCCCCCATACCGAAATATCTTTTTCATTTTTATTAAGCAAATGTAAAAGGGCTACAATAACTGCATCGCCAAAAATTCTAGTTGCAAAAGGCATAGAAATAAAACTTACCTGTGACTGTGTAATTGCAGTTACATTATATATATGAGGCTTTACCATTTCAAACTTTAATAATTTATAAGTATCGTGTTTAGATGTTTCGCTTAAATATTCACTTTGCAAAAGTTTAATTTGTTCAACACCTAAAACTTCAGGCACAGCATTATTATGGTTAACTTCTTCATTATCAAACCAATAGTTATGATTTAGTAAAAGTTTACTATAACTATCTTCTGCTCTGGTTTTCAGGTAGTATTTATTGTTTTCGGCAATTACCCATGCAGGCGATAACCTACCGTTAAAACTATTTGATAGCGAAAATGTGTATGCACCTGCATTGGTAACCAATAAAGGGTCGCCTATATTAATGCAGCTTACATCGGTATTGTGCAATAAAGTATCGCCCGCAAAACACAAGGGCCCTGCTACTGCATCGTTACCGTTTAATGGCAATGCTTTATTTTCAGCATTGAGTATGATGTGCTGCCATTTAAGTAAGGTTACTTTAGCAAGCTGGTCAGTGCCAATATCGCAAACTGCCCACCGCCTACCTCTTGATTTCTTTATGGTTTTTACAGTGGTAAGCAAGCCGACTGCATTACCAACCAAAGCATGCCCAGGCTCAACAAAATATTCATAATGAGCTTGCTTATGCTGTAGCAAACGCCTGGTCCAATCTTCAATTTCAGGAAATACATCGCTCTCAGTAAATGAAATACCTAAGCCGCCACCAATATCTATAGCTGCTACCGGATGACCTAGACCTATTAGTTTATTGCCAATAATATTTAAAGAATTTATTGCATTATCAAAAGCTTCTAAATTATCCATTTGAGTACCAACATGAACATGCAAACCGCTAAATTTTAAACTTGTAACACTTAATAAGTCGAAAATTTCTTCTTCAGGAATACCAAATTTTGAAGATGCATTACCATGGTGCATAAGCTCCTGATTATCAGCTAAAATAGCATAGGTGCTTTGCTGAAGGGGATTAACTCGAAGCCATATATTTCCGGTGTAATTTTCAGTTTTCAATTTTTCTTCCAGTTGTGTTATAACATTTATATCGTCTAACACTACTGTAGAGCCATTTTTTAACAGATATACCAAAAAACTTACTTCCTGAACCGGACTATTGTAAACTATATTTTCAAATTTAAAGCCACAAAAAAGTGCATTTATTACTTCTTGCTCATTGGCACAGTCGGCACCACAACCTAAGCGCGCCAGTATTTCTAAAACTGCAACCGAGGGGTTGGCTTTAACAGGAAACAATATATTTTTATTATTACCCGTAAATTTTTGAAATGCCTGAACATTTTGTTGTAATTGTTCAGCAGAAACTACCCAACAAGAGCTACCATAGGTTGCTTGTATATATTTTATATCTACTTGCTGAAACCACTTTGCTACTGCCGCCATAATACTGTTTTAACATTTGCAATTAAAATTATGCTATAGTTATATGCAACATGTGAAGCGGCACTTAAATTAAGTACAGATACTTATGAATATTAGGAGAAATACTTAGATACTGAAGAAAAAATAATAGATTAAGAATATTGTAAAACAGGAAGTTCATTTAATTGTAGCCAGTAATTATTTACAAGTTTTACAGCATTTAAAAACTCTTCAAAATTCACCGGTTTTTTAAGATAACTGTTAGCACCCAGGTTATAGCTTTCTAATAAATCTTTTTCTTCTAAAGATGAAGTAAGCATAACAACAGGAATACGTTTTAAATTATTGGCAGATTTTAGTTTTTGCAAAACCTGAAGCCCGTTTACCATAGGCATGTTTATATCTAATAAAATAAGGTTTACAGTCTTCATGTGATCGCTGTTGGCAGCATTAAAAATAAAATTTAGTGCTTCTACCCCATTGTTTAAATGAAGAATTTCAATATCGGGATAGTTATTTTTAAAAGCGAGAATAGTTAACTCGGCATCGTCTATATTATCTTCTATAAGAATGATTCTTTTACTTTTAATCATGTTGTTTATTTAAGGTAAAATAAAATGTTGCGCCTTGATTTATTTTACTTTCGGCCCAAATTTTTCCTGAATGTTTACTAATTATACGACTTACTATTGACAGGCCTATGCCGGTGCCTGAAAATTCTCCTGAATTGTGTAACCTTTGAAATGGTTGAAACAGCTTATCGGCATATTGCATATCGAAACCAACCCCATTGTCTCTTATAAAATAAATGCTTTCATTACCATTTATTACTTTGCCGAATACTATTTCAGCATTGCATGTTTTAGATGTGTATTTAAAAGCATTCTCAAGTAGGTTTTTAAAGGCTATAGTAAGTAAATGCTCGTCTCCTTCAGCCAATACATTATTTTCAATTGTTAGTCTCGGCTTCAATTCGGTAAATGATGAATCGCTTAAGTCTTTAACGATAGTATTTACAATATTCGACAGGTTTATGGTTTTCTTTTCAGCCTTTTGACGTGTAATTTTTGACAGTTGCAATAAATCATCAATCAACTCTGACATCCTTAATCCCGATTCTTTAATTCTGTTTAGATATCTTTTTCCATCTGCATCTAATTTATCGTTATAGCTATCCAGAAGTAACTGGCTAAAACCATTCAGGCTTCTTAGTGGGGTTCTTAAATCGTGTGCTACTGAATAGCTGAAACTTTCCAGCTCTTTATTTGAAGCTTCAAGCAATGCCGTTGCATTTAAAAATTCATTTTCACTAACCTGATAAGCATGTTCAGAAAGCTGTTTGTCTCTTTCAAATGTGAGGTAGTAATTACTTATTGAATTAAAAAATGGCTTCAAATTTTCATTTTCTGCACATTCTTTTGGAAGCAACTTTTCTATTTGATTTTTTAAAATTTTATGGTAAGGCATAAGGTGCTGTAGTATTATTCTTCAAATAAAGTAGTAATGGTCATGGTTTGGTTATGCAGTTCGCAACATAAAGCATTACTAAAGGGGGCAATTTCACCATAAGAATAAAATCCGGTAATTGTTGCAGATGTTCCTAAAGCATATTTGGCGGCCATTGTTTCTTCAGAAACTCTTTCTCGAAGAATTAATTTTCTGCCTACACAACTTATTAAAATTGCAAGCTGCGAATGATTTAAACCCGCAACATTACATTTTGTTGCTGCATTCTGTGAGGCTTCTATAAGCTTATCGAAATTGGCTTTCATAAATCTCACCTTGCTTCCTTCGGGAATATTGCCTGCAAAAGTCATGGTTTTTTCAAGCTCATCAATAGTTAATATGGTTCTTACAATTGTTTTATCGTTTCCTGAAACGGATATGGATAATGGAAAAAGTAATGCAGAACCGGGAAGTTCTTCGGCAAAAGGCCCTAAATATTCTTTATAGAGTTCTAAGGCATTGCGATTATCTATTTCATAAAGCACATTTCTGTTAGACTTTGTAACAGTTCTTTCGCGACCAAATTCATCCCAGCCGCCAAATGATGCACAATTAACTTTCATATCATTTCCATAAAAGCCTATTGCTACAATATTACCCGGTTCGGGTTGTTTATTAAGACTTACAACTGTTTCAGAAAAATTATCGGCATCGCCCGCTAAACCACCCGAAATAATAGTATTAACGTTGTTATTTATATTTAATCCTGAAACTAATTCGCTTCCATTTACATGTGTTCCATCGGAAATAATAAAAATAGATTTTAATTGATTACTATTAAGATTTTGGGTTAAAAATTTACCTGCATCGAAACTTGATTTGTGTTTGTTTATTGAAGTTTCAATACATTGGACATGACTTTTTTCAAGATAAATTGCCGTTGCTACAACTGTATTATCATAAACTTCACCATCTAATATTTCGCCCGATGTTGATGAAAAAACAATATTTGCATTTGAGAACCTGTTAGTGAGATAATTATATACTTCAGTATTACATAACAATAGCTTCGAACCAAAAACCAATACTAATTGAAAATTATGTTCCGCTTCTGGATTTAGGTCAATCCAGTTGTTTTGTTTAAAGTGTAGTTGTTTTGTTATCATTATTATTCAAAATTTATTTCATTACAAACGGCATCCCAAAGTTTTATACGTGCTTCAAGCGATTTTATGGCTCCCATTTTTGCTTCATGCCATTTAACATTATCGTTTCCACATACTTCTTCAATCATTTTTAATGCCAGATATCTATGATGTTCTCCATCAACCTGAATATGCCTTTCCAGATAATAATTGAATGTGCTTAGTTTAGAAGGGTTAATTAATGCAATACAATCTATTACTTCCTGAAACATATCGGGAATTAAATCTTCTCTGCCAAAAGTGAATGCTCCGCAAACTGAAGCAAGGCTATTACTATTAATTATTTCGAAGGTATTGGCAACAAAAGCTTTAGCGGCTAAACTTTTGGTTACACTTATATCAAGACATAATGATACCGGATACTGCAAGGCGATGTTGGAATAAAACAGTTCAATTTCAGAGGTATCGGCTTCAGCCTTCCTCATGGCATTTAAATAAAGTTCAAAATGAGAAATTCTGTTATTATGCTCATCTATATCACACTCCTCACCCAACACTATTTCATTTATAAAAAATCTGGTATCGGCACTGCCTTTTGCATACCATGGGGCATTTGTAATAGTTAATTCGCTTTGTAGTTTTTTTAATAACGACATAAAATCCCAAACTGCAAATGCATGGTATTTCATAAATACTCTTAAGTGTTCAATATTCTTTATTGAACTGTAAACCTGGTGTTCTAATAATTTTTCTCGGCAAGGCGCAATTTCTTTAATTAACTTCTCAATTTGTTTCATGGCAAAACAATAGTTATGGTTTTAGAGTATTTAAAAAATTGATATTTAACCAATAATTCCCAAGAGTTTTAATGGCATCCTGATAGGCTGAAACATCTACAGGCTTCACTATGTAGGAGTTTGCCCCTAAGCTGTAGCATTCTGTAACGTCTCTGCTTTCTTTTGAAGACGAGAGAATAACAACAGGAACATGTTTGGTGTTTTCATTTTCTTTTAGAATTCGTAAAACCTGAATTCCTGTAAGCTTTGGCATTTTTAAATCAAGCAGAATTAATCCAACATCTTTGGCATTGGTGGTATCCAGCATATAATCAAGAACAGACTGGCCGTTATCGAAATGTATAATGTCGTTTTGAATATTCATTGCGCGAAGAGAAGCAACTGCCAATTCTTTATCGAGCAAGTCGTCTTCTGCCAATAATATTTTAAGTTTAATCATACTAAATAATTTATGTTTTTAGGAATCGAAAAACTAAATGTAGCCCCTTCTTCAGGTTGGCTATAAAAAGTAATTTTTCCTCTATGTTTATCTATTATTCGTTTTGAATTAGCCAGCCCTATTCCATTACCATCAAACTCATTGGGACCATGCAGCCTGTTGAACATTTTAAAAAGGTTTTGAGCATGGGCCATATCAAAACCTGCACCATTATCTTTTACTGTAAAAACATGAAAGTTATTATCCTCATTGTATAATACCTGAATTTCAATATTAGATTTTTTTGATGAGTACTTAACTGCATTAGAAATAAGATTACTAAATACTTGTTCAATTAATGTTTCATCGGCATTAATAAAAGGCATTGAACTAATTGTAAACTCAATATTCAGGTTACCATTAATATTTTTATACATTTCTGCTATTTGTGTAACCATTTTATAAGTATCTATCTCTTTTAATTCCAGCAGTTTATTACCGATTCTATTAAATTCAAGTAATCCTTCTATAAGCCGTTTCATTTTCTCACCGGCATTGTTAATATTATTTATAAGCTCCTCTCCTTTCTTATCAATATTGTCTTTTAAATGTTCTTTCAGCAAATGAGAATAAAATAGGGTATGCCTAATGGGTGCTTTTAAATCGTGAGAAATAATGTAGGATACATTTTGAAGATTATTGTATGATTCTTCTAAATCTTTGGTTCTAGAAACTACACGCTCTTCAAGGGTTCTGTTTAAACTTTCTAATTCTGCTTCAGCTTTCTTTCTTTCAGTAATATCAATCTCAATTGCCATAAAGCCCATTACTTCATGTTTAGCATCATATAGCGGCTGAATGTATAGCTCTATCCAATAAACATTACCTGTTTTACCTTTATTCTTAATTTCTGCTTTTACAGGTTCAAAACGTGAAATTTTTTCGTTTATAAATTTTACAGTATCGTGGTTGGTTTCTTCAAACTGAAAGATTTTAGGTGTTCTGCCTTTAAGTTCTTCAAATGTGTAGCCGCTAATTTTGGTAATGCTATCGTTAATCCAAACAATATTTTTATCCTTATCAGTAATAATAACACCATTGGTAGTATTTTTTGCAACAAGAGAGAGCTTGTATAGCTCGTTTTCAATTTTTCTTCTTTCAGTTATATCTTGTATAGTACCCGAAATTTTTAAAGGTTTTCCGTTTTCAAAATCTATATTGGCAAGGCAATGAATCCATTTTAATTCTTTACTGTAGCCTGTAATAATTCTAAAATCTTTGTTGAATACTTTTTTGTTTTTAATACAATATTTTATTTCAAATAAAACTTCGTTTCTGTCTTCATCTGCAATATAATTTAGCCAATCGGTGTATAAATTATTTTCAGTAAAATCGAATTGTAAAATTTGATTGAAAGTAAATGAGCTATTAGATGTTTTATTTTGTAAATAGAAACAATAGCTTCCAATTCGTGTAGTTTGCTGTGCCTGGTTTAAGCCATTTAATGCCTGCTGCAACTCTTTTGTTCTTTCTTCAACCTTTAATTCCAGCCCTCTGTTTAGTTCATCATTTTTATTTTTTTGTACTAGTAAACTTGCTTTTAACGAGTAAAATGCATTTTGTAACAATCCTATTTCATCTTGTGATTCTGATTTTTTAATTGCGACATTATAATTACCACTTTCAAGCACTTTGGCAATTTCAGTAACTTGTCTTATTGGGCTGGAAATTCTTTTAGTAATGAAGTAGAAAATAGTTAAAGAGACTACTAACATAGTAAACAAGAAGGAATAAATGGGATAATGGAGTTTAGCTATTTCCTTGTTTATTTCCAGCATAGAACTTGCTATAAGAATTTTACCATTAACAACTTCTGTAGTAAAACTGCTTTCATTTACTAAATATTTTTTTGGGTCGTAAGCAGATGCCAGGCTAGTCTTTTCAGCAGGTATAACATTAAATACTTCTTCGTTTCCTAAAGAGTCAATAGTAATTATAGCAATAAACTCAAAAGATTTTTTGCTAGAAATATAATTAACCGTTTTTTGCAAATTGGTATAATCATTATGAATAAACGAAACTTCAACAGCATTTGCTATGTTTAATGCCAGTGCCTCAAGTTCTGCTTCTTCATGCTCAAAAAACAACTCTCTTTGTTTTTCAGGATAATACATGGCAATGGTTATAGCAATAACCAAAATAATAATGGTATAAGGAATCCATATTTTATAGAAAAGAGAGTTTGAATTTCCTGAAAACACCGCCTATTTATTTTCTATTTTAATAATGAATTCTATGGGAATATTTAAACTCTTATTATTGGATATAATGCCAATGGCACCTTCATTTTTCTTAATAAACTGAATAATTTCTTCATCGGAATCAAGAAACACAGGTGGCTTAGACCTACCTTGAAAAACTTCAGAAAGCCAGAACTTTTGAACCGCAGTAAAAGATGTATTGTATATAAGTTTAGATACTCCTGAAGCATTTGGAGATTTTCCTGAAGGCAGCACAATTATTATTGGACTATTATTCTTCCATGAAGTATTTTTTGCTTTAAATACATTGGTAATGCTATTAAAGCTCATGGATAGTTCACCTGTACTATTACCCAGAAACACATATTGCTCGTTGACCTGAGCAATTATTTCAGCTTTAAAGAGAAGCTGAATGAACAAAAACAGTATGAAGTAGAAATTTTTCATGTTAAAAGCCATAAGAGAGTTGAACTTTAAATTCGTATCGGGTATGCAGATGATTATGATGATTCATTGCATGATTGTGCATCAGATTCCCATATCTTTCAGCTTGAAATTTCAGATTAATTAAATGACTTATTTCATAACGGTAACCCGCGCATAATCTAATTGCATTAAATGGCGATACGTGCAAATCGTTATCTGAAATAGTTAATAAATCTGTCATTAAATATGGCACATGTTTTTCTTTAATTCTGTAACCGCCATATATATAGTTAGAGAAATTATTGGCCTTACCTAAAGTATCAGTTTGTGTAGCGTTATATACAAACTCATTTAACAACTCAAACTTTTTTCCGAAGTAAGCAAGTGAAAAGCAATACATTTCAAAGTTTAATGCACCTGAATAGCTAGAAAAAGCATTGATGTGAATATTACCAGTGTGTCCGCTATGAGCGCCTGCCACATTTTGCTCAAGAAAATCGTTGTAATATGATACTTGGATACGTAAATTATCTACCGGCTTAACATGAACTGATGCGGTAATGGATTTATTTGTACCAATATCAAAAAAATCAGTTGAGGCTATGCCATTACCTAAAACAAAATCGTATCCGAAATTTATTTTTCCTAAATTTTGCCCCATAAACCTTAGCCCCAAAGTATGTAACGGTATTATGGCACTAAAGGCTATAGGCCTGTCAATGGTAGGAAAAAAAAGTCTGCCATGATGATATACATCATTCCAATAGTTTACAGGCCCATGCATTTTACCTACTAAAACACTGTGATTTTTATAATAATCAAATTTCACCTGAGCTCGCTCTATACTGGGCAAAAAACTTGTTGCCGATTTACCATCAAACCTGATAACACTTTCGCCTAAGAAGGAAATTTTCTTTGTTATATCAGCAGTAATAAAAAAGTCTTGTTCGCCAAGTGAAAAAAAAGAGTTTCTGTTTTCACCTATATCTTCCATTCGATATTCAACATGGCCAAAGTAATTAAAGTGAAACTTTTTTTCTTTTGTTTGAGAATACAATGCTGTAATAACAAAGACAAGTGTATAAATACATGAAATTTTTTTCATAAACATTTAATTATCTATGATTAATAAGTGCCCAATAAAAACCAATAGCTCTTACTGAATCTTCGAAATCTTTAATATTTACAGGCTTAACTACATAAGAATTTGCCCCTACACCGTATGACTCTATCACATCTTTTAATTCTTTAGAAGAGGTTAGCATTATAACCGGTATATGCTTGGTAGCATTGGTATTTTTAAGTTGCTTTAAAACTTCAATGCCATCAACTTTTGGCATTTTCAAATCTAGAATAACAAGAGCGGGATCGTCATGATCGGCATTTTCAAATTCGCCTTGTTTAAAAATATAATCCAACACGGTTTGTCCATTATCAAAATGCACAATCTCATTTAAAATGGGAATACTTTTAAGAGTAGTTACCGTTAACTCTTTGTCTAAGTAATCATCTTCTCCAAGAATAATTTTCTTTATCATAGTTTGCTATTTTGGTATAGTAAAATAAAATGTTGCACCTTTATTAGGCTCGCTGTAAAAATTTATAGTGCCCTTATGTCTCTCAATAATTCGTTTGGTATTAGCAAGGCCAATTCCATTGCCTTCAAATTCATTGGGTGTATGTAGCCTCGTAAACATGTTAAACATATTTGCGCTGTGCTTCATATCGAAACCGGTACCATTATCTGTTATAGTAAATTGGTGATATTTACCTGTATCATTATATCTTATTTCCACTTTAACTACCGGCTGCTTAGAAGAATATTTAATAGCATTTGATATTAAATTGGTGAATACTTGTTCTATTAATGCATCATCAGCATTAATATCAGGAAGTTGGTCTATTTCAATATTTAAATTCAAATTGGCATTTAAGGTTTTATACATCTCTAATAATCTTGTTACCAATTGAAATGTATTAATCTGTTTAATAATCAAAGGCTTATTACCAAGCTTATTAAACTCTAACATTCCATCAATAAGTTTACCCATTTTATCACCCGCTAAACTTATGTTATTTAGCAACCTCAGTTCATCCTCGTTCAGTTTACCTTCTATTTTAGTTTTCAGCATTTGTGTAAACATAGTAGTGTGGCGAACCGGTGCTTTTAAATCATGAGAAATTACGTAAGCAAAATTTTGAAGATTTTTGTTTGTTTCATTTAATTCTAAGGTTCTTTCTTCTACAAGCTGCTCAAGATTTTCATTAAGTTTTTCAAGTTCTCTCTCGGCCTGTTTTATTTTAGTAATATCATGCAAATAGGCTTGTGAGCCTACCAGAATATTATCTTTGTAAAGTGGAATAACCCTGCCCTGTAAAAGCAAAGCATCACCATTTTTGGAAAGGAATGTACAGTTCAAATCAGTAACTATTTTACCTTCCATTACTTGAGGAATAACTCTTGAAAACTCTTCCAAGGTAGGTTCATCCAAAAATTGAGTTAATTCTTTACCTATAAAGTTATGCTCGCTAAGCAATCCCAGCTTTTCTTTCCACGAACGATTTGTCCAAACAATTTTACCTTCAAGATCAAGTGTCTGAATCATTTCAGAAGAATTTTCCAGAATGGTTCTATATTCATATTCTGCCTGAATAATTTTGGTTATATCATGCAAATATGCCTGTGAGCCAATAAGTACATTGTTTTTATATAGTGGTATTGCCCTGCCTTGAAGTATTAATGAATTACCCTTCTTAGATAAGAAAGTACATTGCAAATCGGTTACTATTTTGCCTTCCATTACTTGGGGAATAACTCTGTTAAATTCCTCCAGTGTTGCTTTATCAAAAAATTGAGTTATGCTTTCACCAGTTATAAGTTCATCTGTAACACCTAGTTTTTCTTTCCACGAACGGTTAGTCCAAACAATTTTACCTTCAAGGTCAAGAGTCTGAATCATTTCAGAAGAATTATCAAGAATTATTCTATATCGCTCTTCACTTTCTTTTATTTCTTTCTCATAACTTTTTTGATTGGTAATATCAGTAGCATAACCATCCATTCTTATAGCTATACCTTTTTCGTAAATAACTTTTATTTTGTTTTTTATCCATTTAACATTACCACTCTTAGTAATAACTCTGTATTCAACATCTGAATTTCCGTATTTATAAACATTCTCATTAATTACATTAATAAAATGTCTATCCTCCGGATGAATCATTTTTTCCCATAAACTGTGGTCTGATTCAAATTCTGTTGTTGAATAACCATACATTTTTTCAATTGAAGGTGTAATGAAGATGTATTTCTTGGAAACAATATCTAAAGACCACAGCACATCCTGAATCTCGTTTAATATACTTTCCAGCTTTCGTTTAGCCTCTTTTACCTCATTTTCTGCAATTTTTCGGTGAGTAATATCTCTTGCATAAGTTGCAATGTATATTACTTCGTTATTATCGTTTAAAACCGGATGAATGTTGGTTTCAAAAATGTAGCCGTCTCTTGTATCTTCAAAAAAAACAGGCGTTTTGGTTTTTAATACTTGTAAACCATACTCCAACCTTTTTGCTGATGTACTACTACTGAACATATTCCTGATGTCTTTACCAATCATTTGTTCAGGTGAAATATTAAGCGTTTCCTTATATCTGTAATTTGCCTCTACTATTGTTCCGTCAGCTTTAACAAGCATAATATTATCAGGTGAAGCATCTAATAATGTTTTTTGTATTAGTTGCTTTTCATGCAATTCATCTAAAAGCTTTTGCCTGTGTAGTGTGCCTATAATATAATCCAGAAAGGTTCTAATAATATCAGCTTCAAACTCATTCCATTTCTTTTGTGAATTTTTGAAATGAAATGCTATAATAATATTGGTCTCGGTACTTAACTCTTGTGAGTATGCAGTAAAACTTTCAGTATTACTATTATCAAACAGGCTATAAATATTGTTTTCAGAATTGCTGACTATGTGTAATAAATTATTGTCTAACAATTGTTTTGAAAAAGCTTTATGACTTAAAACACTTTTATAAATAGATAAATAGCTTTCGTCTTTTACGCCTTCTCTGTTCCACTTTGCAATAACATCATAAGAACTAGCTTTTTTATTAAAAGTTATTATATGGCACTCGTAGGCTACAGTATTCACGCCTATATATGCTAAAGATTTATAGAGCCTTGAATCTAAAGACTCATCTGAAAGTAATGCGGCAGCAGCCTCTGAAAGGCTTCTTAACAAGATATCTGTTTGTCTTATTAAATCTTCTTGCTTCTTCCTTTCCGTTATATCTTCTGCATAAAAATTGGCATACATTTTTGCCTTATTGGGATGTATGTTGTATTTAAAAACAAAATTTTCTACAAAAATCTCCCCATTATAAGACTGCTCGTGAATTATTGAGTCTCTAATTTGCTTAGATATTTTAGCGGGAAGTTTATTCTGATATTGTTTATTGAAAAGTTTTATTAGCGTTTCGCTTGAAGTATTACTAAATAATAAATTACCTTCTATATCATACCTTAAAACCGGATTAGGATTTTCTAATGGAAATGATGCAAGGCTTTTAATTTCATCAAGTGCAGTAACCTTATCAGAAATATCGGTAATAATAAGCGCTAGTCCGCTTTCATTATTAGCATTATTCCTGAGTATTATTTCATCGGCATAAAATGAAGAAGAATTTTTCCTGTTAATTTTTACTTCACCACGCCAATAACCTTCTTTATTTACAGCTTTAATGCCCTCGTTAATTACCAGGTCGAAAGAAGCTTCATCGTGTAAATTTTCTAAAGACAGCCATGAAAAATCTTCGGCATTATAAATACCAAGCTGTTTTTTACCAAATTCATTTATAAAGAAATCTTTGTTATTGTTTGCATAGTATATTACTGAGGCAGGTATGTTTTCAATTATAGAAAGAAGAATATTTTGATTTCTTTCCATATTAAACATATTAGTTACGTTAATACCATAACCAATCATCATTTTTAATGACCCATCAGTATTAAATACGGGGTAATAGTTTCTATTTATTACTTCTTTATCTCCTTCTTTATTTTTATAAATATCATTCCACGAAACTTTGCATTTTTCATTAGCTGCCTTTAAAAAATACTTTCTTCTTTCAATAGCTCTTTCAGCAGGTACTTTTCTTTTCTCTACATAATCAAAATCAGTTCTTCCTTTTATCCACTTCCTTATAGAATTATCTTTAATTCCTGCCGGATTTACAAACTGATACTTATGCTGCTCATCAAAAACAGCAAGGTCATTTGGCAATTCATTTAAAATGGTTTCATAAAATTGTTTTGTTTCTTCCAGTTTTTTATTTTGCCTGTATCTGGCAAGTGAATTAGAAACTATATTTAATGAAATTTTTACAATTGAAACAACCTCTTCATGCCAATCGGCTAGTGTAAAAACAGAATCAATGCCTGCAAAGCCGGTTATTTTGTCTTCAAACAAAATAGGTACTATTAGCGTACTGGTTTCGAGAGTATTAAACAGTTTTATGTTTTGAATTAAATCGGGTTCATTTTTATAATTATAAATTACATGTTGCTTTTTATATAAGTCCGAAATAAATGTTTCATTACCTTTTAAGTCTATATTTTTTGCCAACACACCAGTTTCTCTTTCAGAATTAGAGTGCCATTCTATAGTATTAACTATTTGTTTCTTAGTGTCACTAAACTCATACAAATAAATTCTAACTGCACTTAGCTGTTTGCTAAGCAACGCAAAAGCATCTTTAATTAAAATATTTGTGTGGTTTATATTGCCTGTAAGTAACTGTGATGATATCTTTAAAAGACTACTGTAAATTTCATTTAGACTCTTAATTCTATCTTCATTTTTTTTCCTTTCAGTTATATCTCTTGATATTGCAACAATGTATTCTTTATTATTTGTTTGGGTAATATTAACACTAACTTCAACATCAATATTTTTGTTATCGCCTACATGATAGTTTTGACTTTCAATTATTTGTTGTTTTAATCTTATATGTTGTACATGGTCTTCCCATGCTTTTTTATCTCTGAAACCGGGTTCAAAATCTTTTACATTTAAAGAATAATCTGCTTCATTGTTAATGCCAAATTTTCTTGCTGCCTCTTTATTTAAATAAATTATATCACCATTAATATCGCTGGCTTGAAAAGAATCTTTACTGTTATTCACAAAAGCCTCTAAAAGAGATAGTTTTTCATTTAATTTAACGGTTTTCTTTATTTCTCTAGTAAGGCGCAACGATTTTCCCAGATTATTTATTATTGGTTTTAATTCATAAATAAACTCATTATAAAAAGGTATTGACCTACCTATTATTATTATGCCATAAGAGGCTATCTCAAAACCATAATAAAATCTTTCATTATGTTCAGATATGTATATATTGCCCTTACTTTCTGTAAAAAAATTTAGCACTTCATTTCTTACGGCATTTAACTCATCGCTGTTTTTATGCGCCAAAGGCAACACGTAATCATCATCAGTTACATCATCATTTTCTGAATAAAAAATTGCAGCAGCAAGAAAACAATTTAGTTTTCTTAAATAAAGGTTTAGTGTTTTTTTTAGCATTGTTTCTTCATCATACTCACCGGATGATGCTAATGCCAATTCAATTAATATTTGAGAAGTTATTTTGTTTCCTAGTGGCATAATACTACACAATAACTACAACCGTTTTATTAAAAATATCTAAGTAGCCATCTCCTGAATTTGCTACTTCACCTATTGTAAGTATTCCATGCAATTCTTTTCCATTAGAAATTTGCTGTATCTCGCTTTCAAAATCGTTTTGAAGATAAAGTACACGTGAAATACAGTCTATACAAAACATGTTGAGTGTATTTCCTGAATTATCATGGCTATTTACAGCTGTTTGCGAGGCTCTTTGGGCACTTTTTAATAAAGAATCTTTATTACCATTTAAAACCTGAACAAATTCGCCCTGAGGCACTTCATCTACAATTACTAAAGCGTTATCTTTTTCAAATAGCGGGTCTCTTACTATAATTTCAGAATCTAATTTTGAAATACCTAATGGATAAGATTTCGCAATATCAAAAAAATTGTCGGCAGTAAATTTCTTACCCGAGTGGTTTTCAACAATGTTTTTATACACTTCAAAAGCAGGCTTCCAGTTTAGCTCATAAACTGTATTTTTCTCTGCTTTAGATACTTTAACCGGTTCTGATATAGGCTCCCAGCCATGCGCCACACCAATAGACTGTTCTTTTTCAGAAAGCACAATCAATGCCTTATTAATATGTATTTCACTATTTAGCAATACACATGGTTCTTGCTTAAAAGAAAGTCGTCCGGCACCACCACCTATATACTTTACTGTTGTGCCAAAAAAATCATATAGTGCATTAAGGAAAATAGATTTGTTGGCATTAAAAGCATCTAAAAAAACAAAAATAGTTTTGTGCTTAAAGCTTTTTACATCTTTAATGTTAGCAATTTGTGTAAGATAATCATCTACACTTTCAGTGGTTAGGTCAATTAAAGCAGCAGTAACATTAAAATTTATCTCTGTAATCAGTATTCCCTCACTGAATCTTTTATTATTATAAATAAGTTCAGGAAATACACCACCAAAAACGGGCACATTAGTATCAGCCAATAGCCGACTTAAATACTCAAAGTCAATAAATGTGTTTTCGGCTATAACTACACCTAATGCTTTACAATCAGGGTTTTCTGTAGCAATTTTAATATAATCTGAAATATGCTCTACCTCGCTATTGCTAATATATGAAACCTTCATGTTGAGTAATTTTTATTAAATATTTTTATTATAATTTTTGAAACTCGTTTTTGATAAATTCTAAGCATGCAAGCTCAGCGGCACTATTATTTCCTGATATTGAAACAGCACCAATTAATTCATTATGATATAGTAGTGGAAGACCTTTACAAGTATCAGTCACCGTTTCTTCATGCTTAAAAAAAACAATTTCTTTTGCATTTTCCTTTGCATTATTCAAAGTGGCTAAGGAAGCGTTATCCATTCTAAGACTAATAATCTCGTTTCCTGACGAATCGACAATACAAATAGAAAAAGGCACTTTTAAGTCGTTAGATTTTTGAATACAAATATTCAAAAGCTCTAACGCAGTAACGTGAGATATTGATAATGTGCTGATAAAATGAATCATATAAATTCAATTTTACCCTAAATCTCATATTTGTCAATAGGTTAATAAAATATTAGCTGAAAATATGGTAACTATACTTATGATTTTAAGTACACATACTTAAATAATTCGACCTACAAAGGTTTATTTTTGTAAAAAAATGAAACCTATTTATGAAAAAAATACTAATCATTGATGACCATGAGTTAATGTGTTATTCTATAAAACATGTTCTCGACAGCACTAATAAATATTCAGTTCATATATGCAATGAAAGTACTAAGGCATTAGACATGATTAATGATATGGAATATGACCTATTAATGATTGACATAGAAATGCCAGGCATAAACGGGATTCAGCTTGCTAAAAAAATTTTAAAGAAAATTCATGGTCAAAAAATACTTTTTATAACCGGATTAGATTATACAAATCATCTTGATGACATTATATCTCTTGAAACAAATGGTTTCATACTAAAAAGTATCGAATCTAATGATTTAATACATGCTGTAGATTCTGTTATTAAAGGAAGTTACTACTACGGCAGCGAAATTGTGAAAGAGTTTTTGGTAAAATTAAAACGGGGAAAAAGCGTAACACTTCCCGTAACCAATAATGAAGAAATAGGAAAAAGATTATCATATCGTGAGTTTCAGATTGTAAAATACATATGTGAAGGCTTAACCAGTGGGGCAATTGCAGAAAAAATGTTTTTAAGTAAAAGAACAGTTGATGCTCACAGGTATAATATACTTAAAAAGTTAAACCTTAAAAACACCACTGAATTAATTGCCGTATTTGCAGGAACTTACAAAAAACAAAACTAATTTCATTAAATGATGTTATGTAATAAGCCAATAATGAATTTAAGTTTTTTAATAAAACTATTCCTCTCCTCCTTGTTCATTTAGACTACTTCCGGCATTTAAAGCAACTAACAATTACATATTAATTATTTAGGTTTATTTACTTAAATTAAGTGTTCAAACTAGGTATTCTTTACATAAATGTTTCCCTATTAGCTGTAAAACAGGAAATTAAACGTTAACTGAATATACTTTTACAGTTAAACAAAATTCTACGTAATGAAAACTATACTTGTTTTAGATGACAACTCATTGTTCAGATTTTCTGTTAAGGCATTGTTATATGAACATGAAGATTACAAAGTTATTGAGGCTAATAACATTTCAGAAGCATTAGATATATCACAAAAAAATGATATTGACCTTGCAATAATAGACATAGAGTTGAGGAATGAGAGTGGAGTTGATTTTGCAAATGAGCTAAAAATAAATAAACCAAAAACTGAAATTTTATTTGTTACAATATTTGATATAGGATTGAAACTATCAAAGCTATTTTCAGCTTCTCCGGCTGGCATAATATACAAAGACGTGAGCCCTGAATTATTTACAACAGTTATAAAGCTAATTCTTGCAGGTGGAAAATATTTTGACCAAAGACTGCCTATGCAAAATTTATATAGTAATGAAAATGACGGTAAAAAAAGAAATAAGCGAACCTATTTTTTGGATAATGAAAAAAATATAAAATTAACCAAGAGAGAATGTGAAATTGCCATAGGAATTTCAAAAGGTAAAACCAGTCTTGAGATAGCAAATGATTTAAAAGTATCGAATAGAACTATTGATACTCATAAAAGAAACATGTTTATTAAGCTAGGTATAAACAAAAACATTCAATTGGTTCATTACGTAAACGAGAAATTAATTAATGCAGGTTTACAATCTATTTACCTATAACCTAATTTAAATGCTGGCTGAATTTTTAGAAAATATTCACAAAAAGTTTGTAGCTGAAGAATATAGTGCAAACGAAGTTTTTACATTAATTCTTAACAGAATTATTGAAATAACTAAAAGTGAATATGGTTTTATAGGTATTATAAAATATGACGAATCAAATAATCCTTATTTAAGAACCTATCACATTACCGACATTTCGTGGAACGAAGAAACCAAAAATCTATACGAAAAAAACAAAGAAAAAGGTTTTGAATTTAGAAATCTGAATACCTTATTTGGTTGGGTAATGGTAAATAAGAAGCCTCTATTAACCAACGATGCACCCAATGATCCAAGAGCCGGTGGCATACCTAAAGGTCACCCGCCATTAAAGAAGTTTTTAGGCTTGCCATTTATGTTTGGCAAAGAAATTATAGGAATGGTTGGTCTTGCCAATAAACCTGACGGTTATAATGATAAAACTTTAGCCGAATTAGACCCCTTTATTCAAACCAGTACCATAATATTATCAGGCATAATCAGAAATGAAATGATGCTTGAAATGCAAAAAAAGAATGAAAGGTCAGAAAAGTTTTTGCAATTCGCCATATCTAAAAAAGCAGACTTAATTGTAGAAATAGACTATAGCACAAAAACATTTACCGATTTTTTTGTATTTAACAATAATTCTTTAGTTAGAAAACCGGAAGATTTCTTAGGAAAAAAAATAGATCAGGTTTTTAATGAAGAAAACTCGAAAATATTTTATGATAGAATAGAATATTGCATAAAAAATGGTAACGTAGAATTTGAATTTAATTCTGAACCCAGATTTAGCAACAAAACCTACAAATTATCTGCTGAAAATAATGGTAATATAAACGACTCAATAAAAATTACAGCTGCTATAACCGATATTACAAAAGAAAAAAACTATGAAGATTTAATTTCTAATCAGCAACAAATAATTGAAAACATAAGCGAGAATAATTACATCGGGAAAGTTGCAGTAGATGTAAATAATAAAAATGTAATTGAACACGATACTGATTTATTAGAATTCTTTAATGCTGATACTATTTCTTATGATTCAAAATATTTACTAAATATTTTTAAAGAAATAAGTTTTGAGTGTAGTGAGAAGATAAAACAGTTTTTAAAAGAATTTAATAAAAAAACAAACCCCAACAATTTATTATCACAAGAAAATTGTGATATAGATTTTGGTAATAAATTAATAAGAATAAAACTTATTAATACAGATGAAAAAACCATTGAAATTAAGTTTTATGATATCACATCATCTTATCTGTTAGAGTTAAACAACAAAAGGCTTACGCTTAAATACGATTTACTTTTAGATAATCTTCATAATTACGTAATACTAACAGACAAAAACGATAGAATAATTGAGGTTAATAATTCTTTAGCATTAAAATTTAACACAAGCAAATCTTTTTTTACCGGTAAAAAAATTACTGAAATAGTTAATAATATAAAAAGTGAAATAAAAGAAGATAACGAAACACAAACAGAACATTATGTAAATATAAACGGCAACATATATGCTGAAATTAAAAAATCAAAATATTATATAAATAATGACAACTTCTATAATCTCTATGTCATATCGGATTTAAGTGAAATCATTAATACAAGAGAAAGATTATCAAACACAACAAAGACATTGATAACCATTATAGATAATCTTCATTATGGAATACTATTCGAGTCGAATAATGGCACAATATTACACGTTAATGAAACATTTAACGAGTATTTTAATATCAAAAAAAGCCCCTCAGAAATTATTAATACACAATGCATTGACCTACTGAAAAATTTGGCAAGTGCATTTAAGAAACCTGAGGAGGTATTTGGCAGAGTACAAGAAATATTAGCTGAAAAAAAACCTGTTTTTAACGATTTGGTAGAGTTTTCTACTGACAAGAAGTATTACCGAACATTTGTACCTATAATAGATAATGAAAAATATATAGGCCATTTATGGATTTATAATGATATAACCGAGAAACTAGAGCAAGAAAGAAAAATAGTTGAAAATGAACAAAGGCTAAATCTTGCTATAGCAGCAAGTAACGATGGATTCTGGGACTGGGATCTCGTTAAGGATACTATTTATTTTTCTCCAAGATGGAAATCAATGTTTGGATATAAAGATTCAGAAATTGAAAATACAATGGAATCGTGGGAGAAACTTATTATTCCCGATGATAAAGAAACAGCGTTACAACTTGTAAACAGGTTTATAAAAGGAGACATTTCAGAATTTAATGTAAAACAGCGATTTGTTCATAAAAACAAGTCAATAGTACATGTTTTGTCAAAGGCTGTTGTAATTAGAGATAATACAGGTAAGGCTACCAGAATTGTTGGTGCACACACTGATATTACCTCTACTATTGATAATGAAATAAACTTGCTACAGCAAAAAGAAAAGGCCGAACGTTCAGAAAAAATTATGCAGCAATTTATTTCTAACATTAGCCATGAGATGAGAACGCCTTTAAATTCAATTATCGGCTATGTAAACCTTTTAAAAAATACTGAACTTAATGAAAAACAAAGTGAATATTTAAATGACCTTAAATTCTCGTCTATTGGTCTTTTAAAACTTATTAATGACATTCTTGATTTGGGCAAAATACAATCGGGTACATTAAGTATAGAAGAAGAAACCTACTCATTTAAGGAAAATTTAAAGTACGTTATTAATCAAATAAGCACTAGGGCTTCAGAAAAGAAATTGCAGTTAGAATGTAATATTGACGAAATAAGCCATAGTCTTATTGTTGAATCAGATAAGATAAGGCTAAACCAAATACTTATAAATATTTTAACGAATGCTGTAAAGTTTACAGAAAAAGGATATGTTAAGTTATCAGTAAAAATAGTTGAACAAAAAAACGAAAACATAAAAGTAAAATTCAACATAGAAGATTCAGGAATAGGAATTGCAAAAGAAAAACAAAAATTAATTTTTGACGATTTTTTTCAGGTTAACAGCAATAGAAGCTATACCGAGGGTGTAGGTTTAGGATTATCAATAGTAAAAAAAATAATTACATTACTTGGTGGCACCATAAACTTACAAAGCACTTTAGGATTAGGAAGTAATTTTGAAATAGTACTTCCGTTTAAAATTTCAGATAAAAACCAAAGTGAAACCAATATTTCTGATTCAGAATTTGAAAACATTTTTTCAACTAACGAACAAGAAAATCTAAAAAATATAAATGTTCTTGTTGTTGAAGACAATCCAATGAGCCTGAAAGTATTTCAGGAATTTCTGAATACTCATAATATTCCGCATGAATCGGCTATTAATGGTGAAGAAGCCGTAAAGCTAGTAAGTCAAAAAAATTATGACATTATTTTTATGGATTACCAAATGCCTGTACTAGACGGCATAGAGGCAACAAAAATTATTCGTCATTTACCTGATATCAAGAAATCAACTATCCCGATAATTGCACTATCTGCAGCTGTTTTAAAAGATGACCGGACAAAATTTTTTGAATGTGGCATGAATGATATTATTGAAAAGCCATACTCTGAAGAAAGAGTATTTTCAGTAATTAAATCTAATGTTAATCTTAAGAAAAACATCAACCAAGAAAATGAAATAAAAAAAGGAAATGATTTTAAATATTTCGATATAGCATACTTCAGAAAGAGAAATATGAATAAGAAAATGGTTTCTGAATTAATAGAAATGTATGAAAAACATGTTATTGAAATAAGCAATCAGTTTCTACCAAAGCAAGAGATAAATCATTTTGAGCAAATACGATTCACTAACCATGATTTAGCAAATAGTTTTTTGGCATTAGGAATAACATCGTTATACCATGAATCAAAAAAAATGAGTGAATTGCTATCATCGAAAAACACATCTAAAGAAGACAAAATAAAACAGTGGTACAATATCATTGCATTAATGAATGATTCGCTTACTGAAATACCATATATTATAAATGAGCTATAAGCATGATAACTTCTGAGAATATAATAAATGCTCAAAGAGGTATTGAAGATGATATAAATACTTTAGTTAAGCATTATGAAAAATATTGTGTTGCAATATCTAAAACTTATGCCGATGATGACCATGAACAATTCGATTATTTGTTTAAAATTAGTCGTCTAGGAATACTTAAGTCTATTGAAAAGTACTGTTTCAAAAAAAATATCTCATTCGATAATCATACTGTTTACTGGATTAGAAATTACGTAAGAAAGTATGCTGCAGAAAATAACGAAATGCATATTTCTGCTAAAATGCTTTCAAATACTTCTTTATTGCAAAATGAAATTCTTAAACAGGCACAATTTGATGCTGAACCAACGGAAGCAGATTTACTAACCTTTGGCCAACTTACCGATGATGAAATAGAGATAGTAAATAATTAAATTATAAAACTACTCTATTAACTTTTCATCATAATCTAATTCTAAATTACTTTCTTCTTTATAAATAAAAACTTTACATAAAGGGCACTGCAATACTTCTTTTTTATCTTTTATGGTTCTTATCCAGTGTAAAGCGTAATGCCAGTTCCCACAAAAACTACACCTAAACCAGCCTGTTTTAGTATCGTAAAGTATTTTGCAGGTTTTCTTTTGCATTCTAAAATTTAAAAACAGATTTAACTAAAAATGTTTTAAAAACTACATTATTATATTTTGAATCATAAACTGATATTAACATCAATAAATGTTCACTTGTTATAACCGGCTCTAAACTTGTTTTTACAGCTATTAATCTGTTTTTTTCAACACCAAAAGTATTTTTATCTATTATCATGACTTTTAAAAGATTTTAATAAAGAGGGGCAGGCAGAAATCTCAAAACGTCCTGCCCCCAATTGCACACCTAACCCTAGGAAGCAACTATATTTTCTTAACTTTCCTTAATCCTGTCCAAAAACAAGTTAGGCATTTAAAACGCCTGTATTCATATTGTTTAGAGCAAAATAAGTTGCTTAAAAGCTTATCAAAAGTGCTTCGCTTTGTTCGTTCAATATCTCTGCTTCCACATTTAATACATGTAATTAGCATAACAGTAAATTATACTTTTATTATTGCTCGTTAATCCTCATCTACGCCATCGGTAGTATTATCACTTGTGATCATTAAAACGAATTTCGTGTTGGTAAAAACACCAATAAGGGCATAAAATATATTTGTTTCGTGTGTTAATGAAGCTGCCATCATAAAGGGTAATGAGAAAAAATAACATTCAATCCTTAATACAACGAACAGAAAGTCCATAGGCCTGCTGGCTAAGGTCCATTCCACTACCACCACTAAAAAAACCTAAGTAACGTGGAGCATTGCCAAAGTTTACGTCAATAGTGCTTGTCCAATAGTAGCCATTAAAATCTACTGCCTGAAAAGTACCATCTACCGATCTTCTTCCTCCTCCCATAGGCAATTTAAGTGGAGAATTAAATGCTCCGGCAGCATCTTGGCTAGCCCAACTTAGGCGTTCAGCATTGAATTCTGCTTCTGTAGGGATACGAAAACCAGACGGACAAGGGTTATTAATACCATTCACGCCTTGCCATAAATTGGTGTTTTGAGGGTTACGCCAGTCTGGAGGGTTACTTGCTATTATGAAATCACCGTGTGTTGGCTGGTCACTGCAACTCTTTGTGTTTATAGTGGGTGAGTTCCTGCATTGATGACCATCTGAACCTCTACCCCATTGATATAGATCTCCATAAGCAGCACTATCTGAAATTCCAATTGCTACACGGCTTGCACCTAAATTTCTGTCCATCCATATTCTACCAGTTAAGCTGGTTACTTCAATAACTGGCGTTGGTACACCTAAACAATAAAATATGGGTGCAGAGTTACCGTTTACGCTAAGGTTTAGCGTACAACTCCGCCCGCCAATATTCAGTGAAAAGCTAGCTGTTCCATTGCATAAAGGTGTGCCACTTATGGTATAAGTTAATGTTCCACTACCATTAGCAAAACTTCCTGCCGTAAGTGTTGCAGTTAATCCTGTTACTCCAGTTGAAACAACTGATTGTCCGTTATAAGTGCCACCGTTTCCACCTGTATAAGATACAACTGCAAATACGCCACTTGCTGTTACTTCTTCAATTAATGCTCCATTAATATTCGCTCCAGCGCAATCTAAAAAAGCTACTTCACCAACTAACTGACCTGAAAAGGAAACATTAATAATATCAGACAGGGTGTGACTTTCTACACTTCCATTATTTAAAATAATTTCCATTTCAGTTTGACTTCCGTTAAAACGAATGCTATCAATGTTGCTTATTAAATTGGATACCGGGCCTTGGGTTTTGTTTACATTTTGTTCAATTTGTCCAAAAACAGAAGCGCTAATCGTTAATGCAAATACGATGTTTAAAAATTTCATGATTAGTTTTATTTATTAAATGTACATTGTGTTGGTTATTATTATCTATAAGATTAAAGAACAAATAATCTATAGTATTCTTTATCCTGTCCGCTAATTATTTCAATAATGTACATACTGTTATTTAATGAAATTTCTTTAGTGTTTAGCAACAAATCAGATTGTTGATTTTGAATGCTCCAGATCATCTTACCTTGTAAATTATAAATATTTACGTCTACTGTTTTAAATACTCCAGAAATAGTAAATCCTTCAGATGTAGGATTAGGATATATTTTAAATTGTGATGTAGATTTTTCTATTATACCAGAAACTAGTAGTTCTAAACATGCTGACGTATCAGTGCAATTTCCATCAGAAATGACAACACTATAAATTCCATCTACAGTAGCTGTAAATGTTTGTTGATCGGCATTGCTAATAGAGATATTACTAGTACAATCAATCCATTGATAGGATGCGCCACTTTGGGAAACAGAAATAACGTTGTTGCTTGTGCTCAAGGCGGTATCTATAGTATTAACCCCTAGTTTTAAAACAATAGAACTATCACAACCATCTTCGCTTTGTAAGGGAATGTTGTAGGTGCCTCCCTGAAAATATACATTATTTCCAACTTTCAGGCTATCGCCATTACATATTGTTGTATCTATAATAGATGTTAAACTGGGTAAAACTGTAAGGTTTAAAATAACCACACTATCACATTGTGAAACTGACTGCAAGGTGTCATAATAGGTATCTGAAGCAATAAGTGATTGCCCATTAAAAACATAACTTTCGCCAAAACAAATGGTATCATTCAGAGTTATAGATTGCACTACAGAAACAGGAGAAATTATAATATTTACTGATGTAGAGCAGATTCGGTTAAAGACATCTGCTACAGTTAAAGAATAGTTGCCGCCTGCCAAATCTGAAAACACTCCGGTACTGTTGGTTAAAGGTGCAACTACTGGAGTAATGCCTTCTAAAGTGTAGGTAATACCAGATGCAGTCGTTGGTGTATTTACGGAAATAGTCCCAGATGAATTGTTGCAAGTTGGTTGTGTAACAGTGTAGGTTGGTTCGCTACATACAAAGGCATAATTATCAATATCTACAATATCCCAAGCAATAACTGTTCCGTCTAATTTATACAATATCATAGAACTAGCACTAAACTTTATGCTTTGAATATCTGAGATGGGGAATGATGCCGTGGTAGTGTTAGTTAATGTTACAACCAAATTTTGAGCGTTTAGTCCAACACTTCCAAGCATTATCATTAAAACCAATACTAACCTTATTATTTTGCCTTGCATATAATTGCGCTTTAATTTTTTGCCTATATTTTTAAACAAATTTTGACTTTATCTTTTTTTTAAACTTATGCAATTAGCATAGCTGTTAATTGTACGCTAATTATTACTCGTTTACCCTCATTTGCCCGCCACTGCCAATATTTATATTACCAATATTGTTTACTTTTTTACCATACACTTTATATGCTTCTGTGTCTAATGTGCCTGCTGAAACATCAATATCGTTTTGAACAAAACAATCGCCACTAAATTTAAGTGTACCCGTACCCACTTTGGTAAGTTTATTAAACTGTTTTCCTGTGCCAATTCCACCCGATGTTATTGTTCGAGTATTAGTACCTGAAATATTCATAGTAACTGTGCCTGTTCCGGCATTAAATACGCCATTGCTGTTTGTCCAATTACCATCTACCAAAGTAATATTTCTATCGCCTGCTCTTAATTCTCCGCTTAGTATATCAATATTTCCTCTAACTTGAACATCATGTGTTTCTATTTGTACATAACCATCGGTTTTTTCTATTTGTAATCTTCCAAAATTCTTTCTATTACCTGCACTATTATTTGTTCCGCCACTATTTAAAAGTTGAATAGCAGCCCCTCTAAATCTAATGGTTCTGGTATTGGTTAAAGCATCTGTAGTGCCATCAAGTACCAAAGAACCTAGATTGGTGAAATTTCTGTACACATCTAATAACATATTGTTATTCATACCCAAAACAGCACCACTGCCTATATATACATTATGCGCATTGTTAGGATTTGAATTTACTATTGGAGTAGTGTTTGAAACACAATTTCCTGCATCGGTAGTATTAAAAATAAACACGTTTGTAGAAGTTGTAGGCTCAACACTTGCTAATTCATAGCCTTGCGAAGTTCGTTTATACCAGTTTGCTGCATTTGACCAATTAGTATTTGTATTACCATTCCATAAATAATCATTATTAAGAATATTGATGCCACTTATGGTGGTATTGGGTTGGTTAATAGAAACAGTAGTAGTAGCATCTGGGCTATTGCAACCACCAATATTTATTGTTACTGAATAATCGCCAACACTATTGGCTGAAAAGTTATTAACTACAGGATTCTGATCAGGAGAGGAAAAACCATTTGGCCCTGTCCATAAATAGGTAGCACCAGCTACAGGGTTAGCTGTTAAAGTAAGTGTTTGGCCAATACAAACAGGACCATCGTTATTTGCTATTGTTGCATTTGGTGGCGTTAAGACCTTCCAAATGGTATATTCATTTACATCTGTGCCGCAACCGGTACGTGTTGCCCTCACTTTCACATAGCCTGTAGCGCCAGTGGTGTTTATAAGGGCACCGGGGGTGTAGGCAATCCAATTTCCACCGTTGTTAATACTCACTTCATAGCTGTCGCTGCCTGTGCCGGCACCTGCATTGAAGGTTACAGAGCCATTAGTAGCACCCGGGCAAATGCAGGTAATGGCATTAACCGTAGTAAAATCTGAATTGGCTGCTGTACAGACGCCACTTTGCACCACTGCTCTGAAACGCGTGGACTGAGCAACCGCAGGGGCGGTATAGCTAGGACTTGTGTGGCTGATGGTTTGCCAGCTGCCGCCATTATCTACTGACGACTCCCAACGGATAATGCTTCCTGTATAGCCCGACAATGTCAATACACCACTGCTTTCGCCAGCGCATATTTCACTGCCACCGGATACCGAACCTGCTACTGTGGCAGCATCTACCATTACTGTAATAATATTTGAAAAAACAGCTGGACATACTCCGCTTGTTACTCTTGCCCTGAAATAGCGGGTAGCTGTCAATGCTCCCACTTGTGCACCCGTTAAGGTATTGGAATTGGTACCGACAGCAGTGACGTTGGTTGTAAACCCTGCATCATCTGCACGCTGCCACTGTACTGTTCCATTGGCACTTGCTATGGTCATATTAGCCGGCTGGGTGCCTGAACAAATGATTTGGTTGGCAGATACCGCACCCACCGCACTTGTTGTATTTCTTGTTACAGTGCCACTAATAGAAGCAGCGGTGCATGGCGAAGTATGACCGCTTGTAGTAATTGTGTAGGTGCCCCCAGCTGTTGGTGTTCCCGAAATGGTTACAGTTTTGATTGAAGTATTTACACTTGAAGATAAACCCGCTGGCAAATTAGTAACTACAGCATTTGTTGCACTTCCTCCAAAGGTGTAAACTGTGGTAGGTATAGCAAAGCCTGCACATACTGTAGGGTTTTGAGTGCCACTTGTTAAGGCAATGGTTGAATTGGTACAAGCAACCGGGCAATTAGTTATACTAAATGTTTGCGACCTGGCACCTGTAGATTGACCGACCACCAAAATATAATACTCTACACCCGCGGTAAGCGATACTGTGCCTACATCACCAACTGAATTTTTAAACCCAATACACGTCCATCCTGAACTATTACAACCGCCACTTGCTGCTTTAAATGCATAATTAACAAAACCTCCCGATGCAGCCGAAACGTTGATAGTATGATTACCCGTAACAGTTGGAGTGAAGCTATAGATTCTTTCCTGACCTGAAGAGGCAAATCCACATAATGTAGGATTCATTGTGCTGGGGGCATCCAATGCAGCTGTGTATGATACACCACAGCCGGTGATGGTGGTGATGGATGCGCAAGGATTGTATTCAGTAACAGTTACATTGTCAATCCTATTATTTCCCGTGCCTGTGTAATTTATTTGCGTCCATCTCAAGTATCGTGTAGTCGGAAGAAGAGCATAGTCTCGGGTTACTGTCGTAGATATAATAGGTGGATTTTGAACTGGATTAGCGACAGTTGTCCAGGTTGAACCATTAGCAGATTGCTCAAGTTTAACCGTGTTATTCAAGTCTGTATTGACACCAAGACAAAATTCTACGTTTTGTGGAACAAAATTAAACTGCATTTGCATAAAGGAATTGGTTGCTCTCATGCGAATTGCATCATCTCCTCCGCAAATTTGAGTACCCGTTCCATCATAGTTTCCGGTTATGTAGCAGGGGCGAGAAGCAATAGCCCAGCTTCCGTTGTAATTAAATGAGGTATTAGGAGTAGCAGTACATGTCCATTGAACAGTTAGGTCTCTACATGCAGATTCCGTATTACATAAATTGTTTGTGTTAACATGAATAAAATATGTACCAGCTACAGTTGAAGTCCACGATAAAGGCGTTTGACCAAAAGCAATCAAAGTACCATTGAATGCGCCTTGTCTTATAGTAATCCAGTCATTAGTAACAGTTGAAGATACTATGTAATCTGTATTTGCAGGAACGCTATTTAAAGTAGAATATTCTCCTGCATATTGACAAGATGGATCCATAGTAACTGAAGCCCCTGCTACAGGAGCAGTAGCTGAACCATAGGAAGTTGTATTAGTACATTGCCCAAAAACATCAAAAGGCACTATATTAAGCATACTCATTACAAGTATTAGCAGTAATGCAGTGTGCTGCGTTTTAGCAATATATGTTTCGTTATGGTGTATATACATTCTCATAGCTGTATATTTTTTAGTTAGGGTCTGTAACAGTGTTCAATGTTGGAGCAGAAGCTGGTGATTGTATGGTGGGATTAAATGTGGTGGTGCAACCCACACCATTAAGAGTATGTACAACCAAAATATATGGGCTTGCTCCAAATATATTAGATGTTGTACTATTGGTTATGGTAGTTGAAAAAGTATTATTACTGCCTGAAGTTGGCGTTGCACTTAAGCCTGCTGGTGGGTTAACCGTCCAGCTATAAGTGCTACCAGCAATACTGGTAGCAGAAAAGTTCAGCTGCGTACCCGAGCATTGGGGTCCCGTGGGCGCATTACGAACTGCGTTAGGAATAACTGTAACAGCCCTATCTACTGTTGTAGATCCACAGCTATTACTAATAGTAGCTCTTACTGTAAAATTGGAAGTAACTGAGCTAACAACTCCCGTACTTGAATTAATTGAAGCTCCACCTGAAAGAATGGAGTAGGTAATTGAAAAAGGTGTGGTGCCTACAGCGGCTGTTGCTGTATAGGTACTTGACCCTCCAGCACAAAGTGTAGTAGCACCGGCAGAAAAACTTGGAGAAGATGGGGCGGTGCAACTATACGTAGATGAATTATTCCATGAGTTAATAACGCCCGTACAATTTAAACAGTTACTATTTACCCCACTATTTCTAGTAGTGCCTAATAAATACCAGTCTGCCATGCAAGGATGAACAACAAGACTGATATAAATACCAGATGCTGAACCATCAGTGGTATTAATAGTAGCACCAGTACCACCTGTACAACTTGAATTAAGAAAAACATAAGCACCCCAACCTTCTCTTTGAAGCTCTAATTTTATAGTAGTACCTCCACAATTACCATCGTTCGCACTCGCTTGCCATGTATATGTTCCTGGATTTAAGTAGACTCTGACATATTCTCCAACTCTAAGATTAGGAAAAGTCTCACCTTGATAATTGTCATTTTCATATACTTTGCAACTAAATTTTGCAAGGTCACTCTGAGCAGATGTACAAGCGGTTGGATTTGTGCATGTAATTTGGGCCAAACCTTCATCATAAGAAAACAGCAATATAAAGCCCATCAGTAACAACTTGCTGTATAGACAGATAAAACGCGTTTTTTTAGTGTTTGAGTAAATGTATTTTATCATAGTTGTCGTTTTTTCAGTGGCGAAAAGTATTAAATATGTTTTGTTTAATTATACTTTACGCTAATGTAACCCTAATGTTTACATAATGTAAAAACAGATTTTTTTTGAAATGAAGTTTCTGAGAGTAAGTAATTGTACTATATTTTTTATTCACATCGTATATTGAAACATTGTAAAACACCTTCTTAATTGCCTTATTTTATTGGTGCTTTGGCTATTGTTGCATTATATAAATTCAGTTCATTTAGATTAAAAAGAATTCCAAAAAAAGAAGTTTTTGAGTTTTTTTTGTGAGCAAAAAAATGCCTTTTGGCAAATAGAAAAATGAGAGAATTAAGAGAAGTATGTAATTTGGAAATTGAGTTAATTACGTTTGTAATTTCGACCGAAGGGTGAAATCTTTTTATTGAAAGGATGTCTCGTACCTCTGCATGACAGTTTAGTGTTTAGGATTTAAAGTGTTAGTTATTTAATAATTGTTACACTTCCTTTATAGTTTTTTTGTTCTCCGTTACAGGTAGTAGTTTTTAAAAAATATACATACACACCAGGAAGTTGCATTATGCCTTTATAGGTGCCATCCCATTTTTCAAAAGGGCTTGAAGCTTCAAATATTTTTTCACCCCAGCGATTAAATATTTTCAGGTTATAAAAATTAACAGCGGTAGCAAAAACTTCAAAAAAATCATTATTTCCATCGCCATTAGGTGAGAATGCATTGGGGATATATACAATAGATTTTTTACAATCTTTATTTACAATAATTTGTAAAAGAGCTGTTGCTTCACATCCATATTTATCAGCAACCGTTAGTTGATAGTTTGTGTTTTCATAAGGAGTTATGGTTGGGTTTGGACAATTATTACAACTTAAATAGGTATCGGGCACCCATAAATAAGTAGGAGAAACAGCGTTTGTGGTTACAGATATTTGTAAAGTAGCACCAGTATCAACTACTGCCCGTTGTGGAGTTATAGATAGTTCATTGTTTATCACAAAAATATTCAGCAATGTTGTACTATCGCAGCCTGTTTCTGAAGTGCTTAACAAAGTATATAATCCGCTTTCAGAAATTTCTATACTATCGAAAATGAGTTTTTCGCCTTGGCAAATGGTATCGAAAATTACTGTTGAAACACTTGAATTTACTTGTAAATTAAGTAAGACAATAGAATCGCAGCCTAAAATACTTTGTAGCGTATCGCTATAAACACCAGCAGCATTTAGCTGCATGCCTGCAAATAAATAATTTTGGTTTTCGCAGATGATGGCATTTATAGAAGTAACAGTAGGGCTTATAACCGTGAGATTTGTAAATACCAATGAATCGCAACCACCAACTGAAATAAAAGTATCTATATAATTACCACTTGTTTGTTGTAAAGTTCCGCCTGCAAAATAGCTTTCACCATTGCAAATGGAAACTGTATCGAAATAAGAAATAAATGAATTGAATGATAATAGTGTAATTATTATTGAATCGCAACCGGAAGAACTTGTATAGGAATCGGAATAAATACCGGATGTGTTTTGCAAAGCGCCTCCCGCAAAGTAAGATTGTCCTGTGCAACGAGATATCGTTACTGTATCGTTGTAAATATTATTTACAATAAGATTTAGTGTAACTGTGCTATCGCAACCATTTACTGTGTTATAATTAGCAGTATATATACCCGATGAAGTAATGTTTTGATTATTAAAAACAAAAGTCGAACCTTCGCAAATTTGCTGGTGTATAAAATTCCTTTTAGAATTTGTTATTGATAGATTTAAATCAATAACACTATCGCAGCCATTAAAAGCAGCATTATTCAAAATTAAATTAGCTGTGTTTGTTGATTCGTAGTAAGTAACTCCGTTTATCCAAGTAAAACTATCGCAGGCAGTAACCACATCGGTATATTGAGCAACAGGCTTAACCTCAACTTGTAATGATGTTTGGGTAGCACATTGACCTATAGAAGGAGTAAAAATATAATTGGTAGTAGCGGTATTATTTAAAGTCGGCAACCATGTGCCATTAATACCATTAGTTGAAGTAGTAGGTAATGGGCTTAATGTTTCGCTTGAACATATTGGCGCAATTTGGTTAAAAAATGGTGTTATAGATGGAATTACCCTAATTGTAGTGTTTGCAGATATTGCACATTGCCCTATATTGGGCGTAAAAGTATAGTTTGTGGTTGTTAAATTATTTAAGGCGGGTTGCCATGTTCCATTGATACCATTGTTAGAAGTAGTAGGCAATGGATTTAAAATTTCACCAGAACATATTGAATCAATCTCATTAAATATAGGTGTAACTATTGGATTTACAATAATAGTCATATTTGCTATTGTAGCGCATTGGTTATTGTTAGGCGTAAAAATATAGCTTGTGGTAGTAGTGTTATTCAGAGGAGGTTGCCATGTTCCCAAAACTCCATTTATTGAGGTTGATGGAAGTGGATTTAATACATCGCCTGAGCAAATAGGTAATATTTGATTAAATGTAGGAATAACCGTTGGGTTTACAATAATTGTTATTGAAGCGGTATCAGCACAGGTATTGGCATTAGGTGTAAAAAAATATGTAGTAGTAGCGGTATTATTTAATGTTGGCTGCCAGGTTCCGCTTATGCCATTGATTGAGGTGATGGGTAAAGGATTTAATGTTTCTCCCGAGCAAATTGGTGCTATAGTATTGAAAACAGGTTTAGGTGCATTAGGAATGATGTATGTAATTCTTACTTCACCTCTTTCACCATTACCACCCTCTACTTGCCTATGCGCTGTTTGGCTGCTACCACCTTGTTGAATTCTGTTGTGAATTAAGGCACCACTACCGCCACCACCTAAAATAAACCCAGTTATCCCGGCTTGCCCTGTATATCCAAAAAAGCTTGTTATTCTGTTACCGTTGGCTCCATTGCCTCCATTTGCTGCACCTCCAGTGCCTCCAATTCTTTGCGCTCCACCACCAGGAGATGTGCCATTAGCACCATTTGCATTTGAGCCTGCACAGCCACCTCCCGCACCACTTACATCAGGATTATTTCCACTGTGAGCACCAGAAGAACCATTACCACCATTAAAAATAATAGACCCTGCAGCACCTGTCCCTCCATTTCCGCCAGTTCCATTTGCTCCATTATGGCCAAACATGCTATTATTGAAACTGGTATTAACATAGTTAGCACCACCACCACCATTACCGCCAAAAGCAGTAAGTGACCCAATACCTGAGGTTGCAGGACCTGAAAAAATACTATTCCCACCTTGCAATCCCGCTTGTGCTCTATTAGTATTTAAAGCGGTATTTATTATACCCCCAAGACCACCAGCTCCAACAGTAATTGTATAAACTTGTCCAGGCACAACAGTATAAGTTCTTTGAGCAAAGCCACCGCCACCCCCACCGCCCCCGGCACAACAAACTTCAGCAGTAGCACAGTCAGGCTGACTACAAGTGCCATTAAATTTAGACCATGCTGCACCACCTCCTCCTCCCCCACCCCATGCTTGAACTGTAATTTCAGTTACACATGGTGGTACAGTCCACGAAATAGTTCCTGGACTTGAAAATATAAGTGTACTTTGACTTTGAACGGTTATGTATATAAAAATATTGATTGTTGTAATAAATATATTTAAAAAACAAGAACCAAAATAAAATGTGTGCATTTAACTTAGCATTATAGCTATAAAGCTATCTACAGTTAGAAAAAAGCATTTAATAATTTTTTCGCAAAACGAAGTTTCTAAGGGTTTAAATAGTGATTATATATTGATTGACAATTCTATTAAATAGCATTATTTTAAGGTGTGTAATTAAAACTTAATTAAATATAAAACCTATATGCAAAGAAGGAATAAGAATGAGGACGATTTAATGCTATTGATAAAAAGTTTAAGTAGCTCTGAAAAAAGATACTTTAAAATTTTTTCGCAAAATGAAGTTTCTGAGGGGAAAGCGTATTTGTATTTATTTGATGTTATAAATAACACAAAAACTCCTATTAACAATCAAACTTTAAAACAAAAACTTTCTGAAAAAGGCTACAATGTAGATATTGTTAAAACTAAACAATACTTGTTTAACAACATCGTAAAATCGCTAATCCTTTTTGATGTAGATAATGACAGCGAAATAGCTATAAAAATGAAAATGCTTGAGGTAAGGGTTTTAGCAAAAAGGAATATGAATTATACTGCTACTCACAAATTAAAACTACTTGAAAAAATATGTGCTGAACAAAATAAAACGATTGTTTTATCAGAAATTTACGGACTACAAAAAACAAACATCACTAATTCAATAAATAAAGTAAACAGTATAAAAGAAATTGGTACCCTTATTTCAGTAGATAAAGAAAATACTTTAAGACTAGTTAACGAATTGAATTTAAAAAGTATTTTATTAGAATTGAGCTATTTAAATTCTCAAGAATTCACAATTAATGAAGATGATTTTATAAACAAATGCAATGATATAATTCAAGATGATAGGTTAAAATTTGATGTTGACAAACAAACCTACACAGGTCAAATGCTCTATTTTTTAATTGTAGGATATTTAAATCTAAAACTGAAAAACTATAAAAATGCAGTTGAATATTTTACCAAATACATCAACCTCCTCGATAAAAACAAATACCTACTGAAACAGAATCAGTTTAATTACATTTCAGGTTTAGGCAACCTAATAGCAGCTTATGGCAGGCTTAGGAAGTATAAAAAGATTGAAAACATATTAGCCAAGTTGAAAGCTATGAAATTTGAAGATGAAAGGTTGAATATTATGCAGATGAAATCTTATTACTTGCATATCTCTCAGCTTTATAGTGAGACCAAAAGATTTAATGATTTAAGCAATTTGTTTTCAGGTTTTCAAACATGGGCATCAAAAAACAGAGATAAAATAGAAAAGCAAATACTATTAAAAATAGAGTATGGTTTTGCTATATCCTTTTTAGCTACTGGAAATTATGGCAAATCATTAGTTCTAGTTAATAGAATATTGTCAGAATCAAAAATAAAGAGCTATATGAAGGTTGCCGTTTCATCCAAAATTATTGCTGCCATATGCCATTATAAAAAAGGCAGTAATGATGTTATGAAAAGCGTTTTAAAATCTTTAAGCCGACAATTATTAATTGAAGGTCTTAAAGAAACAAAAGAATATGTTTTTTCAAAAAGCTTTCTTAAAGATATTAGAGATAATAAAAACGACTTTAAAATTCTTGCTAAGAAATACAATGAACTTAAACATAGTAATGTTTCATTCGATTTCAATGTATTGTATAATATGTAAAAAATACAATTTCAACAATAAGCTAAGCTATTTACATTCTGTTATCCACTCAAAAATATTAAAGGGTATTAAATGAGTATTTAGTCTTTTTTCCTTGTTGAAATACTTTTTTGTTTCTTCAATAAAATATTTAAAATTATCTGTCTTATATTTTTTAATAAATAAATTAAGCAAGGTTACCTCGGCTAGTAAGTTTTTTCCATATGTTGTATTAAATGCTCTTAATGCACCTTCGGCAAGATGCAAAAGAATGCTGTGGTTTTGAAGTTCAAAATGGCATATAAATAACAATGTTTTTGCAGAAGCAAAATGCGAGTGATTATTTTTTCGGTTAATAATATTCTGAAGATAATGAATAGCATTGTCATAATTTTTTAAATAAAAATGGCTAACCGCAAAACAATAATCAAAATGGTTTAGTGCCTCATCGGGAATATTGCTATTTTGGTTTTGCTTTTCGCGCTCAATATACCTTTCTAATTTTATTGTTTTTGAGAATTCTTTTGTTTCAGTATATAACTTTAATAATGCTGAATAATGAAGCATAAAGAATAGGGATTCGTAGCCTTTATTATAACTTTTATTTTTTTCTAATTCTTCTAAATGTTTTGCTGCTTCAGAAAATTTTTTAGTGGTAATTAATAAATCAGTAAGCTGATAGTTAATGTTTAAAAAATTGAAGTAGTACTCTTTTTTTATTTTGGGGTAATTATGGTAAAGCTTAATATGCTCGCGCATAATATTTTTAGCTTTAATGGCATTGCCTTTGTCTGAGTGATAGGTTGCCAGTATATGCAAACGTATAGATTGGGCTGAAAATGTACTAAGAGGTTTCTTTTTTTCTAATAGTAATTGTGCTACTATACTATCAGTTTCTGCTTTGTTGTTTGCGCCTTTAGTTTTTGCTGAAACTGCTCTTGAATAAAAGAATTTCAGCATAATATTTACCTGCACAATAATTTCATTCATTAACGAAAAGGCATGTTGCTCTTCCAGAATAATATTTTCAATTTCTTCATAACTAGTGTTTTCAAAAAACGATTGGTACAAATTGCTTTTTTTATGAGAATATAACATGGGTAAAAAACCTAGCCTTTCATGTTCAAGGCTAAGCTTTATTCCTTTATCTATCTTCTTCTTAGCAATAGGGTATAAACCCTTTTTTTGTAGAATTTTGATTTCTCTAATTATAGATAGTATTTCGTGTTCTATTGAAGAATCGGCATGAAAAGAAGAAAGACTTTTCATTACCTGCTGAAACAATAATTGTTTCAACATTCCAAAATTATCGGCATAGCCACCGGCATATTTTTTTTTTGCTTTTTCTTCATCATATACCTGCATTTTTAAAATATCGTCAAAAAGATGAACATAATTTTTTGCTGTTGTGCCATGTAACGAAGTGTATCTTTTAAAATATCGTTTTTCTGTTTTCGACAAAGCATGAACTAATTCAAAAAGGTATTCCGAAGACTTCATTGGGAGATATTTAATATTATGTATAAATATGGTTTTTTATAGTGCTTTATACAATTTTTATAAATAGTTAGACAACTTATTTTTTAAGCAAGAATAAATTGACCCAGCATTAAGCATTGGTTACATTTAAGTTAATAAATCCAATAACTGTAATTAAACAAGTGTATAACCAATCTAAAATGAAACATTTGTACTCAATAATATTATTTTTGGCTCTTACATCAATACAGTCAGGTTTTTGTCAAAATCCTGGGTTTGAGACAACACCAGCTTCTACAAATGGGTGGACATTAGAGTCAGGCAGCACAACATGGTCAATTCCTTCTGGAGCGCCCTTACGTTCAGGCAATAACACACTAAGAGTAGTGGTGACCACTTCTAGTGCTCGTCATGCAAGACATACTTCTGGATATTCCGTGAGCATTCCAGCCTCAGGAACAAATTACGTGCATGTAATAGGCTATGCCCTTGCAGGAACTACTAGTGATCAGGCACGTATGCAGGCCATTAGTGCCACAGGCACAGATGTTTTGGGCACGTATGTAAATTTTGCTTCCACAAACACTTGGCAACGTTTCACTTGCAGTGGGATTGCCACTAATAGCGCATCTTACTATCCAGGCTTTCAGGTTGACGGAGACTACTCTTCAGGTGGAGATATTTACCGATTCGATGACATTATCATCTATACCTCAACGAGTGCGGGAGTTGACCTAACTGCCCCAAATTCCGCAACAGGGTTATCGGCAACTAAAAACGGCAGCGATGTTGATTTAGCCTGGGCTGATGGCACTGATAATGCTACAAACATAAGTGGTGTTGAGGGAACACTTATTTTAAGAATAGCTGGAGATAAAACAACTGCTGTGCCCGTACCTCAATCTCAAACATGGTACTCCACCAATTCTGGAATAGGGCCAACAACTATTGTAAATGGTAGTGATACCTGGACTGTTTTGCAAAATGGCTCCGCTTCAGGAAGTTATACAAATGCTGGTGCTTCAGGAAGCGACTACACCTATGTAGTTTACATGCGAGATAAAGCTTTTAACTATTCAACAGGAACTGCTATTTTTTATGAAGCAACTGTATTTGAAAACCCTACTTCAGGCGGCACAATAGGTAATGCACAATCGGGCTGCGATGAACTAAACCCAAGCACAATTTCCAATGTTGCCGGAGCAAGTGGTCATTCAGGCACTTTGGTTTATAAATGGCAACATTCTACTACAATTAATTCTTCGGGCTTTTCAGATATTTCAAGCTCTAACAACGCTACCTATGACCCTCCTTTAATTACCCAAACCACCTGGTATAGAAGATTAGCAATAGTTTCTGAAATAAATGATTGGGATGAAGCAGCTATTTCTAATGTTATTGAAATGTCTGTATTAGCCGCGCCTTCATCGGTAACGGCTGGTGTTACTCCAAATCCTGTATGCATAGGAGATACTGTATTTCTTACAGCTTCAGCATCGGGAGCCGATTCATGGATGTGGAATGGGCCAAATGGATTTATAGCTGAAGTGAAAGATACTTTTTTAGCCGATATAAGCATGAGCGAAGGAGGTAATTATTTTGTAACAGCCGAAAATGCTTGTGGTAATGGGGGGCAAGAAAAAACATTTAACCAAACTGATTTATCTCCATGGGCCGTTCAAGCAGGAGATTTTGCCGATGCAGGTTTTTGGAATTATTTAAGAGGTAATAATTGCTGTGAAGATGATAGAATTTCTGCTCCTTCAACCCAAGCTTACGGTACATGGGAATTTGAATATCAGTTCTACAGCACTTCTACAACATGCCCTTCAAATAATCAAGTAGTTCGTTTTTTCCTTACTTCAAGCACTGCAGGTATGACAAGTGCAAACGGATATTACGTATATGTTGATGTTTGCAACAATGCTTTTCAGCTTAGAAAACTTACAGCAGGCACGCCTTCTACAATAATTAGCGGCACATGGTCTCCTAATACAACTTCGTGGCACCACGTAAAAATTACCAGAAGTGCTGATAATACTTTCGAACTGTTTCATAATGGTGTGTCTAAAGGAACCGGAATTGATGCTTCTTTTACTTCATCTAACCATATGGGTATTTGGACAACAGGTGCTTTTGTATCCGATAACCACAGGATTAAATACGTAAAGGCAATTTCTAATTATTCCAATGGGCCTATTGTGGTTATTCAGCCAAATTTGACAAGTATAAACAATGCTATAACCCCCAACATGGCCGTTGGTGATTATTTATGGAGTGGAAAAACAAATACACCAAACTGGGAAACCCGCAGAAACTGGTTTGAATTGGTTTTTAATGACACTTTTTATATCGCTCCAACAATACCAAATGCAACAAAGAATGTTTATTTAATTACTTCGACAATTGCCGCCCAATGCGTAATATCAGAAGAAATTGAAGTGCTTGATATTGCAGGAAATGTAGCAAAGAATTTAGTAATAGAATCAGGCACTACTCTTCAAATGACTCAAGATGCAGAACTTTCAATATTTGGAAATTGGATTAATAATGGTGGAACATTTATTCCCGCTCAATCAACAGTTACATTTAAGGGCATTGAACAAACAATCAAATCATCGTGGACATCGGGTAATGAAAATTCATTTTATCATCTGATAATAGACAACAACGATACTGTTACAATATCAGATAATGTAAATGTCTTGAATAAAACAACCATTGAAAAAGGGGAGTTTATTATACCTGAAGACAGAGTGGCACGTTCTAAAAAAGTAGAATTAAAGGATAAACTACTTATAAAAGATAAAGGAACAGGCTCTAAAGGTGGTGAAATGAGGGTTAATGAATAATAGTTTAGAAAACTTATTTATCAGCATAAAATTATCCTTTTTTCGTTTTTCCTGTAAATAAATTCACACAGAGTTAATCTGAACATCAAACAATATTATTAATTCGTATGAAAGGTCTATCCGACTTTACAGTCAACCACCGCCTCATAGCACTACTTGTATTTTGTATAGTATTTGTTTTTTCATTTTCTGTCAATGCACAAGTAGTGCTGAATGAGGTGTCGGTAAGACCGGGAGGTAATCAGGGGTTAATTGTGTTTAATGGTAATTCGGGAAATGAGTATGTTGAATTATATAATCCATCTTGCAGCCCTGTAGATGTATCGGGTTTTTTTATTGCTTGCAGGCAAGAATTTGCTGGCACAACCTCGGGTGGCGCATTTAGAATCCCTAATATTCCCTCAGCTATAATTGCTCCTGGAGATCATTTGGTGCTGGGCACATCTACTTCTTCTGCTGACCCCAATAGTATAGATATAAAACTACCAGACTATACAACCAACTACTGCTTAAACAATAGTGGATTTAATTTTATATTGGCTAATGCAGACGGCTGGGTGGCTCTATATGATGCATCAGGAACGCCTGTAGATGCAATTTACTGGAGCAGCAGTGCAGGTAATATTTCTCAGGCTGCTGATTTTGCTGGAATTCCATGTTTGCCTGTCGGTAGCCCTGTTGGTATCACATTAGAAAGTGCACAACAAATAAATACATCTTTTCCAGGCGTATTATCATATGTAGGAGGTAATCCTTCAGCTGGGTTAACTTACAGCAGAATACCAGATGGCAGCACTTGGCAAAGAGAAATTACCCCAACTATAAACAGAACTACAGTTGGCAATTGTAATGGTGGTAATTGTGTGCCTGTGTCAACTATAACTTTTACTGCTGCTGTTACCAATCCTTCTTGTGCACAAAATAATGGCAGTATTACCATGAATGTTATTTCAACAGGAACAGCATCTTATGCATGGAGTGCAAATGCCAATACAGGAAATAATAACACAGCAAATAATTTAACTGCTGGCACTTATAATGTTACAATTACTCAAAGTGGTTGCACTAAAGACACCGCTATTACTTTGGTTGCCCCCAATTCTCCAACACTTATAATAAGCAATATTCAAAATCCTACGTGTGCAGGAAATGATGGCTCATTGAATGCTGCAATTGCAGGTGGAACTGCACCTTATAGTGTAAGTATAGATACCGGCTCAGGAACACCAATAAATATTACTGTCCCTTTTGCTACCTCTGCACCTGTAAACAATTTACCTGCACGCACTATAACCATAAATATTACCGATGCAGCAGGATGTACAGTAACACAATCGGCAACACTTACTGCGCCAACCAACTGTTGCCAGTTTAGTTTTTCAGCATCTGTAACACAACCTAATTGTGGCGCAACGAATGGTTCTATTGCTATTACGGTGACAAACGGTTCGGGCAATTACTCTTATACATGGAGCAGTAATGCCAATACGGGCAATGTTTCTCAAGCAACTAATTTAGGTGCCGGAAATTATTTGGTAACTATTACCGATTTAGGATTTTCTAATTGCACAAAAGACACTGCTATATCTCTTGCCAGTGCAGGTGCTCCTATTATAAATTCAATTAACAAAACCGATGAAAATTGCTTAGGTAGTAATAATGGCAGCGCAACAGTTGCAGCAAGTGGTGGCACAGGAACTTTGAGTTATTTATGGAGTTCAGGGCAACAAACGCCAACTATTAATAATCTTTCACCGGGAAATTATATTGTTTCTGTAACCGATGCCAATGGATGTGTTGCCGTAGGTAACATCACAATTTTACAAGGGCCTGTTTGTTGTGTACTTACAGCATCTGTTAATACTCAACAAACTGATTGCAATGCAGCAACAGGAAGCATAACAATTACAGTTGATGCAAATTCCGGAGATGCACCTTTTCAATACAGTATTAATGGCGGCACCACATTTTCTGCAAACAATCAATTTAACCTACTTGCTGCTGCCACCTATTTTATAGAAGTGATAGATGCCAACAATTGTATCTTCAGAGATACAGTAATAGTTACTGAAGCTAATAATGATATTACTATTAGCATTTCACAAACAGATGTTTCTTGTTTTGGATTGAATGATGCATCTATTGTATTGAATATTTCAGGAAGCAATACACCTTTCAGTATTGAATGGTCAGATGGTGTATCTCAACAATCTTCAAGAAACAGTCTTGCATCAGGAATTTATGATGTTACAATTACCGACCAGTTAGGTTGTACCGAAAATGCAAGTATTACATTAACAGAACCATCACCGGTTAGTGTTGACTTAGGCGAAAATCAAACAATTTGTAATGGAAGCAGTATTGTCTTGGATGCCGGAAATAACAACTCTTATGAATGGTCTAATGGTTCAACACAAAGCAGTATTACAGTTTCTGAAGCGGGTATTTATTCGGTAACAGTGGCAAACGCTAACTCATGCACAGCAACAGATTCGGTAGAGATATTTTTAAGTGATGTAACCGTTAATGCGGGCAATGATACTTCAATAATTGAAAATAATGCTGTTGTATTAGATGCAATAAGCAACTCAAATGGCGGTTCATTTATTTGGTCACCATCAACTTCATTATCGTGCAATAATTGCAACAACCCTGTTGCTACTCCAAGAGAAACCACTACTTACACTGTAACCTATACCAATGAGTTTAGTTGTGTAGCTTCCGATGATATTACTATTATAGTTATTGAAGGAGAATATTATTTTTATATGCCCAATATTTTTTCGCCTAATGCCGATGGTAATAACGATTTGGTTTTCCCTATTTATAATGGCACCAAGCAATTTACTTTACGCATTTGGAATCGTTGGGGACAAAAAGTTTTTGAATGTGTGAATGTTAACGAAGGGTGTGTTTGGGACGGCACTGTGAAAGGCAAACTATTAGACCCAACGGTATTGACTTGGGAAGCAGTAGTTGAATTTAAAATACCCAGTATTGAAAGATATAAAGGTAGTATTACACTCATAAAATAATAACTCAAATAAGTAAACCTAATTCAATGAAAAAAATAGTTCGCTTTTCTGCTTTAATCACAATAGCTTTGTTTTGGTCTAATCTGCTTTCAGCACAAATTCTTTCAGAAAGCTTTGATGGCGCTACTTTTCCACCTACAGGCTGGACAAATGTAAGGGTTGCCGGCAGCGCAACACCCGGTACATGGGCAAGAGTAACTTCTGGCAGCAACCCTACTGCTTCTCCTTATAGCGGTGCAGGTATGGCACAATATAATTCTTATAGCTGGTCTTCAGGAAATGCAGCTGATTTGGTAACGCCTGTATTAGATTTCTCAGCGGGTAATTTTGCCGTTTCTTTTTGGATGTATCGCGATGCAGGTCAAGCAGTAAAAAATGACAGAGTAGAAGTTTTTGTAAATACAACGGGGGCATCTGCTGGAGGAACACTATTGGGCACCATTAATCGTAGCACAGCATTGACTCCTAATGTTGCAGCTACAGGTTGGTATCAATACACTTTTACAATTCCTGCTTCATTTAACACAGCAAACAATCATATAATTTTCAAGGCCATTTCTAACTTCGGAAACAGAATTTATTTAGATGATGTGCAGGTGTTTTTAAATAATGCTCCCGATGATATAACATCTGTAATTGCTTCAGACAATGAAGTGTGTAGTAATACTTCAGTAATACTTACTGCTAATGGCGTAATAGGTGAAGTATATTGGTATGACGATGCTTGTGGCGGAAACTTGGTTGGCACAGGCAACCCGTTAACTATAAACCTAACACAAACTACCACTTACTATGCACGCAATTTTGATAATGGCGTTTTCAGCTTAAATTGCGCTTCTGCAACAGTAACAGTTAATCCTGTTTACAATATTTCTATTTCAGCAAGTATATGTCCGGGAGCAACCTATACATTGCCCGATGGCTCTACTACCGATATTGACAATGTTTACACCTTTAATCTTACAAGTGCTCTGGGCTGCGATAGTATTGTTGAAATTACACTTACTACTTCAAGTGTAATTAACACAAGTGTAAGCGAAAGTATTTGCAGGGGAGCAAGTTATGTTTTTGATGGAAATACTTACACCGATGCTGGGCAATATACTGCTACTTTCACTTCGTCAGGTGGCTGTGATAGCGTAGTTACTTTAGATTTAGCAGTTATTGAACCTGTTTCAGAAAATATTACAGAAACTATTTGTGAAGGAAAAGAGTATGTGTTTAACGGTAATGCCATAACTGATGAAGGAAATTATAATGCAACCTTTGTGGCAGCATCTGGTTGCGACAGTATTGTAACCCTTAACTTGGTTGTTGTTGAGTCAGTAATTACTAATTTATCGGAAAGTATTTGCGAAGGCGATTCTATATTATTTAAAGGAGAATTTATTAAGCTTACAAATAATTACTACGATACGTTGTTGGCCACATCAGGCTGCGATAGCATTGTTATATTGGCATTAACAGTTAATGCATTGCCGCAAATTTCGGTTAATGAAAATAACGGAATACTTGAAGCCGATAATTCCACATTTATTTCTTACCAATGGTACCAAAATGGCAATTTGTTACAAAATGCTGAAAGCAACACGCTAACACCCACAGAAAACGGACTATACTCTGTAATGGTAGAAGATGCAAACGGCTGTAAAAATATTTCTGATGAATTTGAATTTATTATAGTTGGTAATGCTTTGTTTAGAAATAATGCTGAATGGGCAATCTATCCAAATCCCGCAAAAGATATTATATCTATTAAATCTAGCAGCAATAATACCAACTATAAAATAGTTGCTGTTGATGGAAAAGTAGTTATGGATGGTATTATTACAAATTATTTTTCTTCAATAAACATTAGCAAATTGAATAGTGGGGTTTATTTTGTTCAGCTTACAAATCATGAAGGCATAATAAGCAATAATGTTTTAGTAAAAGAATAATTTTCAGCAAGAATTACTTGTGTCGCTAAAGGTTTGGGGTTCGAATCCCTACGGGTGCACTAATAAAAGAAAGGATTTCAGAGTTTTTACTTTGAAGCCCTTTCCCTTAGTATACCAAATGTAATAAACTTACACAGAAAAAATATCAAAGTCACTTTCAGCTTATCTTCTATTTGTCTTTAATGGAAATTTCATTTTGTATTTTACATCTACAAAGCCTTTTGAAATATTATCAAGCTTATTTTTCAAAAAGCGTTTCTTAATAGGGTTCAGCTTATCGGTAAACAGTATGCCTTGAATGTGATCATATTCATGTTGAATAACTCTGGCAGTAAATCCGGTGTATTCTTCAGTATATTTGTTAAAATTTTCATCATAATATTCTATTACTATTGAGTCTAAACGATTCACATCTTCCCTTATGCCGGGAATACTTAAACAGCCTTCATTATAAGGCCATGATTTACCAAATTCTTTTAACATTGTAGCATTAATAAACGCTTTTTTTACTCCTGTCTCCCCTGCAAATTCATCATCATCACTATCAGCAGGTGCTTCATCTATATCGGGCGTCCCTTCTTCTTTTTGCAATACATATGCACTGTCCACTATAAATAAACGGATGTCTAAGCCAATTTGTGGTGCGGCAAGCCCAACCCCAGATGCTGCATACATGGTTTCAAACATATCATCAATTAGTACCTGTAGGTTATTATAATTTTTATCAATAGGTCGTGCCACTTTTCTTAAAACAGGGTCACCGTATGCAACAATGGGTAAAATCATTTTTTTATACTTTCTAAATACGATTGTAAAATAATAACTGCGCTAATTTTATCAATATTTTCTTTATTTCTTCTTTCGCTTTTTTTCATTCCTGAGTCTATCATGCTTTGAAACGCCATTTTTGAAGTAAACCGTTCATCATGCAATATTACCGGAATATCAGGAAACTGCTTTTGCAATTGTTTCACAAAGTTATTTACCAATGGGGCCGATTGTGCAGGTAAATTATTTAATCTTTTTGGCTCACCAACAACAAATAACTCAACAATTTCAGTTTGAATATACTTTTTTAAAAACTCAATTGTTTGGTAACTTGGCACAACATCTAATGATGTAGCTATTATCTGAAGTGGGTCGGTAACAGCCAAACCTACCCTCTTACTTCCGTAATCTATTGCCAAAATTCTTGCCATTTCTAAACAAAAAAACCGCTCCACAAATGTAGAACGGTTAATAAATATATGTTTATTTCAATTAATTTGCGGTCGTATCAAAAGGTGTTACGCTAACAAACTGTTTGTCGTTTTTACCTTTTTTAAATTCAACAGTGCCATCAACTAAAGCAAAAATAGTATGGTCTTTTCCTAAACCAACATTCTTACCCGGATGAAACTTAGTACCTCTTTGGCGAACAATTATATTGCCTGCAATGGCCAATTGACCACCGTACAATTTTACGCCCAATCGTTTACTGTGCGATTCTCTGCCATTACTTGAACTACCTTCACCTTTTTTATGTGCCATGGTATTATAATTTTAACTTTTAAAATATTATGCTATGTTTTCTATTTCAATTTTAGTAAAACTTTGGCGATGGCCATTTTTTACTTTATATCCTTTTCTTCTTTTTTTCTTAAATACAATAACCTTATCGCCTTTTAAATGCTGAAGAATTTTAGCTTTTACAGAAGAATTAGCTAATGTTGGAGTTCCAACGGTAACACTGCCGTTATCGTCTTTCAGCAATACATTATTTAATTCTACTGAAGCACCTTCTTCACCTGCTAAACGATGAACAAATAATTGCTGACCTTTTTCAACTTTAAATTGTTGCCCAGCTATTTCTACAATTGCAAACATGACTTTTCTTTTATTAGGAGTGCAAAGATAAATGTTTATCTGAATTATTCAAACTGAAATATAACACTATTATTGAATTGCACTAAAAAACATACAGTTTCAGCACAAAAAGCAAGTATATCATAATCCAAAGAGCATCTACAAAGTGCCAGTAAAATGCCAATAATTCAATATTTAGCTTCTTGTGAAAATCGGTACTAAACAATAATTCATCTATCGGATTATATAAGCGCATAACAGATTTAATGAAAGATATTGCTAAAACCACTATTCCGGGTATAAAATGTAATGCATGCAAGCCTGAAATCATATACAAATAAGAACCTGTTGGAACTGTAGTTATGGTTATACCTGCAGAAGTAAGCTCATACCAGCCTAATATTTGAAACAAAACGAAAGCAATTCCCAATACAATAGTTATACCTAAAGCATAACGGTAATTCTTCATTTCATCTTTCTTTAAAGAATGAAGGGCAAAGTGCATTGTAAAACTGCTTATGAGCATTATTAGGGTATTAGCATGAAAAATTGCAGGCAGCGAAAACTTTTGAAAGCCTTTATTTATTCCTGAATAGAAAAAAGCGGCTATTAATCCTCCAAACAGAAAGGTAATAGCCGCAATAGCAAAAAATAAAAAGAGCTTATTCATGGGTACTACCATACCACCCGAATTCCCCCTAAATCTTGCTTGTTCTTTGTACTTAATTTCTTTCATAACTGAAAAACAATAATAAAAACCTAAAGTTGCAAAAATTTTGACATTTTCATTTTTTCTCTTCATTTTAAGAAAAAACACAGTTTTATATCAATGGAAATGTTTTTAATTGAAAGACATTAATAAAAGAACATAAAATACTATGGTATATTTTTGACCTGAATTTACAAGCATACAAAAATGATTAAATACGCGTCTGCACATATAAAGCAACTTATTGTACATCAGGTTGGAAATAAACAAGAGGGCGAAGATTTGTTTCTTTCTGAAGAAAACTTAATAGTGAACAAATCTGAATTACATAAAATATTGCTGAAATATTTTTTAAATAGTTTTTCATCGCCTGAAAGATATGAATTTACAGCTTCAAATAACGACCCTCAACTAAACCCACTATTTCTATTTTCAAACACAGTTTTTGAAAAGCCACGAAAATTTACAGAGCAAAGTACAAACTTCGCCAAGCATTTATATGAGAACACACTACACCCAAACATTAAATCGGGCGATTTTTATGTTGCTTTAATAGAAAACATTGAAGTTGACGGTGAACTTATTGATGCAATTGGTTTATTCAAGTCGGAAAATAAAGATGTGTTTTTGCAACTAAAACAAAACAATGGCAATTTTGAAATTATTCATGAATCGGGCATCAACACCGAAAAGCTAGATAAAGGATGTTTAATTCTGAATATAAACAAGGACAAAGGTTTTAAAATTTGTATAGTAGATAAATCAAATAAAGGAACGGAGGCACATTACTGGAAAGAGCAGTTTTTAAATTTGAAGCCATGTGCTGATGAATATCATTACACGCAGAACTTTTTAAGCATTGCCAGGAATTTTGTTACCAAACAACTTGCCGAAGAATATGAAGTAACAAAAGCCGATCAAGCAGCTTATCTCAATAAGTCTATTGAATATTTTAAACAAAATGAAGAGTTTGACACCACCACTTTTGCAAAAAAAGTTTTTGAGCAACCTGATGTAATTGAATCGTTTAGCAAGTTTAAAAACAATTTTCAAGCTGAAAAAAATATAGAAATAGCCGAAGACTTCGCTATTTCAACATCGGCAGTCAAAAAACAGGCTCGTATATTTAAAAGCGTTATAAAACTTGATAAAAACTTTCATATTTATGTTCATGGTAAACGCGAGCTTATAGAAAGAGGTGTAGAGCCTGACGGCAGAAAATTTTACAAGATTTATTATACCGAAGAAACCTAGAAAACTTAAAATTTTTCGACTCCATTGTATTCACCGGGTCTTCCAAACAAGGCTTTGCGTTTATCTGCCCACGTTTTAGCATGTTTTACATCTCTTAGAATATCAACGTATTCGTGAAACACCAAATATGCCGGGTTGTATGAATTGATAGGCTGTTTCACACCATAATCAGGTTTTTCTCCGGGTTCTACGTAAGTTCCAAATAGTCTGTCCCAAAAAATAAATAATGAGCCGTAATTTTTATCGATATATACTTCATTTTTCCCATGATGTACTCGATGATTTGTAGGAGTAACAAAAATATATTCTACCCATGCGGGTAAAGGTTTTATTAATTCAGTATGTTGCCAAAACTGGTACAAAACATTTATCTGATGAACAATAAAAAACATGATAGGGTCAAAGCCTAAAATCACTACCGGCAAGAAGAAAATCAACTTCACTTGGTCAACCCAGCATAACCTGAAAGAAACTGTAAGATTATACTTTTCAGAGGAATGGTGTGTAATATGTGATGCCCACCAAAACCTTTGTTCATGTGCAATTCTGTGTGCCCAATAGCGACAAAAGTCATAAACAACCATTGCCAGTAAAAACGACCACCATGTTACAGGCATAATAATATAAGGTGGTGTTATGTAGTAATAAAAAAACCAAACGGTGTAAATAGTAAATATTCCGGTTGCAGCAGTAACTACTAAGTAAACAAGCCCCACCCCTATTGAGGCTGCCAAATCTTTTTTATTGTATAAATCTAATTTTTTTCGTGTGCTATAGAAATATTCCAAAAAAGCAAAAAAGAACATGAACGGAGCACCAAGCAACAACAAGTTTGGTGCATTTTTATATTGAGTAAGCATTTCAGTAAAAACTAATTTGCCTGAGGTAAAATCAATCATTATTAAGTTATGTTTTTATTAAAAACTTTACAAACTTATTAAAAAACTCATAGTATCTATATTATCAGCATAATCCCATAATTCAGGTTGCTGGCTGCTGCCGAAAGGTAAAGCATTAAGGTTTTCATTTTCTGCCACTACACATTGTATGGCTTCATTATTACTAGAAATAAATGATTTTACTTCCTGAATATTATTATAAAACTGATAATGTAATACAGAAACGGGTGTAGCAATTGTTTCGTCTTGATTCAGCATAACATAATCTGAAGCATAGTGCTGTATTTTATTCATAAGTAACAGAGTTCTGTTATAGTCATAATTATTTCTGTAGGTCGTTTCATCCATTAAATAGTTAAACTTTCCTTCCCACTCACTCAAAAGCTTTGTAATATCGTACCCTTCAGGTAAAAAAATCATCGACACATTTCTGCAACCCAAACCGAAATATAGAAACACATCGTTACCTAATTTAAGCAATTGTTCACTAGATTCATTTCCGGTTAATATCGCAATTGAGTTTCTGTTTTTTCTAATAATATTAGGATACTTGCCAAAATAATAATCAAAATATCTTGCTGAATTATTGCCTCCTGTTGCAATTACAGCATCAATATTTTTAAGCGTTTCAGTAAAAATAATTTTGTCTTTATAATCAGGTTGAATTTCAATAAGTTTAGCTATTATTTCAGGTAATAAAATTTTATCTTTTGAAGACATTTTTACAACAGCAATGTTGCCCGAAGCCAGTACACACAAAAAATCATGAAACCCTACCAATGGCAAGTTACCAGCCATCACGATTCCTATTCTTTTGGGCTGATGAATAGGAATTTTGTAACTGCTAAGCCACGTTTTTAGCTTGTTCTCGTTTAAATAATATTCTGAAATAGCTTTTAGCGATAAAATTATATTCTCAACCGTAAACCAACGATTGTGGTAATATGCTTTTAGCAGTAATTCATTATTTGTAATAATTTTTTCTTTTATTGCCTTTCCTAATGAAACAAAATCGGAAATAGTATTGTTAGCGTGCATAATTAAATGGAAATAAATATTAATTGAAAATCGTGCATTACCTTTACACTCGAATTCAAAAATACCTAAAACACTTGTTCTATGGCTATAATGATTACTGACGAATGTATAAACTGTGGTGCTTGTGAACCGGAATGCCCTAATAATGCTATTTACGAAGGTGGGGTAGAATGGGCATTAAAAGATGGTACGGGCATAAAAGATTCGCTTAAGCTTGTTGACGGCAGAACTGTTACGCCCGATGAAAAAAACAATCCTATTTCAGAAGAGTTTTATTACATAGTGCCTGATAAATGTACAGAATGTGTGGGCTTCCATGAAGAACCACAATGTGCGGCTGTTTGTCCGGTAGATTGTTGCGTACCAGACCCAGACCACGTTGAAAGCAAAGAAAGCTTATTGGAGAAAAAAGACCGTTTACACATTTAAAGTATTAAAATCGACTTTATATTAGGCTGAAATCTTTAACGGTTTCAGCCTTTTTTATTTATTTGAAGCAGAACCTATAATTTTATCGCTGAAAAAACACATTCTGAATACCACCATAACACATATAATTAACCCTGCCGATAATGGTAAGCCTGATTCAGAATTAATGCTTACTCAGCCCTTTGCTTTTGAGAGCATGAGAGTTGCGTACCAAAATTGTAAGCATAGAAATCAAATTACTCTTGTTACCACTCAATTCGAAGAAGATAAAAAAATTATACCCGATTATTTCAAAATACTTCCTAATTTAAAAAGAAGCGTTATTGATGTAAAAAAATTTAATAAAAACAGAAAACTGCCATTAATTAATGATATTCTTCAACAAGCCTTTAAATATTCTGACTCTGAATATATCATATATACAAATACTGATATCGTTTTAATGCCCTTTTTCTACGATATGGTTTTTGAATACATCGCGGCAGGATACGATGCTTTTGCAATAAACCGAAGAAGAATTTCAAAACAATTTTTTAATTCTGAGAATTTAAATGCAGTTTATGCAGAAGTTGGAAAATCGCACCCAGGCTTTGACTGCTTTGTATTTAAAAGAAGTTTCATTCCGGAAATGGTTTTTGCTGATATAAGTGTTGGCGTTCCATTTTTAGAAGCTTCGTTATTATATAACTTAATCGCTTTTAGTGAAAACTTTAGGTTATTTTATAATAAACACCTTACTGTTCACATTGGCATGGAAGTAATGCCTAAAAGAAATGCTGAATATTATTGGCATAATCGAAATGAATTTTTCAAAAAAGTACTTCCTATTTTAAAACCAAAATTAAAAGCCAATAACTTGCCCTATTCTGAATTGCCTTTTTTTAGAAGAATGTTGAACTACATGTTAAATCCGGCAGTATTCACTCTAATAAATACCGAGTTGGAAGCGAAAAATTTTATTGATAAACTTCGACTATTAAAAGACGAAATAAGATTTAGTATTCTTCAAAAAGATTAGTTTTTGTTTGAAACAATAATTTGTTTTACCACTTTATTATTTCTGAATACATTATGCAGGTAATAAATTCCTGACGGCAAGTGCTTAAAAGAAATTTTTATCTCGTTTTCTGAAATGTAACCTACATCAACAAGTTGCTTTCTTCCGAGATTATCATAAACTTCTATTAAAATTGGTTTAAATGTGTATTTTACAAAAACATTATCATCAAATGGATTGGGATACACAACAATATTATTTTGCATATCTTTTTCTAAAACTGAAAGAAGGGGGTCACTATATTTCAGAAGAAACATATCTGCATCTTGTGTTTGTACCAATGTTGTATCATCTAATTGCAACAAAGCATAATAATAACCTGTAACATAAATATTATTATCTTTTCCTATTGCTGCAGCCATTGCTAATTGAAAGTTTGGCCCACCACCTGTTGTAACCCATTGGTATTGACCATTACGATTCCATTTTGCCAAAAAAATATCTTGTTGTTCGCCAGTGCCGACAAAGTCATTTCCGAAGTAGGCAAAAGAATCTATGGCCCCACAAACAAATATGCTACCATCATCGGCTACAGCTATACCAGTACCAATGTCAAGCCCATTATATCCTTCATGTGTAGCCCACATACACAAGCCTTTAGCACTATATTTTGCAACAAAAATATCGTTATAACCTCGCGCCAATATAGTAAATGAACCAAAATATGCCTCAGCGGAAAAGTAACCAGTAACGTAAGCATTTTTATCTTCATCAACAGCAATAGCATACCCCGCATCACCCGTAAGGCTTCCCGCTTGCTCTGCCCATTCCCAGGCACCTAAAGAATCAATTTTAGCGATAAAAATTTCAGAACTCACGCTTGGCGTAAATAATTCTACATTACCAAAATCGGCACTATTTTTAAAAGAGCCTGTTATATAGCAGCCTTCTTCATTATCAGTGGCAATTCCCAATCCCAAATCTTCCTGATTGCTTCCTGCTCTGTTAGACCATATAATATCTCCATTGCTGTTATATTTAGTTACGAAAACATCCTTATTACCTCTTGAGGTTAAAACATTATTTCCGAATGCTGCAAAACCTTGAAAATCACCTATTACATAGGCATTACCCTTATAGTCTGCAGCAACACCAAAAGCTGCATCATTACTAATGCCTCCCATTTTTTTTACCCATAATAAGTTACCTTCAGGAGAATATTTGGCAAGAAATGCATCTAAACCACCTGTGCTAGTAAGAAGTATATTATCGAAAAATGCGATTGAGTCGAATGAACCAGTAACAAAAACATTCCCTTCACTATCAACTGCAGTACCTATCGAAATATCATCTAATGGCCCTCCGGCAGTTTTTGCCCATAAAAATTCGCCATTAGCATTATATTTTGCTAAAAAAACATCATCCGCTCCCCTACCTTCATAAACAACTCCGTTAAAATTAATTTTTCCTGAGAAATATCCTGCAACCATAACATTACCATCATTATCTACGCATACTCCTCTGCCTGCATCACGAGATAACTCTCCGGCTGATTTGGCCCATTCTAAAAATTGTGCTTTTGAAGCAAAAGTGGTTATTAGACTACCTAATAAAAAAATAAATCTTACATACATAAAGCAACATAGATTAAACAAAAAAGGGCACTTAGTGTGCCCTTCAAAAAAATTAAATTTAAAATTAAAAAACTGACAGTTTCTTTACAACTTTTTCTTTAGCATCAGCATTTACAACCTCAACTAAATACATACCCTTATCAAAATTATTTACATCAATTTTTGTCATGTCATTAAATTTACTTTCGTAAACTAACTGACCCATAAGATTATAAATATTTACTGATAATTCATTTGTTTTATTGGCAAAAACAGTAACAAAATTATCAGTCGGGTTTGGATAAACAGTAATTTCTAAAGGTTCTTTACCAGTAACTAAATCCTCAACATTTGTAACATTTTTCTGGTAAATTGGCAATGTAAGCTTGGTGGGATGTTCAGGAGAATGTGCAATTCTTTGTACTGCTATACGTGGCTCCATTTCAACACCATTGAAAACATATGTTTTACCATCAGAAGGCTGTCTTCTGAAAAACTCACCTTCTTCTGAAGGTAAGTTAGGGTTAACCTGATAGCGTGTGTGGTTGCTGCTACAAATCATCACTCTCATTTTATGTCCCTTACCCCATGTATATGCTATTGGCATACCCGCAAAATAAAACTCATATAATTCACCTGCATTAATATTTCTGTAAGGAATATTATCAATCTCATCATTTTTGGTATGATCATTAATATCGTGATCTACCAGAGCACGAGCGTAGTCAATAGCAGCTGTATTAATAACCGCTTCAGTAACAAAATAAACTGAACCATCAGGATACTCATCTAAAATTCTTACAATAAAATCAGTATTGGTAGGTACATCAACTAAACCATCGGGATTAGTTTTTGCATAAAGAGTAACTTTCGGAAACCCAATCATACATAGAGTATCTTCTAACACTTCGGTAGCATAATGAACTATTCCTGCTCTGTCGTAACCGTAAGGTGCATATCTAGGGTCAGCTAAATTGAATTGACCTTGACTATCTCTGTCACCTTGAGGAGTTCTAACAATCATGTTAGCACCACCAATTGCTGCAACAGGATCATTAGGATCATGAACATATACTTTATAACCTTCGTCTGTTATTGGAGCATTATAATCAATTGTACCATTTTGATGTAAATAGAAATCTTTAAAATCAACCATATGGTTTATTGGAAAAGTATCAGCAGAAAACCAATAATTACCAACTCCTGTATTTTCCGCCACGCCATCATTAATAGGCCCTACAACATAAAATCTAACATCAGGAATACTCTCATAATCTATAGAATCAATTGCTGTTGTTAATTGTGAGCCATTAAATTCAGGTAATAATGGATCTCCAAATGGCGGTAAATCAACGGTTACTTCTTGATTATTGAATAATGGAGGCCAATTAATTTTTAATTTAATCCCATTTACTCCTGAAGTACCCAATAAAAGATTAATCAAATCTTCAAATTTCATGTAATAATCTTCTGAAGGCACCTGAATAGTTATAGAATCTCCATTAGACAAATCAGCTAATTTTTGTTTTTTGTTACTCATAGGTATTAAAACTTTAGGCATACCTACATTAGCATAATTATTATAATTCAGGTTATATCTAAACCAGCTTATTACTTCAGATTTTAATACATCAGTTACATTTAGGTTATTTTGGTCAATATTACCTAAATCGAAACCTAATATGTCAGCAACATTTTCAGGGTATCTTCTATCAGGAAGTGGTTCACCATTAGGAGCTTTCTCACCTGGAAGAGCAGGCCTCATATCACCTGAAGTTCTTGACCCAATAGTTTGGTGTGCCCATGGACCAATGACCAACTTTTGTAACTTATGAATTTTTGTATTAGGCTCTGCAAAAGGATTTGCTTGAAGATTATTTATATCGGAAGTATATCTATTATACTTCTTCATAAGTGCCCAAGTTTGTATCTGACCGTCAGTAAAAATGTCCCACCAACCGGTTAAATGATAAGCAGGAACTTGCATATTTGTGTATCTGCTATAAATCCTGTCTTGAGTTGATTCTTGAACTGCTCCCCATGAAAAGTCAAAAGCATTTGTTGTTGCTTCACCATCTTTATCAACAGGAGAACGACTTGCATCCATATCTGCTCTACCTCTTGAGTTAGGATAATAACCGGCTACACCATCTCCACCACCTGGTATTGGATAAGCAATTTCAACAAAATGGTCAATTGCCTTATTAGCGGCATCAAACTTACTAGTCAATCCATAATCGGTAGAAGTATGAATATTGTTATCAAGACTATTGTCAATATCATTCAACTCATCATCAGTACCTGTAAATATTTGTCCTCTTAACCAACCTGTAACAATTCTTTCACGGAAAACACCATTTTGATAACCAGTATAGTTATAATGTTCAAGAGTAGCAACTATAGGCAATAAAGACTTTAAACCTCTTCCTGAAGGATTGATTCTGTGTGCACCTGCTGCTTGATATTGAGTATTTCCTAACGCAGATGCACCAAACATACCTATACTTCCATTACAAAATAAGAAAGTATCAATAACTCCATCATTATTATAATCATAATATCTCTTCAAGGTATTGGCAATATAGTCAACACTATGATAACCGTCTTCATGCTTGTTACCATGTCTTGGGTCTTCGGGGGGTAAAATGTCTAAAATATGGCTGTAATCATTATGGTCACCATTTTTATTCCAGCTATCGCTAAACATTGGCATGTAAACGCCTTCGGAAGAATAGCGTCCTCTCATATCCTGAAAAGCATGTGCATACCCCATAATTGAAACAACTCTGCCTACAAAATCACCTTCTTTGTTATAAGGCGTACGTGTAAACACGAAAGGAAGTTGATAAGGATTAGGGTTTGGTTGCCCATTTACTGAATCGTAAACAAATAATTGCAGACCTTTAGGAAGAAACTCAATGGTTGCACCTTGAGGGCCAATAATGTTACCTGCGCCAGGTAAGAAAGCATCAATATCTTGTTGTGAAAGTGTTACTAACAAACAATCTTGCAAAACAGGCACAAAAATGTCAGTCATTAACTTAATTCCATCGGGCATTACAACTGAGTCGGTAATAATGGTTGAAAACTCTTCAATCATATCTAACTGACCATTGTTGTTAGGCTGATTTTGTGCATTTGCAGTAAATGAAAATAGTGCTAAAAAAAGCGCAGAGGCTAGTAATAGTCTAAGTTGTTTCATAAATGTTAAGTGTTGGTTAATTTGAAACTTGGGTTAATATTAGCCACAATAATTTAATTATACAAATAGCAATAGTTCAAATAATTATTCAGTTTTAAACTTCTAATAATTAAGTATAAAAGTCTTTTTCATATTAATACTGAAAACATATATTCAACAGTAAACTAAGTGCATCCGAGATAATTACAAATGAGTTGTTTCTGTAAACGCAATATTTTTCCAAATAAAAAACAATATCAAAAATGTTTTTAAATTCGATATGAACTAAAAACAACCAACATGAAAAAATCATTAATTCTTTTATTTTCCTTACTAGTTATTATCTCTATTTCAGGATGCAAAAAAGACAAAGAAGATAATAATAATGATGATAATAATACTGATGTAACATTAGACCCAATTACCGATATTGATGGTAATAGTTACAAAATAGTAAAAATTGGAAACCAAACATGGATGGCTGAAAACCTTAAAACAACAAGATACAGCAATGGTGATTCAATTCCCGTTACAGAAGATAACTTACTGTGGAAGCAAGGTATAAGCGGAGTAAGCTGCTATTATGATAATAACCCTGCAAACAAAGACACGTTCGGAATGCTTTATAATTATCATGCTTTGAAAGATTCAAGAAACGCGTGTCCTAGTGGGTGGAGAGTACCGACCACTGATGACTGGATAACCTTAATTGATTACTTAGGTGGAAGCTCAGTTGCAGGACAAAAGTTAAAAGCCACAACAGGTTGGGAAGGCGAAACAGGAGTTGGGGCAAATATTGGTGGGTTTACAGCTTATCCTGCAGGGTTCAGAAATCAAAATGGTGGGTTTAATTACAAAGGCAGGTATGCTTATTTTTGGACCTCTACTGAACTAGATGCCAATAATGCATGGGTTTATAACATAGATAAAGGCGTTGCAGAAATTAATGTTTACGATGAAGTAAAACTATATGGGCACTCGTGCAGGTGTATAAAGAATTAGTTTTTTAAATCAAAAAAGCCTCTCAAAAACTGAGAGGCTTTTTTGATTAAAGGGTGGAATATGGGGCTCGAACCCACGACCTCCTGAACCACAATCAGGCGCTCTAACCAACTGAGCTAAAACCACCATTTGCTCAGCAAAGATACAACGATTTGCTTCTTATAAAAAAACTTCAGAAAAATTTATTTTAGTGCCTTCGCGTACGCTTCATTTACATACTTCCAGTTTACTACCTGCCAAAAGTCTTTTATGTATTCTGCTCTTTTATTTTGATGCTTTAAATAGTAGGCATGTTCCCAAACATCAATACCTAATATAGGTATTCCTGCTTCAGCACTATAAGGCATTAATGGATTATCCTGATTAGGTGTTGCCACCATTTTCAAACTTTTCTCTTTGGTAACAATAAGCCATACCCAACCCGAACCAAAAACTTTCAAGGCTGCTTTTGAAAATTCTTCTTTCATAATATCGAACGAAGGAAAATCTTTTTGAATGGCTTTCATTAATGCCTCACTTGGCTTGGTATTTTTTTCAGTTGTAAGCATATTCCAGAATGCTGTATGATTCCAATGACCACCACCGTTGTTTCTTATAGCCATTTTCACATCATCGGGAAGCGACACTAAATTCCGAAGTAAATCTTCTAAAGTTCGTTTCTCTAAGCCTTCGTGCTTGGCAACAGCCGCATTCAAATTATTTACATAAGCCTGATGATGCTTGGTGTGGTGAATACGCATAGTAGCTTCATCAATATAAGGCTCTAATGCATTATAATCGTAAGGCAATGGTGGCAATGAAAATGCTCCGGCTTTATCTTGAGCAACCGCATTAAAAGAGGATGCACCTAACAATGTTGCGCCAACTGTTAGCACAGTACCTTTCTTAATAAAATCTCTTCTTGAATTATTTTTCATGATTATCATTTAATTGATGTAATAATAGTTTAATAAACAAAATAGTTTCCTCAAAACAACTTAGTGCTAAAATACACCATAAATTTACAGTATGAATGCTAATGCTTCTTTTACCAAGTTACAAGTTGAAGGCATGACCTGTTCAGGTTGTGAAAAAACGGTTTATACCTATTTAGAAAAAGAAGGTCTTCAGCATATTAATGTAAGCTTTGCTACCAGTGAAGTGGTTTTTGAAACTATTGAGCCTGAAAAAATTCAGCAGATAAAAACAGGCATAAGAAAATTGGGCTATGAAGTGGTTGATAAAGATGCTAAAGCCAATAAATATTTCACGCTTGAAAAAATATTTGCGCTATGTGCCGTACTTACTACGCCATTATTATTACACATGTTTTTGCCTTTTCATTTCTTGCATAATCAATGGTTTCAATTATTGCTTTCAACTCCCGTTTTTATTATTGGTTGGTTTTACTTCGGAAAAGGCGCAATTGGCTCGTTAAGAGTGGGTATGCCGAATATGGACGTTTTAATATTAATTGGCGCATCTGCCGCTTTTGGTTATAGCCTTTACGGTACAGCCATGAACTTGGGCAGTAATTTTCTTTTTTACGAAACATCTGCTACTATAATTACGCTGGTAATGTTGGGCAACTTAATTGAAAAAAGAACTATTAAAGAAACCACTACATCAATAGATAATTTAGCAAAGCTGAAAACTGAAAAAGCCAATTTAATTATTGATGTAAATGGCTTTGAAATGACAGATAAAGTTGATGCTGAAAAAGTAAAAGTGGGCGATAGCATACGCATTAACAATGGCGACCGTGTGGCATTAGACGGCATAGTAGTTTCGGGTAATGCTTTTATAGACGAATCTATGATTACAGGCGAAAGTGTTCCGGTAGAAAAACAAAAAAATGATACTGTAACATCAGGCACATTGGTAGTGCAGGGTGCCATAAAAGTTCAGGTAACTGCTACTGCCGATAACTCTTATTTATCTTACTTAATTGAACTGGTAAAAAAAGCACATGCTCAAAAACCCGATATTCAAAGGTTTGCCGATAAAGTAAGCGGTGTATTTGTGCCAGTGGTAGTGGGTATTAGTGTACTTACATTTTTAGTTTGCCATTTTGTATTTGATATCAGTACCACAAAATCGTTGCTGAATAGCGTGGCTGTTTTAGCCATTGCCTGCCCTTGTGCTATGGGTTTGGCTACACCAACAGCAATTATGGTTGGTTTGGGCAGAGTTGCAGGAAAAGGCATTGTAATTAAAGGTGCGAAAACTGTTGAGCAGCTTTCAACTATTAAAACTGTAGTGTTTGACAAAACAGGTACGTTAACCACCGGAAACTTCAATATAAATACTATTGAAGTTTTTGATGGTAGCGATACAGCTCTGGTAAAATCTGTAATTAAAGGTTTAGAGCAATTTTCTTCACATCCTATTGCACAATCTATAATTGAGCAGTTTAAAAATGATAATACTTTTTCTTTAGCTGAAGTAGAAGAGATAAAAGGCTTAGGCGTAAAAGGTAAAGATGCAGCAGGCAATACTTATTTGTTGGGCTCGCAAAAAATTTTAACCACATCCGATACACGTTTCGATTTGTATTTGCTGAAAAACAACCAATTAATTGCCGCACTAAATATTGAAGATGAAATAAAACCTGAAGCGAAAGAAGTAGTAAGCTATTTAAAAAATCAGGGCATGGACGTGGTGATGTTAAGTGGTGATAGCGAAAAGAAATGTAAACAAGTGGCACAACAATTAGGCATAGAAAACATTCATGCTTCTATTGCACCTGAAGGCAAATTAAATATTATTGAAACACTTGCTGCAAACAACCCCATTGCTATGGTAGGCGATGGCATTAACGATGCCCCCGCACTGGCAAAAGCAACTGTGGGTATTTCATTAAGCAATGCTTCCGAAGCCGCTATGAACAGCGCACAGGTTATTCTACTTAAAGGAAATTTAACGGTATTGAAAGAGGCTTTTTTAATAAGCCGTTATACTTTCAGCACTATAAAACAAAATTTATATTGGGCGCTTTCGTATAACCTTGTGGCAATACCTATTGCAGCAGCAGGTTTTTTAAACCCAATGGTTGCGGCATTGTCTATGGCATTTTCCGATGTAGTGGTAATTGGAAATTCATTATTGTTAAAATGGAAAAAACTTAAGTAGTTGGAAATATTCAATAAGCTTAACAGCATTAAAGCCATTCAGCTTTTTCAGGTTTTCAGATTTGCTTCGGTACTTATAACCGGAGTAATCTTAGCAAAAAAAGGCTTTACTACTGAAGCTATTGGCAACTACGAAACGTTTTTATTTATAAGCTATGCCGCAACATTTTTCTGGCTGTCGGGCATCACTAATTCATTCTTATCGCTGTTTCCAAAAAAATCAGTTGGCGAACAAAAACAGTTGTTATTTAACACAGCCTTGCAACTTATTTTTTTCACTATAGTTTCTATTGTATTTATTTCAGCTTTATCGCTTACTGCTATTATTCAGGTTGAATGGCTATGGTTAATTGCATTGTATTTATTGCTGAATATTCCTGCATATTTAAACGAATACATTTTATTGGTAAAAGAAGAAAACAAAATACTTTCTACGTATGGAGTGATTTCTTTTTTACTGCATATTGGCATTGTGTTGCTGGCTGTTTTTAGCAGCACTAATATCGAAATGGTACTGTATGCTTTAATAGCAATTGCTGCCATAAAATTTGGCTACCTTATTTTTTTATTATTTAGAAACGCAACCATTCAGTTTAATTTTTCGCAACAACAACAATTAGCCAATAGCAGTGCACCTTTGGCTTTCAGCTATTTACTAAGTGGCTCTGCTGAGGTAATAGATAGTTTTTTGGTGAAACATTTTTATTCTGAAAGTCAGTTTGCAATATATCGATATGGGGCAAGAGAATTTCCTATTATATTGCTTATGGCTAATGCATTTAGTAGTGCCGCTATACCAAAAGTAGCGGCTAATTTAGAAGAAGGTTTGCAACTTATAAAAGACAATTCTTTACGATTGCTCAACTCATTTTTTCCATTAACAGTGTTGCTTCTATTCTCGAGCAAATATTTGTTTCAGTATGTGTTTAATATTCAGTTTACACAAAGCGCAGCCATTTTTAATATTTACCTATTGCTTATTATAAGCCGTTTACTTTTTCCGCAAACTATTTTAAATGGTTTAGGTAAAAATAAATTTCTAGTAGTATCTGCACTATTTGAAACCATTTTAAACGTTACGCTAAGCCTTATTTTAATGCAGTATTATGGCATGTTGGGTATTGCATTTGCTACCGTAATTGCTCATCTTTTTGACAAACTATTACTAATTTTCTACCTGAAATATAAACTGAAAATAGCTCCTGAAAAATACATCGTGGTATCGCAATATATTTTTTACAGTGGCTTGTTGGTAATAATATTTTATCTGCTTTCAATTTAACAGATTAAATGGATTTACTCATCGTATGTATAAACTAACCTATTGGTTAAAGGCTTCGACTGGCAGGTTAAAATATACCCTTCTTTTATTTCTGCATCAGAAAGGGATTCTCTATCTGCCATTACAACTTTTCCCTCGCTTAATTTTGCACGACAAGTACAACAAGCTCCAATTTGGCAAGCAAAAGGTGGGTCGTAGCCGGCATCTAATACTGCTTCAAGAATTGAATTTTGCCCTGTATATTTTACTTCTAAATGTTCACCATCAAGAAGTAAAAATAAATCAGCTTCTTGTAGTGGTTCGCCAGCGGCTGCTTGCTCGGCTTTGTGCTCTTCAGTAACTACTGGAGCTGTGAAGTATTCTTTATGAATTTTATTTTTTTCAACGTTTAAAGAAACCAACGCTTCATCTATCAATAACATTAAACCCGATGGGCCGCAAATGAAATAATCTGCTGAATTTATTTCAGCAGACAAATTGTTTTTCAGAATAAAAGCTATTTTTTCAGCATCTAATTTGCCGGTAGAGGCATGAGCATAACTGCCTTCGTCAAGATTATGAATAATATTCAGCCTTGAACCATATTGTTGTTGCAAACTTTCTAAACCAGTTTTAAACATAATAGACTGCTCATTTCTGTTGGCATAAAACAAAGTGATTTTACTTTCTTTTTCTACATGTAATACACTTTTCAGAATTGACATTAAAGGAGTTATACCACTACCACCACCCAACAAAACATAATGATGTTTATTGAAAGCATTTGGAGAGTGAGTAAAATTGCCCATGGGTTCCATTACTTGCAACACATCTCCAGCTTTCACCTGGTCGTTCATATAGTTTGAAACCAAGCCACCTTGCACTTTTTTTACCCCAATGGCAGGTTTGATATCAGTTATAGGACTGGTACATATTGAATAAGCCCTGCGTTGCTTTGTGCCATTAATTAATACATCAAAAGTTAAGTATTGTCCGGGTGTGTATTTGTAGTTTTCTTTCAGCGAATCGGGAATATCGAAATAAATAGCCTTGGCATCGTTGGTTAAAGTTTCTACATGGGCTACTTTAATTTCATGAAATCTTGACATGTGTATATTTGTTTGTTGCTATTAACTAATTTCAGTTTAAGTTGTTTTAAGATTGTCACAAAAATACAGATTGATAGTTTTAAATTGCAGAAAAAATAAATAATGCCTATGAAATCGCCTTATTTTAAAGAAGAACATGAGTTGTTTCGCCAAAGCGTAAAACAGTTTGTAGAAAAAGAAGTATTGCCCCACATGCAGCAATGGGAAGATGCACAGGAAATTCCGCGCGAAGTATTTACCAAAATGGGCGATCTGGGTTTTTTAGGCGTTAATTTTCCTGAAGCTTATGGCGGCAGCGATAACGATTTCTTTTACAGTGTAGTGTTACTGGAAGAAATTGCCCGCAGCACTTCAGCTGGTTTAGCCGCAGCACATGGTGTTCACCAGTATATGAGTACTGCACACTTGCTGAAAGTGGGTAACGAAAACTTAAAACAAAAATATCTTCCGAAGGCCATTAGTGGCGAATGGGTGGGCTCTTTAGCTATTTCCGAACCCGGAGCAGGTAGCGATGTTGCTAATATAAGAACCACTGCCAAACGTGAAGGAGACTATTATATTATTAATGGTTCAAAAACTTTTATTACCAATGGCGTTTATGGTAAATATGCAACCGTTGCCTGTAAAACCGACCCCGATGCTGGTGTTGCAGGTATTTCTTTAATAATGGTTGACCAAGGGATGCCCGGCTTCACTACAAAAAAATTAAAAAAAATGGGTTGGCACAGCAGCGATACCGGAGAATTATTTTTCGATAATGTGAAAGTGCCCGTTAGCAATTTGGTAGGCGAAGAAGGTAAAGGCTTCTACTATATTATGGACAGCTTTCAATTGGAACGTTTAGTAGCCGGAATATCAGCGGTTGCAGGTGCAGAAGCAGCTATAGAAACCACTTTAAAATACTTACACGAAAGACAGGCTTTTGGCAAACCCATAGCCAAATTTCAAACTTTAAGACACCAAATGGTTGAAATAGCTTCAGAACTTGAAGCAGTGAAACAATTAGTGTATCACACAGCATGGTTGTATGACAATAATATTTTTGCCGTGAAAGAATGTAGCATGGTAAAAATGCTTTCTACCGAATTGGGAAAAAAAATTGTAGATGTGTGTGTGCAATGCTTTGGTGGTTATGGCTACATGGAAGAATACCCCATTGCCCGCATGTATCGCGATGCCCGTGTAGGCACTATTGTGGGCGGTACTACCGAAATTATGAAAGAGATACTCGCGAAGATTGTTGTGGATAAAGTAAATTATGAATCGGCTTATAATGCCATGAAACAACAAGAAAATATATCTTTGCAATCGTCAGAAAATCAAAAAATTAATTCATTAAAAACAAAAAGTACAACAATGAGCACTCCAACAACAGCAAAAGAAATTTTAATGTCATTGCCTAATCGTTTGAAAACCGACAAAGTAGCAGGTGTTGACACTGTATTTCATTTCAACGTTGCCGGCCCTAACGGTGGCGAATTTACCGTTGCTATTAAAGATAACTCTTGCACTGTAGCTGAAGGCTTACAAGGCGAAGCAAAATGCGTGGTAAATACTCAAGATTCAGTTTATGAAGATGTAGAGTTAGGTCGCACTAACCCACAAATGGCTGTTATGATGGGTAAGATTAAAATCAGCAATATTGGCGAAATGATGAAGTTTGCCGGATTTTTCAATAAGATTACCGGGTAATTTTTTGCCATTAGGGTTTAAAAAAGTTCTGTCTTTGTTTAGGCAGAACTTTTTTTGTTTAAGCGGATAGCTATCATCAAGGAAAATTACATTCTATTTTCTTTTCTTAATGATTCATAATCTTATGCCTTATTTAAGCCTATATTTTAGGAAAACAAAAAAGCCCTGATATAGTATCAAGGCTATTGTAAAAATAATATTTGTTGCAATAACTCTATATTCACTTCATGCATGCCTTCAAATTCGTGTAGTTGAAACTGAATATTTTTATCGTGTAGTTTTTGTAGCAAAGCCACCACCCTATCAGCAGCTATCAACGGGTCTTGTTTGCCCAACACAATATGTAGCGTTGCTTTATCGGTTATAACTTTAAAATTTTCCCAATTCATATCATCGGGAATATCACCTGCACAGATAAATAATTGATGAAGTACAGGCTGCTTAAAAGATACAAATCTCGAAAGCGTGGTAGCACCCTGAGAAAACCCTAACAAATTAATTTGTTTTGTTTCAGCGTAGGGCAATAGTTCTTTTTCATACACTCGCCATAAATACTCGTTATTGTCTTTTATTTCTGCTTCTCTGTCTTCTTTTGTCATCCAGCTGGCACCTACATTTCCAAAGAAACCTTTTGTATAAAATCTTGACAGCCCTTCAACGGCAATAACAAAATCATCATTGTCAGCAAGAGGTTTAAATTGTTGTAAAAAGTCTGAAGCATTCTGCGCATAACCATGCAACACTAGCCAAATATTTCTCGTATTGCTATTCACATTTCCAAGTGTATAATAACGTGCTGTCTTTATGATTTCAATATGTTTACTTTGCTGCATGATTAAAGTTTCATAAAGTAAACATAATCAAATCTGCATGAAAAAGTTTTTGCAAAAAACTTGGTCTTTTACAAAAAAGGTCCTTCTATTTTTCTTCTTGTTTACAATAGGTATAACCATATTATACAGGTTTGTAAATCCACCTTACACATTAACTATGTCAAGCAGAAAAGCAGAAGCTATTTTCAGTGAAAAGAAAAATAAAAAAATACAGCAAGAATGGAGGAGCTATGAGGAAATAGCCTACTACTTACCACTTGCAATCATTACTGCTGAAGACCAGGCGTTTCCGAAACATATAGGTTTTGATTTTAGGGCTATTGAAAAAGCAATAAAACATAACGAAAAAGTTAAACAAGGTAAAAGAAAGCGTATTAAAGGTGCCAGTACTATTTCGCAACAGGTAGCAAAAAATGTTTTTTTATGGCAAGGCAGAAGTTTTATAAGAAAAGGATTGGAGGCTTATTTTACTTTATTAATTGAGATATTTTGGCCTAAGAAAAGAATTATTGAAGTATATATGAATATTGCTGAAATGGGCGATATGGTTTTTGGTGCTGAAGCTGCTGCACAGAAATACTTTAATAAATCTGCAAAAAAATTGACTAAAAATGAAGCCGCAGCCATTGCAGTAATTTTACCAAATCCAAGAAAATACAGTGCCACCAACCCCGGGCCATATATTTCAGGTAGAAAAGCGTGGTGTATGGATATGATGAACAAATTGGGAGGTAAAAACTTTTTAAAACAAATCGAAGATTAACTGGTGCTTCTTTGTTTCAGCCATTCATACATAACAGTATAAGAAAGTAACTTAGAAAAATTATATACCAAATCTTCCACCGGAATACTAACCAAACGAATGCCTAAATTTTCTGCATCGTTATACCACACCACCGGCAAATATGTTAAAATGCCATTCACCAAAGCAAAAGGAATTAAAACAACCAAATAAGCAAAGTAAAACCTGCCTAAATATTTTGGCTTCAGAATAAAATAAACAAAGCTTAAAAACAATGTAGCAGAAAGAAAATTTACTGAAGTGTATAATTTATTTAAGTTGAATAAACCTACAGTAAGCATTAATACTAACAGCCCCAAAGTTATTGCCTTTGAATAAGGCTGTAAATAATCTTTCTTTATATAATAATTCAAACACTCGTAAATAAATATGCAGGCAAATGGAACAACTATAAAAAAAGAAATTTCCTCTACTGGTAAATTAAAAAAGTAATAACCCAATAAATATTCAGCATTAAAACCCCAAACACCCCAAAGTGTAAACAGATAATCCCACACTAAAAAAACTATAATGGGTAGTACAACAGCTGGAAAAAAGTACTTCCATTTTTTAACAAACTGCACATTTTTATCGAACGATAAAATAAGGGGGAACGAAAGCGTGAACAGCATTAAATATAGATATACCGGCATTCGTTTATTTTGAAATTTGAATTTAGAGCAAATTCAAACTGCTTTGTAAATAGGTATTCAACAAAATGCCCATTTTTCTCGTATCCGAAACTCTTATGCGCTCTTGTTGCACAATTTCAGCATTGGCTTTTTTAATTTTTGCGAACAAAGCCATGTAATATTTATATGCTAAATAAACGCCTTTTCTAGATGATTTCGGCAATTGCAAAATACCCACCAAAGCATCGTTAAAATCTTGCTGAATATTATCTTCAATTAGTTTCTTTACATTATTGTCGAAAGTAGTAAACTTAATACCCGGAAAATATACTCTGCCTCTTTCGTAATAATCGCTTTTCATGTCGCGTAGAAAATTTACCTTTTGAAAAGCGGCACCTAATGAGCGAGCAGGTGATTTTAATTTTTCATAAAGAGTTTCATCTCCTTCACAAAAAACTTTTAAGCACATTAAACCTACTACTTCGGCCGAACCATAAATGTATTCATCATACAAATCATCATCATAAGACTTTTCTTCCAAATCCATTTCCATGCTCATTAAAAAAGCATCAATCAATTTGTAATCAATTTTATATTCATTTACCGTTTTTTGGAAAGCATGTAAAACAGGGTTTAAACTTATGCTTTCATAAATAGCCTTGTAAGTATCTTGCTTGTACTCAGCCAGTAATTTCTTTTTATCAAAATCGTGAAAAGTGTCTACAATTTCATCGGCATAACGCACATAACCATATATGGCATAAATAGGATTGTGCATTTTTTTATCTAAGGTTTTAATACCCAAAGAAAAAGAAGTGCTATAAGCTTTGGTTATTAACTTGCTACAACCAAAAGAAGTATCGTGAAATAAGTTTATCATGGCATAAAATCTGATGGTAAAACAGCGATTTTTTAATATTGTTTAAGGTTTAATTTCTTTAAATATTTCTTCTGAAACTACCTGTCCTGAAATAATTGATGGCGGCACACCTGGCCCCGGAACAGTAAGCTGACCTGTGAAATATAAATTATCTACTTTAGGATTTTTCAAAGAAGGCTTAAAGATAGCTGTTTGTAACAAGGTATTAGCTAAACCATAAGCATTGCCTTTAAATGCGTTGTATCTGCTTTGAAAATCTTTATGTGCAAAACTTCTTTTGTGTATCACGTGATCTTTAATGCTTTCGCCTGTTATTTCTTCCAATCGTTTAATAATTAAATCATAATATTTTTCTCTTAGACTTTCTTCATCTTTTAAGCCGGGTGCTGTTGGTATTAAAATGAATACATTTTCCATTCCCTCCGGTGCAGCAGATAGGTCGGTTTTGGAAGAAACACAAACATAAAATAGTGGCTTGGTTGGCCATTGCGGTTCAACATAAATTTCTTTAGCAAACAACTCGAAAGATTCATCAAAAAATAAATTGTGGTGCAATAAATTCTTCAACTTTTTATTTACGCCTAAATAAAAAATTAATGAAGATGGAGCCATTACCCGCTTATCCCAATATTGTTCATCATATTGTCTGAAAGGTTTTTCTAAAACCTGTTGCTCTATATGATGATAGTCAGCACCAGCCACCACTATATCAGCCTCGTAAGTAGCATTGTTAGTTACAACTTGCTTCGCTTTTTTATTATTAATAATAATTTGCTGAACATTCTCATTGTAAAAAAATTTAACACCTTGCGCTTCAGCAACATTTACCATTGCCTTCACAATTTCGTGCATACCACCTTGCGGATACCAAGTTTTCAATTTCAAATCGGCATAATTCATTAAACTATATAATGCAGGCGTATTTTCGGGCAAGGCACCTAAAAAGTAAACCGGAAATTCTAAAATTTTCTGAATCTTATCGTTCTTGAATAGTGAATGAACATGTTTACGAATAGAAGTAAACAATTGCATTTTTACTAAACCCGTCAACAATCTGAAATCGGCAAATTCAAATACAGAACGGCTAGGCTTGTACACCAATTCATTAATACCTACTTCATATTTATATGCAGCTTCATCCATAAATTTTTCTAAATTCTTGGCACTGCCTTTTTCCCAACTTTCAAAAAGTTGTTTTAGCTTTTCAAAATCTGCAGGTATATCGGTGTAGTCATTCTTCCCCCAAAAAATTCTGTAACCAGGGTCAAGCAACTGCAAATTGTAATAATCTGAAACTTTCTTTCCGAATTTGTTGAAGTATTTTTCAAAAACATCGGGCATCCAATACCAGCTTGGACCCATATCGAAAACAAAACCATCTTGTGCATATTGAGAAGCCCTGCCCCCAGGAGATTCATTCTTTTCTAACACAGTTACATCATAACCCTTTTGGGCTAAAGAAGCTGCGGCAGACAAACCCGCAAAACCTGAACCAATAACTATAACCTTTTTCTTCACTTGTTAAACAAAGTTTCATCAAAAAACAGAAAAGCCTGTGTTTTGTTTAAACACAGGCTATAATATTTTCATAACACAAATATATGTATTACTCAGGCAGGTCGGTAATATGATCGTCTTGACTGGTAAACTGCATTTTCTTTAAAAACAATTTCAACTCTTTACGAGCAAAAAATATTCTGCTTTTTACTGTTCCTAATGGCAACTTTAAGTGGTCAGCTATTTCATGATACTTAAATCCTTCATAATGCATTACAAATGGAACACGATATTCGTCAGACAAACTGTTTACTGCTTTTTGTAAATCTTCCATTACAAAATCATTTACAGCTTGATTTTTTGTAACACTTGCAGTACTATTGATATAATACATATTGTCAGTAGTATCAATTATGGTATTGCGCTTTACCATTCTGCGATAATTGTTAATGAATATGTTTTTCATTATGGTAAACAACCATGCTTTCAGATTGGTACCATCTGCATATTTATCATGGTTAACTAATGCACGGTAAACTGTCTCCTGAAGCAAATCTTCTGCGGCTTCGTTATCGCGTGTAAGATTAATTGCAAAGGGCTTCAATGTTTTTGTTGACTCTGCTACTAAGGCATTAAATTCTAATTGTGTCATGATATATATTTTTTGATTACTCAAATGTAGAACTTTTTGTTTAACATTTCAAATTATTTGTTAAACAAAATGTAAAAATATTGTCATGAAAATGCAAATAAGAGTTAAATAAAACTTAATTATGCCAGTAAAATAAGAGAAATAAAGCTAAAACCGGAACAAATAACAAGGAATTATTTTGTTTAACAGAAATTAGATTTTTGATAAACAGATTAATTACTGGAAGTAGCGTGTTGTGTAGATATCTTGCTTGGGGATATATCTTCCATTAGTTCAATAATAGTATCAATACCATTTATTTGCTTAACATTTTTAGGAAGCGCCAAAGCATAATTATTCAGTTCCTGCCCCGAAATAAGTATTTTTTGTTTTGGAAATGCTTTAGACAATTTAAAAACATACTCTTGGGTATCAATACCGACAGGTGTTGTAGTTAGAATAGTAAATATGTAATCGGGCTTATGAATATCTACAACTGATTTTAGATTATTGAATGGCAAATTAATACCTAAATAAACCACCTTAAATTTTCTTGATCGTAATAAATAATTAGAAAACAAGAGAGGAATTTCATGCATTTCGCTTTCGGGGCAAAAAAGCAAAAACTTTGGTGCATTTGCAGAAGGAGAACTTTGACCATCTATAGCAACTATAAGTTTTTGCCTGATAAGATTGCTTATAAAATGCTCTTGTGCCGGATTAATGGCACCAGTAAGCCACATAGTACCTACTCGTTGTAAAAAAGGGTATAACACGAGCACCATGGTTTTTTCAAAACCAATTCGAAGAACATTATTAGAAATAATTTTTTCAAATCGGTCTTCATCCATTTCAACCATAGCAATAGTAAGTGCATTTATTTGATTGGTGAAGTCTGTTTCACTTTCAGAAATTGACAGCACCTCGCGACTTATTTCAGCATTGCTCATTTCAGCAATACGCGAAATTTTATAACCGTTTTTGTTCAACAGCGCAATATTGAGCACTTTCTTTAAATCATCATCACTGTACGTTCTAATGTTTGTATCGGTTCGGTCGGGTTCAATAATATTGTAGCGTTGCTCCCAAATACGTATAGTATGAGCCTTGATGCCCGAAAGCCTTTCTAAATCTTTTATGGAATACTTACCCACTGCTATTATTACGTAATGTTAAACAGAATACAAACTAAATATTATTTTGTTCAATATTAGCCAATTTAGGTTTTACGGTAAATAAAATCAAATTAAAAAAAATCAATGCTAAGGTGTTTATTGCTGAAGTTTTTGTTTTAAACAAAATAAAGTATAAGAAAAAACAAAGCCTGAATAACATATAGCCACACCCCTACCCAATTATTTCTGGGTATTGAAAGCCTGAAAAAAAATACTTGCATCAGAAACCCGCAAATAAACCAACCAATATAATTCTGAAACGGAATAGTGTTATTCGCCCATTGCCATAAATTGTGTTTCATGGCAAAAGGCTCAATCAAAAAATCTAACATTACCATTAATAGTGCTGCAAAAAAGGCTTTTAAATAAATATTGCTAAAAGGCAGTTTTTCTGTAATTGCAGCTGTGCTACACACCATTATTATCCAGTTAATGCCAATCATTAACGGTATATCCAATACTTTAATACCAAGACTCTCGCCATAATTATAAGTGCCAAAAATCATTTCTGTTTTTACACCTATTAACTCTACTAAATATCCCCACCAAAAAATAACAAACAGAAAAAAAGCAGTGGTTTTATTAAGCACTTTGTAATGGCTTAACATAATTCCTGCCCCAATTAATAAATTAAATGGTGTAAGTTTTTCAAAATTTTCAATCTGAATAATATTCAGAAACCCTAATAAGCCAACTACATGTAATACCGCAATTATGAAAACTTTAAATTTCAGGTTTTGTATAAAGCTTGTAAAATTCATTTCAGTTTTTTTCTTCTACTAAATCGGCAACAATTTTTGCTGAAAGTAAACTTAATGGAATGCCCCCGCCCGGATGCACGCTGCCCCCGCAGAAATACAAACCTTTTACTTCCGAACTAAAGTTAGCATGGCGTAAAAATGCCGAATACCAGTTATTGGAATTACTGCCATACAACGCGCCCAAATGCGATGAAGTTTTAGACTCTATCGTTGTAGGGTCTAATACCGCTTCTGCCTCAATTAATGCTTCAATATTTTCTCCTAAACGATTCGATAATTTTTTCAGAATATATTTTCGGGCTTCTTGAATATAATGCTGCCAGTTTTGCCCGCTGTTGTGTGGCACATTAATCATCACAAACCAGTTTTCACAACCTTCAGGGGCATCATCAGCTTTCAACTTTGAAGTAATATTTATATATACCGTAGGGTCTTCGTACAGGGTTTGCTTATTAAATATTGCATCAAATTCAGCTTTGTAATTATTGCTGAAAAATATGTTGTGCAAATGCAATTCAGGAAAAACTTTTTTAATGCCCCAGTAAAAAATTATTGCCGAACTAGATTTAGACTGATTGGTGATTTTCTTTGGCTCTTTTAATTGTGGTAACAACTTTCTGTAAGCATGAACTATATCCATGTTACACACCACTATGTCTGCCGTTTCAGTTTTGTTATTTATAGTAATGCCGCTAAGCTTATTTCCTGTTGTATTTATTGCCTCAACTTTTGAATTAAAATGAAACTTCACGCCCATTTCTTTTGCTAATTCGTAAAGCGAAAGGGTAATAGAATGCATACCTTTTACCGGAAAGTATGCCCCAATATTATGTTCTAAATGTGGAATAACATTTAGCGTTGCAGGTGCCTGAAAAGGATTAGAGCCATTGTAAGTAGCAAAGCGATTGAACAAAGTAACAATTCGTGCATCTTTAAAATAGCTTTCGTTAGCACCATGCATGGTACGCAATGAATCTATTTTATACAGCTTAAAAAAAGTAGCTATGGCTTTTTTGTTCAAATAAGTTTTCAGGCTGTGGAGCGATGAGTAAAGAAATATGTGAGCGGTTAACTCATACAGCTCTTTACTTTTCGCCAGAAACTTTTCAATATTCCTGGCGGGTTCACCGGTTTTTGCTTCTATTTCTTTTGCAAAATCTTTAGGGTTGCTAAGGGCAGTTATTTGTGTGCCATCGTCATAAAAGTAGCGGGTAAATTCATCGAGCCTGATATATTCAAAATGCGCTTTAGGTTTTTTACCACACAACTCAAACAACTCATCTACTAATTGGGGTAAAGTAAATAAAGAAGGCCCTGCATCAAAACGGTAGTTGCCTACCATAATTTCAGAAAGTTTACCGCCCGGATAAGCATTGGCTTCAAATACCTCTACTGTATAACCTTTAGCCGCCAACCTTATTGCCGAACCAATACCGCCAATACCTGCACCAATAACAATAGCTTTTTTCATATAATAACGATACTAGTACAAAGATGGCTGAAATTTGTTTTAAGAAAGTGATAAATCAAATAGTTACTGCGCCTAACTGTGCGGCAATTTCTTTTTTGATAATAAGAAATTCTTTATACAGGGTAGTGATTTTTTCATATTCATCATCGGGAAGCTCGCCACTTAATTTTTCATTGAAGTTCCAAAGCTTACGGTTAATAATTTCGATTTTCAGTTTAAGAATAATAGATAACAGGTTTTTCTTTAAAACATCTTGTTTATTCTCAAAAATTACATTGTGTCTTTTTACCCAGTTTTCGCTTAATTCATAAGGTGTGTTTAACAACTCAAAAGCAAGTTTGCTAATAGCTGCATCTTCATGTGTAAAAAAATACTGTTTATCTAAAACCGTATGTGTATCGTATGCTTTTCGGTATTCGGTAATTACTTTATTATACAGCGGATTAGAAAATTCAAAATGGTCTTCTTCCAGCGAGGCAAAAACATACTCTAAAATATTGCCTTCATCGTTAAACGATTCGTAAGCATATTCAAAAAGCAACCAGATAATTCCCCGCTCTAAATACTCCATTCTGTCGGGCAATACTTCTTGCTCGGGAGCAGAAAAGGTTTCTTCTAAAGGTGCAAGTTCTTCTTTAGGGGTATCGGTTTCTTTAGCAAGCCTGGTGCGCTTTATTTTATTGATTTCGCTGATTAAAATTTGCTCATCTACTTTCAGCAGGGCACTGCACTCGCCAACATACATGCTGCGCTTTATGGCATCGGGTATTAATGCAATAGACTGCACAATATCTTTAACTACTTCCGTTTTCTTTACCGGGTCGGCTTTAACATCTTTCAGCAGCAATTCAGCTTTAAACAAAATAAAGTCTTTTGCTTCGCTGGCTTTGTAATCTAAAAACTGTTGTGCACCATATTTCCGAATATAACTATCGGGGTCTTCGGGTTCAGGAAGCAACACAATTTTCACGTTCATGTCTTCTTCCAGAATAATATCTATACCTCTTAAAGCAGCTTTAATTCCGGCAGGGTCGCCATCGTATAAAATAGTAATGTTAGGGGTAAGCCGCTTAATCAACTTTACCTGCTCAGTCGTTAACGAAGTGCCCGATGATGCTACCGCATTATCTATGCCTGCCTGTGCCAGGGCAATAACGTCCATATAGCCTTCGGTAAGAATACATTCGTCAACTTTTCTAATGGCTGTTTTAGCCTGAAAAATTCCGTAGAGAATCTGGCTTTTGTGGTAAACGGCAGTTTCGGGGGTGTTAATGTATTTAGGGCCGCTATCTTTTTTTAATACTCTTCCGCCAAAGGCCAGCACTTTCCCGGTCATGCTATGAATAGGAAACATTACTCTTCCTCTGAAAAAATCTAGTTTTCTGCCATTTCTTTCAGCAGCCAAACCTGCTTTTTTCAATACTTCAAAACCAATATTGCTGGTAGCAGCCGAGCTGATAAGCTGGCTTTCGCTTTCTGGCGAAAAGCCTAACTGAAACTTCTTAATGGTGTCTTCGGTTAAGCCGCGCTCTTTAAAATAGGTAAGCCCAATGTTTTTGCCTTCTTCTTTTTCGAGTAAATAATGGCTGAAAAACTTTTGTGCAAAAGCATTTACATTATACAGTTCATCTTTCTCACTTACTTCTTCTTTGTTTTCGGGTGCTGTATAGGTTTCTTCAATTTCAATATTGTATTTCTGTGCTAAATATTTCAGCGCATCAGGATAAGAAAGTTTTTCATGATCCATTACAAACTTTACCGAGTCTCCGGCAGCCCCGCAGCCAAAACACTTGTAAATATTTAATGCCGGTGTAACGGTAAATGAAGGTGTTTTTTCGTTATGAAACGGGCAATTACCAATAAACCTTGCCCCGCGCTTTTTCAATGCCACAAAGTCGCCCACTACTTCATCTATGTTAGCGGTTTCTTTTATTTTCTGTATGGTATCTGCGGTAATCATGAAACGTGAAGGAAAGCGAATTTACCCTTTTTTGTTTTTAGTTATGGCAAAGTTGATAAGGCTTAGCTTTTAGTTTTTTATTTAAGTTTTAGGGTTCGGTTTCAACATGCTTTTCGCCTGTTTTATTACACCGTAAATAAAAAAAGCAATTATGCTGAAGTAAATCTTTTCAGAAAAAATATTTCGGCTACATGATTTCCAGCTCGACCCCAAACGATAGCAGCAAAAGCAGTATTAAGCCCAGTGCAATTCGGTAATAGCCAAATGCCTTAAAGCCATGGCGGGTAAGAAAACTTATAAAGGCTTTTATGGCAATCATGGCAACTATAAATGCCACAACATTACCTACTACCAGCAAACTTATTTCTTCGGAAGTGAAAGAGGCATTTTTTTGATACTTATACATTTTATAAACCGTAGCGGCAAACATAGTAGGCACTGCCAGAAAGAATGAAAATTCGGCAGCCTGTGTGCGGTTTAGTTTTTGTTGCAGCCCGCCAGTAATGGTAGCTGCCGAACGCGAAACACCCGGTATCATGGCAATAACCTGAAAAAAACCAATTTTTAAAGATTGGTTATAAGTAATATCGGTATCGGCATGGTCGGTTTTAAACCATTTATCTACAAAAAGTAAAACTATTCCGCCTAACAGCAAGGTAGTAGCCACTACCCACACATTTTCGAGCAGCGAATCAATAAAATCGTTCAGTAAAAAACCAAAAACAGCAGCCGGCAAAAAGGCAACAAACAGTTTTAAATAAAAATCTATAGACTTAAAAAATTTTTCGCGATACAAAACAATTACGCTGAGTATGGCCCCAAACTGAATGGCAACGGTAAACATTTTTACAAACTCATCGGAGGCAATGCCCATAAACGATGAGGCAATAATCATGTGTCCGGTAGAAGAAACGGGTAAAAATTCGGTAAGCCCTTCAACTATTGCAATAATAACAGCCTGCCAGTATTGCATTATTTGTTTTTGGCTAAAATGGCATAAATATTTACGGCTATACCCAAAATAATTAATATGGGGGCAACGGTAATTCTGGTGCTGCTGTAAATTTCGTCAGGATTAAAAACAGCCGGATTTTCGGCTCTGCCGCCAATCATAAGCAAGTAACCTATAGCCATAAGGGCCACCCCTGCTGCCATAATTATATAATTTTTCTTTCCGAAAACTGCACTTAAATTGTTTTCGCCTGAATTTTTACTAGTGGTGTTTTTTGTGCTCATGTGTGTAAAGTTACAAGTTTATGTATGATACTGTAAATAATGCTGAAAAGAAAAAATGAAAAAATTGTATGTCTAAAACAAATTGAAAATCATACGATACGGCTTCGGAATTATAAATTCCGAACAACAGGGAATTGCAAATTCCTTTTATCTGTAGTTCGGGATGCCCTGCGGAACATCCGGAACAGCAGGTTTTAAATTGAACTTTAGCGGATGTTTGTACTTGTAAGTGGTGGTTGATTATCTGTTATAGATTTTAAATTACAAACTATTTAACATTGATGAAATTTTACACTTCTATATTGAAAATTTAGCATGAAGGAATTATTGCCCTGCTAAAAGACATTTGCACCTATTAAGCCTGAATTACAATATAATTTTAATCGATTACAACTGGAGCAACATAGATTACAGACCAAAAAGCATTGATTACAGCTCGAATTACATTGATTACAGTTAAAAAAGCATTGATTACAGCCCAAGCTGCACTGATTACAGGTGAACAAGCATTGATTACAGCACAAATTACATTGATTACAGCTGAAAAAGCATTGATTACAACCCGAGCTGCACTGATTACAGATGATTATGCATTGATTACAGATGATTATGCATTGATTACAGGTGATTATGCATTGATTACAGCCCGAAAACATTAGTATTTTGAAAAAAATTGCATGACTAAAACGGATTATTAATCCTACGATACGGCTTAGGAATTATAAATTCAGAATAGCGGGTTGGGGGGGTGAGAGGTACCTATAGGTTGGCCATATGCTAAAAGACAAGAAAACAAGACTAAAAAATATTAATTATAATAACTTTGCCTGACGAAAACAAGATTAAAAAATGAGAATAGCTAATTTGACATATAGAGACAACGCCCTTAAATGGGAGTTGGAAAAAGCAGAATTTGAGACACTAACTCTTTTGGTTGGTGCTTCGGGCGTTGGAAAGACACAAATCTTGAAATCAATACTAAACTTGAAAAGTGTTGCAAATGGAAAATCTATTAGTGGTATTTATTGGGAAATTACTTTTGAAACATTGAATGGTAATACATATGAATGGAAAGGAGAATTTGAGAATAAAGGTGATATAGATTTTTCAGATGACGAAGATGAAGATCTTAAAAGACACAAACCTTCAATTCAGTTTGAGAAATTATACCTCAATGGCAATATCATTATTGATAGGAATAATAATGATATTTTTTTTAATGGTAATAAAACAGTAAAACTACCAAATCAGCAAAGTGTAATTTATTTACTGAAAGAAGAAGAATTGATTAAGCCAGTTTTTGAAGGCTTTGGAAGAATTATTTTTAGCGACCAGACAGACTCAACAAGAGAGGCTTATCGCATCAAGTTTTCTGATACTCAAAAGCTTTTAAAAAGTGTAAAAACTATTTCACAAATTCAAGAAGCAAAAGAAGATATAAGAATAAAACTCTTTCTTGCTTATAAAAACGTTCCTGATGTTTTTGAAACTATTAAAGAAAGATATATTGACATCTTCCCTCAAGTTGAAGATATAAAAGTTGAACCTTTAGATATAGACGATGAAGACCTACCTATCTTTTTCAAAGAATACCCATTTATTCAAATAAAAGAAAAAGGAATTGAAAAATGGATTAAACAGCATAACATTTCATCGGGTATGTTTAGAAGTTTAATTCATATAAGCGAGATTTACTTATGTAGTGAAGGTTCTGTTTTTTTAATAGATGAATTTGAAAATAGCTTGGGCATAAACTGCATTAATGAATTGACCAACGACATTTTATCATCCAAGAGAAAAACCCAATTTATCATTACAAGCCATCACCCATATATAATCAACAATGTTGAATATACTAATTGGAAGCTAGTTACAAGGACAAAAGGGGTTGTAAAGACTCATAAACCAGAAAAATTCAATATTGGCAAATCTAAACACGATGCTTTTATGCAGCTTATTCAACTAGAACAATATCAAACAGGACTAGAAGGATGAATTTATATTTTATAGTTGAAGGGAGAAGAACAGAAAAGAAAGTTTATCCGGAGTGGCTTAGTATCCTAATACCAGAATTGACTAGAGTAAAATGGGCTTTTGAAGCAACTTCTAATAATTACTACTTGTTCAATGGAAATGGATTCCCTGCGTTATTGGATAACCATTTAAGTAATTCAATTAAAGAAGTAAATGAACTTAATAAGTTTGACTATTTGATTCTAGTCCTAGATGTAGATGAAACAACTGTTGAATTTAGAATTAACGAGGTAAATAAATTTATTTTAGAAAATAAATTAGAACTTAAAAACTGTGAATTAGTAATTATTCCGCAAGATAAATGTATTGAAACGTGGTTTCTAGGTAACAAGACAATATACAAATCAAACCCTCAAAGTTTAACGTTAAGGGACTATGTCAAATTTTATAATGTAAAAGACAATGACCCAGAGTTAATGCCTGTATTTAATGGATTTAATACGCACTCTCAATTTCACGCTGACTATTGCACTGAGTTTTTAAGAGAGAGAAATATTCGTTACTCAAAAAACAATCCAAACGGAGTTATTGAAGAAGTTTATTTAAATAAACTGATTGAGAGAATAAAAGAAACAGACCATATAAAATCGTTTAAAAACTTTATTGAATTTTGCGATGATATACGTGGGAAAATACAAAGTACTACTTAAGCGGAGTCTCCCGACTCCGTCTTAGTGTAATTTAATCTCTGATTAAACCAAGGCATTAAACTTAGTTTTCCCTAAGAAAAAAAAGAAAACAACCCTAAGCCTCCACCGCAGCAGCCTTCTTCTCTTCCTTATAAGCCTCTCTTGGTTTTAAACCCAGCAAGGCAAACATGGCTTTATCGTCATCGAACGAAGGATTGGGCGTGGTAAGCAATTTCTCGCCACTAAAAATAGAGTTGGCACCTGCCATAAAGCATAAAGCCTGTTGTTCTAAAGTCATGTGTTCGCGACCTGCCGAAAGGCGCACCATGGCTTTGGGCATAGTAATACGAGCAGTGGCAATCATTCTTATCATTTCCCAAACCGATACTCTCGGCTGGTTTTCTAAGGGCGTGCCTTCTACCGGAACCAGTGCATTTACGGGAACACTTTCAGGGTGTTGTGGCAAAGTGGCCAAGGTGTGTAACATTTCTATGCGGTCGTCATCGGTTTCGCCCAGGCCAATAATACCGCCACTGCACTGGCTTATGCCTGCTTTTCTCACATGGCTTAAAGTATTTAAGCGGTCGTCATATTTACGGGTAGTAATAATATCGGCATAGTGCTCTTCAGAAGTATCTAAATTATGATTGTAGGCATAAAGGCCTGCCTCTTTCAATTTTTGCGCCTGTTCTTCAGTAAGCATGCCCAAAGTGCAACAAACTTCTAAGCCCACTTCATTCACACCTTTCACCATATCAAGCACACGGTCGAAATCGCGGTTATCTCTCACCTCTCTCCACGCAGCACCCATGCAAAAACGGGTACTGCCACCTTCTTTAGCTCTTTGTGCTGCACTTAACACTTCTTCTTTACTCATTAACTTCTGCGCTTTTACATCGGTATTATAGCGGGCTGCCTGTGGGCAATAAGCACAATCTTCGGGGCAACCACCGGTTTTAATTGAAAGCAAAGTACACACTTGTACTTCACCTGTGCCCATATACTTTCGGTGTAATTGCGAGGCACGGTAAGCCAGTTCTAATAAAGGCAGGTGATATATTTCTTTTACTTCTTCAAGGGTCCAGTCGTTTCTTATTTCGCTCATAGCTGTTTTCAGTTTCGAATGATAAATGCCAAATTTACATAAATATTGATGATAGAGAATTGAAACCCACCATTGATGAAAGCCTTATTTAAAAAAATACTATTTGCCTTTATTCTTTTCTTCGGAACACTAATATTGCTCGAAATTGCTTTAGGCGCAGCCTTTTTATATAAAGACCGAAATATTGAACCTGAAAACGTAAAAGACTTTCCTTACCTCTACTTTTTATTCGACAATAAAAAAGGCGATTATAACGAGCATGGTTTTAAAACCAACTATTCTATTCAAAAGCCTGAAAATACTTTCCGCATCATTTTAACCGGTGGCAGTGTGGCGCGTGGCAAAGAACCCGAACAAACTATTGCCGCTTATTTAGAAAAGAATTTGCAGAAACAATTTCCGCACAAAAATATACAAGTGATTAATGCCGGAGTTTCGGCCTATGGTATTCAGCAACAGTTTCTGTTAATACAAATGATATTACAGCAATATCAGCCCGACATGATTATTGGTTTAGATGGCTATAACGATATGCTTACTTTTAAACTGAACCGCTTCTACCCTTCGGGCTATGATTTGCCACCTCACCATTGGGAGCAATTCAGAATTTTAAAGCAGAAAAATTTTCAGCAGAAATGGTATAGCCGTTTTGCGTTGCCGTTTCATAATATTAACCGGGTAAAAGATTATTTAATCAGAAACTCGAAAGAGAAAAAATATGACTGGAACACGGTTGATGAAGCAGTTGCTGAAAAGCACGCAAAAGCTTACTGGAACGTGGTGCAAGATTGCAGCCATTTTTGCAAAGCAAAAGGAATAGAATATGTAAGTTTTTTACAGCCGGTGAGGTTTTATAACCCGCTTTCAGAACCCGATTTTGCCGAACACAAAGCACTATCGAAAATTTACCGACAAATGGAAACCCACTATAAACAAAGCGATTTTGGCTATAGTTTAATTCCGGCTTTTCATAAATGCAAGGGTATGTACACCGATGATTGCCATATTAATACCGAAGGCAACCAGATTATTGCCATTGCCATTGCCGAAAAAATTAAAGGCAAAATAACTTCAGAATAAGAAGCTAAAAAACTATAAGATATTATTCGGAATATATTTCGGATTTACCTCCATGTGAGAAGCGTTATAAACCGGTTTTCCGTCTTTTAAAATTATTAATTGTGGCGACTCGTGCTGAATGCCCGTTACAGCAGCAATTTCGTTGGAAACGTCTCTATGCTTTATTAAATCGAGATAATAAGCCGGAAGTTGTGCATCTGAAAAATTCCAGTGTCTTTCCATGCGATCTTTGGCGGCACTGCTTATAGAACAACGGGTGCTGTGCTTAAACAAAGCTACCGGATGCTTGTAAGATTCAGCTACAGCGCGTTGCAAATCGTCTGATGATGCTAAAATGCGCCAGTTCATACAATTTTAGCAGCCTTTATCAGCAACTTTTTCTACAGGAGCTTTAGTAATCATGCCGGGGCAGCCATCTCTGTGGCAAGAAGTAAGGGTTGACAATACAAAAAATCCCATTACGGCTACAAAAACATTCTTTCTGTTAACAAGTTTTTTCCAATTCATTGCGGTGAATTTTATGGTTCAAAAAATTTTTGCGAATATAGCTCAAAACCTCTACTTCCCCATGAAAGTTCATTTTATTGCTATTGGTGGCGCAGTAATGCACAACCTCGCACTCTCTTTACGTAAAAACAACTATAATGTTTCAGGTTCTGACGATGAAATATTTGAGCCTGCGTATAGTAACTTAAAAAATGCCGGTTTATTGCCCGAAAGCATGGGGTGGTTTCCTGAAAAAATTACTGCCGATACAGATGCCATTGTATTGGGTATGCATGCGCGTGGCGATAATCCTGAATTGCTAAAAGCCAAAGAACTGGGGCTAAAGATTTATTCATTTCCGGCTTATGTATATGAGCAAACAAAAAATAAGAAACGGGTGGTTATTGGTGGCAGTCACGGAAAAACTTCTGTTACCTCTATGATTATGCATGTGCTCAATCAGTCTGAAAAAGCTTTTGATTATCTGGTTGGCTCTAAAATAGATGGTTTTGAATTAATGGTAAGCTTTGCTGACCAATCGGAAGTAGCAGTTATTGAAGGCGATGAATATTTATCGTCAGCCTTAGAGCCATTTCCTAAATTTCATGTTTACAAACCACATGTAGCAGTATTAACGGGCATTGCCTGGGACCATATTAATGTATTTCCCACTTTTGAAAACTATGTGAAGCAATTTGAAATTTTTATTGACACCCTAGAGCCAAACGGTACTTTAATTTATTGCGAAGAAGACGAGCACTTATGCAAACTGGCAGCCAATGCCCGAAAAGACATACAATTAGTGCCTTACAAAGCAGTGCCTTACAAAATAGAAAACGGGCAAACTTTTTTATTGCATGAGCAACAGCAAATTCCGCTTTCGGTATTTGGCAAACATAATATGATGAACCTGAATGCCGCATGGCAGGTTTGCAAAGCCATTGGCATTAGCGATAGCTTTTTCCTGAATAGTATTAAAAACTTCAAAGGCGCAGCTAAAAGGTTAGAATTAGTTGCAGAAAACATTTCTACCGTAATTTTTAAAGACTTTGCACATTCGCCTTCAAAGCTGAAAGCTACCGTAGATGCCGTTAAAGAAATGTATCCTGAAAGAAAAGTAATTGCCTGCATGGAACTGCACACCTTCAGCAGCCTGAACAAAAAGTTTCTTTCAGAATATAAAGGCAGTATGGCAAGGGCCGATATACCTGTGGTGTTTTATAACGAACATACCATAGCTATGAAAAAACTGGAGCAAATAGATGCTGCTGAAGTTAAAAATGCCTTTAATGATGAGCGTGTTGTTATTATTAATGATAAAGAAGCTTTACTAAATTTCCTGTACAGCCAAGATTACAATAATTCGGTTTTGTTGATGATGAGTTCAGGAAATTTTGAAGACTTAGACTGGAAAGCACTGGAAAAACAGGTTTTGAAGTGAAAATTTCAGGTTTAATATTGTACCCTTTAAAATAGTTGCAAAGCAACCCGAAAAACCAACTTTGAACTAAAAGTTTTAGTTTTGGCAACTATTTTAAAGGTTCAGTCTTTTGAGCGACAGCATTGTAATTATTCCAACCTACAACGAAAAGGAAAATATCGCAGCGATGATAGAAAAGGTGTTTTCGCTGCCGAAAGACTTTCACCTGCTTATTATTGACGATGGCTCGCCCGATGGCACACCGCAAATTGTAAAAGAATATCAGCAAAAATTTCCCAGAAAATTATTCTTAGAAGAACGGAAAGGCAAGCAGGGTTTAGGCACTGCATATATTCATGGCTTTAAGTGGGCATTGCAGCGTAGCTATGAATATATTTTTGAAATGGATGCCGATTTTTCTCATAACCCCGATGATCTGGTGAGGCTGTATGAAGCTGCCCGTTACAAAGCCGATGTGGCAGTGGGTTCGCGCTATGTAGATGGTGGTGGGGTGGTAAACTGGCCTATGGAGCGTAAGTTGCTTTCTTATGGAGCATCGCTTTATGTGCGCATGGTTACCTTAATTCCTTGCAAAGACAGCACCGCAGGTTTTATTTGCTACAGAAGAAAAGTTTTAGAAACCATAGATTTAGACAGCATCAAGTTCATTGGCTATGCGTTTCAAATTGAAATGAAATTCAACGCATGGAAACATGGCTTTTCTATTACTGAAGTACCCATAGTATTTAAAGACCGCGAACAAGGCGTTTCTAAAATGAGCCTTAACATTATGCGCGAAGCAGTGTTAGGTGTATTACAAATTCAGTGTAAAAGTTTTTTTAAAAACTACAAAAAAGCCTGATGTATGAAGACCTTGTCTTCCATCACTTACTTGCAACAGCCTGAAAATATTGGCAGTGAAATAGATTTAAGCCCCTACACCCAACTGTTTATTCTTGTAGATGAAAACACGCGCGCTTGTTGCCTGCCAAAAGTGCTTAATCAACCTGCATTTCAACAAGCCCAAATTTTAGAAATACCTGCCGGTGAAAATTTTAAAACGCTCGATACCTGCGAAAAAATTTGGCAGCAACTATTAGAACAAAATGCCGATAGAAATACATTGCTTGTTAATCTTGGCGGGGGTGTAATTAGCGATATGGGTGGCTTTATTGCCTCGCTCTATAAAAGAGGTATCGATTTTATAAATATCCCTACTACCTTGCTGGCTATGGTAGATGCAACGGTGGGTGGCAAAACAGGTGTAGATTTCTTCGGAATAAAAAACAGTATTGGTGTTTTTAGCTTACCCAAACACATTTTTATTTGCCCCGAATTTTTAAAAACCTTGCCGCCAAAAGAATTATTGAGCGGCTATGCTGAAGTAGTAAAACATGGTTTAATACATAGCAATTCCGATTATTTAAACGAAGTATTAAGTTTCAATGTATCACAAAGCAATACCGAACAATGGCTGGCAATTATTCAGCAATCAATTCAAATAAAATCGGCTATTGTAGAAAACGATTTTCAGGAAAAAGGCTTTCGAAAAGTGTTGAACCTTGGGCATACCATTGGCCACGCCATTGAAAGCTATGCCTTAGCAAAAGAACAACCCCTGCCCCACGGCTTTGCAGTTGCTTACGGTTTAATTTGTGCTTTACACCTTTCGCAGCAATACTTTCAGTTAAGTGCTGCATTTGCAGAAAATATTACTCATTTCTTGCTGAAATATTATTCAGCTAAGCCAAAACTGAAACTGAATTACAAAAACCTGAAGCCTTATCTGCTTCACGATAAAAAAAACAAAACGGGCGAAATGCGTTTTGTGCTGTTGCAGCAACCCGGCCAACCTGTTTTCGATATTGCCTGTAATGAACAAGATGTTAAAAAGGCAATTCAATATTTAGCTGAAATATTGTAAACTTCGCCCACATATTTTACTCCGCAAACTTATTTTAAAGAAAAGGAGACTACCATGAAATTTCGCGTAAGCAAAAACGATAAAGTTTTAAAAGGAGCTATTCAGCTACCCGGCTCTAAAAGTATAACCGCCAGAGCCTTTATTATTAAGGCACTTTGTCAGGAAGATTTTAATATTACTAACTATTCGCAAAGCGAAGATTCCTTAACGCTTTTCAATCTTATTAATTCTTCTGAACCCATTTTAGATTGTAAAGATGGTGGCACCACATTGCGTTTTTTAACAGCTTTTTTAGCCATTCATGAAGGCGATGTAGTATTAACAGGCTCTGAAAGAATGAAGCAACGCCCTATTGGCCCGTTGGTAGATGCACTAAGGCAGTTAGGAGCAGTAATTGAATATCAGGAAAAAGAAGGCTACCCGCCACTGCTGGTTCGTGGCAGAATGTTGCAAGGCAATAAAATAGAAATAGACGCTTCTATGAGCAGCCAGTTTGTTTCGGCTTTGTTGCTTATTGCGCCTATGCTGCCACAGGGTTTAATTGTGAAAATGAGCAGCGATATTGTTTCAAAATCGTACATAGAACTTACATTGCAGGTAATGCGCCATTTTGGTATTCAGCACGACTGGACACAAACCGTTATTTCTATTCCGCCTCAGCGTTACGAAGCGCGCGATTATAAAGTGGAAAGTGACTGGAGTGCCGCCTCTTACTATTATGCTATGGCAGCGTTGAGCGATGAAGTAGATTTAAAACTTTACGGATTAAATAAACTCAGCTTTCAGGGCGATAATAATATTGCGCGTGTAATGGAAAAGTTTGGGGTGCAAACACATTATATTGATGGCGGTGTAAGACTTACCAAAAACGAAAGCAGCATAAAAAATTTAGAATACGATTTTAAAAACTGTCCTGATATTGCACAAACCGTTTTATTTACTTGTGCAGCATTAAATATTCCGGCTCAGGTACTCGGGCTAACCAATTTAAAAATAAAAGAAACCGACCGTGTAAATGCACTTAAAACCGAATTATCGCGCTTAGGTGTTACCTTAAAAGAAATAGGCTTCACCTGGCACTTAAGCGTTAATTTAAACCTGAATTTATTGCACGATTTAGATTTTGAAACCTATAACGACCACCGCATGGCAATGGCAGCTGCTCCATTAGCGATATCGCATAAATCGGTAACTATTAATAACCCACAAGTAGTTAGAAAATCTTATCCGCAGTTTTGGGAAGATATTCAGCAGTTGGGCTTCAGTGTAGAAGAAACTATTTAAGTAACCCACAATATTTATTCAGCAACATTACCTTTGCAAAAAATTCAGCAATGAAAAAATTAGTATTAGTACGTCACGGAGAAAGTTTATGGAACAAAGAAAACCGTTTCACAGGCTGGAAAGATGTGCCATTGAGCGAGAAAGGCATTGAAGAAGCCAAAGCAGCCGGAAAACTTTTAAAAGAAGAGGGTTACGAATTCGATGTGGTATATACTTCTTTGCTGAAGCGCGCCATTAAAACCATGCAACTAATTTTAGATGAGAGCGACCAGTTGTGGTTGCCCGTTTATAAATCGTGGAGGCTGAACGAAAGACATTACGGTGCTTTAGAAGGCTTAAACAAAGCTGAAACTGCCGCACAATATGGCGAAGAGCAAGTAAAAGTATGGAGAAGAAGCTATGATACTCCGCCACCGGCAATAGACATTAACGACCCACGCTATCCCGGTTTAGATAGAAGATATGAAGACATGAAGCCCCGTGAAATTCCTTTGGCTGAATGCTTAAAAGATACGGTTAACCGGTTTTTACCCTACTGGAACGAAACCATTCTTCCGCAGATAGAAATGGACCAAAGAGTATTAATTGTGGCTCACGGAAACAGTTTACGTGCTTTAATAAAGCACTTAGACAATATGAGTGAAGAAGCTATTTTGGCATTAAACGTACCTACCGGAATACCTTTGGTGTATGAACTGGATGAAGACAACAAAGCAGTAAACCGCTATTTCTTAGGCGACCCTGAAGCCATAGCAAAAGCTATGGAAAGCGTAGCCAATCAAGGCAAGGCGAAATAAGTTTTTAGATTTTTTATTGAGCTAAATAATAGCTTCTGGCAAAATCGCCAAAATAAGGTAACCCTTTATAAAAAGGCCAAGGTATCATCATAAATACCACTATTAAAGCTATAGTGAAAAATATAGCGGCACGTTGGTGCTTGGCTTTATCGGTAGTGGCTTTTTTAGATAAAGTTCTGCCTAACTGAAACAACACTACTGCAATTATCATAATAGCAATATGCTCTACTGTCCAGTATCTTAACAAAGGTGCTTTCATGGCAGCTTTCATGTTTGCTAAACCTGCTTCTACATAAGGGCTTAAAAAGCCATACAACACCAAACCTAACAGTAATTGGGTATGCACCGTACCAATTAAAAAAGCACCTATTTTATTATCGGCTGCGCCAAAAGGCTTATTGCCAAACCAGCCGGAAAAAGCACGGTATATGGCTACAAAAGCAAACAACAATAAAACATAACGTAAAATAGAGTGAATAAGCAACACGATTGAATAAGCGTCCATAGGGTGTAATTGTGAATTCAAAGTTAGTAAACAAAATTCAGCCAAAAGGTTTTAACGAAAAGCTGATTATCTTTGCCCAACTTTCCTAAACACACCATGACAGATAACTCTTCCAAGGCTGTTCTAATGCTTCAAGACGGAACAGTGTTTTACGGCAAAGCCGCAGGATACCAGGGCACTACCACAGGCGAAATTTGTTTCAACACCGGCATGACAGGCTATCAGGAAGTATTTACCGATCCTTCTTATTTCGGACAAATACTCGTAATGACTACCGACCATATTGGTAACTACGGTGCTAAAGAAACAGATACTGAAAGTGATTCGGTAAAAATTTCGGGCCTGGTGTGTAAGAATTTTTCTATCGATACTTTTTCGAGAAAAATGGCTGACTCTTCTTTACAACAATATTTAACTGAACAGAAAACCGTAGCTATTTACGATATAGATACCCGTGCGTTGGTGCGCCATATTCGCCACAAAGGAGTAATGAATGCCGTAATTTCTTCGGTGGTTTTTGATGAGGCTGAATTGAAAAAAATATTAGATGCTACCCCATCAATGGAAGGTTTGGAATTGTCTTCGCAAGTAGCTACACAAACCCCCTATTTCTTTGGCGATGAAAATGCACCTTATAAAGTAGCTGTTTTAGATTGTGGCGTAAAACGCAGTATTTTAAGTTGCATGGCAGCAAGAGGTATTTATGCTAAAGTATTTCCGGCTAAAACTGCTGCCAAAGAATTAATCGATTTTCAGCCTGATGGTTTCTTTATTTCTAATGGCCCGGGCGACCCTGCTGCTATGCCTTATGCAGTTGAAACCGTGCAAGAATTATTAAAAACCGACACACCTTTATTTGGTATTTGTCTGGGGCATCAGTTGCTGGCACAAGCCAATGGCATTGGTACTTATAAAATGTTCAACGGTCACAGAGGTTTAAATCATCCTGTTAAAAATTTGTTGACCGGAAAAGCAGAAATTACTTCACAGAATCATGGCTTTGCGGTAAAGCAAGAAGATATTTCTAAGAACGAAAATGTAGAAGTAACGCATATTAACCTGAACGATGATACCATTGAAGGCATTCGCATTAAAAACAAGAAAGCTTTTAGTGTGCAGTATCATCCTGAATCATCACCGGGTCCTCACGATTCGAGATACCTGTTTGATGATTTTGTTGATTTAATGAAATAAGTTGCACGCCAAGGCGCAAAGACGCGAAGAAAAAAACTTTGCGACTCTGCGACTTTGCGAGAAATCATAAATCCGAAATCATAAATCATAAATACCCATGAGTATCATCCTCGACATCAAAGCCCGCCAAATTTTAGACTCTCGCGGCAACCCTACTGTAGAAGCAGATGTATTAACCGACAATGGCTTTATGGGCCGTGCAGCTGTGCCTTCGGGTGCTTCTACCGGCAAGCACGAAGCCGTAGAATTGCGCGATGATAAAAAAGCCTATATGGGCAAAGGCGTTACCAAAGCCGTAGAAAATGTAAACGAAAAAATACGTGAAGCATTAATTGGCGTTAGCGTGTTTGAGCAGAATAAAATAGATGCTTTAATGCTCGAGTTAGATGGCACCGAAAATAAAAGTAAGCTGGGTGCTAATGCTATTCTGGCGGTATCGCTGGCAGCAGCCAAAGCAGCTGCGCAAGAAAGCTCACAATCTTTATATCGTTATGTGGGTGGCGTAAATGCCAACACCTTGCCTATACCCATGATGAATATTTTAAACGGGGGTAGCCATGCCGATAACAAAATAGATTTTCAGGAATTTATGGTAATGCCCGTAGGAGCCGAAACGTTTTCTCGTGGCTTGCGCATGGGCGTTGAAGTGTTTCACCACCTGAAAAAAGTATTGAAAAGCAAAGGCTACAGCACCAATGTGGGCGATGAAGGCGGTTTTGCGCCCGAAATACAAAGCAACGAAGAAGCCATAGAAACCGTATTGCAAGCCATAGAAAGTGCCGGCTACAAACCGGGCGAAGATTTGGTGATTGCCATGGATGCTGCCGCTTCAGAATTTTACAACAGCGAAGAAAAAGTATATCACTTCCACAAGAGCGATGGCAAAAAATTGTCTTCGGAAGAAATGGCCGACTACTGGAAAACATGGGTAAACAAATACCCTATTGTGTCTATTGAAGACGGCATGGATGAAGACGACTGGAAAGGCTGGAAAGCCCTTACTGAAAAAGTGGGCAGCAAATGCCAGCTCGTGGGCGATGATTTGTTTGTTACCAATGTGAAGCGTTTACAAAAAGGTATTGAAAGCCAAACCGCCAATGCCATTTTAATTAAAGTAAACCAAATAGGCTCGTTAACTGAAACCATTAATGCCGTAAACCTGGCACACAAAAACCGCTACAACAGCATTATGAGCCACCGCAGTGGCGAAACCGAAGACACTACTATTGCCGACCTTGCTGTTGCCCTCAATTGCGGACAAATTAAAACCGGCTCTGCCAGCCGCACTGATAGAATTGCCAAATACAACCAACTCCTCCGCATAGAAGAAGAACTCGGCAGTGCTGCGTTTTATCCGGGGAAAGGGTATAGGTTTTATTGAGATGATTATCAGGATTGAAAGTCCTGCGATAAGGGTTCGGAATTGCAAATTCCGAGCTGTAGGTTATATTGACACCTCTACCCAAATGACATAGACTCTGTAGCAAGACGACTATGCCATTAATTTTCGATAGTAAATTTTGCTTTATGATAGTATCTATAAAGTAAATAAATAATTGAAAGAACAGTATAATTTACAATGCCAACAATCGTTGGATAATTAATTGTTTTGAAACTATCAAATACGGACAAGTAGTAATTTGGTAAAAAGAAATGCCATAAGACAACTAAAGAAGTAATTAATAAACTTGATAGAACAAAGAAGATACCTAATATTAAAGTATATGAAATATGTTCACCCAAAATCATTAAAGCAAGATTAGGTTTTTGTTTACTGTAAAATTTATCAACTTTTAAACCAAAGTAAATGACAATTTTAAAAAAGTAAGAACAAAAGAATAGCATAAACCCATAAATAACGATTTGCAAAACGCTATTAATATTTGGCTGTAGTAAATTTAATGAGAGAGATTTTGAAAGAGGATAAACTATAAGTGGTATTACTGAGAGAATGCACAATGCAAATGATGATTTAGCAGTAATTATCATAGCCTTAGTCGTTATAGATTGAAAAAATAAAATAATTTGTAGTTTAAATGATGACCATATTTCGGCTAAATATATGCTGAAATTATATAGTCGAATTACAACAATATTATAGAATCTTTGTCCAGCTTTTAATATTTGTATTGATATAATATCTATAATGTTTGCAGAAGATATGCTTCCTTCTTCGAACTCTTCCTCTTGCATAAGTTTGGAGTTAATAGAGCCACTATTAAGCTTTTTAATTACGTCAAGACTTGTAACTACTAATATGTATATAGCAAGTATCAAAAGCGTAAATCCAAAAATTACATAGCGAATATCAATTATTAAAAGTCCTAAATTTAAAAAAGTAACATTTTCAATTTGGATATTGTATATATTGATGATAATTGTAAAAGACGTACACAAGAAAGAAAAAAAACAAAAAAAAATTGAAGTTTTTTTATAGCTATGTTTTACTAAATGTTTCAACAAAGCTAATGATGCTAAAAGCATAAATACTATGACTGCTCGTTTCTTCCACAAAATTATGAATTCAACGTTGTCAGGAGACTTTATTAAGTATAGAAATAGTAAAAATAAGCCTGAGTAGAGAATAATATCTATTATAAACAAAGAATAAGAGATGGTTTTAGAAAATTCATCATCCTCATAAGGATAAATACTAGATGGCAATGACATAAAAAAAAAGACAAGAACTAGAATACTAAAAAATAAAAAAAGAGTACTCCAATAATACTGTTCTTCAGACATAACTAAACTCAATAGAATTGGTATTACTATTAAAAAAAAACTAATAAAAAAAATAGGATAAAAAGTGTCTGAGAAACTAATTTCCTTTTTCTTTTTTAATGAAAAACTATACATGTTGCTAAATATAAAGATTCTTAGCTTGAATTTAAAAAGAATTTTGAGGGTATTTTAAGCAGAATTATGCCCCCCCGCTGGGCGGAGTCTCTGACTCCGTCCTTGTGTAATTTAATCTCTGATTAAAAAAACCAACTGCCGCAAGAATAACCCTCAACTGGCGCAATGACGCTTAGCAATGGTGCGTAAGGTTCTTGTGCCTTTTACCACTACCCAAACTTTTACTTCCCTTTTCTTATAATTCAGAATGCCCCAAAAAACGATTTTTACCCTATTCTGAGTTTTAGGAATGCACCAAAAACCGATTTTTGCCTTGTTCCGAGTTTTTGGAATGCACTAAAAAACTCTTTTTGCCCTGTTCCGAGTTTTAAGAATGCCCCAAAAACCGATTTTTACCTTGTTCCGAGTTTTTGGAATGCACTAAAAAACAATTTTTACCCTATTCCGAGTTTTAAGAATGTAACAAAAAACAATTTTTGCCCTATTACGAGTTTTTGGAATGCAGCAAAAAACGATTTTTCCCTTATTGCAAATTTTGACAATGCACCAAAAAACAATTTTTATCTTATTGTAAGTTTTCACAATGCACCAAAAAACAATCTTACATTCCGGCAAATAAATTTTACCGAAAAAATTATAAAAAATTATTTGCTGCTAAAATTAGTACTAAAATGAATTTCAAAATTTATATATTTAATGAACTAAAACCATTTTTATGAATAGATTATTTTCAACTTTATGCTGCTTTATTTTTATATCGTTAGCATATCCTGCTTTTGCCAATACTTTTCTATCGCCTGTTTACAATCCTTTTAATCTTTACCAAGGCGACCTTCGTACACGTTGTATTAAGTTTGCCGATATAGATGGCGATGATGATTTAGATTTAATTAGCATAAGAATGGAGATTGATGATGACTTTGGCGACCAAACTATAAGCCTAATTGTGCAGGAAAACACAGGCAGTGCTACGGCACCTTCTTTTGGGCCTATTGTACAAAACCCGCAAAATATTTTCAACAACTTTACTCAACCCGAACCATATTCTCCTACTTGTTTTTTTGATGTAATAGATATAGATGGCGATGATGATTTAGATATAGTAGTGATATTAAATATAGGATTGAGCACGTTTACCTGCAAAAACGATTTGTTTTTATTCAGAAACTCGGGTAGTGCCACTGCGCCCGATTTTACCAATGCTCCAGAAAAAAATCCTTTCAGTATTGCACTGCCCAATAATTATATAAGCTTGTTTCCGGTGCTGAAAGATATGGATGGTGATAACGATTTAGATTTATTGATATTGGGAAGAGAAGAAGATAACAACTTAGAAAATTACGACAGAAAGTTTTTATACTTTGAAAATACAGGCACAGCACAAAACCCATCTTTTGGTGCTATGCAACAAAATCCTTTTGGACTTACTGTACCTACTATTAGCGGTTTTAGTGTTAGTGTAGAAGATATGGATAAAGATGGTGACTTAGATATTTTGTTGTATGCAACAGTATTTGGCGGGCCTAATGGAACAGGAGAAACTTATATCATGTATCAAAACAATGGAAATGCCACTACGCCATCATTTAGCGCACCTATATACAATCCATTCAGTCTCGTACCGGTTTCTTCTGATGCAGATACTGTTTTCTCCGTTTCTACCCTTGCCGATTTAGATAATGATGATGATGTAGATGCTATATTATATGTGGTATTAGATTTTACCGAACCCGATGTTTTCTTATATCAGGAAAACGATGGCATAACAGGAATACCAAATACAACTTTTCAAAACCCAATAAATATATATCCTAACCCCGCTAATCATACATTGCATATAAGTGGCGAGTTAACACCAGGAGATGCATTGTACTGGGTAGATATGAAAGGAAGTATAATTAGTAGGGGAAATATTTCTGAAGACCTAACTATTTCTACAAAGCACATACCCAATGGCCATTACTTGTTGTATATCGAAAACAGCAAGAATCAGCATCAAAAGATAAATCATCAGGTAATAATTGCTAAGTAAAATCTTGGTTTTAGAAATATTAGTTTTTTGGCGAAAGACCATTAATGCCGGAAACTACATAATTTTCAGAATGATTATTAATTGAATAAAGTAATTTGCTTAACCCAGAAATCACTTTACTATTTTCATATTTCTTTTTATAACAATTACATTTGAAAAAGAAATAAACTTTTGAGTATGAAGCAATGGATTTTTGTTTGCGCAGGTATTTTGGCAGGTACATTTTTCGCAATGGCACAGCAAACTTTTGCCCCTTTTATATATGGTGTAGCTTCCGGAGACCCACTTACCGACCGCATTATTTTATGGACCAAGCTGGCCCCTGCCGATACTACCGTAGCTTACACTGTAAACTGGCGCATTGCTACCGACACAGGCTTTACTCAAATTATCAATTCCGGCTCGGTTACTACCGATAGTATTTCAGACTTTACCGTAAAAACAGATGCCACAGGTTTGCAACCCAATACCATTTATTATTACGATTTTGAAAGCAATGGTGTTTTTTCAGCACAAGGCAGAACTAAAACTGCACCAACGGGAAACATAAATCAACTGCGTTTTGCGGTGGCTACCTGTGCTAAATTTTCAAAAGGATATTTTAATGCCTATGGCAGAATAGCTGATAGAGACGACCTTGATGCGGTGATACATCTGGGCGATTATATTTATGAAAGCAATCAGTCGAACGATGACATAAGGCCTATGGAGCCTAATTTACGTTGCGAAACCTTACCGCATTTCCGTACGCGATATAAACAATATCATACTGACCCCGATTTGATTCGTGCAAGACAACTACTGCCCTGGATAAATGTTTGGGACGACCACGAAACAGGAAACGATTGCTGGCTGAACGGCTCAGAACATTTCCCTGATAGTGCTGATTATGCGCTGGTAAAAGAGGCCGCTACCAAAGCCTATTTTGAATGGATGCCTATAAGACAAGACAGTGTAAACCCTTCTAAAATTTATCGCGATTTTTCTTTTGGCAACCTTGCCGATTTAGTAATGCTCGATACCCGAAGAGAAGGCAGAGAACAGCAACTGATTTTTATTCCTGCTAATACTGTTGCCATTAATGATACTAACCGAACGATATTAGGAAACCAGCAATTCAACTGGCTTACTTCTAAACTTTCAGCAAGCACAGCAAAGTGGCGATTAATTGGGCAACAGGTAATGATGGCACCCGCATTATTATTTAATACACCGGTAAATGAAGACCAATGGGATGGCTACCCTGCCGAAAGAACAAAATTGTATAATCATATACTGAACAATGACATAAAAAATGTGGTAGTGCTAACCGGAGATATTCATGCTTCATTTGCAAATAACCTGCCTTATGATATTGCCCAATATAACGATACAACAGGAGCCGGTTCAGTGGGTGTAGAGTTTATTACTCCTGCTATTTGTTCATCAGAAAGTCCTTTTTCAAACATTTCTTTTTCGGGTGTAAAAATGCAAGATCCGCATATTCAATGGGCCGATTTTGTTCAGAATGGCTATATGATTCTTAATGTTACCCCTCAAAAAGTACAAGGTGATTTTTACTTTGTGATTACTGATAGTGTTTCATCATTCCAAACAGCACCTGTTAGTATGTTCACGCTCGATGGAACCCGATATTTCTATCGCGACAGCACTTTACAAACTATTGAGTTAATAAAAGATTTAAACACGTTTTCTGTTTATCCTAACCCTACAAACGATGTGTTGACAGTAAAAACAAACAAAACTTTTAATGAAAAAATATACATTGAAGTAATCGACTACCAAAGCAAAAAAATTAAGCCATTAAACACTTACATTTCACCGGGAGAAACGCAGGCTGTTGTAAACACAAACCTGCTTAATAAAGGCAATTACATTTTAAATATTTATTCTGAAAAGAAGTTTTCTAAACTGGTGAGGTTTATGGTAACTGAATAGTATTTATAATTAGACTTGTATTTTAAAATATTTGTACTAACTAAGTTAGAACAATTAATAATCGAAATTTATACAGGTAGCTGTACAAGTTGTATTACTACAATCTTGATAACATTCTGAATAAAGCCTCCAGTAAGGTCTGCTGTTCCAGCCAAAGTTGTTAGAAAAATCTTCATTCTCACCTTCGTTATAGTCTGCACTGCCGTTTATATCAAGCGAATAAACATTACATTGATAGTCATCATCTTCATCAGATACACTGTCAGAATTTCTAAAAGATGTACCGGTTAAAAAACACATATCATAGTTACCCAAATCATCTATCCCGCCTTGCCCATTTCCTCTGCTTCTTTTATAAAATCTTATGTGTCTTTCAGTTTTAAAACCGGCTTTAGCTTCTAATGTACCATCGTCTTTTATTCTAACTCTCTCAATTGAATTATCTGCATTACTGGTGGTTAATCCTGCATTTGTATAAAAAACCAATTCTGTACCCTGGCTTAGCCAACCACAGCATCTGTCGGTTCTTTCTGCGCTAATCTTAGCTCCAATTGCATTAGAAACCACATCTCGGTATCCGTAAAATCTTATAGAAGTGCTTCCTCCATTAAAACCCATAGCATCGTCAGGTAAACCTATATCAATACCTTGTCCTTCTGAAGCCCCTACATGTAATCTGTTAGAAGGGTTTGTAGTATTTATTCCAAAATTGTTTCCTGCGTTAAAATAGGTATTACCACTTCCTGATGCGCCATTGGCAATTTGCACTACCGTGCTGCCACCTTTATTAGCATTGGTAATTCTTAATCCATAAGAAAAACGATGAGTAGCAAAGCCATCATTATTATCTACAATATCTCCATCATCGGCCAGTTGCAAGCCACCACCGTTAGCATTGTTTGCGCTTATTCGTAAAGAACCATTTACATCTAAATTGTAAGTTGCATCGGCAGCTTTGCTAATACCCACATTGGTTCCATTATCTTGTATTACACCACTTACCAAAGCACTGCCATTCCAGCGAGGCACATAGCTGGTGGTATTTGCTCCTACCTGTGGGTCGGTTTCGGTATAAGAGGTAAGAAATGCCGGTGCCCCGCTAATATCTGCCCAAGGCACTGTGGCACTACTGCTTAATGTACCTGAAGAGGTTTTTACATAACCGGTTCCTAAACTATTAATAATAACATTGCCATTGGCTAAAATTCTCATTCTTTCTGTTGGCTCAATGGCAACGTCATTTGAACCTCCTACTCTAAAAGAAAGGTATTCATTTCCCCATGTTCCACCCGAGAATCCGGCTTTTAAAGAAACCGTTCTTCTTGGTAATTGATCGGCACTATAGTTATCGAAAGTACTCCACATATCAATTAATGAAAAATGGGAGGTATTGCTACTGCCACCGCCTAATGGCTGCACACGAAAAGAGGCTTCATTGATAGCCAGGTTGGGAGTTTGTATGTGTAATCGGGCACTTGGAGTGCTTGTTCCAATACCTACATTTTGTGCTTCCGCAATGTTAGACACAACAAAACATACTGATAATAAAAAGTATAACTGTTTCATAATCTAAATATTATTAAAATAAAGGTACTCTTTAAAAAGGGTTATGTCAAGTAAAATTTTGCAGAAAGCAGCAATATTAACTACGATTTAATAATGCCCTTCCTTAATTCTTGCAGAAATGGCGAAGCGAAAACGAAATTGTTCAGTATTTCATCTTCCGATTTCAGAATAGATGTTCCGCTACCTTCCCAGTGTTTTTCGCCATTATGTAGCAGCATTACTTTATCGCCAATACCTATTACTGAATTCATGTCGTGAGTATTTACGACAGTAGTAATATTTAATTCTACGGTAAGTTCTTTAATTAAATTATCAATAATTATAGCGGTTTTGGGGTCTAAGCCTGAATTGGGTTCATCGCAAAACAAATATTTAGGATTCAATACAATGGCACGTGCAATGCCTACACGTTTCATCATGCCCCCGCTTATTTCTGCAGGGTATTTATTATTGGCATTCTCAAGATTTACACGGGCTAAACAATGGTTTACACGGTCATTCTTCTCTTTCATAGTCATGCTGCTAAACATGTCTAAAGGAAATCTCACGTTTTCTTCTACCGTCATAGAATCGAACAAGGCATTACCCTGAAACAACATGCCAATTTCTTTTCTGATTGCCCTGCGCTCTTTAAAATCCATTTTGGTAAAATCTCTGCCATCGTAAAGTATGGCACCACTATCTACTTCATTCAGCCCTACCATACTTTTCATAAGTACTGTTTTGCCCGAGCCGCTTTTCCCAATGGTTAAACTACATTCGCCCGGCTTAAAAACGGAAGAGATATTTTTAAGCACATGCTGCTCGCCAAACGATTTATTCACATTTACCAACTCTATCATAACATCATAAATGTGATTAAGAAATCAGCAATAATTAAAACAATGCTGCCAAAAACTACAGCACGTGTGCTGGCAGCACCTATGGCAAGTGCACCGCCTTTTACGTTATAACCCTGAAAACAAGCAATGGAAGTAATAATAAAAGAAAAAACAAATGCCTTCATATACATTACCCATACATTGTAGGGTAAAAAATTATCCTGAAGGCCTCTTACATATTCATCTATAGAGTAGATGGCAGTAAATTCTCCGGCAAACCAGCCCCCAACAATTCCAAAAAACACAGCAATTATGGCAAGCATAGGCACAACTATTATTGCCGCTATAATTTTGGGTGCTATAAGATAAGCAGCGGTATTTACACCCATAATTTCCATAGCATCTATTTGCTCGCTTATACGCATAGTGCCTAATTCTGAAGCCATGTTAGAGCCTACTTTTCCGGCTAATAGCAAACACGAAAGTGTAGGTGCCATTTCGAGCAACATTGAGTCTCTTACTACATAACCTATCCACCAGATAGGCACAAAGCTATCTGAAAGCTGATAGGCAAACTGCATGGCCAGTACCGCCCCGATAAATAAAGACATCATGGAAATTATACCGAATGAACCAATGCCAATAGATACCATTTGGCGAAAGGTTTCTTTCCAATACATCATTCCCTTTTCGGGAATGGCTATCATTCTCTTAAGCAGAAAAAGATATTGACCAAAACTGAAGAAAAAGTTCATACTTGCAGATGACTAAAATAGTGCAATTTTGAAGAATAAATTGAAACAACTTTCTAACATGGCCAATATTATTATTACAGGTGCTTCAAAAGGCATTGGAAAAGCAGTAGCTGAAATTTTTGTAAAACACGGACACAATGTATGTATTTGTGCACGAAACGAAGAAACCCTTAAAGAAACAGCAGCAAAACTGAAAGCACTAAATACCCAATCGGAAATTTATTTTAAAAGCACTGATATGTCTGATAAAAAAAGTGTTGAAGACTTTGCAAACTTTGCCTTGCAGCATTTTAACAAAGTGGATGTATTAATAAACAATGCCGGAGTATTTATAGGCGGGCAAATGCATAACGAAAAAGAAGGTACTCTTGAAAAAATGATTGATACCAATTTGTATAGTGCTTATTATATGTCGCGCCACATTATTCCTAATATGCAGCAACATAAAAGCGGTTATATTTTCAATATTTGCTCAATAGCAAGTTTTGTGGCTTACCCACATGGAGGTTCTTACGCTATTTCTAAATTTGCCATGTTAGGCTTTTCAAAATCGCTTCGGGAAGAAATGAAGCCTTTCGGAATAAAAGTATGTTCGGTAATGCCGGGAGCTACACACACTGAATCGTGGAATGGTGTAGATATTGCTGAAGAAAGATTTATGCCTGCTGAAGATGTGGCACAGATGATATATACAACCACTTTTCTGAGTAGCAGAACCGATATTGAAGAAATTGTATTACGACCACAATTGGGCGATTTATAAAAAAAGCCGGTGCATTATAAGCACACCGGCATTTAGAAAAAGTTTCATAAACTGCATAAGTCTAATACTTCAACACTTTCTTCACTGTTTTACAGCCATTTTTTTCAATAACCACAAAGTATAGCCCGGTTTGTAGCCCTTCAAAATTTATTACATCACTTGTATTTTTCATTTCTTGCTGTAACCAACGTTTGCCATTATAATCGTATAAAGAAATGACAGAAGAATTTATACCACTAGTAGCAACGCGCAATTTATCGGCTACGGGATTAGGCATTAATTCAACACCCATATCGCAGGCTTTATCAAGTACTGTAATTTTTGTTTCAGCAGATACAGAAGCCCATTTGCCATTATTGTGAAACACTTTAGCCTGAATTAAATATTCACCTGCAGTACTGAATTGATATTGAATTTTATCGCTGATACTATTGCCTTCTTTAAACAACTCTCCATTTATATAATATTCTACTTTGGTAATATCTTTCACATCGGTTTCTACTTTAACATCAACTGCCATATTGGTAGAAACGGTAGCATAATTTTCAGGACTTGTAATTTGCAGTTTCATAAATGGTGCTGTGCCTTTCTCATCATCATCTAATTGTAATAAATAAGCAATAAGATCATCTTTTTCTGAAGCGGTTAAGGTATAATTTCCGGTATGTATCATATCGCCATTGCCGGCATCAAAAATTTCATATAAGGTTTTTGCCGAGCCATTGTGCATGTATGGCGCACTCATCCACAAGCCTTTCAAAGTTTGAGTATCAAAGCCTAAAACGGGTTTATGTAATCGGTTTTTGGTGGTTGAAGTTATGGTGCCAATATCATGCAATAAACTCTTCTCGCTATCGGTAAACTCGTTGCCTGCATGGCACAAACCACATTGCTTTTCAGCAAAAATTTGTTTACCTCTTTGGCCAGCTTCTGTTAGTGTGCCATCTTGGTTTTTGTATGGGCTTTTTCCGAATTTATCTAAAGAATTTACATAAGCAGCCAGTGCATCTAAATCTTCATCAAATCCGGCTTTGGTATCGCCTAACGAAGTGTTTCTGCTTCCGAAGTGAAAATCATTATCATTCATAAACCCTGTTCCGCCCGCCAAAGCTCTTATTTGTTCTTCAAAATCCTGAATTTCATCGAAGTTACCTGTCCAGTGTACACGCCCGTGTTTTATGCCGCCTCTACCCACCAAAGGAATAGTATTTCTTAAGCCCTCGCCTAATTGTGTTAAATCCCAAACTCTGCCATCGTCATCGCCATCGAGGTGGCAAGTGGCACAACTCATGTAACTGTCTTTGTTCATTCTAATGTCTTCGGCATTGTAAAAAACTTTTTTGCCTTTCAGCACCGTAGCATCCATAGTTTCTCGCTTAATTGTTTTTACTTCGCCAAGTTTTATTACATCGGTAGTAGTTTGATTCACCAGGCCATCTACATCATACATACTAATGGTTCTGGAAAGAAAATTGTGAACAAAAAGCGTGTCGCCTGTAGGGCTTAAAGTCATGCCTTGCGGAGCATCACCCACATTTTCAATAGTAGTAAGAAATGCTCCACGATAAGCATCAAAAACATCAATTCTGTTATTACCCTGAATAGAGGTAAAAATTAAATTTCCAAAAACAGAAAATATATTGAATGACGGTAAATCGGCATTATTAACATCTCTTCTAAGCGTAACTTCTTCTTCACGCTGATTGAGATTAATGAAAGATAAAGACGCTCTAACCGTATTTTCAAAGTTTAGGGTATTACCGTCTTTTTGCAGCCCTCTGAAAATATTATCTTTTTTAGCAGGTACAACAGCCAACCTTCCATCGGGCGAAAGCGTTACTGAATTGAGATAATTAATTATTCCTCTTCCGCCAAATTCAGAATCTATAGTTTGTTCCGGAGAAAGGTTTATAACTTTCAGCTCATCTAATGTTACAGCATCTAACACTATTACTTTTGCCGTATCGGTTTCAGTTTTAAACAGGGTAACAAAAAGCTGGTCGCTTTCTCTGGTAACGGCTAAGCCTTTCGGAAATCCACCTACTTTTTTGGTGTTTAGAACATTACCTGAAGCAGTGGAAATTTGTATAACACTACCTGTTGCATATAAACTTACAAAAGCATATTGTTTGTCGGGGCTAATAGTAATTGCGGCAGGCTGAGTGCCTCTTGGTAAGGTAATAGTTTTAATAATATTTCCCGAACTGCTAAAAACCTGAATGGTGGCATCATTGCGGTTGGCTACCCAAATATTACCTGAAGCATCCTGCGCCAGCGACACCGGATGGTTGCCTGTTTCAAATTCTTCTAATTCAGCATAGTTGCGAATATTCAGTTTGGTTATGGAATTATTATCAGGATTAACATTCCAGGTATAGTTACCGCTTTCATCAAGAATAAGTGTAGTAGCAGAAGCAGGGGCATTATCGCCAAGTTTTTCGTAAACAGTGTGTCTTATATTGCAAGTGCTTTGTGATAAGCCATCGCTAATAGTTACCAGTACAGTATAACTTCCTGCACTATCATAAACATGGCTTGCATACGGATTAGAGGAGGCAGGCAAAATAGTGCCATCGCCAAAATTCCATGTATAAGTGGTGGTGGCACTGTTATTGTTAAATGGCGTTACTTCAAAATAAGAAGTAAGCCCAAGTTCAACAAAAGGCAATTCTTTTAAACCACAACCAATTATATTCAAAGAACTTCCGGTAGAAAACTGACTGGTAAACCCTTCCTGAATGGCATTACCTGCATAATCTTTTAAACCTCCTGCTGGAACCACCACTTCGTAAACTTTATTAGGATCTAATTTATTTTTTGGCGTGAAATTGATAATGCCAAACTGATAACTGTAAGTGCCTTCAAGTGGCTGTCCGCCCAACGGCCTTACAATAAAAGAAGACGCATCAATACTGGTATATTCAATGCCATCGCTTAAGGTTATGCCAATACGCGAAGTTACTGCCTGGTTTACTGCACCCGGTGCCGGAATAACTCTTGTAACTTTTGGAGGTCTGTTATCAGCTAAAGTATCATGCACCACAATAGAACTGCCTTCACCGTGGTCGTTTCCAATTATTACAAGATTACCTAAAACAGAAGCAAAATCATGGTCAATATTTCCTTGTAAAGTAGATACTGCGCTACCAACCACTTTTAAACTGTCGGCATTGCTCATATCTAATTTGAAATAAGCATTAGACATGCCTACATGAATAAATTCATCCTGAATATTAATATAGCCTCCACCACCGCTTAAAAAATCTGAGGTACTTTTCAGGGTCATGTTTGCAGGGTCTGAAATATCCCAAATATGAACTCTTCTATCTACACCGGTACCAACTAAATAATTACCATTTACCATAACACTATAAAGAAAAGTTCTTACAACAGGGTCGGTAGAAAGCAAGGCAGGATTTACAGGGTCGCTTATATCTACTGTTGCCACACCAAAACCATCCATAGAACTAATTACCAAAAGATTTCCGATAGCAAAAACCGGCCCAACACGAAAGCCACCCAAACGAGAGGTAGGCACTCTGTTTTCTAAAACAGGATTCGAGGGGTTTTCTACATTTATTATATATAAGCCATTTCCCGAACCCCCAACATATAAATATTTTGCCTGTGTGGCTATCCACCACGAGCCTAAAGAATAATCGCTTTCGGTAATACCCAGTAATGCTAGGTTAGCAGTCATAGTAGGGTTCAGCACATCTGTCCAGTCCCAAATTTGTATCCCCTCTATGGTTTGTAATGCTACATAATCTCTTCCGTAAATATTAAAAAAGCCATAGCCATGTCCTTCTCTTATTTTTTCTGTAGAGGCATCTACTTTAGTTAATACTGCCTGGGGGTTTCTTGCATCAGATAAATCATAAAAACCAAACCCGCCCCCACGCTTACCGGCATCTTTAGCCAGGGTCATAACCATATAACCTTTATACATCATGGCGTGGCCGTGCCCTAATGGCGCACCATTGGCAGTAGTAAGGGTAGAAATTTCCTGAAAATGCCCGTTTGAATTATAACTGCTGTTTGCTAAACCCGGCCCTTGTTGCGGAGTACGGTTTCTTTTTCCGAAGCCTGCAATAGCTATTATAATTGCAAAGATTACAGTAATAGTAGTAAACTGTTTCATGTTGGTTTTTAATTGGTAGCTGAATTTACAGTTTTTGATGTAAACTGAATACAAACTGTTTGTTATTTATTCTTCTGAAAATTAGATTTACATTTAGAAAAAAAGCAGAAAAAATATGGGGGTAATTGCAGTTGAAGGAATGCAGTTTTATGCATTTCACGGATATTACAAAGAAGAGCAAACTTTAGGCGGAAAATATTCAGTAGATGTATATATTAAAACCGATTTTTTACAGGCTGCCGAAAACGATTTGTTGCAAAAAACCATCAATTATGAAACCGTATTTGCCATTGCTGAAAAAGAAATGCAGCAGTCATCGAAACTCATAGAACATGTTGGTAATAGAATTTTAAATGCCATTGTCATAGAATTTCAGAATATCAGCCACATAAAAGTGCGGATAAATAAATTTCAGCCCCCGCTGAAAGGCAATGTAGATAAGGTTTATATTGAACTGGAGCAAAGTTTTTCTGCATAGAAACCAAGTTTATTGTTTCCAAAGTTTAATAATTGTTTTAGATTTGCAGTTCTAATTAATGGTCGGATGGCCGAGTGGCTAGGCAGAGCTCTGCAAAAGCTCGTACAGCGGTTCGAATCCGCTTCCGACCTCGAAAAAAGCTTCAGAAAAAATTCTGAAGCTTTTTTAGTTATAGCTGGGGTCTTCAGGGAAATTAATCATTTGGGCATATTCCCCGCCTTTTTCCTGCAAAACGGTTTTCCATAAATCGACAGGCTTTGTGGCAAAAAGATGTTTCGCTGTTACCTGATGCAATATCCACGATTGCTCTTTCATTTCATTATTCAGCTGCTCGGGTTCCCAGCCTGAATAACCTAAAAAGAAACGGAAGTCTTCAGGCTTAACACTACCACTGTTGATTATAATTTTCAGTGCTTCAAAATTGCCGCCCCAGTAAATGCCTTCTGCTATTTCAATGGCACTGTCTAAATCGTGTAGCTTATGTATATAGTGCAGGGTATCTAATTCTACCGGCCCGCCATAAAACAATGGAGCTTTAAAGTTTTTCACTCCATGCACGGCTTCATGTAGTTTCATTTCCATAGGGCGGTTTAGTACAAAACCAAAGGTGCCGTTCGATTCATCGTTGTCGCATATTAAAGTAACGGTGCGCTTAAAATTAGGATCCCACATAAAGGGCTCGGCAATTAATAATGTTCCTTTGGTAATTATTTCACTCATAATTAATTCCTCACATTTCCAAACGAATCTATGGCGCGGTAAGCAATCAGCCTGTCGTGTCTGGCACCTACAGGCCTGTGATACACCAGCACCTGATATTCGTTTTCGGTTTCAAAAAAATTGCCTTCTACGATCGATGGGTCTGCAACACCTTCATCGTGTTTGGCATAGGCATAAAAATAATTGTAAAATCCTTGTTTCAGCAAGGCAGTTGTAAAATAAGTTTTCGACTCTTCATCATACGTCATTTTAAATTCGGGTTTCAGTTGCCAATCGGTAAGTTGCCCAAAAACGTAAATATTGCCATTGCGATACAGCGCATCGGTTTTAAGCAAGAAAACCGTGTTTACATGCATACCTTCCCAGTCAACGCTTGTCCAAGGGTAACTGCCTGTAATAAACTTTCCGTTTACATCGCGAATAAAAACATAGCGCTCGTTTTTCATAGGACGGTCGGCAAAAAGATACACACTGTCTTCTTTGTTTTCGCTGAAAGCCTGAATACGTTCATTTCTTACCAGCATGTTTCTGATATCGAAATAGCGAAATTCTTTTAGCCCCGGAAAAGCAAACTGCCCTTCTCTTCTGAATTGCAGCAAGGCATCGTTTATAAAAATGGGTTTTATGTTTTCTTTGGCGTTGTCCCACCTGAAATTCTGCATTAGCGTAACCGAAATTTCGCTAACAGCATTTTGCACTTCATATTTATTCAGCTTTACAGTAAAGCGCACTTCCTGATGGGTTTGTGTTATTTGCGGAATGGCAGGTTTCTGAATAAAAACATCAACGTGCACAATAGGCTCATATACCATAAACCTTCTGGTAAGCAATACACTGTCGGGGTAGCCACCCTTGAAAATATTAATAATATAATTGCCCGATTTTTTTAACTGAATATCGTTATTGGGAAATTCGAGCCAGTAGTGAACATACTTCACACTGTTCATGCCCGATGAAAGTCTGTAATCGTAAAGGTTAGAAGTTTGAAAGCCTTCAATATATTCATAAGGAAACATCATGGTATTGCTCCAGTCGGCATTGCAGGCTATAATCTGGTATTCATAGTCTTTAATTTCTTCGGTCAGCTCATCAAATTTCAGCATAAGTTTTTCTTCTGAATTAAAAGCAATTACAGGGTTACTTAACGGGTCGCCTGTTTTGTATAGCTGAACGGTTTTAATATTGTTTTGGTAAGTGGTGTCTTTGTTTACTATATATGCTTTACCTGCAACGGCACATAGCATAAGCATTAACAAAAACAGAGGTTTTAAATACATAGTACTTACCTTTTGACTTGGGTAAAAATAACAGAAATAGATGGGCAGCAACCTCAATACAAATCATCAAGCTTCATGCTCAGGTATTTTCTTACAGCAAAGTAAGAACTTACCAAAGAAATCACAATTCCGAATAGCACTACCGAAAGAAAAATTATACCAAAAGGTATAAGGTCGGCAGGTTCTATAATATTAGGTATTTTACTTTCAGCAAAATATAATAGGCCAATTAATATTATAACCGCCAGCAAACCGCTAACCGTGCCGTTAAATAAACTTCTGAAAACATAAGGCTTAATAATAAACCAGCGGGTGGCCCCTACCAGTTGCATACTTCTTATTAAAAAACGCTGCGAATACATGAGCAGCTTTATGGTATTATCTATAAGTGTAAGTGATATTAAAAGCACCAGCAATGCAATAGCCCCCAGCAGCAAACTTATTTTCTGAATATTTTTATTTACCAGGTTTATAAGGGCTTTCATATAATAAACCTCCTGCACCATTTTGTTTTCGGCCAGTTCGGTTTCAATTGCTTTAAGGCTGTCTTCGTTGGCATAGTCTTCATTCAGGTAAAAATTTATTGAAGCATACAACGGGTTATACCCCAATACCGAAAGGTCTTCGCCAAACTGCTGCTTCATTATACCGGCCGCATCTTCTTTAGATAAATAGTGGGTACTTTTCACAAAGGGCTTTCGGTCTAAGGCTTTTTGAAAAGCATATACATCGGCCTGGTTTAGATTGTCTTTCAGAATAATGGTTACTTCAATATTTTCTCTGAAGTATTTAGATATTTTTTTTGAAAATAGACCGAAGGTGCCCAATATGCCCAACAGAAATAACACTAATGTGATACTGATAATTGAATAAAAAAAAGATGGGGAAGATTTTTTACGATAACCCTCTTTTCCTGCCTGTAAAGCCATAATAGCATTTTATGATAAACGAAAATAGAAAATATGCTATTAGCAATATCCACATGGCGAAAGTTTTCAGTAATCAGTTTTATGTTTGTAAATACCAAAACTGATAACTAAGGGCTTTCGCGTAATGGCTAACGGCCTCCAAAAAAACCTCAACTACCCCCAACTAAGGCATATAAGTCATAATCTCAACTCATTTACCGAAATTTGCGGAAATACTATTTAAAACAAATAATATTCAAATGGATTTTCAGCATACCATTAAAAGGGAAGCTACAATTTCGGGTGTAGGTTTACACACCGGAAACAAAGTAACACTTACTTTTAAGCCGGCACCCGTAAACCATGGCTATAAATTTAAACGCACAGATTTAGAAGGAGCACCCATAATAAATGCCGATGTAGATAATGTTGCCGATATATCGCGCGGCACTACCCTGTCGCAGGGCAATGCCACCGTTAATACTGTAGAACATGTATTGGCTGCACTCGTAGGCTTGCAAATAGATAATTGCCTTATAGAACTCGACAATCAGGAAACCCCCATTTTAGACGGCAGTTCTTCAGCCTTTGTAAAAATTTTGAAAGAAGCTGGCACAGAAAAACAAGATGCCACACGCCAGTATATAGAAATTGAAGACATTTTAGAATATACCGACCCTGAAAATCGCGTAGAGCTTATTGCGCTTCCGGCAGCGAAGTATAATGTAAGGGTTATGATAGATTATAACTCACCCGTGCTGGGCCTGCAACATGCCGACTTATATGCCATAGAAGATTTTGCCGAACAAATATCCCCAAGCAGAACCTTTTGTTTTCTTCACGAACTAGAAATGCTGCTGGAACACAACCTGATAAAAGGGGGCGATTTAAACAATGCAATAGTAGTGGTTGATAAAGCCATAGACGAGGCCGAGAACGAAAGACTGGCAAAAATTTTTAACAAGCCCGATGTAAAGGTTAAAGAAGAAGGTATATTAAATAATCTGGAATTACATTTTCCCAACGAGCCGGCACGCCATAAACTTTTAGATGTGGTGGGCGACTTGGCTTTGGCGGGCAGGCCTTTAAAAGGAAAAATTATTGCCTCGCGCCCCGGGCACAAATCGAATGTGGCCTTTGCAAAAATTATAAAACAATACTTTAAAGACCAGAAAGGCAAAGAAACCGTGCCGAAGTATAACCTTGCCGCAAAGCCCCTGTACGACATTAATAAAATATCGCGCACCTTACCGCATAAATACCCTTTTCTGCTGGTCGATAAAATAATAGACATGACCGAAACTTATGTAGTGGGTGTGAAAAATGTAACGTTTAACGAGCATTTCTTTCAGGGTCATTTTCCGGCAAATCCTGTAATGCCAGGTGTATTAATACTTGAAGCACTGGCACAAACGGGCGGTATCTTAGCTATGCAACAATACCCCGACCCTGAAAATTATGATACTTACTTTCTGAAAATAGACCAGGCAAAATTTAAGCACATGGTTGTTCCGGGAGATACCTTAATTATGAAACTTGAACTATTAGGCCCCATAAGAAGAGGTTTGGTAGAAATGAAAGCCACCGCTTTTGTAGGCAATAATATTGCTACAGAAGCCGTAATGCTGGCAAAAATTCAAAAAAAAGAAACTAAATGAACCAACCCTTATCATATGTACATCCACAGGCAAAAATTGCCGACAATGTGGTTATTGAACCTTTCGTAACGATTAATAAAGATGTTGAAATAGGAGAAGGCACCTGGATTGGGCCCAATGTGGTAATAATGCCCGGAGCCAGAATTGGCAAAAACTGTAAGATATTTCCGGGGGCAGTAATTTCGGCTGTGCCTCAAGACCTTAAATACAAAGGCGAAAATACTATTGTGCGCATTGGCGACAATGTAATCATAAGAGAGTTTGTAACCATAAACAAGGGTACCGCAGCCAGCGAAGAAACGGTGATTGGCAACAATACGCTGCTTATGGCCAATGTACATATAGCCCACGATTGTGTAGTAGGCAGCAACTGTATATTGGCTAATAACACGGGACTTGCAGGTCACATAGAAGTAGGCGACTATGCTGTATTAGGCGGAATGGTGGCTGTGCAGCAGTTTATAAAAATTGGCGCACATACATTTATTGCAGGGGGGTCGCTGGTAAGAAAAGATGTTCCGCCTTATGTAAAAGCTGCCCGCGAACCACTAAGCTATGTTGGTGTAAACTCGGTGGGTTTAAGAAGAAGAGGCTATACACAAGAAAGAATAAACCAGATACTGGATATTTACCGTTTACTATATGTAAAAAATACCAACACCAGCAAGGCCTTAGATATTATTGAAGCCTCGCTGGAAGCTACTGCCGAAAGAGACGAAATAGTTTCGTTTGTAAGAAGTTCAGTTAGAGGAATTATGAAAGGATTTAGCCAAAGAAATGAGAATAACACTTAATAATATTGGCAAGCGCTATAACCGCGACTGGATTTTTCGCAATGTAAACTTAGAATTTGAAGCAGGTTGCAGGTATGCCGTTTTAGGCCCTAATGGTTCAGGCAAAAGCACTTTATTACAAACTATTGCCGGCAACTTAATTGCTTCTGAGGGAAACGTAATTTACAATGCTTCAAACGAGGCTGTTGTTTCTTCAGAAGACTTATATCATTATCTAGCTATTTGTGCCCCATACATGCAACTAATTGAAGAGTTTTCGCTGCATGAAATGATTGCCTTTCATACTAAGTTTAAGCCTTTGGTATTAAACAGTAATATTGTTGAAATATTAATGCTTTCTGGCGCAGAGAACAAACAAATAAGGCATTATTCATCGGGCATGAAACAACGGGTTAAACTGGGTTTAGCAATATTATCTGATGTGCCTGTGGTTATTCTCGATGAACCACTCACCAATTTGGATGAAGCCGGAAAATTATGGTATTACAACCTGATTGAACAATATGGAAATCATAAAACCATTCTTATTGGTTCTAATAGACCTGAAGAATATCCTTTTGCCAGTTCTGTAATAAATATTAGTGATTATAAAGTGTAAAGTAATTTTTTATTTTAACTGAAAGTGTTTGGCATAAAGCGGTTTAATTTCGTCTTCAGCTAAAAGCCATTGCATGCTTAACTTTTTTGGAACCATAACTTTTTCAACTGGAACATAGGTGCCAAAAACTCTGTCCCAAAACCTTGTGGTTACCCCATAATTACAATAAGGATTATGAAAGTGATGATAGAAATGATGTTTTCTTAAAACAATAAAAGGCAACCAGACAGGGTCGGTTTTATGGTAGCGCGAATGGGTAGTTTCATATAGCGCATACATGCCCGTTAAACCCACTACAAAAGCCAATGCAATTTCTGCACCGGTAAATAAAGTAAATAAAGAAAGTAAAAGTAGTGACACCATAATAGCAGCTAAAGCTTTTTTATGCGCAGGAGCAAAATAATGAGCCTTGGCATGATGCCTTAAATGTTCTGCTTTGAAAAAGTTATTTCCCTTATGAACGTGCCCTAAGAAACGATGCAGTATGTATTCTAAAAACGTCCAGAAACCAACTCCTAATAAAAAGGTGATTACCATTTCCATAACAATATATTTTACAGCTACAGATTTTATAAATACTGAAATGGTTGCACGCAGCTTTTATTAAGCTAGTGCTTCAGCAAGATGGCAGCGTATTTATCTAAACTATTACCTAAAGCATTTTTTAAAATAGCTGCTACAATACTAGCAACTAATGGAATCTTACTTCCAATTTCAATAGTGTAGTGCAAGCGTGTTGTGTTGTTACCTTCAGCATGAAACAGCATAGTGCCATAATGATGAGATAGTGGCGTGCCTTTGCTTATCTGGTACTCGATGCAGTTTGGCTTTTCCGATTTACGAATGGTTTCTTCAAACGGAACTAAGGGAATGTGAATTTTTCTTACTGAATTTATACCATTGATATTATCAGGATCGTTGCTGTCTTTTATGCGGGCCATCTTCTGCCCGAATATTTTCCCGAGATTTTCATGATTATTAAAGTCTTCCCAAACTTTATCTACCGGGGCGTTAAACTGCTTTTTAAAAACAATCTTATGAATTTTCATCAATACTCACCTTAGTTATATGTGTATTAAAAATCAGTAAAATCATCTTCTTTACCCTTTGGAAAATCATTCATTCTCGATGGAATTGTAATTTCTGTACTAGGAGGCGATGGAATAAACTTGTTGAAATAATTGTCTTCCAGATTTTCAAACTTGGCGTACTTGGCAACAAATTTCAAATCAACCTCTTTTAATTCACCATTACGGTGCTTGGCAATTTTTACCTTGGCCACTCCCTGCATAGAATTGCCTTCATCATCTTGTGTTAAACCATAGTATTCAGGACGATAAATGAACAATACCATATCAGCATCTTGTTCAATAGATCCTGATTCGCGAAGGTCAGACAACTGCGGGGTTTTATCACCGCCTCTGGTTTCTACTGAACGGTTTAGCTGAGAAAGTGCAATAACCGGAATATTTAATTCTTTTGCAATACGCTTCAATGCACGTGAAATAGTACCAATTTCTTGTTCACGGTTACCTCCTGCCCCTTTACTGCCATCAATGCTGCCGCCACTCATCAACTGCAAGTAATCTATTATCACCATTTGAATATTATGCTGCTGCTTCAGTCTTCTGCATTTGGCACGCAATTCAAACACATTAATTGCCGGAGTATCATCTATAAACAATGGTGCTTCCTCTAAGCGTTTTACTTTTTGATATAATTGTTGCCACTCGTAATCTGCCAATTTTCCTTTGCGCAGTTTTTCCATTTCCAGTTCGGTTTCAGCAGCCATTAAACGGGTTACCAACTGTAACGATGACATTTCAAGCGAAAAAACAGCAACGGGCTGTTTAAAATCTACCGCAGCATTACGCGCCATTGATAATACAAAAGCCGTTTTACCCATACCCGGGCGTGCAGCCAAAATAATCATATCAGATTTTTGCCAGCCCGAAGTAACAGCATCTAATGCATTGAAGCCTGAAGGCACACCTGTTAAACCCGATTCAGGATCAATCTTTTCTTTCATTTCATTAATAGCCTGAGAAATTAAACTACTCATTTTCTCAAAGCCTTTATTAATATTCTTCTCGGTTATTTTGAAAAGGTCTTGTTCAACATTATCTAACAAATCAAATACATCAGTGGTGTCTTCATAAGCTCCTTTAATCGTTTCGCTAGAAATTCTGATTAATTCGCGCTGAATAAATTTTTGGGTAATAATATGAGCATGGTGTTCGGCATTAGCACCTGAAGCTACTTTATTGGTAAGCGAAGAAACATAATGAATGCCCCCAACCTCTTCCAAAGCACCCATACTTTTCAGTTCTTCGGTAACAGTTAAAATATCTATAGGACGGCTTGTAGAAAAAAGCTTAAATATTGCCTGATAAATTTTTTGATGCTGAGGCATATAAAAACTATCGGATGACAATTTTTCTATAACCGTATTTACCGCACTTGCTTCTATCATCATAGCACCTAATACAGCTTCTTCCAGTTCCAAAGCTTGGGGTGGTAATTTACCAAAGGTATATTGCGAAAGGTCTATGTTACCTGTTTTTTTCTTGGTTCTGTCGGCAAATGATTTTATAGAGCGTGATTCAGACATTTATATGAATTAATTTTTATTTATTAAGAAAGGAGTGTAAAAATACACGTCTAAAATTCAAATCAAAGCTTTCGGGCTATAAAAAGTAATGCATATTTAGTCAACACAGTAACTCACACAAAAGCTATACTTATACTACAATTTACAAACATTTTCAACATTGAATGAACCGTTTACTCAGAAAAGTTTTAAAAATGTTTGAAAGATGTTAACAACCAGGAATTTATAAACAAACTCGCATTATATAAATTAAATGAAATTATTTTTTAAACTGAAAAACTCTCTCTTTAAATAAAAAAAAACTACGTTAGACTTCAAAAAATAGCATTAAAAAAACTATTGAAAAAAATTAAATCATTTTGTGTTGAGTTAATTTATTTATACTTTTCAGAATGATAAAACTATTTTATGTGTAGCTTAAATAAACAAACATTAGTTCTTTTTACATTACTACTAATATCAAATACGCATTTATTCGCTCAAAATAACATTGGTATAGGTACTATAACGCCAAATCCTTCTGCCCTACTCGATTTAACCGCTACCGATAAGGGTTTTTTAGTTCCCAGAACTGATACTACTACTGTAAACAATGCCGGTAATGCTATTAGTGATGGACTATTGATTTACCAAACTAGCGATAAAACATTTTACTACTACGACATTTCAGTACCCATGTGGAAATCAGTTGGTGGTTCAGTATATGTTGCAGGTTCAGGAATAACAATAACCGGCAATGTCATTAGTGCAAATGGCGATGATGATTGGTTATTTAACGGCACAAATATTTATAATGGGAATGCAGGCAATGTAGGTGTAGGCACCAATAACCCAACCGTTTCATTTCAAATAGCTACTAACGATGCAATAGGGGTGCCTGCAGGAGCTACTGCGCAAAGACCTTCTTCACCTCCTACAGGAGCAACCAGGTATAATACCGATTTAGGAGTTTTAGAGTTTTTTAATGGTACAGTTTGGCTAAATGTAAATACACCGCCTGTTGGCGCAACTTATATTCAGTGGTTTGAAGCTGCCAGTCCCAATACTATTTACCCTAATACTACCTGGGTAGAAACCGATATCGTTGATGGCAGTTTTATAAGAGCAAGAGGTGGATTTGCTAATGTTGCAAATGCCGCACCGCTTACTGGCACTACACAAGCAAGTGCAATTGAAGACCATCAGCATAGTGCTAGTGGTACAATAGACGGCTCAGGTGCATTAACCACCACAACAGATGGGGCACATAACCATAACTGGGGCGGGCACTGGAGCAATGATGATTCCAGAGAATGGATAAACGGAAACGGTGATGGTGTTAATGGCAATACTATAAGCGATGGCGCATTTTGGTGGGGAGGCAATGCAGCTACAGTTGGTGCTTATGCTGTAGGGGAATACAGTAATCTTTCAAGCATAATTGATGCAGCAGGTAACCATAATCATGGCGGTTTTACAGGTGGGTATAATGATATAGGCACGGGATGCGGCAATCCTAAATATGTACCGTATGACGATAATACGGCAAGTTCTACAATAGGAAGTGTAACCAATAGCGCAGTTTCTCTATCATGTCCGTGGAATGGTACTGCCACAGTAGGTAATTTTTTTGGCAGATTAAATGAAGAACTGAATCATAACCACGCTATTAACACAGATGGCAATCATGGACATAACATTAGAATGTATGCCCATAGACACTGGTTAAAACAACGCCCTACCGATAGTAATGGTGCACATAGTCATACCGTACCCGATCATACTCATAACTTAAACATTAACGTTGGCTCATTAATTTCGGGGGCTTCACCAGAAACAAGACCCGTAAATGAAGCGGTAATATTTTGGAGAAGAGTAAACTGATTATTTAAACCTCATTACCCTTCCTAATTCTCGCTTGGTATCGCGTTCTTTAATGCTGTCGCGCTTGTCGTGGGTTTTCTTGCCACGGGCTAAAGCAATTTCTAATTTGGCTAAATCTCTTTCAGAAATAAACATGGCTACCGGAATTATGGTAAATCCTTTTTCTTTTACTTTAGCCTGAATTTTTTTCAATTCTCTTTTATTTAGCAACAGCTTTCGCTGGCGCATTGGGTCGTGGTTGGCATAAGTGCCTAAGGTGTACTCGGCTATATGAATATTTTTTACAAACAGTTCATCTTTTTTGAAAAAGCAGAAGCCGTCAGTCAGGTTTACTTTGCTTTCTCGCACCGATTTTATTTCGGTACCCACCAGCTGAATGCCTGCCGTGTATTTATCAACAATTTCGAAATCGAAAAAGGCTTTTTTGTTTTTTATATAAACTTTGGGTGTTGCCATTTATCGTTGTAACGAGTTGAACAGTCGTTCAATTTTTTCTTTCTTCAAAATTTTTTGTCCTTGCCTGCCACTGGCAATAAGCCTTGTGCCTACATGGGCTGCAAAACTGCAAATAATTTCGTTGCCATTTATGCTTTCTATGGTGGCAGTAAAAACTACTGTTTCGTTAACCAATGCAGGCGCATGATGGTTTACATACAAAAAGGTGCCAATGCCTTCTTCATCGGCTTCTTTCATTTCTAACACAAACAATCTGCAAGCCCATTCAGCATCGCGTGCTAAAGCAAATGTGCTATATACAGGATGTACTGTACCGCTATCGAAAGTGGCCATATCGTTTTCCAAAATTTTTTTAGAAAAAAATTTCTTATCGTTTTGGCTGAATGAATTAATCATACTAACGCAAATTTACAGCAATATACAGTACAAGTACTTTAAACATTCTTTCAGATATTATACTTTGCAAGTATTTTCAGAAAGATTGAAGGTAATCTGCAACAAATACTTTTGCTAATTTCTATTTTCTAATTTTACGAAACATTAAGGTGTTTTAATAATCAAAATGAATTAAATGGAATTGGCGTATTTATTAATAGGTATTGCAGTGGGTTTCGCCATTGGTTTTTTGTTTTTTAAGCTGAAAACAAAACCTGAAACCAACGAAGTAGATAAACATGCTTACGATACATTGCTTGCAGAAAAAAACATGTTGCAAATAGAAAAAGGAAGACTGGAAGGAACAGCCAATTCCGTAAATAGTGAACTTATAGAAACCAAACAGCAATTAAATATTCAGCGAGAAAAAGTAATTCAGCTTACTAACGATTTAGCAACTTCTAACAATGCCATGCAAAATCTTCAAGAAAAGTTAACAGAGCAAAAACAAGAAGTAGAACAGTTACAAGAGCGTTTTAAAATAGAATTTGAAAATATTGCCAACAAATTGTTAGAAGAAAAAAGCGAAAAATTTACCAAGCAAAATCAAGATAATATTGGTGAAATACTGAAGCCGCTGAATGAAAAAATAAAATCGTTTGAAGATAAAGTAGAACAAACACACAAAGAATCATTAGAAAAAAATGCAGGTTTGGTGCAGCAAATTTTAAGTTTAAAAGATTTGAATTTGCAAATGAGCGAAGAAGCCCGCAACTTAACCAAAGCTTTAAAAGGGGATAATAAAGCGCAGGGCAACTGGGGAGAAGTAATTTTAGAACGGGTATTGGAAAAATCAGGCTTAACCAAAAACCGGGAATATTTTGTTCAGGAGTCGGTTACAACCGAAGATGGCAGAAGGCTTCAGCCCGATGTAGTTATTCATTTACCCGATAATAAAAATGTGGTAGTAGATTCTAAAGTTTCCTTGGTCGATTATGAACGATTTGTTTCAGCTAATACTGAAGAAGAACAAGTAGCAGCATTGAAAAAACACATACAATCTATTCGCAACCATGTAAAAGGATTGAGCGAAAAAAACTATCATCAGCTATATGGTGCGGGCAGCCCCGATTTTGTGTTACTGTTTGTGCCCATTGAACCTGCATTTATTGTTGCTGTACAACACGATTCAGATTTGTTTAATGAAGCCTTTGAAAGAAATATTGTTATTGTAAGTACTTCTACATTATTGGCCACATTACGCACTATTGCCAGTATTTGGCGACAAGAAAACCAAAACAAAAATGCATTGGAAATTGCACGACAAGCCGGTGATTTGTACGATAAGTTTCATGGTTTAGTGGAGGATTTAATAAAAGTGGGTAAGCAAATAGATGGCTCAAAGCAAGTGTATGAAGAGGCCATGAAAAAACTGATTAACGGAAAAGGCAACCTTGTTAATCGTGCGGAGCGAATAAAAGAATTAGGAGCAAAAGCTTCTAAAAGTTTACCTCAAAATTTACTTGACAGAGCAGAAGAAGATTAATACTAAACTACAATTGTTTTCTTTTCATGCACCGCTTCGGCAAACCATAAAAATTCTTTTAGAAAGTGCTGTGTTTTAGACAAGAATGTTTCATCTAAAAGGGTTCCGTTTTCATTAAATTTTAATTGCACTTGCGGTACTAAATACATGCCGGGCATACTATAACCGCCAATGCCTAAAACCAACTGCTGCATTTGCACTGCGCCACGAATACCCCCCAAGCCCCCTGCGCTTACTGATGCTACGCCAACTACTTTTCTTGAAAACTCATTTTCTTTTAAATATTCTAAGGCATTTTTCAGTGAAGCAGAATAGCTGCCATTATATTCAGGCGACACAAAAATATATGCATCGCTATCAGCAATAATTTTCGCAAAGTCTTCAAGGCCCTTGGGTGGGTTGGGGTGTTTCACCAATACTTCTTCGAAAACCGGAAACTGGTATTCAGCCAAATCGAGTAAAATAGCTTGATGAGCAGTAATGTTTTTCAGCATTTCATACAAATGCAAACTTACCCTGTGAGATTGTCTGTTAATACGCGTACTTCCTGATATTATAGCAATTTTCATTTTTTTATTTTTCTAAAAGTTGTTTAATTAAACCTGCATAGGCACTTCCATCAACAATACTTCCGCATCGCTATCGGCTTTCAATGCAAAGCTATCGGTTTCCCAAACACCTAAACCATCGCGAGTGTTCAGTTTTTCATTGCCAATTGTAACATCGCCATTAATTACAAACACATAAACGCCATTGCCTGCTTTATTAATTTTGTAGTTGGTTTCAAAGCCTTTATCTAAGTTGCCCAAATAAAACCATGCATCTTGGTTAATATCTACTGCACCATCTTTTTCGGGCGAAACCACTACCTGCAATTTATTTCTGCGGTCGGCAGGTAAAAATTGTTTTTGGTCGTAACGTGGGGTAATATTTTTTTCCTTGGGAAAAACCCAAATCTGCAAAAAGTTGGTATCGGCTGTTTTGCTGTGGTTATATTCTGAATGATAAATGCCCGTTCCGGCCGACATAATTTGCACTTCATTTTCTTTTATTACTGCTTTATTGCCCATACTGTCTTTATGTTCTAAAGCACCATAAATGGGAATAGAAATAATTTCCATGTTATTGTGTGGGTGTGTACCGAAGCCGCTTCCGCCATCTATAATATCATCGTTTAATACACGCAATGCGCCAAAGTGCATTCTTGAAGGGTCGTAGTAGTTGGCAAAACTAAACGTGTGGTGACTGTTTAGCCAACCGTGGTTGGCTTTGCCGCGCGTAGCAGCTTTGTGTAATATAGTTTTCATTTTTAAGGGTTTTTCTATTTTAGGTAAATGTTCAAAGCCTACAGGGGCAACTGCTGTGTTTTCGTTTTTGTTTTCTGCGTAAACAGAGGGTGAAACAGTCGCTGCACTTAGCCCTAAAACGGCATTTTTAATAAAATTCTTTCTATTCATAGTTTATTACTGTTTTTACAATAATTGTATATACAATTAAAATGAAAATAAAATAGTTCACTATACTCTTAATTTATCTAAAAGATTATTCAGCAATGTGGCTTCGGCATGGCTAAGCGTGGCAGGGTGAGGGTTGTTTTGGGAAAAGCTATTCTCAATTTCCTGAAGCAACAACACTCCTTTTTCTGTTAATAAAATCCATAATTCTCTACGATCTCTTTCAGAGGGAGTTCTTTTTACCAGTTGCTTTTGCTCCAACTTATCTAAAATTCGGGTGGTGTTAGAATTGGGCTCTATCATGCGCTCAGTAATGTCTTTTACGCATACCGGATTTGGATACTGCCCTTTAATAATTCTCAACACATTATTCTGCTCGTGAGTAATTTCAAAAGGTTTTAGTTGTGCATTTATGTTGTTTTTCAGAAATGCAGCAGTGTAAAGCAAATTTATAAAAGCTTTTTGTCCTTCTGACTGAAAGTTTTTTACTTTTAATGCTTCTTCAATTTTCATAACAATTATTGTACAGACAACTAAATTAGTTAAAAATTTTGAAACTTACATTGAAAAGAAAAAAATCACTTAAACTTTCTGGAATATTGTTCTAAAAGCCAGTTTCTGTCCGCTAACGGTTTGGTATTTTTTATACTTGTTAAAAGTTCAGGAGCAGACTTTTGAGTAGCATATTTTACAAAAAGCTGAATGATATTGATAAAATTATTGTAGGCTTCTTTATTAGCTTCTGAGACTGAAGTGTTACGTTTAATAAAAATTTTAAACGATGCAATAAGCGATAGTAATGCATCAATTTCATTTAGTTCAAAGTATATTTTAATTAACATCTTTTTTGTGTCAAAAGAGTAATATATATCAGAAAACTCAACTTGGTTTAAAAGCTTAATTGCTTTATCGAAATCATTTCGGTAATAATACAACTCGGCCATATTGTAATTAAATGCATTCTCTCTAAATTCTTCTGACAGTAAATTATTATATGCTTTAATAAAATCCTCAACCCACAAGTATTCTTTTAGTCTTAGCCCGACACCTATTAAATTTTTGTACGTCCAAGGCGACATTTCATCATTTTCTATTAATAAATTTTCTGTTAAACATTCTTGATAAACGGCAAACAATTCTTTTAAAAAATCTTGCTCGCCTTGGTTTACCTTTCTTATACAATAATTTATGGCATAGAAGTATAGTTCTTTTAATTCTATATGCGGAAAATCATTTGCATATGTTTTCAATAATTTTTTAAGTGTAAAAAAATGTGAGGTTTCAGAAGGCTCTTCGAGCAAAAGCAAAATAACTTTATAAACATTAATACCCGCATAATCAGAAAAATCTTTGCTATTAATGTAACTTAAAATTTCAGGCTGCATGTTTAGTTTATAATCTGCAGCCAACGACATTTTTCGGTCTTTCATTTCGCAGAAATATTTAAGTTTGCTTGCCAATAAGTAGTTGTCAAAATGATTGGCTGCTAACTGTAACCGTTCATCAAACTTTCTCACTTTTTGCTTTAAAAAAAACTGATTTTCTGTTTCAGCAAGTAAGTATTGGTGATAATAAAAATCTAAATTCCTGTAGGGAAAATCGTTTAATTTTCGTTTTGTTGCATCAAGCACCTGATTGTAATGTTTATCTAATCCACGCTGCGTATATGCCTGAAGGGTATAAATATTTTCCTGCAAGGTGTTTTCTGAAAATTTTGAATAAGCCAAATAACGCTCAACAAGTTTTAATAAAAAACTCATCAGATGGTTTAAATGCTTTTCATCATATTTTTTCTTCGGAAATAAAGCTTTATAAACTGTTTCCCTTTGCAACTTTTTTTCAGAAAAAGCTGGGGCACAATTTTTTATATAGAAATACAACGCTGTAAATTCTTCATGCTTATTTACAATTGGCGATTGAAGCCATTCGCCACATTCGCGCAATTCTTTTGCCTTAAATGTTTTTATTAGCTGAATAAGTTTGCTGTTTTCCATAACTTGTATTTGCAAGCTAAAATAGACTTAACTATTGTAAAAACAAGAAACAATTTTTACATTTTATTCTGATAAATTAAACAATAACAATTTGTACAATAATTGCTTAAAATTATTTAAATATTGGCATTTCAGAATAATAAACAGAATCTAACTTTAAATAATTTATCACAAATTTTCTGATAATTGTATTAAAATGTAATTGTATAATAGTGAATATTAGTTTTAGATTCACATTGCAAAACTGAAAACCAAAAGCATGAAAAAACTACTTTTCATATTTATATCATTATCAACGTGCTTTTATGTTAGTGCACAAACAATTTTTGTGTGGCCGGGCGATGCCAATAATGATGGAATAGTTAATAATCTAGACATTCTGAATGTAGGAAGTGCTTTTAGTAAACAAGGTAATGCTCGCGATATTTTACAAATTAGCTGGAATGAATTTGAAGTATTAAAATGGAATGATACTTTACCTAATGGATTAAACCTTGGTTATGCTGACTGTAGCGGAAATGGTTTTGTTAATATTGAAGATGTTACGGCTATAGAAACTAATTACGGAGAAACTAACAGTAATTTCAATGGTTTATCGTTTTTACAAGGAACTGTAAATGACCCTTTGCTAACCGTAGTTGCAAGCGACAGTTTCTGGATTCCGGGCGATACCGTTTCAGTAACAGTTTTTATAAACCAAAATTCAACCGATAGCCTGTATAATATTGCTTTTACTTTAAATTATGACACAGCTTTAGTTCAAGAAACATCTTTGAATTTATTGCCACACCCACAATTTGGCGGTGGTGGCAGGCAGCCCGTGTATGTGCAAAGAAACTATGAAAATAATGGCTTTATAGAGTTTGGCATTTCAAGAACAAACAATAAAAATCATGGTGGAAGTTTAGCCATTGCCGTTGCAACTTTTATAATTGAAGATAATTTAATCGGCAAATCTTTCTTAGATGTAGCAAGGGCATTTTACTTATCTAATATTAAAATGCACGACAAACAGTTACAAGAAAAACCTGTTATGGGCGATACCATTTCAGCAAAAATTATTACAAGTTTTTCAGAGAAAAAGCTGGCACAACAAGTAAGCTTCTACCCTATTCCGGCTAATGATAAATTGTTTATTGATTTAAAGAAAAATATTATTGTAGAAGAAGTATTACTTACAAATATGAATGGTATTAGCTATAAAGTTGATTTTAATATTGCTGACAATTCAGCGATGCTAAATGTATCGCCATTGGCTAAAGGCATTTACATTTTAAAATTAGTTACAACAAATGGAGTGCTTCATCATAAAATTTTGATAGAAAAAAACTGATACAATTATTGACAATAAAAAAAACTAACAGCATGAAAAATTTTGAAAATAAAGCACCTAGAAGAATTCAATTAAAATATAATTATCCTGTAGAAGAAATTTTAACTGATAAACAATAAATATTGTACTTGATAAATAGTAGCAGTAAACTGAATTTTGAAATCATAAAGTAAATAACTCACAAAAACCATAAAATATGAAAGTAGTAATGCAATCTCTAAAAATGATGTTAATTGCAGCAATAATTTGCTGTGGTATAACATCGACAGTTGCTCAAAACAATTTTACTGTAACCGGTAAAGTAATATTAGGCGGAAGTGGAGGAGTTGGTGTGCCAAACTGGAATGTTAAAGCAGTAGAGTTGGCAGTGCCCACAAATATTTATAATGCTACTACCAATTTAAACGGAAATTATCAGATTATTATTCCTAATGGTGGTACTATTGGCCCCAACAAACGCTGGGAAGTAAGCATTTATGATAGTTGCTCTTTAGTATTAAGAAAAGATACTGTTCAGAATAATCAGGGAACAGTTTTATCGGATGTGGCAAATTTTGAATTAAACCAATGCCAAAATAATATTTGTGGTATTGGCTGGCAATATACTGAAAGTAATCAGGTAGTAACTTTCTTCAATTCAGCTTTTGGTGCAACTAATGGCACTACCCGCTATTTCTGGAACTTTGGAGATGGAAGTTTTTCGACTGATAAAAATCCTATACATACTTACCAGCCCGGAAGCTACAAGGCTTGTGGATGGGTATTCAGCAAAAGCGCAGGGAATGATTTTTGCGTTAAATTCTTTTGCGACAGTGTTTTTATAAACCAGCTTAATACTTGCAATGCATTACTACCCGATTTTTCATTTACAGTAAGTGGCAATGTTGCAACCTTCACAAATCTTACTCAAAGTGCTCATCCAAATGATATGCTTTACACCTGGAAATTTGGCGATGGCACTACTTCAAACGATAAAAATCCGATACACACCTACCCTGCTGCTAATATTTATAACACATGCTTAATTGCAAAAGATTTAGTTAATAATTGTATTGATTCGGTATGTAAACAAGTTAACACATTCAGTGCACCTGCATGTAACGCTAACTTCGGAATACTTTCGAGCAGCCCCAATACAAATACTTTTACAGCACCTGTAACTATAAGTTTAATTGATAGTTCATCATCTTCAGTGCCGGGAACAGGCATTAATTCATGGCAATGGAAAATAAATGGAAATAATATTTCTACATCAAAGAATTTAACTTATACATTTTCGCAACCCGGAAACTATACCATTTGCTTAATAATTACTACAACTAATGGATGCACAGATGATTACTGCAAACAAATTACAGTATTGCCACCTACAAATTGTGCAATTGTGTTTAACGCTTCTCAGGCTCCCAATAGCACAGAGGTAGTATTTCAAAGCACTACCACTTCAGCTAATACAAATGCACAACCGGTATCTTATCAATGGACATTTGGTGATGGCAGCGGAAGCCCCGATGCTAACCCTGTACATACTTATGCGGCTTCAGGCAATTACTATGTATGTGTTCAGGTTGCCTTTACTGATGGATGCACAGCACAATATTGCGACAGTGTTGCTGTAAACAGTAATCAAAATAATTGTGAGGCTAACTTTCAGTTTTTAAACAATGGCTTAAACTTATTTACCTATGAGTTTTACGATTCTTCATTTACTGTTTCTCCAAACGACCCGGTTATTGAATGGGAATGGCAGGTAAATAATACCGTAAAATCTACTCAACAGAATTTTACTTACACTTTTACAACTGCCGGCACTTATGTTGTTTGTTTAAGCATTACCACACTTAGTGGCTGCACCAGCACTGAATGCAAAACCATTATTGTTGGCAACAATGTATCGTGCGATGCAAACTTCACGGCATTTCCGGTTGCAAATAACCGAGTAGAATTCTCTAACACATCATTACCATCGCCACCATTACCTGGTACTTTTTATTACTGGAATTTTGGTGATGGTTCGCCATTAGCTCAGGCTACAAGCCCCGACCATACTTATAATCAAGCAGGGGTTTACACAGTTTGTTTATATCTGTTTAATCAAAATGCCCAATGCTACGATACTATATGTAAACCGGTAACGGTTGGTACTAACAACATTAACTGTAATGCTTCATTTATTTATACTGTAAATGGCAGCACTGTTACCTTTAATAATACATCAACACCCGGTTTAAATACCAATAGTTACTTCTGGACATTTGGCGACAGTACAACATCAACAAGCATGAGCCCAACTCACACCTATACTGCTCCTGGAACCTATCAGGTTTGTTTAACTTTAATTAGTAGCAATAGCAACTGCACAAACAGCATTTGTAAAACTATTGTTATTGGCCAGAATACTTCTTTGAATTGTATTTCTGGTAAAGTATTTAAAGGCACGCCTAATAATGCAGCCAACCCTGCAAGAGTTGTCTTAATTTACCACGATGATGTGCAAGGCACATTAACAGCAGTTCAGTATGCCACTACAGGGCCAAACGGTGGATATGAGTTTTGCAATGTGCCTAACGGAAAATATCTGGTAAAAGCATTTTTAACGCCTAACGCACCTCAATATGCTAACTATTTGCCGACCTATTATGGCAACTCATTGTTCTGGAGTTTCGCTACTGATATTTTAGTAACAAATAATGTACAACAAATTGATATTTGGTTAATTGCCGGCAACAATCCTGGCGGACCGGGTTTTGTTGGTGGCTATGTTTCGCAAGGCGCAAATAAAATGCAAGCACCCGGAGACGCATTACAAGACATACAGGTAATGTTACTTGATATGTTTGACAATCCGGTTCAATACATTTTTACTGATGAGGAAGGACGCTGGTCATTTAACAATGTTGCCTATGGAACTTATCAGGTTTATGCCGAAGTACCCGGAAAAGAAACTATCCCATATATTGTTACTATTGGCGAGCAACAAGTAAGCGTAGATAACATAATGCTATATGTTGAAACAGAACAAATCATTAGCAGCGTTAATGGAATTGACAATATTTTTAACGGAGGTATTTCTGTTTTCCCCAATCCTGCAAGCCGGCAATTGTTTGTTGAAACTAATTTGAAACAACAAGCTGAAGTAAATATTTCTATTTCAGATATTGCCGGTAAAAATATTTTCAGTGAAACTGCAAATATTCCTTCCGGAACTTATACTCATTCAATTAATATTGGCGAAGAAAAACAAGGCTTGTATATTATGAAAATTGAATACAAAGGCTTCAGCAATATTTATAAAATAACTAAATTCTAAAATTGAAATAAGCATACGTTATTAAACGTAATTTATAAGCCGCTTCATTTTGAATCGGCTTTTTTTATTTTTTACAGCAAACATAAAAACATCACATAAAACATTATTATTCAGTTACTTACAACAATAAATTCTATTTTCAAAAATTTATCAATGTTAACAACAATTTTATGGTTGAAAACTTAACATGAGAATAATATTATTACTACATGAAATCACCTAAATTTGCACATCATAATTTTTATACGCAAAAAACAGTAAAAAAACTTGACAAAAGCATTTTTCCATAATACATTACACAGCATTGAGGCGATAATATTAACCGCAAGCAAAAAATTGGTTAATAAAGGAGGAAACATGAAAAACATTTTTACATTCGTAACTGCTTACCTGTTCACACTTATTCTTTTGTGTTCATTTACTTTTCCAAGTTTACCTGCTGAAAAGAAGGCAAAAAATGAAGAACCTGTTATAGAATTTAAATATGTAGATTATCCTGCAAGTAAATATAATTTGCAGATAGATTCATTTACTGTAGGTGCATATCTTATAGAGTTTATTCAAGTAACTAATAAAGTTGAGAGTAATGAACCTCTTTGCCGCTCATGGTTTCGTTTAAAACAGTTTGGTAAGGTTACTAATCAGGTATTTTTCAGCAATATTAAACCTAATATTACTTGTGGTGGCATTTACGTTCCTGAAATTCAGCCTAGAAAAGACTTTTTCATTGCATCAAAATTTGGTGATAATGATGGTCGTTTAATTCTTATCAATCGCATGGGTGAAATTAAGCAATACAAAGGCGGTCAGTTTTATTTAAGTAACGACAAACGATTACTTTTTACCAACCACGCTTCAGAAGAAAATGGTGTAACAGTAATTGACCTGAATGCTGAAAAAGTATTATTTGAAGGAAAAGTAGCCAAACCTTTAGCTGACTGGTATTATCAAGACAGCCGTTTTTTTGCTACTATCAGTAATGATATAATTACCAACAACAAAATTAATCTTATGTATTTCGATATAACTTCAAACAAGCCGGTTTTACAACAAGTAACTTCGGGTTATGTAAGAAGAGATAAAGCAATGAAACTATACAACAGTATTGCTGAAGCAAATGACTGCAAGTGTAAGCCTGAAGACATAAAACTTTCAGTTAACCATTAATTAAGATAGAAAGCAATAGTTTTTTGAACTGCCATTTCAGTATGAAGTGGCAGTTTTTCGTTTATATAAGGGTGCTTCCCACTAAAAGTATGGTCGCCATTTTCTATGCTGAAAAGCTTTGCATTATTATTCCACGATTGCATTATCTCAGCTTGTGAAAAAGCTACCGTTGTATCGGCAGTGCCATGCACAATTAAAAAAGGTATTGAAAGTTCTTTCACAGCTTTCGGAATATCAAACAAATGTTTTTCAGCATAAAATTTTTCATAGGCCGAATAATACATAGGCAACTCCTGCCCTGTTCTGGAATTTAGCACATACATAACTTTATCTTTCTGCCATTGCACCATTACTTCAGGCGTCCAAAATTTTCCAAATTCATTTACTGAAGCCCATGCGACCAGCTTCTTTACTCGTGCATCCTTCCATGCTTTCAAAATACTAATGCCGCCACCTCTTGAGTGGCCTAAGAGAAACAATTGATCTTTATTAATTTCTGAAGAAAAATCGTTTTCGGCATTTAAAACAAAATTTACCACACTACTTAAATCATCTAATTCAATATGAAAACTGTTATTACCAAATGCTTCCAAATCAACAAACTCATCGGGCTTTTCTAAAGATGTTCCATTGTGAGAAAAGTTAAACTTCACAAAAACAAAACCTTTATTGGCAAAAGCCTCTGCAATTAAATTAAAATGCCCCCAATCTTTAAAACCTTTAAAGCCATGAGAGAAAATAATTACAGGCTTAGGTTGCTGGTTTTCAGTGTAAAATACATCTGCAAAGAAATCTTTTTGATGCTTACCGTGAATTAAAACATTTTTCAAAACTTTCATACGCTTGGCGTGTCTTATATTTGACAAAATTTTTCTGAATATTATTTGTACTAATGCATTCTGAAAAGCAACAAAAAATACAATTAGTTGGCAATAAAGTTAAACGATATTAAGCATCCGGTTGAGGCAGAGTTAGACATCTTTGAAAAGAAGTTTAAACAAGCCATGAAAAGCAAGGTGCCTTTGCTCGACAGGGTAACGTATTACATTGTTCAGCGAAAAGGCAAGCAATTGCGTCCTATGTTTGTATTGCTGTGTGCAAAGTTGTTTGGCAACATTTCTGACAAAACATATAATGCCGCAGCATTAGTAGAGTTGTTACATACTGCTACATTAGTACACGATGATGTAGTAGATAATTCATACTACCGAAGAGGCTTCTTTTCAGTTAATGCACTTTGGAAAAATAAAATTGCTGTTTTAGTAGGCGATTTTTTATTATCAAAGGGCTTGTTACTTTCTATTGACAATAACCATTTCGACCTGCTAAAAATTATGAGTGAAGCAGTGCGCGAAATGAGCGAAGGAGAATTATTGCAAATGGAAAAGGCCCGAAAACTCGACATCAAAGAAGAAGTATATTTTGAAATTATTCGGCAAAAAACAGCAACGTTAATCGCTTCTGCTTGTGCATGTGGCGCAGCATCGGTTATAAACGATAAAGATACTATTGAAAAAGTGCGTCTCTTTGGCGAGAAAATTGGTATTGCTTTTCAAATTAAAGACGATTTGTTTGACTATGGTAATCATGAAATTGGCAAGCCCAAAGGCATAGATATTAAAGAGCGAAAAATGACTTTACCGCTTATTTATGCGCTAAACAAAGCGAGCAATAGTGAGAAAAGACGCATCATTAATATTGTAAAAAACGAAAATGAAAATCCGAAAAAAGTTGATGAAGTTATATTATTTGTTCGTGCATCGGGAGGTATAGAATATGCTACTGAAAACATGAAAAACTATCGTCAGCAAGCGTTAGATATCTTAGGTGAATTTCCGGACAATGAGGCAAAAAAATCGTTACAAGATTTAGTGATATACACCACAGAAAGAACCAAGTAATATTCAATAACTTTTATTTCTGTTCGTTATTAACGAAATTTACACAAGAACTTATTAGCTACTTATGAAATATTTATTTACGTTAGGCTTATATCTTTTATCGCTTACAGCTAGTGCTTCATACATTTTAATACCCATGGACGAGACTCAGAAAAACCATCTGAAAGCCTATGGTATTGCCTATTGGGTATTAAACAATGGCATTCAGGCTGATTGGATGCTGAATTATCGCGGTGGCAGCTTTTGCTTTAAACATTTAGCACCATTGGAAAAAGAATGTTTGGTGCGGGGCGTATCGTACGAGATAATTGCTGACGGACAGTATAACCAAATATTAAATCAGATTGCCAACCCTGAAGTAAATATGGATGTAGTGAAGCTCGAAAAAGCACCAAAGGTTGCGGTATATTCACCTAAATCTAAAGCCCCCTGGGATGATGCCGTAACTCTGGTAATGACTTATGCAGAAATACCTTATGACATACTTTACGATGAAGAAATTTTACAAGGCAAATTAGCTAAGTATGACTGGCTACATTTACACCACGAAGATTTTACCGGACAGTATGGAAAATTTTACGGGCAATATGTCGGTGCTGCCTGGTATCAGGAACAAGTGAAAGAGTTGGAAAGTATAGCAGCCAAAAATGGCTTCAGCAAGGTTTCGCAACTAAAACTGGCAGTAGTACATAAAGTACGCGATTATGTTACAGGAGGAGGGTTTATGTTTGCCATGTGTAGTGCTACCGACAGCTATGATATTGCATTAAGCGCTGAAGGCGTAGATATTTGCGAGCATATGTATGATGGCGACCCCGCTGATGGAAATGCACAAAATAAATTAGATTACGACAAATGTTTTGCCTTTAAAGACTTTCAATTGCGTACCAATCCCTACGAGTATGAATATTCTAACATTGATGCCAATTATGGAAGAAATGTTCCAAAAGAACTTGACTACTTTACCTTATTTGATTTTTCTGCAAAATGGGACCCAGTGCCTGCCATGCTTACCCAAAACCATACTAAAACAATTAAAGGGTTTATGGGACAAACTACTGCATTTAATAAAAACTATGTAAAATCGAGCACACTGGTAATGGGCGAAAATAAAGCTGCAAACGAAGCCCGCTATATACATGGCGAGTTTGGCTATGGCACCTGGACATGGTATGGTGGCCACGACCCTGAAGATTATCAGCATTTTGTGGGTGACCCCCCTACCGATTTAAATTTGCACCCCAACTCGCCCGGATACCGACTTATTCTTAATAACGTGTTATTTCCTGCGGCAAAAAAGAAGAAACAGAAAACATAGTAGGTTTCGCTAAATTGTTACCTATATTACTTTTTTTGGTTGGGCAAACCTTAATGGTATCCAAAAATTCATTTTCTGCTTGGGCAACACCGCTATTTGTGTATTTTTGCCCTTCTCAATAAAATACCAAAGTGCGCTTAACAACATTAGAAATTAAGGGATTCAAAAGTTTTGCCGACAAAACCGTTATTCATATTAATCAAGATATAACAGGTGTTGTAGGCCCAAACGGTAGTGGCAAATCGAATGTGGTAGATTCTATTCGTTGGGTATTAGGCGAGCAACGCACCAGTCAGTTACGCTCTGAGAAAATGGATAACCTTATTTTCAACGGCTCGCGCAGCCGTAAACCGGCAGGTATGGCCGAAGTGTCGTTAACTTTCGATAATAACAAAGGCATTTTACCTTCTGAATTTTCTACTGTTACCATTTCGCGTGTGTTGCATCGCTCGGGCGAAAGCGAATACCGCCTGAATAATGTTACTTGCCGCCTGAAAGATATTACCAACCTGTTTTTAGATACCGGGGTGAGCAACGACTCTTATGCCATTATTGAATTGGGCATGATAGACGAAATTTTGAACGACCGCGACAACTCACGTAGAAAACTATTTGAACAAGCTGCCGGTATTGCAAAATTTAAAACCCGAAAAAAAGAAACTTTAAGTAAGCTGAATGCTACCGATACCGACCTTGCCCGTGTAGAAGATTTATTATTTGAAATTGGTAACAACCTGAAAACGCTTGAATCGCAGGCAAAGAAGGCTGAGCGTTACTATAAAATGAAAGAAGAGTATAAAGAGCTAACACTGGAACTATCTAAGTTTCAGGTGCAGCGTTATGTTTCTTCTTTTAAAGATTTAAAAACACAAACTGAAGAGCAGGAAAAGAAGTCGCAGGAAATAGAACAAAAAATTGCTGCGCTCGATGCTGAAATTGAAAAAGAAAAAGTTTCGCTTTTAGAAAAAGAAAAGAGCCTTACCGAAAGACAGAAAAAACTGAACGAGATTTTAGCGGCTATTTCTGCAAAAGAAAACAACCGCAATATTGCCGTTGAGCAAGTGAAGTTTCTGAACGAAAAGAAACAAAACATTAAAACGCAAATTGAGAATGCTTCCCTTCAGCTTAATAATGTTACCGCACAACTCAACAGCACCAAAGACCGATTAGTAAAACAACAGCAGGTTGTTGACGAATTAAAAGTGCAGGTAGAGGAGTTGAATACCAATGTTTCAGGTTTCAGAGGCAATCATGATAATCTGAAAAAAGAAGTAGATACACTAATAAAAGAGCGTGCTGAATCAGATAAGAAGATTTATGAGTTGGAGAAAAAGATTTCGGTGAGCCGCAACCAGAAAGATAATTTGCAGCGCATTGCCGAGCAAAATAAAACCGAAAATGCCAATCGTGAAATAAAACTGGCTGAGTTAAAAGCGGAATATCAAACGCACGAAAAAGAGCAAAAAAGTATTGCCGAACAGTTAGAAAAACTGAATCAGCAAGAGGCCGAGTGGAACAAGAAAATGGAACAACTGCAACAGGAAATTGAGCAGTTGAAACAAAGCCTATCTACCGAAAATCGTTCGCTTGATGCTAAAACCAACGAATATAATTTGAACAAGAGCTTAATTGATAACCTGGAAGGTTTTCCGGAATCGATTAAGTTTTTGAAGAAGAATGCCAAATCGACCAAAACGAAAGAAGCCCCGCTTTTATCAGATATTATTTATTGTAAAGAAGAATATCGGGTTGCCATAGAAAATTATCTGGAGCCTTATTTGAATTATTTCGTGTTAGACGATTCAGATAGTGCTATGGAATCGGTGCATTTGCTGAGCGATGCCGGCAAGGGCCGCGCCAACTTTTTTATTCTTTCTGAATTTCAAAATTATGTAGCGAAAACGCCTTTGTTGATTGAAGGTGCTGTGCCTGCTACCGAACTGGTAGAGATTGAAGAGCGCTACCGCAAACTGGCGGCTTTTCTTTTAGACCATGCTTATATTATAAATGATGAGCAGTTTCGTGAAGGCGATGTTTTCAGCAATTTGAAACTAGATAAAAAAGACAGTGCGGTTATTCTTTCTAAAAGTGGCAAGTATGCCCGCACGGGTTATTCGCTTTCGGGCGGTGCTGTGGGTTTGTTTGAGGGCATGAGAATTGGCAGGGTGAAGAACTTAGAAAAACTTCAGAAAGAAATTGAAAAACTGGAAGGGCAGAAAAAACAAACCGAAACCGTTTTAAACAGTAAGCAACAAGAACTAAACACCGTGCGCAACCAAACAGTGCGCAATCAGATTGTTACTTCGCAACAGCAGGTAAACCAATTGAATAATAAGCTGGCTTCGCTTACGGCTACCATAGAAAACACACAGGCTTTTGTTACTGAAAATCTTCAGAAAAACACTGAAATAAACGAGCGTTTGGTAAACATAGAAAATGAGTTGGCTACTGCTGAAACTCATTTAAACGATACGCAAGAAGCACGAAAAGTTTTAGATGATAAATATTTCAAGGTTCAAAAAGACTTTCAGGAAGCGAGCGACCAGTTGAATGTAAACGCTACCAAATACAACGAGCGCAATATTTATTTCTATCAGCAACAAAACTTGCTAAGCCAATTAAAGCAGGAAGAGCAATACACTGAAAAGCAGATTGAAGAAATTAACGAGCGCACCAAACGCAATAATGAAGAAATAGCCATTACTGAAGAAAAATTATTAGAGCAGGAAATTATAATAGAGCAGCAAGAAAAAGAATTGCAGGAAGTGGTGGGGCAAAAGAAAGAGTTTGAAAGTTCGCTTTCGGAAGCTGAAAAGATATACTATGAAGCGCGCGGGTTTATTACCGAAAAAGAAGACACGCTAAGACAAGAGCAAAAGAACAAGCAACAAATAGATATTATTACCAACGAATTGCGCGAAAAAAATACCGAGCTTAAAATTTTGTTGAGCTCGTTGAAAGAACGCTTGTCGGTTGAGTTTAATATTGGCATTAACGACATTATTGAGCAAGAACCCAATGCCGAAATGAATGAAGAAGATTTGAAGCAGAAAGTGCAACAGTTGAAAGACAAGCTGGAGCGTTTTGGCGAGGTGAACCCCATGGCGATGGAAGCCTATAATGAAATGAAAGAGCGCAGCGATTTTATTACGGCTCAACGAAATGATTTATTAGATGCTAAAAACTCGTTATTGGCAACCATGAGCGAGCTGGAGGGCAATGCCAAAGACAAGTTTTTAGAAGCCTTTGTAAAAGCCCGTGAAAACTTTATTCATGTATTCCGTTCGCTGTTTACTGAAGAAGATAATTGCGATTTAAGATTGAGCGACCCTAACAACCCGTTAGAATCGAAAATAGAAATTATAGCACAGCCTAAAGGCAAGCGCCCACAGGTAATAGACCAGCTTTCGGGTGGTGAAAAAACCTTAACGGCTTTGGCTATTTTATTTGCCTTATACTTGCTGAAACCTGCGCCATTCTGTATTCTCGATGAGGTAGATGCTCCGCTCGATGATGCCAATATTGGCAAGTTCAACAAGATGATACGCGAGTTTAGCACCAATTCTCAGTTCATTTTAGTAACCCACAATAAGAATACTATGGCTGCCGTAGATGTTATTTATGGCGTTACCATGCAAGAGTTAGGGGTTTCTAAAGTAGTGCCTGTAGATTTTAGAGATTTGCAGTAAATACCCTTACAGCATTTCACTCCATTTTCTCATTTTTCTTTTATGCTGAAGCTGTTAGCTTTATGTTTTATGTTTTATGTTTTTTGTAATAAGTTATCAGTTTTCAGTCTTTAGTAATCAGTTTTTGGTAGAGCCGTTAGCCCTTAGCATTTAGTTTTGGGAAAGCCAAGTCCCCCTTTAAAGAGCTTGTCCCGAATTTACTTCGGGAGGGCAGGGGGATGATGGCTTTATGAAATAAGTTTTCAGTTTTGGTGTTTGGTGCTTTCGTCATGCCGTAGGCATCTTTCTTTTGTGGGGGGTATTTATTGGAAAGTTTCTTCCAGAATGACAAGAAACCCGCAAGGGGGGTTAGACCTTGCGGGTTTTGGGTTTGTAATGAATAGTATGTAAACTTTTTAATTAGTTAGCAGGTACTAACTGAATATTGAGTGTGCTTACTGTGCCTACGATTACATTTTGCTGAATGGTTTGCTGCACATAGGCTGCTTTGGTGAAGATAACGGTGTAGTTGCCTGCTGCCAGTTGTGTGAGGGTGTATTTACCTTCTTCGTTGGAAGTGGCAGTTTTATCAGTGTATTGAATGGTTACTTCCACGCCCTGAACGGGTTGAGCGGTGAGGGAATCGGTAATAGTGCCTTTGAAGCCTGCTACCCCTGGACCGCTTGCGAGTAACAGCAAATCGGCTATGGTGAATTGCTTACGCTTTGCTTCATCGTTTCGGAATATTTTTCGACCATCGGTGCAGAATTTTATAACGGCATTGTATAGATTGTTGTTGGCGGTGATTTTTGTTTGTGTTTCTACGCGTGATGCTTCTTCGGCATTAAAAAATTCCAGATGTTTTGCCATAAAATTTGTTCGAAGGGTTTCGAAATCGGCTTGAAAGCCGGCAGGCATGTTTTGATTATCGGTAAGTTGTGTAAGATTGGCAGCAATGAATTGTGTTGCTGCGGAAAGAAGACCTTTGGTAGAATCCCAATTGAGTTGCCCTGCTTTGGCATAATAGTTTTGCCCTGCTGCTTCGAAGAGTGCTTTATGGGTTTCTTCCGGGAAGGCATCGACTATATAGCTTTTGAGGTCTTGAAATTTGTTGAGGACATCGGTGTTTAAATTGGCTAGCTGAAGGCGAGAGATTTCTGCGGCTGTGCTTCGACCCTGATCATCGGGCAGGTTGCGTGCGGCTTCGATTTCGGCCTTCAGGTTGGTAACGAATGTTACATCGTACTTGGCTTTAAAGTTTGCAAAATCGGTTAAATACTGTTCGAGGGAGCTGGTAGCTGTTTCGGCAATAGTGTATAACTCTTGCTGCGAAAAATTGTAATTCGATGTAGCCATAACAATTTAATTTTTGTGCCTTGCCATGCCCTTTATATTATAACACAACAAAGCGGGTTATAAAAAAAGTATCAGCCAAATAACGATATATCATTTTTTATTATTGTGCTGTTAACATTTTTTTTTAATTGAAACTAACTCATAAGGCTATTTTTATTAATACTGAAAACGAAAAACCCACCCAGCCCAGAAAGGGCGTAATCTGATAACATAGGGTACAGCCCTATGAATATCCACTATCATAGGGTACCACTAACATAGTGATATGGCCCTATGTGGAAGTAATAATCATCAATCCCACACATATCGTTCATCATACGCTACTAAATACTTCTTTAAAAATCCCCTGTACTCATCTTGAAAAGTTTTCTTATCATGATGCGCCTTCACCCTGCGTTTGAAGATAACGTCCTTTCAGGACTTAACTTAATGTTAAGATATTTACGTTAAAATTGGGCATTTAAATTTTATTGCTCATTAAACAAATGCTCTCTGGTCACCACTTGTTGCCATTATGTAAAAATGGTCAAACACCGCATCGCATTTGGTGGCGTAAATAGCACGGTCGTATGAAACAGGTAATTCTTTGTCCAGTAGTTCTTTAATTACGGCTTGAACCTGTAGTTTCGTTTGTGTGTCTTTGTGCCAGTCGTTGATTAATACTTTGGGTCGTTCGTCTTTCAGTCGTTTCAGAAGGTTTTTAGCAGCAAGTTTTACTTTTTGTTCTTCATCTTTCGTCAGTTTTTCTTTTTTCAGCAAGTCAAACAGTTCCAGTTCTTCTTCGGTTAGCCCTTCACGGGTGGCTCGCAATTCTTCTTCTTTCATTTTCTCCACAAAAGCCATCAGGTCGTCAAAGTAGTTTTCGTTGGTGGAGTTGCCCGAATTATAGCGGTCAATAATTTCCTGCAATTTCTCAGCAAAGCTTCTACGGGTTACGTTTCGGTCCATCATCATTTGTAATTTGTCCTGAATGAAAGCCCGCAAGTCAGTAATTTCAATGTTTTTGTAAGGAGCTTGTTTGTATTCTTCTTTCAGTTTGTCAACGTCTAATTTACTCAGGTCAATTTGTTTCCACGCCTTGATGAAGTATTCCCGCTTTTCGGCTGCTAAGTGTAAATCTTTGGCATCTTCTTTTACTTCCTTTTCTTCCTGTGCAATAATGCTTTCGTCAAGTAGCTGGCTTATTCTTCTTTTGGCACTGTCCAAATTGCCACGGTCGGCTTTGCCGTCAATTACTTGTCGCAGGTAGTGGATGATGGCAGCTAATGGAAACTCACTTCTTCGTCCTACAATTTCGGGTTTGCAGGCTTCATAAAGTGCATCAATGGTGTTGTCGTAAACTATGAATTGTTTTTTCTGCTCATCGTTTGCCAAAATGATGTCGGCATATTCTTCAAACAAACTTAGTTTGCTGAAGGTCTCTTTCGATGCTTTGATTTGGTGCAAGTCAACACCGATACGCTTGCAATACTCATCACATTCTGCAATGGCATCTTTCAGCAATACAAAAAGTTGTTCAATATCTCTTGCCGGTGAGTTTTCGTCTTGGTCGTCTCCTGTGCCTATGCTTCCGCCACCATACGATGCAAAGGCTTTTTTCAGGTTGCGGAACACATTGTAATAATCCACCACCAAACCGTTTTTCTTGGGCTTGCCAAAAATCTGCACATCGGTTACACGGTTTGCCCTGGCTATGGTTTGCATCAGGGTATGGTCTTTCATCGGTTTGTCTAAATACAAAGTTGAAACCGTAGGAGCATCAAAACCCGTGAGCCACATACTACACACAAACACCAACTGCAAGGGGTCTTTGGGATTTTTGAATTTGTCTTCCATTTCCTGACCGTTCTCGTCCACCTGCTTCATTCGCTTGCGGTGCGGTCGAATGTCTAAACCTTCTTTTTCAAACTTTTCTTCTTCGCCTGCTTCTTCACTTACAATCACTGCCATATCAGTTTTCCGCATCCATTCTAAAATGCGTTTCAGTTCGGCTTTTTCTTCCTGGTCTTTGGCTTCGTTGATTTGCTTTTGCAGTTCCCGTTTTTCTTCTTCCCACAGGCGTTTCACCTTGTCATACATTTTCACGGCTGTGAACTTGTCAATGGTTATCACCATTCCTTTGCCCAAGTAGCCCCTGCGTGGAAAATGATATACAATGTCTTTGGCGATGATTTCCAAGCGGCTGTCCCGTTTCAGCACACTCATTTCCTGTGCAAACTCTCTTTCCAGTTTGTCTTGATTTTCGGCTGAAAGGTTTTCATCCGATACGATTTCTGCCAAATCATCATCTATTTCATCATTTTGCAAAAGCACCTGTGGCACTCGCTTGTGGTAGAAAAGCGGAACGGTGGCTTCGTCTTCAATGCTTTGTTTGAAGTTGTATTCCGAAACGGTATCGCCAAACCAGTTTTTGGTGAGTTCACGGCTGCCCAACAGTGGTGTGCCTGTAAATGCGATGTATTGGGCATTGGGCAAACCTGTTCGCATATTTTCCGCCAAATCTTTGTATTGGGTGCGGTGTGCTTCGTCCACAATCACAATAATGTCGTTGCGGTCAGATAGCAGCGGATATTGTTTGCCTTTGTCGTAGCGGAATTTTTGTATGAGTGTGAAAATGTATCGGGTGTTGGTTTGCAGCATATTCCGCAAATCTTCGCTGTTGCTGGGTTGGCACTTGGTGTCTTTGCTGAAAGCCCCTGCACCCAAAAAGTTGCGGTAAATCTGCCCGTCTAAATCTTCACGGTCGGTAACAATTAAAAAAGTGTAGTTGCCTGTAAACTGACGAAAGATTTTTCGGGTAAAGAAAATCATACTGAAACTCTTGCCGCTGCCTTGTGTGTGCCAGAAAACACCCAGCTTGCCTTTGTTCTCTTTGTCGGTTCCTGCTGCATCGTGCTGTAAACGCAAGCTAAAATTTTCAATGGCGTTGTTTACGCCTAAAAACTGGTGGTTCTTGGCGGCAATCTTTACCGTGTCGTTATAGTAGAAAATGAAATTCTCAATGTAATCTAACAGACGTTTCTTTTCGCACAAGCCGAGCACAGCATAATCTAAACTCACCCCGTAATCTTTAATCCGCTTTTTGTCGGGCACTTGTTTTTCGCTTTCGTAGCGTAGCCAGTTGAAGTAAAACTCATAGCCCGCATTAAATGCCCCGATTTTGGTTTCTATGCCGTTGCTCAACATACACAGGGCATTGTAGCGAAACAGCAAAGGAATTTGTTTTTTGTATCGGGTCAGGTTGTCGTCATAGGCATTGCGAACAGGCACATTGCTGTTTTTCAATTCAATGAACAACAAAGGCAAGCCGTTGATAAACACAATTAAATCGGGGCGTAAACGCAAATCGCCTTTTACCCAAAGCTGCGAAGTAACCAGATAATCATTTTTGGTTTCGTCTTTAAAGTCAATCACCTTGACGCTTACTGGTTCTTTTCTGCCGTCTGCATTGTTGATGGTTAGTTGCACACCGTCTTTCAGCAAACTGTAAATTTCACGGTTGGCGTGGGTGTCGCTTTTGTCAAAACGGGTATTGCACAGGTCTTTAAAAGCTTCTTCAATAATTTCTTCGCTCAGGTGTGGGTTCAGTTCACGCAGTTTGCGTTTGAGCAAGGGCTTTATCACCACATCGGTTTCGCTTTCACGTTCCGTTGTGTCCACATCATAGCAGTTCAGATGCCTGTAACCCAGGTTGTTTACAAACACGCTGATAACTGCTTTTTCTATTTGGTCTTCGGTGATAATTGCCATTTGTCTGAATCGCTGATTTTACGGATTATTAGATTTCACGGATTTGGGACTAAGAATTAATCTTTTGAACTCTAAACTTTTTGAACCGAAATTGATGAGCAAACCAATTTCAAGTTTATAGGCTTTTAGGTAATTGAGTGCCTGTGCCAAATGAACATCTTCCAATTGAATTATTGCTTTCAACTCAACCAGCACTTTACCTTCCACCACAAAATCGGCTCTCCTTGTTCCGATAGGCTCTTCCAGCTCTTTGTAGTAAATAGCCTGTTCTATTTCTCTTTCAAATGCCAATCCTGCTTTTCTGAATTCGTATGCCAAAGCCCGCTGATAAATCACTTCCTGAAAGCCATTACCCAAGAATTTGTGAACTTCAAAAGAAGCCCCGATTATTTTTTCTGTTATATCCTTATACTTCAATTCTTCCATAAGCATTAATCTGTGTTATCCCTTAATCCGCTCCATCCGTGATTCAGACACCTGCAACTTGCCGCTGATTAAGCGTGGTAATAATCGGTCTCTGATTTGGCGGAGTTGGGTGTTTTGTTGAACTAATAATGAAATCATTTCTCTAAAAGGTCTAACGTTGATATCAAATTCTTCAATAATATTTTTCGTAGGTAAAAGAATTTTTACGCCACAAATTGTTGGACCATTAATACTTCCTCTTGTTGAGGAGGAATCCGCATTAACAAATGTGCCTTGGAAGTAATCTGAACCAAGTGTATAAAATAGCCAATATGGTTTAATGTCTTTGGAAATAATTTTAAGACGGATTAAATATGATGCAAATACGGCATTTACATCATTTTCAATAATTGCAACTTTTCCAGGGTCTGCCATCCTTGCAATTATCAAATCATCTTTTACCAATCTATACTTTTTGAATTCGTTTTCAGTAATTGGACAATTTGGAACATTTTCCCAATCAACATAGGAAGTTTTGTTTATGTCCATTACACGAAGAAATTTAGGCAACGAATCATTTTTCACTGATGATTCAGTATAGCCATATTGAGGTTTGACTAGCTCTCCCAATTTCACTACTTCCCACCCTTCCGGCACTCCCTTCTTAAACTTCGCCTGTTTATAGCCGGGGAAACGCATCCTTACAAACCATTCTTTGTAAAGCTCACGGGCGGTTTGCTCCAATAGTTTGATGCGTTGGTTGTTTACTTCTATCAAATCATCATAAGCCGAAAGAATTGATGCTATACGTTGTTGGGTGGGAAGTGGGGGGAGATTAACAGAAATTTTCTTAACTGCTTTGATATCGGCCCTTTGTCTTCCTGATGCTCCTGTCATACTATTCACAGCAGTATCACGAACAAGATTAGTTTTGCTTAAATAGTAAACAAAATCATTATCAGATATATTTTTCTTTCCCCTAAATACAAAAAATTCTGTGGAGCCTATACCGCAATTCTTTTTCAATCCTTTGACTTGTGCAATTTTACCATTCTCAAGACAAGGAGTAATTCTTGCGAAAACGGTATCTCCATTCTGAAATTTAGAATTGCTGCCTTTATATAGTTTACCTTCCCGAGGATATAAAAATTTATAGCTTGGATTTATATCTTCCATTTCGCAATTCTCTATTATGTCACCTTTCTTAATGGTAACTTTTGGATTGCACTCAACGGCTTCATTAAAGGTATATGGCTTCCAATCTTTCATTCTATCGCCAATAAATTTTGGTTAATCAATTCTTCCAATTCCTTTGCCTTGCTGTTTAATCCATTCAATGCAACGTGTCTTTCTTTCATTTCGGCTAAAAACTCTTCTTCGGTTAGTCCGTCTTCTTCTATCACCACGCCTACATATCTGCCGGGGTTCAGGGAGTAGTCCTGTTCTTCAATTTCTTTTAGTGTGGCTGCTTTACACAAGCCCGTTACATCTTCATACACACCATTGGGGAAGCGTTCGTTCAGCCAGTTAATATGTCCTAAGTAGTAGTTTTGTTTTTCAAATAAAGCCTTTTGCTTTTTCTCCAACTCATCAAGTTCCTTTTCAATCCGCTTTATTTGTTTGCCATCATTTTCTTTTTCTTTAATCAGTGCAATCCTTAAATCAGCTAAATCCTGATTCAGACTATTGGCTTGTTGTTCAAAGTCGTTGGCTTGCTGTTGGTATTTTGCCAATAGCTGTTTCAGGCGTTTGGTTTCGCCACGGTATAGCCGCACAATAGTGGCAATGTTTTGTATGTGTTCATCGGTAAACTCCCGCAATGCCCTTGTTACTTGTCTGAAAATATTGCGGGCATCAATAAAGAGAATTTTGTCTGAATCACTGATTTCCGCTGATTTTTGGATTTCACTGATTGGCTTTCCGTTTTTATCTGCGTCATCATTCAATCCGTCTAATCCGCGATTCTGACATTTATTCTTGTCAAAAAACCACAAGGTAGCGGGCAGCGTAACGGTGTAAAACATATTCTTGGGCAGCGTAAGCATACAGTCAATCACCCCGCTTTTTATGAGGGTTTGGCGTATGTCGGCTTCGCTGTTTCGGGCATCGCTGGCACTGTTTGCCATTACCAAAGCGGCTCTGCCTGTGTCTTTCAGTGAAGTGGCAAACAGGTTTATCCAAAGGTAGTTGGCATTGGGCACGCTGTTTACGGCTGCTTGCTTTTTGGCGTTAGGTTTGGTTTTGTTTTTCGGTATGCCATATTCGTTAAAACGCTTGTCGTCTTTTACACGGTCATAGTTCACATCATCCACGTTAAATGGCGGATTAGCCATTACGTAGTCAAACTTGCCGTAGCTGTCAAACGGATTTTCGTAATAGGCATTGGCTTGCACCACTTGCCCCCGCAATCCGTTTACGGCTAAGTTCATTCGGGCAAGCTTTACGGTTTCACTGTCTTTCTCGCTGCCATACACCATCAGGTCTTTGGTATCGTCATCGTGCAGTTCTTCCCTGCGTTTGTCCACAAACTCGCTGCTTTGCACAAACATACCGCCACTGCCGCAGGCAGGGTCGTAGATGGTGCCTTTATAGGGTTCAATCACTTCCACCATCAGCTTTACCACACTGGTAGGCGTGTAAAAAGCCCCACCGCCTTGTCCTTCGGCAAGGGCAAACTCACCTAAAAAGTATTCATACACTTTGCCAAACACATCGCCTGTGGCATCTTCGGGAATGTCTTTAAAAGTTTTAAGCAAGCTCTTGGGCAGGCTGCGGTCGTCTTTGGTGTAGAGTTTAAAGTATTCGTCTTTGGGCAGGCTGTTTTTCAGTTCGGGTTTGTAATACTCAATCAGTTCCATGGCCTTTTTAATGGCTTTGGCAATGTCGTCTTTCTCGGGCAGGTTCAGCAGGTAGTCATACTCCGCTTCGGGCGGCAGGTAAAAGCCGCACTTCAAAATAGCAATTTCTTCTTCTTTCAGTTGGTTGCGGCTTTTCTTCTGTGCTTCCAGTTCGGCTTTAATTTCCGCTTTCACTTTGTTGTAGCGGATAGAAGCAAAGCGAAGAAAAATCAGCCCCAAAATAGGCGTTGAATATTCACTGGCTTTCAGTCCGCTGTCGGCACGCAGCTTGTCTGCCGCTTTCCACAAATTATCTTCAAGTTCCTTGAGTTGTTCTGCTGTCATGAAATATTATGTATTCAAGTCGTAAAGTTAATTTTATATTGTCTAAAATGGCTATTGGTACTCTGGCCGTTTCTCTTATAATTATCCACTCAATACATCCCGCCCTCGCTGGCGTAACGCTGGCAAGCCACTCGAAAAGCTCAAGTCCCTCCTTTGAAGAGGAATAAAAAAACTATAACACCCCATCATCAAAAACATTAAACATCTAAACTTCTAACCCAAAACTTTGCCCCTTTGCGCCTTCACGTGTAACCAAAACAAAATAAATCTGCGCAATCAATTAATCTGTTTAATCTGTAATTCATACACCAATAAAAATACCTGCTACATCATAAAAAACATAACCCCTTAAACTAATAACCACTTCTTCCTATATTTCTTTATGATAAGAGCAAAAAACCATACAACCCTTATTGCTATTAGCACTACCCTCATTGCGTACAACCCATAATTCATTGCGTACAACCCATAATCCGTTGCGTACAACCCATAATCCATTGCGTACAACCCATAATCTATTGCGTACAACCCATAATCCATTGCGTACAGCCTATAATCCGTTGCTTACAATCTATAATTTACTGCGTACAGTCTATAGCTCGTTGCGTACTATCTATAACCCATTGCGTATAGCTTATAACTAATTGCGTACAACCCATCTCCTGTTACTAATACCCCTAAGCTCCTGTAAATGTAAATAAGACTATTTTCGTATGTAACACCACACTTAGCTTAGCATCCGTTAATACCTAAAAATGAAAACAATAGCATCCGCTAAGAACATTGTTTTTAATTTGGAGGCTACTTGTTTATAATAAACTCTGCTTTTTTAGGAGTATAGTTGGTGTTTTTTACAAAAGCAGGTTTGCGTCTTAGCTGAATAAAAACATGCTTGTCTTCTGCTATATTAATCTTAGAAAAATCGGCTACTGCTTCAAACATATCTTCGGTTACTCTTTCATATTCCGATAGGGAAACCATACACGAAACTTTTATTTTTTTAGGAAAAATAACCATATTGGTTTTTACCTGAGGGTTAATGATACTGATGGGCACCTCAACTGTTTTTTCAGTGTATTTTTCTACATAAATATGGTATTCAACTTTATTGGGTTCAATTTTAAGGTAGCTTAACCCCTTAGATGAAATACTAATTTTGCCGCTGGTGTTTTCTTTAATATTACTTAGCTTCAGCTCATCGGTTTCTAAATAACTTATAGTGTCAATAACTTTTTTCGGGCCGGAAATGGTTACCGTTTTGGGATTGATCTCTGTTTTTTCAGAAAGTCCGAATTGTTGTTCAAAGCTTAGCTGAGCATTAAGTTTTACGGGTATTTTTTTAGTAAATGCTTTATCGAAATTATAATAAAAGGTATCGGGTTGAACACTAATAAGTAAAAAGCTTTTATTAAGATTGGCGGCAATAATATTTTTCATCATTTCGCCACTAATATGTTCTTTGTTAACCGGCAGTAATGAAGCATTTACTTCTACTACCCTCTTGCTTTTCAGCTTTTCGGTAAGCAGGTAAAAGCCTTTTGTGCGAATATTTAAAGTAATTTTCTGGGTGGTTCCGCCTCCTATAATGTAGCCTTCGGGAATATTATTGTATTGAAGCGTTGCCGAAACAAAGCCATCATATTCATGCGACAACTTAGAGCCTAACCAAAGCAAAACAGCAATGCCTATACACCATATAAGCACTGCTGTTGAACTGCTGTTAGCGGTATTTCTTTTTATTTTATTTATTTCTTTTTCGGGCAAGAAAAAGAGTTATTGGTTTCGTAAGTTTATTTTTCTGCCGGGGCCTTATCTTCTTTTCCATAGGCAGCAACCGTATAATCCATGGAAATACCACTTTTTTCTACTTTTAACTTTACGTTAGCATCTACTTCAAGCATTAAAAACCCATTGTCAATGCTGGCAATTTTACCATGAATACCACTTACGGTAACTACCTTATCGCCTTTTTTCATGTTTTCTAAAAATTTCTTTTGTTCGTTGGCTTTTTTCGTTTGCGGACGAATCATAAAGAAATACATTACCAGAAAAATGGCGCCCATGAAAATAAATGTAGGCAATGGGCTTCCACCTTCAGGGTTACCTGCCATTAAAAAAAATAGTTGTGTGTTCATTATATTTTAGTTAGCAGAAGCCCCTTCAGCAGGAATAACTTCAGTAGTGATGTCTAATGTAGTAATATTAGGATTAGTATTGGCAGTAATAGAAACGGTTTTCTTTTGAACACCACTTTTTCCTTTGCTGTCGTATTCAACTTTAATTTCGCCAGTAGCACCCGGCTTAACAGGCTCTTTTGGCCATTGTGGCACGGTGCAACCGCAAGAACCTCTTGCATCAGAAATAATTAAATCGTTGGCACCGGTATTGGTAAATTTAAATACATGAGAAACTTTTTCTCCTTCTTTAACCTTGCCGAAATTGTGTTCATACTTTTCAAAAGAAATAGCTGCAAGTGTAGCAGGGTCAACCTGTTGTGTCGGTGAAGCCGTTTCAGGGTTGTTAATTACATCAGTTTGAAGTGTATTAGAATTAGTAGCTGTGTTTTCTGTGGCAGCGTTTTCAGTTTTTGTTTCTTCTGAACCTGAATTGTTGCAGGCCGAAAGTACAACACCTGCTAAAGCGAAAGAAAATAATAGTTTTTTCATATTTACAGTTGTTTTTTGGTTAATTTCTTTTTTTTAAACGAAGGCAAATTTAATGAACTAAACCTGAAAGTATATACCCCTAAGTGTAAGAATTGTTAAAGAAGTAGTTTTTATGATAGCTAATAACCTGAGCTCGGGTTAAACGAAACAAACTTTGTTGTATTTATGCTAAGCCGTTGGCTAAAGCCTAACGGCAATAATAAGCCAGGTATATTGCCGTCTGCTTTTGTCTGACGGAAAATTTAATAAGACTTAATGCTTTTGTCTTCCTCATTTTTTCTTATCCCGAACTCAGGTTAATACAATTTTCAAACAAAATAATTTCTCTGCGACAATATAATTCAATCTAATCTGTATTTTTTTTAGAGCATTAAACAGTAATGTCTTAAAAAAGAAAAAATTAATTCACCGCCCACGAGTTACCGGGTTTAATATGATAAAATAAGGTTAAAGCCTTTAAATTTTCTAACGCTTTAAACATTTTATGGTGGCGGGTAAGCGATACAAGTTTTAGTTTTTGCTCACGATTTTTAAAAAAGTTTTCCCAATGGCAAAGAATAGTATGCTTTGGCTGTAAGTATTCAATTAATGCATTAGGGTAGCCACTGGCCTTTTGAAAAAGAGCTGTTGAAATTATAGCAACATCAATAGTTTTTTCATTTAATAAATCTTTGGGGAAATAACCATTTGGATAACTAACTGCCGATGAGGAAAAATATATTCTTTTTTCAGGCTTATGTGTGGTATCTAAGAAATCTATTAGGTAGGCAAGTGTTTCATCTTCAAGAAACTGCCTGCCTTTAACCGGAAAAGTATTGATTGTTTTTTTATGTTTACCCTGATATAAATGTATGCCAAGTAGATGTGGTAAATGGGCTGATTGTATTGGTAAAATTCTTACACTACTGTCGGAAGCATAAATCCATGAACCTGCTGATAAGGTAGTAGCTTTTACTTCACCTGCATTGATACCGGCATTTGGAATATCTAAGGTTTTAGCCATTTCAACTGCATTAAAACTTCCTATAATTTTTGCATTGTTGCTAAGCTTCGGTACAAAATATGGCAAGTCTAAAATATGGTCGTAATGAGCATGACCAATGGCAAGTAATTTAATATTATGTGTTTTAGGCTGAAGACGGTTTAACAATAAAGTATCGGTTTTAATTTTTCCGAAAGAAACCTTAGCAAAGCCTGGGTTAGTTATAAATGGGTCAGTTAATACGGCTGTTTCTTTATGCTGAATATAAAAACAGGCAGTTCCGTTAAACTGTATTCTTAAACTGTCTGACGATAAGGTTTCATCAAATGGCTTATGTGGCGAAAAAGTTATTTCTTTTACTGAAGTACAGGCTGAAAAAGCAAGAAATACTCCGGATAAAAAGACAGCAGGTTTCATGACAATATTTTTTTCACAAAATAAAGCAATTGAAACTTCTGCGATACTAAAAAGTTATCTGATGAGAACCAGGCTGCCTTTTTCTCTTCTCGACTCCAGATCATTAATAAATGTAGCTTTAACAACATATACATATGCACCGGGATTCATCATTTCTCCTTTATAAGTGCCGTCCCAGCCAATATTCGGGTCGTTAGTAAAAAACACTAGTTCTCCCCAACGATTAAAAATCTGAAAATCTATGGTTTTTATACTCTTACCGAAAATTCTGAATACATCGTTTTCACCATCACCATTGGGCGAAAAGGCATTCGGTATCCACAACAGTGTATCTACTACCACATTTACTGTAACATTATCATTTGCCACGCAGCCATTTTCGTCTATAGCAATTAGCGCATAAGTGGTAGTAACAGTAGGTGATGCCATAGGATTAACACAATTATTGCAACTAAGTGTTTCTTCAGGCGACCATTCATAAACAATAGCATCATTTGAAGGTGTTAACTGAACACTGTCAAATACTTCAATAGTTTTATCTTCACCTGCATCTACAACATAATTTACTACTTGAGTAACCTGAACGGTATCATCACTGCAACCATTGTTATCAGTTACACTGTAAGTAATTTCAATAAAATTGTTTAGCCCTGCTAAAGATGGGCTAAAATTATTGCCACTAATACCCAACCCGGTAAAAGTGCCATTAGGCGGAATACCTATAAGTTCATTGCCTGCGTTTTCTAAACAATAAAGCGCATTTAAACCCGTGAAATTTGCTTCAGGATTAGCGTTTACTGTAATTATAACTTCATCTACACCTGCATCACAACCCTGTTCTGTAGCAGCTACCTGAAACGAATAAGCTCCGGCAGGTAAACCCTGCGCGTTAAATGTTGGGCTTGGGTCGCTGGTGCTATTCAGGTTATTTACATCTCCTGTAATTCCTGTCCATACTATTACTGCATTATTACCGGCAGTTGGGCTGCCTCCAATATTCACCGAACCATCAATACAAATGCTTTTGTCTAAACCGGCATCAACGGGCGTTATTTCAATAATTTCTACGAATACCGAATCAGAAGTCGGGCAGCCATTTACATCTACTGAAGAAACAGTATAAACCAGGTTACCTGTATTGTACACAAGTGGAGAAGCAATATTTACATCAGAAATGTCAGTTGCCGGAGACCATACATAAACACTGCCACCTGAAGCAGTAAGTGTTATGGTATCTTCCGAACATTTAAGCACATCATTTCCTGCTGAAATAGGAATGGGGTCGGTAGCAGTAATATTTACAGAACCTGTCGCAGAACAACCAATACCGCTGCTAACAATTACACTATAGGTTGTAGAGGCCGTAATAGTGGCTATGGGAGTTGCTATATTGGCATTATTCAATGTATTTGCCGGAGACCAGGAATAAATAGTTCCACCCGAAGCGTTTAGTTGTACAGTGGTACCTTTACATACGGTTGTATCATTACTTATGGTAACCACAGGCAAATCACTTACATTAACTGTAATCTGAATCGTATCAGCACAACTTCCTATTGAAACAGTAACCGTATAATTAGTTGTGGCAACCGGAAATGCCAAAGGGTCTCCAATAGCTGCATTACTTAACCCTGTTGCCGGGCTCCATACATAATTCACTCCTCCTGTAACCGAAAGTTGAGCTGAATCGCCCGTACAAATATTATATACTGAATCAAATATTGGCACTGGCGGATCTAATACATTAACTGTCAAAAAGCCTCTACCTCTACAGTTATTTGTATCTGTGGTTACAATAATATAGCCTGTAGTTGTATCACCAATAAATACCGGATTGGGTATATTAGGGTTAGTAAGATTTGTCGGAGGAATCCATTCGTAAGTTACACCGCCACCTACTTGTAGTTGAACTTGTTCACCTTTACATATTGTTACATCCTGAGCATTTAATACAGGCACATCTTCAGTAATAGTAACAATAACTGTATCATAAAACAACGTGTCGCAAACTAATGTGTAGAGATACAATTCAACAGTTTCAACCGGGTCGTTAACCGTATCGGGAATTGTAGTAATATTAACTCTAACGGTAGTTTGTCCGGCAGGAATAACAACACTGTCCGGTATTTGCTGATAATCAACACCGTTGGTAGCAGTGCCACCAATTACATATCTGATAGTTGTAGGGCTGTTGGAAGCTGCTGCAATTCCAAAATCAACAAAGCCATCTCTGCAACCTTCAAATACATCGCCAGTTGATTGAATAACTACAGGTATGTTACTGTTTAAACTTGCTTCTTCAATAAATACTCCTGAATCGAACACACCATCGCCAGCATCGGCTATAACTAATTTTAGCCGATAGGTTTCGCAGGCAGTTACCTGCGATTGTGCTGTTAGCACGGTAGTAAAACCATCATATTGTACCGAAGTACCATTAGCATTGTTTACATAAAAATTACTGAAGTTTAAACTGGTACAAGTGCAGAATAATGGTATAAGACCACATTCAGAACCAGCCTGACCGGGATTAACAGAATTAATTGCCACAGGGGTAGTGGTTCCGGGAATTAAAGCTATATTTTGATTACCGGCAATACCCGGGCCTGAAATAAAAAAAGCAAAAACATCATTAAAATCGCTACACACATATTCAGGATACTCTTCTGAACCAAAAACATACCTAAAAGACAATTGATTACCTAATGGCACTACATCAAATTCTAACTTGCAGCCATCATATAATGTATTCGATAAAATAGTGGCAAGGTCAGCATCGGCAAATGGTGTAGCGATGTTGTCCCACACACCGGCATCGGCAAGATTATTAGGGCCTACAGCAATATTTGCCGGGCCTGTGGTTAACAACACTCCGGAGGCTAAGCCAATATTAGACTGGCTTCCATCAAAAGCAGCAGCACCATCTTGGGTACAAGTAAGCGTAGCATTAGAAACTGTTACGCCTGAACCGCTAATAATTTGAGCCAAATCTTGAGCAGTTTGCCCGTTATTTACCAAAAGTGTTTGTGCAAAAACACTTTTCACGATTGTTATCAAGCAAAAAAGTATTGTAATATATCTTATCACTTAATGTTAAGTTTAAGTTGCGTAAATGTAAATAAAAAAGAATAACGAGATTAGACATAAATCACCGTTTTCAACACATCAGCTAAATAACTTAGATAAAATACGCAAAGGACAAAAGATAGCTTTGCATTAGTAAAAACTCTTCAAGGCTATGATTAATATTGGGGTTTTGGGTGCAGGGCATTTAGGTAAAATTCATTTAAAACTTATTCAGGAAATTGCCGATTTCAATCTGGTTGGTTTTTTTGATAGTAATAAAGATGTTTCAGAAAAAGTAGCAACACAATTTGGTATAAAAAGCTTTACTTCAGCTGAAAAATTGTTACAGGAAGTTGATGCTGTAGATATTGTTACACCAACTATAACTCACTACAATTATGCCTCAAAAGCAATAAGGAACAGTAAGCATGTTTTTGTTGAAAAGCCATTATCAAATACGCCAAGGGAAGGGAAAGATTTGGTTGCACTTGCAAAAGAAGCTAACGTAAAAGCAATGGTAGGTCATGTTGAGCGATTTAATCCTGCTTTACTTGCAATTAAAAAGAGTGGAATTGAATTAGCCCCCGTTTTTATTGAGGCACATCGTCTGGCGCAATTTAATCCAAGAGGCACTGATGTTTCAGTTGTATTAGATTTAATGGTGCATGATATAGACATTATATTAAGCACAGTAAAATCAACCATAAAAAGAATTAGTGCAAGCGGAGTATCGGTAGTAAGCAAAAGCCCTGATATAGCTAATGCCCGCATTGAGTTTGCTAATGGATGTGTCGCCAATATTACTGCCAGCAGAATATCAATGAAACAAATGCGAAAGATTCGCTTCTTTCAGAAAGACACCTACATAAGTTTAGATTTGTTTGAAAAACAAGCACAATTATTTAGCTTGGTTCAGCCACCCCCTACAGATGATCCAACTATATTTTCATTTGATATTGGTGAGGAAGCGGAAAAAAAATTTGTAAAGTTCTTACAGCCTGATATTCCACAGGTAAATGCCATTAAAATGGAATTAGAATTATTTGCCAAATCAATTATTGAAAACACCGAACCGGAAGTTACTTTTACCGATGGGTACAATGCATTGCATGTAGCGCATCAGATTATGCATAAAATAGAAAAGAATTACCTTAGCTAAACTATTAAAAGTAAGGTGCACCATAATATTTCATTTAAACGTTTCTTGTTTTTATCTAAACTACTTACATTCAGTTTAGCGGTAGGTTTACTTTTTTTTTCTTGCGGAAAAACCCCTGTGCCGGCATATATTCATGTAGCTTCTATAGAAGTAGTAGAGGGCAATGTAGGTTCAGCTTCTTCAAATGTAGAAGACGTATGGGTTTTTCAACGCGATAATGCTCAAGGCGTTTATGAAATGCCTGTTACCTTTCCCATAATTGGAGAAGGACCTACAAGACTTACATTCCAAGCTGGTGTAAAAATGAACGGGGTTTCAACTACACGCATTTCTTATCCTTTTTATAGTAATTACAATATTGATTTAAATCTGGAACCGGGAAAGATAGATACGGTTAGGCCAACAGTTACATATATACCTGCTACAAAAATTGCTTTGCTTGAAGACTTTGAACTGGGCAATAATTTTGAAAACGTTGAAAGAGAACTTAATCCTGATATACTATTTGAAGGCAATGCTTCAGGCAGAATGAAAATTAATGCAGGAGATACTGCGGTAGCCTCATTTAATACAACAAAATTTACAATACCATTTAATGCTGCTTCAGTTTTTGTTGAACTTGATTATAAAAATGAAAAAGTTTTTAATGTAGGTTTAAGAGGTTTTAAAAACAATAGTACCCAAGCCACAGAAGTAATAAAAGTAAACGTAACCCCAAAAAACGAATGGAGTAAAATATATATTAACTTCACCCCTGAAATAAACAGTATCCAGGCCGATGAATATGAACTGTTAATTCAATATGTTGAAGAAAACAACTCGCAGCCTGTAAATATATATTTCGATAACATCAAAGTACTATACTTATAAGCCAGACATGCCCATTGTTAATAAGCAAAATGCTCGCTACTACTATGCTTTGATAGATTTTTTAATTGCGGCTTTATCATGGGCTTCATTATACATTTTCAGAAAAGTGTTTATTGAAGGCGTTGAATTTGATACTGAATTCACTTACTTACAAGACCAAAATTTTGCTTTCGGAATTATAATGATTCCAATATTCTGGTGGCTCATATATTTTCTTTCTGGAACCTACACCTATATATATCAGAAGTCTCGTCTTTCTGAAACCTACACAACATTTGTTCAATCTATTTTTGGAGTTGTTGTTTTGTTTTTTCTTTTCATACTCGATGATATTATATATAGTAATTACAAAAACTATTACTATTCTTTTTCAGCTTTATTCACTTTTCATTTCTTGTTTACATCAATTGCCCGGTTGGTCTTTCTTACTTACACCAAAAAGCAGGTTTCTGATGGAAAAATTTTTCACAATGCACTTATGGTTGGTGGCAATGCTGCCGCAAAGGAAATTTATCTGGAATTATTACAAGGAAAAAATTATAATGGTTTAAAATTTATTGGCTTTATAGACACCAATGGCAATAGCGACAACATTATTGAAGAATACATGCCAAGACTTGGCAAGTTACATGAGCTTGAAGCCATTGTTAAACAGCATGAAATTACAGAAGTAGTAATTGCTATAGAGCGTGAGGAAAAAGAAAAAATGTCTATAATTATGAATGCACTTGCGGCACACAAAATAGTGTTGCGGCTCATTCCTGAAATGATGGATATTATTTCCCGTTCGGTTCGCACTACACAGCTTAAAGATGCAGCCTTACTCGTTATATATCCTGACTTAATGCCTGTTTGGCAAAAGGTAGTTAAGCGAGTTGCCGATGTCGTAATCTCAATTATTATGCTTGTTATTGCTACGCCATTATTAATATATTGTGCCTGGCGTGTAAAGAAATCTTCAACCGGAAATATCTTTTTTTTGCAGGAAAGAGTAGGCAGGTTTGGCTCACCATTTAAAATAATTAAGTTTCGTTCTATGTATGAAAACTCTGAGGCTCAAGGCCCTGCGCTTTCAAGCGACAATGATAAGCGTATTACTCCGTGGGGGAAAATTATGCGTAAATATCGCTTAGATGAACTGCCTCAGTTTTTTAATATTTTAAAAGGAGATATGTCTTTGGTAGGCCCTCGCCCTGAACGACAATTTTTTATTGACCAGATAACGCAAACCGATGGAGCATATAAACATTTGCTAAAAGTAAGACCTGGGTTAACTTCGTGGGGCATGGTAAAATTTGGTTATGCTGAAAATGTTAAACAAATGATTCAGCGTATGAAATATGACCTGGTATATATAGAAAACATGTCGCTTGCATTAGATTTTAAAATTCTAGTGTACACTGTGATTATTGTATTGAAGGGTAAAGGCAAGTAGTTTTTTAGACAAATAAAATTTTAACTACAGAATTAATAAAAAAATTATGCAACCAATAACATATTTATTTGCTCTTGTTATTCAATTAAAATAATTTTGCATCGGAATATTTTTTCAACAAATCACAAAAAAAATTAAAAAATGGCTACTAAAAAATCTACTGCCGGACAAGAAGCTTTAAGAAAATTGTTACTTGCAGGCATTGGTCTTGCTGATGAAACCAATCAAAAATTACATCAAAGTTTTAACGCTTTAGTAAAAAAAGGGCAAGCAAAAGAGCCTGAGTTAAAAAAAGCTGTGGCTGATGTTCGCAAAAAAGCTGAAGCAAAAAGAAAAGAATTAGAGAAAAAAGTTGCTGACTTTTTAAAGCAAAATGAAATTGTTAAGTCTAAAGAATTTCAAACTTTATTAAAGAAAGTTGAAGATTTGCAGAAAAAAGCTACTGGTGCAAAGCCGGCTGCTAAAAAGGCTGCAGCAAAACCTGCTGCTAAAAAAGCACCTGCAAAGAAAAAACCTGCAGCTAAAAAGAAACCGGTTGCTAAACCTGCTGCCCCTGCTGCAACTGAAGGCACTGCTTCATAGTAAATATTCGTTTACCATATATTTTCATAATACCCTGCATATTTATGTAGGGTATTTTTTTGGCTAATAATATACATTTTATATTTTTCTACATGTAAACTATTTTTTGTAATAGGCATAAATATTTTATGAAATAAAAATAATTTTTGAATTTTTTCAGATAAATTGTCTTTAAAAACTACTTTTGCAGAAATTTTTTAGACTTTTTTATGAAAATACGTTACGGAAAAGCTGCGTTTATTTTATTAATTATAGTTACGATTTTCTTATTGTTATATCCGGCAAAGCATCCTGAGGCTAATGGGGATGAATTTGATATGGCTAATATAGCATGGATAATATCTGCATCGGGTTTAGTATTATTAATGACTCCGGGGTTGTCTTTCTTTTATGGGGGTATGGTAAGCCAAAAAAATATAATTTCAACTATGCTTCAAAGCTTTATTGCTTTAGGTGTAATTTCTTTTCTTTGGTATGTGGTAGGTTTTAGCCTTGCATTTGGCGATTCTATAGGGGGAATAATAGGTAACCCTACAACTTTTTTCATGTTTGATAACGTAGGCACTGTGCCTCATAGTGTAATTGGCAGCTCAATACCTTTAATATTATTTGCCGCTTTCCAATTAAAGTTTGCAATAATTACACCCGCACTAATAACAGGTTCATTTGCCGAGCGTGTTAGATTTTGGGCATACGTTTTATTTATGTGTTTGTTCTGCATATTTATTTATTGTCCTTTAGCACACTGGACATGGCACCCTGAAGGATTTTTATTTAAATGGGGCGTACTTGATTTTGCCGGAGGCACAGTAGTTCATATTTCAGCAGGTATTGCAGCATTGGTAGGTGCAATAGTTTTAGGTCCCAGAGAAACTCACTCAAAGAATCACGAATTTCAGCCTGTAAATATTCCTTATGTAATATTAGGTACAGGTCTTTTATGGTTTGGATGGTTTGGTTTTAATGCAGGTTCAGCATTAGAAGCCAATGCGCTGGCGGTAAAAGCTTTTGTGAACACTAATTTAGCCTCTGCTGCCGCAATGATAGCCTGGATATTAATGGATGCTTATTTAGGTAAAAAACCGGGAGCTTTAGGAGCATGCATTGGTGCTGTTGTAGGATTAGTAGCTATAACACCTGCTGCCGGATTTGTAGATTACCAATACTCAATAGTAATTGGTGTAATTGCCGCCATTATCAGTAACTATGCTGTAAGATTTAAATCAAAAACTTCTTTAGATGATACTCTTGATGTGTTTCCTTGTCACGGTGTTGGCGGCATTGTTGGCATGATAGCCACAGGTATTTTTGCAAGCAATGGCGGATTAATTACAGGCGAGACTAAATTGTTTCTATATCACTTATTAGGATTGGTAATCGTTTCAACATTTGTTTTTATTGGCAGTTTTTTACTGTTTAAAATTACCGGATTGCTGATTCCATTAAGAGTTAAAAAAGAACATGAAGCGTTGGGTTTAGATTTAAGCCAACATGCCGAATCTGTTCATAAAGGTGAGATGAACTATTAGTATTTCGCTAAAATACATTTACAGATATAAGTTAAACTTATTGTTCTCTTTTTAGCAGGTAATTTGCAAATAGCTGAAGTTCTTTTTTACTTGTATCGCTGATGTGCATTATTGTATTTAGCGATTTTAAAGCTTTAAGATGATAATCTTCAGCTACTTTTTCAGCATAATTTCTTACCCCTAACTTTTCAAAAAGTTGAATCATCTGAGACACTTTACTTTCTGAATCATCATTTAAAAGTTTGTTTAAAATAAAAGCATCCTCATCTTTTGCTACATTTTTAGCATGAAGCAGTAATAGTGTTTTTTTATTGTTCTTTATATCACCCCCATGAACTTTTCCTACCTTTTCAATCTCTCCAAAGGCATCTAAAATATCATCTTGTACCTGAAATGCAAGCCCTATATTAAGACCAAATTCATACATTTTTTCAGCATCGTCTTTAGAAGCGTTCCCTAATAATGCACCTGCTTTAAGACATGCAGCTAATAAAACTGAAGTTTTAAACTCAATCATTTTCAAGTAATCGGCTTCTTCAACATCTATTTTTGTTTCAAATATCATATCCATTTGCTGTCCTTCGCATATTTTAATAGCTGTATCATTGAACAATTCAAAAATTGCTTTAAATTTTTCCGGAGGTAAAAGTTGTAAATATTTATAGCACCAAATCATCATTACATCTCCGGAAAGGATGGCTGTGTTATCGCCAAATTTATGATGAACAGTTGGTTGCCCCCTACGCAGTTCTGCTTTGTCCATAATATCATCATGAAGCAAAGTGAAATTATGAAACAACTCCATTGCAAAGGCTGCAGGTATTGCTTCTTCCATGCTGCCGTTAAAAGCTTTATTAGCAAGTAACACCAAGGCCGGCCTAATTCTCTTTCCGCCCAAGCTTAGAATGTAACGAACAGGGTCATATAGTTCTTTGGGGTTACTATTAAAAGTTTGTTTATTCAAATAAGCTTCAAATACTTCCTGAAAATGTTGCATAGTTTCCATGTAACAAAGATGCAAGTTAATGGCTGAAGAATTTTCTTCTGACTTAAAAAAAGTTGAGTAATTATTAGCAAGTACTGTTGTCATAAAGAATAGGTCTATAATTATTTGTTGAATAACAGAACTATTACCTTAATGTTTTATACTGAAACAAGCTACACATAAAAAAGTATTGACAAAACGAAACCATTTAAAGACCTTAGCGTACAAATAGCGAATTTTATGCTAATGGGCAAAGACAGGCCGGTAGAACTACTTTTAATAGAAGATAATTCCGGAGATATACTATTAACAAAAGAAGCTTTCGAAGAAATTCAGTTTTCTGAAAACATGAGTGTAGTTACTGATGGTGAAGCAGCAATGGATTTTTTATACAAACAAGGACGATACTCTGATGCACCTACTCCTGACTTAATAATTTTAGACTTAAATATTCCACGGGTTGACGGCAGAGAACTACTGGCAAAAGTAAAAAATGATACTACCCTAAAAAAAATACCCATTATAGTTTTAAGCACTTCAAAATCTGACCGGGATATAAAAACCTGTTATGATTTACAGGCTAATTGTTATCTAATAAAACCAGTTGATTTTGAAGAGTTTTTAGAAATAGTTACCTACATTAGGGATTTTTGGTTAGGGATGGTAAAAATTCCTTCAATGGCATAAATAAAATAGTTTACGGCCTGCTGTTTTTTTTCATACATTACACAATATATAATCTACATTTTAACGGTTTTACAATATATTTTTCAATACATCTGAATAGAATTTGAATAATTCGCATGAAAAATACTATTTTTGCAACCTCGTTTAAAAACTCAAGTCATGAGCAACATTTTAGAAATTCAGAAAGAGTTACTGACTCAGCGCAACTTCCCTACTTTTAAAGCAGGTGATAATATTACTGTACACTATAAAATTGTGGAAGGTGAAAAAGAAAGAATTCAGCTATTTAAAGGCGATGTTATTGAGCGCAGAGGTGAGGGTATGGGTGCTTCTTTTACTGTAAGAAAAATTTCTAATGGTGTAGGGGTTGAAAGAGTATTCCCACTTCAATCTCCAAATATTGAAAAGATTGAGCTAAACAAGTCTGGTCGCGTAAGAAGATCTAAAATTTACTATTTACGTGGATTATCTGGTAAAAAAGCTCGTATTGCTGAAAAGAAAACTGCAAATACTCCAGCATAATCTGGAATTTCTTTTTTTAGCTTCTTCCATACATTTTTAATACCGTTTCTCTTAAATCGTTTCCATTATCGCTACATGCGAAGTGTATGGCGTTTGCTATTGATTCAGGAGATACCCATTTACTGAAATCTTCATTTGGCATGGAAGCTCTGTTTGCAGGGGTGTCAATTATGCTTGGCACTACTACCGTACTGTTGATATTTTTATCTTTTCCAGCAGCATTCAGTATTTCAGATAATTTAAAAAGCATAGCTTTAGATATTGCATAACTTAGCATGTGCATGGCTGCATTGTTATCTAAAGCAGGTCTTGCGCCTATAAAAATCAATCTTCCTCCACCATTCTTTTCCATTTGATTATATACTGCATGAGCTAAATGATATGCAGTAAAAAAATTCAGGTTTATCATAGCAGTAAGCTTTTCGTGAGTAGCTTCCGCTATAGTTTCCATAGAAAAGCCTCCGGCAAGCATTGCACATGCAACAATAGGTTTCTTTTGATTAGTTTGCTGAATTAGGTGAGCAACCTCTTGTTCATTGTTTAAATCAATCATTAAAACTTCCAGTAGCTCATTTCCTGAAAATGCTTCAAGGTATGTACCCGGCTGTACCAATGCAGTAACCTGCCAGTTTTCTTTTAAAAACTTTGCTACAACATGCTTACCTAAGTTTCCGTTAGCACCGGAAATAACAATGTGTTTGCTCATATATCATACTCGTTTTGTATCAAACACAAATATAGTTTAGAGGTGGAAGTTTGAATAAAATAAAAAATAATTCACCTTAACAAGACATAACTTTAAATATTCAACCTCTTTAAATATTACTGTGTTATTATTGCAAATAAAAAATATGAAGGGCGAGAAAGTAGTTCCGGTAGATAAGTGGATAATTAACCCCACAAAGCGATTTATTAATAACAGTAGTACGAGTGGCATATTACTTTTTTCTTCTGCATTAGTAGCATTTATACTATCTAATTCATCATTAGCACACACATATCATCATCTTTGGGAAATACCTTTATCCATAAGTTTTAATGGTTTCACAATAGACAAAACATTACACCACTGGATTAATGATGGATTAATGGCAGTTTTTTTCTTTGTTGTGGGTCTTGAACTGAAAAGAGAGATTATTGCCGGTGAATTGAGAGAACCCAAGAAAGCCTTGTTGCCCCTAGCTGCCGCATTAGGTGGTATGATTTTTCCGGCTTTGATATATATAACCTTAAACAGTAAGGGTATAGTTAACGATGGGTGGGGAATACCAATGGCTACTGATATAGCTTTTGCCTTAGGTATTCTATATTTACTAGGCGACAGGGTTCCGGTTTCATTAAAAATCTTTCTTACAGCACTCGCCATTGCCGATGATTTAGGTGCGGTTTTGGTTATCGCTTTGTTTTATACTTCTGACATAAATATGGTAAGCTTGTTTACAGGTGCAGTATTTATGGGGGTACTTATTTTTTCGAATATGATTGGTGTAAGGAACACAATTTTTTATGGCATTATTGGAATTGGCGGTTTGTGGCTGGCATTTTTAATGTCGGGTGTACACGCTACCATTGCGGCTGTACTGGCCGCATTTACCATTCCTGCTGATGTAAAAATGAGCGAAGCAGTTTGCACCAGAAAACTAAGAGAATTATTAGAGCAATTCAAAGCACTGAAACCCAATAATGTTTCAACTATAACTGATGACCAGCTACATGTACTTGAAGAAATAAGAGAAGTATCCAAAAAGGCAATGACCCCGCTACAGCGTTTAGAACATCGTATGCACCCCATAGTAGCGTTTGTAGTAATGCCCATTTTTGCTTTTAGCAATGCAGGGGTTACGGTTACAGGAAATTTAATGGAAAACTTATTCAGTACTGTTACAATTGGTGTATTTGCAGGCCTCATTGTTGGTAAGGTGGTAGGCGTTACAGGCATTGTATTATTGTTGCTGAAATTAAAGTGGGCTGCCCTGCCGGAAGGACTAAATACCCTGCATATTATAGGTGCCGGATTTCTGGCTGCAATAGGCTTCACCATGTCGCTTTTTATTACCGATTTAGCTTTTGAAAATGCAACTTTGGAAATGCAGGCTAAACTTGGTATTCTGGCGGCTTCTTTATTTGCAAGTGTTGCGGGTTACTTTATTGTAAGAAAAGCTTGCAGCTTAAGTGCTGAAAAATGTTAAAATTACAGTTGCTTTATCATTCTGAAATGAGGAATGGTAACCTCTTCAAACTCATTGCCTACCTGAGTATAGTTCATAGATAAATAAAAAGGGACAGCTGTTTTTCGGGCATTTAAATCCATAGTATTAAATCCTTTCTTCTTTGAAAATATTTCAGAAAATGTTACCATTTTTCTACCTATACCTTTACCTTGCTGGTTTTCAGCAACTGCCACCTGGCGCATTTTTATTACTCCACTTTCTTTAGGTACTAAAATTAAACAACCCAACACCACTCCATTTTCAATATATGCGATATGGTATTCTTTATCTTCTGCTGAAAGCTGCTCGGCAGTAAAATTTAAATGTAACGGTTTTCTTAAAATATCGTAACGCAGTGCAACCGTAAGTGCATACCATACCGAACCAAAAGGTATTTCTGTTATACCACTAAAATTATTATCAATAGATGAAGGCATAGTTTTTGTAATTTCGTGCAGCAAATTTATTTATTATGAAAAATTCTTTCTTGTGGGTTTTGGCTACTTTGTTGTTGGTAACAACTTTTACTTCTTGTAAAAAAGATACAAACAATAATAGTAATGAACCCAAGCTAATATTTAAGTATAAGCTCGACTCAACACAGGTTCGTTTAGGGAATATTGGACAACCTGTAGATATACCGGCAGGCAATGCAGGTCAATCGCCAAAGTTTAACGGTATTAGTGCACATTATATTGAAATGGCTCCAACAGCTTTTACACAAATTGGTAATGGTGTGATTTTGTACCATCAGGATGAAACTACCAAAGGTGGCAGTTTAGCTATAGATCATAGTAAAGCCGTTATAAAAAATGATGGTGAGGTGTTTTTTGAACTTCCTTTAAAAGAAGTTCCAGCAGGCACTTATGAATGGCTTAGGGTTTCATTAGCTTACCAGAATTATGATGTAAAACTTAGAGTAGATACTACCATTTCAGGCTTCCCAATAAACCAAAGTTTCGATGCTACTATTGCTTCATTTGTAGGCTTCAATACTTATATTGATAAATTTAATATTAACACCAAAGAACTAAATGTAAACGCTAATAAAAAGCAAGGTTTCTGGGCGTTTGAGTCTACTTTCTTTAATCAGGTTGTTTCCGATTCAGGTTCAGCACCGGGCACTACTGTTCCCAATCCTATTGCAGCTACTTCGCCTATTCCTGCAGGTTCTTGTGTGGTAACAGGTCCGTTTGATTCTCAGCCTTTGGTAATTACCGGTAACGAAACCAAAGATATTGTTATTGAAGTTTCGCTATCAGTAAACAAAAGTTTTGAATGGAGAGATTTAAACCCAAATGGTTTGTATGAACCATTAAAAGGCGAGTTTGTAGTAGATATGGGTTTAAGAGGATTAATACCTAAAATAATTCAGTAATAAACATTTAATGGCACCAAAGCATATAAAATTATGATGGCTCAATCATCGCGTGCCATAAAGTATATTTTTTTTTCTGAAGTATTAGAATTTTTAGCTTTAGCTGTTCTTATTCCTGTTATACCACCGTTAGTAGTAGGGAACGAAAGTGCTTTATTTTCAGATGGAACTACTGATAGCTTTAAAAATATAACGTATGGTTTTTTAATAGCCATTTTCTCAATTGCACAATTTTTTTCAGCCCCTATTTTCGGAATACTATCAGACAAACACGGAAGAAAAAAAATACTGTTAATAGCAATGGTTTTTACCCTTTTGGGCTATACAATTTCCGGAGTAGCTGTATATTTCAACAACATTGTATGGCTTTTCTTTGGAAGAGTGTTAAGCGGGTTGGGGTTTGGCAGCCAATCTATTTTATTTTCATCAGTGGCCGATATTAGCAGCAGTGAAAATAAAGCTAAAAACTATGGATTGTTGGGCGTGGCATTTGGTATTGCTTTTATTTTCGGGCCTGCAACGGGCGGTATTGTATCGTCAAAATTTGCTTTATTTGGAAACCGTTTTTTATTACCTTTTATCATTTCCACTTCGTTGGTGATATTAAATATTCTTTTAGTTGCTACAAGTTTTCCAGAAACCAATCCTGTAAGAAAATTTAAAAAGTTTAATGTTTTTGCTGGCATAGAGAATATTTATAAAGCTTTAAGAAACCCTTCGTTCAACGTACTTTTTCTGATTGTTTTAACTATAGGTTTTGGTTTCAATTTTTTCAGAGAATTTATACAATTATACCTTTTGGGTAAATTTGGGTTTCAAACTAACGATTTAGGTAAGTACTTCAGTTTTATTGGTATTACAGCTGCCCTTACTCAAGGGGGCATTGTTAGAATATTATCAAAGCGTTTTCCACCCGAACCTATTATAACGATTGCTTTGCCGGTACTTTCGGCTTGTTTATTATTACTTATTTTTCCAAATGAAGTATGGCAATTATTTGCTATTACATTCTTTTTGTCAATGTCTCAGGCATTAATATTTCCCAATATGACAGCATTAATTTCAAATAAAGCCGGACAAGAAAATCAAGGAGAAATTTTAGGTATAAATCAATCGGTAAACTCGGTAGCACAGGCCATACCGCCTATTATTGGCGGTTTTGTAGTATCCATTCAACTTTCAGTTCCGCTAATTATTGCAGCGGCATTAACACTTTTGGGCTGGGGATTATTTATTTATTATCGCTTTTCGGTAGCCAGTACAAAAAAATAGAATTAATCACAGTGTTTAGTTATTGCATAACTCTTCTTTTCGTTAACAATTTCGTAAAACATAAATCTTTGAAGGTTATGTATTTAACTTTTAAAAACACGTAGCTTTGCCCAAAATTAACAGCGACAGCACGCATGACTTTTAGAATTATCCTCTCTGCAATTACCATTTGTATTCACACAATTTTATTTGCACAAAACACACAGGTTAAAGGCACTATTATAGATTTAGACAGTAATATTGTTATTAGCAATGCCCAAATTATTTTAGAAGGCAAAGTTCAGTACCAAGCTATTTCAGGAAACGATGGGAAATTTGCCATTAGCAACGTTACTGCCGGTGAATACATAATTAGAATTAGCAAGGAAGGTTATGATAAATATAGTGCGGCACAAAGTGTTTCGGGTGAAGAAATAAACCTTGGTTTAATTGTAATGAATCAGGTAGATATAAATGCCGATAGGTTGGTACAAGATAATATTCCTACCGTTTCGCTCTCCGATTCAGATTTTAAAGACCAGTCATCGCAAAATGTATCAGGAGTTTTAAGTGCTTCTCGTGATGCTTTTGTATCAGCAGCTTCTTTTAACTGGGGCGGCACTGCCCGTTTCAGAATAAGAGGTTATGATTATGAAAACACCACTACTTTAATGAATGGTGTTCCGATGAATGATTTAGCTACAGGTAATACTTTTTGGGGCATTTGGGGAGGTTTAAATGATGTAATGCGCAATCGCGACAATTTAATTGGTTTAGCACCTTCTTCATTTACTTATGGTGGTGTGGGTGGTGCCAACGATTTAGACAGCCGTGCTTCTATGCAACGCAGAGGTCTTTCAGTTTCTTATGCCAATTCAAACAGAAGTTACGACCATCGCTTAATGGCGACCTATAACACTGGTTTATTAAAAAACGGATGGGCAGTTTCGCTTTCTGCTTCCAGAAGATGGGCTCAAGAGGGTTATGTGCCGGGTACATTCTTCGATGGCTATTCTTACTTTGCTTCAGTGGAAAAGAGAATTGGATTTAAACATTCTCTAAGCTTAACCACTTTTGGCGCACCTACCCGCAATGGTCGCAGTGCCCCATCAGTACAGGAAATGAACGATTTGGCAGGAACCAATTATTATAATCCCAATTGGGGCTATCAAAATGGCGAAAAACGTAATGCCAGCGTAGCACAAAGTTTTCAGCCATTAACAATACTGAATCATGAGTGGAAAATAAATAATAAATCATCGTTAGAAACAGGCGTGTCATTTTTAAGCGGAAAAAACAGTGTAAGTGCTTTAGATTGGTACAATGCACCCGACCCACGACCTGATTATTACAGAAAACTGCCAAGCTTTATTACCGATACTACTTTGAGAATTGAAGCACAAAATTATTTAAGCAACAACGAAGCCGCACGACAAATAAACTGGGATGGCCTTTACAGAACCAACTATAACAATATAGAAACCGTTGCCAGTGGCATTGAAGGAGATTCAGTAACAGGCAAGCGTTCGTTGTACATTATAAACGATAGAGTAATCCAAAACACTAAGTGGAATGTAAATTCAGTATATAATAACAGCATTACTGAAAATATTGCGATTACTGCGGGGGCTTCTTACCAATGGCAAAAAAGCACTTTTTATAACGAGGTAAATGATTTGCTTGGTGGCGATTTTTATATAGATTTTAATCAGTTTGCTGAAAGAGATTTTGCCAATAGCGAAACAGCTTTACAAAATGATTTGAATAATCCTAACAGAATTTTAAAAGAAGGCGACCGTTGGGGCTTTGATTATATTTTGAATGTAAGAAAAGCTGCTGCATGGGTGCAACCACAGTTTAGATTTAACCACTTCGATTTTTTTGTGGCGGCAGAAATTTCTAACACCTCTATCTTCCGTGAGGGCAATACCCGCAATGGATTATTTCCCGACAATTCATTTGGCAAAGGCGAAACCAAAAGATTTTTTAACTATGGCACTAAAGCCGGTTTCACTTACAAAATAAACGGACGCAATTATCTATATGCCAATGGTTCTTATGCCACGCGCGCACCATTTGCTCAAGACATTTTAGTTTCTCCGCGTACCAGAGACCAGTTTGCCCCAATACTTGAAAACACTATTATTTACTCAGGCGAAGCTGGTTATTTTTTAAGAAGTCCCAATTTAAAAGCTAAAGCAACCTTGTTTTTCGCTCAGTTCAATAACCAAACTCAATCGTTAAATTTTTATCACGAAGACTTCAGAACTTTGGTTAACTACACTTTAAACAATGTTGATACCCGCCACACAGGAATTGAGTTGGCTATAGATGCTAAAATTTATAAGGGGTTAAGTGCTACGGCTGTTGCTTCTATTGGCAGATTTTATTATACAGATAGGCCTTATGGCACTATAACTCAAGATAATGACCAAACGGTATTAACTGAAAAAGAAACCATTTACGCTAAAAACTTTGCAGTTGGCGGCTCGCCACAAGAAGCCTATAATTTAGGGTTAAGTTATCGTGGCAAAAATTTCTGGTTTGTAAACCTAAACTTTAATGTATTTAATAGAATATTCCTGAACTTCAATCCTGCTCGCAGAACACAGGCTGCAATAGATTTAGTAGCTGAAGGAAGCCAGCAATGGGAAAACATTTTAGAGCAGGAAGAAGTTAGTACTAAATTTTCAGAAAAATATACCCTCGATTTATTTGGTGGCAAATCGTGGAAGCTTACCAAAGAAAGAATTAAAGGCAAGTATAACATCTTTATGGTGCTTAATGTGGGTATAAACAATATTACCAATAACAGAAAACTGATTGTTGGTGGGTTTGAGCAATTGCGTTTTGACTTTACCGATAGAAATCCTGAGAAATTTCCTTCCAGATACTTTTATGCTTATGGCACAACCTATTTCATTAACCTGACATTCAGATTTAATTAATTAAAACCATATTTAAGAATTCAATACTATACAATGAATAATATTAAAAAAACAACAGCTTTTTTGTTAAGTCTTTTTGCATTTATAGCCTTAACCCTTACTTCTTGTGTTAAAGATGAATTTGATGCCCCTCCTGGTGATGGCGAAGACCCCAATATTGCCGCTACAACTACCATTGCACAATTAAAGCAATTATACACAGGCACACCTTTTCAAATAACCGATGACATTGTTATAAAAGGTGTAGTAATTTCTGATGATAAAGAAGGCAACTTCTATAAATCACTGGTAATACAAGACTCTACGGCAGGTATATTAATTCGTGTGGACCAAACTAATCTTTACACCGAATTTCCAAAAGGTAGAAGAGTATTTATAAAATGTAAAAACCTTTGGGTTGGCGAGTATGAAGGCCTAATTCAAATGGGGGCATTTTTAGATAGCATTAGCGACCCGCAAAATCCAAGTGTAGAATCAATTCCTACGGCTGTGGTAGGCAACTATATTCTGAAAGGGAGATACAATATAGAAGTTGAGCCAACACTAGTTACAATTAATCAGTTAGATTTTACAACCTACCAAAACATGCTTATTCAAATTCAGAATATTGAATTTGATAATGCTGAATTAGGTAATACCTATGCTGATGCAGTTAACCTTTTTTCAAGAAATGCTAAAATGGTTGATTGCGATGGCAACGAAGTATTATTAAGAACCAGTGGCTATGCAAAATTTGCTGCCGATACCATTCCATCTTACCAAGGTACTTTAAATGCTGTATTCAGTGTTTTCAGAACCGATAAGCAGTTATACATTAATACTCCTTCTGATTTTCAACCCAATGGCAATACTCGTTGTAACGACCCCAACAATACAAATTTTTCTACCATAGCTTCCGTAAGAAATTTATTTACTGGCAGCCAAACTACTGTTGGTTCAGGCAAGTCTATTAAAGGTATTGTTATTTCAGACAGAAGCAATGCCAATATTGATGGCAGAAACATGGTTATTCAAGACAGCAGTGCAGCCATAGTTGTAAGATTTACCGGTACGCATTCTTTTTCGCTTGGCGATGAAGTTGCCATAAATATTTCCGGACAAACCCTTTCAGAATTTAATGGCTTACTACAAGTAGAAGCACCCAATGCTACTGCACAAAAAATTGGCACAGGCAGCATTACGCCAAGAACTATTACTGTTTCACAAGCAGTAAGCAATTTAGAATTGTATGAATCGCAACTGGTACTCATTCAAAATGCACAACTTTCGGGCAATAGCGGTAAGTATGGAGGTAATGTTACCATTAACGATGGAACAGGTACCATAAGCATGTTTACCAGAAATGCAGCCTCGTTTGCAAGCAACAACTATCCAAGTGGTGTGGTTTCGGTTATTGGTATTTTGTCGCAATTCAACTCGGCACAAATAACTATCAGAAACACCAACGATATTCAGCAATAGTATTTTTTCTTATTACTATAGTGTTTTTTGCATTGTCTTGGCACTACTAAAAATGAAAAGCTATTTTTGTTGCTCTTAAATACTACTGAATGCGCTTTTTATTTTGTTCCGTAATAATTATTGTTGGTGTGCTGTTTGCCAATATTGCATGCGCACAGGAAAAATATAGCAAGAAAGCCGAAAAACTAAGACTTGAAGGCGATAAACTTTCAGATTTTGGAAAATATGCCGAAGCCGAGCCTTTTTATCTTAAAGCAGTAGAAATAAGTAAAGATTATAGCACCGCCTACCAGCGATTGGCGCATGTTTATATTCAGCTAAAAAACTATCAGGGGGCTTATGATGCGTTGAACCGCATCATTAAAATTGGGGGAAATTTTCCAAGCGAAGTTTATTTCAGAATGGCACAAAGCTGTTATGCCCTAGGAAAATTTCAGGAGGCTGAAGATTTTATTTTTCAATATAGTGCAGTGCCCAAAATGACTGCTCTTAGAAAACTGGAACTTCAGGAACTGAAAGACAACCTAGCTTATGCTAAAGAAGCCGGCAAAAAACCCATAGCATTTAACCCTAAACCGTTGAGTGAAAACATAAATACTGCTTTTAACGAGTATTTTCCTTCGCTTACTGCCGATGAACAACAATTGTTTTTTACTCGCCACATAAAAACACAAGGCATTTCGCAGGAGGATATTTTTGTGAGTCGTAAAAATGCCGATGGCAACTGGGGGAAAGGTGTTTCTGTAAGTGATAATATAAACACATTAACCAATGAAGGCGCACATAGTGTTTCGGCTGATGGCAGGTATTTATATTTTACCATGTGTGAACATTATGGTGGCTATGGCAGTTGCGATATTTATGTTTCGAAACGTATTGGCAATGAGTGGAGCAAGCCTGAAAATTTAGGACCGGAAGTAAATACTGCCCACAAAGAAACACAACCCTGTATTTCGGCCGATGGCATGGCATTGTATTTTGTTAGCTCGCGCCCGGGAGGGTATGGCAAATTAGATATTTGGATGACCTATAAAAAACCCGATGGCAAATGGGGCACGCCTATTAATTTAGGCCCTGAAATTAATTCGGCAGAAATTGAAGAGAGACCTTTTATACATCCTGATAATGAAACCCTTTACTTCGCTTCTAATGGCAGAAAAGGCTTTGGTAATGCCGACTTATTTATTGCCCGCAGACACGAAATTGGCAGCAAATGGAACACCGCAGAAAACATGGGCTTCCCGATAAATTCTTTCTACAACGAAAGTGGATTATATGTTACTACCGATGGCAGTAAGGGCTATTTTGCCTCTGAAAGAATGAATAATGCTTTTAATCTTGATATTATAGAATTTAGCCTGCCCGAACATTTAAAGCCCAAAAAAGTAACCTATACCAAAGGCACAATTGCCGACAAAGGCACACAACAAAAAATAGCAGCTACCCTATCGTTTGTAGATTTGGCAAGTGGCAAAGTGGTAAACGAAGTAGTTAGCGATGCAATTACAGGCGAATATTTACTTACCCTTCCGCTGGGTAAAGATTATGTGGTAAATGCCACTGCAAATGGATACTTGTTTTATTCTCAGTTTTTTTCTCTGAAAAACGCTACTGCTGCCGAGCCGTTTATTCAAGATATTTTGTTAGAAAAAATTGCTGCCGAAAAAACTATTATACTTGAGAATGTATTTTTTGAAACCGATTCGTTTGCTTTAAAACCCGAATCGTTTATAGAACTGAATAAACTGGCAGCACTGTTGCTTACACAACCCAACCTGAAAATTGAAATAGGTGGCTATACTGATAATGCCGGCAATGCCGATTATAATCTGAAACTTTCTGAACAAAGAGCTAAAAGTGTTTTAGATTATCTGTTAGTACAAAAAGTACCGGCAACACAACTTGCCTATAAAGGCTATGGTATGGAAAACCCAATTGCCAATAACGAAACCGAAGCCGGAAAAGCCCGAAACCGCAGAACCGAAATAAAAGTTTTGACTGCTGAATAACACCGCTTATTCAGAATATTTACAAATAATTAATCGTTAAATATTCGTAACGAAAGCAGTTTTTTTTAAGGTTGTTGCATATTATTGCATGGTATTTATGATGATTTTTTTCAGAATAACACACATAAAAAAAGCAATACTGCTGCTTATTGGCTTGCAGATATTAAATAGCAGCATTGATGCACCCGATGTATTGCCTGAATGGATTCCTGAAAATTTATCATACAACGAAATTGAAAGTGTTACAGAATGGCTTGTTGAAATAGTTTTTACTAATAAAAACAAACTTCAAGAATTTGACGACCAAGATGATAACAAGAAAAAAAATCAACTAAAAAAAGATAAAGATTACTATCACAACCAAAGCAACACATTTAGTTTTTTAATAGGTGGAAATTACTCACTTCAATATTCAGAAGATGAAGCTTATCTGAATATTACCGGGAATATTCACTCACCTCCACCCGAGCTTAATATTTAGTTTTTCTAATGAGGCAATAAAGTTGCCTTGTAATGTAATACTATTCAAAAACTAAAACATTAATTAAGCTATGCGATTTACTTACGTGTTAGGCTTGCTTTTACTTGCAGCCATATATACTAAAGCACAAGAAACTATAACCGATAAAAAACAAGAAAAAGAAATATTAGATAGTCTGTACATTGAAGAGGTAGAAAACATTAAAAACCTGCCTGTAAAACTACTTCATGCCGAGCCTTTGTATATTGATTTGATAAGAGATTTAGGCGCACGAAAAGGTGAAAAAGAATGGAATGTTGGTTTTGGTATTGCCGACAATTTAAATTACGACACCTACGAAGCATTGGTAGAATATGAATGGGCACCTGTGAACCGCTTAGGTTTAGAAGTAGAATTACCTTTTACTTTAAATTATAAAAACACAGTAAGAGATAGCAGTATAAATATTCCCGGTAGCCAATTAAATGGATTAAAAACCGCAGCGCAATGGTCTTTTTTGGTTTCGGAGAAAATAAAAACATCCATGGCAATTGGCTATATAAATGAACTGGAACTAGTACCTTTTAACCAATATTTAAATGGCAAACTGTTAAAAGGAAATTTGTACAATCCTTTTTTAATTGTTGCCAAGCGCTGGGGTAATAATTTTCACACTTTACTATATACCGGACCGTCTATTGAGCAAAACTTTACTAAAAAATTGTGGTTTTTTAGTTACGAAGTGAATACCAATTTTCACTATATGATTTCAGGAACCAGAAATTTTATTGGTGTGGAATTAAATAAAGAGTTTAATAAATCAGATTTTGATTTAACCATACGACCACAAATGAGAGTTACTATTTCTGAAAATATGCTCATAGGTATTGTAGTCGGCATTCCAATACAAAAAGAAAACCAAAGATTAAGTGCCTTTGTAAGATTGATATATGAACCCCCTCACAAGAAAAAGCACTGAAATTTAGGCAAATGATACTTACTTGTCCTGCTATTTATCAGAACAGTACATGACAAAAGTCATTTAGCAGTTCAATAAAAGAACTCAACTTTGCTATACAAATAAATTGCATGCCCGAAACTACTGTTCAGCAAAACATTAAGTGTTATCATTGTGGCGATAGCTGCGAAACCCAACCGATTGAGTTTCATGAAAAAGCGTTTTGCTGCGAGGGCTGCAAAACAGTTTATGAAATTTTAAACGAAAAAGACCTTTGCACCTATTATAATTTAGAACAACACCCCGGATTAAGCGTAAAAAAAGCAAAACATAAAGAGCAATTTGCCTACCTCGATGATATTGATATAAAAGACAAACTGCTCGATTTTAAAAGCGAAACACTTGAAAAAGTTACTTTCAGAGTGCCGCAAGTACATTGTGCCTCATGTATTTGGCTATTAGAAAACCTTTATAAACTAGCCGATGGCATTAGGGTTTCGCAGGTAAATTTTTTAAGAAAAGAAGCTTATATCAGCTATCATCCGGCAATTATCACCCTGCGCGAGGTAGTAGAAACTATGGCTTCTATTGGCTACGAACCCGATATAAATCTGAATGATGTAGAAAACATAAAACCGAAAAAAGACCGCACCCTACTATACAAAATTGGCGTGGCAGGTTTTGCCTTCGGAAATGTAATGTTATTTAGCTTTCCTGAATATCTGGGGTTAGATAGTTTAAGAGAAGCCGATTTCTACCGCTATTTTGGCTACTGGAATTTATTGCTATCGTTGCCTGTGTTTTTTTACAGTGCCTGGGGTTATATGGAATCGGGCTGGAATAGCATTAAGAAAAAACAGTTGCATTTAGATATTCCTATTGCTTTAGGCATAGTAGCATTGTTTGGCAGAAGTGCTTTTGAAATTCTATTTGGCACAGGTGCAGGCTATGTAGATTCGTTAACGGGTTTAATATTTTTTATGCTCACCGGAAAATGGTTTCAAAGCAGAACCTATGAGCAACTTTCTTTTGAGCGCGACTATAAAAGTTACTTTCCCGTTGCCGTTACCAAGCTTTTTAACGATTCAGAAAAAAGCATACCTGTAACGCAAATAGAAGTAAACGATTTTATAAAAATAAGGCATGGCGAAATTATTCCTGCCGATGGAATATTATTAAGCGATGTAGCTTTTATTGATTACAGCTTTGTTACAGGCGAATCTAAAGCAGTTAGAGCTAATAAAGGCGAGGCCATATATGCAGGCGGTAAACAAGAAGGCGCAGCTATTACCATTCAGGTTACTAAAAAAGTTTCGCAATCGTATTTAACCCGGTTGTGGAATCATGAATCGTTTCAGAAAGAAGAGGCAGGCAAACTTACGCCATTAGTGGATAAACTGAGCCAATGGTTCACACCGCTCATTTTACTTATTGGTTTTACTTCAGCCGGCTATTGGGCATACACTACCGATTGGGGAAAAGCCATAAATGTGTTAACCGCTGTTTTAATTATTGCCTGCCCCTGTGCGCTGGCATTATCAAGCCCGTTTACTTTAGGTAATGCTATGCGACTATTAGGAAAAATGAAATTTTATTTAAAAAACACTTTGGTTATTGAAGCCATTGCAGGCATTAATACCATAGTATTTGATAAAACCGGAACCTTAACACTAAATGCTGAAAGCGATGTACAATATGAAGGAGAATCACTTAGTAATTCAGAAAAAAATATGCTGAAGATATTGGCTTCGCAATCATCGCACCCGATAAGCAAGTTAATAGTCACCTATCTTTCAGCAGAAAAAAACAATATTGAAAACATAGCATTAACTGACTTTAAAGAAGAAACAGGAAAAGGCATTTCCGGAAATATTAATAGCCATAAAATAATTATTGGTAACGCGATTTTTGTAAATATTGAAAGTAATAACGATAGCTCAAAAACTTTTGTAAGTATAGATGGGCAGGTAAAAGGAGCATTTATTTTTAAGCCAAAATATCGGGAAAATCTAGGGCAGGTAATACATAGCCTAAAAAGTAATTACACTTTAAATCTTATTTCAGGCGATAAAGACACCGATAAAAAATCGTTACAAGAAAAATTTGGAAACGAAACTACTTTATTGTTTAATCAAACCCCACACGATAAACTGCAATACATAGAGCAATTGCAACAAAACAATAACAATGTTATGATGCTGGGCGATGGCTTAAATGATGCCGGTGCCTTAAAGCAAAGCAATGTAGGTGTGGCTATTAGCGATGATGTGAATAATTTTTCACCTGCTTGCGATGCTATTTTAGATGGAGCGCAATTTAAGCGGTTACCTCAATTATTGCAGTATTGTAAAACATCGGTAACGTTAGTAAAAATATCTTTCTTAATATCGTTGCTATATAATGTTGTGGGTGTAACTATTGCGGTGCAAGGTTTATTATCGCCTTTGTTTGCCGCTATTGTAATGCCATTAAGCTCAATAAGCGTGGTAGTATTTGGCACCTTAAGCACACGCATTGCTTACAGAAAACTATTCAGAGATTAATTGCTCTAAGGTGGCTTTTCGGTTTATTTTGCCATTTGCAGTATAAACAAATGCTATCAGCCTGAAAATTTCTTTTGGCTTTTCATAGGCAGTTAAAACACTTTTCAGCTTATCGTTCAGCATTTTTAAATCAATATTTTCTTTCGATTCCAGTAGCAATATAAGCCTGCTGCCCAGTTTTTCATCGGGTATGCCTGCAATAAAAAAAGGTTCTTTAATAATCGGCTTTATCTTTTGCTCTATACTTTCAGGATAAAACTTTATTCCACCTGAGTTAACAACATTATCTAATCTGCCGAGCCATTTAAAATGTTGCTCATCTTTTAATTCAACAATATCATTAGTTTCAATAGGCATTGAAGAAAGTTGTGGTGCATGAATTACTAAACATTCATGGGTGTTTTTTGAAACCGAAATGCCATTTAGCGTTGTAAAATATTCTTCTTCAGCATTTTTTGAAAGCAGCTTTAAAGCAATATGACTCAGTGTTTCTGTCATGCCGAAAGTTTCGTAAATATTACACGAAAAGTCTTTTAGCTGCTGTTTAATATGATACGAAATATCAGAGCCACCAATAATTATGTGATTAATTTTTTGCAAAGCAGGTATAAACTTTTCCTGTTGAAGCATCATAAAAACCTGCATAGGCACAAAGGCTGCAAAGTTTATTTTTTCGTACAGCAAATTTTCCAGTGGTACTGAAGACGGCTCTGCAACTATCAGGTTCATTCCGGAAACAAAAGCCCTAACTACCATCATTTTTCCGGCTATATGTTCGCAAGAAAGACACAATAAAGCATTATGTAAGCTATTTAATTGTAAAAAATTAATGGTTGCTTTTGCACTTGCCACCATTACATTTTTATCTAATTCAATTTCCTTTGGTGTTCCGGTAGAACCAGAAGTTTTAGAAGTAACACTGCTACTGCTGCTGAGCCATTCGGCAATAAATCTGAAAAAACTTTTTTCATATACCGCAACATTGCCGGTATGTATTTTCACATCGGCAAGTAACAGCAATTCAGCTTTAGAATACTGAATACCATTTATTTTTAATTGCTGATATTGTTGCCATTGCATAATACTACAAATTCAAGAGTGTATTTAATTGCCACTGTTTTTTAGGATTGTAAAAAAGTCGGTCGCCTAACAAAGTTAGTGGCGATTCAAAATTGTTGGTATATAACTGCCCGGTGCCTAAGCCTTGTGGCATCTTGTTGTTTAGCGTAAAGGTATATTGGGCAATAGCATTTAAACCAATATTCGATTCCAAAGCCGAAGTAATCCACCAGCCAATATTCAATTCATTAGCTAACTGAATCCATTCGTTACACGATTCAATACCGCCCAATAAACTGGGTTTCAGAATTATGTATTGCGGCTTAATTTCAGTAAGCAATTGTTGTTTCTGGTGAAAAGCATGAATACCAATCAATTCTTCGTCTAAAGCAATGGGGAAAGGCGTTTGTTTACATAACTGAGCCATCTGTTGCCATTGCCCTGCTTTTATGGGTTGCTCAATAGAATGCAGCGAAAATGCGTTTAAAATATTTAGCTTTTCTAAAGCATCTTCAGCATTAAAAGCGCCATTGGCATCTACTCTTATTTCTAATTGTTGGGGTAAAAACTTTTCTCTGATGAATTTCAGCAACTCAATTTCTTCGTTAAAATCTATAGACCCAATTTTCAACTTCAAACATTTAAAGCCATCATTCAACTTGGCTTCAATTTGTTGTTGCATAGCCTCTTTAGTGCCCATCCAAATTAACCCGTTAATGTAAATAGCAGCTTCATTATTGGTAAATGATGAAGGAAACAAAATTCTGTTGCTACCACTATGCCAGTCGAGCAAAGCCATTTCTAAACCAAAACGAATAGAAGGGAAATTGATTAAGCCCTCATTGAGCCAATATTCATAATTAGCAATATTGCTGCATACTTGTTGTAATACTTCTTCATATTCCGGTACATCATCGCAGCTTAAGCCCTGCAATAAACCACATTCGCCAATTGCAGTTATATTTTGTTTCCGAAGAAAAATAAAGTAAGATTTTTTAGTAGTTAGCACACCTCTTGAAGTACCGCTTGGCTGTTTAAAAACTAAATCGTGTTGCACGTAAGAAGCTGTAACACCATCAATATTTATTTGCTTTAAAATATTCAGCATTGAAAACAATTATAATAATATACCCAATGCAAATAACAAAGAATAAATGAAAGTGCTTAATGCTACTTTTTTTAATTCACTATCTAAATCGACAGGGTTAGTAGTGGCTAAAACTTTTTTAAGATGTATGAAAAGAAAAACAAACACCGTTAAAGAAACAAGCGGCAACAAAGCCCCGGTATCGAGCCACATTAAAACAGAAAAAATAATTGCGCATAAAAATGCAAGTACCAATAATGCAGCATGATATTTTTTAGCATTCTGAAAACCCATTTTCACCACCAGTGTATTTTTACCCGCTTTGGCATCTGAAATATGGTCGCGCATATTATTAAGATTTAGCACCGCTACCGACAAAAACCCAATTACCGAAGCAGGCAATAAACCGTTTACTGAAAAGAGTTGGGTATGCAAATAAAACACCCCTTCTACCCCAACCCATCCAAAAAAAACAAAAACAAACAAATCACCCAAGCCTTTGTAGCCATAAGGATTAGTGCCCGCTGTATATTTAATTGCCGCTGCAATAGCCGAAATCCCTAAAACAATAAAAAATAAAATGCTTTTAAAATTATCTAATGCCACATAGAGTAGAAATATGCCCGAAGCAAATGCCAATAATGCAAATGCCATAACGGCAGTTTTCATGGCTTCTTTAGAAATAGCTCCGCTTTGCACTGTCCTCACAGGGCCTGTTCTATCTGCTGAATCAGCTCCATGAATAGTATCGCCATAGTCGTTAGCAAGATTTGATAAAACCTGTAAAAAGAGTGTGGTTAGTAAGGCTAAAGCTGTTATCTGCCATTTAAAATTATACAAAGCGGCTAATGCACTGCCTGTAATAATACACGAAAATGCCAAAGGCAGTGTTCTAAGCCTAAAAGCACTTAACCATGCTGAAATAACATTGCTACTCATATCAAACTCAAAAATACATTTTATAACGGGTTATAAATAAAGTGTTGTGTAGCACTACACCTAATGCTTAAAATACAATATATTTGGGCATTAAATACCTACCTGTTATGGCTAATAAATTTTACTTCTTGATATTATTGATTGCATCTGTTTCATTCTCTTCATGTAAAAAATGCTACGAGTGTTCTGATGGCACTGAAGTTGTCAGATTATGTGATTATAACAAGAAGAAAATCAATTCTGATCTTAGTATTTACGAAACCCAAGGTTATACTTGCGTGAAAGACTAAATAAATTAGCTTACTACTATTAGTTGTTGCTGTTAGGTACAGCAGGTTTTCTACCTGAAAAACCAATACACCAAACCCCATGCGGCAAGTGCTATAGCTGCTTCTAGTTCTGTATCATATTTTATTTTGAAGACCTAACCCTTTATGCTGATACAGTTTATAAAAAGAACAAGGAGGCTGTTACCAAACAACCTCCTTGTTTCAGCATAAGAAAAGTAATTTCTGTTAGCTTAAAGCTTTATTTACTAAATCGGCTGCTTCTTTTAGCAATATGGCCGATTGTACTTTTAAGCCCGATTCATCAATAAGTTTTTTGGCTTCTTCAGCATTGGTGCCTTGTAAACGTACAATAATCGGAATATCGATATTGCCAATGTTTTTATAAGCATCTACTACACCCTGCGCCACACGGTCGCAGCGCACTATGCCACCAAAAATATTAATTAAAATAGCTTTAACGTTAGGGTCTTTCATAATGATTCGGAAACCTGCTTCAACAGTGGTAGCGTTTGCAGTGCCACCTACATCTAAGAAGTTTGCAGGGTTTCCACCGGCCAACTTAATAATATCCATAGTAGCCATTGCCAAACCGGCACCATTTACCATACAGCCTACGTTGCCATCAAGCTTCACAAAGTTCAGGTTGTATTCGCCTGCTTCTACTTCAGTAGGATCTTCTTCGGTAACATCTCTTAATGCAGCATAGTCGGGGTGGCGATAAAGTGCATTATCATCTAAACTTACTTTAGCATCTACGGCTAAAATTTTATCGTCAGAAGTTTTCAATACCGGGTTTATTTCAAACATAGCGGCATCGCTTTCAGTGTAGGCTTTATATAATGATGAAACAAACTTGGTCATTTCTTTTACTGCTTCGCCTTGCAAGCCCAAGTTGAAAGCAATTTTTCTGCATTGAAATGCTTGTAAGCCTACTTTAGGATCAACCAGTTCTTTATGTATTAAATGTGGCGTATGTTCGGCTACTTCTTCAATTTCCATTCCGCCTTCAGTAGAATAAATTATTACGTTTTTACCCGAAGCACGGTCTAACAATACGCTCATGTAATATTCTTTAGGCTTGTTAGGGCCATCGTAATATACATCTTGTGCAATAAGTATTTTGTTTACTTTTTTCCCTTGCGGGCCGGTTTGTGGGGTAATAAGTTGCATGCCTAAAATTGCTGAAGCTTTTTCTTTCAAAGCCTCTAACGAAGTGGCTACTTTAACACCACCGCCTTTACCTCTTCCGCCTGCATGTATTTGTGCTTTTACTACCCAAACACCTGTTCCCGTTTCAGCCTGAAGTTTTTTTGCAGCTTCTATGGCCGCCTCTACACTATCTACAGGAACACCTTCCTGAATTCTTACTCCGAAAGATTTTAAAATTTGCTTGCCTTGATACTCGTGAAGATTCATATTGTTGAATTAATTGATTTTTTTCTGAATAATGATTCCCGAAAATACGGGATAATAGCGAAACGAAAAACTAACAAAAGGTTATTTAAAGTGTTTTTTGTTAATTATAATATTGTTTCTGTCCCAGGTAATTCTTGAAACAAAAGGCGCACTTCTTACATTGCAATTGCTGATAGAGCAAACCGAACAGCTAAAAGGCTCGCAGGGGTCGGTATGAATAAAAAACTCGGTATTGTTGGGCATTTTATTATTAACAAGGTTTTCTATGGCCGTAACTTCAGCGTGCGCTTGTTTTAAATCTAAGTAGTAAGGTAAGGTTACATGGCAATCGATATGCAGCGAAGCACCATACTTAATGATTCTCATGTTATGAATGTCTATCCAATTTACATTTCTGTTTTTTTCAAGTATGGCAGCAATTTCGTCTATCAGTTCTAAATCGGTTTCATCTAATATTCCCGAAAGAGCTTTTTTAACAATATTGTAGCCGGTAAACATAATGAATAGACCCAAAATAATAGCCACAATCTGGTCTATCCAGAAAATATTGGTAAGCCATATAAGCACAAGTCCGGCAATTAAACCCATGCTGGTATAAGTATCTGTTTTCAAATGCTCGCCCGATGCCACCATAGCAACCGAATGACTTTGTTTTCCTTTAATTACTAAAATATATCCTAAAGCAAAATTTATAAACGAAGTGGCAATAGTTAAGGCAATACCTAAATCTATTTGATGAATTTCAACAGGAAAAAACAAGTTGTATATAGCTTTAAATATTATAGCAAGGCCGGCAATAGCAATAAAACCACCTTCAAAAGCTGCCGAAAGAAATTCTACTTTACCATGCCCATAGGGATGATTACTGTCTTTAGGTATAGAAGCAATAATAACACTAAGCAATGAAATAAAACCTGCCACCACATTTACAATAGATTCTAAAGCATCGCCCAGAATGGCATTAGAATGGGTGAAATAGTAGGCAACAAATTTTATAAACAACAAAACTGCACCTACAAATACTGTAAATGCAAGCAGTTTAATATTAATGCCGTTGTTTGTTTTTATTGCCATAAACGGGAATAAATGTACCTATTTGGTATGAATAAAAAAGCCCCGCTAGGTTAGCAGGGTTTTTTAAAAAAAGTAATATTGTTAATATTATTTAGAAATAATTATTTGCTGATTAATTTCTAATGAGCCGGCTACAACTTTCAACAGGTATAATCCATTATTCAGGCTATTGATATTAGTTTCAATATTATTCAGCCCTTTAGCTATTTCAACTGAATTAACTAAAACCTGCTTGCCTGATAAATCGAAAATTGCTAAAGTACCATTTGAATTTATTTCAGCATTAAATGAAACATACACAACATCGGCAGCAGGATTAGGGTATAATTTCAGATTATTTACACCTTTACTTTTTTCAGCAACACTGCTTATTAAAATAATGTCAGTTAAATATCTTGGCGAAACACTATAAAAAGAAGTGTGTGGAGCTGTAGCATCGAATTGCCCGCCAATACCTATAATATCGAAGGCACCTTGCGGAACAGGCTCGTTAAATAAAGCTGATTGTTCATCAACTCTTATTTCAAACTCGTTTGTGCCACTTATAGCATCTACCGTAAAACCGGCAGGGTTGGTATTATCCCAGCTGGCAGGGTTGGTAATAGTTACATTATTTATTCTTACCAATTCAGACTCGGTAGCTTCATCAGGAAAAGAAACTACCTGTGGCGTTGGCAAATTACCGGTGCCAATTTTGTAAACTGTATCTAAAAAAGTCATTTGAGTTAATCCATTAAATTGCCCTACTTCACCAACTACAGCAATAGAATCACCTTCGGTAACTGTATAGCCAAATGTATTAGATGGAGAGAATACACCAATACCACCTGTGCCATCGTAAATAGTAAACTGAATACCGGTTGCACGATTATTAATGCCTAAAACAGTACCGCGTACTTCGCAAACTACTCCAATAGAATCAGGAATACCATCGGCATTTACCGTTCTTAAAACTGAAATTGGATAAACTGTATTTGGTGTTACTTCATCATCGGTAATATTTAAAGTGAAGGTTTGGTTACCTAACAATAAGCCTGTTGAAGGATTTTGCAATTCAAAAGTTAACGTTCTGTTGCCGTCAACATTTGTGTTGTCAACAATATTTAGAGTAACGGTTTTAGAAGTTTCTCCGGTAGCAAAAGTTATGGTTTCAGAAGAAAAATTATCAACGTCAGCAGCATTGCCAGCAGTTAAAACTACATCAACGGTTTTATCTAAATCAGCAGCTTGGTTAAGCGCAACAGTAATATTGTATGTTCCTGTTGCCTCACTTACTGAAGCACTTGCAGGTGAAAAACTTGCAAGCGTGTCTGTTGGTGCTGCACATGGGATCATAGTGTGGCTGCCTAATTGGGTTATGTCAACAGCCAACACATCCCATTGTGCGTCTCTTAAAGACCAGTCTTTAGTGCCTTCATTAATACTGGCTTTTCTAACCAAAGTAGTGTTTTGTGTAGTACCGGTTCCCACTGCCCATGAGTCTCCGGGATCAGGGCCAATTTCTCCTATTATATCTAAAGTATCAGTACCATTTAACAAGATTAAAGCATCGTCTCCAGTAAATGAAGTAACATTACTGTTGCCGCTTACCAAAAAAGTAGCATTATTAAGTATGTCAGACAACCCTGCCTGACTATTAGCTAATACTACAACACCTCCCGGATCAATGGTGCCCGATAAATCGTAAAAACCATTTAAAGCATTTCCGGCATTGGTATAGCCAACTATTAATACTTTGTAATTACTTAAGTCAATGGTGTTTGTAGTAGGATTATAAATCTCTAAAGCCTTGTTGTTTGATGTACCTTCCACATATTCTGAAAAGAATAAATCAGAACATGGTTGAGCATTTGTAAATAAAACTGTAAATGAGGCAATTGCCAATAAAAGTATTTTTTTCATGATAAAAAATTTGAAGCAAAAGTAGAATTAAATGAGCGATTATTTATTACCGGAATGTTAAAGCTTGGAAAATGTTTTTTTTAAAATTGCTTTTTATTCAGAACTTAATATGCTTATTTTTGCATTGCTTGCAAACAAGGGGAATTAGCTCATCTGGCTAGAGCGCTTGCATGGCATGCAAGAGGCGACCGGTTCGACTCCGGTATTCTCCACACAAAAAAGCCCCAAAGTTTGGGGCTTTTTTCGTTTTTAATGTTCACACATGGTAGCTACTGCTTATTAATTACAATAGGTTTTCGGTAAATATTTTTTCGGTTTGTTCCGTTGCTTATTTCTACATAGTAAATACCCGATAAAAGCGGGCTAACATCTAAAGTATTTTTTTCGGTATTGGTAAAAACTTTATGAATTACCTTTTTACCAATAACATCATACACATTTATCGTAATGGTATTGTCACCACTTAATTGTGAAAATATATTTAGAATGTTCGATACAGGATTAGGGTAAACACTAAACGAAAAATTTTCAGTATAATCGGCAACACCTGAAACTGTATCGTTACTGCAAACCACATCATATAAAAAATCTCTTATTGTCCATATAGTTGTATCCATATACCTTGCTATACTTAAAACATTATTGTTAGTAGGAATAATAAATGGCACATGTCCGGCTTCATAAAATGGCTTTAATGTATTTTTCAATCCAATATTATTGGCTCTTCTGTGAATATCGCCACTGCCAAACAGCATGGCTTCTACCTGTGTTGCAGCAAGTGTGCTGTCATAAAAGTATGGCACCAAATCGTCTTCCGTGCCGTGTACACTCACAATTACAGGGTCGTTAGGCTGAAGCCAGATAGTATCGGTAATAGCACCACACAAGTTTACCACACCCTTCACTTTCCACGAATATCCCACATTACCACTTACTCCTTCTACCCCACCCACTTCAGCTAAGGCATCAGGCACCCAAGCAGGTATTTGCCTTGAAAAAAGCAAGGTTTTTCCATAAGCCATATTTAGCCCAATGAAACCACCTGCAGAAACACCTCCGGTAAAAATCAGGTTAGTATCTATTCGCCATTCATTAGTTGTTTGGGCATCTTTATAAAAATAACGCAAAGCACCTTTCATATCCTGCACGCCTCTAATCATGGCTTTAAACTGATTGGTATCGCTATCTACTCCATTTTCAAAACCAATACGGTAATCAATGCTTACACACACATAACCTCTTTGCGAAAACTCAGTGCATAACCTTACAATATCGGGGCTTTGACGAATACCGCTGGTAAAGCTTCCACCAAAAGCTAGCATAATCATCGGACGTTTTTCCAGTGTATCATTTTCAGGCTCGTAAATGTCCATGAATAAGTCAACGGTATCTCCATTAAACTTAACATTGCTGCCATATTGAATATTGTTTGTTCTTACTGAAGTAAAAATACTTTCGTAATATCTGCTGCCACAATCTTGCGTATAGCTTGTTGCTGAAAAAAGCAAAGCAACAAGAAGTAGTGTTATGTGCTTCATTAGTATCGGTTGGTTTTGTGTTAGCTTGAAGTTAAATAATTTGAAACATAAATTGATAACTTCAACATAATATTTTTGAAGTACTTATTTTTAATAGTGTAAACCCTTACAATGAATTGGTGTATTCACATAGCCGGAAATGGAATAGAATGTATAATTGCTATGGTTTTGGCCAATCAGGTAGCGCAGTGGTTTAAAGTATTCAGGCTGGCTTATAAAAGTAAAAGTTTTAACCTTTCTATGTTATTGGCTTCAGGCGGAATGCCATCGAGCCATAGTTCTACCGTAACAGGCTTAACCGCTTCTGTGGGTTATGTTAGTGGTTTTAATTCTGTTTCATTTGCTATTGCTTGCTGTATTTCAATTGTTGTAATGTATGATGCGGCCGGTGTAAGAAGAGCAGCAGGCAAACAAGCAAAAATTTTAAACCAAATGATTCAAAGTTTCTTTTCGCCCGAGCACAATTTCAGCAAAGAAAAATTGAAAGAGTTTTTAGGGCACACCCCTAAAGAAGTATTTGCGGGCGCAACATTGGGCATAGTAGTTGCCACAGCAATTCATTATGCATTAATATTTCTTGGCTGTTAATTTTTTTTGAATTACTCTCCTCTCATTTTAGCATCTTCCTCACTTAATTTCTCTACTACACTTTCATAAAGTTTTTCAAACTCTTTCGGATTTTGCTGATAAAAATTAAAGGTTTCCTGAAATTGTACACTGGTAACACCATGTTTTTTAAATACTTTTTCATAACTCTTTCCGGCTGCATAAAAAAAGCTGTCGGTCATGGGCTCAAAGTATTCCAAACGGGCTTCAGCAAGATGCAAATCGTATAGTATATCTTTAAACTTATTTTCCTGGATAAGATTTTTATTACTTCTTTCAGAACAGGAAAAGAAAAAAAGCATTAAAAATATTGAAAGTATTTTCAGGATTTTTGCAAAAGAAAAAACAACTTGTATCATTCTATGAATATTGCGCAGTATCAAAGTATCGCTTCAAAATTAAATGAAAAAAAAGTAACCCTTGTAGCGGTATCAAAAACAAAGCCTGCTGCTGAAATAATGGAATTGTATAATGCCGGTCATCGCGATTTTGGCGAAAACTATGTACAGGAATTAACTGAAAAACATGAGCAATTACCCAAAGATATTCGCTGGCATTTTATTGGTCATTTACAAAGTAACAAAGTAAAATACATTGCGCCATTTGTTCATCTTATTCATTCGGTTGATAGTGAAAAACTATTGAACGAAATTTCAAAACAAGCAATAAAAAACAACCGTACTATATACTGTTTACTTCAAATTTATATTGCCTCAGAAGAAACAAAATTTGGTTTAGATTTTAATGAAGCAGCAATGTTATTGCAAAAGCAACATCCTGAAAACATAGCTATTAAAGGCCTGATGGGTATGGCAAGCAATACTGAAAACACGGCTCAAATAATTACCGAATACCAATCGCTAAAACAATTTTATGATTTGCACGCAAAGCAATCTTCTTTTCAATATTTATCTATGGGCATGAGTGGCGATTATGAAATCGCTATTGAAAATGGCAGTAATATGGTTAGAATTGGTAGCCTGCTTTTTGGCGCAAGAAACTATAATAAATAAACTATTTCGGCTTGTAATGGTCGGCAACAATTGGTTGCGGAAAAATATCTTTTGCTAATTGCATGGCATGTGCAAAAGCATCTAAATCCAAGCCGGTATTTTCCCCAATTTCAGTAAAATATTGTACCATATTTTCTGTGGGCATATTTCCGGTTAACTCATCTTTTGCCATAGGGCACCCCCCAAAACCATTAATTGCACCATCATAACGTTTACAGCCATTTTTGTATGCCGCTTCTATTTTAGTTTTCCATGTTGAAGGTGTAGTATGAAAATGTGAACCAAAATCTACTGAAGGAAAAAGTGAAGTAATATTCTTAAAAAAGTATTCAATAGATTGTTCGTTGGCAACACCAATTGTATCAGAAAGCATAATGTAATCAATTCCTGTTTGCTGAAGTTTTTTAACCCATTTTTCAGCTACTTCCACACTCCATTCATCGCCATAAGGATTACCAAAAGCCATAGATAAATAAGCTATAAACTTTTTATTGTTTGCATCACAAAGCTGTACCAGTTCGGCAACCGTTTCATAAGCCGCATCTAAACCTGCATTGGTATTTCTTTGCTGAAAGGTTTCAGAAATTGAAAATGGAAATCCGAGATAAGTAATTTTCTCATACTTTACTGCATCTTGCGCACCACGCATGTTGGCAACAATAACAGAAAGTTTTGATTTTGTTGCTGAAGTATCTATTTGATTTATTACTTCAACCGTATCGGCCATTTGCGGAACCCATTTTGGCGAAACAAAACTGCCCATATCCAGTGTATCGAAACCCACCTTTAGTAAAGCATTGATATAGGAAACTTTTTTTTCAGTAGGAATAAAATTCTTTATTCCCTGCATGGCATCTCTCGGACATTCATTAATCTTAATCAAAACTGAAAAAAATTTGGCTAAAGATACAAGATGCCTTTACTTTTCCAAAGTTAACACAGGTGAAAAAGTGTTTAATAAATATCTTATCAACTAACAGTAAAATATCTATATTTAGCATGTAAACAAAAACACAATAAGCCATTATGAAACTTAAAACAATTATTGTAAGCCTTGCACTTTCAGGGGCTTCATTATTTACTTTTACTGAAGTAAATGCACAAGATAAAAACATTGCCAAAGTAGATGAATACATTCAAAAGGCTTTGGCTGAACAAGATAAAAACAAAAAAACAGTTTTATATAATAAAGCAGTTGAAGTTATTACTACTGCAAAGCTTGGTAAAGACCAATATATAAAACTTGGCGATGCCTACCTTGAAGAAGGCGATGTAGTTAAAGCCTCTCAATTTTTTATGCGTTGCGATGCTGCCGATAAAAAAGAGGGTTATGTAAAAATTGGCGACAAACTAATTGAAATGGCTCCTGAAGACCCAAAGAGCGAACCTAAGAACATGAAAAAAGCAGTTGATTATTACACTAAAGCCGGTAAAACTGCTGAAGGCTATGAAGCTGTTGGAAATTCTTATTACAACAGAGGTAAAGAGTTTTACCCAAAGGCAGCTGAATACTATGCTCAAGGGGGCTTGTCAGAAAAACTTGAAAAAATAGCCGGAGAATTAGTAGCATCTAATGAAAAAATTAAGGCTGCGGAAATTTATTTAAAAATGAATAATGCTGAGGGTTTTAAAAAAGCCGGTGATTTATATTTCGATGCCGCAGATTATACCCACGCTTTTGATGCCTATAATGAAGGTAAAATTGGAGAAGGTGTTCAAAAATATGGCGATAAGGCTTACGCTGACGGAAAGTTCTCAGAAGGTGATGCAATGTATAATCGGGCAGCAGAAATTTATATAGAGAAAAATGATTCAAAAGGTTTAATTTCATTGGGCGCAGCTGCTGAAAAAAGAGGTAACTACACTATGGCTGCCGATATGTATGAAAAAGGTGGGGCTACTGATAAAGCAGGTAACGCAAGAGCTTATGAAGCTTTATATTTGTTAGAATTTGATGCTGCTAAAACTGCTTTAGAAGGCATTAACGATTTTGAAACTGCCAAATCAATTGCTGCTAATCTTAAGTTTTTAAATCCTTTGAAAGAAGTAGCAACATCTTTTGAAGACATTAAACAAAACCAACCATACATCTCTATGGTAGAAGATGAAACAGGTAAAAAATCTCCAAACCCTGCTGATGTCACAAACTTTAACGAGTACTATAAAGGATTAGCCGGAACCATTTTTGATAATGTGAATATTTTATCATTGAATATTCCAAAGATTACTAACGCACGCTTAAAAGATGTAATGATGAAAAAGTTTATGCAATACGGTGCGGTTAGAAATATCTTAGACAGTAATTTCAATAAAAAACTACAGAAAACACAAGTTACCTATAAAGAAGTAACCTTGTAATAAATAAAATCTGTTAAACAAAAAAGCCGCTGTTGAAGCGGCTTTTTTTTTGTTTTATGCTAAATACGATTTCAATTCTCTTGAGCCTGTTGCCTTGGTAAGCCTGCGCAAACTACGCTCTTTAATTTGCCTCACTCGCTCTCTTGTTAAATTAAACATGCCTCCAATTTCCTCTAGTGTCATATAACCTTCTCCTTTTAAACCGAAATAGTAACATAATATTTCGGCATCTCTTGCCGGTAATACACGTAAAGCTCTTTTAATTTCTTTTTGCAATGATTCATCAATCATTTTCTTATCTGTACCGGATACATCAACATCTTCTATAGTATCATACATGGTTCCTGATTCTTCATCATCGTTAAAAGGTGCATCCATAGAAATATGACGACTGGCTGTTTTAATTAAATCGTCAATTTCGTTTTTGTTGATGTTTAATATTTTCTCAAGTTCTTCATTGGTAGGCTCACGCTGAAACTCTTGTTCAAATAACTGCATGGTTTGCATTATTTTATTGTAAGAACCTACCTTATTAATAGGTAAACGAACTATTCTTGCTTGTTCAACAATAGCCTGCATAATACTTTGGCGAATCCACCAAACAGCATAAGAAATAAATTTAAAGCCTTTAGTTTCATCAAACTTCTCAGCCGATTTTATTAAGCCCAAATTACCCTCATTAATTAAATCGCTTAAAGGCAATCCTTGGTTTTGATATTGCTTTGCAACAGAAACAACAAACCTTAAGTTGGCTTTAACCAGTTTTTCTAAAGCATCTGAATCGCCTTGTTTAATAAGTATAGCCAACTTAACTTCTTCTTCAGAAGTAAGCAGTTTCTCTTTAGAAATCTCTTGTAAATACTTTTCAAGAGAATGGGTGTCGCGCTGCGTGATTTGATTGGTGATTTTTAATTGCCTCATTCCAGTAGTTTTTAGATTTTCTCCCTAATACGTATGACGAGACTTTAAGTTACACTCATGCATTTATTATAAGATGCAGCACGATTTAAGACAATAAGGTTTTGAGGAGTGTAAATATGTTTCGCTATACAGTATTTAAGTTAAGTAAATGTAAGTATTGTTAAGTAAAATGCAAATACTTAAACAATTTCTTATTTAATTAAAATACTACAACGGAATATTCCCATGCTTTTTCTTCGGAAGTTGGGCTACTTTATTTTCTAACATTTTAAATGCCTTAATGAGTTTTTGACGGGTTACTTCGGGCTTAATTACTTCATCTATATAACCACGGGCAGCCGCACGATAAGGATTTGCAAACTTCTCCGTGTAATCATCAACCTTCTCTTGCAACTTGGCTTCTTTGTTTTCAGCCTTGGCAATTTCATTTTTGAAAATAATTTCTGCTGCGCCTTTTGCGCCCATAACAGCAATTTCGGCTGTAGGCCAGGCAAAATTTAAATCAGCACCAATATGTTTGCTGTTCATTACATCATAAGCGCCACCATAAGCTTTGCGGGTAATCACCGTAACTCTTGGCACGGTAGCTTCGCTAAAGGCATACAACAACTTTGCACCATTGGTTATAATGGCATTCCATTCCTGGTCGGTGCCCGGTAAAAAGCCCGGCACATCTTCAAACACTAACAAAGGAATATTGAAACAATCGCAGAAACGCACAAAACGCGCTCCTTTTTTAGAAGAGTTTATATCTAATACTCCCGCTAAAAACGCAGGCTGATTGGCAACGATGCCGATGCTTCTTCCGCCTAAACGGGCAAAACCTACAATAATATTTTCAGCATAATGCTTATGTACTTCAAAGAATGAGTTTTCATCTACCGTGCCTTCAATAACTTCTCTTATATCGTAAGGCTGTTGTGCATTTTCAGGAACAATATTATTTAATGCAGGGCGCAATTCATCGCCTGTTGTTTCATAAGGATAAACGGGTGCATCTTCTTCACAGTTTTGTGGAATATAACTTAATAACTGTTTTAAAGAATTAATGCACTCCACTTCATTGGCACAGGCAAAATGTGTCACCCCGCTTTTTGAAGCATGAGTTTGTGCGCCACCCAATTCTTCAGAAGTTACTTCTTCGTGTGTAACAGTTTTTACCACATTGGGGCCGGTTACAAACATGTAAGAAGTGTTTTCAACCATAAAAATAAAATCGGTAATGGCAGGCGAATACACCGCACCACCGGCACAAGGCCCCATAATAGCACTCAACTGTGGAATAACACCCGAAGCCAAAGTATTTCTGTAAAAAATATCGGCATAGCCACCTAACGATACCACACCTTCCTGAATGCGTGCACCACCGCTATCGTTTAAACCAATTACGGGTGCGCCATTTTGCATGGCTAAATCCATAATTTTTACAATTTTCTCGGCATGAGTTTCAGAAAGAGAGCCGCCAAAAACCGTAAAATCCTGTGAGAAAACATACACCAATCTTCCATTCACAGTACCATAACCGGTAACTACACCATCGCCTAAATACACTTCTTTATCCATGCCGAAATCGGTACTGCGGTGCGTAACCAACATACCTATTTCTTCAAAACTTCCTTCATCGAGCAATAAATCTATTCTTTCACGAGCGGTTAGTTTTCCTTTGCTATGCTGTGAAGCAATGCGCTTTTCTCCTCCACCTAATTTGGCCAGTGCTATTTTATCTTCTAAAGTTTTGAATTTGTCTTGCATGGTTGGTTTCTATTCAGAATAAAAAATGAGTTGTAAAAATAACGACTAAATCTGCTTTGTTTTCCACCTTCCGGTTTTTAAGTAAATAAACGATATTAAAGCAATTACAAACCAATAAAACAATTCAGCTGTCCATACCAAAGGCAGCGAAATGTTTTCAATTTGAAATATGCTGTAGATATAGCCTAAATACACCACTACCGCTATTACTTCTATAGCTAACGACACTTTAGAGGTACCTGTGCTTACAATGCCATTAAACATTATGGTAGAAGATGAATAAATAATTAAAGCCGCCATGCAGACATAGATTACATATTTGCCACCCATAATTACGGCTTCATCAACCGTGTAAAACCTCATAAAGGCTTCAGGAAAAAATATTATTGGCAGCGAAAGTATTGCGGTAAAACTCATACTGAAAAACACAATTCTTTTTATGGCTTTTGAAACTTCATCGGGACGTTTTTGCCCCATAAGATTGCTTACAATGGTGTTGGCTGCCGAAGAAAAGCCCCAGGCCGGAATACCAAAAATGGTATAAATACTTTTCACAACACTTGAAATAGCCAGCTCGTTGGTGCCCATTTTCTCTACAAAAATGAAAAATATCATCCATGCCAAAAGCCCAATAAATGTTTGCATTACAATAGGAAAAGAAAGACTGGTAACATCTTTTATAATAGCAATCGATAACCTGAATTTAAAAAGCTTGAATTTTTCGTGATACCTGGCAATAATGGCATAGGTAACAAATATTATGGCAGCAACAATTTCGGCAATATTTGAAGCCCATGCAGCACCCTGAATTCCCATTTGAGGGAACCCCCATTTTCCGAATATTAAAATATAATTCAGCAGCACATTTAAACCTGACATGATTAAAATACCCGCAAGTATTACCAGAGTATTACCAATACCCATATAAAAAGAAAGAAACAAGGAGCCGCAAAAACCAAACACTATTCCATAAGAACGAACTTCTAAAAAGGCAACGCTTGCCTTTAAAATGTCAGGGTCTTGAATTAATAATGAAAGACTACTTTCAGCAAAAAATCTTAAAAAAACAAACAGCAGCAAGGAAAATAAGAACATCACTATAAGCGAGTTATCAGTAATTTTCCCTATTTCTTCATGTCGCTTCTCTCCTAACCTGCGCGCCACAAATATTTGTGTGCCTTTGGTGTAAGAAAAGCCAATCATAAAAAGTATGAGATAATAAACCCCAACCAAACCAATAGCGGCTTGTTCTATACTACCAATGCGCCCCATAAAAGCCGTATCGGTAACCGAAATAATGCTTTGTGCAAAACTGCCTATAATTATAGGGTAAGCTATTTTCCAAATGCTTTTATATGATGATGCTAACAACGCCATAGTTTCTTCGCTGTTTCCTCTGCTTTCAATTTAAAGTGTAACTGCTTTGCAAGATAAATGTTTTTGAAAACAGCAATTTGAGTAAAGTAAAATGAACTTGCTTCAGTTTTACTGTTTGTAAAAAAATAATGTTGAATTTATTAATGCTTAATGCAAGCGGGAAGAAATAATATTGATGAATTCGTTGCGGGTTGCCTGCTTTTCAAACTCACCGGTAAAAGCCGAAGTGGTGGTAGAAGAATTTTGCTTTTGTACGCCACGCATCATCATACAAAAATGATTGGCTTCAATAACTACAGCAACACCATGTGGTTTTAAAGTTTCGTTAATAACGTCTCTTATCTGAGTGGTTAACCGCTCCTGAACTTGTAATCGTCTTGCAAAAACATCTACAACGCGCGGAATTTTACTTAGTCCTACAATTTTACCATTTGGAATGTAAGCAACATGAGCTTTTCCATAGAATGGCAGCATATGATGTTCACACAAAGAATACAACTCTATATCTTTCACCACTATCATTTCGCTGTGGTCTTCATCGAAAATGGCACTTTTTAATATAGCAACAGGGTCTAAATCATAACCTTGCGTTAAAAACTGCATGGCTTTTGCAGCTCTTTCGGGTGTTTTTAACAACCCTTCGCGCTCTATATCTTCTCCTAAGTGTGCAATTATTTTGCTAAAACTGGCTGCAATATCACTTAAAGTAGCTTCGTTGTAACGGTCTATTTTATTGTAGTTAGGTTGTTCCGAATTTGGCATAAATATTTTTTATTCCCCGAAATATTCAACATAAATATTTTCGGTTTCACACAATTTTACGCAATGTAACTGACAATCTGTAATATGCTTTTCTAATATTTTCCATATTTCTACTACCAGGTTTTCGGTAGAGGTAAGCTTGCCATGCATAAAATCTACATCTAAATTCAGGTTTTTATGATCTAGCTTTTCGCAAACTTCTTTTTTAATAATAGCACTTAAGTCTTTGGCATTCATAATAAAACCTGTATCAGCATTAGGATTTCCCTTTACTGTTACAAACAGTTCAAAATTATGTCCATGCCAGTTTTTATTGGCACATTTTCCAAATACTGCATCATTTTGCTCATCAGTCCATTTAGGATTGTAAAGCTTATGCGCTGCGTTAAAATGCTCTCTTCTGGTTAAATAAATCATACTGAAAATACCACCGGCAAAGATAATCAGTATTGCTTAAAAAACATTTCAGTATTTTGCTTTTGTGTTTTAACAAACATCTTTAGTTTTACGCATCTTAAAAGTAAATATGAGCGAAAAAATTGTAAGAATTGCCGGTGTTCAGGGTTTTTATGGCGACAGCCCAATGGGGGCAATAAATGTAGTAATGGAACAGGCAGCCGATTATCTGGTGCATGATGCCTTGGCAGAATTAACGCTTTCTATTTTGCAAAAAGACAAATTGCAAGACCCCACTTTAGGTTATGCCAGAGATGTTGAAGTGCTGGCTAAAGTACTTTACCCGGCTGCTTTTATGAACGGCATGAAAGTGGTAACCAATTCGGGCGGTTTAAATCCCGAAGCTGCTGCGAATAAGGTAGCTGCCATATTGAAAAAAAATGGAGTATCGGGAATTAAAATAGCTATCATTACGGGCGACAATTTATTCGATAAACTAAATGAAATGCAGGAAGCCGGTTTGGGCTTAGAAAATATGGATACCGGTGTGGCTTATGCTACTTCAAAGTATCAGCCTACACATGCCAACGTATATATAGGCGCTAAAAGTGTAAAAGAAGCCTTAGACCAGGGCGCACAATTAATCTTAGCCGGAAGAGTTGCCGACCCATGCCTAACCTTAGGCATACTGGCACACGAATTTGGCTGGAACATTGAAAACCCCAAAGACCAGGCAGAATTAGACAAGCTGGCTTCAGGCATTGCCATTGGGCACTTATTAGAATGTGGTGGGCAAGCCAGCGGTGGCAACAGCTATGCCGAATGGCCCATGGAATACGATACCTGGAATTTAGGCTACCCCATTGCACATGTAAAAGAAAATGGCAGCGCAGTATTTACCAAAACACAAAGTTCAGGGGGAAAAGTAAGTCGCAATACCATTCGCGAGCAACTGGTGTATGAAATTCACGACCCGTCTAATTATATTACGCCTGATGTAACCGTAGATTTAACTTCAGTTTCTATAGAAGATATAGGTGAAAATCAGGTAGCATTCAAAGGTGTTAAAGGCAAGCCACGGCCTGAGAAACTAAAATTAACCATAGGGCAAATGGAAGGTTATATTACCGAACAATTTTTCTTCTTCTCCTACCCTTATGCTTACGAAAAAGCCCAAAAGTTTATTGAAGCTGCCGGAAAAATATGGGATAATCTTCCGGTAAATATTGAACGCAGAGAATTTAGTTTAATAGGCATTAATGGTATTCATGGCGATGCAGCACCCATACCCAATAAAGAATGGCTCGACCAAATGAATGAGATTGGAGTAAGAGCCGTAATTAAACACAGCGATGAGCGCACCGGAAAAATGTGTATGGCAGGCATCACCTGTTTAGGTTTAAATGGCCCTCCAGGTATTAATAGTATTCCGGGTTGGGGCAAAATAAATCGTTTGCAGCTAAGCCTTTGGCCCACTTTAGTGCCAAGGGAATGGATTAAAGAACAGGTTGCTTTTGTAGAGCTGTAGTTGTATCTGCAAAATCATATATCACCTTTACGCTATCGCTTTCCAAACGTTTTTTCAGCCAGTTGTTAATGGTTTTCAAATCTTTGGGTTGTAATTTTTCTTTTTCTGAAGAAATCACAACAATGTCTTGATACAAGGCTGTTTCAGATGAATCAGTATAATAAGGCGATTTAGAATATAAACACCCTGACACCAGAGGATTAATGGCTTTAATTTCTTCAAAAATATTTTTTCCAAAAGTCTGAAATCTTATCAGGCTGTCTCTTTGCGATTCAGCAATAATCAATGAATTAGTTAACAGGTTTATGTCTTCTTTCAGCTTCAAAAGTTCTGTGTTTTTACTATTAAAATCGGAAAAGGCTAACCCTTGTTCAATAATTATTTCTGTTTCGGTAATGCCAAAATCCTGTGCCTTGTCGGTAATAAGTTTTTTCTGTTTATCAGTCAATTCGCTGCCACCATAAATAAGGGTTATTCGTTGCTTTTTAGCATTTATAGTGTTTTTCAATAAATAATTACCTTCAAAAAGACTTACATTAGAAATATACTGATTGGCTTTTACGGTAAACTTTTCTTGCTGCACCAGCTTGTAGCCAAAATATATACTGGGCAGTAATACCAATGTTATAACTACAGTAATTGCCCTGTTAATAATGCCTTTTTTCTTTTCATCTATATTGCCTCTTATAGGAAATTTTAAATACTGCGACACCCATACTGAAGCCAATGCAATAAATATGGTGTTAATGGCAAATAAATATATAGCACCAAAGAAAAAGCTGAACTGTGCCGTTGCCAGCCCATAGCCTGCAGTGCAAAGCGGGGGCATTAAAGCGGTGGCAATGGCAACCCCCGGAATTACATTACCTTTCTTTTTACTGCTTATGGCCACAATACCTGCCAGGCCGCCAAACAGCGCAATTAACACATCATAAATAGTAGGGCTGGTTCGGGCTAATAATTCTGAATGAGCGGTAGAAACAGGGCTTAAAGCAAAATAGGTTGTTGAAGCAATTAAACTTGAAAAAACTGCAAACGAAAAGTTTCTTATCGATTTTCTGAATAAATCCAAATCGAAAGTGGCTATGCTATAGCCCATGCCGTTTATAGGGCCCATTAATGGTGAAATTAACATGGCACCTATAATTACCGCAGTAGAATTCATGTTTAGCCCCACCGAAGCAATAACAATGGCAAAAATTAATATCCAAAGATTAGTGCCTTTAAACACTACGCCTTTAACAATCTCATCGTGTACATTATCAAAGGTTTCGAGCTCTGTTTCGAGGCTTATGTAGCCAATAACTTTATTGAAAAAACTGTTTTCACTCATAGCTATAGATATTATAATTGCCTGTTTAAAAATAGTAAACCCATTAAACATAATAATTAAGCCCGAGATAGTATATATTTATGAAAAATTAAAAGCCTTATGAAAGCCATTATCTCTTTATTCATATTATTTGCAGGTGTTTATTCTTATGCACAGCAAACGCTTAACCAAACTATTACTCATGGCGGCATTTCCCGCGAATACCGCATTTATATTCCTGCGGCTTACGATGGAAACAGTGCCGTGCCTTTATTATTTAATCTGCATGGCTATGGCTCTAATAATGCACAGCAAGAGTTTTATGGCGATTTCAGACAAATAGCCGATACTGCCAACTTTATTATTTGCCTTCCTAACGGCACTTTCGATTTAAGCAACAGCCGCTACTGGAATGTAGGTTTTGCCCCCAGCAATATAGACGATGTAGGCTTCATCAGCACTTTAATAGATGTTCTAAGTTCAGAATATAATATAGATGCCACCAGAATTTACAGCACCGGCATGTCTAATGGCGGCTTTATGTCTTATTCTTTAGCGTGTCAGCTTTCTGAAAGAATTGCCGCCATAGCCTCGGTAACCGGCAGCATGACTATTTCGCAACAAAGCAACTGCTCGCCCACACGTGCAGTGCCCGTAATGCAAGTTCATGGTACTAACGACCCCACTGTTCCTTACAGCGGAAACGCCACCTTTTTGCATATCGATACTTTAGTGAAAAACTGGGTAAACCGAAACGGTTGTGGTGCCTCGCCCACTGTAATACCCGTTGCCGATAATGTTACTACCGATGGCTCTACTGCCGAGCGTTTCAACTACGGAAACTGTAACGATAATACCGAAGTAGTGCTATACAAAGCCTACAACGCTACCCACACCTGGCCGGGTGCCACCTTTAATTTAGGGGTTACCAATATGGATTTTAATGCCAGCCTTGAAATATGGAAATTCTTTTTACGCTTTCAACACCCCAGCCCGTTGCCTACAAGCGTAAATAATTTTATTGCTGAAAAAAATATTCGCCTTTACCCCAACCCTGCTTACAATATGCTGAAAATAGAAAGTGCTGTTTCAGAAAAAATAAATACCATAGCAATATTCGATTTACAAGGCAAGCAATTGCTGAAAGCTGAAAACACCAATACTATTGATGTTTCAGCATTAAGCAACGGCCTGTACTTTTGCAATGTTTATACCGAAAACGGTAGTGTTATTACTACCCGGTGGACTAAACTATAAGGCAGTTTATACCAAATGTACTTATAAAATAGTCCAATACTTTCGTGTATAATGCCGTAGCTACAGTCGTTTAGGACAATATTATTGCACTATTACGAATGTGCCAACGGTATTACCCCCTAACCCATTTCACTTTATCGGCAACAGGCTTTCTTCTGCCTTGTGTGGTAAAACCTTCTTTGGCATAGGCTACATACAAAAAGCCCAGCAACTTGTCTTCGCTTTCGAGGCCCATAAATGGCTTTGCCGATTCGTAAAAAGTTACACCCCCTGTAGTCCAGTAGCAACCCACCCCATAAGCATGTGCCGTTAGCTGCATGTTTTGTACGGCACTTGCTACCGCACATATTTCTTCTACTTCGGGCAATTTGTCCATAGCATGTCGCTTCATGCCTATTGAAATAATATGCGAGGCTTTCAGCGGATTGGCCAACAGCTTTTCATACTTGCTTTGTTCAAATTTTTCGCCTGCTTCCTGCTTATACAGTGCTGCCTGAAACGCAGCAAACCTTTGCAACCCCTCGCCTGTAAAAACCGAAAACCGCCAGGGCTCGGTTACATAGTGGGTAGGTGCCCAGTTGGCATTTTCCAGCATTTGTTCTATAATACTATCGGGCACTTTTCTTTCTGTATCATATTGTGCCACAAAAACCGAACGCCTGTTTTTTATAATATCGTTTAATACTTCTGCGTGTGTCATAAAAAGGTATTGTATTAGTTCATCTTAAAAAACAAATTTGCTAAGATTATTTTACAGTTGTAGCTGAAAAATCTCGCGCCTTGAATTTCGATTTTAGAGTTTTGAATTTTGAATTTTGTTTTTTGACCGACAAGTATCTTTGCCTTTATAGTTGAGCGTGTTTTTTTGGTGATAATATTACTAAGGCTGGAAAATTATCATCCCCCTACCCCCCTTCGCAAACTCTAAAAGCTAACCCGCAAGGGGGACATGTTCTGCATCTATCGCGTTTAATTCTTCAATGTAAAGTGTAGCAGCCTGCTTTGATGAGCTCATTACAAGTTTATTTAGTGAGTTACTTGCCGAACTATTGAATTTTTGCGCTTAATGGGCTGTGTTTTTTACCTGAATTGCTAAGATTACTGCTTGAGTTACATTGATTACAGGCGGGCTTGCATTGATTACAGATGGTTTTACATTGATTACAGCTCGTCCTGCACTGATTACAGCCGGATTTACACTGATTACAGGCGGGCTTACATTGATTACAGTTGGTTTTACACTGATTACAGCCGGATTTACATTGATTACAGTTGGTTTTACATTGATTACAGCGAGATTTACATTGATTACAGCCGGATTTACATTGAAGAAAGGCGGTGGATATTGGGCCTCACCCTAAATCCCTCTCCCGAGGGGAGGGACTTTTGGCTTTCCGGTTTTTGTGGGGGTGGGCGAAAATGAAATGGAACGCTGATGGTGATGATCTTTTTGTTTTTTTACCACAAAGGAACAAAGGGCATAAAGGATTTTATCTATAGCTCTTCGGAATGTTAGCAAAGCGCATTCAGAAGGACAGATATATTGTGTCTCGTCCTAAAAAAAGTTTACAGGTTAAGAATAAATCCTGTTATAGGTTT
>CAZIZP010000002.1:0-249026 GCA_964543705.1 uncultured Chitinophagaceae bacterium
TGATTAATTTATTGCGTTGGGTTTCGCCACGCACTATTAAAGAAACCTTTGTGCCTCCGGTAGATTATCGTTATCCGTTTTTGAAAGAGTAATTTGGTTTCCCGCAGATTTCGCAGTTAACGCTTTGATTTATTTAAAATAATCGTGTAGTGGTTCATTCTGTAGCCTTTAGAATAGTTAATGTGATAGGTATTTATATTTGTACGTGTATAAATAAAGTATTTATCTTGAATGATGTCAATTAATTATAAAAATATGCTTCATACTGTTTTTAGCAGTGAAAGAAACGGCAATTATAAGGTTAAATCCCCCCTACTCCTAGTAATATTAAACATGATGTGTTTTGTCGCTATTTGTCAAGAGAAAAAAACTACATCAACGTACATAAGTAAAACTGTTGAATCATTCAAAGACTCAACAGAATTTTACACATTTCCTGACAGTAACGGAGTAAGAAGAATATATCATGAAAATGGAAATGTATATTGTGAAGGAAATTTTAAGAAAATAAAAAAACGGCTTAATCTGACAATTAATGTGTGTCATGGCTTATGGAATATTTACTATACCAATGGGAGTTTAGCAAGTAGTGGGAAATATTATAATGGAAAAAAAGATTTAATCTGGGTGTATTACACCGAGGATAAAAAACTAGCAAGAATTGAATCATATAATAGAGGTAAGCTAATTGATAAGCGCATATACATTAATGAAAGCTTTTCAACAGATAGTACTATAAATATTAAAGGAATTTGGTTAACAGATTAATACTAAGTGTATAAAAAAATATTTTCAAAACTGAAACGACAGAAGAATAATGAACTGTATTATGCCAATCCCACCTTCATTTGCAGTCTTCATTATTACACAAAGTATAATATCGTAAATGTTATTTCTTAAACAACTAAATTGTAAACAGCACAAGCATTGACAAGCATGAAAGTATTTCAGTTTATATTTTTACTATTCAGTTTCAATGCTGTGTTTGCTGCTAATGCAATTTTTCATTTCAACGTTGAAGCTGCAAGTGTTTATGAAAAAATGCTGAATGGTAAAACCATTGCAGCGAAAGAAAACATTTCAGCTTACAAAAAACAACAACCTGAAAATTTAGTATGGATTTGGTTAGAAGATTATAACGAGTTTATTAACTTATATTTTTCTGAAAGCGAAACCGATTTTAAAACTTATGTTACCAATAACGAACAACATCTTTCAGTATTAAAAAAAGCTACTTCGAAAAATGCGTGGCATCGGTATGCCATTGCTGAAAACTATTTACACCTGGCTTTTGCGCAATTTATGTTTGAAGAATATGTTTCGGGTTTTTGGAACATGCGCAGGGCATATTTGCTGTTAGAAGAAAACCAAAAAGCCTATCCCGATTTTTTAGCCAACCAAAAAAATATTGCACTCATACAAGCATTAACTGGCATTTTGCCCGACAGATACCATTGGGTTTTAAATGTATTGGGCATTGAAGCTAGCCTTACCAAAGGCACGGCACAGTTGAAAAAACTGGCTACTCAAAAAGATGCTGCGTTCAATTTCAGCAATGAAGCTGTTTTAATGTATGGCATATTATTGTTTCATACGGGAGATGAGAAAGAAAAAGCCATTACATTTTTTCAGCAGCAAAAATTTCCTTCCGCAGAAAATTTAATGGGTAATATTGCGCTTGCCAACTTACTGTTGCATAGCTACCAAAACACACAAGCAGCGCAACTTTTAAAAAATATTCCTGCCACTTCAGCCTACCCAAAAGTGGCATTGGTTGAATATTTAAAAGGTATGCAGCAATTGCAAACGCTTAACAGCAAACAGGCAATTACTCATTTCAGAAATTATTTATTGCAAACAAAAAGTAAGCACCTTATAAAAAGCAGTTACCATAAACTGGCATGGTGTTATTTGCTTGAAAACAACCAGCAGCAGTATGAAAAGAATATGGCTGAAATTGCTAAAACTGGCAAAGGCACAAGAGAGGCCGACAAGCAAGCCGTGAAAGCGCATGAACAAAAAGAGTTGCCCAATACTAGTTTGCTGAAAGCCCGATTATTGTTTGATGCAGGCAATTACGATAAAGCGTTGGAAGTTTTGAATACTATTGAAGTTGATGCAAAAAACAAATTGCTGGAAACAGAATGGGTTTACAGAAAAGCACGCGTATATGATAAAATGAATGACTCCAAAAAGGCTTTACAACTATATGATGAAACGTTGAAAAAAGGAAGCAGCCTGCCTTACTACTATGCTGCCAATGCTGCACTTCAGGCGGGTTATATTTATGAACAGCAAGGAGATAAAAAGAAGGCTACACAGTATTTTGAAAAATGTCTTTCTTTACAAGGCCATGAATATGTAAACAGTCTTTCGCAAAAAGCAAAAGCCGCTTTAAAACGATTGCAAGAATAAACTATGAAACTGCAACAACACGTTAACCTTAAACCATACAATACCTTTGGCATTATTGCCTTTGCTGAATATTTTACCGAAATATTTTCGGTAGATGATTTGTTGCAGATAATTAATAACGAAACACTACAACACCTGCCCAAACTAATTTTAGGCGGGGGCAGCAACCTGTTGTTTACACAAGATTTTAACGGGCTGATTATTAAAAACAGCATTAAAGGCATTGAGAAAATTAAAGAAGACGAGCAGCATGTTTTCATAAAGGCTTTTGCAGGCGAAGTATGGCACGATTTGGTGCAATATGCTATTGCCCACAACTATGGCGGCATGGAAAATTTATCGCTAATTCCCGGTCAGGTGGGCGCTGCGCCTATGCAGAATATTGGCGCTTATGGAGTTGAGATAGAAAGTATTTTCGATTCGCTGGAAGCTATTGATTTGCAAAACGGAACTACTAAAATTTTCACCAAAGAAGCTTGCGGCTTTGGCTATAGAGAAAGCATTTTCAAGAAAGTAGCTAAAGGAAAATATTGCATTGTTTCGGTTACTTTTAGGCTGAACAAACAACCTGTTTTTAATACTTCTTATGGTGCTATACAAGATACTTTGCAGCAAATGGGCGTTGCTGAATTGAATGTAAAAGCCATTAGCGATGCTGTAATTCATATTAGAACTTCTAAATTGCCCGACCCGAAAGTTTTGGGCAATGCCGGCAGCTTTTTTAAAAACCCTGAAATAGCAAAAGAGCATTTTTTACAACTGCAACAGCAATACCCTGCCATGCCCCACTACCCTGCTGCTGACGATAAAATTAAAGTGCCTGCGGGCTGGCTCATTGAACAATGTGGCTGGAAAGGCAAGCGCATAGGCAATACCGGTTCACATGCACAACAGGCTTTGGTATTGGTAAATTATGGCAATGCCACCGGTGAAGAAATTAAAAACCTATCTCAGCAAATTCAGCAAAGTGTAAAAGAAAAGTTTGGTATTGATTTAACGCCTGAAGTGAATTTTGTGTAGGGAAAAAATTAGCTTTATATAGCATAATTTTACTTAAAAATAGTTAGTCACTATGAATCAACTTCCTCCTAAATATTTACAATCCTTAATTATTTCTTCAGTTGTTTTAGTTTTGATTTTAATCTTATTGATTTACATTATCGGAATTGATCTTCTGTTTTTTTGGATTCTATTGGCGGTTTCAATTGGATTCTCACACCAGCTATATAAATCGAAATATACTGAAGATGGGAAGATTAAAATTCTTTACTCTTTGATTTTTTCAGGTATCATTGGCATTTGTGCTACAATAACACAATTGATATTTACAGTTATTATTAATATTGAATATAAATTTTTGGAACCTGATCAATACCCGAATTTTATTGCCTTAATAATAATTCCGAACCTTATAATTTCAATTCTTGCCGGTTGGATTTTAAATAAGATTTAATACTACTCCACCTCGCTATTCGCCATATCCCGCAGGGCATGGCGAATGATAAATAACAGGAATTTCCAATTCTGCTACCCTTTGGGTTATCCGAAATGCTTCCGTAAAGTTCAAGCTGGCTTCGGATTCCAATCCGTTGCCTCCGTAAAGTTTATGCCGCCTTCGGATTCTAATCCGTTGCCTTCGTAAAGTTTATGCTGCCTTCTGATTCTAATGTATTACCTCCGTGAAGTTTATGCTACCTTCCGACTCTAATCCGTTGCCTCCGTAAAGTTTATGCTGCCTTCTGATTCTAATCCGTTAGCTCCTTAAAGTTTACACCAACGCTATTCACCATGTTCCGCAGGGCATGGCGAATAATAGATAAAAGTAGATTGGTAATCTACGCTACGCCACTAACAAATCTTTAGCTAAGACAAAATCTAAGGAGGCATTGCCTTATAACACTACCCAAACCTTCACTCTTTACAGTTTCTAATAAAAAAGATTCTGTAAAAAGGTACGTTATGGCTTTTTATGGAGGATTTTGAGCAAAAATTGAGCACTTAAACGGCAGTATTGCAAAAAGTTGCAATAGGGTTTTACACGCATGGTGTAGCCATACAAAAAAATGCAGATTATGGTTTTTTATAGGGAATTTTGTAGAGATAAAGCCTACCTCAAACCTTTTTCTGATATGACTTTCAGAAGATTTTAACAACCTATTTTGTCCATTAAGTATAATTTTATTAAGCAATTAGTTTAGTTGGTTTGCATTTTTAATGTTGAATAAATGAAATAGTTATACTACATCATCATAAATATTATTGAAATTATAGCAGTAACTATGCCTAAGATATTAATTAGTTGTAGTTTTTCTTTAAAAAATATTACTGAGTAAAGACTTGAAAAAACTATTATGCCTACATTATTTATTGGCCATAGTACTGAATGCTCTAAACCTGAAAATTGCAGGGCTTTCAGAATACTGTAAATAGAAGCGAAATTTGGTAGCCCTAGTAAAAAACCTGCTATAATTTCTTTTTTTCCGAAGGTAATATTCTTAAAAAACGAATTGTAAAGTGCCCTCACAAAACCTGACAAAGCAGCCGTTAAAAAAACAATAGCAATAAACAGTTCGTTGAATTGCTCAGGCAAATGATATTTCTGGATAAAATTTAAAAAACTATCGCAAATGCCGCTACCAATAAACACCACGAAAGGCAACAACCAATTTCGTTTTACTACAGCATTATTTTTTTGGGCTTTCAGGTTTGCAAATACTACCGAAAGCAAAGCCAGCAATATACCTGTAACTTTCAGCGCAGTAACTTTTTCGTTATAAGCATAAATAGCAATGGCCACAGGAATTACTACCGAAAGTTTATTCGCAATAGCGCCTACAGTAATGCCATTTATTTGCGTATTAATACCCAATAAATAAAACACTACAATAAACAACAAGCCTAATGCAACGGCAAAAAGAATCCACGGCTGCAATTGCAACTGAAACATGGCTTCGTGGTTTTGCTGAAAAATAAGTCCCATTAAACCACAGGTTAAATAATTGAATGCAATGGCAGGCATAGTTTGCACTTGATATTTTTCAAAATATTTAAAGGCAATAATTAAGAAAGAAGTAAAAATAATACACAGCCCAAGCCAAATCATTTCACTATAGTTTTAAGAGGTTTTGTTGTTGCTTATTATAGTAAGATGGTCACTGCCAACAGCAGTTTCAGTAATAATCTTTCCTAAAACATTAGGCGCAGCTATACCTTGTTCAAAAGCAATATTTCCGGTAAGTACTCGCGCTTCGTGCCATGCGTTTTGCTGAATAAAAGCATTTAATGTTTTTGCTCCACCCTCAACAATTAGGGACTGTATATTTCTTTCATACAATGCTGAAAGCATTTCATGAATACTATTTTCAAAATTGATTTTGATGTAAGATGTATTTCCGGTTTGAAAATCTTTTACAGCATTAAAAACAATGGTTTTCTGCGAATTATCTAACACAAAACTACTTTCAGGTATTATCAATTTTTTATCAATGACTACTCTTACGGGTTGCTGATTAGTATTAAAATAACGGTTGTTCAATTGCGGGTTATCGGTTAGTACTGTTTGCGTGCCTACCAATATAGCCTGCTCTTCGCTGCGCCACTGATGCGATAGTTTCTTAGTGGTATCGCCTGTAATCCAATATTGCTTATCGTTGGTTTTGGTAATAAAACCATCGTTGCTTTGCGCCCACTTTAAAATTACATAAGGGCGTTTTTCGGTATGAAAAGTAAAAAACCTTCGGTTGAGCCACCACCCCTCTTGCGCTAAAACATCTGTAATTACTTGTATTCCCGCGGCTTCTAATTTAGCAATACCCTTACCTGCCACTAATGGGTTAGGGTCTTTATTACAAATTACTACTTGTGGAATTTTGTGCTGAATTATTAAATCGGCACAAGGCGGTGTTTTGCCAAAATGAGAACATGGTTCAAGGTTTACATATAGCGTGGCATGCTTTAATAAACTTTTATCTTTTACCGAAGCTATTGCATTTACTTCGGCATGTGCTTGCCCATATTTCTGATGATATCCCTCGCCTATTATGGTGTTGTTATACACCACCACAGCACCCACTAAAGGATTAGGTGCCACTTTTCCTAAACCCAAAGCAGCCAATTGAAAACAACGCTGCATAAATTGTTGATGCATTTCAGCCATAATTCAGCATCGAAAATAGGTTAGTTTTGTGCAGTATGAAATAGCCATGCGTAAACAAATTGTGCAAGCACCTATAAAATATCATGGCATATTCCATATGGCTTTAAAAAAAAGTTATTTACATATGAAAATTCAAGAAGCCAGAACCTTTTTTGTTGAATCGTTACAACAATTTTACGATGAACGTGAAGCAGGAAATATTTTCGGCATTATTCACGATGATGTTTTTGCTTTAGCTATTGAATTAAACGAAGAATCGGTTAACGAGCTGAAAGCAATTATTTCACAATTGCAACAGTATAAACCTATACAGTATATATTAGGCGAAGCTGATTTTTATGGTTTAAAATTTAAAGTGTCTCCCGCAGTACTTATTCCAAGGCCTGAAACAGAAGAACTCGTTCACCATGTTATACAAAATATAAAAAAACAAAATCGAAAAACAAGTTTGTTAGATATTGGCACGGGTAGTGGCTGCATACCCATTACCATAAAGAAAAATACTCTAGAAACACGCGTTGAAGCTATTGATGTTTCAGAAGAAGCATTGGCTATTGCAAAACATAATGCAACTTTTAATGATGCTGAGATTGTATTCAAAAAGATAGATTTTTTAGATGAATCGAAATGGAAACAGCTAAGCCAATATGATATTATTGTAAGCAACCCGCCTTACATAACTGAAGCAGAATTTAACGGACTGGATAAAAAAGTTAAAGAGCAAGAGCCTGAAATAGCTTTAATTGCGCTACATGAAAATCCTTTTATTTTTTACGAATTAATTGCAAAATTTGGCAAAGAAAAACTGAATGCCAACGGAGTAATTTTTTGCGAATTAAATGCTCTTCATGCTGAAAGTATTAATGAAATATTTTCACTAGCAGGTTATAAAACTGAAATAATAAAAGACCTGCAAGGCATGAACAGAATGATTAAAGCCCGATTATAAAACAATGATAACAGAAGAGTTTCTACATTTTATCTGGCAGTATCAATTAATAAATCATGTTGCTTTTAAAACGCTGAAAGGAGAACAAATTCAGGTATTACAAGCAGGCACACATAATAAAAATAGCGGTCCCGATTTCAGCCTTGCAAAAATTAAAATTAACAACACCCTTTGGGCAGGCAATATTGAAATTCACATTAAAACTTCTGATTGGTTAAAGCATAAACACCAACATGATAAGAAATATGACAATATTGTTCTACATGTGGTATATGAAAACGATTTACCCGAAGCAGAGCTGCAACAATTCAACTTTCCCGTTGCTGAAATAAAAGGTTTAATAAATTCTGGCCTTTCAGAAAAATATAAAAACATTATTCAGCATAAAGGCAAAATACCTTGTGAACATCTAATTGGCGATATAGATACTTTTCGATTTAAAAGCGGCTTAAACAGATTGGCTGTTGAAAGGCTGCAAACCAAAGCAGAAAAGGTAATGGCAATGTTGCAAGCCAACAATAACAGTTGGGAAGAAACCATGTACCAATGTGTAGCAAGGGCTTTCGGTTTAAAAATAAATGCTGAACCGTTTGAAAAATTGGCTAAACAATTACCGCTTAAAATTATTGGCAAGCATAAAAATAATTTCAATCAAATAGTGGCTTTGTTGTTTGGAACAGCAGGAATGTTACATGATAATCTAAAAGATGAATATGGTAAATCTTTGTATAAAGAATTTCAGTTTTTAAAAGCGAAATATAGTTTACAACCGCTTGAAAAACACGAGTGGCATTTTTTAAGGTTGCGCCCTGCGGCTTTTCCAACTGTTAGATTGGCACAATTTGCAACATTACTTTTTGATAGTGTTCATTTGTTTTCAAAAATTAAAACCAATGCTGAATACAATAACATTCAGCAATTATTCAAGGTAAATGTTTCAGGTTATTGGCTTACTCATTACACATTCGATACGGTTTCAGAAAAAAGAAGCAAATCGTTGGGCACCAATGCAATTGATTTAGTAATTCTGAATGCTATTGTGCCAGTATTGTTTGCTTACGGGCAACACACAGGCAGCGAAGCCATAAAAGAAAATTCACTGCAACTTTTAGAAAATATTTCCGCAGAAAATAACAGCATAATTAAAGATTGGGCTAACTTGAAATATAAAGCGGAAAACGCCTTAGAAAGCCAGGCATTAATTCAACTTAGAAACGAATATTGTAATAAAAAACGTTGCTTAAACTGTCATGTTGGCACTTTTGTGTTGAAAAGAACCTGAAAATCAGCTTTTTACTACACTTATTCTTTTCAACAATTTATTACATTTACAACCATGATAGAAAAAATAAGAGCTTACTTTGAAAATAACTTCTTTGGAGTTTGTACTTATTTAGGCGATAAATTAGATATGCCTACTTCGCGCATTCGCTTATTTTTTATTTATGCATCGTGCCTTACTGTGGGCTCGCCAATTATAATTTATATGACAATGGCTTTTTTAATAAAGCTGAAAGATTACATTAAAGGCAAGCGTAGCCCGGTTTGGGACTTGTAGCCTAAACAGAAAACACAATATCTTTCATGCTAATAATGCCAATGTATTTTCCATTTTCTTCAACCGGAGCAATGTTAATTTTTGCATAGCTAAGTAAACGTGGTACATACCTGATATTTAAATGTGCAGGAATAGAAATTACAGGCTTGGTCATTAACTCATAAACACTAACTTCTTCTGGCTTTTTATCGGGCACAATTACACCACGAATAATGTCAGAAATCACCACAATACCATTGGCATCTTTCTCGCTTCTTTTTGCAATTATTAAGGCTTCAACATTGTTTTCTCTCATTAATGCAATGGCCTCTTTTGCAGTTGCAAGACCATCTATGTAAACAATTTTGTTTAAAGCAATATCTTTTGCACTTGTGTAGTCGCTCATAAAAAAGTGTTTTAATTTTTTATAATTGTTCGCCTTTCAGCTTTTCTTTAATTTTTAAAATTTGTCTTTCAAGTCCTACCACCTTATCTATACTTAATACTATTGCAATACCATTTCCGGGCTTGTGTAAATCGCATTCTTCATTTATAGAATCTAATATTTTATTCACGGTATGCTCTTCTACCACAAAGAAAATAATATCTGTTTTATCATCTACAGAAATACCCATAAACTTGGTTTCGTTAATACCACAACCGCGTGCAGACACAACAACATTTCCCGTAGCTCCGGCTTTTTTGGCAGTTTCAATTACCTCTTCAGTAATCTCAGGAGTAACCAACGACATAATAAGTTTAAATTTCATATTTTTCGTTTTAGACTATTCTTAATAATGTTTAAAATCTGAATATATATTAGCACAGAAATTATAGGAAATAAACATGCAAAGGCAATTAAACCGAACCCATCTAATGCAGGGCTCCTTCCGGGAACACTTGAGGCAAGCCCCAAACCTATAGCACTAACAACAGGTACCGTTACTGTTGAAGTAGTTACACCACCTAAATCATACGCCAAAGGAATTAAATCTTTAGGAGTAATAACAGTTAAAAAAATAACTACTACATAAGCAGAAACAATATAAATATGCAGCGGATATCCCATAACAATTCGGTTGGTTCCAATTAATAAAGCAACAAAAACACCTGTCGCAACTACAAGTCTTAATCCTGTTTTACTAATAGTACCCCCTGAAACTTCATTGGCTTTTATAGATACTGCAATTAGTGATGGCTCTGCTATTGCAGACGAAAACCCAATTAAAGCTGCGAAAAGATATACCCAATAATAGGCATGCCATGTTAAAGTGCCATCGTAGCTTTTTTTAACAAACTCTTGCGATGAAAGCTGTTTAGCCATTATTTCGCCAATAGGGAAAAGTGCCTTTTCCAAACCTAATAAAAACAGTGATAAACCAATAATAACAAAAGCCATACCCAACACTACTTTTCTTATATTCGGAAAGCTTTTTTTAAAAACAACCACCTGAAAAAAAATAATTAATAGAATAATTGGCGCAACATCTTGCATGGTAGAAAATAATGCAGCCCCAAAGTCTATTATAAGTTTCATATTGCTATTTAAAAATAATCATTCCATACCCCATAACAAATATCATAGGCATTAGCGATGCAAAAGCTATTAAACCAAAACCATCGGTTAGCGGACTTCTGCCTTTTATTACCGAAGCTAAACCCACACCTAAAGCTGTAACTAATGGTACTGTAATGGTTGAAGTAGTTACACCACCTGCATCGTATGCAATGCCAATAATTTCTTTTGGCGCAAAAATGGTCATAATCATTACTATTATATATCCACCAATAATCAAATAATATATAGGCCAGCCTTTGATAATTCTAATTACGCCAATTACAATAGATAACCCAACAGAAACAGCAACAGACATTCTTAACCCAAATGAGTATGATAATTCTTCAGCCTTAGGAATTAAAGAAGCTTCAACAGAAATACTTGCTGCTTTATCAGCAATGGCAATAAGAGCAGGCTCTGCTACAGTGGTGGAAAAACCTAATAAAAAAGAAAAAAGAATTAACCAGAATAAACTACCTTTTTTAGCCAAAGCATAAGAAAGATTTTCGCCAATTGGAAATAATCCCATTTCTAAACCTTCCACAAAAAACATGAGACCAAACACAACCATTAGCAGCCCTAATATAATTTCAGTAAGATTGGGAAAAGGCTGCTGCAATACTACAATTTGAAAAAAAGTAACAACAAAAACTATAGGCAATAAGTCTAGCACTGCCGATTTAAACTTGTCGTAAATTTTCAAGAAGAGTTTTAACACTAGCTATATTTTCAGAAACAAATTTAAAGTAGTAACTGAATGAAACTATCCTCTAATTATCAAAATATGTTAGTTGCTAAAATGAAAAAGTCCGAGTGAAACCTGTTCATCGGACTTTTTCTGTTGGATTAAGAACACCTGCGCAGTTTGCCCTTAATCAGTTTTCTTCAATTTGTGTGTTAGAAAACATACCATTAATACGGCATAATAAAATTAAGGTTACAGAAAAAATTAAATTTTCTGAAAAATCATACACAATTAATTGATTTTTCAACATTTACAGAATAAATTTTGATAATTTTAGCTAATTAATTTTCCAACTAAAACTAATATTGCCATGATGTTTTTACGAAGACTTTTTTTCGTAGTAATTCTTTTTGTTGTTGCCACTGTAGCACATGCACAGCAAAACGTAGGTATTAATATTCTAATACCCGATTCTACTGCTATTTTGCATTTGGAATCTACAAAAATGGGATTTCTTCCTCCACGAATGACCACCATTCAAAGAGATTCTATTACTACCCCGGCAACCGGTTTAGTAATTTTTAATACTGAAGACAGTACCGTACAATATTTCAATGGTATTTGTTGGTTAAATGTTTTTCAGCAAAACTGTAACGACTGTTTCTTCACACTTTCAGCATCTAGTAATGCTGATACAATAGATAGAGTTGTCGCTGATTCAGTAGCATTTACATTAAATGTTCAACAGAATACAGGCACACCCCAAAATATTGCCTTTGCTACTATCGGCAACTTGCCGCCAGGTATGCAAGTAATTATTCATCCTAACCCTATTTTATCATCGGGGCAGGTAAATGTTTTAATTAAAGTAACCCCTTATATTCCTGAAGGCACCTACCCTATTATTATTCAGGCATTATGCGGTGGTCAGGTACAAAACTTTGTGTACTCTGTTTATTTAACACCTTGCTACCAACTTAATGTAAACTCAAACATTAATAACTATAATCTGGCTACCGATTTATATACTACTTATCCGGCTATACCGCAAAATCAGGCTGTTTGTGTGGTAGCTACGGTAGACGCAGGTGTAGATGTTACCAGTGTTAGCAGTAATCAACCGGCATTTACTACAGGCAATATTGCCTCAGGTTCTAATGTGGCTATTGTTAACAATGGAAATATTTTAGGCAGAGGTGGAAATGGAGGAATTGCATTCGACCCAATACAAGGGTGGAATGCTGCCGGTGATAATGGTGGTACAGCTATTAATTTAACCACACGAGCTACTGTTCAAAACAACTTCAACATTTATGGTGGTGGTGGTGGTGGAAATGCTATGGCTTTCAGCTTGTCATTCTCACCCGGTTTTGGTATAACATTTGGATTTTTAATTGGTGCCGGTGGCGGTGGTGGTGCGGGCTCAGGTTTAGGCGGTAATATTCCTACTATTATTGGTTTAACTTTTTATAATAGAGGGCAGAACGCTACCAGTGGTCAATTTGCTGTTCCCGGAGATGGTGGCTTGCTGAATGTTCCTATAAGTACTACACAAGGTCCATTAACTATCAGCATTAATCCATTTGTTTTGGGTGGTAATGGTGGAGCATATGGGTTCCCGGGAACACAAGGTGTTTTTGCAGTTTCGTTAAATGCATTTTTAACAGTTAATATTCCATTTATTGGGCCAATTACTATTCCTGTAATTCAGAATTTAAATATTCCAATACCAATTCCTACACCACCTGCAGGGCAAGCAGGTTTTGCTATAAAAAGAAATGGTAATACCGTAAATATTCCTGATAATTCATACAATACATCATTTTTAAAAGGCAGAGTTGGAAATTAAAAAAAACAATGATTATGAAAATTAAAAACATGTTTACAGTTGTACTTATAGCCTTAAGTACTACAAGTGTATTTGCACAAAATTTTGAAGGCATTATTATAATGTCTGTTACTAATGCTGAAAAAAACGATAATGCTGAAATCGTTTGGAAGATGAAGGGTGAAAAAAGTCGATTGGAATATTCAGGTAAAGCCGGTGATAGAAATTATAATTACATTTTACTACTAAGTACTTCAGAAGCCAAAGCTAAAATTTTAACTGAAGCTAACGGGCAAAAGGTAGTATATACTGTTGGTATTCCATCTTCTCAAAATGACAATGTTCGTTATATTGACCACACTTTCACCAGTAGTAATAAAATGATTGATGGCTTTCAGGCCGAACAAGTTACTTTAAAAGCAGCAGACAGAAGAACCGTTTGCTGGGTTTCTAAAGATGCCCCATTGACATCTGAAATGTTGCCTTCAGCATTAAAAGCAAATGGTGTTTTCAACTACTTCTCGTTACATAAGATTAAAGGTATTCCTTTAGAAATGGAAACTATTGATGCCACAGGGAATATTATATTTTCTCAGAAAATAAGTTCTATTAAACCTGCTGCTATTAGTGAAAACGAATTTACCATTGGCAGCGAATATGCCGACCCGAATGAGATTTTAAAATCTACACCAGCCAAAACTCAATAGTGATATTTTTATAAATAAAAACCCGATACACAAATCTGTATCGGGTTTTTACTTTTTATAAAGATTTAAAATCAATAGTAAACCACTGTTCTACCGTTAAACTCTCCATCGGTAACAGTAATATACTCTCCTAAATTATTGTATAATCTGCAACTGAATTTTCCTGATGTACGATAAGGTGTATAACTATCAGAAGTATTTTTACTGTGGTCAGTTACCTCAAAATAACTACCCGTTTGATCACCCTGAGAGGTCCATTCAACACCACTGTCATCAATGTACCTTATTTCTACACCGGGCTTAAGATTCATAATATTAGAGTTACCGAATTCATAACTACCTTCATAAAACATGGTTTTAATTTCCACTTCAGAAGGTGGTGTGTTTTCAGTAAAATTCATAAAGTAAATGTTCAGCTTATTTTCACCGCCTTTAGCATAAGCAGTAAATTGTCTTTCAAAATATTTACCTAAAGCAGGCACAAATGCACCTCCCTTTCCGTAGCCATTAACAAATCCATCTTTGTTTTCGGTGAAGGTAATTTCTTTACCATCGGCTTTTATTGAAGTGTAAAATTTTTCTAATTGCTGGATATTTCCATTGCTTGTTGGCTTAGTGCAAGAAGAAATAAATAAAACCAAAACGACCCACAATCCGGCTGTTCTTGTTGCTAATTTTTTCATAACTAATTTTTTCAGTTGAAACAATATCAGGTTTTACGATAATTCACGATAAAAGTTTCATGTAAAAAGAGCATTATGAAGGATAAAATCTACAATGTCATGCTTTTTATAAGCCGGAAGTTTTATAGAAGCTTCTATTGTTTAATTTTGAACATAAAATGTTATATAAACTATAAATTTCTATTTATGAAAAAATTGATTGTTTTTTTTTTTTCTTTTTGTTGGCTTATCATTCAGCAAATGCACAAAGCAAATATAGTTTTGGGCCACATATTGGTTTTACTTTAATGCCGGTAGAAAAAACTGAAAATCTTGGCACCAACTTTCAGTTTGGAATACAAGGAGGTTTTTATTTTAGTTATCACTTTAACAGTAAATTTTCTGTAAAATCTGAATTAAATTACAATTTGAAAAAACAGGTTACTGCATTTGCCGATACAAGTAATTTATTAAACAGTTTTGGCAATGGTTTAGGTTTTAATATTGAAGATTTAAACTTACCTGAAGGTATAAATCTTGATGTTTATTCTAGTACAAATAATATTCATCTTTTACATTATATAGAAATTCCAGTTTTAGCTTCTGTAAAACTTTCAAATTTTAATATATCGGCAGGGCCATATGTTGGTGTTCTTATAGCTGCAAAAGCTAAAAGTGAAACTCGGCAAGAAATTCCAGTACTTTCTTTAGTTGATTTAAGTAACCAGATTCCTTTCATAGATTTCTTTATTAATTCATTTTTTCCTGCCTACAATAGCCCTACTGTATCTTCCACATCCGGTACTTCGGGCTTTACAAAAATAGATGCCGGTATTATTGGTGATATTACTTATCAAACTAATCAAAATTTTAATTTTGGCATTCGCTATCAGCAAGGATTTATTGATTTCAGAGAAAATTATGCAGGTAAAAAGAAATTAACTAGTTCATTACAAGTATTATTTGGATGGCAATTTAACAAAGGGAAAACCGAAGGGCCGCGAATAAAATCTTATAAATATGAAGGAAACTGAGGTAAATAAACTGTACTTTTAAAAAGAAAAGCATAAGCTAAAATATTCCCAATGCAAGCCCTGCTGCAAAAGTTTGACCTAATTCTTTGGCTTCCTGTACACGTGTTTCAATTTCTTTGTCTTTAATTATAAGTGGCTCTAAACTTTTTCTAAGTATATAGCCTTTAGCTATTTTTTCAATATCGCGCTGCGTGCCTTCTCCTTCATTTTCGCAACAAATTATTAAAGCAAAAGGCAGGTTTATATTTTGTTCTCTTGCGGGGTAATACGTTCTATCGAAAAAATCTTTCAATGCACCACTCATAGTGCCAAAGTATTCAGGTGTAACAATAATTAGTCCATCGCAATTTTGAATATCTTGAAGCGTAGTACCCAATGCTTTTTTAAAATATACAGCTACTTCTTGTTTTTCAATAATGCCTTCAAAACAAGCCTCAGCAAGTTTTTCAGTATTTCCGCTTTGCGAGTGGTAAACTATTAGAAGTTTCTTTTTCATATAGTGAAAGTAAGATAGATGGTTACAATAATGATAGCGTTACAAACAATATCATACAAAACAACTTAAATTTGCAACACAAGGCAAAATTAGAATATGGAAAAAATTATTGTAAAAAACTTTGGTCCGATTAAACATGCCGAAATAGAATTAAAAAAAGTAAATGTTTTCATTGGACCATCGTCAAGTGGCAAAAGTACTATGGCTAAGCTAGTGAGTATTTTTAAAAATGATTTATTCAACTTAGATAACAGTATTACAGAATTTGAAGAGCAACTAACAAATTACAACATAATAAATTATGCCAATAAATATACTGAAATTGAATATAAAATAGAGAACTATAACTGGACATATTGTAAGGGGAAAATATCTACCAATTATCCACTGTCTGGCGTAAACATAAGTGAAGTAACAGAAGCATACATGGATTTTATTTTTTTTTCAGATAATTCAATAAGCAAATCAAAATCATTAATAAATCTAAAAAATGAAATAAAGGAATTAAAAAAAAATACAAGAAAGAATAGTAGCATAAGTATAATAACCAATAAGATAAACGATATTTTAAGTGAAATAGAGATAGAAAAAGAAGACAATTCAGAATTAAAAAAATTATTTAATGAGTTAAAGTTTGAAGAAAATAAAATTAGAAATGCAATAACAACATTTCAATCAGCTTATATTCCAACAGAACGTATTGTATTTTCTATTGTAAAAAGTTTGTACCCGTTTGATATTCCTGAGGAAAAGATAAATCTACCTAAATACCTAGTTGAATTTGGAAATTTTTATTTTACAATTAGAAAATATACTGTTATTGAAGATGACAGCATTTTCAAAATTGACATTATATATGATACTGATAACCAAGAAATTAATATAACTCAAAACAATACAACTTTTACAATAAGTGAAGCTGCGAGTGGCTATCAATCTCTTATTCCTGCATTATATACTTTTTACCACTACGATGATTTTAAAGAAAAAGTTTTTATCACATTTGAGGAACCTGAACTAAATATCTTCCCTAAAGACCAAAGAAAACTAATAAATTTTATTGTAGAACATGTAAATTACAATAAGTGTCAATTAGTGTTAACTACTCATAGTCCTTACATACTATCGTCTTTAGATAATTTGATTTTAGCTCATAATACTGTAAAAGAAAAACCAAGAAAGAAATCTAAGGTAAAAGAAATAGTACCTGAAAATTTATGGTTAGATTTTAATAACATAGCTGCCTATTATTTTGATCCTAATCCTAAACGTGGACAACAAAACACAAAAAGCATTATGGACATTGATAGAAAAGGCATTGATGCCAATGCTATAGATGATGTATCTGATGAAATTGGAGACATTTATGATAAACTATTAAGTATCCGCTATAGCTAATATTATTTTATGAGTTGTTGTAAGAATTTAAAGCCTAATTTTAGCAATAATAAGCATTCATGTTTTCAAGACAATATTACTTCTTGCAAAGACGAAGGCAAAACGTTTAGTTTTAATTTTAAAAAATCCACTTCCAAAAGTATTTGTAAGATTGACATTAGATGTTTGTTGAAAAATGAAGCTACAAAACAGTGCGACTTCATATTCAAACGTTGTCTAAAAAATAATGTGGAATGGTACATTATTGAGATGAAGGGTTCTGCACATGATGAAGCTTTTCAGCAAATAAAGTCTAGTATTAGGTATTTTAAAGAAAAAGGGATAATACAAAATACAGATGTGGTTTATGCGTATATCGTATCTAAAAGAACACCAAAAATTGACGGTTACACAAAAAAGTTAAAAGAAAAATTCCTACAAGAAAAAATAGGCATTTCTTTACAAAAGGTGAATCCGGGGACTCAACTTACTTTCTCTTAGGTTAAAAAAACTATCAGTCAAACAAAGTCTTAGGCATAACTGTACTTGGTTTTTCTGAAACTATTTCTTGGTTATAAAATTTAATACGTGGCAATGGGTCACTTAGTTTATTATTAAGTTGCCCAATAAAATAATCGGCCATTTCAGCAGTAAAATGTTTTTCAGGAGTATGAACAAAGAAATACAACTCGTGCAAACCCATTTGCAGCCATTGGTGTATTCTTGCCACCCATTCATCTATTCTTTTAAAATCGGTAGGGTGTAAATCATTTCCGGTAAAACGTATAAAAGCTTTGGGCACAGTAAGCCTATTGTGTAACACATCTCTTCTACCGGCTACATCGGTAATAACACTTCCGGTATCATAGCTTTCGAGCATGTTAAAAACTTCAGCAGTAAGTTTTGTTTGCTGAAACCAGGCTTCGTTTCTCAACTCTACAAACAATGGTATTTCTCTCGGAAAGGCCGCTACAAAATTTTCTAATTCGTTAAAACGATTGGGTTTAAAGTAAGGTGGCAATTGCAAAAACACTGCTCCCATATTTTCTTTCAAACTAAAAACAACACTGTTAAAAAGCCGTAGCAAATCTTCTTTGCTATTAATATTTGCAGCGTGACTAATGGCTTGCGGTACTTTCGGGAAAAACTTAAAATCTACGGGCACATCTTCTTTCCAACGGGCAATTTGTGTGAGCGATGGAATACGATAGTGCGTTGCATTTAATTCTATGGCATTAAACTGTTTTCCATATTCGTTTAAAAAATCGGTTTCTTTAGTGCCTTTCGGATATAGCTTTCCTACAAATCCTTTATCGGCCCAAATGGGTGCGCCAATGTATATTATAGGTGCTTGTTTATTTGCCGACTGCAAAACCCTTGTAGTATCTATGTGGTCGGGCGGTAGCGATAAGTTTATATTATCTAACGAAGAAAGTTTTCCAAAATCCATCTGCAAAAATTCAAAAAAATAGAAAATAAAAATTCAAACAATTAAAACTATTCTTCAATATGTAAATCTTTCACTGAACCAAAGCCGATAACATCTTTCATAATATCGTTTTCACGTAACTCAACGGCTTTCATTATTTTGCTGCTGCCATATTTATCTTTCAGGTTATATACAACTTTGCGCAACTTATCTTTTTTAATATTGTTTTCAAACATATTATATTGAATCATTTCATCGGGAATAAAATCGGTAACACCCACACCCATTGAGGTAATATTGGTATTAATTAATGGCTCGCACTTGTGTGTTTCCTGAAACTTTTTCATTCTCGACTTTACAATTTCATATAACTCTATACCGTCTTGTATGGGTCGTTGATGAATAACTTTATCTTCCCATCGATAGCCATCTTCATACTTAAAGGTCATAAAAAAGTCTTTAGCAAAAACGTTATTGTGCATCATCCTCCGCTCTAAAGTCATGCAAAGTGTAAGTAGTATATCCGATAAATTTTCAACGTGTGCTCGCTGCTCTTTAGATATTTGGCGCATGGCTTGCATACTTTTATAATCGCGTGTCATTAAATCTACTTCGGCAAAATTGAGGCGATAATGCCAGTGAAGCCCCACAATACTTTTGCAAATTCTTTTTAGCAATTCAGGAGCTGCATGGCGCAATTGTAATGGTGTATATATGTTACCTCTTTCAAGTCTGCCTGCCATACCCTTGCTAATACCCGGCAAATCTGTTAATTGCAGTTTTGAAAGCACTTCGTCAATATTATCAGGCATAATAGTTACAAGTCCATCAGGTTTCTGCAAATCGGTAGCTAACTTAGCCAAAAAAGCATTAGGAGCAATACCAATAGAGCAAGTAAGCCACTCGCCTACTTCATTTTTAATATCGTTTTTAATTTGTTTGGCAAGCGAAATGGGGTCTTTGTATATTTTTCGGTATGAAGTTAAATCCATTACAGCTTCATCGATGCTTCGCGGAATTACTTCATTACAATACTTTTTAAGCACTGCAATTATTTTAACATGAAACTCTCTGTAGCGTGCAGGATGTGTTTCTATAGGCACTAAGTCGGGGCAAAGCTTCATGGCATCGTTCAATCTCATACCCGTTTTAACCCCCATTTTTTTTGCCTCTACTGATGGTGCAATAACACAACCATATTTTCCGGTATATACACAAACGCCAACAGGTCTTCCGCGCAAATAATAGTTTGCTTGTTGCTCGCAACGAGCAAAAAAACTATTCATGTCCACAAACATTACAAGCGAGGAAGTATCTGCATTAAAACGGTTATGATTGTATTGCATTTGAAGAAAAAATCTCTATGCTTGAAGTTAAGAAAATAACAGCGTATTAGGACTTAGGTTTAAAATAAAAGAGGCTTTTGAAATAAAATCAAAAGCCTCATTATGGTATAAAGTTGGTTTTTCAAATCTTAGAGAAGTAATAACTTTCTTCGCCTGCTTCGAGAATTAAACCTTTTATTTTGTTTTTACGCAATTCTACCAATACTTTTCTGCTATGTGCTTTATCTTCAAATGTTGCTGAAGATGAAGGCTCTAATTCAGTTTCTTCTTCGTTTTCAATATCTTTCAACACAATTTTACCATCAACAATTTTTAAGTTTATTTCTTTTCCGAATTTATTGATATAAGAGCCATTAAGTTGCGCAATGTTGTTCTCGTTCAATTCTCCATCAACATTTTTTAATGGGAAATGAGACAATTTTGAAAGACTTCTTCCCCAATGAACAGTAGATTCACTTTTACCCGTTCTAATAATAACAGTGTTATTTTCAGGATTTACATAAATAACCTGCCCTTTAAAGCCACCTGCAAAAAAATCGTTTTTATTAAACTTATTTTCTAAAGGGTAAGTATCGAGCCAAAAACAGTTTGAATAAGCATGTGAGCGCCCTTCAGTAGTGTCTCTCGTTTGTGTAGCTTCTACCCAATATTCTGGAATAATTTGTTTACCGTTCCAATTGCCTTTTTTCAAATACAGTAAACCAAATTTTGCTAAATCTTTAGGATTAGCAGAAAGACCACCAAATTGTTTAGCAATTCCATTTTTATCAGTAGAAATTAAAGCATCATATTGCATTCCTAAAGGCTCCCAAATTTTTTCTTTCAAGTATTCGGCAAATGGCTTTCCTGTTGCTTTTTCTACACACATGCCTAATATTTGTGTAGTCATAGAAGAATATTGAAACTTAGTTCCCGGTTCGCATCTCATTTTTAGGTTCTCACATTTGGCATTTTGATCTTTAGCATAATAAAACAAACCTAATTTTATTAAATCCTTAAAATCTTCTTCTTTAACGCCAGAAATCATGTGTAGCAAATGCTCTATGGTAATATTTTCTCTGCCTTTTTCCTTAAAAGCAGGAATAAAATCGCTCACAAGCTGATTTACATCTTTAATGTATCCTTCTTCAATTGCAATACCGGTGAGTGCTGCAGCGAATGCTTTTGTTACTGAAAAAATTGTTTGAATGCTATCAGCATGGAAACCATTAAAATAGTTTTCGTAAACAATAGAATCATTTTTAATAATTATTAGTGAATGTGTTCCTGTTGCTTCCAGAAATGCTTCTGGCGATGCATACTCATAATAAGTTCCTTCTTTTTTAGACATGCTCCATAAAAACTCATCAGGCAATACTGTGTTCACGTTTGCATCGGCAATATAATATGGCGCAGTAGATTTTTCGATAACCTGAGTATTGAATATTTTGTAATCGGTAACATCAGGAACATTGTATTTTACGACAGCACAACTGGTAAAAAAAAGATAAAGCAGGCTCACAGCCCACACAGCGCGATTTTTCATTTTCACAGTATTTTTAAAAGGGAACGATAACATAGACACATGTGAGGCTCAATTAGTTGCATTCACTTGAAAATATTTATTATTATAAGGTGATTTACGTACAAAAGCTTTAAAATGTTACATACAAGTAATTTATAAAATCTGTTATTTAATTTAGCTTATGAAAAAATGATTAATCATGAGCAACAAAACTGACATTCAATCATTCAGCGATTTCTACCTGTATTATTTAACACAACATGTTCACCCAACTTGTAGAACATTACATACCATTGGCACCAGTTTAGGATTAACTTGTTTAATAGCGTTAATCATAACCGGAAAATGGTGGTTTTTTATATTAGGTTTAATTTTAGGCTATGGCTTTGCTTGGACAGGTCATTTCTTTTTTGAAAAAAACAAACCTGCTGCATTTAGTAAACCCTGGTGGAGCTTTATTTCAGATTGGGTTATGTTGAAAGATGTTTTAACCGGAAGCATAAATGCTAAACTTAAAACAGCTATTGATAAATATGGCGAATATGTTTCTGACGAAGCAAAACTTGCTGCTAAACTGAATTAATTTTTACTTAATGGGTGGCTGTAATTTAGTGTTGTTTGAAGGTTTGGCCATTGGCGCATTACCATCTCCACGGGTTTGAGTTTTTATTTTTTCAACGTATTGCCATTTACTTTTTTTCCATCTGAACCCAGAATAGCTACCATCGGGAATAAAAGAAAATTGTAAATCTGAAAGTCGTTCTTCAGGGGCAATTAAATGGTCTAATAATATCATTTTTTCTAACTCGTTATAATTAAATGTAACTGCCGCATCTTTTCTGTATTGTATTATAAATCTTTTCAACAGTTTGCTTTTATCGGCAACTTGAATTAATGGCGCACCAAATACGGGCTTACCGTTTTCAAACCATAATACTTCCATGACTTTCTTATTGCTCCATAAATCGGTACCATCATAGCCAAATAGAAAGTAGTATTGTTGTTTTTTTACTGTTTTTTGAACAATATTATAGTACAAAGCACCATACCATTCATTATTGTTCAGTTTCAAATCGGTTATTACAACACCTTCTTTATTTTCTAAAGAATCAGAAAAATCTAATAAAGGAAACAGTTCTAATTTTTCAGAATTATTTTTTTGAATAGCACCATAATATCGGTAACTGCCATTATCTCTTGTAAGTTGCCACGTAAATATTCTGAAGGCATTATAGGGTGCATTTAATATTGAAATGTAGTTGCGCAGTTCATTAAAGCTGTAGTTATAAGAGTCGGGAATTTTCAAAGCCTCTACCAAAGCAGGAATAAATTTAACCACTGCCGCTACTCTACCCTTTTCTGTAGTATCATTTAAAATATCATGAGCTAATGGAACAAGTTGTTTTTCTTTATCAGAGAGCGTTTGTGCATTTAACAAACATGTAGCAAGAAGTAAAAATGAAGCAAATAAAATGTTTTTCATAGTTGCAAAAATAGATACTACGTTTTTTAGAATTGCTGAAATAGTAAACACTAAACGAAATAATGACCATTATTATTTCATAAATATTTCTTAACATAAAACAATTTGATTTTACTAAAAATACTTACTACTATTGTAATATCAATTTAATATCACTTTTAAAATCATTTTTTATGAAAAGCGAACTAACAACAAAAACCACATCAGGAGTTTTAATGGTGCTGATAATTTTATTAATATTTGCTGCCGGCATTGCATTTCCATTGTTGTTTCATATAAAATTGGCATGGAGTTTACTTGCTGTAGCCCTATTTTTATCGGCAGGTTTCTTTATTGTAAATCCAAACGAATCTTCCGTTTTAATTCTTTTTGGTGAATACAAAGGCACAGTAAAAGACAATGGCTTTTTCTGGGTAAATCCTTTCATGGTAAGAAAAAGAATTTCGCTAAGAGCCAGAAATTTTGATAGTAACCCAATTAAAGTAAACGACAAATTAGGCAACCCTATAATGATTGGCGGGGTTCTAGTTTGGAAAGTGAACGATACTTTTAAAGCAAGCTTTGAGGTAGATGAATATGAAACCTTTGTAAAAATTCAAAGCGAATCTGCAATTAGGAAATTAGCTGGCATGTATCCGTATGATAGTTTAGACCATGAAGATGAAATTTCTTTGCGTTCGGGTGGCGAAGAAGTAAATCATCAGTTAGAAAAAGAATTATCAGACCGTTTAAAAATTGCCGGTATAGAAGTTTTAGAAGCCAGAATTAGTAGTCTAGCTTATGCTTCAGAAATTGCTGGTGCAATGTTGCAACGCCAACAGGCGATTGCCATTGTGGCCGCCCGTCAAAAAATTGTTGAAGGAGCCGTTGGAATGGTAGAAACAGCCTTGGAACAACTTTCTGCAAAACAAATTATTGATTTAGATGATGAAAAGAAAGCAGCAATGGTGAGTAATTTAATGGTAGTACTATGTTCCGACAGGGCGGCAACACCTGTATTAAATACCGGAACATTACATCAGTAACGCTTATGTCTAAAAAGAAGCCATTTGTATTAAGAATAGATGAAGACTTGTTGGCTGCCGTTGAAAAATGGGCAGCCGATGAGTTTCGTAGTACCAACGGACAGTTAGAATGGATAATTCATCAGGCATTACAAAAAAGTGGAAGATTGAAGAAGAAACAGAAAGACTTAAATAGCGATGAAAATTCTTCTTTAAAAAAAAAGTAATTTAAGCCCTTATAGCTTCAACAGGACTCATTCGAGATGCGGCAAGAGCAGGAACAAAACCGGCAATCATCCCTACGCCTACAGATAGCATTATTCCTAACAAGACGTTTCTACCGGAAAGATTGAAGGCAAATTCCATGTCTTTAAAATTCAGTACTAAATATTCCAGCACATAAGATTCTGCCCATACCAGTAATAAACCAAAAGCACCTCCAATAAAACATAATACCATTGCCTCAATTAAAAACTCTATAAGAATAAAAATGCTTTTGGCACCAAGTGCCTTCTTTATGCCTATTATAGGGGTGCGCTCCTTAACACTCACAAACATGATATTGGCAATACCAAAAGCACCCACAATAATCGAAAAAATACCAATTGCTCCACCTGCAAAGTTGATTACACCAAAAACTATGTTTAAAACACCTGTGATAATACTCAATTGATTGACAGCAAAGTTATCGGCTTCTTTAGGTTTTAGTTTTCTTACATTGCGCATTACCTGTCTCGATTCTTCAATCATTCTATCAAGAGTAACACTTTCTTTGGCTTTAACGGCAATAAAAGGTTCAGTCCATAAGCTATTCAGCTTAAAAAAACGATCAACAAAAGAGTAGGGTAAAAAAATATTCTTATCTGAGCTCCAACCTAAAACATCATCACCTTCTCTTTTTAACACACCTATGACTTTGGCTTCCCGCCCTAACACTTTAACAGTTTTACCTACAATATATTTGGTATTAGGAAATAATTCCTGAGCAATTTCATAGCCCAAAAAGCATACATTAATGCCATTATTCGACTCCATTGCCGAAAAATAACGTCCCTCTTCAAATTCTAATTCGCGTAATTTATAATAATCATGAGTTATACAGCCTACCGTAACACCTTCTACAGAATTCCCTTCATTTTTAATAGTTTTTCCGCCTAAATACAACATCATTGCAACAGCATCGGCAGTAGTTAATTTATCCTGAAGCGTTTTATATTCCTGATATTTAGCTGTTGGTCTGCGGAAATATTTCCACCAATTTTGCGAAGGGTCTTCATTCCACGGTTGTTTCTGAATATATACTACATTATCGCCAAGTTTCTGAAAACTGGTTTTAACATTTTTCTCTAAAGAATCTACCGCAGTAAAAACAGAAATAATACAAAAAATACCTATTGTAATACCGAGTAACGAAAGAAAGGCTCTTAGTTTATTATTCACTATTTCCTGAAAGGCAATAATGATACTTTCTTTGGTAAGTTTTAGAAATACTTTCATACTGGCGTGTCAAAGATACAAGCTAAACCTATTTTTGGTTGTTAAAAGATGCTATGAAAAAGTTTAGCACAAAAAAAATCCAATAAGCAACCAATTCTTGAAAATACCCCTCTACCTTTGAACTATTGCTTAGTGCAATCGTATTTATAAAAAATGAAACATTTTAGGTCGAAACAGCATTTTTGGGAAGAGGTAGCCAATAGTCTTACACATGGCGCAGGTTTAGTAGCAAGCGTTATTGCTATGGTAACACTTATAATTATTGCCAATGGCGAGCAAAATCTTACCAAAATTATTGCCGGAACGGTATATGGTAGCAGTCTTATATTATGTTACTTAGCTTCAACACTTTATCACAGTTTTCAAGAACCTAAACTGAAATATTATCTGAAAATTTTCGATCATGCGGCTATTTACTTATTAATTGCAGGTTCTTATACGCCATTCACTTTATTTGTAATTAAAGGCGAATGGGGGCTTTGGATGCTTGGCATTATTTGGACATTGGCAATAGCCGGTGTAATTTTTAAACTATTCTTCGTAAAGAAATTTAAAATATTTTCTACCCTACTGTATTTAGCTATGGGCTGGATGGCAATATTTGCCATACAACCACTATTTGAAAACCTACCCTTTGAAGGTTTATTTCTGTTAGTGGCTGGCGGTTTATCTTATAGCTTTGGAGTTATTTTCTTTCTTTGGGAAAAGTTGCCTTTTAGTCATGCTATTTGGCATTTATTTGTAATGGGTGGCAGCGTTTGTCACTTTTTCGCTATACTACTATATGTATTCTGAAATTCTTACTATTAATATATTTAATTTAATAGCTTGAAATTTATTCTATGCTATTCCAACATGTATTGCTACTATTACTTTGGGCAGGCTTTTATACACTACATAGTATTTTAGCACACAATAGTACCAAAACATTTTTTCAGCACCTATTACAAAACCAATTTCGCTTTTACAGATTGGGTTTTAACGTTATTAGTGTGGTTTATTTTTCAGCAGTTATATACTATCAGTTTTTTATTACGACTGCAACTTTGTTTGCGCAAAACTTATTTACCAAAATTATTGGTGCTACTATTTTCTTTGTTGGGTTAATAATATTACTCATGGCATTCAAATCTTTTAACCTTGCAGAATTTTTCGGTTTTGAACAATTGAAAAAAGAAGTTATTCAGCATGATTATAATGAACAAACGCTAATTAAAACAGGCCTGTATAAGTATGTAAGACATCCTTTATACTTTGGGATAATAGTGATGATTACGGGTGCATTAATACTGTTACCATTCTACAGCACTTTAGTATTTGTTACAGCTACATTGCTATATCTGCCGGTGGGCGTAGGTTTAGAAGAACAAAAACTGGTAAGAGAATTTGGCGAACAATATCTTCAGTATAAAAAAGAAGTTAAAATGTTAATACCTTATTTATTTTAACAAATAAATACATTACGCTATAAATATAAACCAAGTAATAGCAAAAAGTAGATAACCAAATACCATAGTGCCATCTAACCAAAAGGTATATTGATATTCGCTTACTTCTTTTTTACTTTTCAGGTTGTATATGATAATGCTTGAAGTAATTAAATACCATAATAACATAGGCACTAAAAACTCTTCTAAGTGTTGTGTTAAATAAAATATTACCAACAACGGCATGGCAGAAAGCATTAACAAACCTTGCGAAAGCCAATAGCTTCTTAGCTTACCAATTTTCATAGGTATAGTACCATATTTCAGGTTTACTTTATCGAATTTTAAATCTCTAACATCGAAAGGAATGGTAATAGCAACAATAAATAAAAATCGATTCAGCCAAAGCAGAAAAACGGTAAGCATATCTTGTTGAATATTTTCAGCAAACGGCACAACCACGCCCACGAAAGACCATACCACTGCAACAATAAAAGGCTTCAGAAAACCAAAATCTCTAAGTCTTATTCCGAAGGGTAACGGAAAAGTATAAAACACCGATATTGCCCCTAACAGTACCAATGCAAGTATTGAAGCAATATTCAGAAAAAATAAACTTACTAAAGAGAGCAAGCCTGCAAGTAGCATAGAAATAAAAACCGGCTTTTTGTTTGTGGCAATAAAACTGTGCATGCCCGAAAGTGTTTCTACTTCTTTAGCTGGAATAGTAACAATGCGATGTAAATTATATATGATGTAGGTATTGCAAAAAGCAAACAATAAATACCAAAAATCTTTTTCAAGAACAGGTTGGTTATAAATAATAAAACTTTGAGCAATAAAGCATAAAGCACAAAGCGCTATCCACAAGTTGCTGTCTGCAAGAAAGTGAATAGCGCTTTGAAACTTTTTATTCAAGGGTTACAGATATTTGAAATTATAGTTGGGTGTTAATTTCAAAAGCGTGTTGTAAATTAATTTTATTACCTCTTCTACATCTTTAATCTCAACCATTTCAACGGTGGTGTGCATGTAACGCAACGCCAATGAAATTAAAGCTGAAGGCGTGCCACCATTTGAATAGGCAAATGCATCAGTATCGGTGCCAGTGAAACGGGAAGCCGCATCACGCTGGATATCAATTTTGTTAGCTTCGGCAGTGCTAATAATTAAATCTAACAACTTGTTATGAACGGCAGGCCCATAAGTAACCACCGGGCCTTTTCCGCAGGCAAAATCGCCTTGCACAATTTTATTAATTAAAGGTGTGGTGGTATCGTGGCACACATCGGTACAAATAACTACGTTAGGCTTAATGGTTTGTGTAATCATTTCTGCCCCTCTTAAACCCACTTCTTCCTGAACCGAGTTTACAATGTATAAACCGAAAGGCAATTTCTTTTTATTTTCTTTCAGCATACGTGCTACTTCAGCAATCATGAAACCACCAATGCGATTATCCAATGCACGCCCAACATAGTAGCGATTGTTTAGCTTAATAAACTCATCTTCATAGGTAATAACACAACCTACATGAATGCCTAATTCCTCAACTTCTTTTTTGGTTTTAGTACCGCAATCTAAAAATATGTTTTTCATTGAAGGGGCCTCTTCTTTTTCGCCCGAACGAGTATGAATAGCCGGCCAGCCAAACACTGCTTTTACATTACCTTTTTTAGTATGAATATCTACACGCTTTGAAGGAGCAATTTGATGGTCGCTGCCGCCATTGCGTTTCACATAAATTAAACCGTTGTCGGTAATGTATGAAACAAACCATGAAATCTCATCAGCATGCGCTTCAATAACCACTTTGTATTCAGCCTTAGGATTTATGATGCCATAAACGGTTCCGTAATTATCAACTTTATATTCGTCTATATAAGGCTTAATATAGCTTAACCATAATTTTTGCCCTTCGGCTTCAAAACCTGTAGGCGATGCGTTGTTGATATACTTTTCTAAAAATGCTTCAGAATTTTTATTAATGAAAGTAGGTTTGTAAGGCTTGTTTTCTTCAGCCTTTTTTTTAGTTGTTTTTGCCATAAAATTTTTTGTATTTGTTGAATTGCGGTCAAAGATAAATATTCTGAAACAAGCAACCAGCTACGATACTTCCTGCATTTTTTTCATGTTAATAATAAAGCCAAATGCCGCAGCTGTGAAGAACATTATTAAACTATAAATTGCCGGAGGTATCGACATAGTAGAATTCTGTAAAACATTTAACGCTATAAATATTGCCAAAGTACCATTGTGAATACCTATTTCCATACCAATAGCAATGGCTTGCTTCTCTCCTATTTGAAATAATTTAGGAACAAAATAACCTGTGAGCATACTAACTACATTAAACGTAAGCGCAGCAATACCCACTTCCTGAAAATATTGTTGCATTTTGTCGCTTTCTTTGCTCACCGCGCCAATAATTACTAAAGCCAGCAACAGTGCCGAAGCAATTTTTACAGGCTTAGAAAGCTTTTCAGAAATTTTAGGGAATTGTTTATTTACAAACATGCCTATAAGCACGGGCACTAATACAATCATAAATACCTCCATTACTTTCTGAAATTGCATGGGAATGTATTGACCATCGTTCATAAAATATTTTAACGAAAGATTTACAATCAAAGGCAACGTAAATAAAGACAACACACTATTTACAGCAGTAAGAGAAATGTTTAATGCTACATCGCCATTAGATAAATGGCTGTATAAATTGGCAGTGGCACCACCGGGCGATGCCGCCAACAACATTAAGCCCACCGCTAATTCGGGCGACAAACCAAAACTAACTGCCACAAATAAACATATAAATGGCAGCAAAAGCATTTGGCAAAATAGCCCAATTAATATTGCCTTCGGTAATTTAACTACGCGTGTAAAATCGGCAATTGTAAGCGTTAAGCCTAAGCTTAACATAATAATGCCCAACGCTACAGGCATAAATACAGTAGTAAGATTGGTTGCTTGCATGGTTAATTGTTACATTGAAAATAAGAAAAGTAATTAGTATCGGTTATATTAACACAATCACAAAAACTTTTTAATTATTAGGTTTTTGGTTAGGAATAAAATAATAGTGAATAAATAGTTGAATATTTATGACTACATTATTCTTTATTATTTCATATTAATTTCTACTTTTATCACCGCTAAAAACCAACACATAATTATGAGACTATTAAAACATTCGTTTTTTTTAATTGCGATTTTTGCCTTCCTGTTTTCAGCTTGTGAAAAAGAAGATTCTAACAACAACAATAATGATAACAACAATACACAAGACCGTTGTGATGTTATAACTTGTTTTAATGGTGGCACATGCAGTGAAGAAGCTTGCCAATGCCCAGCCGAATGGACCGGTGAGTTTTGCGATACCTCTGCATTATTAACCCCTTATTTTGATTCTTATAAAATTAATACAAACGGTGGCTGTGTTTTTGAAAATCTAGACATTCAGTTTGTACCTAGAGAAGACGAAACAAATCCTTTAGTTTGCGATTTAATAATTTCTATAGGTTGCAATTTTGGAAGAGATAAGGTTGTTAAATTTTACACTGTATTTGATGGAGAAAACTTTACCACTAACACCGTAAACTGTGTTTACAATAATATTGTAGATGCCTCTTATAATGGCAACGGTTATTTTACAGCCGATTCGGTTTTCTTTACTTTAAATTCTTCGTTCAGAACAGCACCTTCAGAAACCTGCACATATTCAGGTCCAAGACAATAAACTTTTCACCATTTTATAAAACACGCTTTGCTGTATTTTTTCAAAGCGTGTTTTTTCATTTCAGCAAACACCTAAAAGCAAAAAAGTATAACTTCGCAACCTAATGGAAACAATAGTTAGCGGCATACGACCTACCGGACAAATTCACCTTGGCAATTACTTTGGTGCTATTCAGAATTTTGTAAAACTACAATACGAGCAAAACTGCTATTTCTTTATTGCCGATTACCATTCCTTAACTACACACCCTAAAGCTGAAACACTTCATCAGAATATAAAAGAAGTTTTAGCAACCTATGTGGCTTGTGGTTTAGACCCAGAAAAATGTACTTTGTATGTTCAAAGCGATTTACCTCAAATACCTGAATTATATTTAATCCTAAATATGATTTCGTATGTAGGCGAATTGGAAAGATGTACTACTTATAAAGACAAAGCAGCTAAACAGCAAAGCAACATAAATGCCGGACTACTAACCTACCCTGTATTGATGGCGGCTGATGTTTTAATACACAAAGCCACAAAAGTTCCGGTAGGAAAAGACCAGGAACAACATTTAGAAATGGCGCGCGATTTTGTTAACCGATTTAATCATTTATATGACGTTGATTTTTTCCCCGAACCCTACCCTTTTAATTTTAATAATAAATTAGTTAAAGTACCGGGGCTCGATGGTACAGGTAAGATGGGTAAATCTGAAGGGGCAGGCAATGCCGTTTTTTTAAACGATGATCCGGAAATAATTCGTAAAAAGGTAATGCGGGCAGTAACCGATAGTGGGCCAACTGAACCCAACCAGACCAAACCCGAAATAATTGAAAATCTATTTTCTTTAATGAAATTAGTTTCTACAGAAGAAGTAGTAAATCATTATAACGAATCTTATAATAATTGCACTATAAGATATGGCGATATGAAAAAACAATTAGCTGAAGATATGATAATGTTTACATCGCCCATAAGAGAAAAAATACATGCTATTATAGGTAATAATGATTTACTAAAAAAAGTTGTACAAACCGGTGCTGATAAAGCAAGAGAAAGTGCCGCCAAAACAATTAAAGATGTTAGAGAAATTATAGGCATTAAAAGTTTGGTATAGCGTAATATTCATTTATATTTAGAAAAAAATTTGCACGTGGCAGCTAAAAAACAAGTAACCAAGAAACCCGCTAAAAAAGCGACACCTTTAAAAAAAACTACCAGTAAGACTGCAACCAAAGTAGTTGCAAAAAAAGCAGCTCCAAAGAAAGTAGCTGCCAAAAAGCTTGTTGCAAAAAAAGTAGCAACTAAAAAAAATATAGTTACACCCAATAAAAAAGTTGCTGTTAAAAAAACTTTAGAAAAAACAAAAGCTACAGCTAAAAAAACTGTAAAAGCTGTTGTTTCAAAAAAGAAAACTGCTGAAGTAGCTGTTAAAAAAACCAGTCCAATAGTCATTCCTCAACAAGAGAAAAAAGAAATAAAACATATTGCTGTAGCCGGAAATATTGGTTCGGGAAAAACAACTTTAACCGAGCAGCTTTCTAAACATTTTGGTTGGGAGCCTCACTATGAAGATGTAGAAAACAACCCTTACCTAAATGATTTCTACACTGATATGATTCGTTGGTCATTTAACTTGCAGGTATATTTCTTAAATACTCGTTTTCGTCAAATAATTAACTTTCAAAAAGGCATTCGCACAGTTATTCAAGATCGCACTATTTATGAAGATGCCTATATTTTTGCTCCTAACCTACATGCAATGGGGTTAATGAGTACAAGAGACTTTGAAAACTACGTTTCACTTTTTGAAACTATTAAAACCAGAATTTCACCTCCTGATTTATTAATTTATTTAAGAGGCTCTATACCTACTTTGGTTGATCAAATTCAGAAACGTGGAAGAGAATATGAAGAAAACCTAAGACTTGATTATTTAAAAAGGCTGAATGAATTTTACGAAGCCTGGATAACTAAATATGATGATGGCAAGTTATTAATTATTGATATTGATAACTGCAACTTTGCTGATGATAAAGAGCAATTAGGTGAAGTTATTAACAAAGTTCAGGCTGAATTATTTGGGTTGTTTTAGACACTTAATAATGCTTATCGGTTATGGCATCCATTATTTTTCAATATTCAGGTTGCTTTTAATGATATCACCACTCGAACTCATTACAAATCAAATATGAGCATTTCTGAAAAAAAGATATGCCTTATTACTGGTGCCACCGCAGGTATTGGGTTAGAAACTGCTAAAGGCATTGCTGAAAAAAATATTCATATAGTATTGGTAGGAAGAAGCAAAGAAAAATGTGAAGAAGCTATAAAGTATGTTAAATCGAATAATAATAGTGCATCATTAGATTATTTACTCTGCGATTTATCTTCTCAAAAATCATTAAGAAAATTGGTGAAAGATTTTTTAGAATCCTATAACCGATTAGATATTTTAATAAATAATGCAGGGGCAGTTTATTCTGAATTAGAATATTCTGAAGATGGTATTGAAATGCAATTTGCCATAAATCATTTAGCACCATTTCTACTTACAAATTTGTTGATTGACATATTAAAACAATCGGCACCGTCAAGAATTATCAATGTATCATCACGTTCGCATTATAGAGGTAAAATAAATTTTAACGATTTATACCACACTGAAAAGTACTGGGCAATGGCTGCCTATGAGCAATCGAAATTAGCCAACGTATTATTTACTTATGAATTAGATCGAATGTTGGAAGGTACCGGTGTTACCGCAAACACATTACATCCCGGTGTAGTTAATACTACTATTGGCAACACCAACAGTAAAGGCATAGTAAGCTTTGCATGGCGAATAATAAGGCTATTTGGTATTACAACCGAACAAGGTGCAACAACCTCAATATACCTCGCCACTTCAAAAGATGTAAAAAATGTAAGCGGAAAATATTTTGATAAATGCACACCCAAAAAATCTTCTATAGCTTCTTACGACAGAGAAATGGGTTTAAAACTATGGCAGGTTAGCGAAAAGCTTACAGGATTAGACTCGTAACAAACATTCAAAATAATTTCATTTGCCCTTGTTGAGGTCGTTCAAACGCACTAAAATTATATGGCTTCATATTTCTTCCTGCATAAAATTTATTCTTTGCTATTGAAAATACATCGTGAATTTGTTTAGCAAAGTTTCCTTCGCCTTTCATGCGGGTAGAAAAACGACTATCATTTAATTTTCCGCCATGCATATTTTCTATTTGATGTAAAATTTTATTTGCCCTATCAGGAAAGTTTTTGTGAACCCAATCTTTAAATAAATCTGAAATTGCTCCATTAAGCCTAACCACTAAGTAATTAATGTTGTTAGCACCGGCATTGGCGGTAGCTTTAACAATTTCAATAATTTCACTACTGTTAACGGCAGGTATTACTGGGGCTAGCATTACATTTACCGGAATATTTTTAGAGGCAAGTTTTTCAATAATTTGAAGTTTCTTTTTAGCTGAAGCCGTTCGTGGTTCTAACAAACCTCTAACCTTTTCGTTAAGTGAAGTAAAGCTAATGCTCACATGCACTAAATCATGTTTATTCAATGCTTCCAACAAATCAAGGTCGCGAAGAATTAGGGCATTTTTAGTAATAATGCCAACGGGATGTTTAAATTTCAACAGCACCTTTAGCATCTCTCTGGTAATTTCAAACTTTCTTTCGGCAGGTTGGTAACAATCGGTATTGCCCGAAAACATTATGGTTGCTGGTTGCCATTTAGGATTCATAAATACCTTTTCAAGCAACTCAGGTGCATTTTTTTTAACCAGAATTTTTTGCTCAAATTCAACTCCTGCGCTGTAACCCCAATAATTATGAGTATTTCTGGCATAACAATAAATACACCCATGTTCACAACCCTGATAAGGGTTCATAGACCAACCCATGCCAATATCGGGGCTTTCAACTTTATTCAGAATGGTTTTAGGAAATACCTCAATGTATTGGGTACTATCATTGGTGTGCAACTCATCCCAATCATCAACGCCTTCAATATGTTCTCTAACTAATTGTTGCTCAAAAAAAGGATTATGAGTATTAATTTGCGCTCCCCTGCCCTTAATATATTCTCTACCATCCATGTTTTGAATTTAGGCAGAAAAGAGCGAGTCTTAAAGTAAAAAGAAAGGGAAATTTATTAACAGGTCTTTTTTAAATCTGTTTTCTTGAAACGGAATAAATATTCGCGTAAGCCCGGTATATATTCCAAAAAGGTATTTACAAGGTCTAGTTCTTCCTTAACTTCTGTACAAGAATTTTCTATCTGCTCAACATTAACAACTTCTGATACCTCTGCATCTTCCTTTTCAGAAATGGTTTCGAAAGATGACATTGAAATAATAAGTAATCCTAATATCAATAACACTAAATATCTTTTCAGAATAGATAACTCTTGATTAAATGAAGTAGTAATTGCTTTGTGCTTTGGTAAGTTTTCTTTAAAATCTTGTTGCCTCATAGTAACTTTTTTAGATTGCTTGCGTATAACGAGTAACGTTTATAGTGTATTGTATTACGATTGTAATATAATACGCTTTTATCTATTTGTCAACTTCTTTTTTAAGAATTTAGAAGCAGTTAAAATTTACAAAGTTTAATTCTCTAGTTATTTGCCCACATGATAATGAATCTAATGCCGGATTGGTTAATCCAATTCCGCTACGCTTTAAAAATCTTCTGCTCGAAAAAATTCCCAAACCGCCTTCAACATTAGTATATTCTGTAAGTGTTTGTAAAGAAGTAATACCACTTTGTGCCTGATTTACTCTTATGTAATTATACAATGCCTCGCCACCAACACTAAAAATAAGTTCTATACATTCTTCAGGTGCCTGCCTTCTTATTTCAGAATTGGAAGTAATAGTATTTTTTAAAAAGTTATAAAATCTATCACCATCAATTGTTGCAGAAAGTTGTTCGCCTCCATTACTACTATTGGATATTACGCTGTTCGCCAATCTTAAATCAACATTTTTCCAAACTTTATTATCAGGTGTATTTACATTCCATTCCTGATACCAAAATCTTAATAGCACATCATTAATTCTGCTATTGGTAGCAGAACGCCATTGTATTTCAAAGTTGTTAGGTGAAGTGAAATTGAAATTGTAACCTTCAAATGGAAAATTAATCTGAAAATCGTTTACGATTCTGGTACTTGCTTTTGCTTTTTTCCCTGTTATCGGATTTTCGAAATATAGAGTATAGTTGTCGTCTTTGTTTAAAGTTTGATTGAAAGTATATAAAATATTAGGGCTGTTGGCAAATATGCCGTCTTCCATTGGTTTTCCAATATTTATATCATCACCATTAACTTTGGTTAAAAAAGTTTTTTGCCCTGTACTTTGTCTTTCGATATAAAGAATTATGGAATCGGAATAGTAAATAGAATCGGGATTCTGGGCAATATCGATTGCACTGGTTTCTTCATCTAAAAATGATTTGTAAACTTTCACATAATGCGTTGTGGAATCCGCATTTAACAATCCGTAAATAATTGGAGTTTCTTTGTATTCAGCGTTTATGTCAATATCGTTTTTACATGCAGTAAAAAATAATGCTAACAAAAGAGCAGTAAACATTTTTTTCATCATAGCTCAAAGATACTTTTAAAACTTTCAGTCAACATTTCAGAATAAGAAAAAATATGCACAATTTGTTTCTGTATTGCATTTAACACTATTTATCAACTCTTATCACTAATTTTCGGCAAAAAATAAAAAGCATGTCAATTCACAAACAAGTAAAACGAATAACCACACACGTATTGCAATCAATGAAAGATAATGGCGAAAAAATTGCCATGCTCACAGCATATGATTATTCTATGGCAAAAGTTATTGATGATGCGGGTATAGATATAATTCTGGTAGGCGATTCTGCATCAAATGTAATGGCAGGGCATGAGACTACATTGCCAATTACACTAAATGAAATGATTTATCATGCTTCTTCAGTAGTAAGGGCGGTAAAAAGAGCATTGGTAGTAGTTGATTTGCCTTTTGGTTCTTATCAAGGTAATTCAAGATTGGCACTGGAATCTTCTATAAGAATAATGAAAGAATCGGGCGCACACGCTGTAAAACTTGAAGGTGGTGAAGAAATAAAAGAATCGGTTATAAGAATATTAACTGCCGGAATACCTGTTATGGGGCATTTAGGATTAACTCCGCAGTCAATTTATAAATTTGGTACATACACAGTAAGGGCAAAAGAAGAAGAAGAGGCACAAAGACTAATTAGCGATGCAAAAATGCTAGAAAGTATAGGTTGCTTTTCAGTAGTATTAGAAAAAATACCTGCCGCACTTGGGGCTCAAATTTCAAAAGATTTACACATTCCTATAATTGGTATAGGTGCCGGAAGTGGTGTTGACGGACAAGTTTTGGTAAGTCACGATATGCTAGGCTTGACTTATGAGTTTAAACCTAGATTTTTAAGAAGATACCTTGAACTGTACGATGATATTAAAGGCGCAGTAAGTAATTATGTAAATGATGTAAAATCTAAAGATTTTCCTAATGAACAGGAACAATACTAACTCCTGTTAAAATACGTACATAACCGTAGGGTGAACGAAATAGCTTTTTTTTCAACTTTGCTTTTGAATAAAACAAAACAATTTACCATGAAAAAAACAGCAATTTATTTTTTGATGATGACATTTGTTACATCAACTATTTTAACATCTTGTAAAAAAGATGAAGATGATGACGATAACAATAACGCCCCTGCTGTAGTTAATGTTACCGATTTATTTAATTATTCCGATGCTTTGGGAGTACTTGTAGGTGTTAAAACCGTTACTACACAAAATGTTGGAGGTTTTGAAACAAGTCTTGCACTTGGAACAGCTGTTGCAGTATTTCCTACTGCTGCCGGTGCAACAACATTTGCTGATGCAGGTACAGTTATTAACAACACAAAAACCTTAAATAAACAAGACAATAACTCTTATGTTTTTACACCTGCTACTACAGATGTTACAGGAATTGATTTTTCAGGTGGTTCTGAATGGGAAGTAAGCGGTTCTTCAAGTGTTTCTGCCTTTAACTACACTTATGCTCCATTTCCAAGCAATCCAAAAATTACAAGCAGCGTATCGGAAGTAAATTTGGCTGACGGATATAATTTTACTTTACAAAACGCAAATACCAATGCTGATTCGGTATTATTTATTTTAGCTTCAGGAAGTAATTACGTTTCTAAAACATTGCCAGGAAATGCCACTTCTGCTAATTTCTCAGCTTCTGATTTAGCTACATTAACACCTTCTTCTCAAGGTCTTATTCAAGTTACACCTTACAAAATTAAAAGCGACATTGTAAACGGTAAGAAATATTATTTCATTAATCAAGTAACTGTTTCAAACTTTGCAAGTTTTACAAACTAACTGCTAACAATTAGTTGATATTAAAAGCCTCTGAACTTTCAGAGGCTTTTTTAGTTTTGTTGTAAATAAAAAAATTAAGATGAAAAATATAGCAGTAATTGGTGCGGGCACAATGGGCAATGGCATAGCACATGTTTTTGCACAAAACGGTTTCAACGTAAAGCTAATAGATGTGTCGCAAACTGCTTTAGATAAAGCTTTGAATATTATTAGTAATAATTTAGACAGAATTATTAAAAAAGGAGTAATTACAGAAACTGAAAAAATTGCAACCCTTAATAATCTTTCTACTACAACAATTTTAGAAGAAGGTGTGAAAAATGCTGAATTAGTTGTAGAAGCTGCTACTGAAAATGTTGATTTAAAACTAAAAATTTTTAAACAAATAGATGCTGCTACAAATACAAATACCATTTTAGCTACTAATACTTCTTCTATTTCTATAACTAAAATTGCTGCACAAACTTCTCGAGCTGATAAAGTAATTGGAATGCACTTCATGAATCCTGTTCCGGTTATGAAATTAGTTGAAGTAATAAGAGGATATGCAACATCTAATTCTACTACAGAAACAATAATGGAATTATCTAAACAATTAGGAAAAATTCCAGTAGAAGTAAATGATTATCCCGGCTTTGTGGCTAACCGAATTTTAATGCCAATGATTAATGAAGCAATATATTCATTACATGAAGGCGTAGCAGGCGTTTACGAAATAGATACTGTTATGAAACTAGGCATGGCTCATCCTATGGGGCCTCTTCAATTAGCCGATTTCATTGGCCTTGATGTTTGTCTTGCTATATTAAAGGTTTTACATGATGGTTTTGGAAATCCTAAATATGCTCCTTGCCCACTTCTTGTAAATATGGTTACTGCTGGAAAATTGGGTATAAAATCTGGTGAAGGCTTTTATGATTATTCAGCAGGTAGAGATACTGCAGCAGCAATTAAAGTCCGTAAGTAAAATCAAATAAACTTATCTGATTAAAGTTAAGGATCCTTTAAGGTTTTTAGTATATCCATCTAAAAATTTTGTTTTCACATGCCATGCGTATACTCCAGGATTAAGAAAGTTTCCTTTGTAAGTACCATCCCACTCGATATTATCTAAACTTCCTGTAAAGACTTTCTCACCCCAACGGTTAAAAATATCAATTTGTAACTCAGTCATTCCTGGAATATTTCCAAAGACTTTCCATGTATCATTATTGCCATCACCATTGGGAGAAAAAGCATTAGGAACAAATACCGTGTAATCAGGGACAACATAAATGGTAACATTATCATTACCAATACAACCAAAATCATTAATAATAGTTAATGTATATGTTGTAGTGGTATTTCCTGAAAATTTTGGATTAGCACAATTATTGCAAGATAGATTATCGGTTGGTGACCATGTGTATATTGGGTCTCCATTGATGTTCGATGAAACTGATATTGTAATACTTTCACCAAAACTAATTGTATCCTCAGTAATTTCAATATTAATAGAAACCGGATCAGGCTGAGTAATGTTAGTAGACAGAACAGTTTCACAATTATTAATATCTAAAACAGTAATAATATAATTACCTGCAATCAAATTAGTAAATACACCATTTTGGTTTTGAATGTCATTTGATATACTATATGTATAACCAGGAGTTCCACCAAAAGCAGTAACAATAATTTCGCCATTATCATAATTAAAGCATGAAACATCATTAACAGAGTATTGAGCTGAAAGAGAATCAGGTTGGATTATAGTAACATCAACTGTATCAAAACAATTGTTATTATCTTCAACTATAATAGTGTAATCGCCAGCAAAGAGATTATCAAACAAGCCGGTTTGTGAGCTAAATAACAAAATATCATATTTATAAATACTATAATTAAATGGAACACTTCCTCCTGAAGTAACTGCTGATATTTTTCCACTATTATTTCCATAACAATCTATAAAAGTTTCAGTAGCATCAAGGCCAATTGCATTTGGTTCAGTTAATGTAATTTGGTATTCTGAATTACATGAATTCATGTCAGTTATAGTTACAAAATATACTCCAGCAGTAAGATTCATGGCTGTATTACTAGAACTAACATTTGGTTGCCAAGAAAAAGAATATGACATTCCAGTTCCTCCACTTACATTAAAAGTTATTTCTCCATCATTACCATTATAACAAGAAATGTCGGTTTGTTGAGTAATAACATTAATACCTGCGGGCTCATTAATTATTAAAGTTCCGGTTTGTTTGCAGGTTTGTGCATCAGTAGAAGTAACTGAATAATTACCTGCGGGAATATTTACAGTCTGCCCTATTAATCCATTACTCCACTCAAAAACAAATGGGGCTGTTCCACCAACAGGATTTGCTGTTGCGCTACCATTTGTTCCGAAACATAAAGCATCTATAACATCTACAATTAAGTTAACTTCAGCAGGTTCAGATATAACTATATCACCAATTAGCAAGCAATTGTTTTGGTCAGTAGCTGATACACTATAAGTACCCGCAACTAGGCTACTAATAGTAGGCGTAGTAGCATTATTAGACCATATATAATTGACAGAGCCTGTTGCATTAATAAAATTTGCTGAGGCCGATCCCAATGCAGCTCCAAAACAAGGGTTATCTGCTACTGTTACATCCAAGGTTTGTGGAGCAGGTTCAGAAATTACTTCGTTAAACTGAATTGTACAATTATTAGAGTCTGAAATAACTCCTGTATATGTTCCGGCTATTAAATCTGTTAGCAACAATGTGTCTGTTGATATCACATTTCCTAGATATGAATAGGGTGGTGTTCCGCCTGTAATAATAAGTCTTATTAATCCATCATTACCACTATTGCAACTTACACCTATATTTTCAGATACAAATGTTAATGGAAAATCAGGTTGTTTTATTGTATCTCCACCAAAAACAACACAACCATAGCTATCTGTAATTGTATAGTTGTAAGAGCCTGGAGATAGGCCAGTTGGATTAAAACCAGATATTGTTGGATTATCCCAAGCAATAACATAACCTTGTGTTCCACCTGAAGGATTAATTAAAAATGAACCTGTAGTATTGCCATAACAACTAATATCCGCTTTTGAATATGTGTAGCTTAACGGTGCAATTGGTCCCGTTATTACAACATTTTCTACAACAGTACAATTTTTATTATCGGTTACAGTAAGTGTATAATTACCTGCTCTTAAATTTTCATTGTTATTTTGTGAGTAGAAGTTGCTCCATGAATAACTATAAGGAGGCGTTCCTCCAGTAACTGCGGCAATAGCAGAACCTTTTCCCGAATTAAAACAACTATCCATTATTGTAACAATATTCACTGAAAGAGGTGTTAAGTTCGAAACATTATCTGATGCAGTTGCAGTACAGCCTGAAGCGTCAGTAACTGTGACACTTATAGGTCCGGGGCTAAGATTTTCTGCTACAGCATTATTTGGTTGCCCCCTGCTCCATGTGTATGTATAGGGAAGCGTTCCGCCTGATAATACTGACGCGATAGCCTTACCATCATTAGAACCTGAACAAGAAATACCAATTGTGGATAAATCGACTATCATATCCGCACCTGGAGATGTTACTATAACAGTACCTGTAAAGTTGTTTCCAGGAACTGCATCACTGTAGGTGTATGTATAGGTTCCGGCAGATAAGCCTGTAATTGTTGAGCCTGTTAGTCCATTGCTCCAAGTAATAGTTGGATTCGCAGCACCACCCGTGACAGTAAGTGTAATTTCACCATCATTTCCATTAAAACAATTTACATTGGTAACATTTATATTAGTATTTATTCCACATGGTAATGCAGAAATTGTTTCCCTATACTGAAGTAATGCAGAACATCCATTCGCATCTCGAAAGTCAGCAATATAAGTTCCAGCTCCCAATCCTGTTCTAGTTGCCCCAGCTACTCCTGCCCAACTAATATTTTGATATGGTGGAGTCCCCCCAGAAATACTTATTGATACAGATCCATTGCTCTGCCCACATGAAGCATCTGTTTTTGAAGTAGTTGCAGTAAGTGGAGTTGGCTGTGTTAATGTGTATTGAGTGTCTGCACTACAAATGCCATCAGTAATATAAAGTGAGTATGTTCCAGCAGAAATTCCAGTCCACGTTTGTTGAATATTTGCTCCACCGTTCCAATTGTATATATAATTTCCAAAACCACCTGTTGGGTTAGCTGTAATGCTACCATTAAAACCTCCATTACAAGGAGGGGGATTTAATGTCGCAGGAATTGAAATTGGATTTCTAACATCAATAACTCTAGTTGATGTTGAAGAACAGCCGTTATTATCTAATACCGTTAGTGTAGCTGTATAGCTTCCTGGTGATTGATAAGCATACTTTACGTTTGCATTAGAAAAGGTTGGGCTGTTATTTACAACGGGTGGTGTGCCATCTCCAAAATCCCAAGTAATTCTTTGATACTGACTAAGATTAGCATTAACACACGGACTAACGAATTCAAAGTCAACAGTGTCCCCAACACACGATTTCCCATCATTATTTACAAAAAAATCTATAAATAAATCGTATTGAAAGTTAGAATAATAACAATCTTCTTGTGATTTATTATAAAAACCAAACCTCCCTGGCTTAAAACAACCTTGCTCATCAAACACCAAATTTCCATCAATAAAAATTGTAGCTCGAGTATAAGTAAGTCTCAATTCAAATTGATGATCAAAATTTCTAATCCAGCCAGGCCCTCCAAAAGTATTTTGCACAACCGTAAATTCAGGTCCATTTTGGTGAGCATTAAAATAGTTAGCGTACATATTTGGTGTAATTGTCCCTTCAATTCTACATAAAGACATTCCGCTTGGTGCTGCACCTTGATTTTCCTGTTTCCAGTCAAAGAGCCAAGTATCATAATCATCTATTGGGCCTAATGGATTTAAAAAGCTAAACACAAAACCCATCCAGTCATCATCTGTATCAGTAGTTCTAAAATTACCTGTGATACGAACATTCATTAAATCAAAAGGAGACACAAAATATGTGTTCTCCCCATTAACTGTTTGCCTAACCTGACTTCCGCCTCCCTGTACAACCCAATTACCATTTGCTGGCTGCCCTGCAACTGCCCATGTATTAAAATCTACATTTACTGCACATTGAGAGAAAATTTCAGTAACTATAAAAAAAATAAATAATAAAAAAGTCAATATTTTTTTCATAAAACATATTTAGGTTCATGAAATTAAAAAATTATTACAATTTTTCATGCATTTTAAATTACATAGTGTAAATAAAGGCTATTATGGTTTATTAAAGCAAGTTCAATAAAAAATCAAAAATTTAGACAATCAACCTTGTTTAGTTAAAAAGCTGAAACCAATAAGGCAATCTATGTGATTATCTTTGAAAAAATGGCTGAAACCGAGAAAGAAAAAACTAAGTCTAAAGGGCGAAACAAGAAAGAAAAAGAATCAACTGCTATAGGTGAAACAAAAATTCCTTTTTGGAAAGATGAAAGGGTTCACCGTGTGACAGGGCTTTTTGCAATGTTGTTTTCAGGTTTGCTATTGGTAGCCTTTGCTTCATTTCTTACTACCTATAAACTTGATTCTGCCGAAGTAAGCAATATTTCATGGAGCCTTTTTGCTGAAAAAAATAAACCTGCAGCAAATGCTATTGGATGGCTGGGTGCTTGGCTGTCTTTTGTGTTTTTTTACAAAGGTTTTGGTATTGCTTCATTTTTATTACTGCCTGTTTTTTTTGCCACAGGCTGGAAATTAATTTTTCCTGAAAGCAAGTTGAAAATTTGGAGCGTTGCAATTCATTGCGTTCCTGCTACTATTTGGCTTTCGGTATTATTGGGTTTGTTTGTTTCAATGCCTTTTTGGGCAGGCGCATTGGGCATATTTGTTAGCGATTGGCTGCAACGTTTTATTGGCTTTGTGGGCACGGTAGCTGCTTTGGTATTCTTCATTCTTATCTATTTGGTAGTAATGTTCAATATAGATTTCAGAAGAAAACCTGCTGTGGTGAATTTGGCTGGCAAAAAAGTTATGGGTACTGATGGTAAAATAATTTTCGATGATGAATCGGAAGTGAAAGAATGGGAAAAAGCCATTGTAGATGAAAATAAAGAAGAATTTAAAAAGAGAGTAACTGAAGATGCTGAGACCATTGAACCTGCTGCAACAGAAGCCGACCCGTTTGAAATTGTGGTTAACGAAACCGAAACAACTGTTACCGATGACGATGGCTTCGAGTTAATTACTAAAGATGCAGATACTTCTAAAAAAACAGTTGAAGACGAACTTTCATTAGATATTCAAATACCTGCTGAAAATGCTTTTGTAGCTACTGAAGAAAATGAAGATGAAAGCATTTTAAACGCTGAAGAAGTTTTAGCTTCCGAGCCTTATGACCCCACTTTAGATTTGCCCAATTTTAAATCGCCACCATTAGACATGCTGAATGAATATGGCAGCGATACCATAAAAATTGATAAAGACGAACTGGAGCGCAACAAAAATCAAATTGTAGAAACCCTTAAAAACTACAATATTGAAATAGCTAAAATTAAAGCCACTATTGGTCCTACTGTTACACTATATGAAATCGTTCCTGCTCCCGGAGTGCGTATTTCTAAAATCAAAAATCTGGAAGACGATATTGCATTGGCGCTTTCAGCTTTAGGCATTCGCATCATTGCGCCTATTCCGGGCAAGGGCACTATTGGTATTGAAGTACCTAACGCACACAAAGAAGTAGTATCTATGAAAAGCCTTTTGGCTTCGGAAAAATTTCAGAATGCTAAAATGGATTTACCTGTGGCATTGGGTAAAAATATTGCCAACGAAATATTTATTGCCGATTTAGCCAAAATGCCACACTTATTAATGGCAGGCGCTACAGGGCAAGGTAAATCAGTAGGTATTAACTCTATATTAGTTTCGCTTTTATATAAGAAACATCCTGCCGAGCTTAAGTTTGTAATGGTTGACCCCAAGAAGGTAGAACTAAGTTTATTCAAGCTAATTGAAAAGCATTTCTTGGCGAAACTTCCGGGAGAAGAAGATCCCATTATTACCGATACCAAAAAAGTAATTTATACGCTGAATGCTTTATGTGTGGAAATGGATAATCGTTATGATTTGTTGAAGGAAGCAGGTGTAAGAAACATAAAAGAATACAACGCCAAGTTTATTGCTCGTAGGCTGAACCCATTAAAAGGGCATCAGTTTTTGCCCTATATAGTGTTGGTGGTAGATGAATTTGCCGATTTGATGATGACAGCCGGAAAAGAAGTGGAAACGCCTATTGCACGTATTGCGCAGTTGGCACGTGCTGTAGGTATTCATTTGGTAATTGCTACACAGCGCCCTTCGGTAAACATTATTACGGGTGTAATTAAAGCCAACTTTCCAGCACGTATTGCCTTTAAAGTAACTTCAACAATAGATTCAAGAACCATTTTAGATGCCGGTGGTGCTAACCAGTTAATTGGTCGTGGCGATATGTTATTTAGCAACGGTGGCGAAATGACTCGCTTGCAATGTGGTTTTGTAGATACTCCCGAAGTAGAAGCAATTGCAGAACATATTGGCAAGCAACAAGGCTATTCACAAGCATTTTTATTGCCAGAATATGAAGACGAAAAAGGCGAAAACATGTTGAGTGGTTTAAGCGAAGATGAACGCGACCCTATGTTTGAAGAAGCTGCCCGAATAATTGTTACTTCGCAAATTGGCTCTACCTCTATGTTGCAACGAAAATTAAAATTGGGTTATAACCGAGCCGGAAGATTAATGGACCAATTAGAACAAGCCGGTATTGTTGGCCCTAACCTTGGCAGCAAGCCTCGCGATGTTATGTTTAAAGACATTTCAGAATTGGAACGGTTTTTGGGAAATATGTAATCGTTAACTTTACATCACTATTCAAATAAAGCATTATGAAAAACTCAATATTTCTATTCATATTCAGTTTACTATTCAGTTTAGGATATTCGCAACAAACAGTCAGAAAAGTAAACAACGACCCCAAAGCACAAGCCATATTAGATAAAGTAAGTGCAAAATACAAAGATCTTAAATCATTAGAATCTACTTTTACGCTTAGCATGTTTTCCAAAGCCGATGATATAGATGAAAAGTATACCGGAAAAGTTTTTCTGAAAGGTCAGAAATACAAAATTGATACTGATATGATGGAAGTTATCTGTGACAATACAAAGCGATACATCTGGATGAAAGAGCCAAATGAGATTACGATAAACTTATATGAGCCTGATGGCGAAACAATAGAAAGTCCAGCACAACTATTTACTATTTATCAAAAAAACTTTTTTTATCGCTTAATTGGTGATGAAAAAGTAGGAATAAAAAGTTTAAAGAAAATTGAACTCATACCTCAAAAGGTTAAGGAGTCACAATACAAAAGAGTTTTTCTTTTTGTAGATGAAGCCTCTAACCAAATAAGTAGAGCAATAATAGAATCAAAAGATGGCATTACATATACTTGGGAGATTAAAGAATTTAAAGCCAATATTTCAGTTGATGAAAAAATGTTTGTCTTTGATAAAACCAAATATCCTAAAGCCCGCATAGAAGATATGACTAAATGATACTTGCCAAAGATTATTATTAGCAAGTACCATTTACAAACATAAAGCAACCTATTTGCTTAATATTAAGTCTGTATTTCATTAATTTTCAGTTCTTAAAACTTTAATAATTTATTATCGTATAAACTTATTGTTTTAAGAAAGTTAGTTCGTACATTTCTGAAAAATTATTTTATGCAGCCTTTATATAAAATATTACTGATTGGAATAGTTGTAATAACTGTTAGACCTACAGAATTACTTGCCCAATTAGATTCCTTAAAGGTGCTTTCATGGAATATTTACATGCTTCCACTTTCAGTAAAAAGTGTAGGGCAAGGCAAGCGCGTGCAATATATTGCTGAACAACTAAATAATTCTGAATATGATGTAATTGTTTTTCAGGAAGCTTTTGAGAGAGATGCACGTTACAGGCTCTCAAAACTTATGAGAAAGCAATATCCATATCAGGAAGGTCCGGCAAATGCAAAACCCAGTTGGTTTAGAATGAATAGTGGAGTTTGGATTTTGTCAAAACATCCAATGAAGTTTTTAGAGGAAATAGATTATACCAAAGCAGCGGGAGTTGATAAAGTGGCAAGAAAAGGAGCTCTATTAGTTGAAATTGAAAAAAATGGTAAAAGGTATCATGTTGCCGGAACCCATTTACAAGCAGGGGCATCAGAAAAAAAAGATGCTATAAGACACTCTCAATTCGTTGAGTTACAAAATATGTTAGAACAACACGAAAAAAAGGATATACCCCAAATTGTGTGTGGAGATTTTAACACCCCTAAAAACGACAGGAAAAATTACCATTTAATGCTTGAAACTTTAAAAGTTCAGGATGGGCCATTGGAAAGTAGTTTGCAATATACTTATGATGCAAAAGAAAACGATTTAGCAGCGGGTGGCTCATATAAAGAAGTTTTAGATTACATATTTATTAAAGACAATAGCAATAAAGTACATTATTCAAAACGAAAGGTAGTTGCGCATACCGCAAAGTGGCACGAAAAACGAAAAAACCTTTCTGATCATTACGCTGTTGAATTATTGATTATTGCAGAATAATGAATATCATTTTCATTCTATTAGCTTCATTATTTTTTTATGCTGAAAGCGTAAAATCTCAGGAAAGTTTTATTTCATCTTCTGAACACAATATTGTTGTAACATCTGAAAACTCTACAGCAGAATACAAAATTTTGTCTTGGAACATTCTAATGTTGCCTCGATTAGTATTTCCTGTTAGAAGAGGACCAATAAAACGCGCCCGATTAATTCCTGAACAAATTATCAACGACAGCATAGATATTATTGTGTTTCAGGAATGTTTCGATATACGTGCAAGAAGAATTCTGAAACGTAAATTAAAAGACACATACCCCTACAAAGCAGGGCCTGCAAACAGAATGTTGCCCGTGCTTTTTACCAATAGCGGCATAGTTATTTACAGTAAATATCCTATTACAGAAAAATGGCAATTTCCATACAAATGGAAAGAAAAACAAGGGCATGACAAATTTGCCAGAAAAGGTTGTTTAATGGTTGAAATAGACTTGCCTAATAATCAAACTGTTCAGGTTTTAGGAACCCATTTACAAGCCGGTGGGCCACATAGCATAAGACATAGCCAATACAAGCAACTAAAGGTTTTTATTGATAAACATCAAAAAAACAATGTACCACAAATAATTTGTGGCGATTTTAACACCCGAAAAAACGATGACGTTAATTACAAAACCATGATAAGTGTTATTGATGCGGAAGATGGTGAAATATCGGGCGACCTTTGCTGTACTTCAGATGGTTTGTTGAATGATATGAAAACCTATAACCCTGACGATAGAAAAGTAATAGATTTTATTTTCTACAAGGCTAATGGAAAACCAGCCTCAGTTAAAAGGGAAGTAAAACAATATAAATACCGTTGGCATAAAAAACATAAAGATTTATCAGACCATAATGCTGTTTTAGGCAATATACGATTTTAGAGTTCTTAAAAACTAATTACAAACTCTAAACCCAAATATTGAAACTATAAACAATTTCTAAATTCTAAATTTTAAAAACGGCATCTTTTTTCCACTCCTAAAATTCAGAATGCCGTTCCATAGGCATTTATATCCATTCCTAAAACTCGGAATGGAATTCCATACGTATTTATGTCCATTCCTAAAACTCGGAATGGAATTCCACAGGTATTTATGTCGACTTGGAACAGTCAAAAATATATGCAGACTTAGCAGAAAAGAATGTAACGACAGAAACCAATTCAATTTGGAACCCGAAAAAGAAAAAAATTGGAACATTAAAAGACAGAATCACATGGTTGAACAAGCTCGTAGCACGGAAATAAAAACAACTGTTAACAGCCGTAACTGTTGCACAACTCTCTAAAAGAAGAGAATGGAGATAAAAACGACTTCATTAAAAGCGTTTTTAGCGTAGCTGCAATACAAAGTAATTTTTTTGGTTGGGGTTTTGGGGTGGCTTAAAATGCAGCGGTGAGCTTAGTCTTGGGACACATTAAAAAGCAAACGGCATTCCCTATTCCGTTGGCTGTTTTTTGTAGGGCTTGTGCCAGTATAGTCACTTTCGGTTTGCTAAATTTCATCAGCTTTTTAAGGTTATAGGTCAGTGCTGCCATTAGTACATGTTTATTGGCTTGTGCCATGCCCCAAAACTGGTCCAAGAATATAGCCTGGCAAAGCGCTTTAGGTTCTTGTGCCTTTAACAATAATACTACGACTAAATACTAACCTACTAACTGTATTCAATTTTTCAAGCGAAAATATGGTTTTATATATCTTTGTATAAACAACATACATGCCTGTAATTTCTGCATTTTATGGTTTAATTGTATTGATGTATTACTTAGATAATAAGCAACATCATTTTCCTCATATTCATGTTCAATACAACGAATTTGAAGCTATATATAAAATACCCGATGGTGATTTAATTGAAGGTAATTTACCTAAAGCCAAACAAAGATTAATAGAAGCATGGATTGAAATTCATAAAGAAGAGTTAATTGCCAATTGGAAATTAGCCTCAAGTGGCAACGAAGTATTTAAAATTGAACCTTTAAAATAACCCCTCATGAATCCAAGAGTGAAAGAACTAGAAATAAAAGATAACTACACACTTCTATTAACATTTACCAATAATGAAGTAAAACTTTTCGATGCAAAGCCTTACTTAAATATTGGTGTTTTCAAAGAATTAAAAGATATAGAAGTGTTTAATACGGCTAAAGTAAATTTGGGAAGTGTTAGTTGGAAAAATGGACAGGATTTATGCCCGGATACCTTATACATTGAGGGAAAAACTATTTCTATATTATAATCCGCTAACCCAAAAACAAATAATTAAAGCCGGGAATTATTATTTTACTTTAACAAATGCAACCTGAGGTGCGGTTTGCTTCAGGTATTCAAAGCTTCCGAATAAAAGAGAAATAAATACCATGTCGCCAATAAAGGTATTTCTGTAAAATGGAATAGCGGCAACATAACAAGTAATAAGCCCTTCTAAAGTAAAGCCATAAAAACCACTTAACCACACGGCAAAATTGGTAATAATGAAGAATACCAGCGAAGCCAGTAACCCCCCGCCAAAAACACGGGCAAGGGTTATGTTTTTCTTAACCCAAAAACCAATACCTGCTGCAACAAAAAATGCCAGGTAAACAAATGGCAAAGTATTATGAATGCCGGGAGTATTGCCAACGCCAAGCCTGAATAAAACTTCTAACAACATATCGCTAAAAAACATAGCGGCCAGAGGCATTAACAAAGCCGTTTTTCTATTATTAAAATAAGTACCACCAAATAATGCCATTGCACCAATAGCAGTTACGTTATCAGGGTGAGGTAAAACCCTGGTAATAGCAGCAGCAAAAACAAAAAAACCTAATAACCAGAAATTATTTTCTTTCTTCATTTTCAAAAAATTATGTTGCTGTAAAAATAACACAGAAAAATTAAACGCTGACAGCAATAAACCTAATAGGTATAAACACGCATACAATATTTCATAGAAGATGATTAAATTCACTATGTAATTTTTACAATAAAACTGAAACTTTTCTGTTGTTGATACAGTACAACACAATATGCCTGAAATATTTAACGAAATAATGAATTATGGTGCTGTGTTTTTTGGCAGCATGTTTAAGTTTGTTTTAGGCCCGGTATATGGTGCTGCTGCTGAACTAACCTTTTTTGAAACTTTTATTTTCTCGTTCCTGGGCATGATGACTACCGTTACCATTTTTACTTTTCTTGGCGATACACTAAGAGAAAAAATGGTTGCTTTTTTCAGAAAAGATAAAAAGCTGTTTACCCCTAAAAACCGAAGGCTGGTTAAAATATGGAATAAATACGGCATTATAGGCGTTGCTTTTCTTACCCCGCTTTTTTTAAGTCCTATAGGTGGTGCTATTATAGCCAATTCATTTGGTGGCTCTAAGAAAAAAATATTGGGCTACATGGCTGCAAGTGCTTGTTTTTGGGGCATTACCTATACGGTAGTTATTAATTTCTTCGGAAATATTTTCTTTTAAACACGCCTGAGTAACATTATTTTACATTACAGCAATTTCTTATTTGCTACTTTTGCAGCGCAAACCAAAACAGCTATGCGTACAAAAACACCTAAAGAAACTGAGACTATTATGAGTGAAGTAGTATTGCCTAACGATACCAATGCACTACATAATTTAAGAGGCGGAAAAATTTTACACTGGATGGATATTGCTTCGGCAATAGCAGCCGGACGACATGCTGAGGCGGTAGTGGTAACCGCATCGGTAGATAATGTTTCTTTCGAAAACCCTATTAAAACAGGAGATGTAGTTACAATAAGAGCAAAAGTTACCCGCACCTTCAGAACTTCTATAGAAGTATATATAGAGGTTTCTGCTGAAAATATTCCTACACGCACCCATTACCAATGCAATACTGCTTACTATACTTTTGTAGCCTTAGACAGTAACGGACGCCCCAAACCGGTTGCTGCTATTACCCCGGAAACTGAAGATGAACAAAAAAAGTATGATGGCGCAATAAGAAGAAGAGAACTTAGGCTGGTGCTTGCCGGAAGAATTAAGCCGGAAGAAGCTAAAGAATTACAGGCTTTCTTTTCGGGGTTTAAGGCATCATAGTGTTCTTACGGTGCAATAAACTTTATAGTTTTTTTCAGGGATTTCGGAACTAGGATTGGTAAGTTTTCCGGTACCGCTAATTTGGTTTAATGATATGCCTTTTTCAACCAGTTTTCTTACAATAGTCATTGAACGGTAAACATCTAATCTCATTTTCTTGGTTGGAATTAAATCGTTTGGGGCAATTACAAATTCAGGATGATTTTTATAAAAGTCTAACATATCATCGTCTTTAATAGTAAGTAATTCATCATTTCCGGCTACCCCGTTAATTTTTATTTTGTTTTCAGCATTAATAATAAGCCATTGATAAAGGCTGTTTAAAACCATATTTGCCGAATCATTATCAAACGTAGCGGTATTGCGCTTAAAGTAAAACTCATACCCTTCCGGAGATATTTCGGTTTCAGTAAAAACTGAATCAATTTCGCCAATAAACTGTGGGTTGTTTAAAACAGCCACAAACTTGTTATTCAGAATATATTTTTGGGCAAATTCTACAATATCGTTAGCGGTAATACTGTTAATAGTGTCTTTAATTTTACCATAGTAATCTAATGAAATGGTGGCATTGAAAAGAGTAAGTGTGTTGATATAATTCTTAGTATTGTTTGCAGCCGTTAGCTTTTCAATAAGCAAATTCTTGCTTTCAATTAAATCTTTTTCATACAGGTTTTTATGCTCTAAGAAATTTTGATTTCTGTAATTCTTCAGAAAACCAATATTATTTGAATCAACTTCATATTTTAAACTGAATAAAGAAATAAACCTTCTTAAATTAAAATCGCAGCGAACATTATTCAGTTTAAAAGTATCGGCTAAATAACTGCGAACATTCGATTGATGGCTGTTTATGATATTGGCGAAAAGTAAACCCGCTAAAACTTCTCTTTTGTTTTTATAAACTACCGGTCCGGGCTGATAGATGTTCAGATTGGATATTGTGCTTTCATCACCGGTAGTAAGTTGAACATTGTAATCGGTAGTTTTAATATTTTGAACAGGAAAAGTTCTAAACGGGCTGTAAGTACAATCTTTCCAATCGAGTAATACATTTTGAATAATTTTATATACTTCAGCTTTTTTAAAATTTCCGTTTACTACCATAAAAGCATTTTGGGGACAGTAAAATGAACTTTTAAATTTTGCAACATTCACATAAAACGCTGTGTCATCAGGAAAATCAGTAGCAGGTTCACCCAATCGGTTTTCGTTATTTGTATAAATTATTTTAACTGCATTTTCGCAGCCTTTATTTGCAGTACAGGAAGTAAATGAAGTATTGTATTGAATATACCCTGTGTTTATATTATTACTGTTGCTATCAATAGTTTCGGTAAATGCTGCCAAGTGTGCTTCAAAAATTTCATTAAGATTATTTATGGCATTTGTTGTGGTATAATAGCCTGTATAATCGTTGGTTAAAATGCATTCAGTATTATAATTAGTGAAAAAACGTGCTGCTTTGGCGGCAATAAAAGCACTTCCGCCTGCAACAGATTGTGACTCGTAAGAAGTGCCAGCATTAATACTAAGTTGAATAGAAATATTTTGTGCAGATGTATCTTCAATGAGGATAACTTTTAAACCGTTAACCAGTGTATGGAAATACTCGTTTTTTTTAAGATAGTTCTGAGCCTCTACCGAAACAACGTAACAAAGTAACAACAAAAAATATCCAAATCTTTTCAAAGTCTCAATTTCTATAGGGGATACAAATATCTTTAAAAAAGCCCGATTTTGTTACACCTGTTTTCGGTTGAATTAAAACCTTAAAACAAAATGCTGTTTTACTTTATTTTCTTTTCTGAAAAAAACCATTCCCGTTTTATATAAATCTAACGACAAAGTAACCGCCTCGTTTTCAATTATTTTATTCCAGGCTTTAAACATATCATTACTCCATCTTATATCATCAAAAACAACAATGGAATTATTACTGCAATAAGGTAAAACTGAGTTAAAGTAATTTATAGTGCTATTATACTGGTGATTTCCATCTACAAAAACCAAATCAACTTTTTGAAAGTTACTTAAGGTTTTGGTTAATATGTTGTCAAATTTTTCATTTATAATTTCTATCGTTTCAAACTTTAGGGTTTTAAAATTTTCAAGTGCTATTGCTGCAATAGCTTCGCTTCCTTCGATAGTTTTTATATGGGCATTTTTATTTGCTAAGGCCATGTAGGCAGTAGCAATACCTAAGCCGGTTCCAAGTTCTAAAATATTTTCAGGCTTATAGAAATTTACCATTCTGAAAAGTAACCTGCCATACTTCCCGGCATAAGCTGTGTTATTCAGTATATCGGCAATAGTTTTTTGTTTTTCGAAACCATATAAAGAACCTGCACCATAATCTTCCATGTTAAGCAAGGTTCTATTTTTACTTAATTCATTGCACAATTTATTCAGAGATTGGTATTCAGGGTATATGGTATTATCTTCTAAAACTTTGGTAATGAAATCGTAAACAAAAGGCGAATGCACATCGTACTTAGTTGCAGACGCAAAGTAGTATTTTATGTAAGGAAGAACGTGTTTAAAATTATTTAAAGATTTCACAAGTGAAAATGGGTAATTAAATAAATTACTTTCAATTTTGTATTGTAATGGAAAAAATATGAATCTGCTTACAAAAGTATTCTTTTTGGGTTTCATACTTGTAACAAATTCTTTACACGCTCAAAAAGGGCTTCATGTTGGTTTTAAAACCGGCATTTCTTCAGCATGGATATTGAATCAAAACAATGCAAGAACTTTAGAAGATTATCCGGACATAGCAAAATCTGAGTTGGCATACAAATTAAAATTTGGCTATAATTTCGGTGGTGTAGTGGGGTATAATTTTAATAATAATTACGGCTTTCAGGCTGAATTGCTATATGAAAAAACCGGGCAAAATTATGAAGACAACTTTACGCCTGCCGCAGGACCTTTAAATGCTGTTAGAAGAATAGATTTAAGATACTTTGCCATTCCTGTGTTGTTTAAATACACCAGCAAAAACAAAGAAAATGTGAAAGCTTATGTTTTAGCCGGCCCGCAATTTGGCATGTTGTTAAAAGCCAAAGAGGTAGTATTGTTAAACGATATTGAAAAAGTAGATAATCTTTCTGCCTCAGAAAAATTCAGAACATTTGATGGTGGGTTTGCAATTGGTGCAGGAATTGATGTATTTTTCATGAAAAACTTTTACATCAGTCTTGGTATGTTAAATTATGTCGGTTTGTCTGATATAAACTCTGACGCTGTAAGAGATTTCATTAGTAAAAATGATGACTCTTATCAAGGTTCAAAAAATTTCAGAGGCGGGTTAAATATTGGTTTACATTATTTGTTTTCCGGAAGAAAAGTAAGCCCTTGGAAAACACCATCGTTTCCATTTGAGAAAACTGAAAGGCCTAAAAATATAATTACAAACTAATTGCCCTATTTCCGTTTAAATGGTTCTCTTAAAGTCCATTCAGGATTTTTAGATAAAGTTTTTACTGCTTTATGCACTAAAAAATTTCTAACCGGACAAGCATGTTTTACAAATAGATACATTTCTTTTGGCATAGCCCCAACAGCACTTTTAATTTCCATAGCTGTTCTACCAAAAATTAAAGAAGTACTTTTAAGTAATATAGCCTGCTCTACCAACTTGAATAAAATATTCAGGTACAAGTCATGCTGCTTTAAGAATTTTTTATTCATTCCTACAAAGCATGCTACAAGTTGTTGATTATCTAAGTATGTGGAATAAAAACCAATTAACTCATCATTTTTGAAAATACCATTTAGCCTGAAAGTATCAGGAAAATGAACTTGTAACGACTTCATGTAAGCAATGTCAGGATTAAACAACTTGAAATCGCTGTTTTTTAATACCTCCTGTAACAAATCGTTTAAAATTGGTTCGTATGTTTCAGTATCGTTAATGGTTAATTCGCGGAATGTTAAGTCATCAGCTCTTTGTAAAGCTTTATGAAACCTTACTCTATACTTTGAACTTAACGCATTTTCATAGTCTTTAACAGTATTCCATTCAGATGGAATATTCATTTCCATATTAGGATTTACCTGAAATTTTAAAAAACCATTTTGTTCTAAAATATTCAATGAATTAGCTGTTTCGGCATAAAAGTCTTTAATTAAAATGCCTTTAAGCTGCTCTTGATTCATTAAGTTTTCAATACTTGTGTAATAAGCACCAGCTAATTTATCATTCAGTAAAAAGCCTTTTTTTATAAAAAGTGATAATTCTCCGGTAAGAAATGTATTTCCAGATACTAAGAGTTTTATTGAAACCAGGTTAACTATGTTTTTTACAAAGGCCGTTTTAATTTTCTGAAACAAATTATCTTCTGCATTGGCATTTGAAACATTATTACCACTAAACTTTATTATTTGAAAAGGCGCAAAAGCTACTGCCTCGCCTAAATGAAAAATTACGATATATCTAAACTGAATTTTATTTGAAAATGCCTGCTCATAACTTTTCCAATAAGAAGGTGAAAAGAAAAATGATTTTGAACAGCCAAGTTCTTCAATTGCCAAAGCAGGCACAGAATCAATTGCATTAAAAATTTTAAAGCTGAAACCGCTTGCAGCAATGTTTTCGCAGGAAAACGATTTAGATGAAATTTGTGGTAGTGTTAAACATTTTGCCATTTGTGCGAATTGTATCAAAAATAGACACAATTAACTAAGTAAATTGCCATTTAGTTTAAATAACAGTGTTATTAACAAACATTATGAGTAGCATAAGCTATACTAAAACCGGCTCTTCAATTTTGTGCATCCAGTTGAAAGTATCTGCAACACGACCATATCTAATATCTTCCAGGTCTTTCTTTAGTTCATAACAAAGTCTTTCAGGGCTATCAGCAATCTCATATTGTTTGCCCCTGTTTCCTAAAACTGCTATTGGGGCAACAGTGGCGGCTGTTCCGGCACCAAAAGCGTCTTTTAAAGTGCCATTAGCGTGATGTTCAAAAATTTCATCAATACTAATTCTGCGCTCCTCAACTTTGTAACCTTTCATTTTAAGCAGGTCAATAAGACTGCTTCTGGTTACACCATCTAATATGGTTCCATCTTCTAAAGTTGGGGTAGCTATGGTTTTATCACCAAATTGAAAAAATACATTCATAGTACCTATTTCCTGCACCCAGCGAAATTCAAATGGGTCAGTCCATAAAATCTGGTCATAACCTTCTTCACGTGCTAACTTCACGGGATACATGGTTGCGGCATAATTACCTGCTGCTTTGGCAGCTCCTACCCCACCTTTAACAGCACGCACATACTTATCAGTAATTAAAACTTTCACGGGTGCGCTGTAATAGGTAGCAACCGGACAAGAAAAAATCATGAATTTAAATCTGTCACCGGGTTTAATACCCACGCTTTCATCAGTTGCAAACATAAAAGGACGAATATATAATGAACCCCCTTCAATTTTTGGCACCCATTCTTTATCAATACCAATTAATAAATCAAGTGCTTTCATAAATAATTCCTGAGGCACTTCAGCCATGCACATTCTGAAAGCAGACTTATTTAATCGCTCCCAGTTTTTTTCAGGTCTGAAAACCTGAATTTCACCTTCCGGGTTACGATAAGCCTTCAGCCCTTCAAAAATGGCCTGGCCATAATGCAGGGCAAATGTGGCAGGATGTATAGAAATATTACTGAAAGGTACAATACGGGCATCTCTCCATTCACCATCGTAATAATCTGCAATAAACATATGGTCTGAAAAATTCTTACCAAACTGAATATTATTAAAATCAATTTTTGAAATACCCGATTCTTCTACTCGCTCTACTTTTATATTATAAGACATGATAAAATATTTACAATTACATTACAAGTTCAGGTTCTAAAAATAATGATAACTTCGCTTATGGCGCTTCATTTCTGCCTTAAAAATTAGATTTTGAATATGGATACTGTGGAAATTTACGGAATTAAAAAACTATTTGAAAACTCTCAAATATTTGATATTCAAGACGATAAGCCTATTAAATTCATTAAAAACATCAACATGTCTGATGATAATGATTTAGCAATATTATGTGTACAACCTGAAAAAGCTGAATTGTCTGAAAATGAACATGCTCAGTTGGAAAGGATACTTAATTACCTGAAAAAGAGTTATGATAATACACCCGTAATTGTTTGTACAAAAGACAATCCTGTTCCGTTTCAGCAGTTAAAAAATACTATTCCCTTTAAAAAGCTTATCATTTTTGGTGGCAGCAGAGTGCTGCAAGGATTGAATATTGATACAGTTAGCGGCTATAAAGCCATAAAAATTGATGGTATTGTATTTTTCTTCTCACACAATTTGAGCGAATTGGAAGCAGATGAAAAAAAGAAAAGAATGCTTAAACCGGCTTTAGATGAATTAATGGCTACCTAAAACTCAAAAGTTCTGAAAGGAATATTCCATCTAACGCCAACGTTTAGCAACAAAGCATTTTTATCGAACTTATCATAGGGGCTTGCAACACTTCTCAGCATCACATTCATATCGGCATATAAGTTATGCTTAATCTGGTAGGTGGCAATAGCATTCAGAATAAAAATATTTTGTTTTACACCTTGTGTAATGGTATTGCCAAATTCCTGATACACATTCAATCCTGCATTTACCGGATTAACTGAAGGAATAAATACATTGCCTCCGAAATTAGTACCTGTAGTATCTGCGCCTTTTATTGCATAAATAATTCTTCCGGTAACAGTAAGTGGTTTAATTATCTGGTAACGCAAAATACCAATGGCTTCATAAAAATTGGCACCCAAGGGGTGAGCCAAAGGCTGGTTATAGTGAGTAAAATTGCTGTTAGAGCTGTTATGAGCATAAGTATATGGGCGCGCTACATTAAACTCGCCTTGCAAATCTAAATGCTGCACCCCAAAGGCATTAATGTATTTTAAACCAATTTGCCCGGCAAACTTATTGGCCCACCAGCCATTTCGGGCAACAATATTTTTAGAATTAAACTCGTCTAAAACAAACTGCCCATACAAAGAAACATGCCTAAGCATATTGGCTTTAAAATCTATACCCAACAACATATTATCGGGGCTGCCCAATGCTTGCTCAATAGCACGATAAAAAATTAGCGGGTTTAAATATTGCAATTCAAAATGGTTATTTCTTCTGAAAACAACGGCTTCATACAAGCCAATATCTAACCACTTAGTAACATGAATATTCAAATGGTGAAAGGCTGCATATTTTTTATCTAACAATCGGTCGGCACCACGATTATATTGTACGGTAAGTTCTTTAAACAAATTGGTATAGGTAATGCGCCAAACTTTGGTTTGTATTTTCAGAAATAGATTGTTGTTGGCAAAATCTGAAAGTATCATAGACCTATGACCGTTGCCGATAAAATTTTTATCGTGCCCAAACTGAAAATTAACATGGTCTTTTATGGCACTGAAAGTAATATATCCTCTTGCTGTAAAATAGTCTTGCCCTGTAACCCGATATTCTTTCCAGTAGCCCTCGCCCGGAATAGCTTGCTCGGTTCTAATTCTATCTTGAACATGAGAAGGAAACCTTGACAAGGTTGTAGTAACATAAGTGTAGTAGCCTAAACGCTTGGCTATATGCCCACGTAATTCCAGCCCGCGCGTATTAAAAAACTGAAGACTGCTTTCGTTGGTTTCTTTGCCAAACTGCACTTGTAGTACCGGATTAACCTTTAAAACAAAGTTTTCTTTATTCACCATAAACATAGATGCCGGTTCAGGATAAAAAATCCAAACACGCTTTTTGCTAACTATGGTAGTATCTTCAACCCATTCAGAGGTTTCATTAAGCAAATACTGATGGTTAAAATCGAAGCGCTTGCCTTTACTTGTAATGTTTTGCTTAGGTATTTCAGAAAGAAAAGCAGCAACATGTTGTCTATTATAAGGCTTCATATTGGTAGCAAATTGAGGCAACACTTTTCCATACTCAATTTCTAACCTGTCAATTAAATGATAAGCATCGCTGTTTAAAGGAATATAAGTGCCTTGCGCAACAGCAAAAGTATTCAGCAAGAATACCTGAATAATTATATAAAGTAATTTTTTCAGCATTGGGCAAAAATACAGAATATGTTACCGAAAAAATCTTTTAGTTTTAACGAAACAATCACGAAATATACATGAATACTATTCGGCCCTTTCACCTCGCTTTTCCTGTTATTGACTTAGAAGAAACCCGAAAATTTTACACAGAACTTTTGGGCTGTAAAATTGGCAGAACTGATGCCAAATGGATTGATTTTGATTTTTTCGGACACCAGCTTTCGGCACACCTTAAACCCGAAGAATGCAATACTGCTTTGAAAAATGAAGTAGATGGCAAAAATGTACCTGTAAAACATCATGGCGTTATTCTTACTATGGAAGATTGGGAAGCATTAGCTAAAAGGCTTACCGATGCAGGCATACAGTTTATTATTGAACCATACATAAGGTTTAAAGGCGAAGTGGGCGAACAAGCTACCATGTTTTTCTTAGACCCCAGCGGAAATGCTTTAGAGTTTAAGGCTTTTAAAGATGATGCATTTATATTTGCCACCTAATTGATATTGATGAAACCTTTGTATAGTATAATTTTTCTATTATTTAGCCTGAATACTTTCAGCCAAAATTTTATTACTGAAACCAGTGCCGAAGTGGTCCCTTACTGGAAAAAGGGCGATATAAAAAACCTTAAAAAAACAACTACACGAGAAAAATATGTAAACGATATTCTGGTTTTTAAAACAATTGCTACATCTGACGTACAAATAAAAGTTTTAGATGAAATAGATACTTTTTACACTATTGAATGGTTTTTTAAAGAAACCCTTGTTTCAGAATCGGAAGAAGAAGTTGCCAAGCGATTGGCAGAAATAACCAATGGTTTTAAAACCATTTACAGCATAAACGATATTGGTGTGTATCATAAAATGCTTAACTATACCGAAATGCAGGATTTCTTAGCCAAAGGCATGGAAAAAATGAAAGAAGAGCATGGTATTGATACCGTTGGTAAAGACATTTACAATGTATTGAAACAAGTATTTTCTTCAGACGAAGCGATTGAGGCCTCTTTTTCAAAAGATATCAAGTTGTATCATTTTCCTTATGGCAGCAGTTATGAATTAAATGAATTAATAGAAGAACCCATAATACTTCCCAACCCGCTTACCGGAGACCCGGTAAAAGCGCAGTTGCTTTTTAAAATGACCAATTTAGATTTTCCTGGAATGAGCTGCACTATTGAAGGCACCATGAAAATTACCGAAGAAGATTCAAAAAAATATGCTAAAGAATTTGTTGAAAAACTGAAAGCCGAAGGTGCTGCCCGCATACCTAAAGAAAGCGAAATTCCTTTAATGGAAGTAGAAGATTATTCTAAGCATATTGTAGAGTTGCTAACCGGCTGGGTTACTTATGCCTCGCATGTGAGAACTGTAAAAAGTGGAATTATAAAACAAGTAGATACTACCCTATTTGAATTGCTGACTGAAGAAGAAAAGAAAGAGTAGTTACTCTAATTCCTTCAAAGCATCTTTTAACCCCGAAGTACTTACCGTGAACATTTTTCCTGCTGCATCGCTATAAATAAAATAGGCTTCCATATCAGCTTCAGCTTCAGCCATTTTTAAAGCTTTTTCCCAGCCCATTACCATAAAGGCCGTAGCATAAGCATCGGCATAACCACCACTTTTGGTAATTACCGAAGCACTTAGCGTGGTATTTACTTCAGGATAACCGGTTAATGGATTAATGGTGTGCCCATATTTTTGACCCTGCTGGTCGAGATATTTTCTGTAATTGCCAGAGGTAGCGAGTGCTTGATTATTGAGTGCCACCGTTGCTTTTAGTTTTCTGTCTTCTGCATCAGAAGCAACGGGTAAATCAATGCCAATATTCCAAAAAGTATCGCGGGCATTTTTACCCTTGCAGCGTACTTCGCCACCTATTTCGGCCATATAATTTTTTATACCGTTGGCTTCCAGGAATTCAGCTAAAACATCTACCGAATAGCCTTGTGCCACGGCATTAAAATCGAGTTGTGCATATTTGTTTTTCTTGCTTAGCCAATAGTTTTCGTTCTCATTTTTTATGCTGAAATTTTGCAGACCCACTAATTGCCTTAACGAATCTAATTGGGTAGTATCTCTCTCTAAATTCTTTCTAACACCAAAGCCCCAAAAATGCACTAAGGGCATTACGCTGGGGTCGAAAACACCTTCGCTCTTTTTATTTACTTCCGAAGAAATTGTAAAAACATCATAAAAGAATTTATCTATTGGCAAAAACGAATCGGCAATGGTGGTTTTGTTTATAGTAGAAATTAAAGAGCTATCGATATAAGTAGAAAGTGAATTAGAAAAAGCCACCAACAAAGAATCGACAGCAGTTTTGCTTACCATTTCTTTATCGGCAATGTAGGATACTTTATAGGTGGTGCCTTGTGTATTACCTTCAATGGTATAAGTTTTTTTTGTGGCTTGAGGTTGGTTGCAGGCAACAATATTCAGCAATAAAATAAAACCTAAAAAAATTCTAAGCTCAAAATTCAAAATTCTAACTATTTCCATTTTGTTTTAAACTATGTCCGTCAGCTAAAGCAGACGGCAATACTATAAACTCTATTATAAAGAATTGCCGCTGGCGTTTAACCAACGGCACTACAATCTATTTTCTTAACTCTAAATTCTAAACTCCAAACTAACCATTTAGCTTTTTATGGTCGTCTAAAAATGTCTTTAAACCAATATCGGTAAGCGGGTGTTTAAACAAACCGGTAATGGCCGAAAGCGGACAAGTAACTACATCGGCACCTAACTCAGCACATTTAACAATATGCAAAGGGTTGCGAATAGAAGCCGCTAATACTTCGGTTTCATAACCATACATAGAATAGATATGTACAATTTGCTGAATTAGCTCCATGCCGTCCCAGTTCATATCGTCTATTCTGCCGATAAAAGGCGATAAATATGTTGCACCTGCTTTAGCGGCTAAAATGGCTTGACCCGCAGAAAACACCAACGTGCAATTGGTTCTGATGCCTTTATCAGAAAAATATCTAATTGCTTTAATTCCTTCAGGAATCATGGGCACTTTCACCACAATATTTTCATCTATTTCAGCTAAAATTTCGCCTTCTTTAATAATGCCTGCATAATCGGTAGCAATTACTTCGGCACTAACATCGCCTTGCACAATATCACAAATTGCTTTGTAGTGGCGAAAAACATTGTCTTGCCCTTTAATGCCTTCTTTTGCCATTAACGAGGGGTTGGTAGTAACGCCATCTAAAATACCTAAAGCCTGTGCTTCTTTAATCTGGTCGAGATTGGCAGTATCGATAAAAAATTTCATGATTGAATATGTTTTGAAAGGTGAATATTAAAGGGAGTGGTGAACATATTGTTTAGACAAGTAAAACTGAAAACTGACCACTGTGAACTGATAACTTCAGAAAAAAAGGTGGGCAAGATACTCATATCACACCGCTACGACCGCCTACCCTTGCTCCGTTCCCAGCCTGGGGGATTCAGCAGGAGCTGGTTGTATGAGTCTTGCCCGGTGCAAAAGTAACGAAATTTAGAAATCTTGAAAGCCCTTGTTGCACTTTGTTGATAGAATAATTCTCAAACCTTTATAACCATTACATTTCTTACTTTTGCTCAAACACTATTTGTAAGTAAATGTCTGATAAATCTGAAATCATAAATCTGAAATCTGAAATCTGGAATACTCCCGAAGGTATTCCTGTTCCATCGTCTTTTTCAGCAGCAGATATTAAAGAACTGAAGCACCTGAGCTTTGGTGCGAGTATTGCGCCTTTTTTGCGCGGGCCTTATGCCAGCATGTATGCCATTCGCCCGTGGACGATAAGACAGTATGCAGGTTTTTCTACTGCCGAAGAAAGCAATGCGTTTTACAGAAGAAATCTGGCAGGCGGACAAAAGGGCTTGTCGGTGGCTTTTGATTTGGCAACGCACAGAGGTTATGACAGCGACCACGAGCGTGTGGTAGGCGATGTGGGCAAAGCAGGCGTGGCGATTGATTCAGTAGAAGACATGAAAATTTTGTTCGACCAGATTCCACTGAGTGACATGAGCGTTTCGATGACCATGAACGGGGCAGTGATTCCTGTATTAGCTTTTTTTATTGTGGCTGCGGAAGAACAAGGCGTTGCACCCGAACAGTTGCAAGGCACTATTCAGAATGATATTTTAAAAGAATTTATGGTGCGCAATACTTACATCTACCCGCCTGCGCCCAGCATGAAAATTATTGCCGATATTTTTGAATATACCAGCCGCAATATGCCCAAGTTTAACAGCATTAGCATCAGCGGCTACCACATGCACGAGGCAGGTGCTACGGCTGATATAGAGCTGGCTTATACTTTGGCCGATGGTCTGGAATATATTCGCACGGGCATAAAAGCCGGACTGGATATTGATGATTTTGCGCCTCGCTTGTCGTTTTTCTGGGGTATTGGCATGAATCATTTTATGGAAATTGCCAAGATGCGTGCTGCCCGAATGTTGTGGGCAAAAATCGTGAAGCAGTTTAACCCGAAGAAGGAAAAGAGCATGGCATTGCGCACCCATTGCCAAACTTCGGGCTATAGCCTTACCGAACAAGACCCTTACAATAATATTGCGCGCACCTGCATTGAAGCGATGGCGGCTGTGCTGGGCGGCACCCAATCGCTGCATACCAATGCGCTGGATGAAGCCATTGCATTGCCTACCGATTTCAGTGCAAAAATTGCCCGCGATACACAAATTTATATTCAGCAAGAAACAGCAGTTACCAAAGCTATTGACCCTTGGGCAGGCAGTTATTATGTAGAATACCTTACCGACCAACTGGCGCAAAAAGCATGGGCGCTGATAGAAGAAATTGAACAGTTGGGCGGCATGGCAAAAGCCATTGAAACGGGCATACCCAAAATGCGCATTGAAGAGGCGGCTGCCAAAAAGCAGGCACGCATTGATAGTATGCAGGAAATTATTGTGGGCGTTAATGCTTTTAAGGCCGAAGATGAAACACCCCTTGAAATTTTAGATGTTGACAATACCGCAGTGCGCAACAGCCAGATTGCCCGCCTGAATAAAATTAAAGCCGAAAGAAATAACGAAGCCGTTGAAAAATGTTTGCAAGCCATTACCCAATGTGCCGAAAGTGGTAAAGGAAACTTGCTGGCACTTGCCATAGATGCTGCCCGACACCGTGCTACTTTAGGCGAAATTTCTTTGTCGATGGAAAAAGTATTTGGCAGGTATAAAGCCACTACCCGCAGTATTTCTGGAGTATATTCAAAAGCCATTATGCAGAACGAAACCTTTTTGAAAGCCCGCGAGCTTTCTGATGCTTTTGCTGAAAAGCACGGGCGCAGACCTCGCATACTGATTGCCAAACTGGGGCAAGACGGGCACGACCGTGGGGCAAAAGTGATTGCCACCAGCTTTGCCGATTTGGGCTTCGATGTAGATTTGGGACCGCTGTTTCAAACACCCAAAGAAGCTGCCAAGCAAGCAGCCGAAAACGATGTGCATATACTGGGCATTTCTTCTTTAGCGGCAGGACATAAAACGCTGGTGCCACAAGCCATTGCCGAACTAAAAGCCATAGGCAGAGAAGATATTATAGTAATAGCCGGTGGCGTTATTCCGCAACAAGACTACCCATACCTTTATGATGCAGGGGTTGCTTTTGTATTTGGCCCTGGCACGGTGATAGCTGAAGCTGCGGTGAAGATTTTGGAGGGATTAGATGGGAGACGTGAGATATGAGATGTGAGACAAATGGGTAATTAGAGAATTAGGAAAAACTATTTTATGAGGTTAATTTTTTCAATAATTGTAATTATATTCTTTCAATATTTATATGCTCAAAAAGCTAAGATTACTTACTTTGATAAATTTGATGTTTTTACAAGAAAAACAGAAAACGCTGTTTCATACAGAGAGATAATAAAAGATAAAGAAAACAAAATCTACACAATTAACTATTATCACTACCCTTCTAATAAGTTAGAGATGACGGGCACTTATAGTAGGATAAATCCTTTTATTAGAAATGGAAAGTTTAAATCGTATTACAAAAATGGTGCTTTAAAGCAAGAGACTGAATATATAAACGATACAATTAATGGCTATGAAATTAAATACTATGAAGACGGAAAAATTAAGTCTAAAAAGTATTTTTCTAATGGAGTAATAGATGATAAATACAAATACTGGCATGAAAACGGCAATTTATTTTTTGTATTTAATTATAAAAATGGAGTACTCCATGATACGATTAACACCTTTTATCCAAATGGAGCTTTAAGGAGAGTTGAAATTTATAACTACGGAAAATTATTACAATCTAACTGTTATGGTATAAATGGAAATGATACTGCTTACTACCCACTAAAAACTTCTCCATATTTTTTACATAATGGAAAAAATATTTTAGAATATATTAAAGACTCACTTGTACTTCCGAAACATTGCATTGCCCCAAAAACTATTGTAGATGTGGGATTATTCCCGATAGTAGAAGAAGATGGAAGCTTGTCTAGGATTAAGATATTATATTCCAATAACTATTGTTTTGAGCAACCAATACAAGAAGTATTATTGAAAGCTCCAAAATGGACTCCAAGTATAATTGAAGGTAAGCCAGTTGTATCATCAATACTAATTGATGTCTATTTAGAGATATCACATTAAGTACAATCCCCCGTTGGACGTTTTCGCTGTTAATTACATTCCGCAAGGCATCCCGAACCACAGATAAAAAGGAATTTGTAATTCCCAATTAAAACTTCCGCTTCAATAGTTTAAAAGCCTCACCCCATTTTCTGTAGTGCTTGCTAATGGCTTGCAGGGTTGCCCCTCTCCCATTGGAGAGCTGACATTACCCCAAAAAAAATCAACAAAACATTATGAAATGATTGTAGTTATTGAGATTTTTGCGTAATGAAAAACACGTACTACGAGTTAGTTCTTCAACTGGTTTCAAAATTTTTCAGCGACTATTCAAAACCACAACAGAAAAATTTTGTAGATGTAATTACAGCCTTGTTTTACAATGACAGCTTTGCGCTTAGAGATATTTCAAAGAATTTAGAAGGTGAAACCACCATCAAAAAGAAACTCAAGCGATTCATCTACTTTCTTGATTCATTAACCATAGACAAGGCATTTTGGAGTTGCTACATTCAGCTTATCTTCTCGCTTCCGGGTTTTAAAATACGCAGCAGAAAATATATCACCCTGCTTTTTGATGCAACTACATTAAAAGAGGATGTATGGATTTTAGCAGTAAGCATTAGTTTTTTCGGCAGAAGCATACCGCTTTATCTAAAAACGTGGAAGGATGTAAATGTATCCTACAATTACTGGGAAAGAGTATTAGGGGTTATTAAGGAATTAGAATCGCTACTGCCCAAAGGTTACAAATATGTAATCATTGCAGACAGAGGTTTTCAAGGCAAAGAACTAATTGAAGTGCTTCAATCTATCAATTGGGATTTTGTTGTGCGTCTGAATGAAAACTATTTGTGCAAAACAAAAAGTGGTGAGCAGTTTGTTCAACTCAGCTTGTTCAATCAAGGATTACATGCATTAGATGTATTAGGGAAGAAAAACAGTATTCCCGCAACTAATGTGGTGGTGAAGAAGCAAGAACACGAAGATGGACATATAGTTGGCTTTTACCTTCATACCAGTTTAGATAACTATGACGATACATTGAATCTATACAGCCAACGCATGCACATTGAAGAAACATTCAAAGATCTAAAGTCCACTTTGAAATGGGAAACCTATACTGCAAAGCTGCCCGAAAAGAACAGATTAGAAAAGGCTGTAATCCTCAGTTGCCTCAGCTATGCTATTCAGCTTAGCGCAGGTTACAAAATTGAATTGCCGCCTAACCAAAGGAAGGAAACCTCAGTATTCAAAAGATTTAAAAATATCCTTATCGCTCAAAGCAATAAAGCAGCCCATATTCTTACTTCTGTTGTAGCCGTTGCTATTACTAATGGATATAAATATTTCTTCTGATTTTTGGGGTAATGTCAGCATTGGAGAGGGGTAAGGAAAGCTGTTGTAAGCTAGTATACATTTCAATGGGGTGAGGCATCTCGCTGTTCAGTATATTTCGCAGTTCATCCCGAACCATAGCTAAAAAGAAATTTGTAATTCCCAATTAAAACTTCCGAATCCATTCCTCAATAAAGAAATGGCATCGAGAAACTTGCTGGCACTTGCCATTGATGCTGCCCAATCTGCATAAAGCGTTAGCAAAAACCAATAATTATTAATCAAGAATAAATTTATTATTCCCCGCTATACCACTAACAGCATAATTGTTTGTAAAATATTCAGAAAAAAAGCCAACCTTTCAGTTAAAATAAAATAATTTTAGGCTTTACTAATTACTAACTACCGAAAACCAATTACTTATGAAAAATCAATTTGCCTTACTTGCAGGTATTTTATTTTCTTTTCTGCAAATTAATTCAGCTTATTCGCAATGTACACCACAAACCGCTACAGGAATGCCCGGGGTAACGCCACCTACTGAAAACCTTGCCTGTATTGAAAAGGGAATTCCCTACAATGAAGTTATTTACATTGAAAACTTTAACCAGTTTAATACGCAGGCAGGTACAGCACAAATTAATTATTTAAGAATAGACAGTATTACCAATTTACCCTGCAATATAGAATGGAGTGCAAACAACGCTAACAACACTTACCTTGCTGCAGAAACCGGTTGTATAAATATATTTGGCACTACCAACGACAATGTAGGGCAATACAGAGTTAAAATATATATTACTGTAGAAGTAAATGCCCCAATATTTGGCGTAATAGTATTACAAGATGAAGCAGAAGCATTGGTGCAACAAGTAGAACAGCTTTCTGGCCAGCCATCGGGTGTTAATTTTAAGTATTATTTAAGAGTTATAGATCCGGGCGCATCTTGCCCTGTGTTAGATACCACTGCCAGTGCTACCAACCTTATTGCATGTGCCCCTGCACCAAGCCCTGTCGAGGCAGATTTTACTATTTCAAATACTACGCCATGCGAAGGTGAAAGTTTTACCGTTGATGCAGATGTTACCGGTTCGGGAGTGGCACCATATACCTATGAATGGTCGCCAGCTAACTTATTTGATGCACCAACTGCTGCCACCAGCAATGTAACTATTGCCAATGCCGGTACTACTACCCTAACCTTAAAGGTATTTGATAGCAATGGCGACTCGGCAGTAGTAAGTAAAGATGTAGAGGTTGATGTGTGTGTGGGTATTAACAATGCTTACAGTGCAAATAATTTAAAGGTGTATCCTAATCCTTCAAATGGTGTTTTTGCTATAGCCGGAAACTTTACAGGTGAAAATGTAAATGTAGCTGTTTACAGTATAGCCGGAAAAGAAGTTTTTGCTAATGAATTCAATAACAATAACACCAATTTTTCAGCTAATATTAATGTGCCTAACCTTCAAAAAGGAATTTATTTAATTAAGGTTTCTTCTGAAAACAGTGTACAGTATCATCGCATATCTATTCAATAAATAAACAACAAAAAATGAAGAAACTAATTTTAATTCTTATTACTGTTTATAGCAGTATTACAGCTTTTGCACAATGCACCCCTGACCCATCGGTTACACAACCCGGCTTATTTCCGCCCGATAGTTTGTTGCCATGCATTGTACAAAACCAACCTTACGATACGGTTATTCAATTTAAAAACTTTACTACCGTAAATCCAAGCGATTTTGGCATTACAACACCGTTCCCTATTACTATTACCGTAAACTGGATAAGAATAGATTCTATTCTGAATTTACCAACTGGCTTAGATTATGAATGTAACGAGCCTACTTGCTATTATACTTCAGGGCAAAACGGCTGTATAAGATTAACGGGCACCACCACTGACCCAAGAGGCAATTATGAATTGGGGCTTATATTCACCGTATCAGTAAGTGTGCCATTGTTTTTAGATACCGTAATACAAATAAACTCTGCTGATGCTGAAGGTTTTGGGGCCGGTGGCTTTGCTGATATTTTTTCTTATATGCTTCAGGTTATAGAGCCGGGCGACCCCTGCCCCTACCCTGTGGTTAGCGTAGCTGCTGCTGATAGTATTTTGTGCGAAGGTTCCACTACTGTACTTCAACCCGCCATCCGTTTTGGCGTGGCGCCTTTTACCTACACCTGGAGCCCATCAACCGGATTAAGTGATACTACCATAGAAAATCCTACTGCCACTTTAACCGATGATATTACCTACTCGCTTACCGTAGTAGATAATAATGGTACCGAATTTTCTACCGATTACGAATTATTAGTAACTAAACTTCCCGTAGCAGATTTTACATTCAATGTAATAGGAAACACAGTAACCTTTGAAAGCACTTCACAAAATGCACTGGGCATCAGATGGGATTTTGGCGATGGCGGAACCGCAAACGGCCCAAATGCACAAAGAGTATTCAGTGCTACTTCAGAAACTACTTTTGATGTTACCATGACAGCCCAAAGCGATTGTGGAGATGATGTTGTTACAAAATCTGTAACCGTTACATCAATTGCTGAAAAGAATAAAAATGATTTTTCATTTACTATAATGCCTAACCCTAATAATGGCTTTTTTAATGTAAAAATTAATTCAGAAGAATTAATTGGAAAAGATTTGAAAATCAGTTTATTCAATGTTAACGGCACTGAAGTTTACAGCGAAAACGTGTTAATTACTACAGCCGATTTAACAGCAAGTGTGAAAATAAATGCTTTATCTAAAGGAATCTATTTCTTACATTTGGCAACTGAAAGTCAAAAAGCTGTTACTAAAGTTTCAATTATTCACTAAACCATAATTATTTAAACCAACAATTACAATGAAAAAAACATTAATGCTCTTTGTGGCTACAGTTATTGGAATGCTGTATGCCAATGCCTCTAACGGAAGAGGTTTCTCACCTTGTACTCCGGTAACTACCGGGTGTACAGCACCATTTGGAACTGCTTGTCCTGCATCTTTACCCGATGCAACAGTAGGTACTTATTATGAACAGGTAGTTACCATTTACATGCCTGCCAGCGTAGATACTACCTTGCCTTTAGTAGGAACGGTAAACGTACCGGTTGATACCGTAAGATTTGTAGGTGTTTCTGGATTACCTGACGGACTAGATTTTTATATTGATGTATTAGAATATTACCCTGAACCGGGTGATGAAGCTTCTCAATATACATGCTTGTATATTTATGGCACACCATGTGGTGGTAACCAAACTGTTAATGCTACTATCGATTTAGATTTTGCTGTAACATCTCCTTTTGGTGCTGCAACATTGCCGCAAAACTTTCCTGTATCATTTGATTTAATCTCTACAGTTCCTGTTTTAGAAGTTACTTCTACGCTTGATTTCTTGTGTACAACAGGTTCAGCAGGTACTGATGCAACTTTAACTGCTTCTTCAGGCTTCTCAACTTACGAATGGTCAACTACTGAAACTTCTGAATCAATTACAGTAGATGCGGCAGGAAGCTATACCTTAACTGTAACCGATGCTTTAGGTTGCAGCCAGGAAGCTTCTTATGAAATTGAAGAATTAGCGGCTTCTGTTGCAGGCAATACTTTTACTATTTGTCCTAATCAAATTTTGCCTTTACAGGCTAGCGGTGGTTCATCATTTGCATGGACACCTACTGCAAACATTAGCGATGCAACAGTTGCCAACCCTGTTGTATATGATTTAACTGCAAATGAAACCTTTACTGTTACGGTTTCTAATGGCTTTTGTAATGATGATGCAACAGTGTCTGTAACGGTATCTTCTTTATGCGAAGGCGATTGTGCTCAAGGAACGCCTGACAGAAGCTGTGCTCCAGGTGCGGGAGAAATTGCAACTGTTTGCCCGGGTACTTTACCTGCAATGACCAGCGGTAGTGTATATGATGCTGAAGTTTCATTTTTCTTCCCAGCTTCAGTGCCTTTAGAAACTATTGTTGAATTGGCTGTAGGTATTGCATTACCAGGCTTACCACAAATTGATGTTTCTCCTGATTTTGTAGTAGTATCTGATGTTGTGAATCTTCCTGATGGTTTAAACTGGTCTTGCGACCAATTAGATGTTGCCGGAAATAACTGTACTTACTACCCTGCTTTAGCGCCTTCTATTACTCAGTATGGTGCAATTACTTTCTGCGGTACACCATGTGGTTCTACCACTACCGATACTGTAAGAGTAGTATTAACAGCTACTGCTACATTACCTGCTGAAGTGCCAATTTTAGGTGGTCAGGCGCAAAGCTTCGACTTAGAAGTGCCTGCTTTGTTTACAATCACCAACAGCAACCCTTTAACTGCTACTGCCAGCCAAACAGGTATTTTACCTGTAGGCACACCGGTAACATTATCTGCTGCTTCAGGATTTACCAACTATACCTGGAGCACAGGCGCAACTACTGCCGAAATTACCGTGAATGTTGGTGGAATTTATACAGTTAGTGCTTTTGACGGTACATGTACCCAAACTACTACTATTGTGGTTGAATATGCTACAGGTATTGAAAATATGAATGCAGCTACCTTAAATATTTTCCCTAACCCTAATAACGGTAACTTTGAAGTTTCTTTCGATTTGAAAAAAGCTACTGATGTTACTGTAAGTATTTTCAATACTCAAGGTAAAGAAGTATATGCTGAAACTTTCGCTGCAAATGCAGGAAGTAACAATAAAAATGTTTCTTTAAATAACCTTTCTTCAGGCATTTACATTGTAAAAATGAATGTTGATGGTGGTTCAATTAGTAAAAGAGTTACTCTTTTCTAATAACTTGAAGTAATTAAATAATAAAAGCCCTGTTGCATTTGCAATGGGGCTTTTCAGTTTATAAAGTAAGTACATTCAAGGCAGCTTGCAACTCATTCAAATCATGTATAGCATTTAGCTTCCTGCATACTTCAATGCCCTTTTCATATTCTGAAATTGCTTTTGTTATATCGCCTTCCTGTTCATATAATTTTCCTGAATGCAGGTATGCACCAGTGTATTCGGCATGTTTAGAAAGTAATTCAGTATAATAGTGCCTTGCCTGTTGAAAATCGTTTTGCTTAGTGTATTCTTGTGCCAGAGCAAATAATAAAAACGAATCATCGTCAGAAGTTTTCAACATTTCCAGTAAACGGTTAATACGAACATTTTCTGTTTTCATTTGTCAATTTATGTGTTATTTTTGCCACGCTTTAAAACAAAGTTAGTTATTATGAAAATCTTAGTGTGTGTAAGTAAAGTACCTGATACAACTACCAAAATTTCTTTCACCGACAACGACACCAAATTCAACAATTCAAATGTTACCTGGATTATGAATCCTACCGATGAGTGGTATGCTTTGGTGCGCGCCCTTGAATTGAAAGAAGCTGCAGGCGGAACTGTTACTTTAATTAATGTAGGTGATGCAGAAAACGATGCTATTATTAGAAAAGGATTGGCAATAGGTGCTGATGATGCTGTTCGCATCAACGGTGCTGAAAACGATCCTTACTATGTTGCTTCTCAAATTGCCAATTATGCAAAAGACAAAGGCTTCGATATTATTTTCACCGGTAAAGAAACTATTAACTACAACGGCTATGTTATTGGTGGCTTGGTTTCTGAATTGCTAGACTTACCATATGTAAGCATGGTAGCTAAATTAGATGTAAACGGTGGTGTTGCTACTGCTAAAAGAGAAATTGAAGGCGCCATTGAAACTTTAGAAGTAAAATTACCACTAGTGGTAAGCGCACAAAAAGGTATGGCTGAAGCACGTATTCCTAACATGCGTGGTATTATGGCTGCAAGAACCAAGCCTTTGCAAGTAGTTGAACCTGTAGCTACTGATGAATTAGTTTCAGTAGTTAAATATGAATTGCCTGCTCCTAAGCAAGCAGTGAAATTATTTAAAGTTGAAGAAGTGGATAAATTAGTTGAAGCATTACATAACGAAGCAAAAGTTATTTAAGATATGTCAGTATTAGTATATGGAGCATTAGCAGAAGGAAAATTTAAAAAATCTGCAAAAGAAGCAGCTTACTACGCTGCACAAATAGCCGCTAAAACCGGAAAACAAGTAACAGCCGTAGTATTAGGCACTGCCGATGTTGCTGAACTGGCTACTTTAGGTAAAGCAGGCGCTAATAAAGTTATTCATGTAAACGATGCACGTTTCGATACATTCGATTCTAAAGCATACACTAAAGCACTTGCTGAAGTAGCACAAAAAGAAGGTGCTGAATATATTGTTTTACCTTTCGATTCTAAAGGCAAAGAAGTAGGCCCAAGATTATCTGCTAAATTGAAAGCAGGTATCGTTCCGGGTGCTTCTGAATTACCTAATTTAGATGGTGGCTTTTCGGTAAAGAAAACAGTATTTTCAGGGAAAGGTATTGCACACTATACTATTAATACCCCTGTAAAAATTATTTCTGTAAATCCTAATTCAATTCAGGTTAAAGAAAGCGATGCAACTGCTACTGTTGAAACCTTTACTTCTTCGGTTACTGATGCAGATTTCGCTATTAAATTTATTTCAGTAGAAAAAGAAGGTGGCGATTCTATTCCATTGCCTGAAGCTGAATTGGTGGTATCTGCTGGTCGCGGTTTAAAAGGCCCTGAAAATTGGGGTATGATTGAAGAAATGGCCAAAATACTTGGGGCTGCTACGGCTTGCTCTCGCGCTGTTTCTGATGTTGACTGGAGACCTCACCACGAACATGTTGGACAAACAGGTTTAACCGTTCGTCCTAACTTATATATTGCTGTAGGTATTTCTGGTGCTATTCAACACCTTGCTGGTGTAAGTAGCAGTAAAACCATAGTTGTTATTAATATCGATCCTGAAGCGCCATTCTTTAAGGCTGCCGATTACGGTATTGTTGGCGATGCTTTTGAAGTAGTACCTAAATTGAACGAAGCCTTCAAAAAATTCTTTGCAAGCAACAATTAATAGTTTTACTTTTATTTGTTGAAGCAAAGAATCAAGTTATTCCATGGAGAAGATTGAACTGGAAATTGCGCAAATTTCGCATAGTATTGCGCACACCAATTCATTTGCGTTACTGTTGGTAGAAAAAAAAGGTGTAAGAAGGTTGCCGATAGTTATTGGCGGCTTTGAAGCGCAGGCAATAGCTATTGGCATGGAGAAAGTGCCACAATCTCGCCCACAAACACACGATTTATTTAAAAATATTTTTGAAGAGTTTCAACTTAATCTGGTTGAAGTAATTATTAATAATCTTGCAGAAGGTGTTTTTTTTGCGCAATTAGTGTGTGAACATAATGGTAAAAAAGTAGAAATTGATTCGCGCACCTCAGATGCTATTGCATTGGCTGTAAGATTTAATGTTCCGGTATATACATACGAGTTTATTATGGATCAAGCAGGTATTATTCTTGAAGGTAATGCTGAAAGAGAAAGAAATATTGAAGAAGAAGATGCTGCTACTACAATTGAAGAAGAATCGTCTGCCAAAAAAGATTATACAAAAATGAGTGCTAAAGAGCTTCAGGATTTAATGCAAAAAGCAATAGATAATGAAGACTACGAGAAGGCTGCCCGCATAAGAGACGAACTAAATAAAAGGAAGTAATACTATTATTTTTTCAGTTTTTAAATTAATGTTGGACTAAAGCCTTAGAACAGACTGCATTAATTTAATCCTTACCAATTACTATTGGTAAATAGCCTTTAAAAACAAAGTTTTTAGCCTATTTTTGCACCTCTTAAAAATTAATCAATGGGTCTTCAATGTGGTATAGTTGGGTTGCCAAACGTAGGAAAATCAACTCTTTTTAATGCACTTTCAAATGCAAAGGCGCAAGCTGCCAACTTTCCGTTTTGTACCATTGAACCCAATGTAGGTGTTATTACGGTTCCTGATGAAAGATTAGTAAAATTAGAAGCATTGGTAAAGCCTGAAAAGGTTGTGCCCACCACGGTAGAAATTGTAGATATTGCAGGCCTTGTAAAGGGTGCAAGCAAAGGAGAAGGTTTAGGGAATCAGTTTTTAGGGAATATCAGAAATACCGATGCTATTATACATGTGTTGCGTTGTTTTGATGATCCCAATATTATTCATGTTGATGGTTCGGTGAACCCTTTAAGAGATAAAGAAATAATTGATACCGAATTACAACTGAAAGATTTGGAAACAATAGAAAAAGGGATTGTAAAAATTCAACGTGCGGCTAAAAATGGCGACAAAGAGTCGGTAAGACAACTTGAAATGCTTAATAACCTAAAAGCATACATAGAAAAAGGAAACAACGCCAGAGGTTTTCAAATTTCAGAAGAAGAAAAACCATTGCTTAATGATTTGCATTTACTAACTACAAAGCCGGTTTTATATGTTTTAAATGTTGATGAAAACTCAGTAATAAACGGAAACGAGTTTGTAGAAAAAGTTAAACCGGTCATTGCTTCTGAAAATGCTGAATACTTAATGGTATCGGCAGCTATAGAAGCCGACATTGCACAACTTGATAGTTTTGAAGACAGAAAAGCTTTTTTAGATGATTTAGGCTTGCAAGAATCAGGTGTAGCACGTTTGATAGCACAAGCATACAAATTATTAAACCTTTATACTTATTTCACAGCTGGAGTAAAAGAAGTAAGGGCATGGACCATTACCAAAGGGTTTACAGCACCACAGGCTGCAGGTGTTATTCACAGCGATTTTGAAAAAGGGTTTATTAGAGCTGAAGTAATTAAGTATGATGATTTTGTTACGTTAGGTTCAGAAAAAGCATGCAGAGAGGCCGGCAAGTTAATGGTTCAGGGTAAAGATTATATAGTACATGATGGCGACATTATGCATTTCTTATTTAACGTTTAAATAATCTTTACAAAATCGTAATAATCTTAAGTAAAATAAGATTGATAAGACTATTGGCTATTCCTCAAAAATTTTAGTATAGTCATTTTCATTCAATTTGTCAATCGCAATTATTACTTAACAGGTTAAGCAGCAAGCCCTAATAGTAATAGTGTATTTTTCAATTTTCAGTAATTTTTCTGTAAAAAAAATTGGCATTATATAATTTCAGTTGTTAGATTGAGGAAATAATAAAAAAAGATTATTGATTTAACTTTTACTCCTCTACTCTATGCAACAGTTAATTGACTTTACCTCAAGTGGGCTTTATTGCCCAATAGCCGATATTTATATCGACCCCTGGAAGCCTGTTGACAAAGCCATAATTACACACGCACATTCTGACCATGCGAGAATTGGCAATATGAAATACATTACTCATAAAGATTCTATTCCATTGCTTAGGCACCAACTGGGTATGTATATAAATGTAGAAGGAGTAGAATATGGACAAACATTTTCTATTAACGGAGTTAAGTTTTCATTGCACCCGGCCGGACATATTATTGGTTCGGCACAAGTAAGAGTAGAGTATAAAGGAGAGATTTGGGTTATTTCAGGAGATTATAAGTTAGATAATGACGGAATAAGTACACCATTTGAACCTATAAAATGTGACGTATTTGTAACAGAATCTACTTTTGGTTTACCTATTTTTAAATGGCGTAGCTCGCAAGAAGTATTTAACGAAATTAACAGTTGGTGGAGCCAGAATGTTACTGAAGGTAAAACATCGGTACTGGTGGGTTATTCTTTAGGTAAAGCTCAAAGACTGTTGTGTAATTTAAACATGGGTATTGGTGAAGTATATGCACACCGCTCTATTGAAAATATTAATCAGGTTTTAAGAGCAAACGGCACTTTAATTCCAAATGTAAAAACTATTGATCCAACCATAAGCAGAGAAAAGTTGAGCAATGCTCTTATTCTTGCACCACCATCATCGTTAAATTCTCCCTGGATAAATAAATTTAGCCCGTCATCAATTGCTGTAGCTTCAGGCTGGATGTCGTTGAGAGGAGCGCGCAGGAAAAGAAATATCGATAAGGGCTTTATCATATCTGACCATGCTGATTGGGAACAATTGAAAACTGCCGTAAAGGAATCGGGAGCAAAAACTGTTTATGTTACACACGGGTATTGTTCTTCTTTTTCAAGATGGTTAAATGAAAATGGTTTTCAGTCTAAAGAAATTCAAACAAAATTTAGTGGTGAAATGGAAGAGATGAATGAAGGCTTTTTAAGTGCCACAGAATAAATGTTTTAGCCTATAAGTTCGTTCAATTTATTCAATAATTCAGAAGCTATTGCGTGTGAATAATTTTTACCCCCAAAACGATTTATCCACACAATACCTTTTATAGCGTTTGTTAAAAAAATTTCATCAGCTTCTTGTAAGTCTGTTACTTTAAGCGGCTTTTCAATTGCCCTATAGCCTTTATCGTTTCCAATTCTCAATATTTGTTTTCTCATAACACCGTCAACACCTGCCTCGCTTAATGGCGGGGTGTAAATTTTCGTATCTTTTACAATAAAAACATTGGCATAAATAGCATCAGCAACATTACCTTTTACATTCAATATGATACTTTCGTCAAAACCACTTTCTTTTTTATGAATGGCGGCTAAGACATACAGTAATGAACTTGTCGTTTTAAAATTTGACAATTCATCGCAAGACTTTTGCATTTTTTCAAATAAACCTAAATGTAAACCCTGTTCATTCCATTGATAATCGGGGCGGTATAGCGGGGTAGTTTTAATAATAAAACCTGCGGAATTGGTTTCAGGCTCATATTTCCCACCACCGTTTCTAAACAAAGTAACTTTTATACGTGCATTTAAAGAAATATCGTTGCTTTCAGCAGTTTCAATAATTTGTCTTTTTAAAAAATGCAAATCGAAATAATCAGGTAATTGCAATCCTAAAAACTTAACACCTCTTTTCAATCTTTCATAATGGTCATCAAAAAACATTAGATTACCATTAGAATAACGAATAGTTTCAAACAGTCCATCACCATATTGAAATGAACGATTATCGCTTTTTATAATCGGTTCGTTTATATGCAAAAAGTTTCCGTTGAAATTTATGATATCTGACATTCAGAAAAAAATCTTATTGAATTTACTATTTTGTTTCGTTCAAATAAAATTTTTGATAAGCTTCGGGCATTTCGATTTTATGTTCTTTACAATACTTTTCTATAGCAGCTTTATAAACTATTTCATATTTATTAATGTGTTGAAAAATTCTACCAAAATAATCATCTACTAAACCTTTATCACTTGATTCTGTGTTGGGCTTGGTAAATAATTCAACAAGGTCAATAAGTTCATGTTTGCTAATATGTTTGAAAGAAGCCAAATAATCTATTGCAGCTTGTTTTAAATATTTGCTTTTTCCGTAAGCCACTTCCTCCTCTACTCTATCAACGGCTGCATCGGCTTCGCTTCTCAGTTTTTGTAATTGTGCGGTAAGTTCAATTTTATCTTTTGAGTTTATTTTTTTGGTTAATAAAACCAATTCTGTACCCACAATGGTTTCCTGTTGTATTAAAAAGTTTAAATATGCAGAAGAAGATGTTTGAGCAAAAACTGATAAAGTATTCACTAATAATAAAATGATGAATAGTTGTTTCATATTCAGAAAACCATTTCGGGAATATCTCCTTCTACAATAAGTGCACCTTGTGTTTTAGCAATAATTTCATCTACCGAAACTCCTGGCGCACGCTCTAAAAGTTTAAAACCTTTATCGGTTATATCTAAAACCGCAATATCTGTAACTACTTTTTTAACACAGTTTATTCCGGTTAAAGGCAGTTCGCAACGCTTCAAAAGTTTCGATTCGCCTTTATTGTTGGTATGCATCATTGCCACAATTATATTTTTTGCTGAAGCTACCAAATCCATAGCACCCCCCATACCTTTTACCATTTTACCCGGAATTTTCCAGTTGGCAATATCACCGTTTTCTGCAACTTCCATAGCACCAAGAACGGTTAAATCTATTCTTTGTGAACGTATCATTCCAAAACTTACAGCCGAATCGAAAAAAGCCGAACCGGGAAGTGTGGTAATAGTTTGTTTTCCGGCATTTATTAAGTCAGCATCTACTTCATCTTCAAAAGGAAATGGTCCCATGCCCAATAAACCATTTTCTGATTGAAGTACTACATTGATGCCTTCAGGTATATAGTTAGCAACTAATGTAGGAATTCCAATACCTAAATTAACGTAGTAACCATCTTGTAATTCTCTTGCTATGCGCTGAGCTATTTGTTCTTTAGTAAGTGCCATAACGGAATTTAGTTTCTTTTTCTAACAGTTTTTTGTTCTATTCTTTTTTCGTAGTTATTTCCCTGAAAAATTCTGTTAACAAATATTCCGGGCGTGTATATTTCATTGGGATTTAATGCTCCTGAAGGAACTAATTCTTCTACTTCTGCAATCGTAATTTTTCCTGCCATAGCCATAAGCGGATTGAAATTTCGGGCAGTACCTTTAAATATGAGATTTCCAGCGTAATCGCCTTTCCATGCTTTAACAATTGCAAAATCGGCATTAAAGGCTTGTTCAATTAAATAATCCTTGCCTTTAAAATTTATAAGTTGTTTTCCGTTTGCTACTTCGGTGCCCACGCCTGCAGGAGTAGGAAAAAAGGGAATTCCATAACCCGCCATCATGGCACGAGTAGCCAAAGTCCCTTGTGGTATTAATTCTACTTCAAGTTCACCACTTAACAACTGTCTTTCAAATTCAGCATTTTCGCCAACATAAGAGGCAATCATTTTTTTAACTTGTTTTTGTTGTAACATTAATCCAATACCAAAATCATCAACTCCCGCATTATTTGAAATACAAGTAAGATTTTTAATACCCTTTTTAACAAGTGCTGCAATACAGTTTTCCGGAATACCACATAAACCAAAACCTCCAAGCATTAGTGTCATTCCATCTTCAATATCTTTTATTGCTTCAAAAGCATCGGAAACTCTTTTGTCCATATACTAAGTAATTTATCTTTCAAAAATAGTTATTGAAAACAGATTCTTCATCAACATTAATACACAATAAACTACTGTCGAATAACTCTACCATCTTCCATTTCAATAATTCTATTGGTTCTTTCGGCAAATTCAGGATCATGAGTAACAATTAAAAGCGTTTGGTTAAACTCTTGTGCTAATTGCTGAAAAGTTTTAAACACTAATTCACTATTCTTTTTATCTAAATTTCCAGTTGGCTCATCGCCCATAATAATGTGAGGGTCGTTTATTAATGCACGAGCAATAGCAACACGTTGCTTTTCACCACCTGAAATTTGATTGGCTCTTTTATTGGCTAAATGCTCAATACCTAGAATTTTCAGTTTTTGAATGGCCTTATATTCAACTTCTGCTTCATTTAACTTTCCTAATTTCAAACCAGGTAACATAACATTTTTTAAAACTGAAAATTCATTCAGCAAATAATGAAACTGAAAAACAAAACCAATTTTCTCATTCCTTATATGTGCCAAATAAGCTTCTTCACGATTGTTCATTAATTCATTATCAATAAGCAAATGTCCCTCATAATCGGTATCCATGGTAGATAAAATGTAAAGCAATGTAGATTTTCCACAGCCTGATTTTCCAATAATAGAAACAAATTCTCCTTTATCGACTTTAAACGAAACATCAGTCAATACTTTCACGGTAACAGGGTCGTGAAAATATTTAGTAATTTTTTTGGCTTCTAAAATAACTTCACTCATAATTACTTACCTCTTATTATTATTACAGGGTCGATATTACTTGCTTTGCGCGCAGGCAACCAACCTGCAAGGTATGTGGTAACTAACGAAAATATTGTTCCAATTAAATAATATACAGGACTGTAATTTACCGGATAGGTTTTAATTGTTGGTAAAGCTTCAGTTTCAAATGGCAACTGGTCTATTCCGAGTGAAAAAGTAAATCCAAAAAACAGCCCTAACATGCCGCCTGAAAAACCAATACTTAGAGCAATTATAATAAACACATTTTTCACATCATTTCCAGAGAAGCCTGTGGCTTTAAGTATAGCGATTGAATCCATTTTTTCATAAATCATCATGTTAAGAATATTATAAATTCCGAAGCCTGCAACAACCAATAAAGTAATACCAACTGCGTAAGAAATTAGCGTTCTTACAGTCGTTCCGGTTTCGTAGGTAGCATTTGCGGTTTGTATATCTAAAGCATCTGTAGAGAATAACTTTGCATACTCTTTTGAAATTTGTGGTGCAGCAGCAATATCCTTAAGCTTTACCTGAATATCAGTTACGTAACTATTTGATTTACCTAATAATTTATGAACCGTATTTATTGAAGCAAAGCTTTGTACCTTATCATAATCTCCCATGCCCGATTGAAAATAGCCAACTACTTTTAACGGCAATCGTTCGCCTGTGGGTGTAGTAATCCATACCATGTCTCCTATTTCTGCCAACAATATATCGGCAAGACCTTTACCAAGAATAATACTATTAGAAACATTTTTTAAATCAAGTGCATTACCTGTGGTAACATAATCGCTAAAGTGATATAGTTTACTTTCAGCAATAACATCTATACCATTAACCGAGCCTGTAATATCTATTACACCTGAATTGAAAAAAGCCTGCGCAGTAATTTTTGGTGAATAACCCAAAACTCTCTTATCCTTATTTAAGTATTGCATTATTGCAGCGCTATTATAAATTTCTTGCCTTGATACTGCAGGTTTAATGGAGCTAATAAAATTGTAATTGCCGCTATAAATTTCTGAAAGCTTAACAGGTTGAAGTACCGTTGGTTTTATGTCATTATACAAACGTATATGTGGCGTTCTGTTTATTACTAAGCCGTCTAATAAATCATTTAAGCCGGTCATAAAGCCCAGCAATGTTATAAACATTGCGATGCTGAAGGTTACACCTACTGCTGCTACTGCTGTTTGCTTGAAGCGAGCCAGCATAAGCGATTTTGCAATATCAAAAACAAGCAATTGTTTCATTATAATGGTTTAAATATTGTTGTTTCTGCATTAATTCCTTCCAGAACTTCTACTTTGTCATAATCTTTTAATCCTGTTTTAATTTTTTGTAGCTTATTGTTTTTCAGTATTACAGTGGAATCATCTGCTAAAAAGGTTCTGGGTATTGTTAAAGCATTTTCTTTAGTTTTTATTATTATGTTAGCTTCTACTGACAAATTTGGATATAGAATTTTTGGCGAATTAATAAATACTGCCTCAACCAAAAAAGAACGTGTTCTTTCATTCATAATTGGTATAATTTTAGAAATGGTAGCTTCAAATACTTCCTCTTTATAGCTATCCATAGTTATCAATACTTTTTGTTGAGGTTTAATTTTCACTATATCCAATTCATCTATTTGCAATTCAATAATAAAGCTATCGGCATCGCCAATAATTGCAAGGGGTTGTTGTGGAGTAATTATTTCACCTGTTTCTTTAAATAAACTATATACTATTCCGTCTATATTACTTTTAATTAAAAAATCATTGAGTTGCGTATTCGTTATCTCAAGATTTTTAATTGATTGTTTTGAGGCAAAATCAAGTTGTTTTTGCAAATCATTAAGTTTTAATACCAAAGAATTATAGGTAGTTAATGAGTTTTTATATATTATTTCTTTTTGCTCATACTCTACTTTACTGCCAATTTTTTCATCCCACAGTTTCATTTGTCTTTGAAAAAGTAAAGAATCATTAATCATTTTTTCTTTTGCCAATTCAATATTTATTTTCAAATCACTTAATTTGTCTTGATTGGCTTTAATATCAGCAAATTCAGCAGCTAACCGCGCATTTTCTTTGTTCAATTTTGCAGTATTATTCTGAATGATAAATAGTAAATCATCTTTTTTTACCTTACTTCCTTCAGAAACCAAAGACTGCATTAGTAAGCCGCTTACTGAAGCAAAAACCTGATATTGATTTTTACTTTTGATGATTCCTGAACCATATACTGACTCGGTTATGGATTCTATTGTTGGTTTAGTTTCTTCTTGTTTGTTTGTACAAGCAGAAAATATAAATAAGAGCGTTGCAAGAAATATCCTAATAAAATTCATACTAAACATTCAGTTTATTAAGTGCAATTTAGTCATTCACAAAAAATTATATCATGATAAAAATCAACAATAAAAAAGCCTCGTAAAAACGAGGCTTAATTTTATAGAATTATTTAATCTATTACTTTAAAAACAACATGTCACGATATTTTGGTAAAGACCAATAAACATCATCAGTAACCAATTCTAATTGGTCGGCATGATTACGAATATCATCAAACAAAGGTTTAACCTTATTGCAATAGTAAGCTGCTTTTTCGTGTGCAGTTTTTGCTTTATCAGCTTTGTCTTTCTCTACCAGTAACTTATCTACACCAACTTTTAAAGCATTAATGTGAGTTGATATTGAATTAAGTAAATCAAGTTGCGCTTTGTATGCTGTTGCCGGAGCCTTCAGATTTTTTAACCCTGTAACATTTTCAATTAAAAGGTTCTGATACTTTACACCCGATGGAATAACGTAGGCCAATACAAGGTCTCTTAATACTTTTGTTTCTATCTCAAGCTTTTTAGCATAAATCTCTTGCTGAATTTCATAACGCGCTTCTAACTCAACTTCGCTGAAAACACCACTTTTTGAAAACAATTCTTTAGAAGATTTAGACATATAAAAGTCAAGAGCCTGTGGTGTTGTTTTTGCATTTGATAATCCACGCTTAGCGGCTTCTTTTTCCCATTCTTTACTATAATTATCGCCTTCAAAAATTATTTTTTTTGATGCAGTTATATAAGTACGAATTGTTTTAAGAATAGCAACTTCTTTCTGTTCACCTTTAGCAATTAGTTTATCTACATCAGCTTTAAATACTTCAAGTGTTTTACCCATTATGGTATTCAGCACTGTCATAGGAGATGAACAGTTTGCTGAAGAGCCCACCGCACGCACTTCAAATTTGTTGCCGGTAAAAGCAAATGGTGAAGTTCTGTTTCTGTCAGTATTATCAAGCATCAAGTCTGGAATCTTATTATGGATATTCAGTTTTAAATCTGTTTTATCCTGTTCGTCAAACTTATTTAAATCAACCGTTTTCTCAATTTCACTTAAAAGGTTGCTCATTTGAGAGCCAATAAATACTGAAATAATAGCCGGTGGTGCTTCATTTGCCCCTAAACGGTGATCGTTTGAAGCTGACGCAATAGAAGCTCTGATTAAATCTGAATAATCAGCTACTGCTTTAACAACACAAACGAAAAAAGTTAAAAACTGAAGATTGTTTTTAGGCGTTTTTCCTGGTGATAATAAATTCTTTCCTGTATTGGTGCCTAAACTCCAGTTGTTATGTTTGCCACTACCATTTACACCAGCAAATGGTTTTTCATGTAATAATACTCTTAAGTTATGTCTGCGCGAAACACGGTCTAACAAGTCCATAACTAATTGGTTGTGATCTACAGCTACATTTGCCTCTTCAAAAACCGGTGCACATTCAAACTGACTTGGGGCAACTTCATTATGACGGGTTTTTACAGGAATACCTAATTTCCAGGCTTCTTTCTCAAAATCAACCATAAAAGCATATACTCTTTCGGGTATAGTTCCAAAATAATGGTCTTCCAGTTCTTGTCCCTTAGATGGCGAATGTCCAAGTAATGTTCTTCCGGTTAATAATAAATCGGGACGTGCGTTAAACATAGCACTGTCAATCAAAAAGTATTCCTGTTCCCAGCCTAAAGTAGCATGTACTTTTGTAACGTTTTTATCAAAAAGTTGACAAACAGGAACTGCTGCTTTTTCTAAATAATGTATAGAGCGCAATAAGGGTGACTTATAATCTAATGTTTCACCAGTATAAGAAACAAATATGGTAGGAATACAAAGTGTTTTACCTTCACCAATTTGCATTAAAAAAGCAGGCGATGTTGGATCCCAAGCAGTATAGCCTCTTGCCTCGAAAGTGCTGCGAATACCACCAGAAGGGAAACTTGATGCATCAGGTTCTTGTTGCACTAAAGCATCACCACTAAATAATTCTAAACCTTTTCCGTCTCCTGTAGGAGAAAAGAAAGAATCGTGCTTTTCAGCTGTTAAACCTGTTAAAGGCTGAAACCAATGACAGTAATGCGTAGCACCTTGTTCTATTGCCCAAGATTTCATGGAAGCTGCAATCTGATCGGCCATTTTGCGATCTATCTTGCTACCCGATTCAATAGATACTTTTACACTCTGATAAGCTTCTTCTGAAAGATACTTTTTCATTGCAGCATCGTTAAACACGTTCTGCCCAAAAAAATCAGATGCTCTGTTAGAAGGCAATTTTACATCAATACGTTCTCTGTTTTGAACGGTTTCGATGGCTTTGTTTCTGGTATTACTCATAATGGAGAAGAAATTTGAGGTTTTGAAAGCGCAAAGTTAATCCACTTTTCAGAAAACACAATTTTTTCACCTGAATATAGATGAATTATTATACTCATAGTGTTGAAAAAATTATTTATACTTTGAAATATGCCTTAGAATTAAGCTATTTAGAAGAAAAATATTTACATGTATTTTATTATAAATTGTTTTTACTTCTCAATAACGGTAAAAAAGAAAGCAAAAAGAATAGTAAGGGCACACTTCTATACCTTAATGATGCACCAATGTTAGAAACTACAATGCCAATAAGGACAAGAAGAGAAACGGCAAATAAAAAATACCATATCGATAACGAGTGGATACAAAAAGTCTTTATACTAAAACTATTTAAAAAATAAAACAACAACAAAATCAACAGAACATTTTCTATAACAAATACAGTTTGATAATTATTGAATGAAGTAAGGTAAAAAGGAATACCTAATGTTCTAAAAAAAGCTTTTGGACTTTGTGTAATTATTGAGAGTATTTCAGGATTAAATTTATCTATTTCAATTGCTGTATTGCCTCCTTTTAAGCTTTTAAAAGAGTTCTGTTTTAGACTTATACTTTCAATAACATTTGCTTTATACATAGTGCCTTTTTCACGAATAGTAAACTGAATGTATAAACCAATTATTAAGGTAATTATATAAATAAGTAGAAATTTAGGTAAAATATACCTGGGTTGAATTGTAGATAACCAATAGGCTACAGCACCCGGCAAAAGCAAATACAAAACAAAATCGCGTATCAGCCAAATGCTTAAAGCAGAAAATAATAATAAAACAAGATACTTAATTAAGAATTTTTTTATACCTAATTTATAAACTGAATAAAAAAACACTGCTAATGATGTTAGAATTAGTCCTTCTTTATGAATACCACTTGTCCAAAACATAATTGAAGGAACACCAAATACAATTAACTTAATAATTTTTTTATGTTGATAAAATTGACTAATGGCAATGGCATATAAAAGCAACAAACCCACTGTGCTTAAAAATGCCATAAATATTCCCGAAGCATATATGTTTCCATGTGTAAACAAATTAGTAATAGCATAAAAACGCACAACCATATAAGAACTATTATTCCACCAATAGCCCATTGCATCTGTTTCTTTAAGAATAAATTCTGGTGCAACATCTAGGCCATTGGGGCCAAAACAAAGCATTAAATATTTAATAGGGTTTTCAGAAAGAGTTTCATAAATTATTAATCCGTCTTTATAAAAATGAAATGTATCCCCTCCGCCATAATAACGGGAATGAGCAACTGTATAAACAATACTTAAAAAAGATTTCAGTAAAAAAACAATAACAATGAATGTGGGCGACAAACCTGAAAAATGCAATTTCTTCCACTTATAAAAAATGAAAGCACCAAGAAAAATATAAAACACTACTAAAAGCCAGTCCATGTGTTTGTAAAGCTAAATAATTGCATTAGCTTATTTTCAGAATATATATTTTTACAACATCGAAAATAGTTAAGCATGCGATTCATTATAAAATATTTACTCACAGCACTTGCTGTATATGCAACAGCAGACATCCTTTCGGGTATTCATGTTCAATCTTTTTGGATGGCTATTGTAGTTGCTTTGGTTCTTGGTTTAATCAATATAACAGTAAAACCACTTATGATTGTATTAACCATTCCTTTCACTATAATTTCGTTGGGCTTGTTTTTGTTAGTAATTAATGCATTAATGATAATGCTTGCCGGCTGGTTAATAGATGGCTTTACCGTTGATGGATTTTGGTGGGCTTTGGCATTTAGTATTATTCAAACCATAATTGCTTCTTTATTAGAAAAACTGGTTTTGAAAGAAGAAAGGAAAGAGTTTTAATCACTTATGCATTCTTAAACTTTTGCCATAGCCCTAATTTTGGTAATGGTGCTTCTATTAATATGGGCTCTTGTTTTACAGGGTGTATAAATTCAAGTTTCTTTGCTAACAAACATATAGATAAATCTGAATTAGCTTCTTTATAGCCATATTTTATATCGCCAACAATAGGGCAACCCATACTTGCTAATTGAACTCTTATTTGATGCTGCCTTCCGGTTTTAGGCTTTACTTCCAATAAAAAATATCCATCAATATTCAGCAATACTTTATATTCTAAAACTGCTTCCTTACTGCCCGTTACCTCTTTTACTGATGCTTTAGTAATGTTTTTATTTTCTATTCTAGTTAAATAATGTTTTAATGTTCCTACCTCTTTCAATGGTTTTTTTGCAACTATGGCCCAATAAGTTTTTTTTATTTTTTTATTTTTCAGCATTTCATTTAGTCGCTCTAACGCTTTGCTGGTTCTGGCAAACATTAAAATGCCGGCAGTAGGCCTATCTAACCTGTGCGCTAAACCTAAAAAAACCGCACCGGGCTTTTGATATTTCTCTTTAATATACTGCTTCACCTCCTCACTTATCGGGTCATCGCCTGTAATATCGCCTTGTGAAAGATAGCCCGAAGGTTTATTCACAGCAATAATATGATTGTCTTCAAAAAGAATTTCTAAGTTCGCTTTGGCTTGCATGCTGTAAAGTTGAGAAAAGAAAATTAGTGTGTTGTCAACTTGCAATTATTTAAAAGCAAATTCATGAAACTAGAAAAGAAAATTGGTCTAATTGGCGCAGTAGGTTTAGTTACAGGTGGCGTCATTGGCATGGGTGCATATGTATTAGTTCCGGGTATTTCAGCAAATGCTGGCGAAGGTGCATGGCTGGCAATTATGATTGCATTAATAGTTTCATTAATTGGAGTTTTACCGCTTATTCAAATTGCAAGTGCATTACCGGTAGCAGGTGCAGGCTATATTTATGCAAGCAGACTCATAAACCCGCTATCCGGTGTTTTAGTATCGGGTTGGGCAATAATCGGTGGAACCTCTTCATTATGTTTGGTTTCTTTAGGTTTAGCACAATACTTTCTGGAATATGTTGCTGTTGCAATAAATCCATTTGTAATAGCCATTTTATTTGTTGGTATTTTTTACCTCTTATATCAATTTGGGTTGAAACTACTAGCTGCCTTACAAGTTGCAATGGCGGTTCAAATGCTTCTTTCTTTAATAGCATATGCAGTTATAATGCTAAATGCAAATAATTTTGAGATTATAGCGGGAGCACCATCTGAAGGTTTTGTTATTGCAGTAATACTTGCATTTAATGTATGCTTTGGCTTTCAAATTATTATTGAAATGGGAGAAGAAATTAGAAATCCTAAAAGAAATATTCCATTGGCATTAATAATTGGTGCAGGTGTAATAATGCTTATTTATTTAGCAATACTAAGTGGCTATTTAAGTGAAGTTGGTGTGGAAGGTGCAAAACTTAAACCCAAACTTATTGAAACTGCACAGCCATATTTCAACGCATTTATGAATACTTTTTTTATTACTGGGGTATTTTTTGCGGGCATAACCTCTTATAATGCCGGTGCAATTGCTTTGCCAAGAGAAATATTTTCTATGGCAAGAGACAAAACGTTACCAGACTTTCTCGCTAAAATAAATCCAAGAAATGGTAACCCAGGAAATGCAGTGAATCTTTTTTTCATAATTGTTTTATTGATGCTTTTGGGCGGTTATTTACTTCATGAAAATGGCATTATTGCTCCATTCTTTGGAAACGAATTAGATAGCCTGATAGAATTTTATGGCTTTATGACCATTTTAGGCATTATGATGCTAACAATATTTATCAGCATTTCAGCTTTCAGATTACCAAAACTTTATGCTGAACAATATAAGCAGGCATATATAAAGTTTCCCATTTGGCTGCTTAGAGTTTTCATAACAATATCTATACTTTCTTCTGCTGCATTAGTCATTATTATGAGTGCAGAAAAAGTAATTATTCCTGTTATTTATCTATGCCTTACAGTTATTATAGTTGTCTTGTATTTTTTCAGAAAAAAACAATTAGACAAGCAAGGTATAGCAATTGGAAAAGTATATGATGCTTTTTTAGAGTAATTTTTTAATTACAGAACAATATCAATTTTACAATTCACTGACTAATATCACTTGCGCATTAAATTATTGCCGTTACCTTTGTGCGCTATTTAGATTAATTCTAAGTTAATAAAATGAATAAAATACTATTTGCGTTAATAGCAATTACCATATTTAGCGGATGCTTTAATAATTCTGAAAACGTAGTAAACATATATACTCATCGCCATTATAAGGCCGATGAAATGATATATAAAGAATTTACAAAACAAACAGGCATCAAGGTAAATATCATAAAATCTGCTGCTGACCAGCTAATTTCTAGATTGGAACTTGAAGGAAAAAATACACCCGCAGATATATTAATTACAGTTGATGCGGGTCGTTTATGGCGGGCAAAAGAAAAAGATTTATTGCAGCCAATTAATTCAAAAGTTATAAATGAAAATGTACCGCAATTTTTGCGAGATAAAGAAAACTATTGGTTTGGCTTTTCTTACAGATGTAGAGCTATTGCATACAGTAAAGAAAGAATTGATACAAAAATGCTTTCAACATATGAATCGTTAAGCGATACTTTATGGAAAGGAAAATTTCTGCCGCGCACTTCAGCAAATGAATATAATCAATCGCTAATGGCTTCTTTAGTAGCACACATGGGTGAGGAAAAAGCTAATGTATGGTGTAATGCTATGACTAACAATTTTGCACGAGTACCAAAAGGAAGCGATACTGATATAATCTATGAAATAGCCAATGGTATTGGCGACTTAGCTTTGGTAAACAATTATTATTTGGCTAAACTGGCCGCTTCTACAATTGAAACAGAGCAACTAGCTGCTAAGAAAGTTGGGTTATATTATCCCAATCAAAATACAACAGGGGTACATATAAACATTAGTGGAGCTGCTTTGATAAAACACAGCAAGCATCAGGAAAATGCCATTAAACTGCTCGAGTTTTTGACAGAAAACTATGCACAAAACATTTTCACTGAAATAAACTTTGAATACCCAGTAAATCCTAAGGTGGAAATGTGTAAAACTTTAGCAACATGGGGCAACTTCAAACCCGACACCCTTGATTTATCTTTGCTGGGCAAATACAACACCGCTGCAGTGAAGATATTCGATAAATGTGGGTGGTACTAAACTTCGCTTGTTTATTACTAATCTTAATTTGTTTCTTACGCTAACTTCAATGTATGTTGTGTTGGTATTGTAATGTAAACTAATAACAGCAATCAATGATTACCAAAAAGATTGGCTTATGGAGTATTTTTTCAATTTTGCTGGCAATAGTTTTTATTTTACCTACAGCTATAATATTCACAGAGTTATTAAAGCCAGAAGGAAGCAACTGGAATCATGTATTTCAGATTTTGTTACCAATTTATGTTAAAAACTCATTAATACTTATTGGGGGGGTTGTAACCGTTTCGTCTATTATTGGCATTGGTACAGCTTGGCTGGTAACTCAATTTAATTTCTTCGGAAAAAAACATATAGAATGGTTAATGCTAATGCCATTGGTAATTCCTACCTATATTATGGCTTATGCCTATTCAGGAATATTTCTTTTATTGGCTACACACAATATTGTTCCTGCATTAGACATAAAAAATATGGGTTCGCTAATTTTCATTTTGTCTTTTGCATTATATCCCTACATCTATTCCGTTTGTAAAGTCTCATTTTCTGTTCAAAGTGCTTCGCTGTTAGAAGCCTCGCGAACTATGGGCAAAAGCTATACCGCTACTTTTTTTAAAGTGGCACTGCCTTTATCTCGCACAGCAATTATTGGCGGTGTAAGCTTGGTGGTAATGGAATTACTGAATGATTATGGTGCGGTGAAATACTTTGGTATTGAAACGCTTACTACCGGTATTTTTCGCACCTGGTTTTCAATGGGCGATTTAAATACTGCCATTCGCATTTGTGCCATTGCATTATTGTTTGTTATGATTTTGCTTGCTGCCGAAAGAATTCAGCGTGGTAAAAAAACAATAATAGAAACCGCTTCTGCCAGTAGAAAACTTTTGGTAAGAAACCTAAAAGGCCTCAAGTCTGCACTTACTTTTATTACTTGTTTATTACCAATTTTATTTGGTTTTATTTTTCCTTCGCTGCAAATTATTTACTGGACAGCTTCAACAGCCCATTCAGTTGTAGATGCTTCTTTCTTCAGCTTAATTTTCAATACAATTTCATTGGCAGCAGGGGCTGCAATATTGTGTATTATTGCAGCAGTAATTTTCAACTTTTCAAAAAACTGGGAAACCTCTTTTTTACTAAAAGCCTTCACACGTCTATCAACTACGGGCTATGCCATTCCGGGCGCAGTAATAGCTATTGGCATTTTAGTTCCTGCTTTGTTAATAGACCGCCATTTTGCAGCACAATATTCTTTACTGAACTATACCATCGTTTTTTTGCTATTTGCTTACCTTATAAGATTTATTGCAGTTTCAAATAACGCATTGGAAAGTAATTTCAAAAAAATATCGCCACAACTAACGGCTGCATCAAGGCTAATGGGCAAAAACAGTTTGGCTACCCTATTCAAAGTGCATTTGCCAATGGTAAAACCAGGCATGGCAACAGCTTTTATTTTGGTATTTGTAGAAGTAATAAAAGAGTTGCCTTTAACCTTAATTTTAAGACCTTTCGACTACAGCACCTTAGCTACCAAATGTTTCGAAATGGCAAGTGATGAGCGTGTAGCAGAAGCCGGCAACTACGCATTAGTAATAATATTAGCAGGCATAATACCAGTTTTTTTCTTAAATCGTTTAGATAATAAAAAGTAAAATGAGCTACCTAAAGTTGACACATATTGAAAAGAAAGGCTTAAGCAGCAATTTCAAATTGCATGATATTAGTTTTTCGGTAGAGAAAGGAAACATATTGGCTTTAGTTGGCGAAAGCGGCAGTGGCAAAACGACTTTATTGCGCATTATTAGTGGGCTCGACACGCCAGATAGTGGCTTTATTACTTTAGACGAACAACCTATTTTCGATGCTGAAAATTTTGTGCCTGCTGAAAAACGAAATATCAGTTATGTTTTTCAAGACTATGCACTGTTTCCGCACTTAACTGTTGCAGAAAATATTCGCTTTGGAATAGACAATCTTTCTACAGCAGTACAAAAAGAGCGCATTGAAAATGTATTAGAACTCGTAAATCTTACAGGTTTTGCCAATAGATATCCACATGAATTGTCGGGAGGCGAACAACAACGTGTTGCCGTTGCAAGAGCTTTGGCTTTACAGCCTAAAATAATTTTACTAGATGAGCCTTTTAGTAATCTCGATTTTATAAGAAGAGAAAATTTAAAAACCGAGCTAAAGAGCATTCTGAAAAAAGCACAAACTACAGCCATATTTGTTACCCACGATACTACTGAAGCGCTTTACCTTGCCGATAAAATTATTGTGCTTAAAGACGGAAAAATTCAACAACAAGGAAGCCCTGAAAAAATTTATAACTTTCCGGTAAATCAATATGTAGCCTCTTTCTTCGGAAAAGCTAATTTCTTTGAAACCGTAATTTCTGACGAAAGCTACTTGCTGCCTTTTGATATAAACCTGCGCAAGCTAGATTTGAAACGTTACGACCGAGTAATGGTATGTGTGCGCCCCAATAGTTTTTTCATTAAAGAAGGTGCAAAAATGAGTGGCATTGTAGAACAGTTGTTCTTTCTAGGCACTGTATTAGAGCTAAAAGTAAAAACCATTTTCAGAGAACGTGAATTTAATTTTACTATTCATACCAACCCAAAAGATATTTACGCAGTTGGACAAACCATTAACTTCGATGTAAATGCCGATGCTGTACATTTTCTTTTAGGTGATGCTACCACTTGGGATTAATTAATCATTTAACATTCTCTATTTTAGCTAAAAATGATTTGGGCTAATTTATGATTTACAAACCATTCAAAGCAATTGTAATAATTCTGGTTACTATTGGTTTGTGTGAAATAGTTGTGAGAGTTTCAGGTGTGTATAATACCTATTCTGAAAAGAATTTTAACAGATTTGACAGTTATTATGGTAAAACTATGCCAACCTATTACCATGTTTATAAACCAAACGAAATAATAAATAATTATCAAACAGAATTTAAATACAATAAAAAATCAAATGCTATTGGTTTAATAAATGAAGATATTTCTGAAGTTAAAGAACACGATGAAAAAAGAATATTAATTCTTGGCGATTCATTTATTGAAGGTGTGGGCGCATCTCAAGACAGTAGCATGCCTGCTTTGCTTCAGCGTAAAATATCAATTAACAGTAATAAAAAATTGGAAGTAATAAATGCCGGAATTGTAGGTAGTGATGTGTTTTTTCAGTATTATTTGTTTAAAGATAAACTTCTGCAGTTAAAGCCTGATGTAGTTATTTTAAATTTCAATTATTCTGACTTTAGTGATTATATATTTCGGGGTGGTTTCAATAGATTTAAGAATAATGGCACTGTTAAGTTTAATGACGCCCCAAAAATTGAAAAATACTATAAACACAGCCATCTTTTAAGAGCTGTTTTGCATTTTATATTTAAATACGACTTTACATTATTGCCACAAAAAAAATTATTAAAACAATATTCATTGGCAAACAATGAAATCTATAATGCGATTCAACAAATTAATAAGCTTTGTTTTGAAAATAATATTAAATTCATAGTAACCATTCAGCCATACCCATTTAGCTACATTAAGCACATTCCTTATTATGAATATGTTGACTTAATAGTAAATAAGTTACAACAAAGCAACATAAAGTATGTTAATACCTACGAGGCTTTTGATAAAATTCTGAACAAAGAAAACTGTCTTAATTATTCATGGAAGTACGATGGCCATTTTAACGCTAAAGGTTATTTGCTTTTTGCTGAAATAGTTTATGACGAAATACATAAGAAATATCCTGAAGTGTGGCATTCTGCAATACATTAACATACAATTAAACGTATTTTGCTATTTCAAAAAGATGCTTATTTTCACCCCGATTAATTGAATTACAATTTATTATGAAAAGAATTAAGCTGATAGATATTGCCAGCGCAAGAAGCGGAGATAAAAATGATGTTTGCAATATAGGCGTTATGGCAAAAACTAAAGAAGACTATGCCCTGCTTCAAAAGCATTTAACAGCCGAAGTAGTAAAACAACATTTTGGCGGACTTATAAAAGGCGAGGTAGAGCGTTTTGAATGGAGTAGCATTGAATCGTTAAATTTTGTTTGCCATGGAGCATTAGACGGTGGTGCTTCTCGTTCGCTACGCATGGATACTTTAGGCAAAAACTTCTCAAGCCATTTATTAAGGCTTGAATTAGAAATAAGCGAATAAATAAATTTTAAAACAACCTTAAAAAAATTAAAAAATGAGTTGGAATCCTTTTACCGAAGAACACGAGTTGCTTCGCGAATCAGTTAGAAAATTTGTAGAAACTGAAATGATACCTTATGCCGATGAATGGGAAAAGAAAAAAGAATGTCCGCGCCATATTTTTGAAAAAATGGGCGACATGGGCTTTATCGGAGTAAGCTTTCCTGAAGAAGTAGGCGGTAGCGGCTTAGACCTTTGGTCGGCTTGTGCTGTTTCTGCTGAGTTGGCTTATTCAAATTTGGGTGGCTTAGCAATGTCTTTGTATGCTCACACTTACTTGCCTTTGCCATTGATTAACGCAATTGGCACACCAGAGCAAAAAGAAAAATATTTAAAACCTGCTTTACAAGGTAAAAAAATTGCTGCTTTGGGCTTAACCGAACCCAACGTAGGTTCTGATTTGGCAAATATTACTACTAAAGCTGAAGATAAAGGCGACCACTTTTTGGTAAATGGTGCTAAAATGTGGATTACCAATGGCACTATGGCCGATTTTATTGTGCTATTAGTTAGAACAGGCGAAAGCTACAATTTAAGTCTATTGATTTTCGATACCAATACACCCGGTTTTCAGAAAATTAGAGTAGAAAACAAATTGGGTATGCATACTTCCGATACCGGACAGTTGTTTTTCGAAAACTGTAAAGTACCAAAAGAAAACTTGTTAGGCGAAGTAAACATGGGCTTCTATTATGTAATGAATAATATTCAGGAGGAACGTTTAATTGCAGCCGTAATGGGTACTTATGGTGCCGAATGGGCATTGGAAAAAGCCAAGCAATATGCTCGCGAGCGCGAAGCCTTCGGAAAATCAATTAATAAGTTTCAGGTTATTCGCCACAAAATGGCCGAGATGGCAATTAAAGTAGAAGCATGCCGCTCTATTGCCTTCCGTGCAGTTTATGAATATTTAGATCAAGGGCCGGCTGCCATTGGTATAGTTACTATGGCAAAAGCTTATGTTTCTGAAGTTTCTCAGGAAGTAATAAATGAATCGTTGCAAATACATGGTGGCTGGGGCTATAACGAAGACTATGGCGTTGCCCGTGCTTTCCGCGATAACCGATTAATGACTATTGGTGCAGGAACTACCCAAATTATGCATGAAATTATAAGTAAGTTGGTGGTAGATGAAGTTTCGCACAGAAAACAGTTTATTAAAGCCAGAAAAACCGAAGGTACCCACGCATAAATATTCTTTTTTGTATAAAATGAATAGTAATTTTGAAGCCCGTTGAACTAATTGTCAACGGGCTTTTTTACTAATATTCAGTTCAAACAATAAATGAAGAAAACAGCTATAAAATATTCATTATCAGAAATAAAAAAAGCTGTTACCGAATTCATTTCTTTTACAAAAGGATACCATATTTTTAAATTATTTGGCGAAATGGGTGCAGGAAAAACTACTTTCATTAATGCCTATTGCCAAGCTATAAATATTACCTCTGAAGCATCAAGCCCCACTTATTCAATCATTAACGAGTACGAAACTGATGCAGGTAAAAAGATTTATCATGCCGATTTATTCAGGCTGAAAAATATTGATGAACTGTTAAACATAGGTTTTGAAGATTATTTAAAAGAAGAAGATTGTACTATATTTATAGAGTGGCCGCAAGTGGCAGAAGCATTGCTTCCTGAAAACACTGTAAGCCTTTATTTTGAAACTATTTCACCAACAGAAAGAACCTTAACCATACTACTGCCATGAACCAGTTTGAAAAACCTTTTGCGGGCTCGGGCTATGCAGCCCAGTTTGGCTTATCTCCGGCAGAAGCCCCTGCCCTGCTAAACACCAAAAAACATCAGTTATATATAGGAATACCAAAAGAAAAAGCATTTCAGGAAAACCGTGTTCCGCTTACCCCCGATGCAGTTGATATTCTTGTAGCCAACGGCCATAGGGTATTAATAGAAACCAAAGCCGGTGAAGGTGCACATTTTAAAGATAAAGACTATTCAGAAGCCGGAGCAGAAATTGTGTATGATGCTAAAAAAATATTTGAGGCTGAAATAATTCTAAAAGTTGCTCCTCCTTCTGAAGAAGAAATGGAATTGCTGAAAATGAATCAGATTCTTATTTCGCCTATTCACTTGCCTACTATAAAAGATAGCTTTATTAACAAACTAATGCAGAAAAAAGTAACTGCTTTGGCATTAGAGTATATTAAAGATGAAGCCGGAAGTTTTCCCTTTGTGCGCTCTATGAGCGAAATTGCCGGCAGCAGTGCCATTCAAATTGCAGGTGAATTACTGAATAGTACCAAAAACGGACAAGGTCTTTTATTAGGTGGTATTTCGGGTGTACCACCTGCTAACGTAGTAGTATTAGGCGCGGGTGTGGTAGGCGAGTTTGCTACAAGGGCAGCGCTGGGTTTAGGGGCTACTGTAAAAGTATTCGATAATAATATTTATAAGCTTATGCGCCTGCAAAACAATGTAGGCAGAAGATTATATTCATCAGCTTTTTATCCTGATATTCTGCAAAAAGAACTGGAAGATGCCGATGTAGTAGTAGGTGCTATTCATTCAGAAAGTGGCAGGGCTCCTATTATTGTTACCGAAGAAATGGTTTCTATGATGAAGCCTGGAGCAGTTATTATCGATGTTAGTATAGACCAGGGCGGAACTGTTGAAACCTCTGAAGTTACTTCGCACCAGAACCCTACCTTTAAAAAATACGATGTAATCCATTATTGTGTACCCAATATTGCTTCTCGTGTGGCCCGAACAGCCTCTTATGCCATGAGCAATATTTTGAGTTCGCGCTTATTAAAATCGAGTGAGTTGGGTGGATTAGATAAGTTGTTTTTGTATGACCATACCTCACGACACGGAGTTTATATTTACAAAGGTTGCCTCACCAATAAACATCTTAGCGAGCGTTTCAATATAAAACATACCAATATCGATTTACTTTTTGGTGGCAGTATGTAATTGTTTTAGATTTTGAATTTCAAGTTTTGAATTTCAAAAAACGCCAACTTGTCACCTGTTTTATTACAATATTTCCGACCTTTTTAGCTAAAACTGAAATTCTGTCAATGATATATGCCATATTTCCAATGGCATAATGATTGACTTATGGCGATTGTCAAAAAGAAAATCAGTTAAGATTTCCGAAGACAAACAAATAAGTAACTTTTAAAACAAACATAACAATGGGAAAAATCATCGGAATTGACTTAGGTACTACCAACTCTTGCGTTTCTGTAATGGAAGGTAACGAGCCGGTAGTAATTGCCAACGAAGAAGGCAGAAGAACTACCCCTTCGGTAGTGGCATTTTTACAAAATGGCGAGCGTAAAATTGGCGATAGCGCAAAAAGACAAGCTATTACCAACCCTACCAAAACCATTTCATCTATTAAACGCTTCATGGGTAATCGCTTTAGCGAGGTGAGTAATGAAGCAGGACGTGTATCTTACAAAGTAACTAAAGGCGATAACGACACGCCCCGTGTTGATATAGACGGAAGACTTTATACACCACAGGAACTTTCAGCAATGGTATTGCAGAAAATGAAAAAAGTGGCCGAAGATTATTTAGGGCAAAGCGTTACCGAAGCAGTTATCACTGTTCCGGCCTATTTTAACGACTCTCAGCGTCAGGCTACTAAAGAAGCCGGTGAAATTGCAGGTTTAACAGTAAAAAGAATTTTAAACGAACCTACCGCTGCTGCCTTGGCTTATGGCTTAGACAAGCAACACAAAGACATGAAAATTGCTGTGTATGATTTAGGGGGTGGTACGTTTGACGTGTCGGTGCTTGAATTAGGCGATGGCGTGTTTGAAGTAAAAAGCACCAATGGCGACACACACTTAGGGGGCGATGATTTCGACCAGGTAATTATCGATTGGTTGGCCGATGAGTTTAAGCGCGATGAAAACATCGATTTGCGTAAAGACCCTATGGCGTTGCAACGTTTAAAAGAAGCTGCCGAAAAAGCTAAAATAGAGTTATCGGGTACTTCTGAAACCGAAATTAACTTGCCTTATGTAACGGCTGTTGATGGGGTGCCAAAGCACTTGGTGAAAAAATTGAGCCGTGCAAAGTTTGAGCAATTGGCCGATTCTTTAGTACAACGCACCTTGAAACCTTGCGAAGAAGCCTTACGCGATGCAGGTTTAAAACCTTCTGAAATAGATGAGATTGTATTGGTGGGCGGTTCAACCCGCATTCCTAAAATACAAGAAGTAGTAGAAAAATTCTTCGGTAAAAAACCTTCTAAAGGCGTAAACCCCGATGAAGTAGTAGCTGTGGGTGCTGCCATTCAGGGCGGTATTTTAAGTGGCGATGTTACCGATGATATTGTGTTGGTAGATGTTACCCCACTTTCTTTAGGTATTGAAACTATGGGCGGTGTGTTTACCAAGTTAATTGAAGCCAACGCTACCATTCCGAAAAAAGAAAGCCAGGTGTTTACCACTGCGCAAGATAGCCAGCCAAGTGTAGAAATACATATTTTGCAAGGCGAGCGCAGCATGGCTAAAGACAACCGCAGCATTGGCCGCTTCCACTTAGATGGTATTCCACCGGCTCCAAGAGGCGTGCCTCAAATTGAAGTTACTTTCGATGTAGATGCCAACGGTATCTTAAACGTAAAAGCTAAAGACAAAGGCACCGGCAAAGAACACGGCATACGCATTGAGGCTTCTACCGGCTTAAGCAAAGAAGAAGTAGAGAAAATGAAAAACGAAGCCAAAGCCAACGAAGAGCGCGACAAGAAAGAGCGCGAGAAAGTAGAAAAATTGAATGCTGCCGACTCGTTAATTTTCCAGACTGAAAAGCAAATGAGCGAAATTGGCGACAAAATACCTGCCGACTTAAAAGCGCCTATCGATGCTGCTTTAGTTGAACTAAAAGCCGCTCACCAAAGCCAGAACTTAGAAGCAGTAGAAGCGGCTACTAAGAAAATGAACGATGCGTGGAGCGCTGCTTCGCAAGCCATTTATGCCGCGCAGCAACAAGCAGGCGGTGGCGAGCAAGCCGGTGCACAGGCCGATGCCGGCAACGCTGGCAATGCAGGTGGCAATGGCGATAATGTTACCGATGCGGAATATGAAGAAGTGAAATAACGATTTCTGATTTCAGAATTCTGATGTATGATTTAAACCCCCAATCGAAGTTTTCGGTTGGGGGTTTATGTTTTACTTTTATCTTGTGTATTTATTCAATAAATAATGAAGCTTCATTCTCTAATCATTGTGATTCTTTTTTCTTTTTCTCAGCATTTTATTTTTGCTCAAAAAGTAATTGTTGGGGTTCCAAGAAATGCTATTTTATTCAAATATGCTCCAAATCAAATAAGGATTGCCATTGAAGGACAATCTTGTGAGGATATTGTTGTATGCTCAAAACAGAATAAAATCACTAGAGCAGAATACATAGATAGTTGTGAATTTTATTATTGGTCTTCAAATTGTAATCAAAATATAGAAATAATTTATGTCGGCATTAGAAAAGATAATGAAATTAGATGGGTCGATACTTTAGTATTTAATCTTAAAGAAGATGCTCTTCATTCTATTGTTGCATATATAGGTGATTGGTCAGATGCAAAAGAGCTTCCAAAGGAATCATTGTTGATGCGTAATTTAGAAAACCAATTTGTTAATGAATTAAATATTTATGCTCCACTTGTAAATTGGGATATAGATATCACTTATAGCGTAAAAACATTTAGTCTTGAAATTATAAGGGGAATCAATTTAATATATAGTGGAAAGAATATTTTAAAAAAGGAATTGCCCGAAAAACTTGTATCAATAATTCAAAACTCTTTATCTGGAGATAAATTCAGGTTTTATAACATCTCGATTTCAATAGGCGATTGTGAAGAATATATCAGCGAGCGGGAAATTGTCATAAAATAACCCCAAACTGGCGCAAGAATGTAGCCTAGCAAAGCGCGTTAGGTTCTTGTGCCTTTGACAATAACACCCCAAACTGGCGCAAGAATGTAGCCTAGTAAAGTGCGTTAGGCTCTTGTGCCATTCAGAAAACACCAGTTGTTTCAATTGTTATCACACAGCTATGCGCTTAGCCCCACTACTTGGAACCTTATATGAAATCTACCATAGAACTACTGATATGGAATATTAAAAGAACCTTTGGTAATAGTCTTTTGTCTAAAACTTCCGTCATTGTTATAATCTCTTATTCTTCCTTCAAAAGTTCCCTTTAACATATTATTTTTTGACTCTGTAATTGTTGCTTTGAAACCTGTATTTGTTATTGATTGACTCCAATTGTTTATTGAAAAGTCATTTATCGAATAGTCATTAGGAAAATTTCCACCAATACTATTTTTATAATGCACTTGCATTCCAAAACCATCATAATTATTTTTTAGTGTAAATGGAAGATTTCCTAATTGGTCTGTTCTTACAAACTGAATAATAAAGATATTAGTTGGCGTTTGGCTATCTTCTTTTGAATATGTTACACTATAATCGAATAATCCTCCATAAGTAGGACTCTTATAAACATAGTTAAAGTCATATTGAACTCCATCAATTTCAGCTTTAATGTATCCTGTTTCACTATAATTACTTTCTTTTTTACAACTAAAAAATAATAATATGAGGGTATTAATAAAAATAAGAATGAAATATTTCATAAGTAAGAGTTTAATCCATTATACACCTAATACAAAAACCACTTTTTTTATCAAGCCAGAAAGCTTCAAGCCCTTCCATATTGTAGTTTAAAAATCTATATGAGGCTTTTGAAGAATCATATTCAGTGGATGTCCATAGAAATAGAGCATAACCCTTTCCGTGAAATTCTCCATTTTCCCGTCTTGAACCGCATGGATTCCCTGAAAAACCAAACTCATCCGTTGCACCTGTATTTGGAGCTTCCCATAAACCTGTTCCTGATTGAATAGTCCCTGTGCTTTTTAATTTTCCACCTGAAACAGAAAAACCCCCAATTTGATTTGCTAATTCATTAAACTCTTGTATGGAAGGAACATGCCATCCAATTGGACAAATATTTCGGCTATCCATAACTGCATACCAATTGTATAGTTTTCCACAGCCATCTTGATTGTTGTTGTAATATACCCAAGCTCCGTTAGTGAGATTTTGCCATTGTAAAGAATCACTCACATTATTTATTATATCGCCATTGGAATATTTTGATGTTTTTAAATTCTCCGCCATCCAAATTTGATTCCCAATTTGAACAGTCTGATAAGAATTTCCATCTATGTCAGTAATAGTATTGTTCAAATTAGCATTTTCTGAATTTTTGCTACAACTTGTAACGATAGAAAGAAGCAATGAAAACATGAAAAGATATCTCACTAAACGTTGTTTTTGTTTTCAAGATACATAATTTCCCCAAACTGGCGCAAGATTGTAGCCTGGCAAAGTGCGTTAGGTTCTTGTGCCTTTAACAATAACACTACGACCACAAACTTACCCCAATCTTTAAAGTAAGGCTTCTCTTCGAGAGAAGCCTTACTTTAATAATACCTACCCTGAAAACTGCCAAAATGACTTTATTTTATAGGTGCAGTGCCTGTTGTTCAGAGTGTTCGCATCAAGCAATGAGCGTAGCTGCGGTCACTCGGTACGGTTTAATGAAACAGCAAGTCTCCCGACTTGCTCATACCACTTAGCATCCGCTACTACCCCAAACTGGCGCAAGAATGTAGCCTCGCAAAGCGCGTTAGGTTCTTGTGCCTTTAATAATAACACTCCTAACAGGTTCTTAGCATCCGCTAGAGTCTATTCAAAAAAGTGTGTCAAAAGCTTAAATTAGACACATGAAAAAAGAAGAATTTGATTTTGAAGCCTTCAGTAAGCAGGCATCAGAAGATTTAAAAGCCGGGAAGCCAATGATAGGTAAAAACGGCATTTTCACGCCATTATTAAAGCGATTGATAGAGGTCTCGTTAGAAGGAGAGCTTAGCTTACAAACAACAATTAGGTTTTTGAGTAGGCCAGCGGTAAAAAACAAGTTATACTTTTAAAAAGTAAGAAACTACTTTTTCTCTACCAACATTTTTTTGATAGTAGTAATAACATAATCTAACTCGTTTTTGGTATTAAACCTTGAAAACGAAAATCTTACTGCGCTGCTGCCCATTGGTACTTTGAGTGCCTGCAACACATGTGAACCTACATTTGAACCGGAACTACAAGCACTGCCTGCTGAAACTGCTATGCCCTCAATATCTAAATTAAACAGCATATAATCGCTCTTTTCACTTTCAGGAAACAACACGTTTAAAACGGTGCATAAAGAGTTTGTGCCATAATTTCCGTTGATGCTTATTTCAGGTAAAGTTTCTTTTAATTTATTGTAAAAGTGTTCTTTTAAAGATATTATATAAGATTCATTTTCAATTAGTTTATCATAACTTAACTGAAGTGCTTTTGCCATGCCTATAATGCCATAAATATTCTCGGTGCCACTACGCATATTACGCTCCTGACTACCGCCATGGATAAGCGGGGGCAATTTTACATTACTATTAATGTACACAATTCCAATACCTTTTGGTCCATGAAATTTATGTGCCGAACCGATAAGAAAATCTATTTTTAGTTTTTGTAGATCGAAAGTGTGGTGAGCCAGTGTTTGAACGGTATCGGTAAAAAATAAGGCATTATGTTCTTTAGCTAACTCGCCTACTTTTTCAATATCGAGTATGTTGCCAATTTCGTTGTTGGCGTGCATTAAAGCCACCAATACTTTACCCTGAATTGTTTTCAGTTTAGCTTCTAAATCATCTAGTTTAACATTTCCTTTCTCATCTAAAGCAACATAATGAATAATGGCTTTTCCTTGTTTCTGAATATCTTCTACGGGATGTAAAACACAATGATGTTCTATGGAAGAAGTAATAATATCGGTAACACCCAATTGGTTTACAGCGCCATACAAAATCATATTAGCCGATTCTGTTCCGCCTGAAGTAAAAAATATTTCAGCTGAAGAGGCATTTAAGTAACCTGCAATAGTTTTTCTTGAACGTTCTATAGCAGCGCGCGCCTCTCTTCCGTATGAGTGTATAGAAGAAGGGTTGCCAAATTTATTTTCTAAATAGGGCATCATGACCTCTAACACTTCTTTATCTATACTGGTAGTTGCTGCATTATCAAGATATACTTTCATTTTAAAATATTGTGAGTGTACAAAGATAAAAGTAGTTTGCAGAATGCCCTTTCAGTTAAATAAACTGTTTTGCAATAGTGGCAATACCTACAAAAAAAACAAGGTACAGCACTAGCTTTTTAAACAACTCTTCTGAAACAAGATTTAGTATTCGTTTACCTATATATGTACCCACAATGCTTACTAACAGTAGAATAGGTACTAAATATAAATCGTGCTGATGAACATAGCCATTAGCAAAATATACTATAGTTCTTGAAAAATCTATTCCAAAATCAATTAATGCCGAGGTGGCAATAAAAATATCTTTAGGCAGGCTGAAGGCGGCTAAAGTAATTCCACGTATTGCGCCACCTGTGCCTAATAGTCCGGCTACAAAACCTGAAACGGAACCACCGATTAAAGTGTTTTGAAAAGTAGGTGACACCACAAAATCTTTAAATAAAATTAAGAGTCCGCTTAGTGTTATTAAAAAAAACGCTAAACCTATTTCAAGCATTTTACCATCTAGAAATTTGCTGCAATAAGCCCCCACAGCAACTAAAATGACAGCAGGAATGCCCAACCTGAAAACTAATTTCCAGTTAATACCTTTTTTAAATAGAAATATTTTAGAAATATTGCTTGACAGATGAAAAATAGCAGTGATACCTAATACCGAATGAAAATCTAGGAAGAAAGCAGCAATAGGCACAAAAAACAAAGACGAACCAAACCCGCCAACAGTGCCTAAAACTTCTGCCAATAAAGCGAGAAAAATAAATAAATATAGGTGCTCCATTTTCTGTAATACGCAAATGAAGTTAAGGCATTTGAAACTAACAAAGAGCAGTTTTAATCGCCATTGGTAATGGCCTTAATATCGCTCATAATTTTATTAGCAATATTTTTTGCCATGGTTTCGGTAGTGCTTTCGGCAATAACACGAATGATAGGCTCGGTATTAGATTTTCTAAGATGCACCCAATTGTCATCAAACTCTATTCTAACGCCATCTATGGTAGTGTGTGGTTGTTTTTTGTATTTCTGCTGAATTTTTTTCAGCACCAAATCAACATCTACTTCGGGTGTAAGCTCAATTTTATTTTTTACGATTTGATAATCGGGATAAGTACCACGCAGCACCGAAATATTTTTGCCGTACTTGGCTAAATGAGTCAAAAATAAAGCAATACCCACTAATGCATCTCTGCCATAATGTAACTCAGGATATATAATGCCTCCATTGCCTTCGCCACCAATAACTGCATTTACTTCTTTCATTTTTTCTACCACATTCACCTCTCCTACTGCTGCGCCAAAGTATTCTCCGCCTGCTTTTTCGGTAATATCTTTTAAAGCACGGGTAGATGATAAATTAGAAACCGTATTGCCTTTTTTATTTTTCAATACATAATCTGCTACTGCCACTAAGGTGTATTCTTCGCCAAATAAATTTCCGTCTTCACTCATTAAAACCAACCGATCAACATCAGGGTCAACTGCAATGCCTAAATGTGCCTTGCTGCGTTTTACCTGCGAACTTAATTCACCTAAATTTTCAGCTAAAGGCTCAGGATTATGAGGAAAATTTCCGTTAGGCTCGCAAAAAAGTTCTACCACTTCCTTAACGCCTAATGCTTTTAATAACTGCGGCAATACCAAACCACCTGTAGAGTTTACACAATCTATAACTATTTTAAACTGTGCAGCCTGAATAGCTTTTACATCTACCAAAGGCAGGTTCAATATTTTTTGAATGTGTATATCGAAATAACCTTCTTTAAGTGTGTAATTACCTAATTTATTTACTTCAGCAAAATCAAAATCTTCTTTTTCAGCAATATCTAAAACCTCTTGCCCATGCTTGGCCGAAATAAATTCGCCTTTATGATTCAGCAATTTTAAAGCATTCCATTGCTTTGGATTATGGCTGGCAGTAAGAATAATACCACCTGTAGCATTTTCTTCAGTAACTGCAATTTCAACGGTAGGCGTTGTTGACAAGTCTAAATCTATTACTTCAATACCTAAACCCTGCAAGGTACCGGCTACAAGACTTCTTACCATATTACCCGAAATTCTGCCGTCTCTGCCAATAACTACTTTCAGGTTTGCCTTTTTCGATTTTCTTTTTAATAAAGTGCCGAAAGCAGCCGTAAATTTGACTATATCTACAGGCGTTAAATTATCGCCCGGTTTTCCGCCTATGGTGCCTCTTATTCCTGAAATAGATTTAATTAACGTCAACTTGCTGTAATTTTGGGAGTGCAAATTTATTATTTCACCCTGAAACTAATACCTGAAAAAACCGATTGTGGATAAAATACGAACAAACCCTTGGTTTAAGACTTGGTTTAACTCGCCTTATTACCATATTTTATATGATAACCGTAATGAAGAAGAAGCTCATGCATTTATAGATAATTTATTGCAGCATCTTCAGCCTGAAAGCAATGCCCGCATATTAGATTTAGCCTGCGGAAAAGGCAGGCATGCCGTGTATTTAGCCAGTAAAGGTTTTGATGTTACCGGTGTAGATTTATCGGAAAGAAATATTAGAGAAGCCAACAAATGGCAACACGAAAAACTGCATTTTTACACACACGACATGAGGCAGGTGTATCGTGTGAATTACTACGATTATATTTTTAATTTTTTTACCAGTTTCGGCTACTTTGAAAATGAATCGGAAAATATTAAAACTCTTAAAGCTATTTATAAAGGGTTAAACTGGAATGGCACTTTGGTTTTAGATTTTATGAATATTCATAAAGCTATAGAAATGCTTCCGCAAGAAACAACTATAGAAAAAAACGGCATACAGTTTTTAATAAAAAAAGAATTACAAAATGGCTTTATTGTAAAAGAAATTACCGTTAGCGACAATGATACCCAACATTTTTATACTGAAAAAGTACAAGCCTTAACACTGCAGCACTTTCAATTATATTTTAGCAAAGCCATGCTGAAAATTAAAAATACTTTTGGCAGTTACGACCTTGCGCTTTACAACCCCAAAGAATCTGACCGATTAATTATTATTGCCAACAAATAAACCATAAATGATTTTTAACTATTTCGTAATTGGCTGGACAATTTTTGCGGTATTATTAATTCCCGTGTTGCTTAAAATTACTGCGCCTTATGGAAGGCATACTAGAGATGGATGGGGCATGATGATAAATAACACATTGGGCTGGATTATTATGGAGTTGCCTTCTCCTATTTGTTTTGCCATTGCATTTTTTAGTGGGGGAAACGGCAAAAGCAGTATAAGTTTTTTCTTTATGGGTTTATGGATGCTACATTACATAAACCGAAGCCTTATTTTTCCGCTTCGCTACCCCAACAAAAACAAAAAAATGCCTGTAAGTATTGCCTTAAACGCCATATTCTTCAATTTGGTAAATGGTAGCATTAATGGTTATTTCTTCGGAAGTATAGACTCTTTGTATTATGCTGAGAATTATTTCTTGCAATGGAATTTTATTGCAGGTATAAGTTTATTTGTTGCTGGCTTTATAATTAATAATCATTCAGACCATATATTATTAAACTTGAGAAAGCCAGGTGAGACAGGTTATAAAATTCCGCAGGGTGGCATGTTTAAATATATTTCAGCGCCTAACTATTTTGGTGAAATTATTGAATGGCTGGGTTTTGCGTTAGCGGCATGGTCGCTACCTGCACTTTCGTTTGCGGTATGGACTATTGCCAATCTTGCCCCTCGCGCAATTACTAACCATAAATGGTATCTGGAAAAATTTATTGATTATCCTCAAGAAAGAAAGGCCTTAATTCCTTTCTTACTGTAATAATTCAATAACAATATGAAGATTTGATTATGACAACAAACAACATAAATTTATTGAATACAATTTTATATTTTCTTATTACTTGTAATGAAAGAACTTTTTCCGAGGTATAGATATGATTTATTTAAGAATACATTAATCAATGAAGATTAAAAACTACATAAACTCATTAAAAAACGATTTGCCTTCAGGTTTGGTAGTTTTTTTAGTGGCATTGCCATTGTGTCTTGGAATTGCTTTAGCATCAGGCGCACCCCTTTTTTCAGGTTTAGTTACCGGCATTATTGGAGGTGTAGTTGTAGGCTTTTTTAGTGGTTCGCAACTGAGTGTTAGTGGTCCGGCAGCAGGACTTACCGTTATTATACTGAATGCTATAAATATTTTGGGAACTTACGAAGCATTTTTACTTGCTGTAGTTTTTGCAGGGTTACTTCAAATTATTTTTGGCATAATTAGAGCCGGAAGTTTAGCATACTATTTCCCATCGAGTGTAATTAAAGGCATGCTGGCGGCAATTGGAATTATATTAATTCTAAAGCAAATACCCCATGCTTTTGGCTATGATGAAGATTATGTAGGCGACTTTGCTTTTAAGCAGATAGATAATGAAAATACTTTTACTGAACTGTATAACATGCTTTCAAAAAGCCACACAGGCGCTATTTTTATCAGCTTAATTTCCATGGCCATTCTAGTTTTATGGGAACAGCCTTTTATGAAAAAACTGAAACTTATTCCCGGACCATTAATTGTGGTTATAGTCGGAATAATAATTAATACCTTCATATTTGGCAGTCATAATGTTTATGGTTTATCAGGAAATCAACTGGTAAATATTCCTGTCGTAAATAATTCTGAAGAGTTTTTAGCACTATTTATTGCGCCCGATTTTTCTCAAATTCTTAATAAGCATGTTTATTTTTCAGCAGCTACTATTGCAATAATCGCCAGTATAGAAACGCTACTAAGTACTGAAGCTATAGATAAACTCGACCCCTATAAAAGAGTTACTCCACCGAATCGCGAATTGTTGGCACAAGGTGCCGGTAATGTTATTTCGGGTTTACTAGGTGGCATACCTATGACTGCCGTAATTGTGCGTGGTTCAGCAAATGTAAATTCAGGTGCCAAAACAAAAGTTTCAACTGTTTTTCATGGTTTACTATTATTAATCTCTTTATTGCTCATTCCTACAACTATTAATCAAATTCCACTTGCCTCATTATCTATAATTTTGTTAATGACCGGCTATAAGCTAAATAAAATATCGCTTTATAAAGAAATGTATAAAGCAGGCTATTCTCGTTATATTCCCTTTTTAAGTACCATTATTGCCGTAGTTTTCACCGATATGTTTATTGGTATTGTCATTGGAATGGCTGTATCTATTTTATTTCAGCCATTTAAAAACTTAAAAAACATTAATTCATTTAAGAAAGACGTTATTGAACCCAACAAAATGCACATTATTCTTTTTGAGGAAGTATCCTTTTTCAGTAAAGCCAATCTTCAGAAAACATTAATTCATTTACCCGAAAATTCATCAGTAATTATAGATGGAAGCAAATCGAAGTATATAGATTATGATGTGCTTGAGGTGCTTTACGATTTTTGCGACAATGCAAAATATCGGAAAGTAGCTGTTGAATTAATTAACATACCCAAATTGCAATAATTAATCTATTTTGTCAATAACTTTTAGAGAAATTACTTTCTGCCTCTTTATTCATTATGTAATTTCGGAGTGTAGTGTAAGATAAATCTTCTTAACTCAACTTTCTGACATTAAATCTCCATTTCCATGTTTTTAATATTCGATACAGAAACCACAGGGCTGCCAATTTCATACAATGCACCATTAACCGATTTAAACAATTGGCCCCGAATGGTGCAAATCTCGTGGCAACTGCACGAATTAGACGGAAAATTAGTAGAGGCTCAGAATTTTATTGTAAAACCTGAAGGCTATACCATTCCTTTTAATGCTGAAAAAGTTCATGGCATTTCGACTGAGCGTGCTACTAATGAAGGCGTTGATTTAATAATGGTTTTAGAATTGTTCAGCAAAGCAATTAGTAAAGCAACTTATTTAGCAGGGCATAATATTGGTTTCGATATAAATATTATTGGTGCTGAATACATCAGAAAATCAATAACAAGTAAGCTGCTGGAAACCAAAACTATCGATACTCAGATAGAGGCTACCGACTATTGTGCTTTGCCCGGTGGCAGGGGCGGTAAATACAAATGGCCTAAGCTTGAAGAATTACATGAAAAACTTTTCGGAGTAAAATTTGATGAAGCACATAATGCAGTAGCCGATGTAGAAGCCACTACAAGATGTTTTTTTGAGTTAATAAGGCTGAATGTAATAAATGTACCCGGAGCAAACATTACTGCTGAGACGATGCAGTATTTAAAAGATGTAGCACCACAAATTTTAAATAATGTTGAAGCTGAAAAGAGAAGTGAGTTGTCAAAAGGTTCTCAGTCCACAGTCGATAGTCCAAAGATTAAAGAAGTTGAAACCCCTGCATCAAATCATACATCTGAAATCATAAATCATAAATCAGATTTTGTGCATTTACATTGCCACTCACAATTTTCTACGTTGCCTGCTACATCTGAAGTAGATGATTTAGTAAAAATGGCAAAACAAATGAATATGCCAGCAGTAGCTTTAACCGACCACGGTAATCTATACGGGGCTTTTGCTTTTGTGAATGCTGCCAGTAAAGCTGAAATTAAACCCATAATTGGATGCGAATTTTATGTAGCACAAACCCATACCGATAAAAAGAATAAAGATAACGGTTACTCCCAGGTGCTGTTGGCAAAAAACAAAAACGGGTATCAGAATTTAGTGAAACTTAGCTCCTACTCGTTTATAGATGGCTTTTACTATGTGCCACGTATTGACAAAGAATTGCTGTTGCAATACAAAGATGATCTAATTGCTACTACCGGATCGCGTGGTGCCGAAATACCTTCTTTAATTTTGAATGTAGGCGAGACACAAGCCGAAGAAGCTTTTGTGTGGTGGAAAGAAACTTTTGGCGAAGACTTTTATATTGAATTGCAACGCCACGGCTTGCCCGAAGAAGACCATGTGAATGGTATTTTATTACAATGGGCAAAGAAATACAATGTAAAATATTTTGCTTCTAACAATACTTACTACAACACCAAAGCAGAAGCCGAATCGCACGATATTTTATTGTGTATTATAGATGGTAACACTAAAGATATTCCTATAGGTAAAGGGCGCGGCTTCCGTTTCGGGTTTCCTAACGACCAGTTTTATTTCAAGTCTTCAGAAGAAATGAAAGAACTGTTTAAAGACCTGCCCGAAGCCATTGAAACGACTGTTGAAATAGCCAATAAAATAGAAAGCTACAAACTGAAGCGTGATGTATTGTTGCCACGATTTGATATTCCTACTGAGTTTAAAGATGAGAATGATTATTTAAAATATCTGACTTACGAAGGCGCTAAAAAACGCTATGCAACAATTACTCCCGAAATACAAAGTCGTATAGATTTTGAATTAGAAACTATTGCTAAAACGGGTTATCCGGGCTACTTCTTAATTGTACAAGATTTTTGTGCCGAAGCAAGAAACCGTGGGGTTTCGGTTGGCCCGGGAAGAGGCTCGGCTGCCGGCTCGGTAGTAGCGTATTGCACAGGCATTACCAATGTCGATCCTATTAAATATGATTTACTATTTGAGCGTTTCTTAAATCCCGACAGGGTGAGCATGCCCGATATTGATATTGACTTTGACGACCGTGGGCGAAGCAAAGTAATGCAATATGTAATTGAGAAATATGGCAAGAACCAAGTGGCACAAATTGTTACTTATGGCACTATGGCTGCTAAATCCTCTATTCGGAATGTGGCGCGTGCCTTGAGTTTACCGTTGAGCGATGCAGACAGGCTGGCAAAAATGTATCCTGAGTTTATAACCAAAATAGATGCTTATAAGAAGAAGCCTTTAAAGAATTTTGTTCAGGATAAAGAGGCTTACAGCAAGCTGGAAGAGTTTTACAATAAAAACAAATCGCAGGTAAAACCTGAAGAATATCAGGCGGCAGTGGAGTTTAAAAAAATTGCCGATGGCAATGGCTTAGAAGGTGAAGTATTAAAGCAAGCGGCTTTACTGGAAGGCTCTATGCGCAACACGGGTACACACGCTTGTGGGGTTATTATTACACCGGGCGACTTAACCAATTACGTGCCTGTAAAAACTGCTGAAGATGCTGAGATAAAACTCGTTACACAGTTTGATAACGATGTTGCCGAGCCCGCAGGTTTGCTGAAGATGGACTTCTTAGGTTTAAGTACGCTTACCATTATTAACGATGCTATTGACCTGATTGAGAAGCGTCATGGGTTCAGAATAAATCCTGATTTAATACCGTTAGACGACCCCAAGACTTATGAGCTTTTTCAACGTGGCGAAACCATTGGCATATTCCAGTACGAATCGCCCGGAATGCAAAAGCACATGAAAGACTTAAAGCCCGATAAGTTTGATGACTTAATTGCGATGAACGCATTGTATCGTCCGGGGCCAATAGCATACATTCCGAATTATATTGCGCGCAAACATGGGCAGGAAGAAATTACTTATGACCTGCCCGCTATGGAAGAATTGCTGAAAGAAACTTATGGTGTAACGGTATATCAAGAGCAGGTGATGTTGTTATCACAGAAGCTGGCAAATTTCACCAAAGGTAAAGCCGATGAATTACGTAAAGCAATGGGTAAAAAAATAAGGGCTAAGCTCGATGAATTGAAGCCTTTGTTTATTTCAGGTTGTGACGCCAACGGGCATGATACATCTAAGGCAGAAAAAGTATGGAAAGACTGGGAAGCCTTTGCTGAATATGCCTTTAACAAATCTCACTCAACCTGCTATGCGGTTGTGGCATTTCAAACTGCATATTTAAAAGCTAATTATGGTGCTGAGTTTATGAGTGCGGTGCTTTCTAACAACATGAACGACATAAAGCAGGTTACCTTCTTTATGGAAGAGTGTCGTAGAATGGGGCTGAAAGTTTTAGGCCCTGATGTGAATGAGAGTGAATATCGTTTTACAGTAAACGCCAAAGGTGAAATTCGTTTTGGACTGGGTGCTATTAAAGGTGTGGGTGAAGGTGCAGTTGAAGCTATTGTTAATGAAAGAAAACTGAATGGTGTGTATAAAAACATTTTCGATTTTACTTCAAGGGTAGATTTAAGACAAGCCAATAAAAAAACACTAGAAGGACTTGCTTTAGCAGGTGCATTCGATGGCTTTAAAGACATTCATCGTGCACAATATTTTGCTGAAGAAAATGGTTCTACCCTACTGGAAAAAGCCATTCGCTATGGCAACGCTGAACAAGAAAACAAAAACTCGGCACAAGTATCGCTTTTTGGCGAAGCCACTAATATTAATGTTGCGCTACCAAAAATTCCGCAAGCTGAAGAATGGGGATTAATGGAAAGGCTCACCAAAGAAAAAGAAGTGGTGGGCATTTACCTTTCTGAGCATCCGCTGGATACTTTTAAACTTACCATTGACCGTTGCTGCAACAGCAATCTTGCTGAATTGAAAGAACTTGAAAAAATGAAAGGTTTTAATGATGTAAGAATAGCCGGAATGGTAACTGATTTTACTCATAACACTACAAAAAATGGTGTTCCTTACGGCACATTAACTATTGAAGATTATACCGACTCTCAGCGTTTCTTTTTATTTAAAGATGATTATGTAAACTTCAGAAAGTATTTTAATATCAACGATTTTCTTTTTATTAAAGGTCGTGTACAGGAACGCTGGAAGAGCAAAGATGAAGACAAACCTGCACAACTCGAATTTAAAATAACCGGTATAGATTTACTTTCAGAAGCATTAAGTAAAAATGTTAAAGGCGTAACTATTAAATTACCTACTCATGAAATTAATCAGCAGGTAATAGAAATATTAAAAGAAATTGCTGAAAATCATAGCGGGAATTTTAGTTTGAATATTGAGCTATTTGATATTGCTGATAAAAACCAAGTAGAGTTAAAATCGTTTAAATATAAGGTTGAACTAAATAACGCTCTTTCTGAAAAACTAAAACAAATTCCATTTGCCGAACTTACACTAAACTAATTATTTTATGAATCAATATTTCAATTCTACCCTAGGTAAATTCAGATTAATAGCATTGCTCGAGGGCATTTCTTATGTATTATTGCTGTTTGTTGCTATGCCATTAAAATACATTGCAGGTTTTCCGCTTGCAGTAAAATATACAGGCTGGGCACATGGTGTATTGTTTGTATTATATGTATTGTATTTATTTCAAGTTTGGAGCGAATACAACTGGAAACCGGGTAGAACTATCTGGGCATTTGCCGCATCGTTGATACCTTTTGGTACTTTCATTTTAGACCGGCAACTGAGAAACGAATCTAAATAGTTATTGCATTCAATATAAAATTAAAAAAGCTGATAATTTTTACGATTATCAGCTTTTTTATAAAACTAATTATTCTGAATAAAAAGAAACTATATGTAATTATTTAGCATATGCAACAGCACGTTTTTCTCTTATCACGGTTACCTTTATTTGTCCTGGGTACTGCATTTCGTTCATAATTTTTTGCGAAATGGCAAAAGCTAATTCATCGGCTTTTGCATCGGCAACTTTTTCGCTTTCTACCATTATACGCAACTCTCTTCCAGCTTGAATAGCAAATGCTTTTTCAACGCCTTCATAACCCATTGCCAGTGCTTCCAAATCTTTTAAACGCTGAATATAACGCTCGGTAGTTTCGCGTCTTGCTCCAGGACGAGCACCTGAAATAGCATCACAAGCTTGAATGATAGGTGAAATATTATACAGCATTTCTATTTCATCGTGGTGAGCACCAACAGCATTACATATAGCAGGGTGTTCTCCATATTTTTCACACCATTTCATGCCCAACAAAGCATGTGATAATTCTGATTCTTCATCTGGCACTTTACCGATATCGTGCAATAAACCTGCACGTTTAGCCATTTTAGCATTTAAGCCCAATTCGGCAGCCATAGTAGCACAAAGATTGGCTACTTCTTTAGAGTGCTGTAGCAAATTCTGCCCGTAAGATGAACGGAAGCGCATTCTACCCACCGCTTTAATTAATTCAGGGTGTAAACCGTGAATGCCTAATTCAATAACAGTGCGCTCACCTATTTCTACTATCTGTTCTTCTAATTGTTTTTGTGTTTTGGCTACAACTTCTTCAATGCGGGCAGGGTGAATTCTACCATCGGTTACCAAGCGTTGTAACGACAAACGGGCTACTTCTCTTCTCACCGGATCGAAGCCTGAAATAATAATGGCTTCAGGTGTATCATCTACAATAATTTCTACGCCTGTTGCAGCTTCAAGGGCACGAATATTTCTTCCTTCGCGACCAATAATTTGTCCCTTTTGTTCATCGGAAGTAAGGTTGAATACCGAAACTGAATTTTCAATGGCATGTTCGGCAGCAGTGCGCTGAATGGTTTGCAATACAATGCGTTTTGCTTCTTTGCTGGCTTTTAGTTTTGCTTCGTCAACAATTACTTTTTGCAATGATAATGCCTGCGATTCGGTTTCTTTTTTCAAAGAATCTAATAGTTGTTCTTTAGCTTGTTGAGCAGTCATACCGGCAGCAGTTTCTAATTTTTTTACTGCTTCAGCATGTGCTGTTTCTAATTCTTGTTTTTTAACATTTACAAGTTCTAACTGACGGCCTAAATTTGCCTTTACTGCATCTGTTTCTTCTTCTTTTTTCTTAAGCTCTTCTTCGCGTTTTTTGTTATTGGCAATTTGCTGGTTCAATGATTGCTCTTTTTGTTTTACCTGCTGTTCGCGCTCATCTAATTTTTTGTTTTTTTGCGCTACTTGCTGGTCGTGTTCTTCTTTCATTTGAAGAAACTTTTCTTTTGCTTCATACACTTTGTCTTTCTTCACAATTTCTGCCTGTTTCTTAGCTTCTTCTATAATTAAAGCTGCTTCTTTTTTGGCGGTTTCTTCCTGCTGCTTGGCTGCTTTTTGATATATGGTTTTACCAACCAAAAAACCTATTCCCAAAGCCACCAGCACCGCTACTACTACAATAACAATTTCCATAGTTGCTGATTTATTGATTTATGTTGAGTGAATAATATTTTCTTCATTTTCTAACCAAACCTATAAGATTTTTAAAAATCTTGCGGGTTTTGATTTATTGTAACGTAAATAACAGACTAAACTGATAAAACTGTTGTAAGATTGCTTAGCTTTTAGCTAAAATCTTGCAACAATTGAGCAATATCATTGATTTTTTGCTCTATCGACTGACCCGAAGACTGGTTTAATTTTTTAAGAGTAGCTGCTTCTACGGCATAAGTTAAAGCACTCATAGCCAAAAAGTCTTGTTTATCTTTAGCGGCATACAAATCTTGCAGTTCTTTTACCTTCTGATTGATTTGTTTTGCAGCGTTTTTTACCATTTCTTCTTCCTCTGGCTTTACCTTTAAGGGATAAGGTCTGTCTGCAATTGTCAATGTAATATTTATCAGTTCACTGCCCATCTTAATTATTTAGCAAACCCACGCAGTGGTCTATTTCTTTAATTAATTCGTTTATTTTCTTTTTCAATTCAATTTTATCTTGTTCGTTGCCACTTGCCGAAACACTTTTTGCCAGTTTTAGCATTTGCAACTGATTTTCGTTCTCACTTAGCATTTCGTCTTTTTCTTTCAATAACTTCTTCAGCATAAAATTTTCTTCTTTTAGCTGATTATTAGCAGTATTTAACTCGTTATTTTGCTGCAACAGACGGTTTATTTTGTGATGTATTGCTTCTAATTGCTGCAAACTACTTTTCATACTACCTTATTTCTGCTCCCAACTCGCTTTTATACTGTGCTATAAGTTTTGTCATCCATTTATCTACTTCTTCATCTTTGAGGGTTTTCTCGGCATCTTCAAAAACAAAGCTTATGGCATATGACTTCTTATTGTCTCCCAGTTTTTTATCCTCGTAAATATCGAACAAATTCACCGATTTTAATACTTTCTTAATCTCACGTTGTGCAATTTTTTCAACTTGTTCAAATTTTACTGTCTTATCTAGTAGTAAAGCCAAATCTCTGCGCACCCAAGGATACTTCGATATTTCTCTGAATTTCAGGGTTTTGTTATTTAAAGAAACTAGTAAATTTTCCCACAAAATATCGGCATAAAATACCTCCCCTTCAATGTCAAATTTTTTCAGAATAGCACCTGAAACACTGCCTAAGGTGGCCAAAACTTTTTTTCCTGCGGAAATTAGCAAGCCGTAATTCAACTCAGCATCGGTTGCTTCGGTTACCTCAAACTTTTCAATGCCACATTGTTTTAAAATATTGAAAACGATACCTTTCAGAAAATAAATATCTGAAAGAGCTTGTTTAGATTTCCAATTTTCAGCAGCTAAATTTCCGGTTACATAAATGGCTAAATGCTCGGTTTCTTCAAAGCTGTTTTCTTTGGTGTGGTAGCTTCTGCCAAATTCAAATAATTTTAAATCGCTGTTTCTGCGGTTGTGGTTATAGGCAATTACTTCTAAGCCTGAAACCAGCAAAGTGGGGCGCATTACATCTAATTCGGCATTAGAGCTTTTCAACAACTTTACCGAATTGGAAAAGTCGATGCCATATTCAGCATACTTATTATTTACCAGCGAATTGTTGAGCATTTCGTTAAAACCGTTGCTTGCCAAATAATTGGCAATGCGCTCTTTCCGCACTTCTTTATCTATAGCAGGCTTGTGTGCCAGGCTCGATTTGAATTGCTCGGGAAAAGGAATTTGGTTGTAGCCATAAATGCGCAATACTTCTTCAATTACATCTACATCGCGCTGCACATCGGCTTTAAACAACGGCACTTCTAACTGCAAGCCTTCATTATTTTCTGAAACAATTTTTATTTCAAGGCTTTGTAAAATTTGTTTTACGGTGTTTCTTTCTATGCTGAAACCGATAAGGGTATCTAACTTTTTATAAGGCAAATACACGGCATAAGGGGCCAACGTTTCAGGATAAAAATCTACCATGCGCGAAGCAACGGCAGCTCCTGCCAACTCTTGCAACAAACCCACTGCACGTTGTAGAGCAATAGTAGTGAAATTTGGGTCGGTACCTTTTTCAAAGCGTTGTGCCGAATCGGTTCTAAGGTTTAAACGATTGGCTGTTTTTCTTACCGATACCGGATTGAAAGTGGCACTTTCTAAAAATATTTCGGTAGTAGTTTCTGAAACGCCTGAATGCAAGCCGCCCATAACACCGGCAATGCACATTGGCTCGGTTTTGTTGCAAATCATTAAATCGGTAGCAGCCAGTTTTCTTTCTGTGCCATCGAGGGTAACGAAGGGCGTGTTTTCAGCAACTGTTTTTACTATTATTTTATTGCCTTTAATTTTTGCTGCATCGAAAGCATGTAGCGGTTGCCCATATTCCAGCAAAATGAAATTGGTTATATCTACTACATTATTTATGGGGCGCAAACCTACATTGCTCAAATAGTTTTGCAACCACTCGGGCGAAGGTTTTACCTGAATGTTTTTCAGCAGAATGCCCGAATAGCGTGGGCATAATTCTTTACTTTCAACTGTAACACACACTTCGCTTTCGGTAGTGTTGTCAATAGATTTTAATGCAGGATATTTTAAAGCAAATGGCTTGTTTTTGCGAACCGAAAGTGCAGCCGCTAAATCTCTTGCCACACCAATATGCCCGGTGGCATCAGAACGATTGGCGGTTAAACCAATTTCAATAACATAATCGCTTTGCACATTGTAGAGGTCTTTCACATCGCTGCCCACCACAGTGTTTTCGGGCAATACAATAATGCCATCGTGGCTTTCGCCAATGCCTATTTCATCTTCGGCACATATCATTCCGAATGATTCTACACCACGAATTTTAGCTTTTTTAATCTGAAACTTTTCTCCTGTTAAAGGATACAAGGTGCTGCCAACGGTGGCCACTACCACTTTTTGCCCCGCTGCTACATTGGGTGCGCCACACACTATTTGCAAGGGTTCGCCATTGCCTACATCTACTTTAGTAACTTTTAGTTTATCGGCATCGGGATGTTTTTCGGCTTCTAACACCAGCCCTACTTTTAAACCTGCCATACCGCCACCTTTTCTGGTAATTTCTTCTATGCCTTCTACCTCTAAACCAATATCGGTTAAAACTTCGGCAGCTTCTTCAGCAGTAATATCTAAATCAATATAATTTTTCAGCCAGTTGTAACTGATGCGCATGTTGTTTTAAAATTTGGGCAAAGATAATTGTTTCGCCCTAAGCTGTTGCAAATGTTATGCTTCTGCTTGTTTGTTATCAACACTATTATATTATTATTCGTATTAACGACTATATGATTTCAACGTTCTGAATACATTAACAAATTGCTTTAGTTTTGACATGCCATTTCATATGCCCGAACTTAGATATAACCCCTTATTAGATACCTGGACAATGGTTGCAGGCAACAGGCAAAACAGGCCTCACCTGCCTAAAGAGTATTGTCCGTTTTGTGCCGGCTCGGGCAAAGTACCCGACACATATGAAATGCTGGTGTACGATAATGACTTCCCCACCCTTTCGCTTCAGCCTGGAAAAGTAAATAGTAAGCATTCATTTTTCAACAATAAAGAAGCCTATGGAAAATGTGAGGTTATACTTTACACCCATAAACATTATTTGCATTTGTATCAACTACAATTGCCACAAATAGAAAAATTAATAAGTGTTTGGAAACAGCGCACCGAAGCGTTATCGAAAGAAACAAACATTAAATATGTTTTTCCATTTGAAAACCGTGGCGAAGAAGTGGGTGTAACTATTCATCATCCACACGGACAATTGTATGCTTATTCGTGGTTGCCACAAAAAATAGAAACTGAATTAAACAATTGCCGAAAATATTTTCAGCAAACACAGCATAATTTTTTCGATAGCTTAATTGATGCCGAAAAAGAAACCCACGAAAGAGTAATTTTTGAAAACGAGCATTTCATTTGTTTCATTCCATATTTTACTGATTATCCTTATGGGGTTTTTATTACAGCAAAAAGCAATACACCATCGCTTTTATATTTTTCTTCGCAAGAAATAAAAGACCTTGCACAAGCAATAAAGTACACCACCGGTGCGTTTGAAACGCTTTTTAACAGGCCATTTCCTTACATGATGTGTATTCACCAAACCCCTGTAAATATTAGCGAATATGCCGAAAGCGAAAAATATTTTCGCTTCCATATAGAATTTTATACGCCACTAAGGGCAGCCGACAAAATTAAATGGATGGCTTCTTCAGAAACCGGTGCAGGCGCAGCCGCCAACCCTAAGTTGGTAGAAGAAACCGCAGCAGAAATGCGCATAGCTTTGCAGAAATTTTTAAAAACTATTGAAGCATGAACCCTGCTTTGCTTCGTAAAAAATTTACAGAAACCTTTGGCAGAGAAGCCGAAGAAGAAAAAATATTTTTTGCACCGGGAAGAGTATGCTTAATTGGCGAGCATATTGATTATAATGGTGGCTTGGTAGTACCTGCTGCAATTTCGCTGGGCATATATGGTGTAACACGACCTACCAAAAATAAAGTATTGCATATTACCTCATCGTTAGACAATAAAGAATTTGTTTTCGATTTAAACGAAAAACATACTTGTAAAGAAGCATATTCGTGGGCAAACTATCCATTAGGAGTAGCACAATATTTTATTGATAAGGGGTATAATATAGATGGTTGCGAAATTCAGTTTACCTCTACCCTGCCTGTGGGTTCGGGCTTATCGTCATCGGCAGCAGTAGAAGTGCTTACTGCATTTATTTTAGCAACATTAAACAATATAGAAATTTCAAAAACTGAAATAGCCTTATTAGCAAAAGCAGTAGAAAATAATTTTGTAGGCGTGCAATGCGGTATTATGGACCAATTTGCCGTAGCACATGGCGCAAATAACAAAGCCTTAAAACTAAATTGCAGCACTTTAGAATATGAATTATTACCACTTGAGTTAACCGATTATCAACTGGTAATTTTTAATACCAATAAAAAAAGGGCATTGGCCGAAAGTGCCTTTAATACCCGGGTAAAAGAATGTAATGAAGCGTTGCAACTTATTCAGCAGCATGAAAAAATTACGTGCCTTGCCGATGCAACACCGGAAATGGCAGAACAATATGTGCATGATACTACTTTAAAAAAGCGCGCTTTTCATGTAACAACAGAAAATATAAGAGTAGCCAACGCAGCCACTGTTTTAAAAGAAAAAAACATTAAAGCCTTCGGAAAATTATTATTTGAAAGCCATGCCTCGCTTAGCAATAACTATGAAGTAGCCGGAAAAGAATTAGATGCGTTTGTTGATTTCTGTTTAAACTATAACGATTGTGCCGGAGCAAAAATGACTGGGGCAGGTTTTGGCGGCTGCGCTGTAGCCTTAGTAAAAACCGAAAGCGTTGAAGACTTTATAGCATCAGCTACTGCATACTACTTTAATAATACAGGCTTACAAGGTAGTGCCTATGTTGCTACTATTAGCGATGGGGTGAAAATGGTTGGGTAATTGGTTTTACAACTAACATTCGGGCAATGAAGATGGTATGTTTACAGCCAAACCACCATCGGCAGTTTCTTTGTATTTACTGTTCATGTCTTTAGCGGTTTCCCACATGGTTTTAATAACCCCATCTAAAGAAACTTTAGACAATTCAGGGTCGAACTTTAAGGCAAGTTGCGAGGCGGTAATAGCCTTAATTGCCCCCATAGTATTTCTTTCAATACAAGGAATTTGAACCAAGCCGCCAATAGGGTCGCATGTCATGCCTAAATGATGTTCCATAGCAATTTCTGCAGCTTGCAATACCTGATGCGGATTACCACCTAGCATTTCACACAAAGCCCCCGCAGCCATTGCAGAAGAAACCCCTATTTCAGCCTGGCAGCCACCCATAGCGGCAGATATGGTAGAACCTTGCTTAAATAACATACCTATTTGCGAAGCGGTAAGCAAAAAATTCACTGTGTCTTTTTCTTCATGGGCAGCAGGGTGAAATAACAAATAATACATTAACACCGCAGGAACTACGCCTGCCGCACCATTGGTGGGAGCAGTAACTACTCTTCCGAAGCAGGCATTTTCTTCATTTACGGCTAATGCAAAGCAACTTACCCAATTGATAACATTGCTGAAAACATGCTCGCTGGCTTTAATGGTTTGTTTCCATGTATGAACATCGTTGTAACTTTTTCCTTTTAATAAAGATTGGTTAAGTTTAGCTGCCCTGCGCGAAACATTTAAGCCACCGGGCAACACGCCTTCTGTGTGGCAACCTTTAAAAATGCTTTCCTGCATTACCTTCCAGATATTCAGCAATCCGGTTCTGGTTTCAGTTTCATTTCTGAACGATAGTTCGTTTTTTAAAACAACTTGCGAAATATTTTGTCTTGAAAGCATGCAGTGTTGTAACAAATCATCCGCATCATTTATCTCATGATGTAAATACTTTTTTTCTTGCTGAATATTATTACTACCCTCTTCAACAATAAAGCCACCACCAATAGAATAATAGGTTTTTTCAAGCAACAACTTGTTATTTTCAAAAGCCTGAAAGGTAAGTGCATTAGGATGAAAAGGCAACGACTCTTGTTTCAGAAAAACAATATCTTCTGAAAAACTAAAATTTATTTCTTGTTGGTTGTTCAGGTTTAATTTTTGGAACTGCTTTATTTCTGCAACTTTTCGATTAAGTGAAGTAGTATCGAACAATTCAGGTTCTTCGCCACACAATCCCATTAAAACTGCAATATCAGTACCATGCCCTTTACCTGTTTTGGCAAGCGAGCCATATAAAAGTGTTTTAACTTTTGTAGTATGGTGAAGTAAATTTTGATGCTGTAATTCAGCAATAAATTGCAACGCTGCCCGCCAAGGGCCTAAAGTATGTGAACTTGACGGACCAACACCAATTTTAAAAATATCAAAAGCACTTAACGATTCGGAGGGCATTATATTCAGGTTGATTGTGGCTGAAAGTTACAGAGATTTTACCTGCATTGAAAAATCGAAAAGTGCTTAACTATTAATAAATACTTTGGCAGAAAATACTTATTTAAAAAAATTGGGGTTGTATTGCTAAATAGTTAGGGTTTGAGGCTTCGCCCAAAAGTTGCCCACTTCTTTGTAAGTTTGCAAACTCTAAAAAAACAGAAACTTTAATATTAATGGATAGGAATACTGTTATAGGCTTTGTGTTAATAGGATTAATTCTGATAGGATATAGCTATTACAACTTTGAACAAGCACAAAAAGCAGAATTAAAAAAAGCCAAAACTAAAACCGAAAAGAAAAAAGATACCGTTCAGCAACCCGATGCTGCTTATGTTGGCGATGCAGATAATACTACACAAGATTTAACTCAAAATGGTGATAGTGTAGCAAAAGTAAAACTTGCTGAAAACTTTGGGGTATTTGCCACTGCTTTAGAGGGAACTGAAAAAATTGATACGGTAAAAACTGAGGATTTAGCTATTGCTTTCAGTAATAAAGGCGGTAATATAAAAAGCATAACTCTAAATAATTACAAAACATACGATAAAAAACCGTTGGTTTTATTTAGCGAGGGACAAAACGAGATTAACTATCAGTTTTTCATAAATAACAACAGAGATGTAAATACTAGAGATTTATATTTTAACCATGCTGAAGTAACTAAAGATAAAGAAGGAAACAAAGTAGTTACTTATAAGTTAGATGCAGGAAATGGTGCATTCTTCGAACAGCAATATACCATTCCGAATAAAGGATATACCGTAGGCTACAATGTAAATCTTTCAGGAATGCAAAATGTAATTCCAAAAAATTCCACCTACATAAATATGCTTTGGAAGCGAACTATTCAAAAAGTAGAGCAAAGCAAAGATTTTGAAAATCGATATACTCAACTACATTACCGCTATACCAATGAAGACTACGATTATTTATCGGAAACTGAAAATGCAGAAGCATCCCTGGCTACACCAGTTCAGTGGGTTTCTTGTAAACAACAGTTTTTTAACACGACTATAATAAATAAAGATGGCTTTTACAGTGGCACAGTACGTTCTACTATAGAACCAAAAGCTGATTTAGTAAAAACATTTGAAAACTCGATGATTCTTTCTTACAATCATCAAAAGAATCAGCAATACAGAATGGAGTTTTACTTTGGGCCAAACCATTACCAAACACTAAAATCATACGACATTGATTTAGAAAAAATTATTCCGCTTGGAACGGGAATTATGAGTTGGGTTTCGGTTTTCAATAAATACTTTATCATTCCTATTTTCAATTTTCTAGAAGGATTTATTGCCAGCTATGGTATTATTATTTTAATACTAACGCTTATAATCAAAACCATTTTATTTCCGCTTACTTATAAATCATATAAAAGTGCAGCTTTAATGAAAGCATTGAAACCTGAAATTGATGCACTGAAAGAAAAATATGCCGATGACCAGCAAAAGTTTGGCACAGAACAATGGAAATTATACCAACAAGCAGGTGTAAATCCTTTAGGTGGCTGCTTACCAATGTTGCTTCAAATGCCAATATTGATTGCCATGTATTATTTCTTCCCGGCTTCAATAGAGTTAAGGCAGGAAGCATTTTTATGGGCTCATGATTTATCTACTTACGATTCTATTTTCAATTTACCATTTAATATACCATTCTACGGAAGCCACATAAGCTTATTTACTTTGCTTATGACGGTTACTTCAATACTATATGCTGTTACCAATAATCAAATGATGGGCAGTGCTTCGCCCGGCATGGAAGCAATGAAGTATATGCCTTATATTTTCCCGATAATGCTTATGGGTATGTTTAACAGTTTTCCTGCAGCATTAACTTATTACTATTTTCTTCAAAATATAATCAGCTATGGGCAACAATGGATTATAAAGAAATATTTTATTGATGAAGCTACTTTGCATCAGCAAATTCAGGATAACAAAAAGAAACCGGTAAAAAAATCATCGTTTCAGCAAAAGCTTGAAGACATGGCTAAACAGCAGCAACAGGCAAAAAAGAAAAAATAATTCATCTGATTTAGGTTTTTAACCTAATGTTTAATCTGAAACTACTATTTTTGTTGACTTAACAATTATTTATAAATCTTTTAAAATCAATTAAAACAAATGAAAAGGTTCATCTTAGGCTTATTTACATTAGGCTTTTCGGTGGTTGGTTTTGCACAGTCTAACTCAAATGTTACTTCTGTGGGTTTTAAGCCATCACCGGCAGCGGTAGAAAAAGCAATGCTAAACGCTACCCAATTCAACAACAAACACATTTTACTTAAACAGCAGGTTCAGCCGGGCCAAAATGCCGGAAGTCGTGGCAGCAGGGCACTAACTTTTGACACCTTAGGTACTGCTGAAAACGCATTTACAGTATTAGACGGTGCTGTAAACAGAGTAGCCGCATTAGAAGCAACCAACAGTGTAATTTTTATTCACAGAGCAAACTCAATTGTTGACCCAAACACTAACGTGGCTCAATACAAGTATGATATTTCTAAAGATGGTGGTAGTTCATGGACCATAGACTTAGGCCCTTTAACACCTACTTTAGAAAACTTTGATACTGCAGGTCGTTTTCCTCAAATAGCTTTATATAACCCAACAGGGAATACTGATGCTGATGAATCATACCTCGTGTATTATGGTACTTGGTTGCCATATGGAGGTACAGGTTCAGGCAGAACCTGGGATGGCATTGTTACAGGTGTTGCTAAAACTGATGATGACCCTGCTTCTTATACAGAAGATATTCAAAGACCAAATAATGGCGATGTAAACGTTGCTAAGTCCTTAGTTAACGGATTACCCGGTGAATTTTGGGCGGTAAATTTTTCTACTTTACCAAATGACAGTACTGCAATTAACGATTTAATTTTATCTCATGGCGTATGGAACAGTGCAACAAACAATGTGGACTGGACTCATAATAGATTAAACGTGCCAATGGTAATTCAAACTAATGGCGGCTCACCACTTTCAACTGCAAGCATTGCTTTCGACCCTACAGGAATGAAAGGGTGGATTGGATTTTTAGGTGATGTAACTTTAGATGAAGATTCAACTTTAAACCCGGTGTTCTATCAAACTGTTGATGGTGGCGTTAACTGGACCGGGCCAACACAAGTTACCCTTAGCAATTTCCAGAACATAAAAGATGGTTTAACAATTGATACCATTGCTACTTCTGCATTTGATGCTGACTTAGTAGTTGATGCTAACGGAAACCCTCACTTTGCATTTGTAGTAGGTTCAAGTGCAGGAACCGGTTATTCTATTGCAACCGGAGCTCAAGGTGGCGGCAGTGCAGGTTTAAAAATTTATGATATTACCTACAATCCAAACGTATCAGTTGAATGTCAATGGCAAGCAATTTTCATTGATGATGTACAAACTTTAAGAGGTACATTATCTTCTGGTGGTGGTGCTGATTTCACAGAAGACAATAGACCACAAGTATCAAGAAGTGAAGATGGAAATATCATATTCATTGGTTGGTCTGATTCAGATGAAACATTAACAGGTGGAGAAAATACTCTTCCAAACTTTAAAGGAAGAATGCTTAATATTCAAACAGGTTTAGGTACACCGGTAGTAAACTTTACTGAAGCTGATGCTGTATGGTCTGGAAGTGCCTTGTTACCAAGTGTATCTCCTACATTCCTTGTTGATGGCAATACTTATACAGTTCCTACGGTTTTCCTTGAATTCAATACTGTTAGCGGTAACTCAACAGATCCTGCTCAGTTTTATTACATAAAAGATATTCAGTTTACTGATGCTGACTTTACCCAAGCTTTAGGTGCTGATGTTCCTTCTATTACATTGTTGGGCGATAATCCTCAATATGTATATTTAGGAGAAACTTATACTGAATTAGGTGCTACTGCTGACGACTGTAATGATGGTGATTTAACCTCTTCTGTTGTAACTGATGCTTCTGCAGTAAATACTAACTCAAGAAATACTTATACAGTTACCTACAATGTAACCGATTCTGACAATAATACTGCTACTGCTGAAAGACAAGTAATTGTAAATACTGAGCCTGATGCTAAGTTTGGTTTTAGCTTTGGAACAGGTTTCTCAGTTCAGTTCAGAGATTCTTCTTTGTACAACCCAACTGCTTGGCAGTGGAATTTTGGCGATGGTAGCGGAAGTGCAAACAGAAACCCTATTAAGACTTACACTCAAGCCGGTACTTATGAAGTATGTCTAACTGCAAGAAACAATTACAACAGTGCACCTTTCAATAAACCTGCCGATCAGGAGTGTCAAACTATTGTGGTAACTAGTATTGAAGAAAAAGCTATTGCTAATTCGTTTATTATTTATCCTAATCCAAGCAAAGGCATCTTCAACATTGAGTTAACTTCTCCTGAGTATAAAAATGCTAAAGTTGAAGTATATAATGTATTAGGCGAAGTAATTACTTCTGCTAATATCAACGTAAATGCTAAATCTAACTTCAGATTAGATATGAGTAATCAAGCAAATGGCGTTTATGTAGTTAAGTTTATTACTGAAAAAGGAAGTGCTGCAAAAAGCATTTCTTTAGTTCAATAGATTTATTTTAACCTTTTCATAAAAGGCTTCCGAAATTCGGAAGCCTTTTTTATTTTTAGTATATGTATTATTTGCTTAGACAAATTGCATTACTAAGAATAGCATTACCATTTATTTCCGGGATAATAAGCGGAATATATTTTCAATTGCCGGTTAATATATGGCTTACCGTTATTCTTATTATTACCTTTCTTTGCATAGCATTTATTACTTCAAAAGTTTCAAATTTCAGGCTGCGATGGATTTATGGGGTAACAATATCTTTCATATTTTTTGCAGCTGGGTATTTATGGGCTACTGCCAATAAAGCAATAAATAAACCCAATTATTTCGCCAATATTATTTCCAATAAGCATTCTACGATAGTTATTGAAATAGATAATCCAGTTCAGGAAAAAGAAAGAAGTTTAAAAGCAGTAGCGACTGTAAAAGCCATTTTAAGCAATGGGCGAACAACAAAAACTTCAGGTAATATTCAGTTATATTTTTCAAAAAGTGATAGTTTTTTAAGGGTAAAATATGGTGATGTATATGCAATACCTGCACACAAACTTCAAGCATTTGAATCGCCAAAAAATCCGTATGAGTTTAACTATAAAAACTTTATGGCCTTTAAGCAAATACATCATCAGGTATTTTTAAGACATGGCGATTATCGTTTGCTTGAAAGAAACAAAGGCATAAGTTTTCTAAATAATATTTATGATTTCAGAGCATACTTAGTAAAGGTTTTAAAAAAACATGTGAGCAATCAACAGTCATTTTCTATAGCATCTTCATTACTATTGGGTGCCAGAGAAAATTTAGACTTCCATTTAATAAAAGCATATTCAAGTTCGGGCGCAATGCATGTTTTAGCGGTATCAGGGTTGCACGTAGCTATACTATATATAATTATAGAAAAGCTTCTTTTTTTTCTAAACAGAACTCCAAAACTTGCATTAATTAAAGCAATACTTATTGTAATAATTATTTGGAGTTATGCTATGCTCACAGGGTTCTCTCCTTCGGTACAGCGGGCTTCTATAATGTTTACATTTATAACTATTGGCAAGCAATCTGAAAGGGGATATAATATTTACAATGTACTATCTGCCTCAGCAATTTTTCAGCTACTTATTAATCCTTTTGCTATTATGGAGGTAGGGTTTCAATTATCATATCTTGCAGTAACTGGTATCGTAATGTTTCAAAAATTCTTTTATGATATTTTATACATAAAAAACAAAATACTCGATTATTTCTGGCAAATAACCTGTGTTTCTATAGCAGCTCAAATCATCACTTTTCCAGTTGGACTTTTATATTTTTATCAGTTTCCGCTTTATTTCTTTGTTTCAAACCTTTTTGTAATACCTGCAGCTTTTGTTATTATGCTAACAGGAACCATATTGTTAGCAATACATCCTATTGAGGAAATTGCTTTTTGGATAGGAAAACTTTTAAACGAATTAATTCATTTCATGAATCAGTGTGTTTTTGCTGTTGAGCAATTACCTTATTCTCTTATTCAGGGTTTGTCAATATCTATACTGGAATCATGGTTAATTTACTTGGTTGTATTTCTGTTCTTTGCTTACATACACTTAAGAAATTCAAAAATTATTATTGCTATTACAGCAATATTTACAATTTTAACAATAATAAATACAGTTGAAAATATTATTCAGCATAATCAAAAAATGTTTGTGGTGTACTCCACTCCGAAAAATTATGCTTATGACTTTATAAAAGGGAAAGAAAATCTGCTATTTGCTGAAAACAGACTCACTGACAACTATAGTCAAATGCAGTTTTATATTATGCATAACTGGTGGAATAATGATATAAGAAATCATCGTTTTTCTCCATTTTATAAAAAACACAACAGTTCTGCATTCAGTAATTTTCATCAATACAAAAACCATATTTTTTTCTTGGGAAAACGAATTGTAATTATTGATGAAAAACTTCCAGAAAATGCTCCTAAAAACAAACTAAAAGTTGATTGGATAATACTAAAAAACAATCCAAAAGTTTCAATAGAAAAAGTATTGCAGCACTATAGTTCTTCAGAAATTATTGCCGATGGAACTAATTCGAAATGGCGTTCTGAAAAATGGCTAAGCGAATCTTTAAAATTGAAAATAAAATTTACCTCTGTAAACCATTATGGCGCATTTGTAAAGCACTTGTAATACATACACAAAAAAGCCGGCAAAAAGCCGGCTTTATATTTATTCATTATAATAAATTACCACTTATTGATATCAAACAAAAGCGAAGCATAAACTAGGGTTCCTATTGTAGGTCCGCCATAAATCATTCTGAATTTGTTATTGGTAATATTTGTACCACCGACAGTTATAGTAGTAAAATAATCTTTCAATTCGTAACTGATATTAGCATCTAAAGAATAAAAGGCTGCAACATCACCATCGCCAAATGAACTTTGCCAGAAATAGCTACCATTCCATTTAAAGTTGGTGTTAAAGCCCAAACCTTTCCATACTCTTCTTCCTTGAAAACCTAAATTAAATTTATGTCTGGAAGTGTTAAAGCCCGGAATTAAATCGCTTTGCATTAAATCTTCTTCATTCAAATCGGCATAAGTATAGTTACCATATGTAGATAATCCTTTTCCAATTGAATAATTTAGGCCAATACTTGCACCCCAAGAACGAACTAGTTGTTCAGCATTTACTGGAACCTGATAACGTTGGAATGCACCAGTAAGAATTGCATCTTCACCTGTTTCTTCGCCAACTACACCACTGTTTGTTGGCTCTACTACTCTAATTTCACCAATGAAATCATTATACCAGTTGTAATATGCAGTAAAGTCAATAAATAGTTTATTGTCAAAAACAATCCCTCTATAACCAAACTCGAATGTTTTTACTTGTTCAGGACGCAATTTTGATAATGTAATAGGATTTAATAATGAAGTATTAATTTGATTGGTAGTATCATAATAATCTAAGAACTCATCAACTGAATTTAAAGTATATAAATTCTCAAACCCTGTTGTGTTGCCTTTCAAAATAATTGGCCCTAAATCAAGTAAAATAAATTGGTTCTGTAATGTAGGTGTTCTAAATGCCTGTTGACCCGATACCCTTAAAGTATGGTTAGGATTCACATTATATATAATGGTTCCCTTTGGAGAATATTGTAAATCGAAATTCTGATTTTTATCTAAACGTATTGATGCAATCACTTTCAACCTGTCTCCCCAAAACTTTTTAGAAGCCTGAAGGAAACCACCAGCTTCACGGTTGGTTATTTTTCTATATTCTCCATCTGGATTATTTCTACCATCAGATAAAGTATCAGCAGGATTTAGGAGAGTATCGCTAAAGATTGTTCCAAAAGAACGGGGATAAAATTGCCTGAATGATGCACCTGCTAATAAATCAACTTTTTTAATAAAATCAAACTGATATTGTGCATCCCAATGCATCATCCAAGATTGATCTAGGAATTTTGAGCCCGTTTGTAAATCTGGATCATTAACAATTTTTTGGAACAAGGTGTCAAACTGAGTAGTGCCGGGTTTAATCCATTTTTCATTTGCATAACGCTGGGCTACTCTATCGGCACTATCAACCATCCATAATCTTGCATCATCATCATAACCGTTAGTAAGCAATCTTAAAGTATCGAAATAAACACCAATATATTCTGATATCCACTCTCTAACACCTTCTCTTGACATACCGATCCCGGTAAATACAGCATCATAAGAATTACCTGCATTTTCCTGTGTAGTGTAACCTCTTATCACAAAGTTTTTACCGGTAAGTTCCAGTTTATGTTGCTGAAACTTAATGTCTTTAATGTTATATCTGTTTGTAGCTTGGTAAATAGCAGATCCCAATCCAAATCTGTAATTATATGATAATTCTAAATCCGGTTTGAATCTATAATGTGCACCTGCACCAAATTTCAAACTTTCAGTATTATAGTCCACTAAATCTCTTTCCATATATCCAGGTGCATTAATGGTTTTAATTCCCGGATAGGCAATGTTATTGAAATCAGCATAACCATTTAAAAATCTGGTTAAATTCTCTCTTGTTTCAGGTTCTGTTTCAGGATCGTCTTTAGTTTCGTTCAAAATGGTTGTTAAGTTCTGTTCTGTTTCTATATCACCATAAACATTTGCTTCAGGGTCATCAGCTTCCCAATCGTTTACTCTCATGTATGAGCCTGTAACTTTAATAGCAAATTTCTTTTTTTCGCCAAATGCACGTGCATATCTTGTTTGAACATCGAAATAACCTCGATTTCCACCTTTAATTTGCACCGCTAAACCTGGGTTATCATATGGGTTTTTAGTTTGCATGCTTATTACGCCCTGAAAGGCGTTAGGACCATATAGTGCTGAAGCCGCACCTGAAATAACTTCTACACTTTGTAAATCAAGATCATTTGCACCTACTAAGTTACCTACAGGAAAGTTTAAACCCGGGGCTTGGTTATCCATACCATCTATAAACTGAACAACCCTAACCGGCTGCGTTGAGTTAAAACCACGAGTATTAAATGCTTTAAAACCAATTGAAGATTGTACCATATCCACTTCTTTCAAATTACCTAAACTTTGGTAAAAATCGCCCGAAGCGGCACTGCGAATATCTTTAGCAGAAATTTTTTGAATTTGAACTGGAGACTCTAAGATGGTTTCACTTATTCTAGAACCGGAAATTACTACTTCTTTACCTTGAATAGCAGTTGACTTTAATAATACATCAACAAAGCCAAATGGAGCAGTAAGTGTTTTTTCAGTTGCATCATAACCTAAATAGCTAATCACCAAAGTAACTTCATTAGCTTCTTCAACTTCAATAGTAAAATTGCCGTCAAAGTCAGTTACTACACCGGTAGTAGTACCTTTAACAACAATGTTGGCATTAAACAATTTTTCTTTGGTAGATTCATCGCGAACCTTACCGCTAATTTTTACAGTTTGTGCTATTGATGAAGAAAATGAGAATAGCAGAAAAAATAGTAAAACAGATTTAACTAGGTTTTGCATGTGTTGGTTAGTTTTTATTGCGGGCTGAAAATAAGTACTTATTGGCAAATTATGCCGATGTTAAGAGAATATTTTTTATGAATAACTGGAAAAATAAACGGCAATTTTAGGCTTCATGCTTGAAATAATATTCTATTGCAGCAAGCAATAAGTTTTGCTTTTTTATATAATTATCAAGGTTTTTTTTTCTGCTTGCTTTTTTATTGGGTGGTAATATTTTTTTCAGAAATATATTCAGTTTGCTGTCATAATCCTTTTGTTCATCAAAAACTTCAATAGCATAAATTTTCTTTGCAATTAAAAAATTCAAACCTTCAGCTTGTTGAGAAAAAGCAATAAGTTCCTGTAAACATCCGTGGTATTTACTTAAATCATATTCACTCCATTCTTTTTCGGTAATTATAGCATTACCGATTTTAATGGTTTCTCGAAGGTGATTTAAAAGTTGTTTCTTTGCGTTACTCATTGCCATTTATGATTCTGAAAGTTATAAAATATTATGAGAATATCAATATAAACAATACCTTATTATCAGGTTTTTATAGAACCTGGGCAAATGGCTGCATTGTTTCAATTATTAATTCATTGCACATAAAATTTCACTCAACAATTAAAATTCTATTACTAATAGCAATTTGTTTATCAACAATAAATAATACAGTAAAATCACAAAGCCTTTTAGACAAATGGCAAAAAAAGCGGAATCGTTTTTTTGCAGTTCCATTAGTTTCTTACACACCTGAGACCAGCTGGAGTTTTGGTATAACTGCACAATACTTAACCAGATTTAAAAACGACACCATATCCAATCCGTCAATAACCGGAGTAACTTTCTTATACACTTTGAACAAGCAGTATATTTTAAATCCTAACTGGGATTTCTTTTTTTTAAAAAATGAATACCGAGCTACCGGAGCATTGGTTTACCAGCGTTATCCCGACTCGTTTTTCGGAATAGGAAATAATACTTTGGAAACAAATAAAGAAAAATATTCTTCAGACTATATTTTATTGAAGCAACGTTTGGTTAAGCAGTTCGCAAAAGGATTTTATGCAGGTGTACAATACCGATTTGAGAAAACCTATCAACTAAAAACTATTTCAGGCAGCATTTTTGAGAAACAGCGAGTAACAGGAAGAAACGGATATACTGCTTCAGGTTTTGGTGCTTCAGCAATTTACGATACCCGCGATAATGTTTTGTTTCCGTTTAAGGGTTATTATGTAACCATATCAAATCATTTTTATCCTAAGTGGCTTGGCACTCAGTTCCCTTTAACCAACCTGAATTTAGATGCAAGATATTACTGGAATTTTTACAAAAGCCATGTAATTGCAAGTAATATTTACAGCAATTTTAATTTTGACGAAGCACCTTTTAAAATGATGGCCCAGTTGGGTGGTCAAAATTTAATGCGGGGCTATTTTCAAGGAAGATATAGAGACCAAAATATGGTAACAATTCAAACTGAATATAGATTTCCAATTTACTGGAGATTTATAGGTGTTGTTTTTGCAGGTGTTGGAGATGTTTTTGATTCATTTAATCAGCTTAGTTTTAACAATTTAAAAATTTCAGGTGGTGGCGGGCTGCGTTTTACTGTAGATGCAAAAGAGCGCATAAACTTGCGTTTTGATTATGCCTGGGGAAGATTTCAATCAAGAGGTTTTTATTTAAGTATTTCTGAAGCTTTTTAAAACAAGTGTACCATTTAATTGTATAGTCTTTCATGAATAATTTTTCCATTCAAGAAATAGACAGAATTATTGAAATGGCCTGGGAAGACCGCACACCCTTTGAAGCCATTGAACTGCAATTTGGCCTGAAAGAAAAAGAAGTATTTGAATTAATGAGAAGCCAAATGAAAAACACCTCGTTTAAAATGTGGCGAAAAAGAATGAACGGCAGAACCACAAAACATCGAAAAAGTAAGCCTGAAGAATTAAAGAGGTTTAAGTGTACAAGACAACGTACTATATCTATGAATAAAATAAGTAAACGATAATACTGTTTACTTTACCACTACATCGTTTATATAATCTTCTTCTATAAAAGCATTTACCTTTTTTACAATTTTTTCTTTGCTGAATAACAACTCGTTTTTTAATGCAGCATTTGAGGTATAAATAAATAGTTTTTTGTCTTTCACAAAAACCTCTTCAGTATATTTTGCAATGGTTTTACCCATAATGTTTTCCCATTCAACTTTAAGTTTGGTTTGCGAAAGTTTAGATTTAAGATGATATACCCTAATCAACTCTGTTAAAGCCTGCTTAATAGTTTTTTGATTATATAAATTCATGGAACAGCTAAGTTTCTAATAGATTATCGAAGTTACACTTTTAAAGTTTACCGATAAAAAACAACAGTTCACTTGTGATATTTTAAACTTAAACCAAAAATATATTCCCATTATGTGTAACCTTTTATTTCCTGTTGCGTAAACGTGGGAAATTTTCAGACCTATGAAAACAAATTTGCAAAACATTGAGAAAAAAAAGGGCACTACAATTAGAACTTATTTAAGCGAACCCATTGGCTTATTAATGGCTGCGTTAGTAACATTCAGTTTTTCTTCATTTGCAGGCAATTATACTACTAAAAGCAGTGGCAATTTTAGCAATGCTTCTATTTGGGAATCGGGCTATCCGACTAACCTGATTAAAGAAGGTGATACTGTAGTTATTAAATCGAATGTTAACCTTAACAGCGATGTAGTAGTAAAAGGCGTTTTAATGGTTTCTCCAAACTTTTCGCTTACTGGTAGCGGTAACTTAGTGGTTTTGGGTAGCGGCTATTTTAACAATAAGGGAATCACACTTATTAAAAGTATTACTAACAGAGGTTCAGTTGTAAATTCAAGTGTATTAGAAACTGCTGCTGATATTATTAACACAGGAACTTTCGAGAACAACCAAAGTATGATTGTGGGTAATATTTTTGACAATACCGGTGTTGTAACCGGAAAGGCCGGCCAGATAATGGTGAATAAAAGAATGGTAAATTCTGAAACCGGTATGATTTCAGGCTCAATAGATGTGTGCTCTAATGATTTTTCAAATGTTGGCGGTGCACGCATTGATTCTTTAGGTGTTAGTTTCTGTGGAAATAAAATTTTTAGTGCCACCTATCTAACTGCAAGTATTAGAAAAGATGCTATTCAGATTAATTTAAACAACTCAACTGCCACTAATGTAGCAGAATATGAAATTGAGAAAAGTACTGATGGTAACAATTATACAAAAATTGCAAGCATCAAAGCCAATGAGATTACTAACAATGCGCTACCTGTTAACTTTTCAGACAACTCGCCTGTAAATGGTAACACTGTTTTTTATAGAATGAAATTGATTCATGCTAATGGAAATACAAGCTTTGTACCTGCAGTTGAAGTAGGAAATGTTACCGGTGGCAAATACAGTGTTTCTAACTTATAATTTGAAAATAAATACTTGCCGACCAATAGTTTATGTGTGTCTTGACTGTGAGACTGATTATGTGGTGTATGTAGAGGGGGATTTGGTTTAGGTAAATTGAAAAAGGCTGGCGTTAATTCTCCGGCCTTTTTCGTTTTATACCGTATCAAACCAAACAGGTTTTTGCTCGTCTGGGTCGCAATTATAATTCATCACCAACTCTTCGCCTGCATTAATATTTTTAAGTGTTATAAAAGTTATTTTTTCTGAAGCATAATCAGCTTCATAATAAATATTTGGCTGGTATGAATGGTTATAAATAGAACCATAACCTAAACAAATAGCTGTTAAAGAATCGTCATCGCCCCAAAGAAAATAATAATCATATAAAACCGATTTATCTATCCATTTTCTTTCGTGTGCAGGCAATACCAATACCGAAGCAATTTCTATGACCGTATTTTTCTTAATGGCATGGCGTGTAAACACACCCCTACCCTTTTTTCCAGTATTATCAATATATAAAGCAGGATGCAACATTTTCAAATATTAATTTCTTAACTCTTAATTCTAAACTCGTAATTCAATTAATGCATTCTATCGCCACGCAACTCGCTTTGGTTTAATATCTCGGCTTCAGCAGCAACAAATTCTTGCCAGCGTTGCCTTGTTTTTTCTTCACCACAATATTGATATGCCAAATCTATAAACAACGTGTAGTGCCCAGCTTCAGAAACCATAAATGTGTGATAGAAATTTCTCAAAGCCTCATCTTTCAATTCAAGGCTCAATAGCCTGAATCGTTCACAACTTCGGGCTTCAATTAAAGCTGCTGTTAATAATTTTTCCAGCAGCTGATTTTCTATGCTACCACCCTTTTTCTGAATTTTTAAAAGTTGATTAACATATAAATCTTTTCTTTGACCACCTAACTTTAAACCTCTCTTTTTCAGTTCTTTAAGCACTAATCTAAAATGACTCCATTCTTCTGAAACAATAGGAGCAATTTTCTCTACCAACAATTCTTTATCGTGATATAGTTGTATTAGCGAAATACATGAAGAAGCAGCTTTCTGCTCACAGTAAGCATGATCGGTTAGTATGTCTTCCAGCTTCTTTTCAGCAAGATTTACCCAATTTGGGTCGGTAGCAAGTTTTAGATTCAGCATAAATAATAGTGTGGCGAAAATAAAGAAAAAGAAGTTTTTAAGTTTTTAGTTGTACGTTTAGAATTTTGAGCAAAAACAAAATAATGCCATATTTACCGAATAAATAGCTAAAATCAGCCATTATGACTTATTTTTTATTACAATTGATGATTTGGCAGTAGAAAAAAGCATTTTTCACGACTGGTATATAAATTGAAAAGAGGTATGTGTTCTTAAAATTTCAAAAAACAAAAAATTATAGGAGGAACCAAATTATGACATTACTTAAATGGAAACCCGGAACCAGTGCTTTTCCAAGCAACTTTTCTAGCTACGTTGATTCTTTTTTCAACGATGAGTTTTTCAGAACCCCTGCTGTTTTTACACAGCCATCGGTAAACATTGTAGAAAACGAAAATGGCTACCGATTGGAAGTAGCAGCGCCCGGCTTTGAAAAAGCTGAGTTTAACATTGATGTTGACCACAATGTGTTAACTATTTCGGCTGAGAAAAAACAAGAGCAAAAAGAAGAAAAAGACAACTACACTCGCAGAGAGTTTAGTTATGCTTCTTTCAAACGCTCGTTTACTTTGCCTGAAACAGTTGAAGCGGAAAACATCAGCGCAGCTTACGAAAATGGTATTTTAAACGTTTCGCTTCCGAAGAAAACAGAAGCGAAAAAAGAAACCAAGAAAACCATTTCAGTTGCTTAATTCAAAGTGAAAAACAAAAAATCCCGATGTTGAAATTCAGCATCGGGATTTTTATTTATATCAGATGGAATTAATACCCTAAAATATTCAGCATGCCATCGGCATTTTGTTTTTCAGAAAAAATACGGCTTTTGGTTGCGCCTTTTTTGTCTTTATCTACCAAAATATGTCGGGGCGATGGTATCATACAATGTTTAATACCTCCATAACCGCTCAACGATTCCTGATAGGCACCAATGTGAAAAAAACCAATATACAATGGTTCTTTTCCTCTTAATTTAGGTAAGTACACTTGATTTATATGCGCTTCAGCATTATAATAATCCTGAATATCGCAGGTTAAACCACCCACGTTTACGCGATGATACTCTATATTCCACTTATTTAGTGGCAACATTATAAAGCGTTGATTAATACCCCAGCAATCGGGCATGGTGGTCATAATAGAGCCATCTATCATATACCAGGTTTCTTGGTCATTTTGAATTTTTTGCTCTAACACTTCAAAAATGATGAAACCACTTTCACCAACCGTAAAGCTTCCAAATTCGGTAAAAATGTTTGGAGGCGGCACATTGGCTTCATCGCAGGCATTTTTAATTTGGAATATTATTTCATCAATCATGTATTGATAATCGTATTCAAAACCTAAAGAAGTTTTTATTGGCAAGCCACCACCAATGTTCAAATATTCCAAATCGGGGCAAATTTCTTTCAGCTCGCAATATAATTTTATGGCTTTGTTCAATTCGCTCCAGTAGTAAGTATTATCGCGAATACCTTTATTAATGAAGAAGTGTAACATCTTCAGGCGGAAATTCGGATTTTCTTCTAAACGGTTTTTATAGAAGTCGTAAATATCTTTATAACGAATACCTAAGCGAGATGTATAAAACTCGAAATTAGGCTCTTCATCGGCAGCAATTCTAATACCTACATTGCATACCGTAGTAACGTTTTCTTCGTAATATTCAATTTCGTATTTGTTATCTAAAACCGGAATAATATTATGTCCGGCATTTACCAGCTTAATAATTTTTTCTTTGTAATCATCGGTTTTAAAACCATTACTGATAATGAAAGTGTCTTTATTCAATAAGCCACGATAAAACAATCGCTCTACCAAATCAATATCGAAAGAAGAAGAAGTTTCAATGTGAATATCGTTTTTCAATGCTTCTTCCATTACAAAAGAAAAGTGGCTTGCCTTGGTACAATAAGAGTAATAATACTTGCCTTTGTACTTATGCTTTTTAATAGCATTGGCAAAAAGGGTTTTTGCCTTTTGTATTTGCTGACTAATTTTTGGCAAATGAGTAACACGCAAGGGCGTATCATTTTCCTTAACCAGCTTCATTAAATCAATGTCGTTAAAAAAGAGCGTATTGTTTTCCATTCTGAAATCTTCTTGTGGAAAGAAGAAGGTTTGCTCTATGAGGTCGATGTATTTATCTTTCATCTAATAATTAAAAGGTGAAACGCCAAAAAATTAATTGCGTGCAAATGTAATAACTTTGAAGGCTATTTCGTGTTAAAAAATTAATTAACCCCAAGCGTTTCAAAGATTTAGAAAATGAATTTAACTGCCGTTATTGCCCAATCTGTTGCCAAAGCAAGTGCTACACTATATCAGCAAAGTATTGAACCTGAAAAAATAAAGGTTGAAGTAACCAATAAAGACCACAAAGGCGATTACACGGTAGTAGTATTTCCAATGCTGAAGATTTCTAAAAAATCTCCTGAAGCTACAGCCGAAGACTTAGGAAATTACTTAAAAGATAACACTGCATTTGTCAGCAGTTTTAATGTTATAAAAGGCTTTCTGAATATTGAACTCAACAATAATTTCTGGTTGAACTTTCTTTCAGAAAACTATAAAAACCCTTTATTCGGAAAAGGCACACCCAAAACCGAAACCATTGTAGTAGAATATTGCGGTCCCAATACCAACAAGCCCCTGCACTTAGGCCATGTGCGCAATATGTTGTTAGGTTATTCGCTTTCGCAATTGCTGGCTTTTGCCGGCAATAACGTGAAGAAAGTAAACATGTATAACGACCGTGGCATAGCCATTTGCAAAAGCATGGTGGCATGGAAACGAAATGGCAATGGCGAAACCCCTGAAAATTCAGCATTAAAAGGCGATCATTTAGTAGGCAAGTATTATGTTGAATTTGATAAAATATATAAGGCTGAAATTGAAAACTTAATTCAGCATGGAATATCTAAAGAAGAAGCGGAAAAGAAAGCACCCGTTTTATTAGAAGCACAAGAAATGTTGCGCCAATGGGAAGCTGGCGATGCCGAGACACTGGCCTTGTGGAAGCAAATGAACGACTGGGTGTATAAAGGCTTTTTTGAAACCTATAAAAAAATAGGTGTTGATTTCGATAAAAACTATTACGAAAGCGAAACTTATTTACTGGGAAAAAAACTGGTTGAAGAAGGTTTAAACAATGGCTCGTTTTATAAAAGAGACGATGGTTCTTCATGGGTAAACCTCACCGATAAAGGGCTCGATGAAAAAGTATTGTTGCGCAGCGATGGCACATCGGTATATCTTACACAAGACCTTGGCACTGCCCAGTTGCGCTATGAAGATTTTAAAATGGATAAATCGGTATATGTAGTGGCCAACGAACAAGACTACCATTTTAAAGTATTGCAACTTACCCTTGAAAAATTAGGTAAGCCTTATGCCGCAGGTATTTATCATTTAAGCTATGGCATGGTAGATTTACCTACAGGCAAAATGAAATCGCGCGAGGGCACTGTGGTAGATGCCGATGATTTAATTGCCGGCATGATAACCACTGCCGAAGCACACACCAAAGCTTTGGGAAAAATTGATGATTTCGAAAGCGATGAAGCTCAAAACCTATACAATACCATTGGGCTTGGAGCCTTAAAGTATTTTATTCTGCGCGTTGACCCTAAAAAACGCATGTTGTTTAACCCTGAAGAAAGTATCGATTTTCATGGGCAAACCGGACCCTTTATTCAATATACTTATGCCCGCATTCAGTCTATTTTAAGAAAAGAAAATGTTTCGGAAACACTGCCGGCCAATTATGATTTTAATAGTGCTGAAAAAGAAATTATTGCCCTGTTGTATCAGTTTCCGCAGGTAGTTGAAGAAGCGGCTAAAGAATATAACCCCTCGGCTATTGCCAATTATGCTTACTCGGTAGCGAAAACCTATAATGGCTTTTACCACGATTGCCCTGTTTTAAAAGCTGAAACAGAAACGGCAAAACATACAAGACTGGCCATTTCGGCACTGGCAGCACAAGTAATAAAAAACGCTTTATGGCTAATGGGCATTAATGCACCCGACAAAATGTAAATTTTACACGTTCAGAATAAGTATAACCTACCCTGCATACTTAAATGATTTATTTATCTTAGACACGTTTTTGAAAATTACTTCATGAAGAAAATTATTGTTTTCGGTATTGCTGCTGCCCTTGCAGCCCTTTTGTTTTCAGCCTGTAAAAAAGATAAATACCTTGTGGCCGATGCCCTTATAAAAAATATTAATGGCGATTGTGGCTATGTTATTTATTTAGATTTTAACGCTTTTCAGCCCCGAAACCTGCCCGATTCTTTAATGATAGACAGTCTTCCGGTTACTATTTCATATAAATTGTTAGACCAGGTTCCTGAATGCTACGGAGACCTGCCCGTGAAAGACATGATGCATATTCGCACCATTGAACGTAAGCAATAGTTGCTTTAGAAAATTAGGAAAAATTTAAAATTGGGTATCTAGACCGCAATTCATTAATAGTACAGTAACTTAGTTTTTTCAATTTCCTTAATCTTCTCAACTTGCCAACAATAATGAAATTTATTCTGTATCTATTTTTCATTCCAATAATTGGGTTATCTCAAAATGAGATGGGTTACAGCAATAAAACGATTGCAAAAAAGCAAATTAACCAACTACACGATGGTGCTTTACTAGTTAGATTAATTACTAAAACAAAAACAATTACAACTTTAAAAAATGCTGGCAACTATAAAATGGCTGATGAAATAGAATTAGAACAATCTACACTTAACAAAAGAATTATTCTTGCATTTCGTAATCATTTTAAATTTTGTCCAGTTTACTTCTTTTATAGCGATTACACGGAAGCTGTAAAAAATAATGAAATAAACAAAATCATTTTTCTGAATGATGATTTGCAACTAGACCCGGAAATACTTTTTAAAGAAGATAAATTTTTAACGGCAGAGTTTTCATTAATAGACGATGCCGATTTTGAAGCATTAATTATAAAAGACAATCAATTTGTTCAATTAAAAAGGCCTTTCCCTTTTTATGTAAGAACATTCGATTCTATATGGAATGATAAAAAATTGAATCAGGTAATTGTTACATTAAACCATAGGCTAAATAGTTTTTATAAAAGAAAAATAAATTATAGTTCATGGAAGTGAGTTATTGGTTTATCATTTCAATCTCTTAAATATTATTTCGGTATAATTAACTATAAATTAATGCAAACTATTATTCTGTTACTTATCTCAAACATCTTTATGACATTTGCCTGGTATGGGCATTTAAAATTTAAAGAAGTAGGCTTTTGGAAAATAATACTTATTAGCTGGGGCATTGCTTTTTTCGAATATTGTTTTCAGGTGCCTGCTAACCGCATAGGCCACGGCACCTTTAATGCCGTTGAATTAAAAACTATTCAGGAAGTTATAACGCTTATTGTGTTTGCCGTTTTCTCGGTACTATATCTTAAAGAAGAATTTCGCTGGAACTATGCCGTAGGCTTTGTACTATTGGTGGCAGCTGTGTTTTTCATTTTTAAGAAATGGTGAGGCTTCAGTAAGCTACCCCGTTCTTCGGCCAATTGAAAGATGGTTTTACTAATTTATGTTTTTAGGTAACGTAAATAAGCTTTAAGATAAAAACACCCCAATATCTTTTATTTATCTTCGCAAAAAATTCAGCATAAATGACTATTGAGCAATTAAAAGATTTAAAGAGCCGTTTGAGTGCCCTGAGGAGGTTTCTTTGACGTGGATATGAAAGAAAATTTCGTAGCCGAAAAAGAAAAATACACTACCCAACCCGACTTCTGGAACGATTCGAAAAAAGCAGAAGCCTTACTGAAAGAAATAAAGATTAATAAAGACTGGCTAAACGGTTTCTACAAGGTAAAAAACTGTGTGGAAGATACCGAAGTATTGTTCGATTTTCAGAAAGAAGGTGCCGCTACCGAAGAAGAAGTAGAGTCCGCCTATCAAAATTCGCTGAATGAAATAGAGCATTTAGAATTTAAATCTACCCTGAACAAGCCCGAAGACGTAATGGGTGCCATTTTAGAAATTAATGCCGGTGCAGGCGGTACCGAAAGCTGCGACTGGGCTTCTATGCTGGCACGCATGTACCAAATGTGGGGCGAAAAAAGTGGTTTTAAAGTAAAAGAACTCGACCGTGTAGATGGCGATGTGGCAGGTTTAAAATCTGTTACTTTAGAAATTGATGGCGAATTTGCCTATGGCTACTTGATGGGCGAAAACGGAGTGCACCGTCTGGTGCGCATTTCACCTTTCGATTCTAATGCCCGCAGACACACTTCTTTTGTTTCGGTTTTTGTGTATCCCATTGTAGATGACAGTATTGAAATAACCGTAAACGCTTCTGAGCTGGAATGGGATACTTTCAGGGCGCAGGGCGCAGGTGGGCAAAACGTAAACAAAGTAGAAACGGCTGTAAGGGTAAGGCATTTACCTACGGGCATTGTAATTGAGTGTCAGGAAACACGCTCGCAATTGCAAAACCGCGAAAAAGCATTGCAAATGTTGAAATCGCGACTGTATGAAATGGAAATGCGCAAACGCAACGAAGAGCGCGATAAAATTGAAGGCAACAAAATGAAAATTGAATGGGGCTCGCAAATTCGATCTTATGTACTGCACCCTTACAAGCTGGTAAAAGATGTAAGAACCGGTTGCGAAACCTCGCAGGCACAAGATGTTTTAGACGGCAACTTAGACGATTTTATTAAAGCATTCCTGATGTACCGCAATAACCCTAATGCCGAGCCGGTGGGTGCCGATATTGATTAATATTTTTAACACTGAAAAAAGTAACACCCTATATTTGCAAGCATGAATAAAAGATACCTTTCGCGTGGCGTTTCTGCACAAAAAGAAGATGTTCATAAAGCCACACAAAATTTATACAAAGGCTTATTTCCAAAAGCATTCTGCAAAGTATATCCCGATTATTTGAATGGCGATGACAACTATTGCAATATCATTCATTCCGATGGTTCGGGTACTAAATCGCTATTGGCTTATTTGTATTGGAAAGAAACTGAAGATTTAAACGTGTGGAAAGGCATTGCGCAAGATGCCTTGGTAATGAATACCGATGATTTATTGGGCGTAGGCATTACCGATGGTTTTATTTATTCTTCAATTATAAACCGAAACAAACATCTTATTCCGGGCGAAGTAATTCAAACCATTATTGAAGGCACACAGGAGTTTATTGAAAACATGGCTTCGTATGGTGTAAACATTAATTTTTTAGGTGGTGAAACTGCCGATTTAGGCGACCTGGTGCGCACCATAACTGTTGATGGCACTATGGCTTGCCGCCCTTTAAGAAGCGATATTATTACCAACGAAAAAATTCAGGAGGGTGATTTAATTGTAGCGTTTGCCTCTTACGGAAAAGCTACTTATGAAAACGTGTATAACAGCGGCATAGGCAGCAACGGACTTACTTCTGCCCGACACGATATACTGCATAAGTATATAGCCAGAAAATATCCTGAAGCATTAGACCCCAATACGCCAAGCCAGTATGCTTACAGCGGCAGCAAAAAAATTACCGATGAATCGGAACATGACGAATTGAATGTGGGGCAATTACTACTCTCTCCTACCCGCACCTACCTGCCATTGGTAAAAGAAATATTTGCAAAGCACAAGGAAGATATACACGGAATAATTCATTGCACCGGTGGCGCACAAACCAAAGTGCTGCATTATATCAATAACCTGCATATTGTAAAAAACAACTTGCTGCCTGTTCCTGAAATATTTCAGTTGATTAGTAAAGAATCGAAAACCGGCTGGAAAGAAATGTATGAAGTATTCAATATGGGGCACAGGTTAGAACTGTATGTACCCGCTTCTATTGCCACCAAGCTTATAGATATTGCTGCTTCATTTGAAATAGATGCTGATATTATTGGTAAAGTATTGCCTTCTGACAGCAAGAAACTTACTATTGAAAGCGAGTTTGGCACATTTGAATATTAATGAAAATCAAATAATTACAATTAAACTAAACAAATATTAACACCCGGCTGCATATTACCGGCATTGGGTATAATGTATTTTCGCACACGAATCAACTTTATCTATCACATGAGAAAAAATTTTTTTTTAGCTTTTGCTTTGGCTGCAAGCAGTTTTATTGCAAACGCACAATTATCTATTACCAATGGCAATTTTGAACAATGGCAAAATGTAGGCAACAATACTGAAGAGCCTACCAACTGGAACAGTAATAAAACCGGAGGTGGCAACGCTACCTCAGGCCCACAAACCTGTTTCAGAGAAAGCAACAATCCACACACCGGCACCTATTGCGCCAGAGTAAAATCGGGCAGCACATTGGGCATTGTGGTGAATGGTTCTTTAACTACCGGAAAAGTGGAAGCACCTTCTTTTAGTAAGGCCGATGGTTATATAAGAACTATTCCTACCGACCCAAACTATAATATGCCCTTTACCGGCAGACCCGACAGCTTGGTTTTCTGGCTGCGTTATACACCCGGGGGTAGCGATAGGGTAAGATTAGAAGCAAGACTACATGTAGGCTTTGCTTATGCCCCTGAAGCTCCTAACAATAATAACCACCCCGACAGCACTGTAAACATTATTGCGCGTGCTCAGTTTTTAAGTGCCAATGCTACAATCAGCAACTGGACCCGATTCTCGCTTCCATTTGTGTATGTTGACAGCAGAACACCACAATACATTCTTATAACCTCTACCCCAAGCCACGACCAAACAGCAGGCAACAGCAACAGCACTATGTGGTTAGATGATATTTCTGTGGTTTATAATCCTGTAGTAGGTGCTGTAAATACAGCAAGCACTTATTATGTAAGCAATACAGTGGGTTCAACTATTGATGTGCCATTTACTTTAACCGGCCCTTATGATGCGGGCAACACTGCAGTAGCACAACTATCTGATGCTAATGGCTCTTTTGCTAATGCTATAAATATTGGTAGTGTAACAGCCACAGCATCGGGCACCATTAATGCTACTATTCCTGCGGGAACACCGAGTGGCACGGGCTATAAAATAAGAGTTGTTGCCAGCAATCCGGGCGGTATCTCTAACAATACTTCAGGCGATGTAAATGTTGTATTAGTTAATGCGGCTGTTACCCCTGCTTCATCGCAAAGTATATTAGCAGGAGTAGATGGAAATATACTTACTGTTACTGAAAACTTCACTGCTACTTCACGCGAATGGAAATTTTCTACTACCAGCGGCACAGGCTACCAATCGTTTGCTACTGCTGAAACAGGTACCACCTACACGCCAAATTTTCAAAACAATGGTACTTATTATGTAGTATGCGAAAGCGAGTTTAACGGATTAACTACCACCAGCAATGAAGTGCAAATTTCAGTAAACAGTATAACCTTAACTACCGGTACTATTATTCCTGAATTTTTAGATTTCAGTGCCAGCGCACCCGATACCACTTTCGATGTACCTTATACTACCTCGGGAGATTTCAATAACGGCAATACATTTAGTGTTCAGCTTTCCGATGCATCAGGCTCTTTTGCCAACCCAACAGTAATTGGAACTGTTGCAGCTATTAATTCAGGGGTAGTTTCAGCAACCATTCCAAGCACAACCGCTACAGGTATTTACAGGGTAAGAGTAGTTGCAAGCGACCCTGAAATTTTCGGAAACGATAACGGCACCGATATTAGCATTGACCAGTTTGCTGTAACTATTGCCCCTGCAACTACACAAACATTACTTGAAAATGAAACGGGCGCATTTATTAATGCTACTGAATCGCAAGATGTAGTTTCAAGAGAATGGAGAGTTTCTACCACAAGCGGCTCTGGTTATCAGCCGTTTTCACCTGCCGAAACCTCACCTTCTTATGTACCATTGTTTGCTCAAAACGGCACTTACTATGTGGTATGTGCTTCTACCAACAGCTACAACGATGAGGTATTAAGCAATGAAGTTACCATTGATGTAACTATTGGTGTGGGCATTGATGAAAACAGCAATGAGCAAATAAAAATCTGGAATGCAGAAAATTTAATTATGGTTGATTTAACAGCCACTACATTGGTAAATCCATATTTAGTAGTTTACAGTTTAGAAGGAAAAGAAGTATTAAGAAGCAAAGTAAATGAAAGAAGCATAACCACCATAAATGCTGAATTGAACAAAGGCATTTATATTGTTAGAGTGTATGAAAATCATAATATTTTCTCTTCAAAAATTGTGAAACAATAAAAACTCAAATAAATATTTTAAAAAGGCTGTCTCGATTGAGGCAGCCTTTTTTGTTTCACAATAAATTACTTTTGAAATAGCTATTTTCAACATGCAGAAAAAATTATGATTAGCAGAAAAAAGTTTTTAAAAACTTCTTTATTGGGTGCAGCAGGCTTATCTATTGCAGGTTGTAACTATAATAGCAGCAGTAATTCTAAAAATGAAATTTATAACGACATTATTTCTGAAGCAAAGAATACAACTGCAAATGATGACTCTTATTGGAAAAAGGTTAAAACATTATTTCCCATTTCTGAAGACATTATTAATTTGAATAATGGTGCAGTAAGTTCACATTCTATTTTAGTAACAAAAGCCTGGCAAGAAGCCAATGCTTTAAGTAATAAAGCACCTTCGTACCATATGTGGAATGAAGTGGCAGCAAAAAGAGAAACTTTAAGAAAAGAACTTGCTGAATATTTAAACTGCAATGCTGAAGAAATAGCTTTTAACAGAAACACTACCGAAGCACTGAACACTATCATCTTCGGCATACCACTTAAACAAGGCGATGAAGTTATACTAAGCAACTACGATTACCCACACATGATAAACGCCTGGCAGCAACGTGCTGAACGGGAAGGCATAGTGTTAAAATGGGTATCACTGGAATTGCCTGAAACCAGCGAAGATTTGATTTTTGAAAAGTTTGTTTCGCAAATTTCTGCAAAAACAAAAGTGATGCATATTACCCATGTTATTAACTGGACAGGGCAAGTGCTTCCGGTAGAAAAAATAATTAAACACGCTAAAAATTCAGGCATAGAAACGATTGTAGATGCTGCACATTCATTTGCACAAATGCCTTTAGATATTCAAAAACTGAATTGCGATTATTTAGCTGCACCCGGACATAAATGGCTTGGAAGTATTTTTGGAACCGGCTTTCTTTTCATAAAAAAACAACACATTTCTAAAACATATTCACTACTATCTGCATTTGAAAGCCAGAAAAATGACATCAGAAAATTTGAAACTTTAGGCACTCGTCCATTTGCTAATGAAGTTGCATTTCTGGAAGCATTAAGTGTTCATAAAGCAATAGGGCAACAACTCATTCAGCAAAGACTTCAGTATTTAACAAAATATTGGCTTGAAAGAGCCACAGCTATTAAAGGTGTGAAAAGCTATACAGAAATATCACAAAACTGTAACGCATTAGCTACAATTCAGCTTGAAAATATTTCCGCAGAAACTACCGAACAGGAGTTATTGAAAAAAAATAATATACACGTGGGTATAGTGAAACACGAAGCAATTGAAGGTATAAGGGTTTCGCCACATATTTATACCGGCCTTGATGAATTAGATAAACTGATTGAATCACTAAAAGCCATTAGCCATTCATGAGCAATATTAGTAGAAATATACTTTTTCAGTTTGTAGAATTTCTTAAAAGAAATTTATTTATAAACCTGCTTTTAGTAATAGCCTACTCATACTTCATAGTTTTTATGCATCCTGATATTGTAGAAATTTCAATAAAAATTATGAATAGCTTATCGTTAGAAAGCTATAATTTTTGGGTAATGATCATTTCTGTATTTGCCTTCTCTATAGTTTCTTATGTGGTATTATTTCAAATATTTCAGTATAAAGAAAACCGGTATTTAAAATTATTTATTCTTTCTGCAACCATAGTACTTATTAGTATTCATGCACTCACTATGTTTGAAATGAATATTGAAATTATTCATGGGCTTATGTATGGTATTCTCACTTTGTTATTGTTTCCTTTAACCGGAAGATATGCTACTGCACTTATTTATGCTTTTCCTATTATGCTTTATGATGAGTGGTATCAATACGTTTTGTTATATCCAGATTATGTTCAGTATTATGAGTTAAATGATATTATAATGGACTTACTTGGTAGCGGACTTATGATTACTATATTATTCTGTTTAAATATTATGCCATATAAAAATAGTTTAAGTGTTATTAAAAGACCTGAATGGTATGTATTACCAATAATTTTTTCAATCATGTTTATTGTAATACTAACCTGTTATGTAGTAGTATATCCTCAAGATGCTTGCAATAACACCTTATTTATCTTAAACAAACTTTCTCAGCCTGATTTATTTTGGCAAATACACCCATTTACGAAAGCTGAATATCACGTATTGTCTATTAAAGAAGCTGTTTTTTTAATTACTGCGTTGTGCTATGGCTATTCCATGCTCGATGTGGTTACAAAAAATTAGAAATTGGCACTGAGCTTTTCATCAGTTTTCATTCCTTCTATCCATTGCTTAATAAGTGCAACCCCTTCTTCATGAATTAATTTTCTACCCAATTCAGGCATCATAATTCCGGGGTCATCAGAATCTATTCTGTAAAACAAAATTGATTCATGTGGTTTACCGGGAACTATATCAAACTTTAATCCACCTGAACCTCTGCCTGCTGCAACCGGAGTTTTTCCAATACCTAACTCATAAGAACTTTTTGTGCTGGCAAGTAAATGTAAACCACTGGTTTTAGCAGGGCCATCGGGCCTGTGACAATGGGCGCAATTGGTTTCTAACCAGGCACGGGCACGGTCGTTCAAATTTGCAGTTTCATCTTCATAATTTGCCAGCTTATCAACTTTGCTTATATCAGGCATGCCATGTAACCAACCATGTTCTGCCCAATGTTCTAACTGATTATCATGTTTTCCTACTAACGGGCCGTTTAATTGGCGTGCGGTTGGACCAATAGGCATAATTTTATCGCCTCGCATATGGCAGCCCTTGCATTGATTAGCATTAGGAACCGAATAATTTAACGAGCGTTTTTTGCCATCATAATGCACCCAACTTACGTCCATGGTTTTTCCGGCAACTTCTAAATAGGCTTCCGTTTGTTCATCATTCCATATATAAGGCAAAGCTTTCCATTTACCATTTTCTAAGGAAAGTAAGCGGGTTTCCATTAACCTGATATTGGCATCAGGATTTCTGAAATCGGCAGGGTAATAAAAGTTTTTAATTATTACTGTGCCTTCAGGAAAATCGAGCATATCATCGGCACTAAAAGTAGCATGTGTGCCCTCAGGAAAACTTACGAAACGTTTTTTAAAAGCATAGTCGCTAAATAATGGTGAGTTTAACTGATATTCAACAACATTTTTATTAGGCTTTAGGTTTTTCAGTTCTCCTTCAAAAAAGTTGTATTCTGAAAGTTTCTCTTTTCCATAAGAACTTAATGAAAAAGAAGACGTTTCTTCTGCAACAATTACAGTTTGCTCTTTTTTTTCAGCACAAAAAACAAGTAGTGAAATACAAAAAACAAGAAATAAATACCTTAACATGAAAAATTAGTTAGTTAAAAAATTATTTATTGCATTTAAAAACACTAACATCTTTAGAAAGGTTTTTGAAATTATTTCCGGCATCGATATTCATAAAGGTAAACTTACCGTTGTCGCCAATGCAAATATTACGCTCGCTCATAGGGCGTTTTGGGTCTTCCATACCATCGAAAATAATGTCGGGTGTGCTTAAAAATGCTTTGGTGAGAATTAACTTTCCAATATCACTTTTTAAAGTTGGAAACCAATGGCTATTGTTAAATCTATTACTATGCACATAAACATCGTAAGGGAAAGAACTATAGTTTTTATCTTCTCTGAAACGGTTATTTACTGTTTGTACACCCCCAATGGCGTTTTCTTGTTCTTGCTCGCCTTCATTTAGCATAACTACCAAATCGTAACTGTTAATTGAAAGCCCAACACTTCTGTTATCAATAAAATCGTTATCGAAAATTTCAATATCGTGTGTTGCCAAAATCATCATACCCGAACCCGGAGGAATACTAGCAACAATGTTTCCTTTTTGGGCAAAGTTTTCGTGATTATTATTACGAATAATGTTTTTATATACTTTGGTAGTGTACCCATAATTTGTTAATCCCGGTAAATCGAAAACCAAAATACCACCGGTATTTTCGTAGGCTTCATTACCATATATTTCTACACGCTTAGAATTTTCCGACTCGATACCCGCTACATTCCAATACACTTTATTATTACGAATTATCACAGTGTCAGATTGCCCAACATAAATACCGGCATCTGATGAACCCATTACTTCACATTCTTCAATTAAAACATTAGTACAAACAACAGGATATAAAGCATAAGCACCATTTTTAGTATTTGGCCCATCGGCCCATTGCGCTTTAATTCTTCTGAAAGTAATACCATCGGTATCATTCACTTTAATATTATCACCTTTTGCATCTTCGGCAGTAAAATCTTCCAGCACAATATTTTTTCCGTTACTAATATGAATTCCTTCTGAACCTTCAGGTTGGTTTTTCCAAGATAAAACGGTTTTGTCCATACCTTTTCCTTTAATGGTAATGTTTTTTTTACCATCCATCGATAAGGTTTTGGTAAATAAAAAATAACCTTCAGGTATTTCAATTACTGCTCCGTCTTCAGCCATTATAAGCTGTGTTTGCAATTCTTTTTCTATAGATTTCCATACAACGCCTTCTCTTGGTGATTTTTTGCTACAACTTGCTAAAACAAACAATAAAAAAAGCATGGTGCTAAAAGAAGAAAATTTCATTTGAGATTAATTTTTAAATGTTGAAGTGTGAAGATAGTTGATTTCTATGTGTCTATATAACTGAAATTTTATTATAATTAAATGTCAAGAGTAATTTGAATACGAGGTTATTTGCTTGGCAAAAAACTATTCAGAATACTTGTCTTTAAATTTGTTATCTCTAACAACTGCCATTGTACTACTGGCTTTTGCTATGAGTTTTTTTTCATTGTTATGAAGTTCAAAAATTTCTGCTTCGCAAAAATGAAAATTCTTGCCTGGCTTTATAACCCAGCCATGTGCATAAATTTCGGGTGCAGTTCCGGGCCGTAAATAAGTAACTTTAATTTCAGCCGTAAACACCTGTTCACCTTCGTTTACCAAAGTGTATGCCGCAAATCCGCAAGCCATATCGCAAAGTGCAGAAGTAACTGCACCGTGCACAAAACCATTTTGCTGTTCATGTATTTCTCTGAATTTGAGTATCCCTTCTACCCTTCCTGCTTCTATAACCGGTAGTTCAAAGCCTATCAGTTGCATATACTTGTTGCGGGAAATCTTTAATTCAACATATTTTCTGAAATCGGGATTAGGGGAGTTAATTATCATAAACAGGAAACATAAAATTTATTATCACTAAAATATACACTTAGACGCTGTAGTTAACTAATGGTTGTTTTTACAAGCGAATAAAAATATTTATTATTGCACGTGATTCCTAAAGCGTAAAAAAATGAATGTAAAATTAATATTCAATATTGCATTGGCACTTATTATTGTTGGGTTGATTTACTATTTATACAAAATTATCCAAGAGCCTATTATTTTTGAAAGAGAAAAGAAAGTAAGATATACTGAAACCGTTTCTCGTTTAAAAAATATAAGAACTGCTCAGCTTGCTTATAAAGATTTGCACGGAAAATTCACCAAAGACTTTAATGTACTTATCACCTCATTAAAAAACGATAAGTTTCCTGAAGTGAAAATTATCGGTAACCCCGATGATACTACACAAGTTATTTCTTACGATACCACTTACATTCCTTTAAAAGAAAGAGCTTTCAAAGATGGTGAATTCATATTAGACTCTATACAGTTTATTCCTTATTCAGGCGGTGAAAAATTCTTCTTAGATGCCGGAGAAATAACCAAGAACAATGTTAAAATTCAGGTTTTTGAAGCTTCTGCACCTGAGTCGGTTTTCTTAAAGCAACTAAAGGAAGAATATGACAAATATATCAACGATAAGAATATTCTTTCTGTAGGCTCAATGTCAGAAGGTACATTGTCTGGAAACTGGGAATAACATATCGCCCCTGTTCCGTTGGTTTAGCACGGATTTACTGCAAAAAAATCATTCCTATTTAGATTTATTGCTTTTCGTAAGCAATACTAAAGTTTCATTTTCGGTATTTGATGATATTAACAGAGCTATTTTAGGCTTATGTGAATATGAAATACAACCAAATTCTGAAAAGAAACTGAGCGATTATGTAGAAATGATAATGCTTGCTGAACCTATCGCTTCTTCTAAATTCAGAACTACAAAAATTTGCTTTTTAAGCCCGAAAAATACTTTAATTCCATCTGATGTATTCGACAGTAAATCGGTAAATGTATATTTCGACTGGGTTACTGATTTAGAAGAAAAAGAATTACTATTTCATGATTTTATTAAGCCTTTAGACAGTTTTAATGTATTTGGTATTCATAAAAAACTTTTTAAAAGGCTAAATGAATTGTTTGTTAATCCTAAGATTTACGATTTCAATACCGTGATGATTAGTAATATTCTACGAGAAAACCGTGGAACAAGAGATAAAAAGTTATATGTAAGCAAAGAAGAGCAAAGTATTTTTATTTATTTCACAGAATATGGCAAACTACTTTTTAGCAATCGTTTTATAACACAAACACCGGAAGATATTGTGTATTTTATTTTGGCAACTTTTGAACAACTACAACAAAACACTTCTAACGCTACTGTAATTTTGTGTGGCGAATTCAAAAATGACGAAACATCAGAGTTATTAAAGCAATATCTTGAAAATGTTCAGTTCTCAGAATATCCTAAAGGATTATATTTTCCTGAACCACTGAACACCATTAACACACAGCAACATTATCATTTATATTCACTGGCACTATGCGAATAATTGGCGGACAATATAAAGGCAGAAGATTAAATCCTCCTCAATTAACCCCTACCCGACCAACTACTGATTTTGCAAGAGAAGCATTATTTAATATTCTGGAAAATAATTTCGATTTAAGCGAAGTTAAATTTCTCGATTTATTTGCCGGAACGGGAGCTATAAGTTTTGAGATGGCTTCAAGAGGATGTAATGATATTACTTTAGTTGAAAACTTTGAAGGATGTATAAATTTCATAAAAAAAACCATTGCTGAATTAAAAACTTCTGCCATTAAAGTGCAAAGAGCAGAAGTATTCAGGTTTATTGAAAACAGCGGACAACAATATGATATTATTTTTGCCGATGCACCTTATAAAATGCCTAAATTAAACAGCTTGCCCGACTTAATACTGCAAAAAAATATGCTGAAAGAAAATGGCTGGCTTATTATAGAACACAGCTTAGATAATGATTTTAGAGAACATTCTAACTTTATACAACAGCGAAAATATGGCTCAACTATTTTTGCTGTTTTCGGTGTTGAAAAGAATAAATTTTAAATAATTGTAAAATTTACTTTACCTGTTCAGTTAAGTAGTAACCCATACTTTCATCAAACTTTAGCTTTTTAGGTTTTACTTTTAGTGGTGCATTTTGATTTAAGTGCAAGGGCGTAAGCTTGGTAAATTTTCCTTTTTCTAAAGTAACATACACAGGCAATTCAAAGCCTTTTTGTGCATTCCAGCGATAAATGAATTTGCGCTCTTTACCTTTTCCTTCAAAGTAATATTCCAATACCGGTGGCTTTGCTTTTCTTAAATACTCATTGAAGAAAGGTTTTAAATTCATTCCCAATTTAGCTTCAATATAATTCTCAACATGTTTTGTAGTTACAGTTTCATAGGCAAACTCTGTTTGAATACCTTTCAGAATACTTAAAAACAATTCATCGTTGTTCATATACTTTCTTAAAGTATGCAATATTACTGCACCTTTATTATACATATCGCCAGAGCCTTCATTATTTACTGAATAATCACCAATAATTGGTTTATCATTTCTAATTCTTTTGCGCATATTCATTGCATAGGTTTCAGCTGCTTCTTTACCCAAAGTATATTCTACATATAACACTTCAGAATAGGTGCAAAAACCTTCATGCACCCACAAGTCGGCAATGTCTTTAACGCTTACATTGTTGCCCCACCATTCATGTCCGGTTTCATGAATAATTATATAGTCAAAATCAATTCCTGGTAAATGCCTGCCCCAATAGCCGGGCATATATTTGTTTCCATAGGCAATAGCACTTTGGTGCTCCATGCCGGCATAAGGTGTTTCAATTAATTTGTATCCATCACGATAGAAAGGATATTTTCCGAAGTAATGCTCAAAAGCCTCAATAGTTTTCTTTGCTTGCTGAAATTGAATTTTAGCTTTTTCAAGATTTTCAGGTAAAACATAATAGTCCATTTTCAGTGTATCGTTTCCGTTTACGTGAAAATCGTTGAAATGGGCATAGTCTGAAATATTCAAGGTAACATTATAACTATTTATAGGATAACTGACAAAATAATCCCAACGTGTAAAGCCGTTTCCTATTTTTTCCTTACCAATAAATTTTCCGTTTGAAATATTTTGCAGCGAATCGGGCACAGCAACACGAATCCACATACTATCGGGTTCATCGCTTAAATGATCTTTATTTGGCCACCAGAGGCTTGCACCTATACCTTCGCAAGCAACACCTATCCAGGGTTTACCGTCAGGGGTTGTGCGCCAAATTAAACCTCCATCCCAAGGCGGGTTGTTGGCTGCTATCGGATTACCGGAGTATTTAACTCTTACTTTATATACTTGGCCTTTTATAATGCCTTCAGGAAAATTTATAAAAAAGGCATTGTGTTCTCTTTTGAAAGTAAGCGATACATTACCTTTTATAACATCGGAAATTTTCATGTTTTCGAACAAATCAAGCTGTATTTCTTTAACACTGGCATTAGCCCTAAAAACAATATCGTTATAGCCTTCAATAAATTTATCTTCGATATTTACTTTAATATTCAGGTCATAGCTAATTACATCAATTGCATCTCTGGAAGGTGTAAGGCAACCTCTCAATGAATCTGCACGTGTATAATTTTGAGCAAACAGTTGGGTATTAAGAAGAATTAACAAAGAAATAAGAATACGGCTCATAACAGAGTTGTAGTTTTGAATAACAAAAGTGTATTTTGAAAAAGTATTGCAAAGGAAACCAAAAACTTGCAAAGGCTGAACCAAATTAACAATTGTTTTGTCTAGCAACCTATACTTAAAACTATTCAGCATAAATAAATGAGAAACACTGCTGTATTCTACATTGTAGTTACGATATTAATTTTACTAATTGACACCTACGCTTTTCAGGCTTTTAAAACTGCTTTTAAAGATTATAGCCAACAAACACAAAACATTGTAAAATATATTTATTGGCTTCTTACTTTGGTGGTGTTGCTAAGTATTTTTTCTGTTCCGTTTATGGATGCATTTCACATGCCCCGAATTTTCAGAACCTACTACTATGCAGTATTAATGCTGTTTATGTTATCGAAAGTGTTTATAGTGGCTTTTTTAATTATTGATGATATTGGCAGAGTGGCGAAATGGATAGTTAGTTTATTTGAAAAAAATAAAACTGAATTTTCAGGAAATAGTATTAGCCGTAATAAATTTATTACACAAGTAGCTTTGTTTATTGGACTATTGCCATTGGCATTGGGTGTAAACGGCATGATTAGTGGTGCTTATAACTACCAATTAAGAAGAATTAGATTGAAACTACCTAACCTACCCGATAGCTTTAATGGTATGAAAATCATCCAGTTATCCGATATTCATTCAGGCAGTTTTACTACCAAAAAACCTTTATTAAAGGCAATAGAAACTATAAATAAAGAATCGGCAGACTTAATATTTTTTACCGGAGACTTAGTAAATAATATTGCTACGGAAATGATTCCCTATAAAGACATCTTCGGAAAAATGAAAGCAAAAGAAGGAGTGTTTTCGGTTTTGGGCAATCATGATTATGGCGACTACTATCGTTGGGATTCACCCGAAGATAAAGTTGCCAATTTGCAATTGCTAAAAGACATTCAAAATGAAATGGGCTGGCAATTACTCTTAGATGAAAACCGAATAATAAAAAGAGGCGATGATAAAATTGCAGTATTGGGCGTGCAAAACTGGAGTTCGAAAATGCGTTTTCCAAAATATGGCAACTTAGAAAAAACCTATAAAGGTTGCGAAGATGCGCCAGTAAAACTATTACTTTCTCACGACCCTTCTCATTGGGATGCACAGGTAAAACCCAACTATCCTGATATTGATATAACCTTCTCTGGCCACACACATGGCGCACAAGTGGGTGTAGAAATTCCGGGTATTAGGTTTAGCCCTTCACAACTTTTTTACGAGCAATGGGCTGATTTGTATGAAAGCGGCAAACAGTACTTGTATGTAAACAGAGGTTTTGGTTTTATTGGCTATCCTGGCCGTGTGGGCATTATGCCTGAGATTACTGTGTTTGAGTTGTATAACGCTTAACGCAACTTTTACTTAGTGAAACTTTGTGGCTCTTTGTGTGCCTCAGTGCAATAATTGTTCATAAAAAGATACTAACCTATTGAGTAATGTAATGTATATAATCAGTCCTTGGAGGGCTGTTTAACCCAACTTGTCTGCCTATTGTTATTAGTTGACCACGGTGATAAGTGGCATGATTAAATACGTGTTGAACAATATCTGCAAGGCTAATAGATTTTTGGTCTTTACCTATATTTCGGATTTCATTAAGGTTGTTATAACTCATGGTTTCAACATATTGCTGAAATTCAAGGCTAGTGTTTATAAAGCCCGCTAACATTTCTTTTTGAGTCATAGTCTGGTCTTTTTCAATAGCAGCTTCCCAAGGTTGTTTTTTAAGTGTAGTAAGCCAGCCATGCTCAGCATTCCATAAATGCCTTATTGTTAATTCAAGAGAATTGAAACTAGATTCTATGTGCTTATTCCATTGTGAGCTATCGGCAAGGCTCAACCAGTTGAAAAATTGTTGATTTGCCCAAGTATTGTAGGCTGCCATTTTTTGAATTTGTGCTAGCTCGTATACAGTATTACTCATAATGTTTTCTTGTTTTAAATGTGATTCTTGGGAAAAACAAATTGTAGCGCTAATAAAAGAAAAAACGAAAAATGAGAAAATGACAATCCACTTACGTGATTTAACAATAAAGATTTTTCGTTTAGTTTGGTTAACATTTTTCATAAGTATTAATATACTTTCAAAAGCATTATTAAAAAATTGAGTGCTCATAAAATGTTTTATAAAGTAGCAAAACATTTGTAGCACAAAATACAAACAAAGCCATACAAAGTTTTCACACTGAATGCTTGCAACTAAATGCAACATACTTGCGTCTGAATTATACTTTTAATTCATTTAATTTTTCAAAATACACCATGAATTATTTTTTAAGTATTGCCATTACAGCAATATTATTGTTGCAACATTTTTCAGCATACACACAAGGCAACCCTAAAAATGTAGAAATAGTACGCGATAGTTTTGGCGTGCCACATATTTTTGGCAAAACCGATATAGATGTAGCCTATGGCCTAGGTTGGGCAACTGCCGAAGACGATTTTAAAACCATGCAATGGGCTTTACTTGCTGCAAAAGGCATGCAGGCAAGATACTATGGTGTAGATGGAGCCAAGGTAGATTATGCAGGACATTTATTGCGTGCCCGCGATATTGTGAAAGCACAATACGATACTGCACTTACACCCCAATTTAAAAGCATGCTGAAAGCGTATGCAACTGCCGTAAACGATTATGCCAAAAAACATCCACATGAAGTTTTGGTTAAAAAAACCTTTCCGGTAAATGAAGAAGATATTGTTACGGGATATGTGTTGTCGTTTTGTTTAATGAGTGGCGCAGCAGGTGTTTTAGAAGATATATTAAACGGCAATGCCGATGAAGGTAAAATAAGAAATGGCGGCATAGGCTCTAATGCTTTTGCATTTAATTCAAACAAAACAAAAGATGGCAAAACTTATTTGGCTATCAATTCTCATCAGCCCTTGGAAGGGCCTTTATCTTGGTACGAAGTGCATTTAAATTCTGAAGAAGGTTGGAATATTATTGGTGGTACTTTTCATGGTGGCATGTCTGTGTTTCACGGTACCAATGAATACTTGGGCTGGGCACACACCGTAAACGATTTCGATTTGGTAGATACTTATAAATTAGAAATGCACCCGAAGAAGAAAAACCAATATCTTTTTGATGGTGAATGGAAAAAACTGGAAGTAAAAAAAGTATGGCTAAAAGTAAAAGCATTTAAAAAATTGAACCTGAAAATTCCTGTAAGAAAAAAAGCATATTGGAGTGTTTATGGAGCCACTATGAGGAACAAGAAAAATGTTTATTCTATAAGGTTAGCTGCCAACCAAGATATAAGAGCATCACAGCAATGGTATTACATGAATAAGGCTAAAAACTTTTCAGAATTTTATAAAGCACTTCAACAAAATGCTTTAGCCCGTATGACTACTTTATATGCCGATAAATACGATACCATTTTTGCCATAAGCACCGGAAGAGTTGCCAAAAGAAATCCTGAATACAACTGGATGGGCATTTTGCCGGGCGATACTTCAGCAACATTATGGAACGAGTACCACCCCATAGAAGATTTACCGCAAATTTTAAACCCCAATTGCGGTTATGTTTTTAATGTTAACAATTCGGCATTTGATGTTACCTGCAAAGAAGAAAACCTTAAGCCTGAAAACTACGATGTTACTATGGGCTACGGTAAAAAACCCACTAACAGAAGCCAACGTTTTCATGAATTGATGGCGAAGTATCCCGGCAAAATAGATTATGAAGATTTTAAGATAATTAAGTTCGACAAGGCTTTTCCAGATTCGCTTATTGGCTATTACGATATAGACCTAAATATGTTTTATACACTGAATGCTAAACAATACCCTGATATAGAACAGGAAATTTTGAATATTCAGCGTTGCCCCAAGAATGCTACTATAGATAATTGCATGGGCATATACGTACATGCTTTCTGGAAAATTTATGAAAAGAAAAATACGCTTACCAAAGAACAAACAGGAAATCCAAATTTTATGAATGGCTTTTTTGCCGATTGCATTAGAGAAGCTAAGGCAGATATGTTAAAGCAATTTGGCACTACCGATATGTCTTTAGGCGATGTACAGCGACATGTTAGAGGCGACATAGATTTACCCGTTGATGGCGCTCCTGATGTTATGAAAGCTTCTTATGGTTTTAATAAACACAACGGCAGGTTTAAGATTACCGTTGGCGAGTCGTATATACAATTGGTGCAGTTCGATAAAGATGGACCAAAAATAGAAAGTATTAATGCTTATGGTGCTTCAGCAAAACCCGAAAGCCCTCACTATACCGACCAAATGCAAATGTATTTAAATGAGCAACTTAAGCCCATGACTTTCGATAAAACAGCTATTTATAAAAATGCTGAAAAAATTTATCATCCGGAGTAGTTTTTCAAACTTAGATTTAATTGAAGGGTTTAAGATTGCTCAAACAATATATTTAGTTAATTTAAATTGTATGTTGAATGGTAATTACCTTTAATTTTACTGTCTAATTCACTTTTTAAATGAAAAAAATTGTGTTGATTGCTACTTTATTAGTAGCAGTTTTAGGTAAAGCACAACAAAATGAATATTCAGCATTTTGCGCTACTGATGAATTACGACATCAATTGTTCAATACCCGTACAGATTTACAACAAGGTAGCATAAATGCCCAAAAGCGTTTACAGCAATTTACCCAACAGTATGTTGCACAACATTCGGGCAGAATTAGAGGCAAAAGAAATGCTCCTTACATTATACCTGTAGTAGTGCATGTAATTCATAATAATGGCGTTGAAAACATTTCTGATGAACAAATTTACGATGCCATAGCCGTAGCAAACCGAAACCTGAGAAAACAAAATTCTGATACTTCTGATATTGTACCGGCATTTAAAGCTATTGCTGCCGATTGTGAAATAGAACTTCGACTTGCAACTATTGATCCTAATGGTAATTGCGCCAAAGGGATAAACCGTATAGTATCACCATTAACTACTATTGGCGACCATCAGGTAAAATCTTTAATTCACTGGGAACCTTCTAAATACTTAAATATATATGTGTGTGCAGAAGCAGCAGGATTGGCGGGCCATGCGTTGTTGCCTGCTGATGCCGATACTATTCCCGAATGGGATGGCATTGTAATCCAGCATAGTTATATGGGTAGTATTGGCACTTCTACTCCATTTCGTTCGGTAGTTTTAACACACGAACTAGGGCATTATTTCAACCTGCAACATATTTGGGGAGGCAACAATGTTCCGGGCTTTTTTTATTTACCTGTAAGTCAGCAAGATAATTGCAATTATGACGATGATGTTTCTGATACGCCCAATACCATTGGCTGGAGTAATTGTAACCTAAATGCTTCAAGTTGTGGCAATGTTCAGGATAATGTTCAAAATTTTATGGACTATGCCTATTGCGCCCGTATGCTTACCGAAGGGCAAAAACTAAGAATGCATGCCTGCCTGAACTCGTCTGTAGCCAATCGCAATAACTTGTGGCAGCCTTCCAATCTTGTTGCAACGGGTGTTAGCACTCCTGCTGAACTTTGCACTGCAGATTTTCAGGCAGACGCCAATTCTGTTTGCGAAGGACAAACCATTACATTTATTGATAAGTCATATCATGGCGTTACAGGCAGAACATGGACTTTCCCCGGGGGCACTCCATCGTCATCAATCGATTCTATTGTTACCGTTACTTATAACGATGCTGGAAACTATAGTGTAACACTTACAGCTACACAAGGAGCCTCTAGTGTTTCAAAAACGGCCACAAACTTTGTTCAGGTATTAGCAAAAGGCATTACACAGGCACCCTATTATGAAAGTTTTGAAACCTATTCTTCACTTCAAAACTCTACATGGACGGTTTTCAACCCAAATGAGGATTCTACTTTCAGATTGGTAAACAACTATGCTTACAATGGCAATGTTTCTGTTATGCTGAATAACTTTGAAAACCCCACAGCTACATCTTATGATGAACTAATAAGCGGAACGTATAACCTTAATTTACCTGCAACTACTTCTATAGAATTTAAATATGCTTTTGCATTTAAAACTGGTGGGGCTACTTCGGACAGGCTTAGAGTTTTTATTAGTAACGATTGCGGAAAAACCTGGACACAGCGTAGAAGCATTTCAGGTACGCAACTGGAAACAGCTACAGCTACCGATGCAGCTTTTTTCCCTTTAACTTATAACGACTGGAAAATTGGTACTGTACCCAATATCAACACAGCTTTTTTGAATAATGAATTCAGAATAAAATTTGTTTTTGAAAGTGCCGGTGGCAATAACTTTTTTCTGGAAGATATTAATATTGGCGAAACCGTTTATACAAAAATCGAGTTGCTAAGACAAACATTATACGAAGCAACCTTTTTTCCCAATCCTTTTTCTGAAACAGTAACTATTAAATTTTCAGAAGGCAATGTATCAAATGCATACATTCATATTTATGATATGCTAGGTAAAAAAATTATTTCAGAAACTTTTTCAAACAATGTATTTACTCTTAATACAAAAGCTTTGCAAAAAGGAATTTACATAGCAAGTATTGAATACAACGGAGTTACTATTCAAAAGAAATTGGTTAAACAATAGTTTTCTATTTTCGCTTTCTGAATAAAAATTTAAAACATGCTTCTATACACAAAAGAACAAACGGATAATTTTAAGAACGAGCAATTTGCTTATATCATAGCTGAAGAAAATGATAATGTGTTAACTATTACGCTCAACCGCCCCGAAAAGAAAAATGCTATGAACCCCATTATGTTTAGTGAAATTGCTTTTGCACTAAATTATGCTCATTACAATAATGATGTTTGGATGGTGGTGTTACAAGCAAATGGCGATGTGTTTTGTGCAGGTGCCGATTTAAAATCGTTTGCAGGCATAAATGAAGAAGGCAAAACCTCTACTATACCTGAGCCTTCAGCACCTGTGGCTATTGGCGACCAGTTCAATGAATTGAATAAGCCTTGTATTGCAAAAGTACATGCCCCAGTTTATGCTGGAGGCTTTTTGCTGATATGCGGCTGCACTCATGTTATCGCTTCTGAAAATGCTACATTTAGTTTACCTGAAGTTAAGCGTGGTATATGGCCTATGCAAGTAATGGCAAGTCTTGCCCCAATTATGCCCGCTAGAAAATTGCTCGATTTATGCATGAGAGCCAAAACACTTTCGGCAGATGAAGCTTTCAGTTTAGGTTTGGTTACACAATTGGTAAACGCATCAGCATTAGACCAAACAGTAAGTGAATTAGTAGCTGAATTAAAAACCTTTTCTCCTTCAGCAATACGTTTAGGCTTAAAAGCGTGGAACGATTATAAAACAGTAAGTGCCGATGAAGCACATACTTTTTTATTAAATCGCTTAGGAGAAATTTTAGGCACTGAAGATGCTGCCGAAGGCTTAGCTGCTTTCAGAGAAAAACGCAGCCCTGTTTGGAAAGGGAAATAATTTATAATGACTGCTATACTTTTTGCTTAGTATCGTCATTGAAAATTTTCCCGTCTTTCAGCCTGATGATTCTGCGGGCATAACCTGCAATATCTTCTTCGTGAGTAACTAATATTACAGTATTGCCTGAAGCATGAATACTTTCGAAAATTGCCATAATTTCTTCTGAAGTACGACTATCTAAATTTCCGGTTGGCTCATCTGCTAAAATAATAGAAGGGTTACAAATTAAAGCCCTCGCTATAGCTACTCTTTGGCGTTGCCCTCCTGAAAGTTCGTTGGGTTTATGATCCATTCTATCGCCAAGCCCAACTCTGTTCAATACTTCTTTAGCTCGTTCTCTGCGCTCTTTGCTACTAATGCCTGCATATATTAAAGGCAACTCACAATTTTCAATAGCATCTAAACGAGGCAACAAATTGAAGGTTTGAAATACAAAGCCAATTCGCTTGTTTCTAATTTCAGCTAATTGGTTATCATTCAGATTACTTACATCTTCACCATCTAAATAATACTTGCCAGAAGTAGGAGTATCTAAACAGCCCAGAATATTCATTAAAGTAGATTTTCCCGAGCCTGAAGAGCCCATAAGCGCAACATATTCATTATGCTTAACTACTAAATCTAAACCGGTTAAGGCAGGTATTACTACCCTACCCAATACATAGTTTTTTACAATTTTTTCAAGACGTATTACTTCTGAAGGCATATTATGTAAATTCAAAAATTCTAAACTAAAAATTCTAGGTAGCAGATAAAATTATTTCTTGGTAATTACTTTTGGCACCTTTATGTAATCTGAATCTTTAGTAGGTGCATTGCTTAAAGCTTCTTCTTTAGTAATAACTTGTTTTACAATATCATCTCGCAACACGTTTACATCATCGTTAACATATATCAATGGCTCTACATTATCAGTATTTACTTCGTTAAGTTTATCTACAAAACCAATCATGCGCTCTAAATCCTGTCTTATTTCTTCTTTCGTAGTATCGTCAAATTCTAATTTAGAAAGGGTAGCAATTCTATCTACCAACTGCTTGTTTACTTCCATATTCTTTTAAAAGAGTGTTGTTTATAGTGTCAAATGTTTCTTGTTTCAATTTATTCAAATCTCCATCAGTAAGACCTTTTGTTTCTATAGGTTTATGTACAATAACTCTCGCTGTGCCGGGGTTTCCGGTAAAATCGCCATGCCAGTGAAACAGATGCCAGTTATCTAAAAAAGTAATAGGCACAATAGGTATTTGTTTATCAATAGCAATTTTAAAAGGGCCATTTTTAAACTCAATTAATTCAGGCGGGTTTCTTTCTGAAGTACCTTCAGGAAAAATAACAATACTGTAGCCTTTGTCAATATCTTCTAATGCTTTCTTGTAAGCTTTGAAAGAACTTATTTTACTGTTTCTATCAACAGGAATATCTACAGTTCTGAAGAACAAACCAAAAATTGGAATATGTGCAAATTCAATTTTAGCCATGAACTTGAAATAATCGTTCCATAAAATAGCAAAGTAAGGAATATCTATAATGGAAGAATGATTGGCACAGAAAATATATTGTCGGCTTTTATCAAGCGGCTCTTCCAATTCAGTTTTATAATCAACACCTGAAAAGGTAACAATCCAATATGCCCATAATCTTCTGAGTTTGTTAGCTAATGGATGCGTTACTTCATTTCTTAGCAATAGCCAGAACACGGGATAAAATGCAATTAGAAATATGCTGAAAATAAGCATATACCATACAACCCAAAGTCTTTTAAATATTCTGGTTATTGTTATCACATCGCGAAGTTAAACAGAATAATGTGTTGATTATTAAATAAATTAAATACAACAGCTATAATTATTGTTAATACACTTGCCAAATGGAATATTTAATCCGGCTTTAACTTATCGTATAAGAGTAACGCTACCTTTTTTGCTCATCATGTAACCATCTAAAAACTGGATAGTAACAGTATAAACATATACCTGTGGCAGCATTTCTTTATTCATATAAGTGCCATCCCACCCCATATCTAAACTTTCAGAATAAAATATTTTTTCGCCCCAGCGATTATAAACTGAAAAATAAATTTCTTTTACACCTTTAGCATTTATTTTAAATACATCATTAACCCCATCGTTGTTAGGCGTAAATGCATTTGGTATGTATATTATGTAATCATTTACTACAACAACTTCAATTGTGGTTTCACCTTTACAACCTAAAGTATCGGTAGCAGTAATAGTATAAATAATAGAGTTTAAAGGAGCAGCAAATGTTTCTGAACAGGTGTCACAGCCCAAACCTTCACTTGGCTGCCAGATATAAGTAAGATAAGGGTCGTAATTTCCTGAAACATTTACAACAGCAATGGTATCTCCAAACCTTATGGTATCAACTGAAAAATTTGGTTGAATTAAAACAGGAAATGGCTGTTCAATTACTGTTTCTGAAAGTGAAACTTTACAATTGTTATTATCTGATATAGTTACACCGTAAACACCTGCAAAAAGATTAGTAGCCGTGGTTGTACTTTGCCCATCGCTCCATTCGTAGCTGTAAGGCGGTGTTCCATCTGCACCTGTAACAGTGGCAGTTCCATTATTTTCGTCATAGCAGGCAACCGTACTTGTGGTTGTTCCTGCAGGTAATGGATAAATTGTAACCGTTTTTGTAATAGAATCTTCACAGCCAAAATCTGAAACAACTTTTAAAGAAACATCGTAGGTGCCTACTGATAAATAAGTATGATTACCATTTTCTATTGTATAAACACTTCCATCACCCATATCCCAATTATATTGCTGAATACTTCCTGATGTAATAAAAGACTGATTGGTAAAGGTGCTAAAATCATTTAAGCAGGCATTATTAATACTGAAATTTGCTTCAGGCTTAGGATAAACCGTTACAGGTTTTGTTAAACTGTCGGAACAGTTATTCACTGTAGTTACTTTTAAACTCACATTATACAAGCCTGCTGAAGCATAATTATTACTGGTATTGGCAGTGTTAGAAAAATTATCGTCATCAAAATTCCAGCTATAATTTAAACCCGAGTTTTGTGGGTATGACGAATCGAAGAAGTTAATGGCAAAACCAAAACAGTCGTTATTGCCGTTCCAAGCTGCTTTTGGCTGCTGATATACCTGAATATCCTGAACGATGCTATCTGAACAATTATTATCTGAAACCACTAAAAGCTTCACGCTGTAACTGCCACTATCGGCATATAGGTGTGTTGCATCGAGAGTATTTGACGTATTACCATCGCCAAAATTCCAAATACTGTTAAAGTTGCCATTTGAAATTGTAGAAGTATTGGTAAATATAGCATCAGCACCATCACATACATTATTGAATGTAAATTGCGCAACAGGTAATGGGTAAGAACTAACACTTTGTATCAAAGAATCGGAGCAATTATCGGTAGTAGTGACAACTAATTTAACGGTGTAATCTCCATCATTAATATATAAATGTGTAGGATTGCTATTAGCTGAAGTATTGCCATCGCCAAAAAACCATGAATAATTGATATTGTTTCCTTGGGTTGAATTATTTACAAAACTTATTGGCAATCCAAAACATTCACTATCGGCTGTCCAGTTGGCTTCAGGTGAAAGATATACAGTAACCTGGCTTGTTGCTGTATCGGCACAACCAAAATCTGAAGTAATAATTAATGAAACATTATAAGTACCTGTATCGGTATATAAGCGCTGAACAGAGGGTAAAATAGAATTTCCTCCATCGCCAAAATCCCAATTCCAGGCATTTATAGTACCTGATGAAATAGTTGACCCATCGGTAAATTGGACAGACTGACCGCTGCACACATTAGGTGCAGTAAATGAAGCAACAGGTATGGCATGCATGGTAAGCGGAATAGTTTTTGAACTGGTGCAGCCTAAAGCACTTGTTACTGTTAGTTTTACATTATAATTACCTGACGCAGAATAGTAATGTGCCGGATTTTTTTCTGTACTGGTTGTGCCATCGCCAAACTCCCATAAATAATCCGCAATAGTATCTAAACCTGAAATACTAAGATTATTGAAGAAAACTGTTTCGCCAAAACACACTTCATTAAAAGAAAAATCGGCAGTAGGATTTGAAACATAAACGGTAATAGTGTCCGGCTTGCCTCGGCATAAAGAATCTTCTATATATACCCAATAAGTGGTGGTGGTTGAGGGCGTTACTGTAATACTTTGTGTTGTAGCTCCGGTACTCCACGTGTAAGAGCCCGTTGTAGGAGATGCTGTTATGGTTAAAGAACTGCCACTACATATTGTGTCTTCTGAAACAATATTAGGCGTTGGGCCTAACACTCTTACAAAACTTGTAAGTGTGTCTTTTCCACAAGCATTCGGTCGACTAATTAATAGTTGCACTTCATAGATTCCGAAGTTAGCATAGCTGTGTAAAACATTTCTACCAATACCGGTATTGCCATCACCAAAATCCCACTCATAAGTAGATACTGTACTGTCGCCTACACCTTTGAATCTAATAAGAGTATTAGGACAAATGTATGAAGTGTCAACGGTAGAATCGGCAGGCGCATAACTCAATTGAGCAAATATATTCGATAAATTGGCTCCTACAGGGTAACCATACGACTCATCATTTCCATAACCGTAAACATAGGCTACAAAACCACTATCACTTTCAAGTGTATGATCGCCTTGGGTTATGGTAAGTTGTGCATAAGACCAGGCATTATTGGCAGGCACTGGAACAAACTGGTTTCCAATATTGGTTCCGTCAAGCCTTACTAAATTGGTGTTGGCTGTTCGGGTAACAACATTCAGATAATATGCAGTAATGATACTGGAAGTGAATGCATTAAAGGTAATTTGCTTCAATTGCTGATTAGTAGGACTTAGCATAATTGTAAAAGGATCTGAACTGGTATTATCACACTCGCTGCCCTTACTAAATTGTGCTAATGATATGGGTTTATTGGCTGTAACAAATCCTGCAGCGGGCAAATCAAACTGATTAAACTGACCAGCATTTAAATTAATATTTGGGCCACCATTAACATTTACAATAGTACCTGCTTCTTGTGCCATTACTCTATAACGCGAATTAGTTCGGGTTCTTAATGGTGGAATTACATATTCTTGCCCCCATGTATAGGTAGGATATAGTTGTTCATTCAAATGGTCGCAGTATCTACATTGAACTCCAGTACAAATATTTCCCGCATATAAAGCAAAATTTGGACAACCGTTACCATTATCAATTGAACGAACTAAACTTCCGGTTAAATCTCCATTAGACTGAATTTGATAAGTCTCTCCGGCATCAATATTAATCATGAAAGGAACATTAGCCGGTTGTCCGCTAATAGTTGCCACGGATGGGGTTATTTCTATTTGCGTATTGTTATAACATCCAACAATCAAAAATTCAGATTTTTCAGAAAACGTTTGCCCATCTTTATAGGCCATAACATAATACTGATTGCCAACTGTTTGAATAGGTAATACCACAGTAGCATCTGCCGTATTAGGCATATAGTTTAAATTAAAAACAGTAACTGTATCGTTGGCAACTACATTAATTCCTGTTTGTCGCATTACGCCTGAACCTAAAGTAGCTCCTTGAGCAAATGGCACCTGAATTTGCGTAGTAACACCCGGAACTACATTGAAATTTTGTGACCAGCCTTGTAAAGGAATGCTTATTGTACCTGTGGTACTTACTTCAGAAGTAATATATACATATAAATCTCCTGTAGTATAGAAATTCTCCATAAACCCAAGCCAAAAGTTTTTACCTCTTGTAGTAAAGTTTTGGGCATTGTTATTTCCATAAACAAGTACAAAAAGCAACAACAACAGTACATTTCTCATGTTTCTAAACGGAAAAACCATTATACTAGTTGATTAAAGATTATTTCAAATTAATATTTGGGACAAGTTAAAAATATTTTTTTATAAAATTTAACTCGAACATTATGCATGCAAAACTTTTTACAGGTTATTATAATTTTTTCCACACCTAAAATTCCATTCAACCATAAGCCTTAACTTTGTGGCTTAATTAACAACAATGCAAACTACTAAAGCTTCTGAACAATTAGCTACACTAGAACAAGCAAAACAACTAGGCTTACTTCCTGAAGAATTCGATAAAATAAAAGAGATTTTAGGCAGAACCCCCAACTTTAACGAGTTGAGCGTGTATGCTGTAATGTGGAGTGAACATTGTTCTTATAAAAACTCTATTCGCTGGCTAAAAACTTTGCCACGCAAAGGCGGCAGATTATTAGTAGAAGCCGGTGAGGAAAATGCAGGTTTGGTAGATATTGGCGATGGCTTGGCTTGTGCTTTTAAAATTGAATCGCACAATCATCCTTCAGCATTAGAACCTTATCAAGGTGCGGCAACAGGTGTGGGTGGTATTCATCGCGATATTTTTACTATGGGTGCTCGTCCGGTAGCTGCTTTAAACTCGTTGCGTTTTGGCAGTATCACTTCCGATAAAACCAAACATTTACTGAAAGGTGTAGTAAAAGGCATTGGCGATTATGGCAATTCTTTTGGTGTGCCCACTGTAGCGGGTGAAGTGTATTTTGAAGATTGTTATGAGCATAACCCTTTGGTAAACGCCATGTCGGTAGGTATTGCTAAGGTTGGCAGAACTGTTTCGGCTATTTCTGAAGGCGTGGGTAACCCTGTTTACATTGTGGGCTCTACAACCGGTAAAGATGGTATTCATGGAGCCGCTTTCGCTTCAAAAGATATTACTGAAGATTCAGTAAACGATTTACCTGCTGTGCAAGTGGGCGACCCTTTTCAGGAAAAATTATTACTGGAAGCAACACTTGAATTGATTGAAACTACCGATGCTATTGTAGGCATGCAAGATATGGGTGCAGCAGGTATTACTTGCTCTACTTGCGAAATGAGTGCAAAAGGCAAACACGGCATGAAAATCTGGTTAGACAAAGTGCCTACTCGCCAAGAGAATATGAAGCCTTGGGAAATTTTATTGTCAGAATCGCAAGAGCGCATGTTGATTGTGGTGAAGAAAGGAAAAGAAAAAGAAGTAGAACAAATTTTCGATAAATGGGATATTCATTGCCAAATTATTGGTGAAGTAACTGACACTGAATGGATTGAATACTATATGTTTGATGAATTGGTGGCGCATGTTCCTGCTGAATCGTTAGTATTAGGCGGTGGTGCTCCGGTGTATGAAAGAGATTACAGTGAGCCGGATTATATTGCCAAGCTGAATACTTTCGATGATAAAACCATTACCCAACCCGATAACTTTAAAACCGTTGCTCAATTTTTAATTCAGCAGACCAATATTGCTTCCAAGAAATGGATTTATGAGCAATATGATTCTATGGTGCAGGTGCGTAACATGGTTACCAATGCTCCTGCCGATGCAGCTTTGATAAGAGTTAAAGGAACCGATAAAGCACTTTCTGTTACGGTAGATTGCAATGGTCGTTATGTGTATGCCAACCCGTTTGTTGGAGCGCAAATAGCTGTTGCAGAAGCAGCAAGAAATGTAGTGTGCAGCGGTGGTGTTCCATTGGCCATTACTAATAATTTAAACTTCGGAAATCCATATAACCCTGAAGTTTACTGGCAGTTTGTAATGGCAGTAAAAGGTATGGGCGAAGCTTGTAAAAAATTCGACACACCTGTTACCGGTGGCAACGTAAGTTTTTACAATCAATCTTCCGATGGCGAAAATGTATATCCGGTATATCCAACGCCCACTATTGGTATGTTGGGGTTGGTGGAAGATGTGCGCAAGCGTATGACGCTTAATTTTAAAAATGAAGGCGATGCTATTTATTTATTAGGCACTTCAAGAAACGATATTAATTCTTCGGAATATTTGGTGCGTTACCATAAAGTAAAACAATCGCCTGCTCCATATTTCAATTTAGAAGAAGAATATCATTTGCAACAAGTATTGCAGAAAGTTATTCAGCAGCAATTGGTTGTTTCAGCACACGATGTGTCTGATGGTGGTTTGTTTGTTTCCTTGGCAGAATCTGCTTTTCCAAACAATTTAGGTTTCAGTATAAAAACCAATAAAGGAATAAGAAAAGATGCTTACCTCTTTGGCGAGTCACAAAGCCGTGTGGTAGTATCGGTAAGTCCTTCAGAACAAAAAGCTTTTGAGCAATTCTTACAGCAAAACAATTTGCCTTTTGAAAATATTGGCAATGTTACCAAAGAAAGCTTTGTAGTAGATGGCGAAGATTTTGGCAATGTTGCAGAATACAAAAACAGTTACAATACTGCTTTAGAAAGAAACTTATAAGGTTTTTTTTAAAAAAAATTAAATTTAAAAAAATTATTCACTCAATGTAAAACATTTTTTGTTATAGTTTTTTTACACTTAAAGCTCTATTATCTTTCAATTAGATTAAGCTTTACTCTAGTATTCCAAAGTCTGACATAAGCGTTAAACCATACTCACGAATAACATTTATTACTTCAGTTGCTTTCATCCCTCTATCTGTGATAGAATATTCAACTTTAGGTGGTACTACAGGAAAAACTTTTCTTATAACAAAACCTTCTCCTTCCAGTTCTCGAAGTGCGTTAGTAAGCATTTTATGAGTGATTTTCGGCATAGATTTTTTTAATTCGCCATAACGCATAACTTTATCTTTAAGTCGCCATAGAATAGGCATTTTCCAAGTTCCACCAATACGATCCATAGCAAATTCTACGGGATTGTAATACAATTTATTGTTGTAAATAAATTCGGGCATAGGCTGAAGTTATTGATTCTATTAATACTATCTAAAAAGTAAGTATCACTATTTAGGGTAAGTATATTGCCAAAGGTAATATAAGCAAGCAACTTTGCAATAATTAAATCAAAAATTAAAACAGCAATATGTCAAAAGTAAAAGAAGTAAAAGGATATGCACACGCACATGGTGCACCCTCAAAAGGAAAAATTTTAATGGTAGCTGGAAGTCCATCAGTATCTACTCAAACCGGATGGCCTATTGGCTTTTGGGCAGCAGAATTAACACACCCCTTGTATGCATTTAAGGAAGCCGGCTTCGATGTTGAATTGGTATCTACTGCTGGTGGAAAACTTGAAATGGATAGCTATTCTAACCCAACCGATGCAAGTGGCTATTCGGCACACGATGTTATTTCACTGGGATTTTTGCAACAGCAATGGTTTAACGATATGCTGGCAAACACCAAAAAACTTAATGAGGTAAACCCAAATGATTTTGTAGCAATTTTTCTGGTAGGCGGGCAAAGCCCAATGTTTACTTTTAAAGGAAATGCCGAATTACAGAAGTTGTTTGTTTCATTTTATGAAGCAGGAAAACCATCGGCAGCTGTTTGCCACTCTACTACCCTATTGCTGGAAGCAAAACTTTCAAACGGTGATTTATTGGTAAAAGGAAAAACATGGACCGGCTTTGCCAATAGCGAAGAACAATTTGCCGACAATTTTGTGGGCATGAAAATTCAACCATACTGGATAGAAGAAGAGGCTCGAAAAATTGATCAAACTAATTTTAAGGTAGAAGCTGCCTTTACACCATTCGCAATTACTGATGGCAACCTAATTACGGGACAACAACAAAATAGTGGTGCGCTTGCCGCACAGTTGGTTTTAGAACAACTGAACAAATAATGCGTGCTGCAATAATTTTAACTATAACTTTTATCTCATCGTTCGCTTTTGCTCAAATAAACGAAAGCGATACGATGAGATTCCAATGGCGTACTACTATAACAGGAACCTTACAAAAAGGTAATGTAGAAATGTTTGCCATAAAAGGCAAATCAGATTTATCAGTTAGATTGAAAAGAAAATGGGCGTTTAAAACTCAAAACAGTTTATTGTATCAGGAGTTTTTTAAGCAAAAAGCCGATAATGATTTTTTCAGCAGAAACTATATATATTTTCAGCCTGAAAAGGTATTGTATCCATATGCTATTGCCTATATTTCAACAAATTTTAGAAGAAAAATAGACTACCGATATTTTGCAGGATTTGGCGGAACAGTTCAGGTATTAAGGAAGGAAAACCATGTACTGAAATTTGCGGTAAATGCCATTTATGAATCAACATTTTTTAAAGGCAGCACTTATAATTTCAGTGAATATGATAATTCCAACAGCATTAATGTTTGGCGTGGTACTGTTTATATAAGTGGCTGGCACAACATATTAAAAAACCATTTACGCATTTTATATAATGCCTACTGGCAGCCATCGTTTAGCCGTTTAAATAATTATAGAACCCAATTTGATATTGGTATAGATTTTCCTGTTTGGAAAGGACTTGCATTTAACGCTTTTTACTCTTTCACACACGAAAATGTAGTGATAAACAGAATAAAACAAAGTGATGGTTTGCTTACTTTTGGCTTAAGTTATCAATTAAAGAAATTATGATTGTAAAAAAGAACTTCAACCCTATTGCTGTTGCACAATACATGAAAGCAGAACTGATTACAAGTGTTGTAATTTCAGTAGCAGTGTATTTATTGTATAATGCAGGGTTTCAAAAAACTGGGTTACCGTTTTCTGTAGCAGCAATACTTGGCAGCGCATTAGCAATATTCATAGCCTTTAGAAATAATTCAGCATATAGTAGATGGTGGGAAGCACGCACCCTCTGGGGAGGTATTGTAAATAGTAGTCGGGTTTTTGCCCGATTAGTAAAAACCTTTACCGACTCACACCAGCATCAACAAAATTATGATGCCGATAGAAGCAGCCATTTTAAAAAGAACTTAATTAATATGCAAATTGCTTGGGCGCATGCATTACGTTTGCATTTAAGAAAGCAGGATGACTGGCAAGAACTAAAACCATTTTTATTAAAAGAAGATTATGAAGCAGTTTTAACATCACAAAACAAACCAAATTTTTTACAAAATTTAATGGGTAATCATATTTACAATGCTATGGCAAATGGCACATTAGGTGGTTTTGACAGCTTTCAAATGGAAGGCCAATTGCTTGCATTGGCAAATTACCAGGGTGGTTGCGAGCGAATTAAAAACACACCTTTATTAAGGCAATATCATTTTTTTACAAAACTTTTTTTATTGGTTTTTATGATTGTGTTGCCTTTTTCGCTAATTAATGAATTTGCAAAACTGGAAATATCATGGATGATGATTCCTGTTTCGGTGTTAATTTCATTTGTATTTGGTGTAATGGGAAAAGTAGGTGAAGTAAATGAAGACCCTTTTGAAAACCGTATTCAGGATGTACCGCTTACTGCTTTGTGTAATACTATTGAACGTGATTTAAAAGAAACATTAGGAGAAACCAACTTGCCTGAAAAAATACAACCCGAAAAAGGATTTTTGTTTTAATGAAAAAGCACTTAGACAAATTACATATTTATCGCTTCGAGTTTTTGCTTTTTGCATTAGTAATGGTATTATTTAATAAGGCATTCTTTTCCAATCAGCACATTTATGTGAATTATGTATGGCCTCTAAATATGGTACTGCTTGGCTTAGCATCAGTAGCGATGTTTAATTTCTATACAGGATTCATACATTATATCAAAAATACTTTGTTTGTATTAAGTATAATTATTCCATTTTTTTCTGAACAGATATTTAACTCGAAAACATTAACATTTTTGGGATTAACCACCTACATTTTATACTATGTTTTAATACTTATAGAAGTATTAAAACAAATAACTAGAAAAGGAGAGATTACACTTAGTATTATTTTGGGTTCGTTATGCGGATACTTGTTATTAGCAGTAATTGCAATATTTTCTTTTCTATTAACAGAGTTTTTTATTCCCGGCTCATACAATGGTATTAAGTATAACAACATACCGGACTTATATAATCAAATCTCTTATTTCAGCCTGATTACTATTGCCACAGTTGGATATGGAGATATTGCTCCGTCATCAGAATCAGCACGATTAATTGCTGCTTTTTTTGGCATTTGCGGACAGTTTTATATGGTTACATTGGTTGGCATAATTATTTCAAAATTTACCTCAAAAAATTAAAGATGGATTTTAACACAATTTTTGAAAATAATAAGAAATGGGTCTCAGAAAAGCTCTCGATTAATCCTAAATATTTTGAAAACCTTGCTTCAGGGCAATCACCTGAATTTCTTTATATCGGCTGTAGCGACAGTCGTGTAACTGCTGAAGATTTAATGGGTGTTCAGCCCGGTGAAGTTTTTATTCATAGAAATATAGCCAATCAGGTAATACCAATAGATAGTAATGTAAATGCAGTTGTGCAATATGCAGTAGAATATTTAAAAGTAAAGCATATTATTGTTTGTGGTCATTATGAATGTGGCGGAATAAAAGCTGCATTAAACCCAAGTGATATGGGACAATTGAACAGTTGGTTGCAAACACTCCGCGATGTTTATAGAATACATCGAAGAGAACTAGATGAAATAGATAATGTTCAAAAAAAATTTGACCGAATGGTAGAGTTGAACGTAAAAGAACAATGTATGAATATTATTAAAATTGACCATGTTCAACGAGCATGGTATAAAACAGGTTTTCCCAAAATACATGGATGGGTATTTGACGTTCGTACAGGAAGTATAATTGACTTACAATTAAAAATGGAACAAGAGTTTAGTGTAATAAGAAGCATTTATGATTTAAAACCTTCAAATTAAACAAAATGAAAATAGCAATTATAGGTTCCGGAAATGTAGGTTCAGCGCTAGGAAGTGGTTGGCTGAAAGCCGGCCACGAAGTGATATTTGGTGTTAGAAATCCCGATTCACCTAAAACCCAAAAAGCGTTAGCGTTAATTCCAAATGCAATAGTAAAAACTATTGAAGAAGCATCGTCAGCTTCAGAAGTTATTGTTATTACAACGCCCCCGGATGCGGTATTAGAATTAATTCCAAAGTTAGGCGCTGTAACAAACAAGACTGTTATTGACACTACTAATTCAATTAGAACTAAACCTGACCGTTACCCAACGGCATATCAAGCCATAAAAGAACTAACATTAACCGATAACATTGTAAAATGCTTTAATTCTACAGGCTTTGAAAATATGCTAAACCCTGTTTACAACGGGGTAGGCATCGATATGTTTTCTGCCGGAGATAACAAAGAAGCAAAAGCTGTTGCCGAAAAACTATCATTCGATTTAGGCTTTGAAAAATGCTACGACTTTGGAGGCGATGACAAAGTAGAACTACTTGAAAAACTAGCATTTAGCTGGATTAATATTGCCATTATGCAAGGGCATGGCAGAAATTTGGCCTTTAAGCTTTTAAAAAGATAAAACTGTTAAAAGATTTTATTTCTCACAGTAGAATCCATTCCTTATTTTCACCAGCGGTTAATATTTCCGGATGGACATACTTAGAGGTTTTTTAGGTTTAGCGACACTAATAGCATTAGCATTTCTATTAAGCAGCAACAGAAAAAAAATAGATTGGAAATTAGTTCTATCGGGCATTTTGCTGCAATTTGTTTTTGCACTAAGTGTTTTAAAGATAGATTTTGTAAGAAAGGGGTTTGAGTTTGTTTCAAGATTTTTTGTAGTAGTGTTGGATTTCACCAAGGCTGGTGCCGACTTTGTTTTCGGTGGCTTAGTTTCTAATACTGAAACCTTTGGTTTTATTTTCGCTTTTCAGGTGTTACCTACGGTAGTTTTCTTTTCAGCTTTATCATCGTTTTTATATTACTTGGGAATATTGCAAAAAATTGTATGGGCTATTGCCTGGGTAATGAGTAAAACTATGAAGTTATCGGGTGCCGAAAGTTTAGCTTCAGCGGCAAACATTTTCATTGGGCAAACAGAAGCCCCTTTGGTTGTAAAACCCTACTTGCCCACAATGACTAAATCTGAAATTTTAACATTAATGTGTGGCGGAATGGCAACAATTGCCGGTGGTGTTTTTGCTGCCTATATTGGTTTTTTAGGCGGGGAAGATCCTGTGCAACGACAGTTTTTTGCTACACATTTGCTTACTGCCTCTATATTATCTGCCCCGGCAGCAATTGTAATGTCAAAAATTTTATATCCTGAAACTGAACCCGAAAAAATAAACAGCAAACTTGAAGTATCGAAAGAGAAAGTAGGAAGTAATGTGTTAGATGCCATATCAAATGGCACCACTGAGGGTTTAAAATTGGCTGTAAATGTAGGAGCCATGCTGTTGGCATTTACAGCATTTATGTACATGTTTAACTTTATTTGTAAAGAATGGATTGGTTCATGGACCGGACTAAACACTTGGGTAATTTCAAGTTTCAATGGCAGATATGATGGCTTTAACCTTCAGTTTATTTTAGGAATGATTTTCTCACCCCTCGCATGGATAATTGGCGTTCCTGCTGAAGACATGATGCTGATAGGGCAATTGCTTGGCGAAAAAACAATATTGAATGAATTTTTTGCATACGGTTCATTAGCAACCATGAAAATGAATAATGTTATTACCAGCGAAAAATCAATAATTATTGCTACTTACGCTTTATGTGGCTTTTCAAATTTTGCTTCCATTGGTATTCAAATTGGAGGAATAGGTTCGCTGGCTCCAAATCAACGCCAAACACTTTCAGAATTTGGTATTAAAGCATTAATTGGTGGCTCGTTTGCTTGTTTTATGACTGCTGCAATTGCGGGAATATTGTCTTAAAATTGCGGTTTATTAATATTAGATTGGGTTGTTTATATTAATTATAAATTCCTATGACAAATATTTGTAGTTATATTCGTTATTAAAGCTCAGGTAATGGATAACAAAATCTTAAATAGAATTACAGTTGATGAACAAGTATGTAATGGAAAGCCAACAATAAGAGGCATGAGAATTACTGTTCAAACTATATTGGAATTTTTAATAACTGGAACATCTGAAGAAGAAATTTTGCACCAATATCCGGTACTTGAAAAAGAAGATTTAGAGGCATGCAAACAATTTGCATTATTATTAATGGACAACAACTATTCAATAAGAAACATTGCTGCTTGAAATGTCTCATTATTTAATAGATGTAAACCTTCCGAGATATTTCAGCATTTGGAATACTGATGATTACATACATCAACATGACCTAAATACAAAAAGTAAAGACCATGAAATATGGCAGTATGCAAAAAATAATAATCTTACCATAATTACAAAAGATAGCGATTTTTCTAACAGAATTTTACTTTCACAACCACCACCAAAAGTTATTCATATTCGCTTAGGCAACATGAATATGAGAGAATTTTATTTAGCAATAGAAAAGTGTTGGACACAAACTTTAGAATTATCTGCTACACACAAATTAGTTACAGTTTATAATAATCGAATTGAAGGCTTAAGATAGTTAATGCTTAGCTAGCATTTTTCAAAGTTCGGTATTTTTACATTCAGCATGAAGCAAATTTTTCTTCTTACTATTCTTGTTATGAAAACATTGTTGCTTTTTTCAAGCAACGATTCTATTAATTTTTATCTTAAAAAGTTCGATTTAGTAAGTGCCAAAAGAATTGCCGATAAAGAAGTACAAAAACTAAAACAAGACCCCTACTCTTGGTTTTTAAGAGGTGAAGTATATTCTGCCATTTCTAAAGACAGAGAGCAAAAAATAATGACACACGACCAAGCAATTATAGAAGCATGCAAATGCTTTAGTAAAACAGCCATACTTGCCAAAAAAACAGGCAAAGTAAGTAGTACCTATATTGCTAAACTCAATAAATGTCAGCAAGAACTTACTCAAAATGGTAATACCGCGTTTAAAACACAAGAATATGATAAGGCAAACATATTTTATAGCGAATCGCTAAATACTACAAATGTTATTAACCAAATAAACCGAAAAATAGATTTCGACACTGTTACATTGTTTAATCAGGCTTTAGTATTAGAAAAATTAGGAAATACTGAAAGTGCCAAGCAGAATTATCTGAAATTGCTGAGTTTAAAATACAGCAACCCGGTTTTATATTCAAATCTAGCCTACATCTATAAAGGGTTGGAGCAATATCAAAACGCCATAAAAACTATTGAAGCAGGTTTAAAAATTTATCCCTATGAAAAAAATCTGCTAATCGACTGGGTTAATTTTCACATTATCACAGGTAAACAGCAAGAAATTCTTAACGACCTGAAACAAAAAGTTCAGCAGCAGAAAAACAATGCAAACCTACATTTTTTACTGGCAAGCCTTTACGACAATATAAGCTTCACTTTAGATGCTGAAGCACATTATAAAAAAGCTATCGACTTAGATTCTAACTACGTCTCAGCAGCTTATAATCTTGCCGTTATGTATTATAACCTGGCAATGGATAAAAATAAAATTCTGAATGAAACAGACAGAAACAGCGAAGACTTTAAAAGAATAATTTCTGAAAGAAACATACTTTTAAAAAAAGCAGAGCCTTACTTTAAAAAAGCTATGCCTCTAAATCCTGAAGAAATAGAACGCATTATAAAAAACATCAGAAAATCTATCGGGTAGCCTTTTTCCCTTTCGCTAAACTGCATTTGTGAATAAGCATTCAAAATCAATTTGCCTATTTTAGCGTTATTCTTTTGGTATGAAAATAATTTCTGTAATAATAACAGCAGCCTTGTTTATTTGGGCTTGTGGCAGCACTCAAAAAATAAAAACAGGCGATCAGGCATTTGAACAAAAAAGTTATGCCATTGCAGCTAATCTTTATAAATCGGAATTTAATACCGAGCCCGTAGAACAATACAAAGCACTAAAAGCATATAGAATTGCAGAATCTTACAGATCTTTAAATAATACAAAAGATGCAGAAAAATGGTATGCTGAAGCATTAAAACTGAATTATCCTGATGTAATGAACCGATACTATTACGCTACCATGTTAATGGCAAATGAGAAGTACGATATGGCAATAACTGAGTTTAAAAAGTATGCCAATGAAGACCCTATAAATAAAATGAAAGCTTTTGATTTGGTAAGAGCTTGTGAAGATGCAAAGAAAACCCAGTCGCAAAAGCATAATATTCTTATTGAAAATTTAGAATTTAATTCTTCTGCAAATGAATATGCCCCTGTTTTTTTCGAAAACAAAGCTTTGGTTTTTTCTTCTGACCGCACTGATGCTTTAGGCACTGAAACGTATGGATGGACCGGTGAAAAATTTTCAGATTTATTTTTAAGCAAACGAGAAGGAAACAATACCTACAACAGCATTAATACATTTGGCGAAAACCTGAATACCGATAGAAATGAAGGTACTCCCACCTTCAATAAAAGTTTTACCGAAATGTATTTTACTCGTTGTGGTACACCTCCAAAGTCTAAAAGTAAAACCGATGATTACTGTGCTATTTTTAAAAGTTACAGAGATTTTGATGGCAGCTGGAGTTTTCCCGAAAAAGTACCTTTCTTTTCTGATACTGTAAATGTAGGTCAACCATTTTTATCACCCGATGGAAAATTTATGCTTATTGTTTCTGATGCAGAAGGAGGCTATGGCGGAAAAGATATCTGGATTACTTATCCAGAATTTGAGGGCTGGGGCGAACCTCAAAACTTAGGCAGTTCCATTAATACACCAGGTAATGAAATGTTTCCTCATGTTGCCGATGATGGTACTTTATACTTCTCTTCCGATGGACATGTCGGCATGGGCGCATTAGATATTTTTAGTGCTAAAAAAGAAGGAAGTGTTTGGAAAAATGTTACAAACCTGAAACACCCCATTAATTCAGGTGCCGATGATTTTGGTTTTATTTTAGAAAAATCTAAACCCAATAATGCCGATGATTTTGTGAAACGTGTAGGTTACTTTACCTCTACCCGCAAGGGCGGAAAAGGTGGCGATGACATTTACAAATTCAGCGAACGCAACGAAAATATTTATACCCTTCAGGCTTTAGTTTTTGAAAAAGTTTTTGAAAACCCCAACGACCCTAACAGTAAGGTTATAGATTTTAAGCAAGTACAAGGTGCTGAAATATCACTAAAAAAATATGGTTTGGCGTTACAACCAGTAGGCAATGCAGTTTCAGACAAAAATGGCCTGGCAAAATTTGATCTTGAAGCGGAAGCCGACTATGCCGTTAGCGCTACCAAAGAAGGCTATTTTAAGCGCAGTGTAAATACTTCTACTAAAGGCAAAAAAGATGAAAGTAAAGTAAATATTGTGGTGCAGGTGAAAATTATTTTAGAAAAAATATTTGAAGAAAAAGAAATAACCATTCCTAATATTTACTACGATTATGATAAAACTAACTTACGTCCTGAATCGGAAGTGGTTTTAGATACATTAATAAATTTATTAGCAGATAACCCTACCATTAAACTAGAAATTGGCTCACATACCGATTCTAGAGGTAGCGATACTTATAATGAAAAACTTTCGCAAGGCAGAGCCGAAAGCGTGGTAAGATACCTTATTAGCAAAGGCATAGATGTGAATCGACTTTCTGCAAAAGGCTATGGCGAAAGCAAACCTGTAAACAAATGTATTGATGGTGTGAAGTGTACCGAAGAAGAATATCAGGAAAACAGGCGCACCACTTTCAAAGTGCTTTCTGAAAAATATATTATTGAATCGGTTACACCTGAAGAAATTAAAACCGACAGAAAGCCGGGCGAGTAAATTTCCCACAGTAATATCGTTTTGTTTAGTGTGCCAATTCAAAATGGGTTGTTAGCTTTGCACAAATTTTTCAAAATTGTTTATGGAACATTTATCGCAACGCATTACCTCTTTAGAAGAATCAGCAACCCTTAAAATGTCGGCTTTAACCCGCGAGTTAAAAGCAAAAGGCATTCATGTTATTGATATGAGCATTGGAGAACCCGATTTTCCAACGCCACAGCATATTAAAGAGGCTGCCATAAAAGCTATAAATGATGGTTATACGCAATATCCACCTGTACCCGGCTACCCTGAATTAAGAAAAAATATTGCTGCAAAGTTGAAAAGAGATAATAACCTCGATTTCACAGCCGACCAAATAGTGGTTTCTACCGGAGCTAAACAATCGTTAATGAACGTATTGTTGTGTTTAATTAATCCGGGTGAAGAAGTTATTATTCCTGCCCCATACTGGGTTAGCTATGCAGCTATGACTCAATTGGCCGAAGGCAAAATGGTAAACATTTTTGCTGGCGTTGAACAAGATTTTAAAATTACTGCTGCGCAATTAGAAGCAGCTATTACCCCAAAAACCCGTGCGTTTTTATTCAGTTCACCTTGCAACCCTACAGGCTCGGTTTATACTAAAGAAGAATTAAAAGCCTTAGCAGATGTATTTGCCAGACACCCTGAAATTTATATTATTTCAGATGAAATTTATGAATACATCAACTTCATAGGTACTCATGAAAGCATTGCACAGTTTGAAGAAATTAGAGAGCGCGTAATTGTGGTAAACGGTTTTTCAAAAGGTTTTGCCATGACCGGCTGGCGCTTAGGTTATATTGCTGCACCGCTTTGGTTGGCAAAAGCATGTAACAAATTGCAAGGGCAATTTACTTCGGGCACTTGCTCAATTGCACAAAAAGCTGCCGAAACTGCTATTAGTGCCGACCTTGCTCCTACTTACCAAATGCGTGATGCATTTAAAAGAAGAAGAGAATTAATCGTAGGCTTGTTGCAAGAAATTGAAGGTTTTAAAGTAAGTGTACCAACCGGTGCGTTTTATGTTTTCCCTGATGTAAGTGCTTACTTCGGAAAAACCTACAATGGCGAAACCATTAAGAATGCCGAAGACTTTGCTATGTTTATATTGGCTGAAGCGAATGTAGCGCTGGTAACAGGCGATGCATTTGGCAATGGCAACTGTGTGCGCTTATCGTTTGCCACTGCCGATGAAAAAATTGTAAAAGCTGTAAATCAAATTAAAGCAGCTTTAGCAAAACTAAATTAAGCAACCTAAACCTTTGGTTTGAATAATATAGAGCAAGTATTCAATAACTTTTCAAAAACCCATGTACTTATTGTGGGTGATGTAATGATTGATACTTATTGGTGGGGCGACACTAACAGAATTTCGCCCGAAGCACCAGTACCCGTAGTAGATATTTCTAAAACTGAACACCGTTTAGGTGGCGCAGCTAATGTAGCTTTAAATACGGTTTCATTAGGTGCTACCACTTCACTTTGCAGCATAATAGGCAACGATGAAAATGCTGTTATTCTGAAAAATCTTCTGGCAGAAAATAATATTAATGCATTTAATATTGCTGAAAGTAGTTTCAGAAAAACAACACAAAAAAACAGAGTAATGAGCCGCAACCACCAACTGTTGCGTTTCGATGTGGAGCATAAAGATGACCTGAATAACGAAGAGTTTACTTTGTTTACCGAAGCTTTTAACAAAGCTATTGCTGCAAAACCCAATATCATTATTCTGCAAGATTATAATAAAGGAGTACTTACCGAAAAGTCTATTGCTTATGTTTTACAAAAAGCTGGCGAGTTGAATATTCCGGTTGCTGTTGACCCGAAACTGAAAAATTTTTCAGCCTATAAAAATGTGGCATTGTTTAAGCCCAACTTAAAAGAAACCAAAGAGGCATTGCATATTTCTATAGACAAGAAAAACCCTGAAGCAATTCATGCTGCTACTGCCCTATTGCAACAGCAACTAAATGCTGAAAATATTCTTATAACCCTTTCAGAATATGGGGCAGCGGGCAGAAGTAAAAGTGAACATTTTATTATTCCGGCACATGAAAGAAATATTGCCGATGTTTCGGGTGCGGGCGATACTGTAATTGCTGTAGCTGCCCTGTGCATATCTCAACAACTAAATTTTGAATTTGCTGCGCAATTGGCTAACATAGCGGGCGGATTGGTGTGCGAGGCTGCAGGCGTTACACCAATTAATAAAAATAAATTGCAGCAACAAGCCACTTTATTGCTTCAATAATGAGCAACCTTCAAAGTTTAAAAGACCGCTTAAATTTATTCTTCTACGGAATTGAAGGTGGCGTTTCTATTTTCTTTAAAACACTTACCATGCTGGCATCAGCCATTTGTCTGGTGGTGTTCGTAATGTACTATGGCTTTCCAAATACACCCGAGGAAGAACAGTTTTACCTGCGCATCATAAAATACTCGTTTGTAGTATATCTGGCTAATTATATTGTAAGGCTTTATTACTCGCGCTCGTTTGTGAAATTTATTAAAGAGTATTGGGTAGAAACCATATTAATGAGCCTTTTTGTATTAGACAATGCTTTCTTTTACTTATCGGGCGAGCAATTGATTAGCAAATTAATAAATGCAGCAGGTATTGTTAATTATGAATCGTTTTACAACCTCATATTACAGGTGTATATTTTGGTTTTTGTATGGCTCGATGTAGTGGCATATAACGAGTTAATGCTGAATATTAAAGTAAAACCTGCCATACTTTTTGTGCTGTCATTTTTTAGTATTGTAACAGTGGGTACGCTTACTTTAATGCTTCCTGAAATGACTACACACAAAGGCTCCATGCCTTTTATTGATGCGCTTTTTACTACCGTTAGTGCTACTTGTGTTACCGGGCTAACGGTGGTAGATACGGCTTCATATTTCACCTTTAAGGGGCAATTTGTAATTATGATGTTGATACAAATTGGCGGTATTGGCATTGTATCGTTTGCTTCATTTTTTGCATTGTTTCTGAAAAGTGGCATTGGCATAAAACACCAGACAGTATTGCAGGATTTTTTAAGTACCGAGTCGTTATATAATACCCGAACATTGTTGCGGCAAATTATTGTGTACACCATTATTATAGAATTAATTGGTTCGTGGCTGGTATTTATGCTGTGGGACCCTGCCATACAGTTTCAAACCATAGGGCATAAAATATTTTATTCTGTATTTCACACCATATCGGCATTTAACAATGCAGGCTTTTCTTTATTTAGCTTAGGTATGATGGAAGGCGTTTTAAGAACTTCTTATATTTTGCATCTGGTTATTGCCATGCTTATTATTCTGGGTGGGTTGGGTTTTCCTACCCTGAGAGACCTTACCGAACCTGCCCGCCTTAGAGAGCGCATGAACAAGCCCTGGAAACAATGGAAAACCAGCACCACCGTAGCTATTAATGCTACGGCCATTTTGGTTGTTGGCGGTACGATAGTTTTTTATTTTCTGGAAAAAAATAATACTCTTATTAATTTAAAAACTTCCGAAGCATTAATTACAGCATTGTTTCAATCGGTTACCACCAGAACTGCCGGCTTTAATACCGTTGATATTGCGCTGCTTGCCACCCCCACTTATATTTTGTTTATTTTCTTAATGTACATTGGGGCATCATCGGGCGGAACCGGAGGGGGCATTAAAACCTCTACCTTTTTTGTATTGTTACTTTCGGGCATTTCTACTATAAAAGGAAGAAAAAAGTTAGAATTCAGAAGAAGAACCATACCTTTCGACTTGGTAAATAAAGCCTTTACTATTTTTATTTTTTCGGCTACTTATATTTTGTTTATTGTTTTTTTGCTTTCTATAACCGAGCACGATAAACCTATTTTAAACATTGTTTTTGAAGCTGTTTCGGCATTTGCTACCACCGGGCTTTCTACGGGCATAACGGCAAGCCTTAGTTTTTGGGGAAAAATAATTATAACCTTTACCATGTTTCTGGGCAGGGTTGGTACTTTAACTTTGGCTTTTGCCGTAAGTTCACCGGTAGAAAGCAAAGGCTATAAATACCCTAATACACATATTATGATTGGCTAATGCCCAAAATTTACTTCTTTAGCCTCTGTTTTAGGTAAAAGATACAACTTGCAAGTTTTGGTCAAGCGTTGGGATTGTGTGACTTGCCAATGTGTGTGACTTTGAAGCGTTGGCTTTTGTCTTGTTAAAGATGTCGTTGTTTTCAATTAGGTCTGAAATTACTGCCTCAATTACCGGAACTGAAACAGCATTACCCATTTGTTTATAAACTGCGTTGTCGTTGTCTAATAGTTTGTATGTGTCAGGAAAACCTTGTAGTCTTGCACATTCTCTCGGTGTCATTTTTCTTGCTCTACCATTTTGAACAATACCAAGTCTGTTTGTGTCAGAAGCTGTCAAAGTAATTGAAATACTTTCAGGGTCAAGGAATTTGAAAACTTCAAAAGACATATTTCCTGCAACTGGATTATATTTTCCTTCATTAGCACTTAAATATCCTTTGTTTACTAATGAAGCTAAAATATTTTCAAGGTCGTTCTTTTTATAAAATGTTTTTATTTGTTCAATTGTCAATGACTTTCCGTCTTGATGAGTACCGAAAGTTTTTTTTCTTCTGTTTCCGATTAGGACATTTAAAAACTCAATTTCTGCTTTTGTACATTTTCCTTTTATTCCTAATTCCCAAGAGTGGATTGCTTGCCCACCTCTGTAATCAATAAGTCTATATCCGTGAAGTTTAGATAAATCTTCACCGACTACATTTTTTAATTTATCTACAAAGTCTTTTGTGCACTCGTATTTTTCAGGAAACTCTTTTTCAAGAATGTCCTTTACTACACGAATTGTTTTAGGTTCCGAAAACAGTGAAGTCTGTCCGTTTTGTTCTTTAAACTTATGAGAGTCGGAAGCACCAACGTCTGAATGAAGTTTCATTTTTATTGGCTCATGCAATGTTCCAAGAATATAAATCCTTACTCTATTTTGAGGAACACCAAAGTTGCTACTGTTTAATAAAAGGTAGTTGACACTATAACCAAGATTTTTTAAACTATGGATAATTGTTTCAAAAGTTCGTCCTTCATCGTGAGTTGTAAGTCCTCTAACATTTTCCAGTAAGAAGCCTTTGGGCTTGTATTTAGCAAGCAGTCTTTCTACCTCAAAAAATAGTGTGCCCCTTGTTTCGCCAAAACCTCTGCGTTTTCCAGCGTATGAAAACGACTGGCAAGGAAAGCCTGCTAACATAAAATCAAAAGGTGGCAATTCTTCAACTTGTGTAACGTCTGAATATGGGTTGTGTCCAAAATTCAATTCATAAGAAGCACAAGCATTCTTATCAATCTCTGAGGAAAACACACATTCAGTTTTTAATTTAAACTTTTTACAAGCCTGTTCAAAACCTAAACGAATGCCACCAGTTCCTGCGAATAAATCAATGAATTTTATCATAACACACTTTTTATCCAGTTAGACAATACTTTGAATTCCGCAAGAGTGTAGGCAACTGTACAGTCGCTGTGATTACAAATTGTAGAAATTGCAGATGAACGTTGGAAGTTTCCTGCACCGTCAAGAACATAAGCAATGTGGTAACCGCTTTTATGAACTAATGCCTGACGGTCGGCTGCTTGTCCTGCTTTCCTTTCTATGGTGCTATTTGTGGTAACTTGGAAGCTAACTTCTATTCCAACTTTTTTCTTTCCTTTTTCAACAACTAAGTCGAAAGGCATTCCGCCTTTCTTATCATAACCATCAATTGCAATATAACCGTTGCGAATGATTTTGTATTTATCTCCAAGTTCTTTGGTGAGGAAGTTTACTATTTCTGTTTGTGCTAATTGACCTAGACTATTTGCAGTTGCACCACTTGTTTGTTTACTAACGATGATATATCTCTGCTTCACGAATTTTATTAAAGCATCCTCATCACCAAGCATAGTTCCAATTTCACACGAAGTTAAACCTGCGTGTTCTGCGTAATCGGATGTTGAAGCAAACAATAAAAGTGCAATCATATCGCACGTTAAATCGTCTAATTCCTTTTCTATAATTAATCCTGAACCGTCTATGAACAGTTTTTTGCTGTTTAATCCATTAACAGGTAAAGCTTTAAACTCATATCTAAATGATTTTTCTTTCCAAATGAAATCGAAATAGTATTTTCCATTTGCACCTTTTGCTTTTGGGAAAATGTCTTTGAAAGAACGACCTAAACGTTGAATTGGTTCGCCTCCATAATCTGACAAAACAGCTAAATGTTTTAGAAAAAGATTAGCGGGGTATTTAGCAACTTTTATTAAATCAAAAAGTTGAAACGGGTCATTTTTACTTAAAACAATAAGATGCAAAAAGTCATCTTGTGTTTTGATAAGCAAAGGAAGAACATTAGCTAAAGCATTTTTTGTTTTTAATTCTTCGGGCCACCACATTGCAGCCTTTGTTTTAAGTTCCGTTATATTTCTGTTGTATTTAGCCATTATGAGTTTTTAGATATTTAATTTTACTTTCAGCGACCTTCAAAATGTTTAAATCCGTTTCTTCATTCAAGATTTTATAAACGATTTGGTCGCTAAGAAATTCATCAACCAATTCTTTTTCATCTACTTTATAAAAATCAGCAAGTTGTTTTATTAGTTGTCGAGTTGGCTGTCTTTCATTGCGTTCAATTTTTGCAAGGAGAGAAGTGTCAAGAGATAAACTTGTAGCAACTTCACGCAATATCAAGCCATGTATCTCTCTAAGTATCCTGAGATGATCTCCGAATGTTGTAATTTTTTTCACTATTACAGTTTGGTAATTAAATGTCTGAAATAAGTCAATATTTTCCTTTGGTCAAAAGTAGTCCACAAATATTTATTCACATACCTATCTATATAAAATGTTTTAGCTCTTTTAGTTGCGATTAAATTAATTTGTGAATAATACATCAAAATCTTATAAATATTTTGTTATTTATTTTTAAATGTTATTACTTCTGTATAACATGCTATACAGCTACCCATTGAAAGGGCTTATTTCTTACCCATACTATTCATTAATTTTACGGGCGTTATGAAAAAAACAGCTCTTATAATATTTACGGTATTTTTCAGCTTTAGCAGCTTTGCCTATACCAACGATACTATTGGCAACAATAACAATGCTGAAACGGTGAACAACGAAGTTTCAGCATATTTTAAAAAATTTGGTTTTGAAATAAGCAACAAAAACCATTTCCCACTATATGAGCAAATTTATAAGCTGAAAGATATTCCCTATAAATATTCGGGCAGAAGCCAATCGGGACTCGACTGTTCAGGATTTACCATTTGTGTTTTCGATAGTGTGTTTAATGAAAAACTTAGCGGTGGCTCGAAAGACATTTTTTTAAAAACCAAAACCATACCCGACAGAAAACTGAAAGAAGGCGATTTGCTTTTTTTTAAAATAAGAGGCAACAATATTTCTCATGTGGGCATTTACCTGGGCAACGGCAAGTTTGCCCACACAACTACACAGGCCGGAGTAATGGTTAACGATTTATCAGACCCTTACTATAAAAAATACTACTATAAAGCCACCAGGGTTTTGTTTAATGAAACCGATGATAATGATATGGCTGAATAGCCCTGTTTACATTAGTAATTTACGATTTTACCCTGTTTTTTTCTTTCTTATACTTTTGGCGCAACAGCGATAAATCGAAAAATGCTGCTACTTTTTCGGGCGTACTTTTAAAATGATACATTAACATAGCCATAGCAGCATATAACTCTGTAGCCATTAATTTTCTTTGCTGCTCTCTTGTATTGGCCAGCAAACCCAGCTTGCCTTCTTGCTGTTGTTGCTCGTCTCTGGCACTAAGCAACAGGTTGTAGAAACTTTGTACCTGATTGGCCAGCGAGGCAAAATTGCCATCCTTAAGCAGGTTTTTTGCCAAAACATTAATACTTAAAATTCTGTCTTCATAAGTACCTTTTAAAAAAGGCACACGCTTTTTTGGGAAAATAGCTTTTTCGGCTGCCGAATCTTCAACATAAACCGAACGCACCGCCCCTTCCCATTTACGCAGTTCTTCGTGTAGCTGCTCATCCAAAAGCAATTTTAACTGCAAAGTTTCGCCCTTTCGGGTGCCTGCAACCATATCGTACTGAGCGCAAATATTTTTATAAGCCTGAAATACCGGCTCATAGCTGCTTAAAATAGTAGCAACAGCTGCAATATGGCTTTGAGCTTGCAGCTTGGCATAAGTATCGGTTGCAATACTTAGCATCTTAACATTGGTGTGGCGAGTGTTTTTCTCAAAAGTGTTAAATAAATAACTCCAGGTGTGTTTTGCCATATAAATACTTTTTTATGGTTAAAAAAAGCTGAATAAAGCCGGGCAAAGCCTGTAATTAGTTTGCCCATAGTTATACAGGCTAAGTAAAATTTTAACTCTATAATTTTAAAATTATTGCATTCAGAAAAAATTTGCAAGTAATTTTTTAAAAATTATTTAGTGTATAAAATTTCTGAATTAAATATTTTTAAAAGTAGTCTATATAGAAAATTTTTCTATTAAATACTTTTAAAAGTAGTTAGTTATGATAAAGTTTTTAGACAATATTTTTAAAAGTATTACGTAAATACTAATTCTGCACCTAATATTTTTAAAAATATTGGTCAGGGATAAAATTTTGATGTAATTATTTTAAAAGTATTTTTTTCAGAAAAAACATAGAAGCTATTGAAAAAACAGAAATGCCTACAAGTAAAATATTACAGCACTGAAACCAAGTAAATAGCTTGTAAGAAATATGTATTGCTAAAAGCGTATTATCAGTATTAAAGAAATAAAATTTCAGGCTGCAAGCTAAACCGATAGTGTATATATGCTTGTTATTTTACATTACCTGAAACAAAAACCCCTTTGCGAAATATCACAAAGGGGTTGTATTAAGGTCGAAAATTGCTTTAGGCAATTATCGCAACTTGCTGTTAATGAAACTGTTCTGTTTCAGTACTACCGGCTAATGCAGTGGTAGAAGACTGGCCTTGCTGTACCACGTTTTGTACTGCATCGAAATAACCCGTGCCTACAAACGATTGGTGCTTAATAGCTTTGAAACCATCTTTTTCCATAGCAAATTCGCGCTGTTGCATTTCGCTGAAGCCCGCCATGCCACGCTCTACGTAGTTTTTAGAAAGTTCAAACATAGAAGAATTCAATGCGTGGAAACCTGCCAAAGTAATAAACTGGAATTTATAGCCCATTGCAGCAATATCTTCACGGAAGGTTAACATTTGTTTTTCGTCCATAAATTTTGCCCAGTTAAATGAAGGCGAACAGTTGTAAGCCAACATTTTGCCAGGGTATTTAGCGTGAATGCCTTGAGCAAATTCGCGTGCTAAACCTAAATCAGGGTTGCCGGTTTCCATCCAAATCAAATCAGCATATTCAGCATAAGATAAACCACGGTCAATACCTTGTTCTAAACCATTTTTCACATAGTAGTAACCTTCTGGGGTTCTTTGTCCGGTAATAAATTTATGGTCGCGCTCATCAATATCAGAAGTAATTAAGTTAGCCGCTTCAGCATCGGTGCGGGCAATTACCAAAGTAGGTACATTGCAAACATCGGCAGCTAAACGAGCCGCTACTAATTTATTAATAGCTTCTTGAGTAGGTACTAAAACTTTTCCGCCTAAGTGACCACATTTTTTTGCAGAAGCTAATTGGTCTTCCCAATGCACCCCGGCAGCACCTGCTTCAATCATGCCTTTCATTAATTCAAAAGCATTAAGGTTACCACCAAAACCAGCTTCAGCATCGGCTACAATTGGCACCATCCAGTCGCGTTGTGGCTCGCCATCCATATATTCTATCTGGTCTCTGCGTAACAAAGCATTGTTAATTCTTTTAACTACCGCAGGAACCGAATTAGCCGGATACAAAGATTGGTCGGGATACATTTCGCTGCCCAGGTTAGCATCTGCAGCCACTTGCCAGCCTGAAAGATAAATGGCTTTCATGCCTGCAGTAACTTCCTGTACCGCCTGGTTACCTGTTAGTGCTCCTAAACCGGCAACCCATGCATCAGTTTGTAAGCGGTTCCATAATTTTTCAGCACCATTGCGGGCAAGGCTATATTCAATTTGCACCGAACCTGAAATATTAATTACTTCTTCTGCAGTGTAAGGGCGTTTAACGCCTTTCCAGCGAGGGTTTGTTTCCCATTCTTTTTGTAACGCTAATGCGCGTTCCTTTTTTGTTGCCATTTATTTGATTTTTATATTTAGGATTAAGAAATCAATTCATATGCAGGCAGTGTCAAAAACTCTACATAGTTGTCTGACAATACCAATTTGCTGAAAATTTCAATCGCTTCGGTGAAACGTCCTTTTTCAAATGCTTCTGCCCCAACGTAGCTTTTTATGTTTTCAATTTCAGAAGGTAAAATTTCGTTATATAGTTCCGCACTAATTAATCTTCCATCTTCCAACTTCGATTTACTTCTAATCCACTGCCATACCTGTGTTCTCGAAATTTCTGCTGTAGCTGCATCTTCCATTAAATTGTGCAAAGCAGCAGCGCCTACCCCACGCAACCAGCTTTCTATATATAGAATACCTACATTGATATTCATACGCAATCCGGCCTCTGTAATAGTGCCTGCCGGTACAGCCAATAAATCTTTTTGCGTAATAACATCCCCTTCACGCTTCACTTGTATTTGATTAGGCGTAGGCATGTGCTCATTAAAAATATCCATAGCTACTTGAACTAATCCAGGATGCGCTACCCATGTTCCGTCATGGCCGTTTTTCACTTCACGCAATTTATCTTGCTTTACTTTTTCTATGGCAGCATTATTGGCTGCTTCATTGTTTTTAATAGGAATAAATGCCGCCATGCCACCCATAGCATGAACGCCACGCTTATGGCAGGTTTGAATTACCAAGCGTGAATAAGCATCCATAAAAGGCACTGCCATTGTTACCTGTCCTCTATCGGGCAATACAAACCCATCAAGATTTCTGAATTTTTTTATGTAGCTGAAAATATAATCCCAGCGACCACAATTTAAGCCACAAGAGTGTTCTCTTAATTCATACAAAAACTCGTGTAATTCAAAAGTGGCGGTGATGGTTTCAATTAAACAAGTTGCTTTAATGGTTCCTTGCGGAATGCCTATATAATTTTGAGCAAATACAAACACATCGTTCCAAAGGCGTGCTTCCAGGTGACTTTCCATTTTAGGCAAATAGAAATAAGGCCCGGTACCATTGGCAATTAGTTGTTTGGCATTATGAAAGAAATACAAGCCGAAATCGGTTAAAGAACCTGAAGCCACTTCCCCATCAATCAAAATATTCTTTTCAACCAAATGCCATCCTCTTGGACGAACCAAAAGCGTAGCAATTTTTTCGTTCAGTTTATATTCTTTTCCTGCTTCGTTTTTAAATGAAATAGTTTTACGAATGGCATCGCGCAAGTTAATTTGCCCTGAAATATTGTTGTCCCAGGTGGGTGCATTAGAATCTTCAAAATCGGCCATGAATACTTTTGCACCGCTATTCAAAGCGTTAATAATCATTTTGCGGTCAACAGGGCCGGTAATTTCTACTCTGCGGTCTTGCAAATCGGCAGGTAATGGGGCTACTGTCCATTCACTTTCACGAATATGTTTTGTTTCAGGAAGAAAATCGGGTAGTTTTCCACCATCAATTTCTTTTTGGCGTTGTTCTCTTTTCAGTAATAATTCTTTTCTGCGGGCATTAAAGTTTTTATGAAGTTGATAAACAAATTCTAATGCCTCAGGAGTTAGAATTTCAGAATATTCGGGAGTAACAGTTGCTTTAAATTGAATGTTTGTAGTAGCAGATAATGACACAATAAATAACTTTTAATGAAACAATTATTTTTTTAAAGAGAGTGCAAAGTTAACTTTTTTGAGATTAAACGAGTCATTTTATTGCAATTTAACTAACTAAGTATCAACACTGAAGTATGGTTATTCCTTTTTTTAATTTGAATATTATTGCAACATAATTAGAGTTTAACAAGAGAATGGTACTAACTATAGAAAACATATTATTAATTGGCTCTATTTTGTTATTCATAAGTATTCTTGCCGGTAAAACCTCTTACAGGTTTGGTGTGCCTACTTTAATTCTATTTTTATTTATTGGTATGTTGGCCGGCTCTGAAGGTCCTGGAGGTATTTATTTTAACGACCCTAACCTGGCACAGTTTGTAGGTATAATTGCTTTTTGTTTTATACTTTTTTCTGGTGGTTTTGAAACCGATTATGCCACGGTAAAGCCTGTACTTTGGCAAGGCATAACACTTTCTACACTGGGCGTAATTATTACGGCATTTTCACTAGGCTTGTTTGTATGGTACATCACCGATTTTACAATTTATGAAAGCCTGTTGTTAGGTTCAATTGTTTCCTCAACCGATGCTGCTGCGGTATTTTCAATACTTCGTTCAAAAAGTGTGGCATTAAAGTATAATTTAAGACCTACGTTAGAACTTGAAAGTGGAAGTAACGACCCTATGGCTAATGTGTTAACAGTATTTTTTACCGGCCTGGTTGCTAATCAAGACCAAAGTCTTTTTTCGGCTATACCTTTCTTTTTTCAACAATTAACTATTGGTGCTGGATTAGGTTTTTTAATGGGGTATTTGAGCAAGCAAGTAATTAATAAAATTCAACTCGATTTTGAGGGTTTATACCCCGTTTTGGCTATTGCGCTAATGGTATTTACTTTTTCAGCTACCGATTTTCTGGGCGGAAACGGTTTTTTGGCGGTATATATAACAGGTTTGTATTTAGGAAATCAAAATCTTATTCATAAAAAAATGCTTATAAAAGCCTTTGATGGGTTTTCATGGCTTATGCAAATTGTACTGTTTTTAACGCTTGGACTTTTGGTTTTTCCGAGCGAAATGCTGCCAATAGCAGGGTTGGCAATGTTAATTTCTTTGTTTTTGATGCTTATTGCCCGCCCTTTAAGTGTTTTTTTCAGTATGATGTTTTTTAATTTACAAAACCGTAGTCGGGTATATTTATCATGGGTGGGATTAAGGGGGGCAGTTCCAATAGTATTTGCCACTTACCCGTTAGTAGCAGGATTAGAAAAAGCCAATATAATATTCAACATTGTATTTTTTATTTCGCTTACTTCAGTTTTATTACAAGGCACCACCCTATCGCTGGTAGCTAAATGGCTGCATGTAGCATTGCCTGAAAAAGTAAAAAAGAAAGAGCCATTTGAAATAGAACTTACTGAAAGCATAAAATCTGATTTAAAAGAAATAGTTATTGAAGAAAATAGCAAGGCCGTGGGAAAAAGAATAGTAGAACTGGGATTGCCCAAAACAAGCCTTATTGCTATGATTCAGCGTAATGGGAAATACATAACCCCTAACGGTGCAACGGTTATTGAAACAAACGACAAATTGTTGTTACTTGCCGAAAACAAAAATAGCCTTGAAAAGGCATATTTAAGATTGAACAATTCTGAATCGTTTAGATAACAAAGCCATTTAATCTATTACCAATTCACATTAAAACAAAAGCCGGCACAGATGCCGGCTTATAGTAGAAGAGCACTTTTTTAGCAGATTTAGTTAATCATCATTAACAAAAATCAAGACCCTGCAATTTATTTTCAATAGCTATTGTACAATTAACTTTTGCACCGAAAGCTGCTGATTATTTTCATCTAAAATTCTAACCAAATAAACACCTTTGCCTAAAATATTATCTGTATCAATACTGGCTGAACCATCTACAATTAGTTCTGATGTTATTATTCTGCCTGATGCTGCTTCGTAAACTTCTGCTTTTCCTTTATTTAATACCCCTGAAATATTTACATTTCCCCCGACAATTATAGGATTAGGAAATAAAGACCAGTTATGCTGAGTAAATGCCCCCCTATTATTAATTGAAACTATGTTAGAATAAGAAACCGTGCCATCATAATCGGTTTGTTTCAATCTATAATAAGATACACCTGTAAGAGGTTTTTCATCTATAATATCGTAAGTTAGTGTGCGGCTTGTATTACCTGCACCGCTTACTACTTCAATCTCTTCAAAACTAATTCCATTTGTACTTCTTTCTACTGAAAAATAATCGTTGTTAATCTCTGTAGCTGTAACCCAGTTAATTTCAACAACACCTGTTCTGTCTAGTTTTGCATTAAAACTTACCAACTGTATTGGTAGTGGGTTACTCGGCTGTGTGCTGCCAATACCAAATTCAGAAAAAGAAGTTAAACCCATTCTTAATGCGTACCCGTCAGATACCCTTCTACCTAAACCGTTAGTTGCATTAATGGTACCACCCCCGGTTGTCCAAGAAGACCCATCAGGAGAACCTGTAGGACGTTTCACAATTGCAAAATCATTATCATAAGTTCCTGAGATATTAGTAATGTAGGCATAAGCATCATAACTACCTGATGAAGGCTGGGCGTTGGGGTCAATCGTCCACATACCTGACAAAGAAAGTGAAATGTAATTAGAACCGCCATCGTTAATATTTTCGGCTGCAAAATCTACATCATCATGTCTTTCAAGTGGAGAAAAACTAGCATCTATGTAAGTAACTCCATTCATGTTATTATTCTTTACATCAAATCTTTGATAAGCACCTGTGCCTACCGGAAATGAATAAGTAGAAGTATTATTGGCAACATATCTTCTTAAATTGCCATTTATATAACATGCACTGCTAAAACCAGAAAGATTTGCGGCTGTGGTGCTGGTTAAAATAAGTCTGTTACTTCCTGTGCTTATAATGCCATCTGTCATCGTACAAATATTGGTTGCAGTAATATCGCTGTTTAATACAATTGCAGAAGTACCACTGGCAGTATTATTAAAAACAAGGTTATAAAAATCGTTACTGTTAGAACTTATTGATTGCGAAGCTGAGCCATTAAATGTTACTGTTGCATTTCTGGCATTAAAAGTTCCCCCGGTGTTATTCCAGTTGCCTGCAACAGAAATATTATAATTTGAAGCTGATGCATCTAGAGTTCCAGCAGTAATATTTATATTTCCCGTTGAGGTTATATTACCTCCAAGAGTTTTTGTTCCTGAACCTTCGAATGATAAATTATGATAACTCCCTGAATTAGGAACACCTACTGTTTGTGCTGAATTAGAAGAGAAAATAACAGAAGAACCTGATTGGAAATTATGGGTAAATGTTACAGGTAAGGCTGTTGTGCCTGTTAAAACATAAATACCACCATCTTCTACTGTAAAAGATTTCCCTGAATTTCCGGTAACTGTTCTATTGTTGTTGCTTAATCTTCCTTCAGCGATGGTAATATTATTATACACATTGGTAGCAGTTATATTGCCTCCTAAACTGGCAGCATTACTTCCCGATTTGTTTATAGTAATATTGTAATACCTCATACCGGCATGAAGCGGAATTGTTTGAGAATTACTACCGGCAAAAATAAAATTACTTTCACTGGTGCTGTAACCCAAAATTTGTCCTTGAGTAGAATTTACAACTGCACCATATAAAGTTACATTGGCACCCGTAAACAAATTTATTCTTGCATCTGCTGACGAAACAGTTAAGAAATTAATATTGCCGTCAACTCTCATTGTACCGTTAACATTAATTCTGATTTCCATTGCAATATCATTGCTTGTTAGATTTAAGTCGTTTAATAACGTAAGATTACCTGTACCAGTAATATCGAGACTTGTATAATATTCAATATTTGTTTCAACGGATAATGAAAGAGCCGTTCTGGTGTCGCTCACCTCAATTGAATGCCCTTCAGAAATTATTACATCATCTCCCGAGCCTGGAATAACCCCACCTACCCAAGTAGCCGTATTGTTCCAATTGCCGGTGGCTGCCGATGTTATTGTTGCCGCAAGTGTTGCCGAAATGGTAATCGCTTGTAACATTACTATAAAAAATGCGGTGATTGCAGTTTTTGATAGTTTGTTGAATTGCGTTTTCATTTTCTAACCCCTCCATAGTTTGTTTTTTCATACGAGACCTGAAATGTCTCGTTTCACTTGTACGGATTTAGAAAACTTATGTTTCAAAAAATCTTCAAACAGTTATATTGCTAGGACCAATACACTATGTATTAATTAAATTTATAAATAAAAAGACGTAAAATAATTGAGTAATTAATATTAGAAGAAAAACTATAGAAAATAAAAAATCACTTTGTAGAAGGATGTTTGTCAACCCTTAATCCTATTACCATTATAGCGGGCAAGTCATCGATATTAAGGCTTTTATTGCGCATTATTTGCTGAAAAGTAATTTTATGCTTACCAATTTGATTAAACAAGGTTTTTTCCTGAATAGAAATATTCATGTCACAAATATCTCCAAGACAATCACCATACCATTTACCCTCTTTATCGGCTAAAGGCAATTCTACACGCGAGGAAATAGTTTTACCATCAGGAAAAGTAGTGTAAGCCATTACCCATAAATTGCTGAATTGATAAAAATTAGTGTGACGAACATTAACTGAAAGGCTGTAAACAAGATTGGTATCTTTTATTTCAAATTCAAATTCAGGTTTAAAGTCTTTATTCCACACATTATTCGGAATGTCAGTATTTTTTTCAAAAATGCGATTAGGGTTACATGATGAAATTGTAATAAAAACAACTAAAGTTATAACGACTTTAATATTCGGAAACATGGAAGCTATTTTGCCCAATTTTTCTAATTTTTCAAATTTGCTAATTACTCTTTCTTCTCGCTATTGCCTTTATTGTCTCTGTTCTGATTTCGGTTTCTATTTCTATTATCCGGGCGATTGCGTCTTTGTTGTTGATTTCTGTTTTCGTTAGGCTTATTTTGGTTTGTAGTCTGCGCTTGTGGCTTTGCACTTTCATTATTGGGTGCTACATCTTTCTTCACATTATTATCAGCGGCATTTCGATTGCCCGATTTTTTCTTTTTCTTCTTCTTACTTTTCTTCTCTAATGAATCAATAGAAATTTGACCTACCAAATCTTCATAAGCCTCTTTTTCTTCATTTACTTCTTCTTCTATTACTTCATAAACCGACTCTATTAAAACACCCTTAGCAGCATTTTCTTTTAACTGTTTCACTTGTTCTATAGTAAAAGGATAAAATTTATCCCATTTTCCTTCATATGCATAAAATAATAATCCTTTCAGAATATCGGTTTTTTGCAATTTTAATTTTCCTACTTTAGTTTCCAGTTCATCTGCTTGCTGAGGAAATAATTTAGAAGCTTCTACATAGGTATCTAACTCATAATTCAGGCAACATTTTAATCTTCCGCATTGCCCTGACAGCTTCTGCATATTTATGGAAATATTTTGATAGCGCGCTGCACCGGTATTAACTGATTTAAAATCGGTAAGCCATGTTGAACAACAAAGTTCTCTTCCACATGAACCAATACCTCCAACAATACCTGCTTCCTGGCGAGCTCCAATTTGCTTCATTTCAACTTTAACTTTAAAGTTGCCGGCATAAACTTTTATCAACTCTCTAAAATCTACCCTGCCATCGGCAATGTAGTAAAATATAGCTTTTTTACCATCTGCCTGATATTGTACATCACTCACCTTCATATCAAGATTAAGCGTTTTTGCCATAGCACGCGCTTGTATTAGGGTGTCTATTTCTTTAGCACGAAACTCTTCCATTATCTTAAAATCCTCATCGGTTGCAATGCGCACAATGCTACCTAAATCTTTTTCCTGATCTTTTATTTTCTTTTTGCGCATTTGCAATCGCACCAACTCGCCACTTAAAGTAATTTCCCCTAAATCGTGACCTGTAGGTGTGTGAACCACCACAAAATCTCCTGTATTTATTTGCAGATTTTTATCGTTTCTGAAATAGCCTTTACTAACACCTTGTTTAAACGATACTTCATGAATTTTATATTCATCAGCACCAAAGGCTATTGGCATATCTACAAACCAATCGTAAGTATTCATTTTATTGCAACCGCCAGTACTGCAATTGCCGTTGCTTTTGCAACCCTTAGGTTTTCCGCTATCTGTGGCACAACTTGTACATCCCATAGTATTCTACAAATTCAAAATATTAAAATAAGTATGCTCGAATTGTTCAAAGTTCGTAAAAAAAAAGTAATGAAACTATTATGGGAAATTACCACAAAGACATAAAGTACATAAAGAAACAACAAAATTTAGTTGAGCATTTTGAAATATTCGTTAACAAAGGTTTTTAGACCCTTTCTGGATAAATTGATACAATTAAAATTGTATAATATTCCTTTTGAGTCTTTTTAATAAAAATCAGGAATCTACCATCGTATCCATCTCAACTATTTGTCCATTTAGAATTTTAGAAAGTTTAAAAGAAATGCTCATCATTACAACTTTTGCACTTGCATTTCTTTCTATATAAAAATGGCAGTTATTAAGAAGTTTATATAGCAATTCAATATTGTCAAAATTTACTCTTGAAGTAAAATTCTGTGCAAACTGTTTTTCTTCCAAATTGAAACCGTCTAACCTTCGTGTTATCTGATATTGGAATAATTGTTCAAAAAAATGTAATCCGTAACGAATAGTATTTTTTTGATTCTCCCTGCCAATAGTACTAAATTTTTCTATCCACTTTATTAGTTGCTGAAAGGTTTCAGTTTTACGAGTAAGACCTGGCGATAAACATAACTGAACCCATTCCATAAATAATATCGCACTATTACTCGATTCGTTTGACAAAAGTTTTTGTGCTTCAATAAAATCGCCATTTGCTAAAGAAGCAATCTGAAAAGCATTTTCAGCCTGAAGGTCGAAGTTTTCCATTAAAGCAATACTTAGCAATTCTGTTTCAATGGAATTAATTTTTATTATTTGTGTCCGCGAGAGTATAGTTCCCAAAATAGCATCCTGACTTTCAGCAACTAAAATAAAAACGGTATCTGTAGGTGGTTCTTCCAGTATTTTCAATAGTGTATTGCCTTCCTTACCTAAATATTCCGGCAACCATATAATCATTACTTTGTATCTTGATTCAAAACTTTTCAGATTAAGCCTTCTGATTATATCCTGACATTCTTTAACCGGAATATTTGCCTGCTTATTTTCAGCTTCAAAATATTGCATCCACTCTTGTAAACTGAAATAAGGTGTTTTACTCAACATCTTGCGCCAGTCAGCAATAAAATCGGTAGCAACTTCTTTTTTATCTAAACTCGGAAATGGATGAGAAAAATGTATATCGGGATGTACCAATTTATTTGCTTTCTGACATGAAGCGCATACACCACAAGCATCGTTTTCTGTTGGTCTTTCACAATTAAGCATTTGTGCATAAGCTAAAGCTAATGCCAAACCACCATGACCTACATTACCTAAGAACAATTGTGCATGTGGCACTTTACCACTTAAAATGGTTTGTGCAAATTGTTGCTTTAAATGCTGTTGTCCAATTACCTCACTAAATTTCATTTCATTTAAAGGTTTATCCCTAAAGCTTTTAAAATACTTTCGTCTAAAGGGCTTGTAAGCGATCCAAAACTGGCAACAAACTCTCCATTTTCATTTAAAACAAACTTGTGAAAATTCCATTTTATCTCAACATCCTGAACGCCATTTTTTTCCTTTTGCGTAAGCCACTGAAACAATTCTGATTGCCCTTCGCCTACTACCACCTGCTTAGCAGCCATTGGAAAAGTAACACCATAGCGTGCTGAGCAAAAATCTTTTATTTCATCGTTGGTTCCGGGTTCTTGAGCACCAAATTCATTGGCGGGTACACCAACTATTACTACTTTATTCTGAAAATTATTGTATAACTCTTGCAATTGCTCATACTGTGGTGTTAAGCCACAGGCTGATGCAGTGTTTACCAACAAAATTCTTTTTCCTTTATAATCTGAAAAGTTAAGTGTGCCACCTTCTATAGACTTCACACTGAATTGATGAATAGTGTTCATAGTTTTCAAAGTTAGAAGTTTATTAGAAAAGGTCATTAAAATTTTAACCAAGCGACTTTTTCCCTTTATCTAACAAATTGGTGTGTTGGTACAACAAATCAATCATAAACATAGGAACTAATGGCAACAAAGCCACAGTAATTTTATTCAACCAACCTGGAATACATTCAGCGGTATTCTTAAAAAGTGCATTAATGGCTTTTTGGGCAACATAATTTGAAGTTTGCATAATACCTAAGCGCTTTGCCAACTTCAGATTTATTTTATTAGGGTTGTATAAACCCGTTTCGGTTGCACCCGGCAGCAAACAAGTAACTTTAACATTATGTAGTTTCATTTCGCTGCGAAAAGCACGGGTAAAATAGCGCATAAAAGTTTTAGTAGGGCCATACAGAGAAATGCCCGGGTAAGGCATTACTGCTGAAATAGATGCTACATTTAAAATATAACCACTATTATTCTTTTTCATTTGCTCGCCCAATAAACGACACAGCAAAACAGGCGTATGTATATGCAACTGTAGTGTGGTGTTCACTTTTTCTTCTTGTGCCATTACCACTTCAGAAAAAAGTAAAATACCTGCGTTGTTAACCAATACTGTTATCTGAAAATTTTCTAAATTGCAAAAATCTATTAATGCTTGTGCAGCGGTTGGTTGTGCTAAATCTATATAGAAAGCAGCACAAAAAACATGATAAGTTTTTTCTATTTCGGCTTTGCAATTTGTCAGTTCATTTTGCTGATTACTTACTAATAATAAATCGTAACCTTTATTAGCCAGTTCGCAGGCAATAGCAAAACCAATACCCGATGAACCACCCGTAACTAATGCAATATTTCGCTTTGTATTCATAGTGCTTTGCTTTCGTTCTGAATACAACTAAATGGGCCATTATACATTACAGCAATGCAGTGGTTACAGGTATCGCAAGAAGAGTGACTTAATTGTTCTTGCAATATTTTCTGAATAAAATCGGGGTCTTTAATTAAAGCGCGGGCAATAGCCACAGCATCAAAGCCATGCCCTAAAGCTTCTTCAATATTTTCTTTTGAAAGAATACCACCCACATACACTAAAGGCAGTTTTAGACTTTTTCTAAAATGCAATGCATCTTTTAAAAAGTAATTAGGCTCAAAAGCCACATCAGGCACCAAAAACTTTCCGAATAGTTTTACAAATAAACTCATTAAAGCACTGTCGGCATGTTGTGAAAGCGTGTGGAATGGCATTTTACCTCGCATAACATACATAGGCGCTTTGCTTACAAAGCCACCACTTAAAACCAAACCATGCACCCCTAATTGTTCTAAAGTTTTTGCTACCTGTAAACTTTCTTCTAATTCCATACCTCCGCTAAACCCATCGCGCATATTCATTTTTACCAATACCGCAGTTTTTCCGGCAGCAGCCGTAAGCACTTCTTCAATTACCATTTTCATAAAGCGCATACGATTTTCTAAACTGCCGCCAAACGCATCGGTTCTTTTATTGGTATAAGGCGAAAGAAACTGACTAATTAGATACCCATGACCTGCATGAATTTCAACAGCATCGAAACCTGCCTGTTGCGCCAATTGAACCGCTTTGCCAAAATCTTTCACCGTAGCATTAATTTCGGCATGGCTCATTGCCTTTGCAAAACATGGCGCATACCAATTAATATGTGTTGAAGCCGATAATGGTCGAGACCCAATTACCTGATGCTTTGCCATATTGCCGCAATGCCCCAGTTGAATTGAAACAGCAGTATTTTCTACATGTACAGCACCTGTTAGTTTTTTCAACTGCGGAATTATTTCGGCACGCATGTGTAACTGATGCGGAAAAGACAACCCTGATTTATTTATAGCGGCATAAGCCACAGTGGTCATACCAATACCGCCTTTAGCTACCGATTGATGATATTGAATAAGATTTTCAGTTACTTCATGATTTTGGCACATGCCTTCAAAAGCTGCTGCTCTTATGCTTCTGTTTCTAATAGTTAACGGGCCAAACGATACGGGAGTAAATAGCATTATATATGGTTATACCTATTCTGCCTCAAAATATTTCTGCAACAGCACTTTAGCTTCATCGTTAGAAATATCCTGAATAATTCTTCCATTCCTAACATAAGACAGCTTACCCCTTTCTTCTGAAACCACTAGCACTACAGCATCGCTGGCTTCGGTAATACCAATAGCGGCACGATGACGCAACCCTAATCGCGCTGCAATTTCATTATTATCTGAAACGGGCAATACACAACCCGCTGCTACAATTTTAAATTCAGAAATAATTACAGCACCATCGTGTAGCGGACTGTTTTTTTCAAAAATACTTTCCAACAGTTTTGCTGAAATGGTACTATCTAACATTACGCCTGTTGAAGCAATCATTTGCATTCGAGAGGTTTGTGAAAATACCATAATAGCACCCAATCTGTTTTTTTTCAGGTTATCTATTGCTGTAATAATTTCAGGCAAACATGCTTCAAAAAGTTCTTTGTTTTCATACTTACGGTTAAACAGCCTTATCCAGAATGACGATTTATTTATTTGTCCACCTTTTCCTAGATACAATAAAAACTTTCTTATTTCAGGCTGAAAAACAATAAGTAGCGCAATTACACCTACATTAATAAATTGGTTAAGAATACCAGCAAGCAACTCCATGCCACTAAAGCGCACCAACAGCCATAAAAAGTAAATAATTATAAAGCCAATAAAAATATTAAAAGCTAAACTACCTTTTATTAACCGATAGATTTGAAAAATTAAAAGACCTACCAGCAATATATCTAGCAGGTCTATAAAGTTTACTTCTATGAATCCTATATTTATAAATAAGTGTAGCAAGGTTATAAATTGTTGCAATAAAATTCAGCAATTTTTATCACTTCTTTAGCTTCTTTCACATCGTGAACTCTTAAAATGGCTGCACCATTCAACAAGGCAATGGTATTCAGCGCAATAGTTCCATTTAAGGCTTCGGTAGGTTTCACGTTTAGCAGTTTGCATATCATAGATTTGCGCGACATACCAGCTAATATTGGCTTTTTCAATATGCTGAAATCGTTTAAATATTTCAACAACGTATAATTATGTGCAAGCGTTTTGCCAAAACCAAAACCAGGGTCTATAATAATATCTTTAATACCCGCCTGTTGTACTGCTTCTATTTTCTGAATAAAATATTGCAACACTTCTTGAACCACGTTTTCATAATGAGGATTTTGTTGCATGGTTTGAGGAGTGCCTTGTATGTGCATCATAATATATGGCGCGTTAAAAGCTGCCACTGTTGCAAACATTTCGGTATCGAAACTTCCTGCTGAAATATCATTTATAATACTAATGCCTGCTTCTAAACCTGCTTTAGCAACTTGTGCCCGATATGTATCGAGTGACAATGTAGTTTCAGGAAAATATTGTTGTAATAATTGAATTACTGGCACTACCCTATTCAATTCTTCCGCTTCGCTTATTTCTTCGGAATTGGGTTTAGTGCTCATACCGCCAACATCGATAATATCAACGCCTTCAGCAATCATTTTTTCAGCCTGAAATAAAATATCTTTATCGGTTTTCAGCCTACCGCCATCGTAAAAAGAATCGGGGGTAACATTAAGAATGCCCATAACTTTTGGCGTATCTAACACCATAAGTTTTCCACGAATATTCAATGTATGCGTTTGAGGAAATAGTGTATTTTTATTGCTCATAAATTTGCATTGGAAACGCTCAAAAATACAACTCTTCACTTGGCAAACGATACCACACAACAGTTTGATGATGTAATGGCAAAATGCCGCGACATTTTTTCTAAAAAAACTACTGACTATGGTACTTCATGGCGGGTAATGCGTCCAAAATCGCTTACCGACCAAATTTTTATTAAAGCCAAGCGCATTCAAACTATTGAAGAAAAAGGTGCCAATTTAGTAGATGACCCTATTGACGATGACTACAGAGGTATAATAAATTATTGCATTTTAGCACTAATACAATTACAATTGGGAGGTAATAGCGAAGTATTATTGCCCACTGCCTATGCTATAGAATTATACGATAAACATGTAGCCGAAATTAAAGCTTTACTTATTAAAAAAAATCACGATTATGGTGAAGCATGGCGAGATATGCGTGTATCGTCTTTTACTGATTTAATATTAATGCGTCTATTACGTCTAAAACAAATGGAAGACAATAAAGGCCAAACGCTTATTTCAGAAGGTCCTGAAGCCAATTATATGGATATTGTAAACTACTGCGTATTTGCGTTGATTAAATTAGGAGAAGAAAAACAGTAATGTAATAACAAGACTGTACCATATCTTAAGCATAAAAACCAAAACGAATTTCTTCTAAAGCAGCTTTTGCTTTTTTGAATTTTAATGAAATTCTTGAAAATGACTTCTGTGATATAGCTAAATATAAACGTACCATAGCATTTTATTTACCCGCTATATACGTAATATCAAAAAAGTTGTTTCGTTAAGCTAAAATTTGGAATAGTATCAACCTAATCCCCTTATCCTTATCCTTATCCTTATTAATGAATTGTTACATCGAAAGGCATTCTGGCTTGAATTCCATTCATATTTTTTAACGATTCAATTTTTTCAAACACAGGATAAAACTCACCTAAACGTGCTTTCATGAAGTAAGCCTCAGCATCAGATTTCAATGATTTAAAGAACTTTTCTAAAGGGTCTTCTTCTTCAGGATATTCCTTAGTGCGATATTCTTTTAAGCCGGCTTTGTATGCAGCAATAGTTACAGCCTCATCCATGCCTCCAATGACATCTACTAATCCTATTTCTTTAGCTTGTAAGCCTGTCCAAACTCTACCCTGTGCCACTTCGTCCACTTGTTCCATTGTCATACCTCTGCCTACAGCAACACGCTTTTTGAACTTATAATAAATAGTATCTACTCCATGCTGAATGATTACCTTTCCTTCTTCGTTAATAGGTTTTGTTAATGAGCCTAAATCTGAAAATTTACCGGTTTTAACATTGTCGAACGTAATGCCAATGTGTTTATTAAAGAAGCCCTGCATGTTGGGTATTAAACCAAACACACCAATAGAACCGGTAATGGTGTTAGGCTCTGCTAAAATAGTATCTGCATAACAAGAAATATAGTAACCCCCGGAAGCTGCCACATTGCCCATAGAAACAATAACAGGCATTTTCTTTTTGGCTAATTCTATTTCACGCAACATAATTTCTGAAGCCAATGCACTACCACCGGGCGAGCTTACACGCAGTACTAAAGCTTTTATGCTTTTATCTTGTCTAATCTTGCGAATCATTTTAGCCACACGCTCTGAACCAATATTGTTATTTTCTCCCTTTCCATCAACAATATCGCCTTCGGCATATACAACAGCAATTTTATCGGCCTTTAGGTTTTCCTTTTTAATTGTTGGAGCTTTATCATATTTATTCATAGATACAGAAACCAGTTTGTCATCTTCTTTTTTTCCGGTTCTGCTTTTAAGGTCGTCTAAAACTACATCGTAATAAGCCAGTTCATCTACTAAACCAAAATCCTTTGCATCTTCAGCCCTTCTAACTAAAAGATTTGTAGCAATACTATCAACAAGCTGCTCGCTCATTTTCCTTGAAGCCGCAATATTTTTTATATAATGATTGTAAATACTGTTCATATACTCAGTAATCTGTAGCCTGTTGGCATCGCTCATTTTATCCAAACGAAATGGTTCAGTAGCACTTTTAAATTTTCCTGCATAAAAAACCTGTACTTCGATCCCCAACCGATCGAGCATATTTTTAAAGAAAGTAAGTTCAGTATTTAATCCTGAAAACTCTACTAAACCATAAGGGTTCAAATACACTTTATCAGCTACTGAAGCTAAATAATATGCTTTTTGCGTCATGACCTCAGCATATGCAACAATAAATTTTCCTGATTTTTTGAAGTCGATAAGTTCTTTTCTAATAGCTTCAGTAGTTGCTACGCCATTAGGCATAACTGTTACATCAAGATAAATACCTTTTATATTATCATCGCTTTTAGCTTTTTTAATGTTCTTCAAGATATCATTCAACCCAAGATTTTCAGAAGGCTCAAAAGTGGCAAAATCGAAGTTTTCAAAAGGATTTGAAGAGGTTTTTTCAGAAATTGTATAATCTAATTTAAGATGCAATATAGAATTAGGCTCAACTTTAGTTTCATCTTTTTTAGACGATGAAGCCACAATACCTACGATTATTAATATTCCAAAAAAAATAATTATAAAATAACCTACAATAGAAGCAAATAATGCAGCAAAAAATGTTTTGAAAAAACTCATGATAATAATTTTAATTTTTAACAGTAAACGAAAATACACACATATCTTTTATTAATTAGTTTTGGCCATAGTTAAGAAATCTTAAATGCAGCAATCATTATATCTTCTGTTGGGCAGCAATCGTGGAAATCGCCTTCAATATATTTATAAAGCCGAATTATTAATTACCGAGCGGTTAGGAAGTATTGAAAAAAAATCTTCAATTTACGAAACGGCAGCATGGGGAAATATTGAGCAAGCTACTTTTTTAAACAAAGCGATTATGCTGAATACTAACCTTTCACCGGAAGATATTTTGGTAATTATTAAGAAAATTGAAACTGATTGTGGCAGGGTGTATTCAGGAAAATGGAACGAGCGTGAAATTGATATTGACATTCTTTTACTTGGAAACACAATATTTAATAACGAAACGCTAACTATTCCGCATGCTATGCTTCATGTTAGAAAGTTTGCATTAGTACCACTTGCAGAGATAGCCGGCAATGAAATACATGCTGTTTTTAAAAAAAATATTTCAGAAGTTTTAAAAAACTGTAACGATACGTTGGAGGTAAATATATTTGAGCCTGAAAATGAATTATAATTTCGTTACCATAGAAGGCTGTATTGGTTCAGGAAAAACTACACTGGCAGGTTTGCTTGCCAATGAATTTAATGCAAAATTAATTTTAGAGGCTTTTGAAAACAATCCATTTCTGCCTAAGTTTTATGAAGAGCCTGAGCGATTTGCGTTTCCACTTGAATTATTTTTTATGGCAGAACGCTATAAACAATTAAAAGATTTTGTTGCAACACCTGACTTATTTCAGCAAAAAACAGTGAGTGATTATTTATTTACAAAGTCGTTAATATTCGCAAATATTACGTTAAAAGAAGATGAAAATGCTTTGTACAAAAGGCTGTTTAGTATTATTAACGCACAATTGCCTCAGCCTGAGTTAATTGTTTATTTGCATAACACAATACCAAATCTATTATACAACATTGCCATAAGAGGAAGAAGTTATGAGCAAAATATTAAGCCTGAATATTTAGAACAATTACAGTCGGCCTATTTACAATACTTCAAAACTATAAGTAACACAACTGTATTAATTGTAGATGCTTCAAAAATAGACTTTGTTAATAATGCTGACGATTATGAAAAAATTAAAGAATTGTTTTTCCAAAAATTCAATAAGGGCATTCAATACATCAATCTGTAAACTTGTAGCCAACACCTCTAACCGAATGGAAATATCTAGGATTTTTTTGGTCTTCTTCAAAATATCTGCGATATGATAACAGAAAATTGTCTATTGTTCTTGTAGAGGGAAAAACATCATAACCCCAAACATATTGCAATATTTGATTTCTTGAAACCGCCTCACCTTTTCGGTCTATCAATAGCTTTAACAGCATAGCTTCTTTTTTGGTAAGATTATATACTTTTCCATCAAAACCCTTGGCTTCATAAGTAACAAAATTCACCTCGTTATTTCCAAATTTATAGGTTTTCAAGTCGCTTTCTTCTTTGGTGCCTTTCATACTATGTTTTATGAGCACTTTTACTCTGAGAAGTAATTCTTCCAGATTAAAAGGTTTAGTAATGTAATCATCAGCTCCAAGTTTTAAGCCTTTAATTCTATCGATACTGGTATCTTTTGCAGTAAGAAAAAGAATTGGCGTATCACTATCTTCTAATCTTATTTTTTCGCAAACTTCAAACCCGTCAACATTTGGCATCATTACATCCAATATTACCAAATTGAACCTTTGTTCTTTAAACTTGCTAAGTGCTTCGCTTCCTGATACAGCAGTAATCACTTCATAATCTTCCAGCTCAAGATTTATCTTAATAGCTTCAAGAATATTTTCTTCATCGTCTGCTACCAATATACGTGCTTTCATAGATGTAAGTATTATACAGTTTGGGGTTTAGTAGAGGGCTTATTAATTAAAATATTATCCGTAAAACTATCGTTAAAGGTAATTTTAAATGTGCTGCCCTTTGGCTTATTATTTTCTACAGAAATTTTGCCACCGTGAGATTCAATTACTTTTTTTACAATAAACAAACCTAAACCTGTACCCTTTGTATTTCTGGTTTCTTCATTGCCTATTCGGTAAAATTTTTGAAATATTTTTTCTTTTTCTCCAATAGGAATACCCTTTCCTTCATCAATTACTTCAAGGATAATTTGTTTATCATTTTTGAAAAGATTAATACGAATAGAAGAACCTTTCTCAGAATATTTATAAGCATTCTCCAACAGATTGATTATTGCCGAACGAAATGCTTCCTTATCAACAAGAAACTCAATATTTTCCTGAATAGCGGTATGAATATTTCTAGTTGCAGAGATATTTATTCTGAATTTTTCAACTAAACGATTAACCTCCTCAGAAATATTTTCTTTCTTTTTTTCAAATGCATAAGAATGGTTTTCCATTCGTGCTGCAAAAAGAATATTTTCCACAAGGCTTTGAAGTCTTTCTGTGTCTTCAATAGAGTTGGTTAGTAGTTTATGATATTTTTCTTCAAAAGTTAACCTTTTCAGTAAAGTTTGTAACGATATCTTAATTGAGGCAATAGGAGACTTCAACTCATGTGTTATAGATAATAAAAAGTTATTTTGTTGCCTTGCTAATGACACCTCTTTGTTATAAGTTCTAAAAAGTTGATAAGTTCCTAAAATCAATAAAATCATAAACACAGTGCCCTCTCCAAGAATCATCCATTTTTGTCTGTCATATTTAGCAGAAATGGATTGATAAATAGAGGTTTCTCTAAATTGATCAAATGTAATTTCAGCATTTGTATTTTTTAAAATGTATTTGTAGTAGGCTGCTTCAGTTTGTGACTCAGATAAACTTTCATTTTTGTCGTATAGTAAGTAAGACCACCATATGAATGATGCGAATATATAACCTACCAAAAGGTAGAAAAACACAAAAGAGTTATTTGAAGAATTTTGCACCGTATAAAAATACAAAACCCTGCATCTTTATACAGTAATATCAGGACTTATAAAAATATTTTTACAGAATTATGGCAAAAAATTACTTAGTGAAAAAACTAAAAGTATTGTTAATGTTTTCAAAGCTAATTTTATTACTTAACGCCAACATAGCTCCAATAATGAGTAATAAAATTAAAAATGCAGGAAACCCTGCCTTGAGTGTTTTAATACTATCAGAATTTAGTTCAGAAGAATTTCCATCTATGGTTACACCCTTACCATAGCTAAACTCTTTAAGACACGAATAACATCTAAACTTTTTATCGAAATAATTACCAAGTGAAATTCTATTTATAAACTTTTCAAAATCAGTGCGTCTTGTTCTCGTTAACTCATTCCCGCAAGATGGGCATTTGTGTAAAGATTTGGCCATAGCATTTTAGTTTATACATGAATGTAAATAATATTTACTAAAATAAGAAATTTTATTTCCGAAAAAAGTATACCTTACACAGAGTATAAAATTGATAATCATTTATTTACAACAAGATAACATGCTCAACTATTACAAGAATATTTGCTTGTTGAAACCATGAACAATATTTTACGTATATAGAAAAAAGTATTGTCATGAGTACCATTCAAACAATTGTTACTATAAATAAGCCCATAAGAAAAACATTCGATTCATTTTTAGATGAATCATATATGTCACAATGGGTTTCTGGTTTTCAGAAAATAGAACTTATTCGAGGCGAACCCAAAAAGCAGCATAGCAAGTACATATTAACATTAGATTTTGAAGGAAAGCCTGTAGCCGTTACTCAAGAAATTATTGAGCTTATTGATGATGAATATTTATGTTTAAGAATGGAACATCCGGAAATAATTACCTATTCTGAAATAACATTCAGCAGTATAAATGTAGATGCAACCAAGGTATTTTGTAATTGCAAGATTGTAGGGAAAGGTTTTAAAATAAAAATGTTAATGCCAGTAGTAAAAAATATTCTTGATGCACGCCAACAAAGAGATTACAAAGTGTTTAGAGAAATACTTGAATCGAAAAGGCATTTATAATTAATTATTAAAAGTATAAACAAGCGTTAATTATATTTTATATTAAATTGTGTAGGCATTGTATATTATTGACGTTTGAAACAACAATAGCATTTACAAACCAAAATCTTCACCTTTAAAAATTACCTTTGCACAAAAATTGAATGTGCTATGACTAAAGTAAAAGTAGGGCTAGTGCAAAATGCTTGCACTGCCGATACTTCTGAAAATTTAAAACGTGCTGTTGCAGGTATTGAAGAAGCAGCTAAAAATGGTGCGCAAATTATTTGTTTACAAGAACTATTTCGTTCGCTTTATTTCTGCGATATTGAAGATTACGAAAATTTTAAGTTAGGCGAAGCCATTCCCGATGGTGAGTCTTGCGAAACTTTTGCAAATCTTTCAAAAAAATTAGGAGTAGTTATAATTGCTTCACTTTTTGAAAAACGTGCCGAAGGATTATATCATAACACTACTGCCATATTTGATGCAGATGGGAGTTATTTAGGAAAATACCGTAAACAACATATTCCAGATGACCCCGGATATTACGAGAAATTTTATTTCACTCCGGGAGATGAAGGGTACAAAGTTTTTCAAACTAAGTTTGCAAAAATTGGCGTGTTAATTTGTTGGGACCAATGGTATCCTGAGGCAGCAAGAATTACTTCATTAATGGGTGCACAAATTTTGTTTTATCCTACTGCTATTGGTTGGGCAGTTACACAAGATGAAGAAACGAATAAAGACCAATATGATGCTTGGTTTACAGCCCAGCGCGCACATGCTATTGCTAATGGAGTGCATGTGGTTTCTGTAAATCGCACAGGTAAAGAGGGGGATATGCAGTTTTGGGGCGGCTCATTTGTATCAAATGCTTACGGAAAAATTTTATACAAAGCCCCTCATTTAGATGAAGTAGTACATGTACAAGAATTAGATTTAAAGCAATCTGACTTTTACCGCACTCATTGGCCTTTTCTTCGCGACAGAAGAATTGATACCTACGATCCTATTCTAAAACGGTATATTGATTAAATAGTTAAAGGTTTCAGTTTACAGTTTAAAAAGAAAGTTTTGAGTTTAAATAAATTGGATTTTTCATCAGAAATATTAGGCGGCAAATCTCCAAAAGAAGCCGGTTATTTTTTTCCTGCTGAATGGCATACACATGCTGCAACCTGGTTAAGCTTTCCGCATAAAGAAGCCTCATGGCCGGGAAAACTGGAAACAATTTATAACAACTATATTGCATTTATAAAAGCAGTTACCAAAGGTGAAATGGTTCATATAAATATGAACGATGAAGCCATGAAGCAAAAGGTAACTGAAATGTTGCAAAAAGCCGATGCTGATTTTAATAAAATACAACTGCATATTCACCCTACTAACGATGCATGGTGTCGCGATCATGGTCCTGCGTTTTTAATAAATCCTGAAGCTTCGCAAAAGAAAATAATCCTCGACTGGGGCTATAATGCCTGGGGTGGTAAATATCCGCCATTCGATTTAGACGATAATATTCCAACACTAATTGGCAATTATTTGAATTTGCCTGTATTATATCCGGGAATTGTAATGGAAGGTGGTTCAGTAGATTTTAATGGAAAAGGTACTGTGCTTACCACCACACAATGTTTGTTAAATGAAAATAGAAACCCGCATTTAACCCAACGGCAAATTGAACAATATTTGGAAGAATACTATGGCATATCGCAGGTGCTGTGGCTACACGAAGGTATTGTAGGCGATGATACCGATGGGCATATTGATGATATTACTCGCTTTGTAAATGAAGATACGGTAGTAACAGTAGTAGAAGAAAATAAGCAAGATGAAAATTATCAATTGCTACAAGATAATTTGAAAGCATTGAAGCAAATGCGTTTGCTGAGTGGCAAGCCATTAAATGTAATTGAACTGCCTATGCCCGATGCAGTAATTTATGAAAACCAACGTTTGCCTGCTTCTTATGCCAATTTCTATATAGCCAATGCAGCAGTTATTGTGCCTACATATCGTTGCGCCAACGATGATAAAGCTTTACAAATTCTTTCAGCGTGTTTTAAAGACCGTGAAGTAATTGGTATAGACTCTATCGATATTATTTGGGGCTTAGGCAGTTTTCACTGTTTAAGTCAGCAAGAGCCATTGGTATAAATTGTTTGTTGCAGAATTTTAGTAAATTCAAGCAATGAGAAAATTTTCGGTCATATTGTTTTTGTTATTAGGTGCTGTAATATGCCATGCTCAAGATGCGCCTGCGTTTCATCAAATTTTTCTGCAAGACACCATTTTAGACCTAAAGAAAGTTGAATATGTAAATGATACAACAGGAAGAAAATTGGGCTTTAAACTTTCTGAAGACAGAACTACCATACAGCTATTTAATTACGATGGTATTAGCAGAATAAAAATAGAATATGTTGGCAGATTGAATGGATTTAAAAGCGAGACCCGTTATAAATGTAATATTCACAGTTTGCCAATTCTATAAAATTATTTTTTTGCTACACATATTTCGGATTCATTGGCCTTATTTCAATTTCTGAAGTATTAAAATTATCAGGCGTTTGAAGTTGATGAATTATTACATCAGCTAAATCATCAGGATTAATCATAGTTGGATTTGCATTAATACCAAGTGCATTGTTAAAGAATTCAGTATTAACAGAACCAGGCATTACACAGGTAACTTTAATATTAAACTTTTTAACTTCTTGATACAATGCTTGCGAAATGCCTCTTACTGCAAACTTGGTTCCACAATAAGCACTGGCTTCATTTATACCTTGTAATGCGGCAATGGAAGCAATATTTACAATATGACCATGTTGTTTTTCTTTCATTAATGGCACTACTCTTTTTGTAGTGTAATAAATACCATGAACATTCACGGCAAACATGTTTTCCCATTCTTCAGAAGTATGGTTTTCTAATGTTCTAAATAAACCAAAACCTGCATTATTGATTAAAATATCTACTGTTCCTCCTAAATAAAAAACGCTTTCACCGAAAGTATTTTCTACACTGCTTTCATCAGCAATATTGGTTGTAAAAAACTTAAAGTTATCATGCTGAATATCAGGTTCAGTTCTACTCCAACCTGCTACAGTTACACCTTGTTGCAAAAGTTTATATACTAAAGATTTCCCAATTCCTTTTGATACCCCTGTAACAATTGCTTTCTTTCCTTTTAAATTCATTTCACTTCAAATTAAAGCAAAAGCCTGCAAGGTATATATGATTTTGCAGACTTTTAAAATTAAAATAATATTAGTGTTTCACTATTCTGTATGTAGCAACTTTATTTTCTGTGCGTATCGATAAGATATAATTTCCGCTAGCAAGTAAAGAAATATCTACTTTCTTAATGTTGTTATAAGATTCATCGTAAAGAAAAACTTTTCCTGAAATATCGGTTAACTGAAAATCAAATTCTTTTTCTGAAATAATATTAAAAAAAGATTGTGTAGGGTTAGGATATACTTTAATTCTGGTTTGCAAATTATTCTCAACAACACTAACAGCAAAATATTCAAAAACATCTGATTCTACAGAACAACCATTTCCATCAGTTATAACAACGGTATATTCACCTTCATTATCTGCTTTAATAATATTTGTTCCACTTGCAATTAAGTTTCCTTCATAGTACCATTCAATGTTTACAGCATTTCCAGATATGTATAATGAATCTGACTTTTGATTAATTACTGGCACAGCAGGTAAGCTGTTAAATGTAATAGTTTCTGAAGTAGTATTTGTACATCCATTGCCATCGTCAACTGTAACACTGTAGGTATTTGAAGCAGTAACTTCAATTGAATTAGCAGTTTCTCCGGTGCTCCATAAATATGTATCGAAAACACCATCTACTGATAATTGTACAATTTCGCCATCGCAGAAATTTGGTGTGCCTGTAAATATTATTTGTGGTTCAGGAGCATTGCTAATACTAAAGATGTTGGAAATTGACTCGCAGTTATTAACATCAATTACCGTAACACTATAATTATCTGCCGAAGTTACATTTATGGCAGCAGTAGTCTCTCCGGTGCTCCATAAATAACTTTGGAAAGAATTATCTACGGATAAGGTGCTGCTACCACCACAAAGTGATGAGCCTGAACTAGAAATAATGTTTGCCACTTCGGGCTGAAACACAGTAACATCAATGTTATTTGAGGTTGCTGTACAATTATACTCATCAATAACACTTATAGAATAATTATCAGAAGTGCTTACAGTTATATCTTGTGTAGTTTCCCCATTGCTCCATGTGTAATCTCCTGTTGAAGAAGTTGCAGTAAGTGTAACATTTCCACCAAAACAAAATTCAGTATTACCATTAGCAGAAATTGAAGCTGAAGGCAACGAGTAATCGCAATCTCTAACATATGTAGTCCCGGTAGTATTATCTAAACTACTTTCAAAGGCAGTCCAAGCAGTACAATCTTCTTTCAGATAAAAATTCAGCCAAGGCTCCATTATAGCGTACGTTCGTTGTTGTTGTACTGCATTAGTAACAAAAGTACAGGCAATACAACTTGTACCTTCACCAAAGTTACATGCTGTATTGGAATTTGCGAATCTACAATGAGCCCCATCAATTATTGTAACCATTGCCTTGCATGAAGACTGCAAATTATTATACATTGGAATAACATGGTTTTGTGGTGGTGTAACAGCATCCTTATTACCATAAAACATTAAAGCAGGTATGGAAATATTGCTTGCAGCAGCAATTGCAGAAGTGCTAGTTTCAGCGGGTGCAAAGCCTAGTAATGTAGCAATATTTGGGTTTCCTGTTCCTGCTGCTATAAAAGAGCAACCACCCCCCATAGAATGTCCCATTAAAGCAGTTTTATTTTTAACTTTTCCGAAGAAAATTGAACTTTGATTGGTGTTTAAACTTTGCATATTATTTACTGCGAAATTTAAATCGGCACCAAATGTTGCATGATTAGGAGAAAGACCTGTTTCAGTATCAACCAGAATTAGAATAAATCCTTTAGGTACAAAGAAATCTCTGAAATTATAATAAGCATTCACTCCCATAGAAAATCCATGACCAATAACCATTACCGGAAATTCACCTGCTGCAACAGGTGTGTTATTACCTGCTGTTGTAGCAGGATAATAAATTTCTACCGGGACACTTCTATTACTTCTTGAAGCATCAGTCCATGTAACAGAAGAGCTGCCCACAGCAAAAGGCTGTGCCAAAATATTTTCAACGAAAAGGAATGTAAAGAAGATAAATGCAGAAAAAACTCTAATATTCATGTTTAATTGTTATTTGGTTTAGTTTGGTAAATGTGATAATAAACTGTGAAGTAAACAAATTGTTTATTTTACTATTGTTTCAATTGTTAATTTGAAAAATTCAAGCATTTAAAAGTCTTTATCTTTACACAAAAAAACAGCATGACAACTACAGAAACACAATATTATATTGAGCTTGAAGAAAAATTCGGAGCACATAACTATCATCCATTACCTGTTGTATTGAAAAAAGGAAAAGGTGTTTTTTTATGGGATGTTGAAGGTAAAAAATATTACGATTTTCTATCAGCTTATTCGGCAGTAAACCAAGGCCATTGTCACCCAAAAATTATCAATGCGCTTATAGAACAAGCTGAAACATTAACTCTTACATCAAGAGCATTTTACAATAATATTTTAGGTTCATACGAAGAGTATATCACCAAATTATTTGGGTACGACAAAGTATTACCCATGAATACAGGTGTAGAAGGGGGTGAAACCGCTGTTAAACTTGCCAGACGCTGGGGATATGATAAAAAAGGAATTCCTGTAAATGAAGCTAAAATAATTTTTGCTGAAGGAAACTTTTGGGGCAGAACATTGGCAGCAATATCATCTTCTACCGATTCTTCTAGCACCAAAGGTTTTGGGCCGTTTATGCCCGGTTATGAACTAGTTCCTTATAATAATTTAGAGGCATTAGAAACAAAATTACAAGACTTGCGCGTTGCCGCATTTATGGTAGAACCCATTCAAGGTGAGGCTGGCGTAATTGTTCCTGATGAAGGATATTTAAAGAAAGTTTCAGAATTATGTAAAAAATATAATGTGCTGTTTATAGCCGATGAAATTCAAACCGGATTAGCACGTACCGGCAAAATGTTGGCCTGTGATTATGAAAATGTTAAGCCTGACATTTTAATTCTCGGTAAAGCACTTTCAGGGGGAGTTTTACCGGTTTCAGCTGTATTGGCCAACGATAATATTATGCTAAACATTAAGCCTGGAGAACATGGTTCAACTTATGGCGGAAACCCACTTGCCTGTAAAGTAGCAATGGCTGCTTTAGATGTGCTTGTAGAGGAAAAATTAGATGAAAATGCTTTTGAACTGGGTAATATTTTAAGACAAGAACTTAATAATATTAATACACCTTTCATTAAGGAAGTAAGAGGAAAAGGTTTGTTAAACGCAATAGAAGTTGAAGCAGAAAATGAGGAAACCGCATGGAACTTTTGTTTAAAGCTTAAAGAAAACGGACTTTTAGCTAAACCTACTCATGGCGATAAAATTCGGTTTGCACCGCCTTTGGTTATTAATGAACTTCAGCTTGAAGAGTGTATAGATATAATAAAAGATACAGTAGAAGAGTTTACATCATAACTTCAGCAAATAATTATAACACATTAATTATGTTGAACTTCTGTAGTTTTACTTAAAGCATTTTCATACTCTGTAATTAGTGTACTAACTATTTCTTTTACAGGCTTAACAGATTTTACATATTCAATAGATGGGCCTGCACACCATAAAGTTTGATAGGTTGCACTAAATGCAGCTTTTTCTAAAGCTTTCATACCTTTATAAAAAGTTAGCATTTTAACATACTTTTTTAGTGTTTTATTCTTATTCAGCAAGGTTTCCAGCCAGTTTTGCTGCGTGCCTATTTTTTGCACATAAGGCGTATTTATAACCGTACATGGTGTACCTGAAAGTTTGGTTGTAAGTACAATATCTTTTGCGCCATAATCTACACAAGCCTGTTTGTATTCGTTAGAAACCGGTGCTTCAACCGAGGCAATAAAAGGGCTTCCAATAGAAGCTCCACAAGCACCTAATTTAAGTTTATCTAAAAGCTGACTCCCTTTTCCAACGCCACCGGCTGATATTACCGGGATTTTGCAATTTTTCACTAGTTCAGGTATAAGTACTTCAGCAGGAAGAGGGCCTGCATGTCCACCGGCACCTGAATTAACTGCAATAATTGCATCAGCTCCCAATGATTCGACTTTTAATGCAAACTTTAAATCTACTACATCGCAAAAAACCTTTATTCCATGTGGCTTGCAACGTGCAATTACTTCTTCAGGACTTCCTAAAGAGGTAATAATAAAATCTACTTTTTCATCTATGCATATCTGCAAGTGTTCTTGTAATTTAATATTTGACTTATTAACAATTAAGTTTATTCCAAAAGGGCCATTAGCTGCTTTTTTAATTTCTCTGATAGCATCAATAAATTGTTCGTTAGTACGATAATTTAATGATGGTATTGCACCTGTAATTCCTGCTTTTATAGCTTCTATTGTCATTAATGTATTACTCACCAAAAACATGGGTGCCATTATTATAGGATACTTAATATTAAGCATCTTCGTTAAATCTGTTTCAATTTTTTCTATCATAATACTTTTATTGATATGCAAGGTAATAAATCAAAGGTTAAAACTTAACTTTTAAAATTTGTTTTTCGTTTTTCCTTAGCACAGTAACCATAACTTCATCGCCTTTAGAATATTTTGCCAGTTGTTTCATATATTCATAAACATCTTTTATTTCCTCATTATTTATTGCAACTATTATATCTCCGGCAATAATACCTGCTGAGTGGGCAGGTTTACCATTTGTAACAGCATCTGCCTTAACACCTTTACCCTGAAAAGCATAATCGGGCATAATACCTAATGAAACTTTAAAACTTACTTTTTCTTTTACTTGTGTTTCAGTAAAACTAAGTTTTGGCAAAGAAGCAGCATATTCAGCAATTTCTTTTATAAATGTTATTACTTCTAGAGTTCCTATGAAGTTAATCTTGTCAGTATCATCAGTAGGTTTGTGATAATCGGTGTGTTGCCCTGTAAAAAAATGTAGAACCGGTATATTTTTTAAATAAAACGAGGTGTGGTCAGAAGGGCCAATGCCCGATGAATCTAAAATTAAATTAAAATCGTGCTTTAAATCCTTAAAAATTTTATCATATTCTGAACTGGTTCCTATACCATATATTAAAAGGTTTTTGGTGCTGTCATTCAACCTTCCAATCATATCCATATTCATCATTAAAGAAACTTTAGATAAATCAATGGTAGGATTTTCAGTAAAATATTTTGAGCCAATTAAACCATCTTCTTCGGCAGAAAAGGCAATAAAAAGAAAATTATTTTTTTCCTGAATATTATTTTCTGAAAAATATCTTGCTAAAGCCAACATTCCTGCAACACCCGATGCATTATCATCAGCACCATTATGAATTTGGTTTTTAGAATTTTTATCAAGAGATGATGAATGATTATGCATACCTAAATGATCATAATGCGCACCAATAACTATTGTATTTTCTGCATTATTGTTTAAAAATCCTATTACATTATGTGCCTTAATTTTTCTTCCTTTTCCTTCGTTGCTATGTGGATTAATTGTTTTTTTATAAGTAAACGGTTGTAAAAAACCTTTCTCACCTTTTGGAGAAATACCTGAATTTAAAAATTGGTTGATAATGTATTCGTATGCTAATTGTTCACCTTTAGTTCCGGGTTCTCTGCCTTTAAGTTTATCATCAGCTAAATAAACAATATCATTTTTAATTTTTTCTAACGATAAGTCTTGAGAAAAAACACTAATTGTATTTGTTATTAATAATAAAAGAAGCAACTTTTTCATAATTGATTATCAGGATAAGTTTAAAATATTCAAATTGGCCTCGAAGGGTTGAATTGCATTATACAAATCTTTAAAAAAGCTATTCCCGTATTTTGAATAGTAATAAATAAAATTCTCATACCTTTCTTGAAAGGTATTATTTGGCATAAATTTTTGACGCACAGATTTTAGATGATTAATAGCTACATCTTGCTTATTTTTTTCAGCTTTCGTAACTTTCTTTTCTAAATTTTCGAGATTATTGAGCGCCTGTTGCAATTGTGCATTGGCTGTTGCCTGCAAAGTAACATCTATAGATGAGGCTTTATCTTTAATCGCTTGAAATATTTTTTGAAGTTGAATTTTTTCAAAATTAAAATCGGGTAAATTGCTATTTGATTCAATATATTTCTTTACTAAAAAATCTTCATCTAAAAAGAAGTCAGTAACCGGCAAATTTAATTTTTGTAACTTTTTTTGTGTAGCTGCATCTACCAATAAAAAACTATTTCGTTGTATTAACAAAGGAAAAGGGACATTGAAATAATTGAAAATATTTTTTTGCTCAAGCCAGTAAGACAATTCTCCGCTACCACCAACATAAGCCAAATTTGGCAATACAATTTCCTGATATAAAGGACGCAAAAAAACATTTGGACTAAACTTTTCAGGTTGCGACTCTACAATCTGTAAAATTTCTTCTTTTGTGAACTTCAGCTTTGTATTTAATACTTCGTAGTAACCATTATCATTGTAAACTATACGTTCGCGTAAATTATTTTCTAAATAAAATAAATTTATAGCTCTGGGTTTTGCCTGCACTTTATAACCTTCATTTTCTAATGCATTAATTGTTTCTACAGTATTATTGTAAACAACCTCTTTGGTAAGTTCATCTTTTATTACATTAGTAAATAACTGTTTTAACTTAGGGTCATCTGCGTTAACTACAATTAAGCCATAGTCACCAAAAAGCTTGTTTAAAATATATCGGGTAGCATCGGCAAGTGAAGAAAAATTTTTATACCCAAACTCAAAAATCTCTGTTACCTGTTGAATATAAAGTTCATTTTTGAGCTTTTCTTTAATTATTGATAATTGTTCGGCAAGTGTATTTGGATTAAGCCTTCCGGTTGCACCACCATTATTTTCATTCCACTCAACTTTATCTCCAAAAAGAAAAATATGATTAATTTCTTCAAAATCATGGTCTTCACTACCCATCCAGTAAACTGGCACAAAGTTAAAATCAGGATATAAATGCTTTAAATCGTTTGATAGCTTTATAACATGAAGTATTTTATAAATATAGTATAGTGGGCCGGTAAAAATATTTGTTTGGTGTGCGGTGGTTACCGTAAAAGTATTTCCCTCGCTAAGTAGTGATAAATTGCTTTTTACAATATCACTTTTTTCAATTTGTTTATACTGTTGTTGAAGAGTCTCAGTAAGAACTATTCTATTTCTGTAATTTTCTTTTTTTTGTTCAATCTGAAGATTAAAATTTTCAGCTGATGGTTTGTTTGAATAGTATTTTTCTAAAATAATTTTGTGAGATAAATAGTCTGAAATTAGTTGCGGAAGAATACCCGTTTGTAATAATGGTACATGATAATTATGCATAGTGTAAATATAACAATGCAATTAACGGTACAATAAAAAAATAGTTTCTTATTGTGTTTATAACAGCACAATTAAAGAAATGAGATTAGCTATTTACCAAGTACATGCTTTCTTTAACTATTCTAACTGTTTCAGCTGCTGTAGGCAAAAATGCTTCTACCAAAGTAGGCGCATAGTGCATTGATGAATCTGCAGTATTAAGTCTTCTAATAGGTGCATCTAAATAATCAAAAGCATCTTTTTGCACTTTGTAGGTAATTTCTGTAGAAACATTTCCAAATGGCCATGCTTCTTCAATAATTAATAAACGGTTGGTTTTTTTAACTGATTGAATGATAGTGTCATAATCTAATGGACGGATAGTTCTTAAATCAATAACCTCTGCTTCAATACCATCTTTGGACAATTCTTCAGCAGCTTTTAAAGCTACTTTCATCATTTTATTAAAACTAACAATAGTTACATCTGAACCTGCTCTTTTGATATCAGCTTTTCCAATTGGAATTAAATATTCTTCTTCGGGCACTTCTCCCATGTCGCTGTACATTACTTCCGATTCAAAAAAACAAACCGGATCTTCATCTCTAATAGCTGATTTTAGCAATCCTTTCGCATCGTAAGGGTTAGAAACTGAAACAACTTTTAAACCCGGTACATTTGCCATCCAGCTTTCAAAAGCTTGTGAGTGTTGAGCACCTAATTGACCTGCAGAGGCTGAAGGTCCTCTGAAAACGATGGGTACATTAAATTGACCTGCACTCATAGCGTACATTTTAGCTGCATGATTTACAATTTGGTCAAAAGCTAACACGGCAAAATTCCATGTCATAAACTCTATTATAGGACGCACACCATTCATAGCAGCACCAACCCCAATAGCTGCAAAACCCAATTCTGAAATAGGCGTGTCTATAACTCGCTTTGCACCAAACTCTTTCAGCATATCTTGACTTACTTTGTAAGCACCATTATACTCAGCAACCTCCTCGCCCATTAAAAAAACATTTTCATCTCTTCTCATTTCTTCACTCATGGCTTCACGAACAGCCTCACGAAAACGAATTTGTCTCATAGTGTAATTTTGTATTGGCAAATATAGCTATAATGTTTAGCCTTATAGAGCAATTAATTAGGGTTTTGAAAGCATAAATTTTCCATTTTTGAATTCATATTTCCCAACATAGATAGTCTCAGGCAAAATATCTAAACTTAAATCCATATCGCAATCGAAAGAAGTGATATTTAGCAAGTCGTTTTCAAACTTTATATCTCTTTCACAGCCTGCATAATAATGCGAATCGGTAGTTTTCATGTAGCGTTCTTCAAAGATGGTGGTATATTCATCTAAATAACATATTTGTTCATCAATATTCCATATTTGAATTCCTTTCAGCAGTAAGTTGATATTGTCCATTTTTCCAAGAAAATTCCAATAAATTAAAAGTTCCTTGCTGCCTTTTCCATCCAATTCAATTTCAGCAACCTTTAACTCTTTGTCTGAATTAAATTTATCAGAAAGTAACATTTGTAACCAGCCTTCAGAAGTAAGCTTAGCTAACCATAAATTACCATTTTCAACATAAATAATAATATCTCTATCTTCTATAGCTGCAATATTTTTTCTGATTGTCAAATCATCAAAAGTATTTACTTGCTTTATTTCTTTGGCTTTTTGTGGTAGTATTTGCTGTTCTTGTGCAAGTAAATTATTCAGAAAGAGTAAAAATGCTAACAAGGAAAAAATATATTTCATAGAATAATTTTTTACTGAAAATAAGAATACATTAACAGTAAAATTCTAATAATTATCAACCTTCAAAGTGTATGGAGAAAGTAATTGTACGAATTTGAAGTTTATCGAGCATATTTGAGTAAATGAGATTTCTATCCGGAACGTGAACATTTCTTATGCCGTTAGAGAATTTAATTTCAGGAGAAAAAATAAATAATGGAAAAAAGAATTGTAAACCCAAACCATATTCATAACTAAAATCGCCACGCTTAATTTTAATTTCACCTTCGGCATTACGGGTTCTTGAATTTGAAGCCAAATCCATATTGTATTTAAGCCCGGTAAAAACATAAGCTTTCATATCTTTCCATGGCTGCGATTTGTAACGAATTAAAATTGGAAATTCTGTATAAATAGATTCCGTAGTTTTTACAATTGATTGATTGTTTGATTCAGTGAAAATTAGTTTTTTATCAGCAAAAACTAAAGCGGGAATAAATCGTAAATCAAAATGCTCATTCAATCTCATGTTAGAGATAATACCCAAATTAAAGCCCGGTCCTCTACCCGATTGAATATCTAAAATTGAATCGCTGAAGGTAAATTGATCGGAATGAACTACTTTATAGTTTGATGTATTGTATGCAAGTGTAATACCAAAATAAAACCTTCTGTTATAATGCTCCAGAACATTTCGTTGTGCATTGGCCTGCATAGCATTAAAAAACAATATTAGTGCTAATATTATTTTTTGTATCCGGTGTAAATTGATGCTATGCCAAAAGTGAGCGGTCTGCATTGTGTATTTTGAAATCCTGCTTCTTTTAATTTTGTTAAAAAGTTGTTGCCTTCAGGAAAGGATTCTACTGATTCGGGCAAATAAGTATATGCTCTTGAATCTTTTGAAAACCACTTACCAATTAAAGGGCAAACATAATGAAAATAGAAGTAAAACAATTGCTTCACCGGAAACACTTTGGGCTTTGAAAACTCTAAAACTACCACCAATCCATTACTATTTAATACCCTATGTATTTCTTTTAAACCTTTTTCAAGGTTTTCAAAATTGCGCACACCAAAACCTACCGTTATAGCATCAAATGTTTCTGTTTCAAATGGTAAATTTTCCGAATCGCCTCGCTGCAAAGTAATTTTACTGTCTAAACCTTTTGCTTTTATTTTTTCCCTTCCTATAGAAAGCATTTGTTCAGCAATATCCACGCCAATAATTTTTTCAGGCTGCGCCCTGTAATCGGCAATGGCAAAATCAGCTGTTCCGGTTGCAACGTCTAATACTTTTTTAGGTTTGTGCCTTTTCAATACATTAACTGCCGTTCTTCTCCACCATTTATCAATTCCCAATGACATTAAATGATTTAAAAAATCATAGCGATGGGCAATGTTATCAAACATTTCTTCAACCTGCTGTTTTTTAGCAGCATCTGCTCTTTCGTAAGGGGTAATTTCATTAATATGCTTCAAAACTGAAATAAGTTTATGATTCAACGTAAATTCGCCCGTAAAGTTCGTTGATTTTTGTTATAGTATTTATTCACAGCATTATGATTATTAATTCAGCACAGTTTGTAGGAAGTTTTGAAAAATTAGAGCAATGCCCCAAAGCAATAATGCCAGAATTTGCTTTTATAGGAAGGTCTAACGTTGGAAAGTCTTCATTAATTAATTATGTTACTGGCGTGAAAAATTTAGCAAAAACCTCAGGCACTCCAGGAAAAACAAGACTGCTGAATTACTTTTTAATTAATGAAAACTGGAGGCTTGTAGATTTACCCGGCTATGGTTATGCAAAAATTTCTAAGACCGAAATTGCCAGAATTAATCAAATGATTAAAGATTATTTACTTAAAAGAGAATTTCTTCACACCGTTTTTTTACTTATAGACTCAAGAGTTCCGCCTCAAAAAATAGATTTAGAATTTACTAATTGGTTAGGCGAAAATAGCATTCCATTTGTTTTAGTTTTTACTAAAACCGATAAAGTTAAGGTTACATATATTGAAGATTTTAAAACCAAGATGCTTGAAAGCTGGGAAGAATTACCACAGTATTTTTTAACTACTTCAGAAAGAAAAAAAGGGAAAGAAGAAATTTTAGCCTTTATAGAAAATGTATTGAACAGTAATAATTAGAATTAATTTTAAAAAATTATTTCATTTTTAAAATATTCAGCAGCATATAACAACCTGCTACCATACCACGAAAACATTTCACCATCTACTAATGCTACATTTGAGTTTTTTAATTCAGAAGATAATTTCAATTCGGCTATATGTTTTTCTGAAAAAGGATATGGTTCAGAGGATAAAAAAATAATATCCGGCTTTTTGGCTTCTAATTCTTCAATCGTAATTTCAGGATAACGGGAATGGCAATTAGCAAATACATTTTCAAAACCGCAACGTAATAACATATCGTGAATGAAAGTGTTTTTATTTATGCTCATATAAGGCTTGCGCCAAATTAAATATGCAGCTTTTTTTCTGGTTTCAAACTGTTGTGGAAGTTGCTGAAAATTATCTACTATTTGCTTGCATAAGTTTTCTGCTACATGAGCTGTATTGGTAATAACTCCTACTCCAGCAATCATTTCAAGTGCATCGTCAAGATTTTTTATGTCACTTATCCAAACAGGAAATTGCTGTGCAAGCAATTCTATTTGTACTTGCTCGTTTTCTTCTTTATTAGCAATTATTAAATCAGGTTGCAGTTGCTTAATTAGTTCAATATTCAACGTTTTAGTACCACCAACTTTTGTTTTATTTTCAAACCATTCTGAAGGATGAACACAAAACTTAGTAATACCAACAACTTCTTTTTCTAAGCCTATACAATATAACAATTCAGTTTGTGAAGGCACAACAGAAATAATTCTTTTTGGAGGAAAAGAAATTGAAATATTTCTGCCTAATTGGTCGGTAATGTTCAAAGAAAAGATTGTTATTTAGCCAACACATCTAAAATATCGTAACGGGTAATAATGTAGGTTTTATCTAACTTAAAGTCTTTCACTAATACCGCATCGTTATCAGCCTTAAGCATAGCTGCCAAATCATCAATTCCAGTAGAAATATCAACAAATGGGAATGCAGGCTGCATATGCTTTTTTATAGCATCATTTTTAACATCAACGTTAATTGCAATTTCAACAAAAATTTTTTTATCGTTCACTGAGCCAACTATTCTTCCATCTTCAGTAACAGGAATTTGAGAAATATCTTTTTCAGCCATTAGCTTTAAAACATCTTTTACCGGTGTATTGCTTTCAACAGTAATTAATTCAATGGCCTTTCTGTTTTGGCAAATATCTTTGGCTGTTATTCCTTTTTTGTCCAAATAGCCTTTTTCATGCATCCATTGATCGTTGAACATTTTACCTATATATCGAGTGCCATGATCATGAAAAATTATTACCACCGTCTCACCTTCTTTAAAATTATCTTTCAATTGTAACAAGCCTGCAATTGCTGCACCTGCCGAGTTGCCTACCCAAATGCCTTCTTGCTTTACAATTTCTCGTGTATAAACAGCAGCATCTTTATCAGTTACTTTTTCAAAAGCATCAATTAAATCAAAATTTACGTTTTGCGGAAGAAAATCTTCTCCAATGCCTTCTGTAACATAAGGATAAATTTCTTTTTTATCGAAAATGCCTGTTTCTTTATATTTTTTGAATACAGAACCATAAGTGTCAATACCCCAAACTTTGAGATTAGGATTTTTTTCTTTAAGAAATTTTGCAGTACCGCAAATTGTGCCGCCTGTGCCAACACCCACCACCAAATGATCTATTTTACCACCGGTTTGCTCCCATATTTCCGGGCCGGTACTTTCATAATGTGCCTGTGCATTAGAAGGGTTGTCATACTGGTTAGCCTTCCATGAATTAGGCACCTCTTTTACTAAACGTGAAGAAACCGAATAGTACGAGCGAGGATCTTCAGGATCAACATCAGTTGGACATACAATAACATCTGCACCAAAAGCTTTTAAGGCATCTACTTTTTCTTTCGATTGCTTATCAGTAGTAGTAAAAATGCATTTATAACCTTTAATAATAGCCGCAATTGCCAAACCCATACCTGTATTGCCTGAGGTTCCTTCAATAATGGTACCTCCGGGTTTTAATAATCCTGCTTTTTCTGCATCTTCAACCATTTTAAGTGCCATTCTATCTTTTATAGAATTACCCGGATTGAAAGTTTCTACTTTAGCATAAACAGTAGCTTTTACTTCTTTTGTAATATTATTTAATCGCACTAAAGGAGTATTACCAATAGCTTCTAGTATATTATTTACGGGCGGACGAAACATTATGTATTTAAAATTTTGAGTTTATAATTATTAGCAAACAAATTTAGAAATTTAATTTTCATGAGAATTGTAATGTCATTGGTTACTATTTAAAACTTAATTAGCATAAGATATTAATCCAGCATTGTTGAATGAGCTAAACAGTTGGTTATTTGAAACTTAGTAAAAAATGTTAAAGGATATGTCAGCACTTAGTAATAGTGTATAAAAACCTTTAGTTTCGCATATATATTATGAGCGAAGCAATTTTAGATAAATATGAAGTAGTAGTGGGCTTAGAAGTTCACGCTCAATTACTTACCAAAAGCAAGGCTTTTTGCAGCGATGCTACCGATTTTGGCTCGAGCCCTAATACACAAATAAGCCCAATAACATTGGGGCATCCGGGAACACTACCGATGTATAATAAAGTGGCTTTAGATTATGCAATTAAAATGGGTTTGGCTTGCGGTTGCAACATTACCGAAGTAAATATTTTTGCACGAAAAAACTATTTCTATGCCGATTTGCCAAAAGGCTACCAAATTTCGCAATATAATACCCCTCTTTGCACCGGTGGACATATAGAAATTGAAACCGAACAAGGAAAAAAACAAATTGCTTTAACCAGAATTCACTTAGAAGAAGATGCCGGGAAAAGTATTCACGATATAGATCCTTATTATACATTAGTAGATTTAAACCGTGCCGGAGTGCCTTTAGTGGAATTAGTTTCAGAACCCGATATTCGTTCATCAGATGAAGCCTATCAGTTTTTAACTGAAGTAAGAAAACTGGTTCGTTATATTGGCATTTGCGATGGTAATATGGAAGAAGGCAGTATGCGCTGCGATGCTAATGTTTCAGTTAGGCTGAAAGGTGAAATAAAATTTGGCAATAAGGTAGAAGTAAAAAACATGAACTCTATTCGCAATGTAAAGCGTGCAATAGATTTCGAGGTTAGGCGACAAATAGAATTAATTGAAAAAGGCGACACCATTTCTCAGGATACCCGTAGTTTCGATGCTGTTAACGGAACTACTTTTTCCTTAAGAAGTAAAGAATTGGCTCACGATTACCGATATTTCCCTGAGCCTGATTTGCCTCCATTAATTGTAACGGCTGAAAAAGTTGCTGAGGTACGGAAACAAATGCCTGCTTTACCCAAAGAGTTGATGCATAAATTTCAGTATGAATTTGGACTTTCAGAATATGATGCTAAAGTATTAAGCGATGAACGGGAAATTGCAGAATACTTTTTGGCAGTGGTAGCTAAAAACAAAAATTATAAATCAGCAGCCAATTGGGTTATGGTAAATATAAAGTCATACCTCAATGAAAACGCTATTGGCTTAGAACAATTTAACATAAAACCTGAAACTATTGCCCAACTTATTGAGTTGATAGATTCGGGAAAAGTAAGCCACACCGCTGCTTCACAAAAAATTTTTCCTGAACTCATAAACAACCCAGAATATTCACCCGAAAAAATAGCAAACGATATGAACTTAATTCAGCAATCTGACGAAGGTTTAATTATGCAGTATATCGAGCAGGCATTAAGCAAGTTTCCCGATAAAATTCAAGAATACAAAAACGGCAAAAAGGGACTTATGGGCTTATTTATGGGCGAAGTAATGAAACTTTCTAAAGGTACTGTTGACCCTAAAGTTGCCACACAATTACTTACAAAAGCCTTAGAAAAATAATTCAGTATTTTATAATTCAAACTACAACAATGAAACAATTGACAATATTAATACTGCTTTTTATAATTACCTCATGTGGAAATGAATCGAATAGTTCGGCTGCACAAATTGCTTATGAAATTGAAGGTATATTGAGCAATGGTGGTTCTGGTTCACCTATTTATTTAGATAAGCTTTCTTATGAAGGTAGCAGTTCAATTGATACTGCAATTATTGGTAGTGATGGTAGTTTTATTTTAAAAGGCAATTTACCTCAAAAGGGTTTATATATGCTAAGGATTAATCAAGAACAATCCTGGGTAATTATAATAGATAAAGGCAAAACTACCTTTAAGGGCGACTTTAACGACATTTTTAATTATACTATTTCCGGAAACGAAAATTCAGTTTTAACAAGTTTTGTAAATAAAGTTGGAAAAGAGCGCGGCAAATTGCAAGAATACCAAAATACATTTATGCAAGCACAAATGTTAGGCGACATGGCCTCTATGCAAAATGCACAAAACTCTTACAACGAAGCCGTTTTAAAATATAATAACATTATTCAAAATACTGCCGATACTACTCAATTTCCTTTGGTGGGTTTGTTTGCTGTAACTATGCTAAACATGGAACAAAATGCAGTTTTTGTAGAAAAATATGCTCAAAAGTTGAAAAAATTGATTCCAGACAATATACTGGCTCAAGAGTTTTTTGCCCGTGTTGAAAACGAAACAAAAATTGCAATAGGAAAAACTGCCCCTAATTTTCAGTTAAAAAACATGAAAGGTGAAACTGTTTCGCTAGAAGATGCAAAAGGCAATGTAATTCTTTTAGATTTTTGGGCGTCATGGTGTCGCCCATGCCGCATGGAAAACCCGAATGTGGTGAGGCTGTATAATTTATACAAAGAGAAAGGTTTTACGGTTTTCAGTGTGTCGTTAGATAACAATATGCAAAAGTGGGTAAGCGCAATTCAGCAAGATAATTTAACATGGCCACATCATGGTAGTAATTTGTTGGGTTGGCAATGTCCCGTTGCTCAACAATATAAAGTTTCATCTATACCTCAAACATTTTTAATAGATAAAAATGGTACTATTATCGGTAAAAACCTAAGAGGTATCGAATTAGAAACAAAACTAAAAGAGTTATTTGGCTCATAATGTAACCTTCTACAAACAATCACGTAAAAGCACCTGATAACTATATCACTTGTTGACTATCAACGAAAGGAGGGGCTATGGAGAGGTTGATGATATTTTACAAAGATGGCATTCGAGTATTTAATTGTAAGGAGTCTGTTTTACAAGAAGAAACATTCAAAATAAAAACATTAGAAGAAGCATATCAGCTTTCAATTGATATTGCTAATAAAACTTCTAATCCTAATGAAAATTTGGTTATTTGCGAATTGCTGAACAACGCTATTGAACATGGCAACTTAGGCATTACATACGAAGAAAAATCTAACTTAATTGAAAAAGATTTGTTTCTCGATGAAGTTTCACGAAGACTTGAATTAGATGAGAACAAACATAAGCATGCCGAGGTACATATTAAAACTTGTATTGAAGGCGGCATGATTGTTACCATTAGTGACCAAGGCAAAGGCTTCGATTACAACAAATATCTTTCTATAGATAATTCAAGAATTTTTGAAAGCCACGGCAGAGGTATTGCCATTGCTAATAATATTCTTAGAATTCAATACATTGGTAAAGGGAATCAGGTAGCTGTTTATTTTCCGCGCTAAGAGAAATCGGTTTTATTTAATTCAGCAAAAGTTTTTTTCTTGCTGAAGAAATATTGCCAAACAATGCTTTTAAAGTAAAAACCTTTTATATGGTTAAAACTGCTTCTATGCTGAAATGTAGAAAGCAGTTTTTTTCTTTTATTAAGGTGATTGTTTAAATTAAGATAGAAATAACCATGTGCCTTTAATATGGCTTCAACATCCTTAAATTTTCCGCTAAAAAACAACTTCACGCCACTAACACCATCTAAAACAAAACGTAATAGCAAAATAAGCCAGAAGTATGGCGAATAGTAGTTTTTAATCATCATCATCAAGTTGTTACGATAGTTTAAATAAGTTTTTTTGGGATTGCCATAAGGCAAACTACCGCCACCTACATGATATACATTTGACTCGAAACAATATTGAATACTGTAACCTGCATTTTTAATACGCCAACATAAATCTATTTCTTCCATGTGGGCAAAAAAATCGGCATCTAAACCACCCAGTTCATGAAACACTTTCGACCTAATGAATAAACATGCGCCACTTGCCCAAAAAATTTCAGCGTTGCTGTTGTACTGCCCTTCATCTTTTTCAATAGTATCAAAAATTCTTCCTTTGCAAAAAGGGTAACCCAGCCAATCTATATATCCGCCTGCTGCACCTGCATATTCAAAAACTTCTTTGTTATGAAAGGCTTTTATTTTAGGCTGAACAGCAGCAATATTTTCATTTGCTGCAAACATTTCAGCAACAGGTTCAAGCCAATTAGGCGTAACTTCCACATCTTGATTCAGCAGTACATATATATCTGCTTCAACTTTTTTTAAAGCTGTATTATAGCCTTTGGCAAAGCCCTCATTTTCAGCAATATCAATAACTGAAACAGTAGGAAAACTTTCTTTAACAAAAGCAGAAGTGCCATCGGCAGAGCAATTATCGGCAACTATAAATTTAACATTACTGTAAGTTGTTTGCAACAATGTAGGCAAAAATTGTTGCAGAAACATTTTACCATTCCAACTTAAAATTACAACTGCTACAGAGGGGTTTTGATGCATTAAAATTTATTTCTTATGGCGTTTTTTCAAAACATCTATTACTTCATCTAATGAAACATTAGAGGCTTCTAGTAATACTAATAGGTGAAACAATAAATCGGCACTTTCTTGTTTCAGTAATTCTTTATCGGGCTTCATAGCTTCTATTACTGTTTCTACAGCCTCCTCTCCTACCTTCTGAGCTACTTTAGCAACTCCAGAATTAAATAGTTTAGTGGTGTACGATTGTTCCGAAGGATTTAGTTTTCTGTCTCTGATAATGTATTGTAATTCATCTAAAAAATTTGCGCTGGCATTCATCTCGTCCCAACAAGTATCGGCTCCGGTATGGCAAGTAGGGCCTTGTGGCTCGACATAAATTAAAATAGTATCGTTATCGCAATCAATTTTAAAATCAATAAGCTTTAAAAAATTTTCAGAGCTTTCTCCTTTTGTCCATAAGCGGTTTTTACTTCTGCTGAAAAAAGTTACTAAAGAAGTATCTAATGTTTTTTGGTAGGCTTCTTTATTCATGTAACCCAACATTAACACCTTGCGTGTTTTTGCATCTTGAATAATAGCCGGAATAAGTTCTTGTTTATTAAAATCGGGTTGTTTCATGAAATATAAATTCAGTGTAAATCTAAAAATTATCTCACCGGAATATGGTGCTGTTTTAATGCTTGTTTTAAAACAGGGATAGGAATTTCGCCAAAATGAAAAATACTGGCTGCCAATGCTGCATCGGCTTTGCCTTTTTCAAACACTTCAATAAAATGCTCTACTTTACCGGCTCCGCCCGATGCAATTACAGGAATATTTACCGCTTCGGAAACTGCACGGGTAATATCTAATGCAAAGCCATTTTTAGTGCCATCGGCTGTCATGCTGGTTAACAGAATTTCGCCTGCACCTCTTTGCGCGCCTTCTTTAGCCCAATCAACTGTATTCTTTTCGGTAGCTTCTCTGCCACCTTTTACAAACACCAGCCATTCATTATTTACCAAGTTGGTATCAATAGCCAACACCACACATTGGCTGCCAAATTGCTTGGCAAGCTCATTTATTAAATCAGGATTTTTTACTGCGGAAGAATTGATAGAAACCTTATCTGCACCGGCTTGTAACAGTGCATCAACATCGTCAACCGAACTAATACCACCGCCTACTGTAAAGGGAATATTAATGGCTTCAGCAACATGCTTAACCAATGCTACTAAAGTTTTTCTTTTTTCAACCGTAGCAGTAATATCTAAAAACACCAATTCATCGGCTCCTTGTTGGCTATAAATTGTTGCCAACTCCACCGGGTCGCCTGCATGGCGAATATCTACAAAGTTGACACCTTTAACGGTTTGTCCATCTTTTATATCTAGGCAGGGAATGATGCGTTTTTTGAGCATAAGTTGGAGATAGGATTTTATTTTAGTATCATATAAATATCAGAATTTTGAACGCTCTTTAATAATAAGATACTTTTAAAATCACACTTGATATAAAAGCATATGCTAATTAAACTGCAACACTATCGTTAATTTTTGAAACAATGCCGGAATTAATAATGGCAATATTTCGTTCGGCTGCTGCCGCAAAATTTAAAAATGCTTGTTTGGTTATTTCGTCATCACCCAGCACCACCGGAGTTCCTCTATCGCCACCCTCTCTAATGCTTTGCACTAAAGGAATTTCTCCTAAAAAGGGCACATCAAATTCATCGGACAACTGTTTGCCGCCACCTTTTCCGAAAATGTAATATTTATTATCGGGCAATTCGGCAGGTGTGAAATAAGCCATATTTTCAACCACACCTACTATAGGCACTTTAATGCCTTCCATATGAAACATGCCCATGCCTTTTCGTGCATCAGAAAGCGCAACGGCTTGTGGCGTGGTTACAATTACTGCACCCGTAACCGGCATGGTTTGCACCAGCGATAAATGAATATCTCCGGTTCCGGGAGGAAGGTCTAATACCAGATAATCTAATTCGCCCCAGATAACATCGGTTACAAATTGTCTTAATGCGGAAGAAACCATTGGCCCGCGCCATACCACCGCCTGACGTTCATCTACCAGCAAACCAATTGAAACTACTTTCAGCCCATATTGCTCCAGCGGAACGATATAATGTTTACCATCAATCTGCTTTACCTCGGGGCGTTTGCCCTTTATACCCAGCATAATAGGTATTGATGGCCCATGTATGTCAGCATCAATAACACCCACTTTTGCACCTGTTTTGGCTAACGACAAGGCGAGATTTACTGAAACAGTTGACTTTCCTACCCCACCCTTTCCGGATGCAACCGCAATAATATTTTTTACACCGGGCAATAAATCTTTTTTATCTTTTCTTAAACTGGTAACACGCGAATCGAAGTTTACATGAACTTCAGCATCGCTATTTACATATTGTTTTACAGCAGCTACACAGTCGGCAGCAATTTTGTCTTTTAAGGGGCATGAAGGCGTGGTAAGCACTACCGTGAAGCTTACATTATTTCCATTAATAGCTACGTTTTCAATCATATTTAACGTAACTAAATCTTTATGTAAGTCGGGGTCGTTTACATGGCGAAGTGCATCAATTATTTGTTCTTTAGTCATATTATAATTTGAAATTCAATGTGTTTAAACACAAATATTTGTAGTTAGTTTCAGAAAAATTTTTCAGAATAAAATTTAGTAGCCCAATTGATATGAATAATTTTTGCCTTTGCAAAAACAATTTACCTGAGAAGGGTTTTGCCAATAAAACACGGTACCGTTATGAACATCGTATTGACGAGCTACTACATTGCCTATTCTTTTCTTTTCGCCATTGTCAAAAGCATTTAAGTAGCCATCTAAATCGGGGTAAGCCAGCATATTGTTATCTGCTTTATAACTTTTCGGAATAAAATATTCAAGTGTTTCATATTTTCCTTTATAAAACACATTGAAAAAATTGGCTCTATCGTAATACACTAGAATATTCTCAATTACTTCATAATGTGGCGGAATATAGGGCAGCAATTCTATAACCTCGCCTTTGTAAAACACTTTAAATTCGTTTAGCGGGCTAATAAACACTACAAAATCTTCTCCGGTAAAGTATTTTTTAGGCTGAAAAGAAGCTACATCATAAACTTCTCCATTCCAGTAAACTCTAAACACGCCCATATAATCTACATAGGCAACAATATTTCTGTTTACTTCAAAAGAAGTTGGGGCATTGCCATCTTCAAGGGTATAGGTTTCGCCATTATGAAACACTTCAAACAACTGATTGGCTGTAAGGTAGGCTACTAAGTTGTCTGATGCTTTCAGAGTTTCAATAACATAGTTTTCAATTTGATTTAACTTGCCATTGTAAAATATTTGCAAATAGCCAAGGTTATCGGTAAAGGCCACAATACTGTCTCCAAAAACATAATTTCTGCCTATCCATTTACCAAGCTGCTGGGTTTTACCATCGCTAAAAGTATATAATAAACCACCGGCATTTTCCCAAATAAGCAACTGGTCGGTGGCTTTAAAAAATGAAGGTGGAAACTCCTGTACGAGATTGTTTTTTCCGAATTTATAGTACCTGAAATTTTGAAACTTATCTATATAAACTGCATAATCCCAACCTAATTGCTGACGGCTTACTTCCAGTTTTTCGGCAATTTGAAACTCACCATCTTCAAAAACTATATACTGCCAGGCATTCATGGTGTCTCGGAATGCATAAAAGCACTGTGAATAGCTTTTAAAACTGAAGAGAAAACTTATAACTGCAATTAATAAGAATTTATTTTTCATGCAGCAAAGATACGCATTAGATAAAAAGCGATTTCTGCATAATTGTTAATACAATACCATAATACCCCCGAAAGCCATTATACAAAAAACTTTTCGTAGAATTTCATGGCATTGTCTTGCATTATTTTATGTACCAACTGTTCAGGTTTGTATTTATACCACAGGTCTTTCTGGTAGTCATACATTTCCAGAAACTCAATTAAATCGGTTTTAAATTCGGGTAGTTTAGAAGAGGTTTCGTAGGGATCTAAATGGGTTATAGAGCCATCAAAATCGCTGCCTAAAGCTATTATATCCCAGCCCGATTTATCGCCTACGGCTTTTACAATTTGAAAGGCATTATCCCAGAAAAGTTTACAGAATTCTTCTTTTTGTTTAATAATGTCATCAATGGCAGAAATTTTCTGAACAGCATTTACGCCACCTAAATTGCCTTTATCTAACATTAAACCAATTAGCCCCTGCGACTCGTGTATTAATTTTATTTCTTCATTAGAAGTATTAATGCTCCAACGATAGAAACGGTGATTTTTTACCTTAGCCGGAACATCGTTCTGTTTTATAGAACTATCTAATGTTTGAAAACCATTTACGGCAGTGTGGCTGCATACTACGGGTATTCTGTCTTCAGGATTCACAAAATTATAATTCTGAATAAAAGCATAATATTCTTTACGGGCCGCAACACTCATGTGTTTGGTATCTATTAAAATGCGTTTACCGTTTTTCTTGCTCAATAACTCGCGTATAACATGCCAGCCAAGCGAGGTAATGCCTTTATCTTTTCCTTTATTCTGATTAATTAAGGTGCCAATGGGCGGTTTAAAACTGGTAGAATGCCCGCAAATTTGATTCCAGAAATGATGTGCAAGGTTTATGGTAAATGGCGGATGTTCCCAATCTTTCACTTTTTGAATATGCTTGCTCAAAAGTAATTTGTGGTCTTCTTCATTCAGCTTTTCTACATCGGGGCTTCCGGTACCAAATACATGTGCGCCCTCAATACTCATAATGGCAACTATGGTGTTTTTTTTATGCAACGCAGCCATTAATTCTTTGTAGTTATTGGCAATTACAAAAGTATGTTTACCATCGGGGCTTTTGCCTTGCGAGTTTTTTATGTATTCATACTCTTGCAATAAGTCATCGTAATAGCTATATGTTTTGCGTAAATAATTCAGTTTCTTTAAATCGAAACCGGTTATTACTTCATGCATCACATCAATGCGGTTTCCGCCTATTAAAAACTTGGGTACATTGCGTAAATGCAGAAACCCTTTTTCAATAGGATACAATGAAATATTAATTACCCTAACATCTCCGGCTACCAACTCATCTAAATTACTTTGAGAGGCTTTCAGCACTTTTTTGGTAAGCTTTTCTATTTGCTTGGCAAAGCTATTTCTGTTGGTTATGTGGTAAATGCGTTCCCATAGATTTTTGGTGGGTTCAGGGTGTCCGGAATTAAAGGCTTTAAGATTGGGGTGACAGTGTATATCTACAGTGAAATTATTTTCGGTCATTGAAAAATAGAAAATTTGTACACAAGACTAATAAATATGCTATTTCGTTGTATGCTTGGGAAGAAATAGTTGTTAGTTTAAAGTTTTAAATGTGTTTACAAAAGCAACTATCACCCAATAGAGTGAATAAAGAAAGCTGCAAAAACTAAAAATTTGCATATTATTAGAATATATTTCTACTGTGGTTCAAAAGAAAATATTTTTGGGGTTTGTAATCATTTTGGCATTATTATACAATAATGTTAATGCTGAAATAAATTACTCCGATTCTATAAAAGCCTATTTATTTAACGATAACGAAAAAGCTACTCGCTGGGCAAAAACATATTTTTTACAAGCAGAAAGTAACGATGATTTATCTGAAAGGGCTATTGCGTGTAACTTATATGGGCATACATTTTATAACAGGGCTGTATATGACACTGCATTGTATTATTATTTCAAATCGCTACAATATTGTAAAGAAGATAACAACCAGAAGTATATCCCGAATGTCTATAACAGCATAGCCTCTGCATACTATTGGCAAGGCGTTTATGATGCTGCCCTCGAAAATTATCAAAAAGCACTGCAACTATTTACCTTGCAAAAAGATACGTTCTGGATGGTGAATGTACGCTACAATATTGCAAGTATATATTTTACAGAAAAAAAATATAAAGAAGCCAAAGAAGCTTTTCAAGTTGCTTTAAAAGAATACTATGTTTTAAAAGACACTTTATCTGCTTCGTATGCTTTACTAAACTTAGGGAAAATTGCTTTTGAAGAAGAAAAATTAGAAGAAGCTTTAGAAACTTTTCTGAAGGCTTTATCATACAGTGCACCGGAATATGATTTATATACTTATTCATCAATAAACACTAGAATTGGACATGTTTATTTAAAACTTAAAAAAAATAGTGAAGCAGATTTCTATTTGCATAATGGCGTAAAAACAGCAAGAGCAACAAAAGATGTAAGATTGCTATCTGATGCCATTTATGAATTGAGAAAATATTATGCACTAATTAAAAATCTAGATGATTATATCATTCTCACTAATGAGTACGACAGTCTTTCAGCACTTATTTTCAAAGAGAAACAGTCAGAAGCCGTAGCAGAAATGAAAGCTCGTTATCAGTTAGACGAACTAAACCAGCAGTTGTTACAGGAGCAAACTGATAAGCAAAAGGCCAACCAAAAAAATATAATATTAATTGTAGTAATAGCAATAGCGATAGTAATTCTTAGCATTATTATTTTCTTACTGTTAAAAACATTAAAACAAAACAAAGTAATACAACAGCAAAAGAAAGAACTGGAAACACTATTGAAAGAAAAAGATGTGCTGCTGAAAGAAATTCATCATCGTGTTAAAAACAATCTGCAAATTGTTTCTAGTTTATTGAGTTTGCAAAATGCTTTCAGACAAAAAGATAAATCAGCTGAAAGTGAACTACAAAATGCTTTTATGCGCATTAATTCAATGGCTCTTCTTCATAAAGAAATATACAATAGCAACGATATTTCAAAAGCAAACATTCACGATTACATTACGGAATTAACCGACCAGATTCTGGCAAATTTCAATGGTAATATTGATGTAAAGGCAAATTTGAATATCGACAAAAATATTTTTCTTGAAATTGAAAAAGCGGTGCCGTTAGGTTTAATTCTTAATGAATTAATGACAAATAGTATAAAACATAAGTTTTTAAAAGAAAAAACAGGCACTATACAATGTAGTATTCAGCAAGCAGAACATACTATAATTATGAAGTATGCCGATGAGGAACACAACCATAATTCAACTAACAACAAAAACTTAAAGGCCGGCTTTGGCACCAAGTTGATTGATATTTTCTGCAAAAAGTTAAAAGCCGAATATCAGCTTAAGCTAACCGAAACAGGCGCATATTTCTTTATGCAATTTAAAATACAATACCATGAAGAAGCTTAATGCATTAATAATTGAAGATGAGATATTGATTGCAGAAGACATTAAAATGCAAATTGAAAGGTATGGTGTAAACTGCTTAGGAATTTGCGACAATAAAGCTGAGGCGATGGACCAGGCAAAACTTTACAAACCTGATTTTGCATTGGTAGATATTAATTTGAATCAAAAATTTTCAGGCATTGATATTGCAAAAGAATTAAGACTTCAGTTTGGTACACAAATTATTTTTATAACCTCCTACAGCAACGATACATTTATAGAAGAGGCTGAAAAAATTAATCCTGTTGATTACTTGGTAAAACCCTTCTCTCCAAAACAATTAGAGGTAAGTATTAAGCGAATTGCATTAAAGTCTGGCAGCGATAATTATCTCGATGTAGATATAAATGTATTTAACAATAAACTTCCGGTAGAAATAAGCAAAGCCGAATTTTCAGTTTGGAAAGAACTTTCTATGGGTAAAAGCAATAAAGAAATAGCTGATGCTCTCTTTATTAGTGAGAACACTGTAAAAACACACTTAAAGTCACTTTTCATAAAGTTAGATTGTAACCAAAGAAGCAAGGCAGTACAATTATTTTTTAAATTCTCCGGGCTCATTTAATAAAAATTATATTTCACCCATTAGGGTGAAATATCCAACATTCATGGCTGATATTTTTGGATTATAAAATCAGCTAAATATGAACAAAACCAAAATCATCTTCACATTATTGTTTTTTACTGCAATAAATACCGTGCTATTTGCCAATAGCAATGTAAATGCTATAGAAAAAACCAAGTATTTATCAGATAGTCAATCTGTATATTTTATTGAAAACAAAGGGCAAGTGAAAGACCAACATTTGCACCCCAGACCAGACGTTTTATTTTATGGCACACACAATGGGCTGAATTATCATTTGAAAGCCGATGGCATGCATTATCAGCTAAGAAAGGCTTCTGAAAAAAACATTACTTATACTGAAGGTGTTCAAATGCCTGAATATATTGAAACCTACAGAGTAGATGTTAACTGGTTACAGGCTAATAAAAATGTAAGTTTTGAAACAAAAGGTGTACATAACGACTACCTTAATTTTTACAATACCCCAAACCCTGAAAAACCTGCATTATTTGTAAAAAAATATGCTGAAGTAGTTTATAAAAATCTTTATAACGGTATTGATTTACATTTTCATGAAAGTGCAAATGGTGGATTAGAATATGACTTTATACTACAACCCGGTGCAAATCCAAACAATATTCAAATAGAAATTAATGGTGCTGAATTATCGGTAAACAATAACAACGAACTAATAATAAGTACTCCTTTTGGAGATATTGTAGAAGGCAGTTTAAAAGTATTTCAGCAAGGAAAAGAATTAAATGCAAAATGGATTGTAAAAAAGAATATTATAACCTTTGAAATTGAAAATCACAACCCATTATATGCCATGATAATTGACCCCCCTGTAAGAATTTGGGGCACCTACTATGGTGGAGGGCAAACACCTGGTTTTGCTACGGGTTCAGATGAAATATATGATTTGAGCGCAACTTCCACTAATGAAGTATATGTTGCAGGTTTGGCTGGTTCTGAATCCGGCATAGCTACAACAGGAGCATTCAGAACTACTTTTGCAGGACAGGGAGATGCTTTCTTAGCAAAGTTTAATTCCTCTGGAACTAGGCTGTGGGGCACCTATTATGGCGCAGGTGCTTTTGATATTTTTAATAGCGTAACCGCAGCCACTTCAAACATTATAATTGCTGTAGGCAGAACCAATTCTGGCAGTGGCATTACAACAACAGGAGCACATCAAACTACCTATGGTGGTGATGGTGATGCAATGGTTGTAAGATTTGATGGGGCTGGCGTAAGACAATGGGCTACTTACTTTGGCGGTTCAGGCACAGAAGAAGCTTACTCATGTGTTGTAGATACTCGTTTTAATATGATATATGTGGCAGGAAGTACAACTTCCAATAGTAACATTGCTTCGGCATCTGCCCAACAAACTACTTATGGTGGTAGTACAGATGCAATGTATGTAAAATTTAATCTGAATGGGGCTTTACAATGGGCTACTTATTATGGAGGAACTGGAGTAGATATAGCCTATGATTGTGCGCTCGATAGTGATGGAAATACTTTTTTGGTTGGAAGAACCAACTCAACAACAGGCATTGCAACAACGCCCAGCTATCAAGTATCATTAGCTGGTGGTATAGATGGCTATTTTGTGAAATTTAATGCGAGTGGTGTTCGTCAATTTGCTTCATATTATGGAGGCAGTGCAGATGATGAAATTCTCACCATAGGCATAAACAGCAATAATGTTGTTTTCTTAGGAGGAAAGACAAAATCAACAACAGGTATTACTACAGCCGGTAGTTTTATACCAACTAAGCCTTCATCTACATTTAACAGTGGTTTTTTGGTGCGCTTTAATGCTAACAATACTCGTCAATGGGGAACATACTTGTTTGGTGGTGAAGCAGATTCTGAAGTAAAATCTATTTTCGCATCTGCTGCTGGACCATTTTATGTGGCCGGCCTTACAGGTAATTTAATACCCGCAGCATCAACAACCGGAGCCCACCAGCCAAACTTTGGTGGTTCAACCAGAGATGGTTTCTTTGGCGAATTTGCTGCAACGGGAAGCAACAATTGGCTTTCGTATTATGGAGGTAACGGCAACGACCAGATAAATGCTATTGCATTTAATTCAACCTCATCAGATATATATATTGCCGGAAGAACAGAATCATCAAATAATATTGCTACAAGTGGTTCACATCAGGCTTCCTATGGCTCATGGGGCGATGGTTTTTTAGCAAAATTCTTTACTTGCCCAAACCTTAATCTTGTGGCATCTGCAAATACTACTACTGCCTGCGAAGGGAATAATGTACAGCTTTCTGCATCGCCTTCTGGTTTGGCATCCTATTCATGGACTGGTTATAATGGCTTTTCATCTAATCTTCAGAACCCAACTATCAGTAATATTCCATTTTTTTCAGCACCACAACAATATACTGTAACCGCAACTGATACTAATGGTTGCCAATATACTTCTACTGTTAATATAACAGTGTTGCAAAATCCAAGTGTAAATATTTCTGTAAATACAAGTCCATGCGAAGGGCAAGATATCTTTTTTTCTGTCGCAGGAAGTCAAGTTACCACTTATAACTGGTCGGGACCAAATGGTTTTTCAAGCAATGCACCAAATCCAAGTATTAGCAATGTACCTCTTGCTGCTTCAGGGCAATACAATGTTACCGTAGCCAACAGCAACGGATGTTCATCCACTGCTACTACAACTATTACAGTAAGAGAAAATTTACTTAGTGTAAATCCTTCAGCAGCACAAAACCCTATTTGTGAAGGCGCAGGCGTTACTTTATCACCTGGCATTACTGCACCGAACAATCAGTGGGCTGGACCTAATGGATTTAGTTCTTCTGTGGCCTCACCAACACTTCAGAATATTACCAGCCAAAATGCAGGAACCTATTCACTAACTATTACCGACAATACAGGTTGCAGCGCATCAGGTTCTTTTGTGCTAACAGTTTTACCTAATAATCTTGTAGCTGTAGCATCTTCTAACAGTCCTGTGTGCCAAGGAGGAAATTTGAACCTTACTGCTTCACCAAATGGCATGAGTATTTATCAATGGCAAGGCCCTAATAATTTCTTATCGGGTCAACAAAACCCAAGTATTAGTAATGTTCAATCAAGTTCTTCGGGCAATTACTTATTAACTATTGAAGATGCAAACAAATGTAGAGCTACAGCCTCTGTTAATGTTTCAATTGGATCAGTAAATGCAACGGCTGCTTCCAATAATCCTTGTAGTGGAGAAAATCTTCAGCTTACCGCAACCCCTAATGGCGCAGTTTCTTATAGCTGGAGCGGCCCTAATAATTTTACATCAAACCAACAAAATCCTTTAATAAATAATGCTACAGCCTTACAGTCTGGAACATACACGGTAACAGTGAACAATGGTAACAACTGTGTTGCTACTGCTTCTGTAGTAGTAAACATTAGTTCAGGTGTAAATGCATCAATACAAGTAAGTTCCCCAACTTGTGTTGGCAGCAACATTCAATTTACTGCTTCACCTTCCAGTATGCAGTCGTATCAATGGAGCGGGCCAAATAATTTTTCAAGTAACATTCAAAATCCAGTTATTAATGTTGCTTCATCTGCAAATTCCGGCACTTATGGTTTAACTGTTACCAATTCAAGCGGATGCACAGGAACAGCAACTGCTAATGTTTCTGTAGAAAGCATTACTGCTACTGCCTCAAACGGAGGAACAATTTGTGCAGGAAATGCGCTAAGTCTTTCTTCAGGTCCTTCAGGTGCTGCGGCTTATTCATGGAGTGGGCCAAATGGCTTTACATCAACACTACAAAACCCTGTTATATCTAACGCCACTGTTGATGCTTCAGGATCTTATCAGGTAACAGTAACTACTCCTGGTGGTTGCACCTCCATTGCGTCCACAAATGCTACCGTAAATCCATCTCCTAATACAAGCATTATCACCAATAGTCCTATTTGTATTGGCCAAACACTAACATTAGAATCTTTACCTGCACAGGGAAGTTCTTATAGCTGGTCAGGTCCTAACAATTTCACTTCAGCAAGCAGAACTGCATCTATACCTAATGCCCAAGCCAATAACTCAGGAAATTATAATGTTACTGTTACCAACTCATTTGGTTGCAGCAGATCGGCAACTGCAAGTGTAACAGTTAGCGGGAATTTAGCAATTACCCTTACAGCTAACAAAACAACTTTGTGTCAGGGAGAACCTTTAACCATTACAACCACGCCCGGAAATTTAACCACATACACATGGAGTGGACCTAATGGATTAGTTAACAGTACTGACGTTGTGAATATTGCCTCGGTGATTACTGCCAATAGTGGAACATATTCAGTAACAGGAACAAATTCGAGTGGTTGTACAGGAACAGCTTCTGTTAATATAAATGTAAATGCAAACCCAACAGTATCCATAAATTCAAATGCACCTATTTGCGAAGGAAATACTTTGAATTTAACTGCAAGTCCATCAGGGTTAAGTAGCTACTCATGGTTAGGTCCTGATGGATTTACTTCCAATCAACAAAACCCAAGTATTGCAAACACTACTATATCCAATACTGGTGGATATACATTAATTGGGACTAATGCAGCAGGATGCTCAACAACTGTAAATACTACTTTAAATATTTTGGCTGCACCCGCTGCTACTGCAGGAAGTAATAGCCCTATATGTACCGGACAAGTTTTAGAGCTTACTTCATTGCCTAATAACGCAGCATCATATAGCTGGAGCGGGCCGGGAAACTTCACCTCTTCATTACAAAACCCCACTCGCAATAATGCTACTACAGTAATGTCCGGAACATATACTGTAACTATTACAGGAACTAACAATTGCAGCAAAACAGCTACTGTTTCTACTACTATTAACGCATCGCTTCAGGTTAGTGCAACTGTAAATACGCCTTTATGTAATGGAGGAAGTATTCAGTTTAGTGCATCTCCAAACAATGCAGCTTCATACAGCTGGAGTGGCCCTAATAATTTTACTTCTAATCAACAAAACCCATCAATTAATAATATTTCTGCTTCTCAAAACGGAACTTATACTGTTACCGTAACCAATGCTGGTGGTTGTACCGGAACAGCAACAGCAAATGTTACCGTTGGTAGTAGCGTTACTGCCGGAGCTACAATTAATTCACCTGTATGTGAAGGCAACACACTAAATCTTAGTGCAACGCCTTCTGGCTTGAATTATAACTGGAGTGGTCCTGACGGATTTACTTCTAACCAACAAAGCCCAAGCATTGCAAATGCTACAATTGCAAACGCAGGTAATTATGCGGTAACTGTTACCAATGCCTCTGGTTGTTCTGCAACTACTAATGTAGTTGCTGTAGTGAATGAAAAACCGTTACTAACTGCACAATCTAACTCGCCTGTTTGCGAAAATCAGCTCTTAACACTTTCGGTACAGCCGGGAAGTTTAAGTTCATATAGCTGGAGCGGGCCAAACAATTTTAGTGCTAACCAAAGTAATACAACAATTAATAATGCTACTGCCGCTGCAAGCGGAACTTACACCGTTACTGCAACCAATAGCAGTGGATGTAGCAATACTGCTTCGGTAAATGTTACGGTTTCAAATTCGGTTCAGGTTAATGTAACTGCAAATGGTTCACTGTGTGTTGGTGAAAGTATTATTTTGAATGCCGAACCTTCAGGTATGCAAACTTATTCATGGTCTGGCCCTGACGGTTTTTCATCTAACCAACAAAACCCTGTAATAAATAATGTTACAACAAACCAGACGGGTACTTATTCACTAACAGTTACCAATACCGGTGGCTGTACAGGTACTGCTTCTGTGCAAGTAACTGTTTCGGGTGAAATACAAGCTGAAGCTGTTGTTAACAGCCCGTTGTGCGAAGGCAGCACTTTAGTTTTGGAAGCACTACCTTCAGGCCTGGCTGATTACAGCTGGAGTGGACCAAACAATTTTTCATCTAATACCTCTACTGCTGAAATTGAGGATGCTAACAACACCCTAAACGGTTTATATACAGTTACCATTACTTCTGCAAATGGATGTACAGGAACAGCTTCTGTATTTGCGGAAATAATTGAAGTAGATGCCGGAGTAACGCAAAATGGATTAAGCTTAATTGCTAACAATGCAAATGCTTCTTATGTATGGGTAGATTGCGATAATAATTTCGCAGCCATACCCAATGCAACCTCTTCTTCATTTGAGGTTACTGAAAGTGGCAACTATGCAGTAGAAGTTACTGAAAATGGATGCACCTTACGTTCAGATTGTATTGAAGTAATTTTGGTAAGCAGTATTGATTTAGTTGAATCGTATTTATTTAATGTTTACCCAAACCCTACTTCAGAATACATTTTTGTGGAAACTTCTAAAGCGGTTACTATAACTATTTACAATGCTATAGGTGAAATTGCTTTTGAGAAGAATGTTGAAGTAGGTAAAACTTTAATTTCTACTTCAGATTTCGCTACAGGTGTTTATTTTATTAAGGCCAGCAAAAATAACATTCTACATACCACAAGATTTATAATAAGCAGATAAAACAATTTCAATTTGCATAAAAAAGGGAGCTGCTAGTGAACAGCTCCCTTTTTATTTATATGGGCTTTCCCAAAATGAAACTTACAACTTACTTTCTACCCAGCGGTGTATAAGTTTCTCTAAAACATCTAAT
>CAZIZP010000003.1:0-205353 GCA_964543705.1 uncultured Chitinophagaceae bacterium
TAACACGGGTAACTGTTGCACAACTACCATTTAAGAGATAAAAGGGCAAAAAACGACTTCATTAGAAGCATTTTAAGAGCAGCTGCAATACAAAGTAATTTTTTTGATGAGGGTTTTGGGGTGGCTTAAAATTTCACTTTTCTTTTTACCCATTCAAACTAGCCAAGCTTTCTTCCAGTAACTTCAGCTTTGCTTCGCCATCGGCCAGTTTTTGGCGTTCTTTTTCTAATACTTCAGCTTTAGCATTTTGTACAAAACGCTCGTTGCTCAACTTCGCCTGAACCGATTTAATAAAGCCCAAAGTATATTCCAGTTCTTTAGTCAGTTTTTCTTTCTCGGCAGCAGCATCAACCACTTGTCCGGTTTCTACAAAAAAGCGGTCGGCTTTAATTACAAAGGTTTTAGTATTGGCAACTTCTTCGTTTACAAACTCAATAGTATCTAAAGCAGCCAGGCGTGCCATTAAAGGTTTAAACAACGTATATCTGTCGCTGCTGGGCGATTGAATAAACAGCTTTAAAGGCTCTTTAGGTTTAATATTGTTCTGGTTTCTTATTTCACGAATTTTGGTAATGGCTTCAATAACCGATTGACCTTGTTCCAATATTTCTTTCTTCACCGGTTCAGCTTTTACCCAACTGCTCACGATGATGCAATCTTTCTCGCTGCGAGGTTGTAGCTGGTGCCACACTTCTTCGGTAACAAAAGGCATAAACGGATGTGCCAGTTGCATCAATTGCTCAAAAAAACCAATGGTTCTGCTCAACGTGTATTTATCAATAGGCTGCTGATAATCGGGCTTCACCATTTCTAAATACCAGGCACAGAAATCGTCCCAAATAAGTTTGTATATACTCATCAAGGCTTCTGATAACCGGTATTCTGAAAAGGCATAATTAATTTCTACAACGGCTTCGTTTATGCGTTGCTCCATCCAGTTAATAGCCGGAATATTTTCTTCTCTTATTAGGCTAATGTCTTCTTCCCAGCCTTTAATTAAGCGCAGTGCATTCCATATTTTATTGCAGAAGTTTCTGCCTTGCTCACACAGCTTTTCATCGAAAGGCAAATCGTTTCCGGCAGGCGAAGTTAATAACATGCCTAAGCGCACGCCATCGGCACTGTATTTATCAATCAAGTCTAACGGGTCGGGTGAATTGCCCAAAGACTTACTCATTTTTCTGCCCAGCTTATCGCGCACAATACCGGTGTAATATACATTGCTGAAAGGCTTTTGTCCCATCCATTCATAGCCCGCCATAATCATACGTGCCACCCAGAAAAACATAATTTCAGGAGCCGTTACTAAATCGTTGGTAGGGTAATAGTACTTAATGTCTTTATTGTTTTTGTCTTTAAAGCCATCGAAAACTGAAATAGGCCACAACCACGAACTGAACCAGGTATCTACTACATCTTCATCTTGCTTCAGATTTATGATTTCTGATTTCGGATGTATGATTTTATATTTTTCAACAGCTTCAGCATGTGTTTTCGCTACCACATAATTTCCTTGTTCATCGTACCAAGCCGGAATTTGCTGCCCCCACCATAACTGGCGGCTAATGCACCAGTCTTTAATATTGTCTATCCAGTGCTTGTAAGTGTTTTTAAACTTAGCAGGGTGAAACTTAATTTCATCGCTCATTACCGCCTCTAAAACCTGTGGGTTTTTGGCAATAAACTTTTTCATATCTACAAACCACTGCAACGATAAGCGCGGCTCAATTACTGCTCCGGTTCTTTCTGAAGTACCTACCTGATTTTTGTAGTCTTCAATTTTTTCTATTTGCCCAATGGTCTCTAAGTCTAAAGCAATTTGCTTGCGCACAGCAAATCTGTCCATGCCGTTGTAGCGTTCGCCATGTTCGTTCACCGTGCCATCTTCATTGAAAATATCTATTACTTCCAACCCATGTTTAACGCCCAGTTCATAGTCGTTAATATCATGTGCAGGCGTAACTTTCAGGCAGCCTGTTCCAAATTCTATATCAATATAATCATCGGTAATAATAGGAATTTCTCTGTTGATGAAAGGCACCAAAGCTTTCTTGCCATGCAAGTGTTTGTAGCGCTCATCATCAGGATGCACACAAATAGCCATATCGGCTAAAATGGTTTCGGGTCTGGTGGTTGCTACTGTTATAAAACTGTGGCCTGCCGTCTGCGGGCTGTCGACTATCTTATATTTAACATAGTACAACTTCGAATTTACTTCCTTATGCAACACCTCTTCATCGCTCAACGCTGTTTTACCTAAGGGGTCCCAGTTTACCATGCGCTTGCCACGATAAATCATGCCCTTCTCATGCAAATCAATAAACACATCCAGCACCGCTTCACTTAAATTTTCTTCCATCGTGAAACGGGTTCTGTCCCAGTCGCATGAAGCGCCCAGCTTTTTTAATTGTTCCAGAATAATGCCGCCATATTTTTCTTTCCATTCCCAGGCATAATTCAGAAATTCTTCACGGCTTAAATCGCTTTTTTTAATGCCACGCTCACGCAGCATTTGCACCACTTTAGCTTCGGTAGCAATAGAAGCATGGTCGGTGCCGGGCACCCAGCAAGCGTTTTTGCCCTCCATACGTGCCTTACGAATTAATACATCCTGAATGGTATTATTGAGCATGTGCCCCATGTGCAACACGCCAGTAACGTTGGGTGGTGGAATTACTATAGTAAACGGTTCTCTGCCATCGGGCTTTGAACTGAAGAAGCCTTTATTTAACCAATATTGATACCAGTTGCTTTCAATCTGTTTGGGGTCGTATGTTTTGGAAAGTTCCATGAATAGGTTATTTGAGCGTGCAAAGTTAACCAATTCACAGTTTTAGAAAGGCTGAAAATAAAAGAGGTTTACTGTTTTATTTTAACTGCATCGGGCAGGAAAATACTAGGGTCGCCACCATTAAGCACAATTTCACGAACAATAGTTGAACTAATATGAGACAAGTCAGGGTCACTGATAATGCAAATGGTTTCCAGTTCAGGAGCCATAGATTTATTTAATTGCGCAATGGTTTTTTCGTAATCGAAATCGGCAGCAGTACGAATGCCTCTTATTAAATACTTTGCACCAATATTACGGGCAAAGTTTACTGTTAAACCCTGAAATTCGGTTACTTCAACTTTAGGTTCATTCACAAACACATCTTTAATCCAGTTGATGCGCTCTTCAAAAGTGAATGAATATTTTTTTGATGAATTATTACCAATAGCCATTACCACTTTATCGAACAAAGGCAAAGCTCTTTTTACAATATTCACATGACCTTTGGTTATGGGGTCGAACGAGCCGGGGAAAACTGCAATTTTTTGCATGTTCAAATATTTATTTTGGGAAGATAATAATGTTTTCAGAACATTATTAAATCAAAACGAAAAATTACTATTCGTTCGAACTTAAATTTCACGAAATTTGTCTTTTGATTAATATTTCACAATACCAGATCATTATCAGCAATAAGCTAAAACTACGTAAACTTATGTCTATTACTTCTACATTATTCAATAACCTGCCTAGCCATGCAAGGGTATGGATTTACCAAAGCAATAAAAGAATAAATGATGCCTTGGCAGCAGAAATTAATAACGAAATAAAAGCTTTTACACAAAGCTGGACCGCCCACACCAAAAAAGTAACAGCAGATGGAGCCGTATTATTTAACTATTTCATAGTGTTAGTTGCCGATGAGCAACAAGTGCAGGTAAGTGGCTGTTCTATTGATAGCTCAGTTAAGTTTATACATCAAATACAAGAAAAATATAACCTTCATTTTTTCGACAGGTTATATACCACCTATTACCAAAACAACGAAGTAAATGGAGCCGATAAAGATACGCTTCAACACTTTTTAGATACTGAAACAATTACACCAGAAACATTAGTATTTAACAATCTTGTTCATACAGTTGAGCAACTACAAACAAAATGGCTGATGCCATTAAAAGAAAGCTGGCACAAAAGAGTTTTCAATTTCAAAATTGAAGCATAGTAACCTTACGATAATGAGTTATCTTAAAAATAATTGGCTATTTCTACTACTACTTGTTTCGGTAGTAATAATTGGAATATACAATTACAAAAAATATCGAGTAGCCCCTACCCTTGCCGCGCCAGAAATTCAATTTACTAATAGTAATAACGAAAACTATACGTTAGAAAATTTCAGCGACAAAAATGTTATTGTAATTTTTGCGGCAAGTTGGTGCAGAGATTGCCGGGAAGAAATTCCTGCTTTAGAAATAATGAAGCAAGAGTTGGGTAACAACAATTTTCATTTCATTACTTTAACCGATGATAGCTTTGAAAAAATTGAACGTTTTAAACTTGCTACCGGAAGCACTTTCGATTTTTATAAACTGAAAAATTCGTTGAAAGAAAACAATATTCATAGCATACCTACAGCCTATATCATTAATAAAAAAGGCGAAATAGTTTTTAGTTATGTGGGTAATTATTCGTGGAATACGCCTGAAACCATTAAAAAAATAAGAACTTTGGTTTCAGAATAAATAATAATGCTGCTTCAAATTCATCCTGAAAATCCTGAGCCAAGAAAAATACAGCAGATAGCCGACTGCCTTGCAAAGGGTGGTGTTATTATTTACCCAACCGATACCATTTATACTTTCGGTTGCGACTACAGTAACAAAAAAGCAGTTGAGAAAATTTTTCAGATTAAAAATATTAAAACCAAGAAGAAAGATTTTTCGCTGGTTTTTTATGATTTAAGACATATTGCAGAGTACACCCATACTGTAAGCACACAAGTTTTCAGAATTATGAAAAGTAACCTGCCGGGCCCTTTTACATTTATTCTGAAAGCCAACAAGAGTATTACCAAGCAATTTGATTACAATAAAACTACCATTGGAATTCGTGTGCCTGACAATAATATTGCGCGCGAAATTGTGCGAGTATTTGAAAAACCCATTGCCTCTACTTCGGTACACGATGAAGAAGATGAACTACTTCAATTTATGACCGACCCGGAAGAAATTTTTGAACGCTACGGCAACTTTGTAGATATTGTTATTGATGGTGGTGCCGGAACCCGGGAAGCTTCTACTATAATAGATGCAACTAACGAAGAATTAGAAATTATTCGTCAGGGCAAAGCTATTCTTTATTAAGATGAATATTTTTCAAAAAATATTTTCTGACAGCCGGTTGCCATTTATAGTACTTACTCTTGCTGCAATCGTCTGGCTTGTGTGTCTGCCATTATTTCAAGATGGTATGTTTATGGATGGTGTGCAGTATGCAGCCGTTGCAAGAAATTTAGCTAAAGGCATTGGCACATTTTGGTTTCCCGTTTTTTCTGAAAATTATGTAGCAGGGTTAAATTCATTTCACGAGCATCCACCCCTGGTTTATTTTTTACAAAGTATCTTTTTTAAAATTTTTGGGCTTAACAACATTTATCCTGAAAGAATTTACGACTTGTTTATGTTGCTGCTTACAGCAGGGCTCATAAGTTTAATATGGAAACATCTTAATAAAAGCAACAAAAGCATTTCAAAACATTATTGGCTACCGGTATTGTTTTGGATAGTAATGCCGGTAGTTTTTTGGTCATTCAGTAATAACATTCATGAATTAACGATGGGTGTTTTCACAACTGCTGCTGTTTATTTTTTTCTGCTAAGTATTGATAATAATAATGGTAATAGCCATAAGCAATTTTATTTTTTATTAGGCAGTATTTTTATTGTTGCAGCCTTTTTATGCAAGGGTATTCCCGGCTTATTTCCTCTTGTTTTTTTTGGCTTCCACTATATTGTTTTCAGAAAAATATCTTTTCAGAAATGTATAACAGCTACTTTATTAGTAATTGTTATACTGGGCATTTCGGCTGGTATTTTTTTATTAATCCCCGAAGCAAAAACATCATTACGCATATGGCTGGTTGACAGAATGCTATATCGTATTGCTAATAATCCTGTGTATGGAAGTCACTTTCACATTTTGCAAGGTTTAATCACCGAGCAGTTTCCGTCTGTCGCAATAGTATTGCTGATTTTCTTTTGGAATAAAATCCAAAAAAATGATACATCGTTTAGTAAAAACAATTTCTTGTTTTTTATTTTAATTGGGCTTTCTGCTTCATTGCCACTAATGCTTACCAAAGTGCAGCGCGACTTTTATTTTATTCCTGCATTGCCATTTTTTGCTCTGGCTTGGGCAAGTTTAGTTGCTGATGGTATGAATAAAATTGTTGAAAAATTAAAAGAACATAAAAAAGCACAACTTGCTATAACTACAATAATTGCTATAGTTTTTTTAGGCGGAATAGTTACTACATATTTAAAAGCCGGAAAAATAAAGAGACACAAAGCGCAGTTAGAAGATGTGTATTACCTTAAGAAGAAACTAAGCTTAGAAACAAATGTATGTGTACCTGCTGAAATTATGTGGAACGATTGGTCGTTCAGAAGCTATATGATGCGTTACAATGATATTTCATTTGTGAAGGCTGATACTTGTAAATATTATATTACATTGAAAAACCAAAAGCAACCAATCGAATACAAAATAGAGATAGCCACACTCAATAAATACAAATTATATAAAACATCAGAATACTAGTTTTTCTTTAGTGCTTCTATTTGCTTCATAATATCTTCAGCTTCGGCAGTAAGTTTTGCAAACCCTTTAATATCGCCATTGCGTTGTAGGTCGCGGGCTTGTTCAAGTTTTTGCTGATATTGTTTTTTTAATTTTTCTTCTGGATTGCTTTTAAATAAACCGAACATGTCTGAAAATTTTAATTACAAACAACAAAAAGCACATTTAGTTGCAACTACTTATTGCGTTTCATTAAAGCAAATAAAGCAATGCCAATCCATATTACATTTACTACTGCCGAAGGATAAGCATGGTGATAGTAAGTGTTTACAATTAAACATAACGCACCCGATATATTAGCCGTTTGAAAGTGTAGTGAATCGCCTTCCAACTTTTTAGTTGAAACCATAAAATAGGCATATAACACCAATACAGCTCCAAGCCAGCCAATAATATCTATTATGGTTTCATTCATAGTGCTAAGCTATTTCAAGGTATATTTTATTCAGGCTAAATTTTTCTTTACTATAGTGGCACTTGCCTGTGCTGTTGGTAATATGGTAAGGTCGCTAATATTTACGTGTAGGGGGCGCGAAGCAACCCAATAAATAGTTACTGCAATATCTTCTGCAGAAAGGGGTTTGTAGCCTTTGTAAACATTTTCGGCACGCTTGGCATCGCCCTTAAAGCGCACTAATGAAAATTCGGTTGCTACTAAACCCGGATTAATATTACTAACTCTAATTCCAAAAGCATTTAAGTCCATTAACATTGCTTTTCCCAAAGCATCTACGGCAAATTTTGAAGCATTATATACATTACCATTTTGATACACCTCTTTACCTGCAATTGAACCTATGTTTATAATATGCCCATTTTCAGAAGCAACCATTTTAGGTAGCAGGGCCTTGCTTACATATAATAATCCTTTTACGTTAATATCAATCATTTGGTCCCAATCATTAATATTTCCATCATGAATAGGTGCAAGACCATGAGCATTTCCGGCATTATTAACCAGAATATCAACTTTTTTAAAGTTTTCAGGCAATAATGCTACTGCATTAATTACTTCTTCATTTTTACTAACATCAAAACACAAAGAAAAAACAGAAGTATTCATGCTAAGCATATTTTCAAGTTCTTCAAGCTTTTCTTTCCTTCTGCCACAAATGATAACATTATACTTTTTTTCAGCAAATAATATTGCTGCAGCTCTACCTATGCCCGATGTTGCGCCAGTAATAAAAACGGTTTTATTCATTCTGAAGGTTTTAAATGTACTTTAAACAAAAAAAGTCTTCACAGAAATCTGCAAAGACTTTATAGTTCTGAAGTGTGCCCAAAGCGGGAATCGAACCCGCACGATATTGCTATCACTGGTGTTTGAGACCAGCGCGTCTACCAGTTCCGCCATCTGGGCATATTAAAAGAACGGAGTGCAAATGTAGGGAATGTTACAGATACTTCAAACTGCAAAACACTTTAATTCTCTTTTATAGAACGAACCGGTGGTGCGCCAGGTAAACGGGTTGCCATTTGTTCGCTTAGCTGAGGAAAGTTAGTTTTCATGATGCTCATAATGTCGTTACTGTTCGATGGAAAATTTGCCTGTGTAATTCCTCCGGCAAGTTGTTTTCCTGTTTTGTCAAAAAGTGAATAATGAACCATTAACTCGCGCTGAAAAGTATTGGTAGCTCTGTCTAAACAATGCTGGTAATTGGTTTCAAGATTAAACTGATTACAAAATAGAAACAAATCAACCCCGTATTTTTCAGAGAGATAAGAAAGCAATTCTTTATTTTGAATTTTCACATTGATATATTTTTTAGGCATTTTTAAATCTTGCTGATTATTATTTTGTTGTGCCTTACCATCTTGCGACTTTTGAAAAAAGCCCATTTTTTTTGGTGCTTCTTCTTTAGTAGTTAACTCTTCTACAGGCATGGGTTCGTCACCAAAATAAGCAATAGATTTATAAATAAGTGATAAGTCGTTTAGTGCATTATTAGATGAATCGCTAAGCAAATTGGTGGTTTTATACTGAGACATAATTCTGGCATTTAGATTAATATTCAAGCCATAACGAAACAGTGTTCTTACTTCTTTAACATTCTTTTTATTGTACTTTGCCAGCATTTCATCAGAGTCAGAAAAATACATATCAGGATCGAAAGGTATTATCATTACCGAATGATTTTCTTGTGAAAATGCTTTAAACCCAATAAGTAAGAGCAATACTATAAACCGGCTATTTTTCATAAACTACTTTTTAAAAATTGACTTGTACAAAAATTAAGATTCATTTTGGCAATTACAATGCTATGAATCTACATTTCAACAATTAGCTGAATAGTATTTAGCGCAATAGCTACGAAAGTGTCAATTTATATTTTAGTACAGAAGCAAAAAAATTCTAATTATTCAACTAATACTTGTTTGTGGAATGTAAAGTTTTCTCCAAATATTCGGAATACATAAATTCCTTTGGCAAGATGACTAATGTCTAAACTATTTAAGTTGTTTTCAATTTGAAATAAATATTTTCTACCATCAAATGCTATAGCTTCTATACTGTAGCTACCAATACTTTGAGCATCAGATATATTCAATATGTTTTTAGCAGGGTTAGGATATAAATTAATATTTTGATATAAAAAGTTATTTACTCCAACAAAAGTATTGTACGTAAGATTTATATCAACAGTTTCCACAGATTCACATGCGCCCTTTGAAATTAAGACCGTATAAGTAATAGTAAAACTTGTATCACTTGTAACACCTAAATCGAATGGGTTAAATACCGGATTAGCAATTGATGCATTATTTAAACCAATTGCCGGTTGCCACTCAAAATTATCACCACCTGTAGCAAATAATTGTATGGTAAATGGGGTATCAAAAATATTTAGCACAGTATCATTAGAAGCAGAAGTATTAAGCGCTTCTTCAACAGTAATTGTAACACTTGCATTTCCGGTACATATTCCATCGGAAACATCTACAGTATAGGTAGTTTGCCCTACAAATGGCGTGGCAATTGGGTTAGATATTAAGTTATTGTTCAGAGTATTACTGTTACTCCAAACAAATGTATTGCCACCACCTGCAAAAAGTTGCACCTCACTTCCTTCGCAAATAGTAGTATCGTTAGAAATTGATACCTGAAGGGCTGTAGATACATTCACAGTAGTGGTAGCAGTATTAGAGCAGTTATTAGCATCTGTTGCCGTAACCGAATAGGTAGTAGTTACGGTAGGAGAAGCTATAGGATTTGAAATATTGGTAGCTGACAACGTGTTGCTATTATTCCAACTATAGTTTATTCCTCCGGTAGCGTTAAGCTGTGTAGTGCCTCCTGAGCAAATAGTTACATCATTTCCTGCTGAAACATTAGGCAAAGCATTAACAGTTACTGTAACCTGAGTGCTGGCAGTACAGCCATTTACATCGGTGACTGTTACTGTGTAGGTTGTATTTACATTAGGAGTAGCTATCGGATTGGCAATATTTGCATTCGACAATGAACCACTGTTATTCCAGCTATAAGAGGTCCCACCTGTAGCAGCTAATGTGGTTGAACTACCTGCACAAATAGCCACATTATTACCAGCCGAGGCATTGGGTGCGTTATTAACAACAATAAAATTTGTTTTTGTTTCTGTAACGCTGCCACCTGGCCCTGTTGTAGTTAATGAAATAGTTTTTTGCCCTGAAGTACTGTAACTAACCTGATGAGGACCAACACCAATTGCAGTTGGCGGAGTAGCTCCACTACCAAAGTTCCATTCATAACCTGTAATATTGCCTGATGAGCTATTATTGAATGTAATAGTTTCTGAAATGCAGGCAGAAACTTTATTGGCTGTAAAGTTAGGTACAGGCGCAGGTGGCGTTGAGGGGGCTTCGGTAATTACAAACTCATCTCTGTAAACCAAATCACCGGAATCACTAAAATTATTATTTGCAGTTACTGTAATTACATAAAAGGTAACATTGCCTGTGCCTTGGGCCGGAGCTGTCCATTGAAAAGTCCAACTATTTACTGAAGCAGTTGCACTTCTGTGATCAATATAGGTTCTGCCTCCGGAACTACTTGTTCCTGTTGTCGATGTATTTATTACTGCAAATGTTCCAACAAAATTATTAGCAGCATTTAAAGAAGTAGCCTGAAACCCATATCTGGTATTTGAGCCATTTGTAGCAGTATTGGTAATTGTTATGGTATAGGTTTGCCCGGGAACATAAGTTGTACTGTTGTTATTAAAATTAAATTGAAGAAGTCCGAGGCTATTATTATTTGGGTTTCCATTTCCTGTATGGCAGCCTGCTGCTGAACAAGTAGATTCTCCGGGAGCACCCGTTCTTGCATCAGGTGGGTTACCGGAACTGTTGTAAGAATATTCAGAAAAATAAGTTATCAAAAAAATAATCAATGAAATTGTAGCAAGTGTTTTTTTCATTTTAGTCGGTTTACTGCTGTATAATAATGAAACATATATTTTGTTCATAAAAAGCCTCAAAATTCTTTAACATTGCAATATTGTTCGATTAACGTATTATTTACAGCTTTACAACAAACAAAAAATAACTATTTAATGAAAAGAAGAGACTTTTTTAAAAATGCTGCAATAACAGGTGTAGGAGCTTCATTACTTTCGCCAGAAAAGCTTTTTGCTAACGATACATTTTACAAGCCCGAAGAATGGAAAGGTAAAACTGCAAAGAATATTATTTTTTTAGTGAGCGATGGTATGAGCTCAGGGACATTAAACATGGCCGATTTACTAATGAAACGTAAGCTTGGCAAACACAGTAATTGGATTCAGCTTTACAAAGAAAATAAAATTTACAGGGCATTAATGGACACTGCTTCTGCAAGTTCTTTAGTAACTGATTCTGCTGCAGCAAGCTCATCATGGGGCGGTGGTTTCAGGGTAAAAAACGGCTCATTAAATGTGGGTTTAAATGGCGAAAAATACAAACCTATTTTACAAAAGTTTAAAGATGCAGGTAAAGCTGTAGGCTGTGTAACCACTGTGCCTATAACCCATGCTACTCCCGCAGGTTTTTGTGTAAATAACGATTCAAGAAACAGCCAGCCGGAAATTGCTTTACAATACTTGCCTTTAAGGTTTGATGTTATGATGGGCGCAGGTACTGAATATTTCGATGCAAGTTTAAGAGATGACAAAAAAGATGTTTTCGGAGAATATGTTAAAAGTGGCTATAAAGTTGTAAAAAGCAGAAATGAGATGTTATCAGCAGATAAAGAAAAACCTGTTTTAGGTGTATTCAGTAAAAAATCGTTGCCATATGCTATTGACAGAGAACATGATGCAGCATTAAAAGAGAATACTCCTTCATTAGCTGAAATGACACAAGTAGCCATTGAAAAACTAAGTGCCAACAAAAATGGATTTGTTTTGCAAGTAGAGGCCGGAAAAGTAGATTGGGCAGCACATGCTAATGATACTACTGCAATAATTTATGACCAAATTGCATTTGATGAATCTATTGCAGTTGCAATAAAGTTTGCAGAAAAAAACACCGATACTTTAGTTATAATTACTACAGACCATGGTAACGCTAATCCTGCTCTATTATATGGAGATGATACCAACGATAAGTTCGATAAAATTCAGAAACATCAATTTTCAAACGATTGGGTGTTACAGGGAATTAAAAGTAATGACTCAGCTGATGCAATAATTGAAAGATTAGCATTTGCACAAAACATAACTATAACAAAAGATGAAGCCTATTCTTTGTTAGATAGCTATAAAAATTTAACTGATGTTGGCAACTATAATCCTTATAAATTACCTTTTGAGAAGCTCGCTTCAATTCAGAAAAGTTATACCAATATTGGTTGGGCAGGGAATAATCATTCCGGAGATTTTGTAGAATTAGCTATGTATGGTGCAGGAAGTAACCAATTACTTCCTTTTATAAAAAATACCGATTTACATTACTTTATGTTGGCAGCAACAGGTGTAAAAGGGTAAGTAACTTTATAAATTTTCCAAAACAAAAACACCGCTAAGATGTAGAACTTAGCGGTGTTTTATAACAACTAGAGTCTTTAAGAACTTCTACTGAATAGTTACGTTGAAAGTTACTTCAACATCAGTTTCCCCACCGGCATTGGTTATATCACCATTACTTACATTGGCGGCTGTTTTATTTGGTTCATGACGCAATGTAACAGTAAGTGTTCCTGAACTTGCAGATCCTGAAGTTGCTGTATTTATCAATCCAATAGGTCTGTTATCAGTATCAGCATCATTATAGGTAATGCCTAAGTTTAATCCCGATTGAACTTGGTAAAACACTTGATGCTCCTTGCCTTCAGCTCTTACCTCTTCAGTAATATCTTCAGCAGGTGTTTCAGATTCATTTAGAAATGTAGTAGCAACAGTATAGCTAGTATTTGCTGTTAAAGTTCCATTGGTAACAACGGGGGAGTTACCTCCATCGCCATCTAAATCTACAAAGCTAAATGTTACGGGTGTTCCGCCACCGGTAGGTGTAAAAACAACATTTACAGTTGTTATTAACTCTTGCTCGTTGTCATGGGCATGACCATCTTCTTTTTTACAGCCTGTAACGGTAAGCATAAGTGTGCCAGTGGCCATCAACATAAATTTTAAAAAGTGTTTTTTCATAATAGTTTGTTTTTGGGTTTATGTAAAAAATGATATTTAATTTTTATAGAAAAATTTCTACCCATATTATCTGCAAAGTATCTGAAACGATTCAGATAATCTCGATATGCAACATTAAATACATTCTCAATCTGAAATATAAGTGACAATTGCTGATTGTTGAATGGCAAGTTAATACCTGTGTAAACATTGAATAAATTATAACCTCTTGGCGGTAATGTAAAATCTATTCCCTCGGGATACCAATATTGTGTTAATACAGAAACGTAATTGAATGTTAAATACAAATTTTCAAACTTATTAATTGCTCCCGTCTGAAAAGTAATAGTATTATTAAACTGTACAGGAGGCATGAATATTAAATCATCTTTTGCTGACAAATCCCTTCCGTATAAAAATGAGGTGCGATGTGCAAATGCTATTGACTTTATAACATCATATTTCAAATCAAAATCTAGGCCTGAAATTAAAGCATTAGTTTGTTTATATGAAAACACAGGAAATGCCCCTCGTATTGTTAATCTTGCTTGCTGTTCGGGTTGAAGCAAAATGTAATTTCTTATAGTGTTAACATATGGAGACAGTTCAATTTGTACTTTATTTTTAAATGTTTTGGCACTTAATGTTGTAATCCATTTAAGGCTTTGTTCACTATTTAAATTTATATCGCCTACCTCAATGCTAGCCGCGCTTTGATGTACACCATCGCTTAAAAGTTCATAAACATTCGGTGGGCGAAATGCACTACCGATGTTACTTCTAAGTGTAATATTCTTGTTAATATTAAATATGCCACCTAATGAAAAAGCAATATTATGAAAGCTAAAAGTTTCATTGCTTATCTCGTTGTTTCTGGAATTAACTTGTGCATTTATAAATTTATAATCATATCTGACACCTGTTTCAAATTCCAATTTATTTTTTTTGTAACGCTCTAACAGAAATACTCCAACAGAGTAAGCATCATAGTTGGGTAAAACCGGCCTAAACCCTGTTCCGGGAATATTATAGTTATTTTGGTAGAATGCATTTAAACCAACCTTATTGTGGAGCTTTTTAGGTGTTGTATTCTGAAAAACAAAATCGGCTGTATGGGTTTGGAGGTTCAAATCTAAGGCAGGAATACTTGACCTGCCACCACGTCTTACGTCAAATTCTTTCCGACTATTTATTTGTGCAGCATATTGCAAGGTTATTTTGCCACCTTTCTTTAATCGTTGAAAGTATTCGGCCTTTAAAACCTGATGTAAAATATTTTGTCTTGGGCTTTCTATATTGTAGCTGAAGTCTTTAATATAATAAGGCTCACTACTATTTATTGCATTAGTCAAATCTGTAGTATTACCAATATGAGTAGCACGAAGTATTCCAATGTCTGTATTGAACAAGCTGTATTGAAGTGTTAATCCTTGCTTCCATGTTTTGTATTGCAAATAAGATGTAATATTTCTTTCGGCAACACCAGTGTTAGATAAATTGTATTCTGGTGAATTTAAATCGCCACTACGTTTTATTGTGCCATTTACTTTATATATCCATTGGTTCTTTTTTCCCGCAAAACCTTTCAATGTAGTTGATAATATGCCACCTTTTCCGTTGGAATTACCAATAGTATAAATACTGCCTTCAATTTTAGCATTAGGCTCTTGTTGTTCTAATAATATTACACCGCCTAGAGCATCACTGCCATATTGAACTGCTGCTGCCCCTTTTACAACCGAAATTTTATCTATAGCAAATGGATCAATATTAGGGGCATGTTCATTGGCCCATTGTTGGTCTTCTTGCCGTACTCCATTATTTATGGTAAGTATTCGGTTTCCATATAATCCATGAATTATTGGTTTTGCAATAGTGTTACCTGTATTTAATGTAGTAACACCTGAAATTTCTTTTAGCGCATCGCCTAAATTTTTACCACTGCTTATATCTCGCTGAATTTCATTTAAAGACGTTTTTTGTTGACTAAGTTCTTCTTCGAGTCTTTTAGCATTTATTTCTATATCAGATAACTCTTCAGTATGATGCTCTAAAACAAAATTTACTTTTAGATTTTTAGTTACAGAAATTTTTTTTTCAACGGGTTCGCATCCAATATGCATACATATCAAAGAATAATTACCTGCGCATACATTTTCAATTTTATAATTACCGGCACTATCAGAAATAGCCCCGACATTTAGCTCCTTAATATAAATTTCAGCGTATAGCAAGGGCTCTTTATCATGCTCATCAAACACTTTTCCGCTAATGTCATAATTACACGTTTTACTTTCTTGTGCAAACATATTTATATAAGTAAAAAAAGTCATTATAATTATTAAACCCTTCAATTAAATGCAATTATGTTGCAAATATAAATGTTATTGCCTTGATTTTGCAACATGGTTGCATTTTTATTTAAAACGGCCATTCGTCTTCAAACTCCCAGCCTGCATTCATTAAGCGAATATCTTCTTCGGTGCAAATACAATCTTCCAATTCTTGTCTAATTTGGACTTCGTCTAAATCTTGTCCTATAATCACTATTTCATTTATACGGTCGCCAAATTGCTTATCCCAGCGAGCTTCTATTTCTTTTTGGTTTTCTATAAAAGAGGCGTACTTTACACGCTCAGCCAATTTCATACTGGCCCACCAAACTCCTGTTGGTTCTGCCCTTAATGAGCCACCTGCCTGGCTCCAGTTAATTGCCTGACTTGGCCTTGAAGCAATCCAGAAAATGCCTTTGCTTCTTATAACATTATTAGGCCAGTAATTGCATACATATTCCCAAAATCTTTCCGGATGAAAAGGTCTTTTATCTTTAAAAACAAACGAACTAATGCCATATTCTTCAGTTTCAGGAGTATGTACTTTATTCAGTTCTTCAATCCAACCGGCACTTTGGCTTGCTTTTTCAAAATCAAAACTCTTAGTATTTAATATTTCATTTGGTTCTATTTTGCCGAAGTTGCTGTTAATAATTTTTGCTGAAGGATTAAGCTTATGAAGCAAACCTTTAATTTCTTGTAGTTGTTCTGCAGAAACTAAATCGGTTTTATTCAGAATTATAACATTGGCAAACTCTACTTGGTCGGTTAGCAGGTTTACAATAGTTCTGTTATCTCTATCATCATCATTTAATTTTCTGGTTTGAACTGTATCGGCACTACTGAAATCTTTGAAGAAGTTAAATGCATCAACTACGGTGACCATTGTATCTAAACGAGAAAATTTAGATAGATCAATATTATTTTCTTCGTCAACAAATGAAAAAGTTTGAGCTACAGGTAAAGGCTCTGAAATGCCGGTACTTTCAATTAATAAATAATCAAACCTGTTTTCTTTTGCTAATTTTTCAACTTCTTGCATCAAGTCTTCGCGTAGGGTGCAGCAGATACAGCCGTTGCTCATTTCAACTAACTTTTCTTCTGTACGCGACAAGGTATTTTGGTCTTTTACAAGTTTAGCATCAATATTTACTTCGCTCATATCGTTTACAATTACAGCCACTTTTAATCCTTGCTTATTATGTAAAATATGATTTAGAAGAGTTGTTTTTCCTGCGCCTAAAAAACCACTTAACACTGTAACGGGTAGTTTTTTCTCTAATGCTATACTCATAAATGCAATTTTGTTGCAAATATAGCAAATTGCAATTAACGCAACAATGTTGCAAAAAGTCTAAAAACTGTCTTTGTATATTTCTTTAACTAATGCTCTTTTAGCAATGGGCAAAATAGTTTCATAAAGTGGAAAATCTAATTGAGATTCTAAAGCGTAGGTAGCCGGGTTAGGCAGTTTTTTAAAATTTTTAATCAAATAATACTTAATGTTTTCAAAAGTATTTGCTGTTGATGATTTATATGAGGTTAAGTATTGCGTTTTAATTCCCCTAAATTTTTCATTGGCACTTTCAAAAATTGTAATAGTATATTCAAACACTTGGGTTGCCTTTTTAGGATTGGTTTTAATGAATAAATACCCTTCTGAATTATGTATGGGCATTACACCAACCGGAAAAATATTGATTTTATCTTCAACAAAATCGTATAATTCTGTGCCTAGTTGCAAATGTCGTTTAAATAAAGGAATAGCATAATTGGTTATTTCCTCAATAACTTCCATATACTCATCATTTGCTATAATGCTTTCATAATGCAATTTGAAATTTTGCAAATCAATTCTTGAAATTTTTTTAGGAAATCCGTTGCTTACTTGTTGTTTATTTTCTTTAAGCAGAATAATATTATTATAATGTGCAACAAGGTCAGATAAAAAAGGATAAAGTTTGCTTTGGTCAAAACTTTTACTTACTTCCTGAAGATAAGCAAGCAACATATACTTCTTATATTCAAAATCTAGCAGACCTTCTGTAATCCAATTATAATCTAGGTATTTCATAACATTAATTTTAACGTTTTTGCAAATGAAATGTTACAAGTTTTACTTTCTTAAATTAATAATTTCCGACAAGAACTGCCTTGTTAATTACGGTAGATATTTGCTTATTTTATCTCTTAATTCTTTAGGCTGGAATGGCTTGATAATAAAATCATTAATTCCACTTTCATTTATAGTTTTACTTATTTCATCTGATGTTGAAGCAGTAATAACAATAATAGGAATATTCGCTTTTTTTGAATCAGTAAATGCTCTGATTTTTTTTGCTGTAGAGTAACCATCCAGTTCAGGCATAAATATATCGAGCAAAATCATGTCAAAGTATTCGTTCATAAGAATATCAATAGCTTGTTTACCATTTGATACTTCTTTTACTTGTGCACCCCACGAAGTTAAAAATTTTGCTGCTATTAAAGCATTAATCTCATTGTCTTCAATTAATAAAAACTTTTTACCCGAAAAATTATAATTACTAATAGAAATTTCTTTTTCTGTTGAAACTATTCTATCTATATTATTTTCAAAAACTAATTTAAAATTGAATGACGTACTTTTTGATGTAGGTTTGTCAAAATATATTTTTCCTCCTAACACATTTATAATTTTAAGTGTAATTGGTAAATTGATGTTTTTAATGGAAAAATCATTATTACTATTTGTACCTTCTGATACAGAAAGAGATGCATTATATGATTCGCTATCATTATCACTACGAGTATCCTCAACAGAAAATAAGATTTCAGTATGCGTTTTTGTTTGTTTATTAAAGCTTAATGAAAGTTTCACATAGCCTTGTTGAGTATTGTAAATACTGTTTGCAATAAGGTTATTGAGTATTTGTTTCAGTTTGTTTTTATCGCCTACAATTGTATTGGGAATAATATTATCTATTTCTAAAAAGATTTTGATATTTCTCCTTTCTGCCCAATAGGTAGTGTAATTAATTATTTCTTTACATAATTCATGCAGGCTAAAAAATTCTTTATTAATGGGCTCATTATAAGAATCAACTTTATTAAAGTCTAAAATATCATTGATTAAAAAATTCAGATTTTCAGTAGAATACTTTAATAAATTTATTTTTTGTTTTAATCCATCTGCTACTTCCTCTTCTGCAATTAAATTGGTGAGGCCGTTAATAGCATTCAATGGGGTTCTTACTTCATGAGAAAAATTGGCAAGAAAATCAGTTTTGGTTTTTAGTGCTTCTTCTGCTTTTTCTTTTTCAGCTTTTAAATATTCTTTATATCGGTTCTGCGCAATTGCTGTTCCAACTGTATTGGCAAGGTTGCTGAAAATACTATCATTGTATTGTTCCCAAAATTTATATTGGGAACTACTTTTCATAACAATAACTCCCCAGAAGTTTCCTACAACAAATATTGGAATAATTATAACCGATTTCACTTCAAGCATGGTGAGGTCGGCATCTTTGGTGTCATAATTATCTATTTTAAAAATAGAGCCATCTTTTAACTCTTCAAGTTTTGAAAGCATTTTGCTTTTTAAACAGCTTTTAAAAATTTCATTTTCATTAACAGGCTCGCCTGTAACATTATTGAGCTTAGAATGCCACGAAAAATTTATAGCTAAATCATTATTTTCTTCGCTGCTATAATTGCAAATAAAAATTTCATCTATGGCTATTTTAGAACCAATATCTTCGAGAAGATTTTTAATAGCATTATTAAAATCCTCTTCATAAAATAATTTATTGCTGTTGATGTTTATTGCATTTAACAACAGATTGTTGTTTTTATGAATAATCTCTGTGCGCTTATCTTCAGTAATATCATAATTAATACCTGTAGCTCTTATAGGATTTCCATTAGCATCTTTAAAAAATTTATAAGCCGCCCGGATATATTTTATGGAGTTATCAGATAAAATAATTCTAAAAGTATTTTCAAACTTTTCCTGCTTTTTATAAGCTTCTTCAATGCCAATCCAGGCAAATTCATAATCTTCGGGGTGTACTCTATCCTGAAAGGCATCTACAGGATTAGGATATTTTTTTCTTGTAGCTTCAAACAAATTATACATAGCATCATCCCAGTAAAATGTATTTGTAATCAAATCCCATTCCCAAACGCCAAAATTTACAGCACTGGTGGCTAATAACAATCTCTCACTAACATCTTTATATTGTGTTTCAGCAAATTTTTTATCTGTAATATCTTCTGCTATTCCTACTGCAAGTTTAGGAATACCACTATTATCTCTTTTAAAAATTTTGTGTGTGCTTCTAATCCATAAGAATTTACCTTGTTTATTTTTCAATCTATATTCAAGTTCTGTGGTATCATCATTTTTAAGTGTTAGCAAATAACTAATGTGTTTCTTAATCTTAGGTAAGTCGTCAGGATGAACTAAATCAAAGATATTGTTCTTACTTAGTTCTTCTTGTGTATAACCTAAAATTTTATAGATAGCTGAATTGGAATAATTATTTACTCCCTTTTCTAAATCGAATAAAAATATTATATGTGGAATAGCACTAGATAAATTCTTCAGAAAGAAGTTTGATTCTGCTAATTCTTTTTCTTTTAAGCGAAGGTCTGTAATGTCTTTAAAAAGTATTATTTCGTACTCATGCCCAAAATGAAAAGTTACTTCGACACTTTTAACTTCGTTGGTTTTAGTTTTTATACTGAATACTTTTTCTGAAACATTTTTTTTATCGTGATAGTAGTTTTCGAAAATAGATTTCTCATTTGTCAAAAAATCTGGAAAAAGATGTTCCTTTAAATTTTCTATGGAAACAATATCTTTTTCTGTATAGCCAAAAACCTTAACAAATTCTTTATTTAAGAAAAAACTCCTCTCATAAATATATATAGCACTGCCTGGCAGATTTTCTAAAATTGTTGTTAGTCTTTTTTCTGAATCAAATAGGCTTTTTATGAGCTGAGAATTATACTTGGTAAAATTATCAACCATGATATAGATGAATACAAATACAAGTGATAGGCTAATGAATACACCTAAATAATAGGTCTGTTCATTTAATTTGTATTCAGGAAAATTGTAGTTATTGTATTTCAGATAAGTAAAAAATGAAACAACCATAAATGAAAAAACAATTACCACAAAACCGGCAACTCTTCCTAATAAAAAGAAACTGAAAATTGAGGCAACAACAAGCCAACTTACTGTTACAAAACTTATATTACCTTGTGAGTAGTACATTTGAAAAACAATAAGCGAAAACATGCTTACAAGATGTATGTAAGCGGTTGTTTTCAAAGTATCGCGGAACTTAAGTAGAAGTAATAAGCCTGAATTTATAACTATTGAAATGGTTGCAATATAAAATTGCTTTGATAATTCAGGGCTTAGCAGGTAGGGCACATATAAAAAAGAAATTAGTGCAAATAAAAAATAAACATTAAAAGCTATTTTAAATTTTATTTTCTTTATTGCATCATTGGTTTCGGCTAATCTATTACCAATAAACCAGTCTCTAAAAAAATTGAAATAATAATTGAAGTGATTCATAAACCACTTCAATTTAGCCACATTTTTTGAAAATAAAATTAACTGATGGAGCTTCTTACCTTTAGAGTATATGCTCGCAATGCTGATGGATAATCGGCTCCATGCTGAAGCATATATTCTTTAATAAAAATTGCAGCTAAAATATGTGTTAGCTTTTCACCTTCATCTTTCCCTTCTATTTCAATTCCAAGGGGTGTTTCATTTAATAAATTCTCTTCAGCAACTTTTAACTGCTCAATGGTGTAGAGTTCTACGATTTTTTTAATAACCGGAATTTGCATTAATTCAATTTTTGTAGCATTTCAACTAAGTATTCTTCTTTTGAGGTAGTGGCACCTTCAATTAAATTTCCATTTTTAAATACTGCGAAAAATGGCAAGTTACTAACGCCCGCTATTTTTCTTGCTTCTGCATTTTGTTCAGCATTAACATCTAAAAAAACTATGTCTTTGAAACGTTCATCATCAGACAATCTGTTAAATTTTGGAGAAAACAACCTGCAAGAGCCGCACCAATCAGCATAATACTTTACAACTACTTTCTCGTTTTCTGCTAATAGGGTTTTAAATTCAGAATCAGTGGTTTTTACTACGCTCATAAAATAAATTTTTACTAAAATACAATCAGAAACTTTAAATGTTTCTATTAGTCAAAAAGTTCAGTTTGTAATTATGTAAAAAAGGTATTTTTTCTATTTTTCCAAACGTGTAATACTTTTAGTTAGAAACGCTATATTTGAAATGCTCGTTTATTTTCGAGTTTCTAAATTAAACTAAAATAACAACCAACTTTTATGAAAAAACTTTTTGCAACAATTTTTTTTATTTCGGCCGCTTTCTTCAATTTGAAGGCTCAATGCCCCGAATTGCAACCTGAAAGTTTAAGTGTCTTGCCAGATAACTGTAATCAGGCAATTGTGCTTACACCATATATTCAGAACTGTAAAAACGTTTGCTTTAGTAGCATAGGTTCAACAACAAGTTCAGGTGTTTCAGATTTAAGTTGCTTTGGCGGCAGCAATACAAATGACGTATGGCTTACACAACCTAATCCATATAATGTTGTGCCAAACTATGATGGTTCTTTAGTTTTCAGATGGATTGACTGGCCTAATAAAGCCAATGGAGTACCTAATCCTAACATTTCTATTCATGCTGAAATAGCGGGTAGTGCAGGAGGTTTAGTAAACATTAATATAGATTGTACTCAACCTGCGCCAACACAAAGCAACAATTTTGCTCAGGAAAATGCTATATGTCTGGACAATGTTACCATGATTGGAAATCAATTTTATGGTTTAGCCGGAACTATTCCTACTGTATCACAAATCATACCTCCTTCCGGTGTATCACTAAGCAATATTCAATATTACCTGCAGGTTGCTCCTGCTGATGGTGCAAGAGGAAATTATTGTTTCGATGTTTCTACCTATCAATCAGGATTTCTTTGCGGTGATACAAGAACTATTCCTTTAACCGGCAGCGGAGGAACAGTTACCGGTACAGCAAGTGGTTGTTTATGCAGTACTGCTATTGATGGCACTATGTTTTTCAATTCTTCAAATAATTTACCTGTTCCTTGTGGTGTTGAATCGCCTGCTGCAGCATGGTATGCAATAGAATTACCTTATTCGTGTAATCAGGTTTCAATAGATATGGCAAGTTGGGGAGGAAGCGGAGACTACAATATTGCGTTGTTAAGTGGTGTAAGTTGCCCAGGAAGATCTTCAGTAAATCCTTTTACTAACCAAGCAGTTTTTACTCCGGGACAAACTTTAGCACCTGGAGCAGTTATTGAAGCCGGTTCATGTGGGCAGCCATTGAATGTTTGCCGTTCATTATCTGCCGGAACTTATTATGTTTATATTTCAGGAGCTACTGAAAGGCCAACTTTTAACATTAATGTAACCGTAACCGATGTTTCTCCTTCAGTTGGAACTGTTACTTCACCTCAAAACAATCAATCGCTTTGTTCAGGAAGCAGTATTGATTTAGTTAGTAGCGGTTCAGTTTTGCCTCTCTCATCTTCATGCGGTCAGGATTTACTATGGCTATATAGCACTAACCCTAATTTTAATCCTTATAATAATCAGGGTATCGTATTAGGCGCTGGAACTGGAACACTAAATTTTCCTTTACCTGCAAATAATACCTGTGCACCAATAACCTACTATGTAAAAGGTGTGCTTTCTGATGACGGAGCTACAGCTCGTTCAGGTTGCAGACAAACCACCAATACCATTACAGTTACTATTTTTCCGGCTATCGGGCAGTTAAACATTTTAAATCAACCTTGTATTATTACTGCTGCGCCACGTTGCCCATCGTTTTTAGTAAATGGAAATGCCGGTACTGCACAAGTTATTGGCAACTTTGCGTTAGACGGTCAACAAATAGATTTTACCGTGTCTAATGGGCTGGCTGCTTGTGATGTTACCATTCCAAGCATTATGCAATGTTCAGGGAATTGCGACCAGCCAACAGCAACAGCAACGGTAGTTTGTAATTCAAATGACACATACAATTACTATGTAGATATTGAATTTGCTCCAGGTTCAGCCGCTTCTTATATTATTGAAGCCTCAGACGGTTCAGCTTTGCAAGCAGTTTCGGCAGGAACCTATCAAATGGGACCATTTACCAATGGCAACCAGGTTTCAATTAATGTTATTAATACTGAAGACGCTAATTGTAATTTACCGTTAGGTTCTTTTGTGAATGACTGTAACGATGTTTTTTGCCCTAACCTTTCAACTGCAACTATTACAGTACCGGCAGGAGCTACAGAAGTGTGCGCAGGCACTTCAATAGATTTATCGGCAACAGTTGACCAAGGGATATTGAATCAGGATTATAGTATTCAATGGTTTGTTAATGGTGTTGCAATTCAAGGTGCAAATACTTTAAATTATAACCATACAACCAGTACTCCCGATGGCTGTATAGCCGACTTACAAAACTATTCAGTTGCAATAACTTGTTTGTTAGAAGACGCATCTCCTTCAACAGTTTCTCAATTAAATGCACAAGGTTCTGTAAACGTTTATCCGGTTCCGGTAATTGGTACTGATTTTACACCTTCACCATTTAACTGTAATGTTGCTCCTATTGATTTATGTAATGGTTTAAACATTCTATTTAGTCCTACAACTAACCCAACGCCTGGTGACGGAAATGTATCGGTAAATTACACGGTAAACGTTCCGGGTGCACCTTTGGGCTGTTCAACCTCAGGAACTTATGTTATTCAGTGTCCGGGTGCTGCTTGTAACAGTTCAGCAGGCGTAGGCAATACCCCTGCTGACAATGATATTTGTTTTGGGGAAGAATTTGAATTGCCTTTTACAAATGCTAATACTGCTGCCGATTATTCTTTAGGCTACGCTTATACTACCGTTAATCCATTTAATGATTTAGAGCAAGCCATACAAGATGCCATAAACGATAACAGAATTTTGGGGCCTTATACAGCTTCTGATGTGCCTTCTTTTGTAAATGATGGTACAGTATTTCAATCGGGCACACATTACTTTATACCTTTTGTTTCTTTAAATATTCCAAATAACACATTAGCTTACAACACATCGGGAAGTTTTTCAGTGGGTGCTGTTTTTGGAAGTGGAAGCGCAAGTATTAATGTACCCTCAACAATAACATTTTGTGATGGAGTAACCTCGTATAGAGCTACTTTAACAGTACAACAGAGAAATACAGGTTTTGGACAGCCAAATGCCATTGATGCTGTTACCGGGCCTTTGGTTACATATTCCGGTGCAACCACTCAATCTCTAAACTTAAGTAATAACAATATTACTATTGACCCCGGAGGTACTACAACAGTAATTGAAGCTTCAGGTAATTTAATTTTTGGTGCAGATTTAGATTACACCTTTAATTTGTTTTACAATGGGGTTAGTTTTCCAACTATATGCCCTTCTTGCCCGGATGCCGGGCAACCGATTGTTTTAAATTTATTACCTCAAATTCAGCTTACACCTGCTGCATTACCTACAGTATGTGAAGGTGAAACTATTGACTTAAATATTTTAAGCCCTACTTCAAATATTAATGGTAGTATTTCATGGTATGATAATGACCCCGAAAATGGTGGTGCTTTAATAAACAATACAATTGTTACTGTTAATGGCAATGCTACCTATTGGGCATTATTTGAATCGGCAGATGATGCAGCTTGTACTGCTTCGTTAGCTGTAAGTGTTGCTCCTACTACAGCACCTTCAATTAATCAAATTACACCACCTGCACCTATTTGTGCGGGAACAGTAGTAAACTTACTAGATTTTAATTCTGACGTAACTACTAGTGCAGGTTCGTTTGTATGGTATCGCGGAAACCCGCAAACCAATAATAATGCTGTAAGATTGCCAGATGCTATTGCTGCAGTTCAGCAACCTACACCTTCGGCTTCAGAATATTGTGTTGAATTTACTGATGCACAAAGTGGCTGTCCGGCATATACATGTGTAAACTTTACAGTAAATGCTCTGCCTGCTTTGGCAACACCTGCTGTTGACCCTTCATCGTGCGATGGTCAACCATTTGATTTAACTACATTAGAGGCCGGAATTACTTCAGAACCCGGTACATTTGTATGGTATGAAGGAAATCCTGATTTGGGCGGAACGCAATTAACTCAGTCTCAAGCCACAGAAGTAATACCTGCCTCTGGAAATAATGAGTATTGTACATTCTTCACTAATAGCAATTCAGGCTGTATCAACAGAGTTTGTATCAATTTCAATATTAATCCATTACCGGCTTTGAATCAACTATCGCAACAAGGCCCCGTTTGCTCTAATGAAATAGTTGATCTAACAGCTTTAGAAAATTCAATTTCATCTGAAAACGGTTCATGGGTTTGGAGTGCATCAGGCAATACAATTACAACACCCGATTCTATATTTGTTGAAGATGGTATTGCATATACAGCAACATTTACAAGTTTCTTAACAGGGTGTTTTGAAAGTACTAATATTACTTACAATGTTAATGATGCTCCTGTTCTTAATACCTTTACACCTGCCCCAATTTGTGTAGGCGATACTGTAGATTTAGTATCATTAGAAAGTCAAATTACATCAGATGCAGGGACCTTTGAATGGTATAATGGGAACCCCGCAGATGGTGGTGTGTTATTAAATGCAATGCAGGCAGTAATGCAGTTTCCAACTGAGCAAGACACTTTTTATACTGTATTTGAAAATAGTTCCGGATGTGTAGCAACCACATCTTTCAGTTTTGAAGTAAATGAAAATACTGTTTTAACTCCGGTTGCCCCTAAGTTTTTATGTGACGGAACAACTGCAAATCTTACTGCTTTGGAAGATTCTATTAGCACTGAAAGCGGTTCTTTTGTTTGGTTTCTAGGAAATAACACCTTAGGAACTCCCCTAACACCCACAGAAGCTCAATCTCAAACTATAACAGGAACTGCATTCTTCACCGCTAAATTCACCAACGCAAATGGCTGTAGCAGCACTCTTACGGGAGTAAGCTTTACACAGCTTTTGCCTGTTACAGGTTCAACAGGCATCTACAGTTGTAATCTTGATGAGTTGGTAGTAAACTTAAGTAGTACTACAGGGGGCGCAGGGGGCGGTTATAATATTGCAGCTAACTCACCTAATCAGAATGGTGAATCTATTCCTAATAATACGCCTTGGACAGTAATAATTACTGACAGCATAGGTTGCACCCAAACAATTACAGGAAACGTAAATTGTATTGAATGTGCTATTGGTAGTGCTGAACCGGTAAATGTTGACACGTTATGTTGTTCAGGAATTTTAAACCTCGAAGTTTCCGGTGTTACAGTATCGCCCAATAATACTGTTGCATGGGGCTTGACCGCTGTTGCTGATGGCCCAATTACTTCTCAGGCTGAAGCAGATGCCGCTGCAGCATTAAACAGAGTATGGCAAGCAAACGATGCATCGGGCAATTATTCATTTACAAATCTTTGTCCAAATGTTCCAACCGGCAGTTACTATTTCACGCCATTTATTATTGAAAATCCTGTAAGCGAGCCGTTAGTATGGGATACGTTAAATGGTTGTCGCCCTGATGGACAAATTTGCCCTACATTCTCCACAAATTTAGATTGGAAGGTAGATACTCTTATGGGCGTTTATCCTAATGGAGACACTTTAGACTTAATTAGACAATTAACTGAAAACTTACTAGGAACACCGGGCGGGGTCGATTTGGATATTGACCAACAGTTATTAACTTCTTTGTTGGGTGGTACCTTGCCTTGCCTTCAACTTACCAGTTTGTTTGCAGGAGACCCTAATGGCACCTGGACATTTATAGTGAATAATATTGGTACGGGACCACTAACATTCAATGTTCCGGACTTTGACATATTTGTTAGTGCTGACTCTTGTTCTGCATTAAACGGTGTTGACCAAATTGTAACCGTTCCGGGAAGTTCAGCAACCATTCCTCCTGATAGTAGTTATGTAAGCATATCATTCAGAATTCCACCACTACCTGCCTCATTCCCTTCAATAAATCAATCGTGTACAGCTTTCGGAAATCCGGTTGAAGTATTTATTGCGGGTGAAACTGAGGTTTGCGAGCCAACAGGTATTAAGGAGCTTAGTAGTTTAAACTCTTTCACTTTAGTACCTAATCCGGCTATGCATCAGGTAGTTATTAAAGGGATTTTGAAAAACTCAAAGCAGTTATCAATATCAATTACTGATGTTTTGGGTAAAGTTCTATACAAAGAACAGGCTTACTCTAATACTCATGTTGTTGAAAGAAACTTAAATATTTCTAATCTGGCTTCCGGTGTGTATATGATTCGTTTAGAAAGTAATAACGAATTAAAAACATTAAGGCTTGTAAAGGAATAAAGATAATTTGATAAGCCTGAATTTTAGTATCCTCCATAAGACTTCCACGATCTTATGGAGGATTTTTGTTTTTAAAATTTTAATAGTAATTAATAGTTTCAACGAAATCTAAAAATTACATTTTCTTAACCTACCTATTCCTTAAAACGCCCTATCAGCACTGTAGAATCATTAGTTTTGTATAAATTTTGTTTTTAGTGAGGCACATTTCATTTTTTCTCTTTTTTATTGTTTTTTCAATAGCTTCTGCAACTGCACAACAACAATACAAAGTAGGTTTAATTGGTTTTTACAATCTGGAAAATCTTTTCGACACCATTAATCAGCCCGATGTTAATGATGAAGATTTTACACCTTTGGGTGCAAATAAATACACTGGTGCAATTTATAAAGACAAGCTTTCAAAATTAGAGCAAGTGTTGTCAGAAATGGGCAAGGAACAATCACCTGATGGTATTTCTATTTTAGGAGTTGCAGAAATTGAAAACAGAAGTGTATTGGAAGATTTGGTGAGCCTGCCAAAGTTAAAAGACAAATTTTATCAAATTGTACATTATGATTCGAAAGATGCAAGAGGCATAGATGTAGGACTATTATACAATCCTAAATATTTTAAAGTTAAAAACAGTGAATCGCTTTTAGTACCTATTTATAATAAAGACAGTACTGATTATGAATACTATACCAGAGATATTTTATTTGTTTCTGGCGAATACATGGGAGAACTGATACATATTTTTGTTAATCACTGGCCATCACGCAGAGGTGGCGAAGAAAAAACAAGTCCATTACGAGAACTTGGGGCAGCTGTTTGTAAACATAAAATTGATTCTTTAACAGCAATAAATCCAAACTCGAAGATTATTGTTATGGGCGATTTGAATGATAACCCCAATAATGCGAGTGTAACCAAAGTGCTAAATGCGAAGAGAAAATCGGAAGATGTAAAGGTTAGCGGCTTATTCAATCCTTGGACTGATTTGTATAAAAAAGGCATTGGTACATTAGCCTGGAACGACACCTGGAGTTTGTTTGACCAAATAATTATTTCTGAAGCTTTCTTGAATAAAGAACAAACAGGACTATTTTATAAAGATGCACATATCTTTAAACAGAACTATATGCTGCAACAAGCCGGCAGGTTCAAAGGTTATCCACTAAGAACTTTTGTTGGAAGTACTTATATGGGTGGCTACAGCGATCATTTTCCGACTTATATTGTTTTATTGAAGGCTGTAAAATAATATCATTACATACCACTATTTTTATACAATAATTACTATAATGAGAATAATTACCTACCTAGCATTTGCATGTATTTCATTTTCTTCTTTTGCTCAAAACGAACCTCAGCAACAACCCACTGATTTATCCTTCAGCGCCATTAGAGCTTATAGTTTAATCCTAAGCTTTCAGCCCTCTCAAGCAAATGGTTTTCTCGTGTTAAAAAGTAAGTTTCCCATTTCTTTTACACCACAAGATGGCATTGAATATCAAGTAGGACAAGGGGTTGGAAACGCTAAAGTAATCTCCTTTTCAAACGCTGCTTCTTTAATTGTAAAAGAAATTGAAGAAAATACTACTTATTATTTTTCAGTGTTTGCTTATAATGGCAATGGGGCTAATATTAATTATAAACAAGATAACCCACTTTCTGAAAATGTTGTTTCAGCAAGTTCACAGGTTAATAATTATTATTCCGGCATAAATCATAACACCTCAAATTTTGCTGCGCAATTAACCCAGCTAATCAATAGCCACAATTTGGTGGCTTATAGTCAATATGGCAGCTTAGTAGTGCCTGTAATTTTTGAGCGCGATACTGTTAATAGTCAAAAAGCTGTTACCTGTGAATACTCAGGGGAAATTAAAACTTACACACCACCATTTAGTTTTACTGACATTGGTTATAGCCGAGAGCATTTAATGCCACGTAGCTGGATGCCTACAGGAGGTGATGTTGCTACTGCCGAAGGTGCCGATTATCATAATTTAGCGCTAACAAATTTGAATAATGTAAACAATCTCAGATCTAACTACGCATTCGGAAATGTTATTACACCTTCTACTACATTTTTAGATTGCAGATTAGGTAAAAATGCAGATAACGTTACAGTTTTCGAGCCTACAGACAGTAAAAAAGGCGACATTGCCCGGGCTATTTTTTATCAAATACTTTGCTACAATGGAAAAGGAGGAAGCAACTGGGGATTCTTCAACTTAACCAACACACGCGCCTTAGAACAAGATGTCAATACGCTTATTCAATGGCATTTTAACGATTTACCCGATGGTTTTGAAAAAGCCAAACATGAATATATATACACTTTACAAAACAACAGAAATCCTTTTATTGATTATCCTGAATTAGTAGATTGTATAGATTTTAATCAGGTTTTAAAGAATGCAACCTGCAATTCAACAGTTTCTATAGATGAGATAATTTATAACAATAGCAAAGCCAATATTTTTCCCAACCCTGTAGAAAACCTATTAAATATTCAGCACGATAATACATTTTCCAATATTAAATCTGTTATCATCTTTGATTTATCAGGTAAAAAAATAAAATCGCTTCAACCTAAGGCATATTTTTCTGTTTATTCTGAAAATATTTCTGATTTATTTACAGGCAGCTACCTAATAAATATTGAATTTGATAATGGTGATTCTGTAACGAAAAGATTAATAAAACAATAATTCTTTAATAAATACTTTTATGAAAAGCATATTTTTTAACAAGTTGTTTTTGCTGTTTATAGTAGCTGCATTATGTTCTTTCAATTCTGTAAATAACGAAATCTTAGGCGAGTGGTATAATGGCGCAAAAGATGCCACACTAATTCTTTTTGAAAAAGATGGAAAAGTTTATGGCAAAGTGCACTGGTTAAAAGAACCTTTGGAAAATGGAAAACCAAAAGTAGATAAGAATAATCCAGACCCATCAAAAAGAAATACTCCTGCAATCGGTTTGGTAATTATGAAAGGCTTTGAAAAAACTAAAGAAGGCTTTTGGGAAAACGGTACAATTTATGACCCCAATAACGGTAAAACTTATAAATGTAATATTACTCTTAAAGACAAAAATAGCCTTGATGTAAGAGGTTATATAGGGTTTTCTTTGCTTGGAAGAACAGAAAATTGGGTTCGTAAGCAGTAAGTTAAGGTTTAGAAAAATTTGGATTGGTTAAAAGCGTTTCATCATTTAGCGTTAACAAAAACGCTTTTAATGCTTTCTTATCAGCTTCTGAAAGATTAAGTCCACCAAAATTTCTATGAGTACTCATAATTGGGTCTAAATTAGGAGAGTTTTTCGGAGCTGAATTATAAAACTCAATTACTTCATCTATAGTTTGAAAACGTCCATCGTGCATATAAGGTGCTGTGTAAGAAAGATTTCTTAACGAAGGTGCTTTAAATTTGCCGTAATCATTTGGGTTTCCGGTAATGGCTCCCCTACCCTTATCCGCAAAGTCATTTATTGTAGCAGCTTCTTGCAGACCATTGTTTCTAAACTGGTCGTTAACGTTTACATTCTGAAATAAATTATTTCCTAAATCATGACAATGAAAACAATCGGCACCACCATTAACCATTGCGGGTTCTTTTAAAAATAATTCCATACCTCTTTCTTCTTCTTCAGTAAACTCTTGCCCGGTTCCAAACAATTCGCCTCGTAAATATTTATCATATCGAGAATTAGAAGAAACAATAGTTCTTAAAAATTGAGCCATTGCTTTTGCGGCATGCTCTTTAGTTATTTCTTTGGTATTAAAAGCTTCAAAAAACAATTTAGGATAGTCTTTATGGCGAGATAATTTTTGCAATGCATTAGGCCATGTTTCGTGCATTTCAATAGGGTCTTCTACAGGCACTAAAATTTGCTGCTCTAATGTGGCACTTCTGCCATCCCAGAAATAGCTTTTAGCCCATGCCAAATTAAACATAGGCATTGAGTTACGTGTGCCTTTTATGCCGTCTATTCCGGTGCTAAAACGATTATTAAAATCTACGAAAGCATTTTGTTGATGATGGCAGCCTGCACAAGCTAATGAACTATCGCCCGACAAAATGGGGTCATAGAAAAGTAATCGGCCTAATTTTATACCTTGTTTAGTTAAAGGATTATCGCCAGGTATAGCAGGAGCCGGAAAAAAATCGGGTTTTGGAAACGCTACCGGTTCAGGATTATAAATCCAGCCTTCATCAGATATTGGCAATTCAGGCAAATCGGGTTTACAACCTTGCAGAAAAAATAGAAGCGCAACAACAGAAGTAATAAAAAATGTAAACCTTTTCATACTACAAATTTACAAAGACTATCATTGAATTGTTTAATGATTTTTGTTATTACGGTTTAAATGAAGGGTTATTTAAAAACTCTTCATCGGTTAAGGCTTTTAAAAAATTTACCAAATCAGTTTTTTCTGTTTGTGAAAGATTTAAAGGTTTAATTAGCGCATCTTTATTTTCATGATTCTTCCCGCCCGAATTAAAATGTTCTATTACTTCTTCCAAAGTATTTATGCTGCCATCGTGCATGTAGGGTGCAGTAACGGCAATGTTACGCAAAGTTGGTGTTTTAAACTTGCCCCTATCTGCCGTGTTTAATGAAACTCTCGTTCTGCCTGAATCGGCATACATTTCATACAAGCCTATATTTTTAAATTCATAATTGGTAAAATTAAAACCTGAATGACAGGTGCTGCAATTAGTTTTATTACTGAAAAATAAATTCATACCTCTTTTTTCAGAATCGTTTAAGGCTGAATTTTTACCCTGATAATAATACTGGTCGAAACGTGAGTTGCCACTAATCATAGTGCGCTGAAAAGCTGCAATGGAACGCGTTAACACAAAGGGGTCGAAGTTTCTGTCATAAGCCAGTTGTGATAACTGCTGAATTTCAGCGTCATTTTTTAATCGTTCAATTACAGCAGGCACTGAAAAATCCATTTCATTCACATCTTCAATGGGGGCTAAAACTTGTAGTTCTAATGTGGGTACCCCACCATCGAAAAAGAAATAAGGATGATACCCTAAATTGACTAAAGTTGGCGAATTTCGAAAACCTTTACGATTTTCAATTCCAGTGCTTAAATTATTAAAATCGGCAAATGCATGTTGTTGAAAATGGCACGAGCCACACGATACAGTACTGTCTCTTGAAAGCCTTTTGTCAAAAAAAAGTTTTTTACCTAACGCAATTCTAAGATTAGTTAGTTCATTCCCTTCAGGAAAATTCATAGCTTCAAAACCAGCCGGATATTGCAACAGATAAGGTTGGTTTAAAGAAATATCTGCTGGGTTGTCTTCTCTGCATGAAAAGAAAAAAAACGTAAGGCCAAAAAATAGTATAAATAATGTTTTATTCAACTGTTATAGATTGTATAAATAAATCTCTGGATTTTGTAGCCAATGGTATATTTCCGGTTGTGTGTGTAAAACTTTCAGTCGATAAGTCGATAGATTCATTGGTGCCATGAAACATTTTATTCGCATTAATGCTAAAATTAATTACAGTAGTTTCATTTCCTTTTAGCTGAAAATTTTTATTGAAGGTTGCTGTAGTATAAAGTTCGTTTAAGCCGGTATGAAACAAGTAATCTTGTGAAAGAATATTTGCTGTAGTATCACTATCAAATTTACCTTCCAGTTTCATAAAAATATAACCTGTATTCCAGCTCCAATGCATTCCTTTATAAATACTTAGCGGCTCATCTTCATTGTAAACACTGGGGTCAGAATTATTTTTACTACCATCAACACCAAAACCCATTTTTATACCTTTAAATTTTCCTTCATCGACTTCAAGAATAATACTTTCCCCATTTACACTACTTGACGTGTGGTTATTATCGAAATCTACAAAAGCAACATCTTTTGCTAATACCTCGCTCCCATCTTCTTTTATCAAAGTAATATTAGAAAGATAAAACTTTAGTGTTTCGATATTTACTCTGAAATTGTTGCCAGGATTGAACTTTTTGTTTTTTAGTACAAGTTTTTCATTATCAGCTTTTCCGGTGAATTCTAATACAAGAGTAGATTTCTTGGTTTCTTCTTCCTTTTTACAACTTGAAAAAGAAAAAATAACAGCAAATAACATAGCTATTGTAGCAAGCTTACTATTCATAGTGAGAGGTTTTAATGCAAATTTGAAACAGTATATTTCTGAATAAAGTTTACACCTTAAAATTAGATGTTTAATTGTTAAGTTTATTCAAAGCGAAAAAACCTGTATTTTTAAGCCTTTCAAACCGGTAATATTTAATTCAGAATGTCAGATAAAAAGCTTCTCGAGGTAAAAAATCTTATAGTAGAATTTAAAACCGAACATGCCAATGTGAAGGCAGTTAACAACATTAATTTTACGCTTAATAAAGGCGAAACTGTTGGTATAGTTGGCGAGTCAGGTTCAGGAAAGTCGGTTACATCACTTTCATTAATGCGCTTAATTCCTAATCCTCCGGGAAAAATTTCAGGTGGCGAATTAATTTATAATGCTAGAAACGGTAAAACCGTTGACCTTACCAAGCTTTCAGAAAAAGAAATGCAAGGTTTTAGAGGCAATGAAATTTCAATGATTTTTCAAGAACCTATGACTTCTTTAAACCCTGTATTTACCTGTGGCGACCAGGTAGTAGAAGTTATTCAGCTACACCAAAAAGTATCTAAAGATGAGGCCAGAAAGAAAACCATAGAACTTTTTGAAAAAGTTAAACTACCTAATCCGCAACGTATTTTCAATGCCTACCCCCATCAAATTTCTGGTGGACAAAAGCAACGCGTTATGATTGCTATGGCTATGAGTTGCAACCCAAGTGTGCTAATTGCCGATGAGCCTACTACTGCACTCGATGTTACGGTTCAGGCTACTATTTTAGATTTAATACGCGATTTGCAAAAGCAAAACGATATGGCGGTTATTTTTATTACACACGATTTAGGTGTAATTGCCGAAATAGCCGACCGTGTATTGGTAATGTATAAAGGCAATATTGTAGAACAAGGGCCTATTAAAGAAATTTTTGCCAATCCAAAACATCCATACACAAAAGGCTTGTTGGCTTGTCGCCCACCTTTAGATAAACGTTTAAGCAAGTTGCCGGTTATTTCAGATTTTATGAAAGAAGAAAACGGACAATTGGTTGAAATAGAATCTTCCATAGAAAAAGTTATAGGCTCGGTAATTGTTTCAAAAGAGCAAACGCAACAACGTTGGAAAAACTTAGAACAGCAAAAGCCTATTCTTGAAGTAAAAAACGTTAAAACTTATTTCCCTTCTAAAAGAAATTTCTTCGGAAAAGTATTAGACTATGTTAAGGCGGTAGATGATGTTAGCTTCAATGTTGCCCCGGGCGAAACTTTAGGCTTAGTGGGCGAATCGGGTTGTGGCAAAACTACTTTAGGCAGAACTTTATTGCGTTTAATTCCGCATCATTCGGGGCAGGTATTATTCGATGGTAAAAGCATTTTCGATTTGAACCAAGATGAAATGAAGAAGATGCGCGAAGACATGCAAATAATTTTCCAAGACCCTTATTCTTCTTTAAATCCACGCATGACCGTAGGCGATGCCATTATGGAGCCTATGCAAGTGCATGGCGTTTACGATAACGATAAGCAGCGAAAAGATAAAGTAATTGAATTGTTGGAAACGGTGAAATTAACAGCAGCACAGTTTAATCGCTATCCGCACGAGTTTTCAGGTGGACAACGCCAGCGTATTTGCATAGCACGCTCGCTGGCATTAAATCCTAAATTTATTATTTGCGATGAATCGGTTTCAGCATTAGACGTTTCTGTTCAGGCAGAAGTATTAAATCTTTTAATTCGTTTAAGAGAGCAGTTTAAGTTTACTTATATTTTTATTTCACATGACCTTTCTGTTGTAAAATTTATGAGCGACAGAATGGTGGTAATGAACCAAGGTAAAATTGAAGAAATGGGCTTCTCTGATGATATTTATTATAATCCGCAAAGAGAATACACCAAGAAATTAATTGCCGCTATTCCTAAAGGCAGAATGGAAGATATTGAAAGAAGGCTTGAACTTAAAAAGGCTTCAGCATAAAGGCTTTTAAACCATTCCATTGTTTATAGCGATATTTGCAAAGTAAAATCTCCTGAAATCATGTCTGTTAGAAAAAAAGTAACTACCCTCGATGAGTTTATTATTCAGCGCGAAAAAGATTTTCCTTATGCCACAGGCGACCTGTCTGCTTTATTAAGAGATATTGGAGTAGCTGCAAAAATTGTACATCGTGAAGTAAATAAAGCAGGCTTGGTAGATATTTTAGGAAATGCGGGCAGCAATAATGTTCAGGGTGAAGAAGTGAAAAAATTAGATGTATTTGCGAATGAAGTATTTATTTCATCGCTTTCTGCCGGTGGACAATGCTCGGGTATTGCTTCAGAAGAAAACGAGGGTATTATTTATATGGAAAACGACTATTGTGCCACAGGAAAATATGTTATTGCTATGGACCCTTTAGATGGTTCTTCTAATATAGATGTAAACGTTTCTATTGGTACTATTTTTTCAATTTACAGAAGAGTAACCCAACAAGGCGCAGTTACCAACGAAGATTTTTTACAACCCGGAAAAAATTTGGTAGCGGCAGGTTATGTTATTTATGGCTCATCAACCATGCTTGTTTACAGTACAGGCAATGGCGTTAACGGCTTTACTTTAGACCCCTCTATTGGTGAGTTTTGCTTATCGCACCCTAAAATTAAAATTCCTGAAAACGGCAGCACTTACTCTATTAATCAGGGCAATTATTTAAAGTTTTCTGAAGGTGTAAAAGCCTATTTAAATTACTGTCAGGGAATAGACAACGAAAATCCAAAGCCTTATTCTTTAAGATACATTGGCTCAATGGTGGCCGATTTACACAGAAATCTTTTAAAGGGTGGAGTCTTTATGTACCCGGCAGATAGTAGTGCACCTAATGGTAAACTACGCCTACTTTATGAATGCAACCCAATGGCTTATATAGTTGAGCAGGCTGGTGGTAAAGCCACCACGGGAAATGAAGCCATATTAGAGCTTCAGCCTACATCGTTACACCAGCGTGTGCCTGTCTTCATTGGTTCAAAAAACATGGTAGAAAAAGCAGAAGCTTTTTTGAAGCAATATGAGCCTGTGAAGATGTAATATTCAGGTCTTGTATTTGATTGTTTAAGACAAAACACTGATTAACTTTTTCATATTGTCTTCAATATCTGGGTGTTGTTTTGTAGCTTTTTCAAATGGTACTTCAACAATTTTTCGGTTTAAAATACCAATCATAATATTTCGTTTTCCCGATAACAAAGCTTCAACTGCTGCTACTCCCATTTCACTAGACTGTAACCTATCTAACGCAGTTGGATTTCCTCCACGTTGTATATAACCTAAAACAGAAACTCTGATATCGTATTCAGGAAGTAATGGTTTTATTTGGCTCATTATTTCAAATGCACCTCCCGCATCGTCTCCTTCTGCTACTACCACAATGCTCGATTGCTTTCCTTTCTCTCTTCCTTCTTTCAATTTTTTAACAAGGCTGCTTAAATCAGTAGTAGTTTCAGGAATTAAAATATCTTCGGCACCGCTGGCAATACCACTGTAAAGTGCAATCAGTCCTGCGTCTCTACCCATTACTTCTACAAAAAAAAGTCGGTCGTGCGAGTCTGCGGTATCTCTTATTTTATCAATGGCTTCAACAGCAGTGTTTACGGCAGTATCAAAACCTATAGTATAATCAGTTCCATACAAATCGTTATCTATAGTGCCGGGTGTACCAACAATATTAATATCAGGGAACTCGCTGCTGAATTGTAAAGCACCTTTAAAACTTCCATCACCTCCTATTACCACTAAGGCATCAATACCCTCTTCTTTTAGGTTATTATAGGCCTGCAAACGAAATTCTTTTTTAAAAAAACGTTCACTACGTGCCGATTTTAATATTGTTCCTCCACGATGGATAATTCCACTCACCGAACTTCGGTTCATTTGAATAAAATCACCATTTATAATGCCTTCGTAACCTCTAATTATTCCTGTTACCTCAATACCGTAATGCAACGCTGTTCTAACTACAGCTCTAATACAGGCATTCATACCGGGCGCATCGCCTCCGGAAGTAAACACTCCTATTTTATTTATTTTTGAACTCATAATCGTAATACTCGTTTAAATAGTTACAAAACAATTTTTTTCAATAAAGTCACGTTTCATGAGTGAATTTACTACTGAAAATCTTAGCAAAGAATTTTTCATTTCAGGTTATATAGATTATTGTAAAAGAGTAGGTTACTCGCCATCATCGGCTTATCGGCTTTGTAAATATTTATTTACAACTGAAATTGAATTCAATTTATATTTTGATTCGCTCAAAAGCCTTGAAAAAGAAGTATGGCAATGTTTTTTGAAGCCTACTTATGAGAAACTTGAAAACAGTAAAGAATTTGAAAGCTATTGTGCCAGAGAGCGATTACTTGCTTTCTACTACACACTGTTTGAGAATAAAAAGCACGATTTTTTCTTCATAAAAAATTCTTTCAAACAGTTTAAATGGCGTTTATTCACAGGGCATCAAGAAACAATACTTAAAAATGAATGGCTGTCTTTTACAAGAAACATTATAGCTTTAGCAAAAGAAACAGAAGAAATTTCACCTCGTCCGGTTATAGAAAATTACTATGAAAATCTTTTTGTACTACATTTTTTCTTCTTACTACATTTTTGGAGTAACGACTCTTCAGAAAATTTTGAACTAACAGATGCGGCCATAGAAAAGTCAACCAACTTGCTTTTCGATTTGTTGCAAAGAAATGCCGGTGATGTCGCAGCAGATTTTGGCAAGTTTATTATTAATAATGGTTTTAAAATATTGTAGAACAAAAAACATTTATGTCTAATTCTGAAGAACAAAAAGATATACCTACTTCAAAGATTCAACGTGCCATGAAATTTGCTACTACCGGGGCTAAGGTAGGTGGCAACTATTTAAAACATTACACCAAAAAAGCATTAGGTAACGAAGTTTCTGCCGATGAATTAGACGCAAAGAATGCTGTTATAGTTTTTGAAGCTTTAGGCGAGTTAAAAGGTAGTGCACTTAAGGCTGCTCAAATGATGAGTATGGATAAGCATATTTTACCTAAAGCTTATGTAGAACAATTTGCTTTGGCACAATATAGTGCGCCTCCATTATCACTTCCATTGGTAGTAAAAACTTTTCAGCAATATTTTCATAAATCACCTTTTGAGATTTATGATGAATTCAGCAAAGAAGCCATTCATGCCGCTTCAATGGGGCAGGTACACATGGCAAAATTAAACCATCAGAAATTAGCAGTAAAAATTCAGTATCCCGGAGTAGCCGATAGCGTTGAAAGCGATTTGAATATGGTTAAGCCCATAGCGCTAAAGATTATGAATGCCGGTGAACATGAAATAGAAGAACATTTCAACGAAATTAAAGAACGACTAATTGAAGAAACTGATTATGAATTAGAGTTACAACGATCAGTTTTGCTTTCTGAAAAGTGTAATCACTTACCTAACCTTTCATTTCCGGTTTACTACAAAGAACATTGTTGTGAACGAATATTAACAATGGACTGGATAGAGGGCATGCCTTTAAAAGCATTTATCAATAGTAATCCATCACAGGAAATCAGAAATAAAGTAGGTCAAACTATTTGGGATTTTTATCAATATCAGGTAAGGGTTTTAAATATGTTTCATGCCGACCCACATCCGGGAAACTTTTTAATAAGTAATGAAGGAAAAGTATCTGTTATTGATTTTGGCTGTGTAAAAGTACTTTCCAAAGAATTTTATCAATCTTATTCTAGACTGCTTGATTATGAATGGATATATGATGATAGTAAGTTAATGCAGGTTTTAAAAGACTTAGCACTTATTCATGAAACCGACACAAAACAAACGCAGCAATATTTGTTTCAGTTTGCAGCTAAAACTATAAGACACATTACACAACCTTTTTTTGCTGAAACATTTGATTTTGGTAATGATGATTTTATTCAGAATATAATTAACAAAGAAGAATTATTTGAGTTAAAAAAAGAACTCTTAAAATCAAGACAGGCAAGAGGGCCGAAAGACGCCCTTTACTTAAACCGCACCTACTTTGGTATTTATAATATTTTAAATGAATTAAAAGCAGTTGTAAAAACCAACAACTTTACAGCCTAGAATATTTCTCTACCAAACATTTACGACACGTAAATACTTGATTTTGATAAAATACTTTTTGTCTATAAAAAACTTAACATAGCGATACTTTTTTATTTGTAATTCATTTACTACATTTAGATAGTTTAATTAAAACAAATATTTATATGCCTATAAATTGTGCAGGTGGAACATTAGCTTCATATGTTCCCGATTCTAATAAGCCCTGGAATGCCAACAGAGTTTCACATTTATATAAAAGAATGGGCTTTGGTGCTACTTATGCCGAAATACAAGCAGGCCTGCAATTAACACCGCAGCAATTAGTTCAAAATTTAATAAACGATGCAAAAAGTGCAGCATTACTGCCACCCCCAACATGGTTTAATTGGACAGCAAATAATTATACTTCACCAGACCCTAATGCAGAGAAAATAGAGCAATATAAAGAAATGTATTTCAGGTGGCTAAATGAAATGCTTCAAACCGGTGTAAGGGAAAAATTTGCTTTGTTTTGGCATAATCACTTTGTAACACAATACACTGAATACAATTGCCCCAGCTATTTGTATGAATACCATAAAATATTGCAACAATATGCTTTTGGAAATTTTAAAGATTTCGTAAAAGCTATAGGCAAAAGTGCGGCAATGTTGGTTTTCTTAAATGGAAGTGTAAACAGAAAAAATCGTCCTAATGAAAATTATGCACGTGAATTATTTGAATTATTTACACTTGGAGTAAATATAGGCTATACAGAGCAAGATATTGATGAAGCTACAAAAGCATTAACCGGCTATACCGATGTAACGGTTGAATGTGGAGCTATTAACTTTAAACCGGTTGATTTTGACAATTCAACTAAAACAGTTTTTGGTGTTCAAGGCAATTTCGATTTCGATGCTTTACACGATTTAATTTTTCAAGAACGTGCCGTTGAAGTTTCTCAATTTATTGCTTCCAAAGTTTACACTCATTTTGTACACTACCTGCCAAATCAAACAATTATTGATGGTATGGCTCAAACTTTCAGAAACAACAATTTTGAAATTGAGCCCATGCTTGTTGAGTTATTTAGCAGCGACCATTTCTTTGAGGCCGATGCAATTTCGGTACAAATAAAAAGTCCGGTAGAATGCTTAATTGGTATGGTTAAAGAAGGTAACTTACCTTATGATAATATTATTATTGAAGCAGCCGGCTACATCACTATAGATATGGGGCAGCAATTATTTCAACCCATTGATGTTTCAGGTTGGAACGGAAACCGATCGTGGATTAACGGCACAACCATAACCAAACGCTGGGATGCCTTAAGTAAGTTTTTAGATTATGTTGTTGGTGTGTTAAACAAAGAAAAATTCAGAGATTTGGCTATAGAAACTTCAGGTAATTCTTCTGATGTTGCCTTAGTTGCCCGAAAAATCACCGACCATTTTATACCAAAAGGCTTGGAAACACAAGCTGCTTACAATGAAGCGACCATTGCATTGAAAGCTACAGTTCCTCAAAATTATTTCGATTTAGGATTGTGGAATTTACAATTTCAGTATGTGCCTGAGCAAGTTTGGAATCTTATGAAATGGATTATCAGACGCCCTGAATTTCAATTAAACTAATTTTAAAACTGAAAATACCATGAGTATTCGTCATAAATTACCAAAAGGCAGCAGTTTACAAGATGGTGCTGCACATGAAGAACATCATAATAAAGGCTTAGGCAGAAGAGATTTTTTGAAAAACTTAGGGTTAATTAGTGCCGGAACTGTAGCATTTTCAGGCATTCCGTTTAATCAGTTATTAGCCTCACCGGCTATAGCTAGAATGATGGCAAGTAGTGGCGACAGAGTGTTGGTAGTTATTAGGCTGAAAGGTGGCAATGATGGCTTAAATACTTTTGTGCCGGTGTTTGATTATGGCACTTACGAAACTTATCGTCCGATTTTAAAAGTACCTACTTCTGACTTACTTCCTTTAGACAACAAATATTCTGTTCCCAATTTTGCATCCTCATTAAAAAATTTATGGGATACCGGAAGAATGAAAGTAATTCAGAATGTTGGATACGACAATCAGGATTTATCACATTTCGTTTCAACAGACATTTGGGATTCAGCAGACAGTAGTCACACTTCAAAATCAGGCTGGTTAGGTAGGTATTTATGGGATGAAAATCCTAACTTTTTAGTAAATCCACCTGCTGCTCCTTTAGCAGTTCAGGTGGGTGGCGATGGCAATATCTTGTTTTTTAATGACGACAGTAACAATATGGCTATGAACGTAGTTGACCCTGCTACATTATATCAGCTAGCGCAAACAGGCTCGCTATATAATGTAAACGGAAACGCAGTTTGTTACTATGAAGACCAGCTTGACTTTATGAAAGGTATTATCAACAGCACTTACTACCAGTCAGAATCAATTCACAATGCTTATAATGCAGGGAGCAATTCTGTTACTTTTCCTTCAGGATTAGGCGAATCTTTAAGCTTAGTTTCTCGCTTGATAAAAGGAGGCTTGGCAACAAAAATTTATATGCTAACGCTCGATGGATTTGACACTCATGCGCTTCAAGATACTCGTCATCCTGAATTATTAACTGAATTAGCAGATTCTGTAAAAGCTTTTTATGACGATTTAGCCGTAGATGGCAAAGACAACAATGTATTATGTATGACTTTCTCTGAATTTGGCAGAAGGGTGAATGATAATGGCTCAAGAGGAACGGATCATGGTACTGCTGCCCCATTAATGCTTTTCGGTCCTGCCGTAAATGGAAATGGTTTTGTGGGCGATGATGTAAATCTTACCGATTTGGATATAAATTACAATATGAAGCACAAAATAGATTTCAGGCAAGTTTACACCTCTGTTTTACAAGACTGGATGTGTGCTGATGAACTAACTGCCGATACTATTTTAGGTGGCAGCTACAATAAACTTGCTTTGGGCTTCGATTGCTTATCGGTTGGTAACGAAAAAATTGAAGTTGTTGAAAAATACCATCAACTAAGATATGATGCTACGAATACCGCTTTTGTTTTTCTTAATTTAACCGAAGCATCAAATGTAAAATTTGAGGCTTATGATTTTACTGGCAGAAAAGTAAGCACTACCAATAATGAATATTACAGTCAAGGCTTGCATACATTGCAAATACCTAACTACCATAACTTAGCTGGCGGAGCGTATCTTTATCGTATATACATAAATGGCAAATTAGAGTCGGGTAAAATGCAGAAATATTAAGAAGTTTTCTTCTTTTAAAGACCTAAAAAATATAAAAAGACTTTTTAATTTTTATTTACTTACCTTTACATCATTATTTTAAGTAAAACAAAAAAAATGAAAAAAGGTAAAGTAAAGTTTTTTAACAACACAAAAGGTTTTGGATTTATTTGCGACAATGAAACTGGCGAAGATATCTTCGTTCACGTTTCAGGATTGAAAGATGATATTCGCGATGGCGATGAAGTTACTTTCGATGTGTCTAACGGTAAGAAGGGTTTAAACGCTGTTAACGTACAGCTTGTTTAGTACATAAATTGTTAAATTACACAGAAAAAATCCGCTTCAAATTGAAGCGGATTTTTTGTTTATATAAACTCAAATTCGAAAGTTTTTCAAATAAAAAGGGTTGCTTGTTTAAGCAACCTTTTCTACAATTTTGAAAACAATATTAATATCGGTAGTAATCAGGTTTAAAGGGCCCTTTCACATCAACACCAATATATTTAGATTGCTCATCAGTTAAAGTTTCCAGTTCAACACCTAGTTTTCCTAAATGCAATGCTGCCACTTTTTCATCTAAATGCTTAGGCAACATATAAACCTGGTTTTCATATTTATCACTATTGTTCCACAATTCTAATTGTGCCAATACCTGATTACTAAATGAGTTAGACATTACAAAAGAAGGATGCCCCATAGCACATCCTAAATTCACCAATCTTCCTTCAGCTAAAACAATTATATCTTTGCCGTCAAGTGTATATTTATCTACCTGTGGTTTAATAGTATCTTTGGTATTACCATAGTTTTTGTTCAACCAGGCCATATCAATTTCATTATCAAAGTGGCCAATGTTACAAACTATAGCGTTGTGTTTCATGGCTTTGAAATGTTTTTCGCCTACAATTCGCACATTACCTGTTGCAGTTACAATAATATCAGCCTCAGCTATAGCAGTATCCATTCTTTTTACTTCATAACCTTCCATGGCGGCTTGTAATGCACATATTGGATCAATTTCTGTAACAATAACACGTACACCAGCATTTCTTAACGAATCAGCTGAACCCTTACCTACATCGCCAAAACCGGCAACAATTGCTACCTTACCTGCTAACATTAAGTCAGTTGCTCTGCGAATTGCATCTACCAACGATTCGCGGCAACCATATTTATTATCAAACTTAGATTTTGTTACTGAGTCGTTAATGTTAATAGCGGGCATTGGTAATGTGCCATTTTTTACTCTTTCGTACAAACGATGAACACCGGTTGTAGTTTCTTCTGAAATACCTTTAATGTTTTTTACCAATTCAGGAAAACGGTCTAACACCATGTTGGTTAAATCGCCACCGTCATCTAAAATCATGTTTAATGGCTGTCCGCCTTCAAATGCAAAAAGTGTTTGCTCTATACACCAGTCAAATTCTTCTTCATTCATACCTTTCCATGCAAAAACAGGAATTCCGGCAGCAGCAATTGCAGCAGCAGCATGGTCTTGTGTCGAGAATATGTTACATGAAGACCAGGTTACTTCTGCACCTAATTCTTTCAAAGTTTCAATTAAAACTGCTGTTTGAATAGTCATGTGTAAACAGCCTGCAATTCTTGCACCTTTTAAAGGTTTTGAAGGGCCATATTCTTCCCTTATTGCCATTAAACCGGGCATTTCATGCTCGGCAAGTTTAATTTCTTTTCTTCCCCATTCTGCAAGGTTAATGTCTTTTACTTTGTACTTTAGTTCTTGTGATGTTGTTGACATATTTTATTTTTTTACGGCCACAAATATACATTTTAACTGCTAATGATTATTGATTTCCAATAACATAAGTTTGAAAAACAATAAATCTAAAAATGAAAAAAGGCATCGTTTCAGATGCCTTTAACAAATATTTTTATGTAAGGTATATTGCTCTACTTGTCTTTAACGGCAGCCATAGTAGCCTCCCAGTCAAAGGCATTAACTACCTTATTATTTTCATAAGTAATTTCATACTTAACTTTACCTGTTTCGTCAAAGACCAACCAGATACCTTCGCGCACACCATAATTAAAATTACCAATGGCGGCAATACTTCCATCAGCACGATAGCTAATCCAGCTTTTATCTTTATAGCCATCTTTCCAGGTACCCGTTTCAGATAAATTTCCTTTTTCATCAAATTTCTTGACTAATGAAGTTCCTTTACCTGTGGGCTGAATAATAGTTTTAACAGTACCATCACTGTAAGTTTCGGTTGATGGGTTTTGCTGGCCGTAGCCGTAGAAACTTAAACCGACCATAAAAAGAATCATGAAATTTTTCATGGCAGAAAGTTTTAAGGTTTAATAATGAATTTCAAAGATAACATTTAAAACGCATTTTGTTAACTTTAGTTTAACATAAAGAACACATTTCTTTAACGTAAAACTTAACAATAAGTTACATTAAAGCAAGAAACATAGATTTTTCAATACTTGTAAGCTGAAAAAAATGATAAATGAGGTTAAGAAAATGTTAATTTATTTAACATTAAATTAACATTGAGAGAGTGTTGCCGTATTGATTATTAGGTTATATAGAAAACTGAAACTTTTTTAAAAAGTCATTAATATGATGTGAATGAAAAAATCAACCTGTGTTAAATCAAAAAAACTCTAACGCAGGTTTATTATTTAAAACCGATTCTATTTCATTTAACACCTCATCAGTCATTTGTTCATAAACTGTTATAGATTTTAGGTTTTCTTCTAAGTGAGAAAGCTTTGAAGCACCTAAAATAACAGTTGAAACATTTGGATTTTTTAAACACCATGCTAATGAAAGCTGTGTTAAAGTTGTATTTAGCCTTTTAGCAATAGGCTCTAATTGTTTCACCTTGCTGATTCTTTCTTCTGAAAGGGTTTTATCTTTCAACCATTCCAACCCTTCCATAGTTAGTCGGGTACTTTCTTCAGGAATACCATTATTGTATTTACCTGTAAGCAAGCCAGAAGCTAATGGCGACCAGATAGTAGTGCCTAAACCAAAATCTTTATACAGGCGATTGTATTCAATTTCAAATCTCTGGCGATGAAACATATTGTATTGTGGCTGTTCCATAACAGGGGCAATTAAAGCGTAACGCTCGGCAGCCCAATGGGCAGCAGTTATTTCCTGGGCGCTCCATTCGCTGGTGCCCCAATACAATACTTTCCCTTGTAAAATAAGGCTGTGCATTGCCCACACAGTTTCTTCAATAGGCGTGTTTCTATCAGGGCGATGGCAAAAATATAAATCCAAATAATCTACTTGTAATCTTTTTAAAGCCGCATCGCAAGCTTCAATAATATGCTTTCTGCTTAAGCCTTTTTGGTTGGGTTTATCACCACCCCAAAACACTTTACTCGAAACCAGATAAGTAGAACGGTCCCAGTTCATTTTTTTCAGAATATTACCCATCACAATTTCCGACTGGCCGTTGGCATATACTTCAGCATTATCGAAAAAATTAATGCCGTTATCATAAGCCACACGCATTAAATCTTCTGCAACACTATCGCTTATTTGTTTTCCGAATGTAAGCCACGAGCCTAATGACAATGCGCTTACTTTTAAGCCCGATTTTCCTAATCTTCTGTATTCCATAAATAGTACCTTTTAAATTGAAATTATTGCATTTAAACAAATTCAATACAAATTGTTCATTGCTTTGCAAATATGTAACAAACTTTCAAAGTAGTATTCCACAAAGCAAATCATTTAACAGTGGGTTTATAATAGGCTTGCTTAAAAGCTAATTTGTATTTTTGCACACCATTTATAAAACGCCTTAAAATAATAGTAATGAGCCAAAAGTTTGAAACCGAATTAAACAACTGGATTGAAAGAGAAAAAAATGCCATAGAATTAATGCGTGTAGCCGCAAATCTTTGGCTAGACAAGTCGGTTGAGTTAATTATTATGCGCAGAAAAATTTATGACGACACTGTAAAACAAGTAATTAATGACCACTTGTATGCAGCCCGTTATTTAGATAAGCCCATTTCGCTTAAACTTACTTTAAAACTTACTGAAGAAATTGCCAAGCTCGATTTGCCTCCCGCTAGAATAGATGTAGGCAGATTGGCTTCAGAGTATTTAGATGCCGGACAGCCTGATGCCGCAGCATTTATTCAGGAAAAATTAGCTGAAATTATTGCCAATAAAGATTTTAAGCTTCAGCCTAAAGATGTGGTTTTATATGGTTTTGGAAGAATTGGGCGTTTAGCGGCAAGAATTTTAGCAGCAGAAGGTGGTAAAGGCGAGCAATTAAGATTAAAAGGTATAGTTGTGCGGGGCAAAGCCGATGGAAAAGATATTTTGAAGCGCGCCAACTTGCTTCGCAAAGATTCGGTACATGGAAAAATGAAAGGTACCATTGTTGAAGATTTAGAAAACAATGCGCTTATTATAAATGGGCAAATGGTGAAATTAATTTATGCTAATTCGCCTGCTGAAATTGATTATACTGCTTACGGCATTAATGATGCGCTAATTATTGATAACACAGGCGTTTGGAGAGATAGAGAAGGTTTAAGCGAACACCTGAAAGCAAAAGGCGCCAGCAAAGTAATGCTTACGGCTCCGGGAAAAGGCGACCTGCCCAATATTGTATATGGTGTAAACCACACTACCGAAGGTTATAAAGATGCCCAAATTATTACTGCAGCATCGTGTACTACCAACGCTATTGTTCCGGTTTTAGAAGTGGTGCATAATAAATACGGAATTGAAAGAGGACATATTGAAACAGTTCACTCTTACACCAACGATCAAAACCTGTTAGATAATTATCATAAAAAATTCCGCAGAGGAAAATCTGCTGCTTTAAATATGGTAATTACTGAAACAGGTGCTTCAAGCGCAATTGCAAAGGTGTTGCCTAACCTGAAAGATAAGTTTACCGGAAACGCTGTAAGAGTACCAACACCAAACGTTTCATTAGCTATTCTGAATTTACAATTAGACAAGCCCACTTCAGTAGAAGAAATTAACGAAACTTTAAAGCAGGCTTCTTTATTCGGAAAATTGTGTGAGCAAATTGATTATTCATTGTCTAACGAATTAGTTTCTACTGATGTTATTGGCAACCCACACGCTTCGGTAGTAGATGCCCCTGCAACAATTGTTTCGCCCGATGGCAAAAGCCTGATTTTATATGTATGGTACGACAATGAGTTTGGCTACACCAAACAAGTAATTCGTTTGGCTAAATATGTAGGCAGTGTTATTCGCTTAACTTATTATTAATTAAGGGACGTGTGTCGGGTGCGAGGGATGAGAGAAAAAGAATAATAGTGTGTTGAATTAAAAAACAACATAAAACTTAAAACTTACAACATAAAACTTTTAAAAGTATGTTTGAAAATTTAACGGAACGGCTCGAGGGGGCGCTTAAAAATTTAAAAGGCGAAGGAAGAATTTCTGAAATTAATATTGCAGCTACGCTGAAAGAAATTCGCAGGGCATTGGTAGATGCTGACGTAAACTACAAAATAGCTAAAGAATTTACCGATACCGTAAAAGAAAAAGCTTTAGGCGAAAAAGTTATAAATGCCGTTTCTCCTGCACAATTAATCGTTAAAATTATGAACGATGAACTTACTCAATTAATGGGTGGTTCAGCTTCAGAATTAAACATAAAAGAAAACCCTGCAATTATATTAATGTCGGGTTTGCAGGGTTCAGGTAAAACTACTTTTTCGGGTAAACTGGCAAGTTTTTTAAAGTCGAAAAAGCAAAAGAAACCGTTATTAGTTGCATGTGATATTTATCGCCCGGCTGCTATAGACCAGTTAAAAGTATTAGGCGAACAAATTGGTGTTGAAGTATATAGCGAACCGGGAAATACCAACCCTGTTCAAATTTCGCAAAATGCTATAAACTACGCCAAGCAAAATAATTTCAACTTAGTAATAATAGATACTGCGGGTCGCTTGGCAATAGATGAGCAAATGATGGATGAAATTGCACGTGTGAAGCAGGCAATCAATCCTCACGAAATTTTATTTGTGGTAGATTCTATGACCGGCCAAGATGCGGTAAATACTGCCAAAGCATTTAACGAACGCCTAGATTTTACCGGGGTAATATTAACCAAGTTAGATGGCGATACGCGTGGTGGTGCGGCCCTTTCTATTAAATATGAAGTAAAGAAGCCTATTAAGTTTGTGGGTACAGGCGAAAAAATGGATGCCTTAGACATTTTTTATCCTGAACGTATGGCACAACGTATTTTGGGTATGGGCGATATTGTTTCATTTGTAGAACGTGCCCAACAACAATACGATGCAGAAGAAGCTGCACGGCTTCAGAAAAAAATAAGAAAAAATGAATTCGATTTTAACGACTTCCTGGCACAGTTAAATCAAATTCGTAAAATGGGAAACATTAAAGACTTGTTGGGTATGATACCCGGCATGGGCAAGGCTTTAAAAGATATTGACATAGACGATAATGCTTTCAAAAAAATTGAAGCTATTATTTTATCTATGACTCCAACAGAGCGAGAAAATCCTGAACTGTTAAATGGTATTCGCAGAAAACGTTTGGCAGATGGCAGCGGTAATTCTATTCAAGAGGTAAACCAGTTTATAAAGCAGTTTGATGATATGAAAAAGATGATGAAAACCATGAATAAACTGAATACAGCCGGAAGAAGTCTGAAAGGCTTTTCTCCTTTTGGCAGGTAGTCCAACTGGAAGCTATCTACCCTATTTTGAATCAATTAAAAAAATTGCAAACAAGAAATCATTAATACAAAAAAGCCCGCAAGGAAAAATCCTTACGGGCTTTTTAATGGAAGATATTTTATAATTATTAATACATTCCGCCCATTCCGCCACCAGGCATTGGAGGCATAGCTGCAGCACCTTTTTCTTCAGGTTTGTCAACGATTAAACATTCGGTAGTTAACAACATGCCTGAAATAGAAGCAGCATTTTCTAAAGCTACACGGGTAACTTTAGTTGGGTCAATTACACCACTCTTAAACAAGTTTTCATAGTTTTCAGTGCGAGCATTAAAGCCAAAGTCGCCTTTGCCTTCTTTCACTTTATTAATTACCACTGAACCTTCGATACCAGCGTTAGCGCAAATTTGACGCAATGGCTCTTCGATAGCACGTCTTACAATGTCAACACCTGCTTTTTCGTCATCGTTAGTACCCTTAACTTTATCTAAAGCTGAAATAGCACGCACTAAAGCAACACCGCCACCGGGAACAATACCTTCTTCAACAGCAGCACGAGTAGCATGTAAAGCATCATCTACACGGTCTTTTTTCTCTTTCATTTCTACTTCAGAAGGAGCACCAACGTACAACACAGCAACTCCACCTGCTAACTTAGCCAAACGCTCTTGTAATTTTTCGCGATCGTAGTCAGAAGTAGTAGTTTCAATTTGTGCTTTAATTTGGGCTACTCTTGCTTGTATATCAGCTTTCTTACCTGAACCACCTACAACAGTAGTGTTGTCTTTGTCGATAGTAATTCTTTGTGCTCTACCTAAGTGGCTCAATTCTGTAGCTTCTAATTTATAACCTAATTCTTCAGCAATTACTGTTCCACCGGTAAGAATAGCAATGTCTTGCAACATTTCTTTTCTTCTGTCGCCAAAACCCGGAGCTTTAACAGCAGCTACTTTCAGGGTGCCACGAATTTTGTTTACTACTAAAGTTGCTAAAGCTTCGCCTTCTACTTCTTCAGAAATAATTAATAATGGCTTACCTGTTTGTGCAGTTTTTTCTAATACCGGCAACAATTCTTTCATGCTGCTGATTTTTTTATCGTAAATCAACACGTATGGGCTTTCTAATTCAGCTTCCATTTTTTCAGTGTTGGTTACAAAGTATGGCGATAAATAACCACGGTCGAATTGCATACCTTCTACTACATCGCTATAAGTTTCAGTACCTTTTGCTTCTTCAACAGTAATAACGCCTTCTTTACCTACTTTTTTCATGGCATCAGCAATTAACTTACCAATTTCTGCATCGTTGTTTGCTGAAATAGTAGCTACCTGACGGATTTTCTCATTATCGTTTCCAACGTTAACGGATTGAGTTTTTAAGTTAGCCACCACTGCATCAACTGCTTTGTCGATACCACGCTTCAAATCTATTAAATGTGCACCTGCTGCAACGCTTTTTAAACCTGCGGTAATAATAGCTTGTGCCAAAACGGTAGCAGTAGTTGTACCATCACCTGCTGCATCGGCAGTTCTTGAGGCTACTTCTTTTACCATTTGTGCGCCCATATTTTCGGTAGCATCTTCCAGTTCGATTTCTTTTGCAACAGTAACACCGTCTTTTGTAACTGCCGGAGCACCAAATTTCTTTTCAATAACTACATTACGACCTTTAGGGCCTAAAGTAACTTTTACTGCATTTGCCAAAGCATCAACACCTTTTTTAAGTGCTTCGCGTGCTTCGCTGTCATATTTAATCAACTTTGCCATTGTTATATAATTTTTAGATTTTAAAAAAAAAGTTTAAGATTTTTGTGTTGAGTTTATAACACCGCTAGAATATCAGACTCGCGCATAATTAAATAGTCTTCACCATCAATGTTTAATTCGGTTCCGCTATACTTTCCATAAAGTACTTTGTCACCTACTTTAACAGTTAATGGCTCATCTTTTTTACCTGTACCAACCGCCAAAACAGTTCCACGTTGTGGCTTCTCTTTAGCAGTATCTGGAATAATAATGCCGCTTTTTGTAGTGGTTTCAGCAGCGTCAGCTTGAACAATCACTCTATCTGCGAGTGGTTTTACTGATAATTTTTTTGCCATAATTTTTATTTTTTAAGGTTTTAAATAAATTTAGATGCTCACCTACAGCATTTACTGTGCCACAGAGAAATAGGTGGCATTTTTGGCATAATGAATTGAAAAAATGACACAAAACGAAAAAATGACTGACATAACTTCGTTTTTTATACAATTATGTTTGTTTGTAAAGATAATTTATAATATTACATATAATATAATTATCAATATTACGGTATTATATGTAAAAGGAAAACCCTGTATAAAAGTGATAAATTTCACCTTAAAGCCTACCTCATTTTCTTCAGCATGTACTCTTCTAACTTAAATAAATGAACATGCTTGTTTTCGTAATATAGAAACATTGTTTCTTCTTGCATAGAGCCTTCAGAATAGGCTTCTTTAAATTTAAAGGTAGTGTGTATTGAAGTGCCTTCCGCTTCTTCTATAGTTTTATAAAAATCTTTACCGTGTTGTATTAATTGTTTTCCGAAGAAATAGGCTATATCGAAACCTTTAATATTGGTTTCTGTAGGGTATTGCCCATACAACTCAAAAAAACGTTGTGCAAAAACTGCATTATGAAACATACTGTCGTTAATATAAGCTGCCTGTGTAAAATGGGTGTTTATTTTTTCAAGATAATCTAAACGCAAATCGTTTTCGGGACTCCAAATAGGTAAACCTATAACAATTACAGGGTATTCGGCTGCAATATTAAATAGTTCTCTGCTTAGTTTATGCGCAAACTGCAAATCTATAGATGGCACCAAAAACACATTGTAGCCATTGGCTTTAAGGTGTATTTTTAGTTCGGTGGCTGGAAACTCTTTATTAGCGGTATTGGTATATTTTCCGCCTGAATAAACCAGTTCTTTATAATTAAATGCATTGCCAATATTGCGCTTTAAATAAGCGGCATACTCTTTTTCGTTGCCTTGTCTAACAATCAAAATATTTTCTGTACCATATTCATTTTTAGCAAAGTCAAGCATGGTATTCAGGTGGGCTTTAATTCCCGGGTTTACCATGAAAAATCTTCTGTTTTCGCTTGTTAAATTTTCGGCAGGCGATAATGGCGATACTAAAGGAATATTATATTTTTTTGCCTGTTCAGTGGCTACTTTAAGCATGTTGTTATACACTGGGCCAATAGCTAAATCTGCATCGTAAAAATTAGGCGATGCCAATGCCGCTTTCAATGACTCCTCACTTTGTTTGGTATCGGAAATATTCAGAATAAAATTACTGCCTGTTTCTTGCGCCAAACTATCGAAAGCATATTTAATGCCCTGAAACAACTCGATGCCTAAAACTGCATTTTTATTTACCTGTGACAATTTAACATTTGTGGTATCGACATCGTTAAAAGGCTGAATAGTATCTAAAAACAATGGAAGCAGTAATGATACTTTATAAGTCTGCTTCTTTTCAGTTTCAATTTCCTGAGAAAAAGAAACGAAAGTTGAAGTTACAAGTAGCACTACTGTTAAAAACAGCTTTAATATGTGTTTATTCCCACTCAATGGTTGCAGGGGGTTTTGAACTTATATCGTAAACTACACGGTTAATCCCTTTCACTTGATTTATAATTTCGTTAGAAATTTCAGCCAAAAAGGTATAGGGCAAATGGCACCAGTCGGCTGTCATGCCGTCATTACTGGTTACGGCTCGCAATGCGACTACATTTTCATAGGTGCGCTCATCGCCCATAACCCCTACACTTTGCACCGGCAACAACATTACACCCGCTTGCCATACGCTGTCGTATAAACCATGTTTCTTTAAACTGTTAATAAACAACGCATCGGCTTCCTGTAAAATTTTCACCTTCTGCTCGGTAATTTCACCAATAATTCTAATGGCTAATCCCGGCCCCGGAAACGGATGGCGATGTAAGATATAATCGGGCAATTGCAACTCCTTGCCTACTTTTCTTACTTCATCTTTAAATAAAAAACGCAAAGGCTCTACCACTTTTAAATTTAGTTTTTCGGGAAGCCCACCCACATTATGATGCGATTTAATCGTTACTGAAGGTCCATGTACCGAAACCGATTCAATAACATCGGGATAGATAGTACCTTGCGCCAACCATTTTACATCTTGAATAGCATGTGCTTCACGATCGAATACTTCTATAAAAACCCTGCCAATTATTTTGCGCTTTTGTTCTGGGTCGCTAACACCATTTAGTTCGCCTAAGAAATCTTTAGTAGCATCTACCCCTTTTACGTTCAATCCCAAATCTTGATAAGAATGTAGTACATCATCGAATTCATTTTTGCGCAACAAACCATTATTTACAAAAACACAATACAAATTTTTGCCAATGGCTTTGTGGATGAGCAATGCAGCAACACTTGAATCTACTCCGCCTGAAAGTCCTAATACTACTTTATCGCTACCTAATTTTTCTTTTAGTTCAGCAACAGTTTCGTTAACAAAAGAGGCGGGTGTCCAAGTGCCATGACAACCACAAGTATCTTTTAAAAAGTTCTCCAGAATATTTTTTCCTTCTAAAGAATGGGTTACTTCAGGATGAAACTGCAACGCAAAAACCGGATTCTTAAACACTCCGTCTTTTGCTTTATAAGCGGCTACTTCTATGCTGCTGGTAGAAGCTAACAATTCAAATTGTTCGGGCAACTTAGTTATAGTATCGCCATGGCTCATCCATACCTGTGAATGGTCTGAAACACTTTTAAAAATTGATTCTTTGCTGAAAATTTGTTGCAGGTTGGCTCTGCCATATTCTCTTTTATTAGATGGCTCAACCTTGCCACCAAACTTTTTAGCCATTAACTGTGCGCCATAGCATACACCTAAAACCGGGCGAGCATCTATAAGGCTTTGTACATCAATATCAGGGGCTTTTTCATCGGCCACTGAAAAGGGGCTGCCCGAAAGGATAATGCCTTTCACATTGTCGTCAATAGCGGGAATTTTATTAAATGGCACAATTTCACTGTACACATTCAGTTCGCGTATTCTTCTGGCAATTAATTGGGTGTATTGCGAGCCGAAATCTATAATTAGAATTTTTTCTTCCATGTTGAGCGCAAAAATAGTTGTTTAATAGAAAACATTTTTAAAACTACTTGTAACCTTTTTGTGCAGAAACCGTATGAGTGAAACATTACACTATTGTGCGAGTTGGATTTTGTGGATTAAATGGGGTTGACTATGAGGAGACTATGTGATGTGAGATGGATGCGTGTAATTAGCTTTTCAGCATTATTAATGTTTGGAAAACTAACTCATGCTGCCGAACCTGAAACCGTTAGTTGGTATTCAAGAGGGCAAAAAGAAACTTGGGAAGTGAATAATACTAAAGCCACTTTCAAAACCTACGATAAGGTATCAACGGACAATTTTGGCAATAAAACGGTTGCTGAAAATCTAAGCATACAAAAAATGCATGGGTATAGCCTTTTAATAGCCGATATTGAACAGTATAAACTAATTGAGCAAGAGTTAATTACTCAGGTTTCTGAATTCAGACCTGTTTATGCTTTAAAATACAAACATGCTTCTGGCTTACTACCAGAAAAAGAGGTGTATGTAGATAATCAACTGCTTGTGAAGTTCAATCAGCCATTTATTAGTGCTTCAGCATTAGAACAATTTACCGAACTGTACAATCTTACAATTATTCACCAGCCATCTGAGCAATTAAATCCTAATGGTAATTATACCTACATATTCAGTATAGAACAAAATGATGCGGACATGCATCCGGCTACACTTGCTGAAAAAATATACCTAGAAAATAAATCATTAATTGCTGAAGCACGACCTAACATGCTAAATATGTTTGAGGTAAACAATAATGCCGTTTCGAGTGCTGCTTGGCATTTGGCTAATCAGGGGCAAACTGTATTTTGTAGCAGTGTTCAAGCTCAGCAATCAGCCAATACAGGCATCGTAAGCGTTTGGAATGCAGGTTATAAAGGACAGCAAATTAAAGTTGGGGTTATAGATGTTCATGGTTTCGACTATAATCATCCTGACATGCAGGGGCAGTTTCATAATGGATGGGATTTTATTAAAAATCAAGAGATAAATCAGCAAAATTTCACGGCATCATCTCAAACACAATCGCACGGTATGGCGGTAGCGGGCATAATTGCTGCTAAAGGTGGTGGTGCAAGCGGGGTTGCTCCACAAGCTAAAATTGTTCCTTTTCTGGTAGATTTAAGCGATGTATCTATTATTCAGGCATTACAAAAGGCTATGCAGCCGGGCTTTGATGTAGATGTGTTGAATTGCAGCTTTTCGGGTACAGGCAATAACCCGCTTATTGAAGATGAAGTAAAAAATCTTACTTCATTTGGAAGAATACGTTTTGGCGAAGCAAAAGGTGTGGTAGTAGTGGCATCGGCAGGCAATGAAAACCTGAACGATGAGCAAATACCAACTTACCCCGGTGGCTACGATGAAGTAATAAGTGTTACAGCTACAACCCCTGAAGACAAGAAAAAAGAAATTAATGATAAGTGGAATTTAACCAGCACATGGGCACCCAACTATGGCAAAAGATTACATATTGGTGCTCCGGGCATTTGTATTCCTACAACGGATTATTCTGGAAATATTGGCTATTCCAATTCTAACTATATCAGTTTCAGCAGAACTTCTTCTGCAGCACCTGTAGTAGCCGGTGTGGTTGCCTTATTGCTTAGCAAAAATCAGGCTTTAACCTGGCAAGATATTAAAAACAAGCTAGCCGAAAGTGCCGACAAAGTGGGCGGTTATAATTATAACTACGACAATAATAAACCCGGACATAGTAAAGAAATGGGCTTCGGAAGAATAAATGCTTTACGTGCTATTGAAGAAACTCCCGTGGGTATTGATGAAGTAACCAATACAAATGCAGAATATAAACTGGCAGTAGAAAATCCGGTAGGAAGCACTATAACAATTAACTACGATTTTTCTAACCTGAAACAAGATGTTACACTTGAAATTTATAATCCTGAAGGAAAACTGATAAATGTTTCCAAATTATTCAGGCACGAAGAAGCTGTAACTATTGATGTGGAAGATTTATCACCCGGAATGTATTATTCAAGATTTTTTAACAAAGAAGACGAGCTGGTTCAAACCGTTAAATTCATTAAGCTTTGGTAGTAAGAAAATCATCAGAAAAAGTACGATTGCTGAAACGATTCAGATATGTGATGATTTTATTCATACTATTATTACTGGCTTATGCTGCCGATGCACAAACAACAGATACGGCACAGTGGTATCAAAGCGGTAGTAAAGAAATATGGTTTCATCAAAAAGATGTATTTGCTTTCAGAACAAAATCATTGACAGCATTTGAAATTGCCGGTTATGATGATGTGGTGAAACATCACTACCATAGAAGCCGCTTTCCTGATAAAATGAATATTGTTTATTTCGATACGGAAGCTTCAACACAACAGGTTGAAGACTTTAAACAATACATAAAAACTGAAACAGATTTTGATGCTGTCTTTCCTGTAATTACTAAAATGCCCGATTCTTTAGCAGAAAAAGCAAAATGGTTATTGGTTGATGATTATATAATGATTAAGTTCAGAAATAATAATATCTCCACTCAACAACTCAACGATTTCAGAACTAAATATGCTTTGTTATGGCGTAATCCTGAAATAAAAAATTATAACAGTGGCAATCCTACTTACTTGTTTACTTTTAATATGCATTCTGGAAAAGCTATTGATGTAATAGATTTAAGTAAGAAAATTATTGAGCAAGATAGTGTGTTAGTAGCACAAGCAATACCTAATAAAATAATGGCTTTTGAGCCTATACCTGCTGATGCAAATAACACTATAACTTTTATTGTAAACCAAACCAATACCGAAGGAAAGGATTACTATATTCATTTGAATAGTGCCAATATTTTAAAAGTGTACTTTAAAAATCGTGAACCCTCGAAGAAAAAAGAGTTTAAAATTTATAATGCTATGGGACAACTGATTTACGATAAGCCTGTAAGTCAGTATGAGCAAAATGAATATTATTTAAGAGTACATGATTATGCCCCGGGAATATATTTTACATTGATAGAAGAAACGGGAGGTAACATGATACATTTTGCAAGATTTAAGAAAGATTAATAATCGTTTTCTAAAAAACCAATATTTCTTTTTAAGCCTGAAAACTTGGTTCGCTTTACTGCACTTTTTTTGAAAAGCTGCTGAAAAACTTCCTCTGTTATTTCCTGCCATTCGGCTTTCGTCATATTTATCAGTTGCTCTTTAGGAAGAAACTGTGGTTCGTTATGAGGTTTAGAAAATCGATTCCATGGGCAAACCTGCTGGCAAATGTCACACCCAAACATCCAATTATCCATTTTACTTTTAAATACCTGAGGAATTTCTTCTTTCAGTTCAATAGTTAAATAAGAAATACACTTGCTGCCATCTACCTCATAAGGTTTTATAGCATCTGTAGGGCAAGCATCAATACAAGCAGTGCATGTGCCGCAATAATCTTTTATAATACCATCATACTCCAATTCTAAATCGCAAATTATTTCGGCTAAAAAAAAATAAGAGCCTGCATTTTTATTTATAAGTAACGTATTTTTTCCAACCCAGCCTAAGCCTGCTTCTTTGGCCCAAACCCTTTCTAAAACCGGTGCAGAATCTACAAACACCCGAGCTGAAAAATTACCAATAGCCTGTTGCATTTCATTAAAAATATTTTTCAGCTTTTCTTTTATTACATAATGATAATCGGTTCCATAAGCATACATGGATATTTTTGGAGCAGCATTATCGCTCTGTTTTTTTTCAGAGTAATAATTATACATAAGCGAAATAACGCTTTTGGCACCGGGAACCAGCAAGGTAGGATCAATGCGTTTATCAAAGTGCTGTTGCATGTAGTGCATGCTACCGTGTTTACCTTGTTGCAGCCATGCTTCCAGTCTGTTTTCTTCCTCATGAAGTTTACGTGCCTTTGCAATGCCCACAAATGAAAAACCTTCTTTAATGGCTAAAGATTTAACAAATGAGGTTTGTTGCTTGCGATTCATTTATTTGGCAGAATTATTTTTAACCTCTTCAATTAAGGCTACTACCGAATCACCCTCGGTTTTGATGTGAATAAAATTACCTCTACCTACAAAAGAAAGTTTTTTCATAAGCCTGAAGGCTTTAGTATCGTTTCCAAAACCAACAATAGAAAGCTTTATTCCCATTTCAGCCTTACGTTTTATTAGTGCAATTAAGGCTGCTTCATCATAATCGGGGTTATTGAATAAGCCGTCTGTTGCGAGAAAAATTTGGTTGTTGCCATTAAAGGCATAATTCTGTTCAGCAATAGCGTAGGCGGTTTCAAGACCTTTTACGCCATTAGTCCAGCCTTTGGTTTGAAGACTATCAATCATAGCATTGAGGTTAGTTTTTTTATCGGCAGTTACACCCGAAAACAAAACCGTAGCTGTAGCTGAATAGGTTACCATTGACAACTTATCAATAGCTCTTAAAACTTCTACCAGTTCTTTAACAGAATTTTTAAGTAAGGGTAATTTATCTAAAGCCTTCATAGAACCTGAAGCATCAACTAAAAAAACAATATTGTTTGGATTATACTTGTCGGCAGGAAGCAACTTGTTTTCAGGTAAATTTATTTCAGTATTTAGTGTATTTGTAGTAACAGGCGTTTCAATTTTCACTTGCTCATTTTCAATCACATCGGGCTCAATAATAGCTTCAGCCTGATTAATATTTTCTGCAATCACTTCTTCAGGTTCTTTATAAGTAGAGTCTCTTTTCAGTTCTACAGTAATGGTACCCGTATTTTTATTCAAATAAAAAATTCTTAATTCAGGCTGGTAGCCTTTTTTAAAAATTAGAATATCATGTAAACCCAACATTATTCTTGAAACAATTTTCCCTTCGGCATCAGTAATACCATTATATTCTGTCTCGTTGCCTAGTATTTTTACGCTAACAGTTTCCAGCGGTTGCTTGGTAATAGAATCAATTACTAAAACAGTTTGATTAAAAGACTGCTGCTGGGCAAAAGTTTTATTGTTTATTGTTGGGCAACTCACTAAAGCATCGGCACTAAAACTAGATATATCACCTTGTATTTTCAAAATAATAGGCTGATCGGAAATACTTACATACACCTTGGTTTCTTTTTGAAATGAACCGGGAAGTGATGTATAATAGTATAATATAATTTCGGCACTGCTATTGGGTGGTATAGGTTCTTTAGGCAGCTCTACCAACAAGTCTTCCATAGGAAAAGTAGGTAAAAAAACTAAAGGCTTATTGCTTTTATTTACCACAGTAAAAATTGCCGGAGGATTTTTCCAATTACTAACATCGCCATAATTAAACACTTGCGGACTTACCACAACATCTTTAACCTGGGCATGAGCCTGAATAAACCGTATGGTAATTGCAAGAAGAATTAAGTAGTATCTCATAATACTTAAAAATAGGGCAAAGATTGAACCAAAAAAAATGGCTCACCGATTTAATAATCTAGTGAGCCATTTACCCAACACACAAAAACCAATTCTTCACATAGTATTTTTAATAGAAAGTATTTTTAGTTACCATCCATATTCTTTCGCGGTCAACTTTATATGATTGTACAATTTTTTCAAAATCAGATAAATTTTCGGTAAATAATTTATGAGAATTAGTTCCGAAAATTATTACATAAACCGACTTGCTTTCGGGTATATAAGCAATAGCCTGATATGCAGCATCGGCAGCCCCTGTAACATGCTTTACTATTGCAATAGATTTATCATTATCTACTGTTATGGGTGACGTATTTTTAACTTCAAAACGGTCGGAAGCAAATTCGCGATAACTGTCTAACTCAAACTTTATAATACTTTCAATGGAATCGTAGCGCATATCAGCTTCTATAACATAGGTACTAATAATGGCTTCATCAGTAGAATTGCTTTTAATAATAACAGCATTATTAAAATCTTCATTTTGTATTTCCCAGCCTTCTGGAATATTGAGGTACTGACTTATTTTATGATTGTTTATAGTTGAAGTATAATCAAGTTCGGTTTGTGCACTCATAGATTTTGTGAGTATAAAAAACATAATTAAACAATACATCCAACCCCTCATACCCTTCCAATTTCGCTTCTTGTACGAGGAAACTTGATGAATGTTTCAAACCCAAAAAATTATTTTTTCTTTCTTTTCTTTTTAAACTTGCCTTCAATAGATTCAGCTTCTTTCAAAAGTGCTTTCCAGTTATTATCTACATCTTCAGTAAAGTCCAGTGTATCGAGATAATCGTTCTTTTTTATTTCCAAACGCTCTATGGGTTTATTCAGAAAGGCTTCAATTTCAGCCAACATATTTTTTTCTTCGCTGCTGCAAAAACTTACGGCATATCCTTTTTGTACACCTCTCCCTGTTCTGCCGATACGATGTACATAATTTTCAGCTACATCAGGCAAATCGTAGTTAATCACAAAATCTACATCGGGAATATCTATACCTCTGGCGCTAACATCTGTAGCAATTAAAATTTTAACATCGCCTTTTCTAAAAGCCTTCATAATTGCTGTGCGTTCATCTTGTTCTTTACTGCTGTGCATGGTGGCTGTGGTAATACCTACTCGCTGCATGGCATTATGCACTCTTTCAGCCCTTACTTTAGTGCGCACAAATACCAATATTTTACTTTCTGTATTTTCTTTAATAACTCTTTCCAAAAAAAACCTTTTATCATCCATTTCTATAAAGGCTACCGTGTGATGAACATTTTTTGAAACAGGATCTTTAGGTGAAATTTGAATTCTTATAGCATTACTGTTAATTAAAGTGTAAGCCGTTTTTTTAATATAGTCGTTAATAGTAGCTGAAAAAAACAAGGTTTGTCTTTTACGGGTAAGTTTTGCAACCAGCTCTTTTATATCTCTTATAAAGCCAAGATCTAACATATGGTCGGCCTCATCTAACACTAAAATTTCTACCCTGTGTAACCGCAAATGACCTTGACTTTCCAAATCGAACATTCTTCCTGGAGTAGCCACTAAAATATCAACGCCTTTATTTAGCTTTTCTATTTGAGGGTCTTGAGACACTCCTCCATGAATGCAAAAAATTTTCACACGTGTATGTACAGCAATTCGTTTAAAAACTTCTGCTATTTGAACTGCTAACTCATGTGTAGGGGCCATAACCAAACACTTAACCCCATCGGGCCTTGAAGCATTTTTTTTATTATGAAGAATATTAATAATTGGTATAGCAAAAGCCGCTGTTTTCCCTGTACCTGTTTGCGCAATTGCCAATACATCTTCGCCTTTTAGTATAGGCGGAATAGATTTAAACTGAATATCGGTAGGTCTTTTAAAGCCTAAAGTCTCAAGACTTCTTTTGATTTCGGGGGCAATTGGATATTCTTCAAATTTCATAACGAAACAAAGATAGGCTACATAAAAGTAAAAGCGCAAGGTAAAACTTCAGGTGATTATGTCTTTTATTAAATGGTAGAAACTTCTTAATTTTCAAACTTCCTAACTTCGCAATATAACACATCCACATACATGCGAAAAATTGCTAACGAAGAACTTGACCGACTTTCAATAGAAGATTTTAAAAATGCATCTAAAAATCCTTTGGTAATTGTGCTTGATAATATTCGTAGCCTGAACAATATCGGCTCGGTATTCAGAACTGCTGATGCATTTTTAGCTGAAAAAATATATTTATGTGGTATTACCGCTACCCCACCCCACAGAGAAATTCATAAAACTGCTTTGGGCGCAACTGAAAGCGTAACGTGGGAATACTTTGAAAATACAACTGAATGTGTAAACAAATTGAAAAGTGAAGGATACATAATATTGTCAATTGAACAGGCTGAAGGAAGTACAATGCTTCAAAATTTCAAACCCAATTTTTATAATGAAAAATATGCTTTGATTTTTGGCAATGAAGTAGAGGGTGTTGCCGATGAGGTTATTGCTCTTTCCGACTATTGCATAGAAATACCGCAGTATGGCACCAAACATTCATTAAATATTGCTGTAAGTGCAGGTATCGTAATATGGCAACTTTATAAACCTGAAAACTAACATTAATGAAGGCAGTTTTTAACGTTATTATTCTTCTATTTAGCATAACAACATTTGCCGGTTCGGTAAACTATTCTGTTAATGATACATCTATAATCATAACTAGCAATATTTATAACAACAACTACCTTGCAATAAACTTAAAGAAACCATTTATTTATGCTGAAAAACAAGAAATAAAAACCCAATACCAATATGCTGCATTCAGCTTTAAAACTAAAGTAACAGATAAATATAAACTGAAAGATAAACCTGAAATAACCAACAACAACGACACACTATTAATCGAAGGTTTCTTGTATAATAAAACTGAAAAAACAGCCTATATACTTTCATTTTATAGCGATGAAAACAATGCCTTACATTGGCAGGCTAAAGTAGATGACCAAAACATAAACTATATTGATATTCAATTTGAAAGTACAGCAACCGAGCAATTTTATGGGTTTGGAGAGCAGTTCTCACATTTAAATTTTAAGGGCAAAAAATTTCCTGTTTTTTCTGAAGAACAAGGCATAGGAAGAGGCGATGCTCCCGTTAGCTTTTTCACAGGCATAGCAGGCGTAAAAGGAAATGAGTTTACAACTTATTGCGCTATACCTTACACTATTACTACTCAAAACAGAGCTTTGCTTATAAAAAACACCGAATACCTTGAATTCGATTTAAGAAAAAAAGATGTTTTAGGCATTGCAGTAAGAAGTTACACCATTAGCGGTATTGTATGGACCGGTAAAAACCATAAAAAGCTTACTGAAAGTTATACTGAATATACAGGCAGAATGCCAAAACTCCCTGAATGGGCTTTTGGAACAGTATTAGGGTTGCAAGGTGGCTCAGAAAAAGTAAAACAAATTGTTGATGAAACACTAAAGGCAAATAATCCGGTTACAGCTGTTTGGATTCAAGATTGGGTGGGTAAGCGGCAAACAAAAATAGGTTCGCGTTTATACTGGAACTGGCTGCCCGACACTGTTTCATACCCTAATATTAAAAACTTTATTGCCGAAATGAATAGTAAAGGCATAAAAGTTTTAGGGTACATCAATCCTTTTTTAGCAGAATACGGACCTCTTACTGATGAAGCTATTGCTAAAAACTATTTGATAAAGAACAAGCAGGGTAAAAATTACAAAGTGGCTGCGGGTGGTTTTGATGCATATATGTTAGACTTAACCAACCCTGAAACAGTAACTTGGATTAAAGCTATAATTAAAAACAATCTTATTGGGAATGGTTTCTCAGGCTGGATGGCAGATTTTAGTGAATGGCTGCCCTTTGATGCCACGTTGTATAGCGGTGAAAATGCTGTAAAATACCATAACCAATATATGGTAGATTGGGCTCGCATTAACCGAGAAGCTATTCAGGAAGCCAACAAAGAAAAAGAAATTATTTTCTTTAACCGTGCAGGCTATGCAGAATCGGCAAAGTATTCAACTCTTTTTTGGGAAGGCGACCAAATGGTAAGTTGGCAAAAACATGATGGCTTGCCCTCTGCATTAAATGGCTTGTTATCTTCGGGCTTAAGCGGTATAAGCCTAAACCACAGCGATATTGGTGGTTATACTTCAGTTAAAAGATTTCCTGTAAAATATATTCGTAGCAAAGAACTTTTTTTTCGCTGGGCTGAAATGAATGTTTTTTCACCGGTATTCAGAACTCATGAAGGGCTACTTCCTGAAGATAATTTTCAGTTTTATAATGATAGTATATCACAAACTTTATTTGCTCAATTGGGTAGGTTGCATTTTGCTTTGAAACCCTATTTTCAATTTTTAAATAAAGAAGCACTGGCACTGGGCTACCCTATGGTGCGCACTTGTTACTTTGTTTTCCCTGAAGATGAAAAAACGCTTCAATACGAAAAGCAATTTATGCTAGGCGATGATGTTTTGGTGTTTCCCGTGTTAAAAAAGAAACAAAACAAAGTAAGCGGCTATTTACCCAAAGGCAATTGGAAACATGTTTTAACAAAAGAAGAATATTCAGGTGGAAAAGAAATAACTATTGATGCACCTCTTGGCCAGCCTGCATTTTTCATAAAAAAAGAAAGCCCTTGGGAAGAAGCATTTAACAAATTTTTCAGCAATATTAATTAGTCATTTAAACTAACATTAAACTTTAACCGTTATGCTGAAAACATTTACAATGCGGAGTATTATTATATGTTTTACAATATTTGGCTTAACGATAAATTATTCTTGTGCACAAAAAAATAAAACCAACTCTATGAAAGTAACAAACGAGTTTCCTAAAGAAGAGCGTATTGAAAAATCTGAAGCAGAATGGAAAAAAGAACTTACCCCTGAACAATACAGAATATTAAGAGAAAAAGGTACAGAAAGAGCTTTTACGGGAAAATACTGGGACAATCATGAACCCGGCAAATATTATTGTGCGGGCTGTGGTTTGCACTTATTCGATTCGGAAACAAAGTTTGAAAGCGGCTGTGGCTGGCCCAGTTTTTTTGCCCCTGCTGAAAAGATTGTAATTTCTGAGCAAATGGACTTCAGTTATGGAATGATTAGAAAAGAAGTAATGTGCGCCCGTTGTGGCGGACATTTGGGACATGTTTTTGAAGATGGCCCAAAGCCAACCGGTTTGCGCTACTGCATTAATTCTGAATCGATGACTTTTCAGCCTAATGAAAAAAAATAGCCCCTTCATGAAAGTGAAGAGGCCGGAATATAGTGTAGTTTTTAGTGCCTTAATTCCTTATACAAGCATATACCCAACGCTCGTTTAAACCATTCCAGCGAGCTGCTATTTGCTCGAAGCTGTAACCCGGAGGACAGCCGGACCCCCAACCTGTAATAGGGGCCATCACTCTTGCATTACAATTACAACATCCATCACTAGTGTTTCTTACACATAATCCCACATGACTTCCGGTTGGCAAAATATTGTAGTTGTTATTGTTATTTACATTATTAACAATTGTGCTTGGAGAAACCCAGCTTGCATTTCCGGCAGCATCGTTACTTTGTAAAATAAACCCCGACTGTGGGCCACCACCTGTAATTTGAATAGCTCCATTAACCTGAAGGCTTCCTGTCCGCAAATTAGTGAAACCTGTTCCTGCACTCCAGCCTTGTGTAGAAAACCAATTGGTAGCATCTAAACCAAAATGAGCACCCCATACACCGGCTTTGTGAAACGAAATAAATACATCGCCAGCACCACCATTAAACAACTCTAATTGAGATTCATTGGGCACGCCCAAACTACCATTAGCTCTGGTGAGCCTAGTTTGATTTAATACATCTAACGGATAGGAAGGAACCTGACCAATACCTACTAAGCCGGTATTTGTAATTCTAATTCTTTCTGTGCTTACAGTTCTAATAGATAGTCCTGCATTGTCTGAAGTTCCAATATAATTTGTGGCAGGTGTTGTGCCTGCATTACCGGTAAGTTTCCAGTCGTTGCCGCTTTGGCTGGCAATATTATTAATTAAGTTGGTAAGATTGGTTACTGCATTATTTATTGCTGTATTGTATCCATTGACTATTGGTAATAAACTAGTATTTAATGCGCCACCTGCATCTGTTACGCTTAAAATATTTGATATAGAATCAAAAGAAAAACTAGTATTTAGTTCATTAGTAGGGTCAGCATCATTATCAGCAGGAAGCGTAACGCTGTTGCCATTACTAATAGACAGTATATTTCCGTTTAACGATAATGTTTGCTCATCGGTATTGGTAAAACCGGTTAAATCTACACTATTGCCTAAACTGATAGAAAGTGTATTTCCATTTAATGAAAGGTTTTGTATTTCATTAGTAGGGTCAGCATCGGCATCATTAATATCAATTCCAATTATAGTTGACCATGTATTGCCGCCTTCATCAATGGTAAGAATGTTTCCATTACTGTTAAAAACCACATTGGTAATTAACTCATTAGCAGGGTCACTATCAGCATCATTTCCCGGAAACTGAACCCACTGAGTACCATCCCAATAAAAATAAAATTTCAAATCGGTATCAAACACTAATAAAGCTTCTTCAGAAGTTGTAGGTGATATGGCCAATCGTTGTGCTGTAGAAAGTCTTGGAGCTAATAAGCCTTTATCTGCTGATGTTAAATCTAAAATTGCTTTTGCATTAGGAGTAAGTGTACCAATACCTACATTATCTTGCGCAAATGTGGTAGTAACAGATAGTGATAATACTAAAAAAGAAAAGATGTAATTTTTCATAAGTTGATTTTATATGTATTTAGTTGGGTTAAAACACTGATTACTATGGTGTACCATAGTTAATATTTCTGTCTCTCGGATTTCCGTTCCAATTAGTGGTAGCTGTTGAAAAGCAAAGTACTTTAACATCAATATTATCTTGTGCAGGGCTTCCATTAGAATGTGCACCAAATGCTACACTGTAAAACCAATTGCCATTGGCATTTTGATACAGCCAATTTTTTCTTCTTCTTGGATTATTCTCATTCATATCATAATTAGTGCTGTAATCTGCAATTACACAATCGTAGCTGGCCACAGGTATTCCTGTATCAAACTCTTGTGTTGGTACTACAAACCCGCTGCTGCCTGAGCTTTGGAAGGCATTAAAAGTAAAACTGTATATCTGAACCGGTGCATTTACGCCACCCGAACTTCTGAATAAATTTCCGGTAGCATCGGCAAATACCGGTGCATTTCCTGCACCGGAAAGGCCTGTAACCTGTGCACCCCCATTAGCTTGAATATTTCCCACTCTCATACTTGTAAAACCTGTACCTGCGCTCCAGCCGGTAGTTGAAAACCAATTGGTAGCATCTAAACCAAAATGTGCACCCCAAACACCAGCTTTATGAAACGAAATAAACACATCGCCAGCAGAACCATTAAAAAGCTCAAGATTAGACTCGTTGGTATTAGCAATACTGGCGTTAGCTCTTGTAATACGGGTTTGATTTAATACATCTAAAGGATATGATGGGGCTGTACCAATACCAACAAAACCTGTTTGGGCGGTAATTCTTATTCTTTCAGTTGCATTGGTTCTAATTGATAAACCCGCTGCATCAGATGTTCCAATGTAATTATTAGCCACGTTAGTGCCTGCATTACCTGTTAGCGACCAATCGTCTCCTGCACCCGGAAATTCAACCCATTGTGTGCCATCCCAATACAGATATCTGCTTAAGTCAGTATCAAACACCATTAAAGCAGCTTCCGATAAAGTGGGGGCAATAGCTAATCGCTCGGCAGTTGACATTCTTGGAGCTAAAAAGCCTTTGGTATTAGAACTTAAATCTAAAACCGATTTTGTGTTTGGGGTTAATGTGCCAATACCTACATTATCTTGAGCTATGATAATGTTATTTAAACAAAGCAATGTTGCTACTATGTATATCTTTTTCATACCAAAAAATATTACTGAATTGTCAATAAATTAATTAAGTCTAAGATACAGAACATAATTGCTTAACATAAAATCAACAGTTGTTGGCAGGGATATTTAAACCATAAAAAATACACTTCATTATTAAGTTTCAAAAATGTAAAAGTTTGTATTGTATTTTTGTTTTACTAATGAAAAAGATTGTTTCAATATTCTTTTTGTTTCTGCTTACATTCAGCACCATAATTATGGTATTTACCTGCAAGTATCAAATTAAAAAAGTAAAACGCTCGGTAAAAAGAATGTTAGCTGAAGGTGATATTAATTATTCAAAAACTATAATTTTTTCTGAAACTGAAATAGGAACTGCAGTATGGATAGAATCCAGAGAATTCAGACTGAATGGCATAATGTATGACGTTTATAAAACTGACACAATAGCAGGTAAACTGTTTTATCATTGCTTTGAAGACCAAAATGAAACAGCTTGGGCTGAACTACTTTTAAAAAGTATTGAACAAGACACCCCTATAAGCAGCAAAGAAAAAGGAAAGCAAAACCCTTTAAAATATCTGATGAAAGATTTTGCATTGCATGACAGTTATCAGTTATCGATTATTAATTATCACTTATTGGCTATTCAAATGAATAATATAGCGGACTTAAAACCGCAGTACATTTACAATAATATTTTAGCACCACCCGAAGCATAACACTTTTTTTTTTCCATTTCAGCTTATGTTATTCAGCATAGGCGAAGTTTCTTTTTTTCATACAACTTAAATACAATTATTATGATAAAGCAATTATTTGCTTCAGCATTAATAATGGTATGTTCTCATGTAGTATTTGCACAGCAAATAAAAGTGTTAGATAAAAACACCCTATTACCTATTGAACAAGCTGCTATTATTAATGAAAAAAATAATTTTTCTGCAACTACCAACAGTAAAGGCGAAGCAGATATAACCTGTTGCGCCAATAACGATACGCTTATATTCAGGGTGTTAGGTTATGAAATAGCTCAATTAAGTGTTATTGAAATTACAAAGCTTGATTTTAAGGTTTACTTAAAACCTGAACCTTTTTCGTTGAACGAAATAGTCGTGTCAGGAAACCGATGGCAGCAAGACAAAAGAGAAATACCTTCCAAAGTAACAGTAATAAAGCAACGTTATGTTTTGTTACAAAACCCGCAAACAGCAGCCGATTTATTAGGTACATCGGGCGAAGTATTTATTCAGAAAAGCCAAATGGGCGGTGGTAGCCCAATGATTCGCGGCTTTTCTACTAATCGCTTATTAATAACTGTTGATGGTGTAAGAATGAATACCGCAATTGTTAGAAGTGGTAATTCTCAAAATGTAATTTCATTAGATGCCCTTTCGATAGAAAGAACCGAAGTTTTTTTCGGGCCTGGGTCTATTATTTATGGAAGCGATGCAGTTGCCGGGGTAATGAGTTTTCATACCTTAAAACCTACCTTGTCTTCTGAAAGAAAAAAACCAATTATAAAAGGAAGTGCTTTGGCAAGGTATTCTTCTGCCAACAATGAAAAAACAGGCCATTTTGATGTGAGCATAGGTGGCAAAAAATGGGGGGCTGTTACCAGCTTCACCTATTCCGATTTTGGCGATTTACTAATGGGCAGCCATGGACCTGAAAAGTATCTGCGAAGGCAATATGTTCAGCGTATGGATAGTTCAGATGTTTTGGTTGATAACCCCAACCCAAAAAAGCAAATTCCAACGGCTTATAACCAAATAAATTTGATGCAAAAGATAAGATTTCAGCCTAATGAAAAATGGGATTTTAATTATGGGTTTCATTATTCGGCTACTTCAGATTATTCTCGATATGACCGATTGGTTCGCCCGAGAGGCAATACGCTTCGCAGTGCCGAATGGTATTATGGCCCACAAATTTGGCTAATGAATAATCTTGATGTTTTGCATATTGCCAATAACAAAGTGTATGATAAAATGCGGGTGAATATTGCTTATCAATATTTTCAGGAAAGTAGAATTGACAGAGACCTAAACCGAACCACACGCAGAACCAATACCGAAGAAGTTGATGCATTTTCTGCAAACATAGATTTTGAGAAAAATTTCAGAAAAAAACATCAACTAAATTATGGTTTAGAATGGGTGTATAATGTGGTAGGCTCCACAGGAAAAGCTGAAGATATTGATACAGGCGATAGTTTAGGTTTAGCTTCTCGTTATCCTGATGATGCTACCTGGAGCAGCTATGCCGCTTATGTTACATATAAGTACAAGGTGAGCGAACGGTTTATTATTAATAGTGGCTTGCGTTACAATCAGTTTTTGCTGAATGCCAATTTTGATACTGTGTTTTATAAATTTCCCTTTTCAAAAGCTGAAATTAATACAAGTGCTGTAACCGGAAGCATCGGGGTAGTTTATAACCCCACTAAAACCTGGCAAATTGGGGCTAATTTCTCTACAGGTTTTCGTGCGCCTAATATAGACGATATTGGTAAAATATTCGATTCTACGCCCGGTTCGGTGGTTATTCCCAATCCTGCTTTAAAAGCTGAATATGCCTATAATGGCGAACTTGCTATTGCTAAAATATTTGGTAAATGGGTAAAAGTAGATGCTACTGCATACTACACTTTGCTGAATAACGCCTTGGTTAGAAGACCTTTTACGCTTAACGGAGAAGATAGTATTATATATGCCGATGAATTGAGCCGAGTAGAAGCTATTCAGAATGCTGCAAAAGCCTATGTGTATGGTATTCAGGCAGGCATTGAAATTAATCTGCCCGAAGGTTTTGGTATTTCAACCCGTTTCAACTGGCAAAAAGGCGAAGAAGAGTTAGATGATGCTACAACAGCCCCTTTGCGCCATGCAGGGCCCTGGTTTGGCATTACTCGCTTTACTTACAAGCGAAATAAATTGTTGTTAGACTTAAATGCAGTGTACAATGGAGAAATAAGCAATGCCAATTTAGCCCCCACCGAGCAAGATAAAGGTTATATATATGCTGAAGATGCTAATGGCAATCCCTACTCTCCTGCCTGGTACACTTTAAACTTTAAGGCTTTATATCAGGTAAATGAAGCATTTATGGTTTCAGCAGGAATAGAAAATTTAACCGACCAAAGGTATTTGCCCTATTCTTCGGGGCTTGTAGCACCGGGAAGAAATTTTATTCTTTCTGCAAGAGTTAATTTTTAAAAATTAAAATGCAAGCAATTAATTTTTTATTGTTGAATAGCACAAACATTTCGGCATATGAATATTTATTTTATGCTCCCATACGTCTGACAGGGCTTCCACAATTTTTGGAGAATGAAAACAATATTTAATGCCTTGAATAAAAACATTTTATAAAACAAAAAACCAGTTACAATAGTTATCATCAATAACTTTAACCTAAACTTAACATTATGACTAAACAATTATTTTTCGCACTAATCGCAATGTTTCTTCTGCAAACTGAAATGTATGCTCAGGTAAACATTGAAAAATGTGGTACTGACGAGGCAAATAAAAAAAGAATGGAAGAGTACCCATGGATAAAAGATGTAAATAACCAGTTAGAAGAATTTACAAAAGAATTTAGTCAGCAACGTAATGGCCAAAATCAACGTTCAAGAAATAATGTTTACATTATTCCAATTGTTTTTCATATCGTTCACAATTATGGTCCTGAATATATTTCAGATGAACAGGTGTATGATGCAGTAAGAATATTAAACGAAGATTTTAGAAAAAGAAGTGCCGACACCTCGTCTATTGCTCCTGCTTTTAAAGATATTGCAGCCGATATTGAAATAGAATTCAGATTGCCTTTAAGAGACCCAAGAGGAAACCCTACAAACGGTATTAATAGATATCAGTCTATGACTACTTATAACGGTTCTGATGATGTTAAAATTCAAAGCTGGCCACGCGATATGTATTTAAACGTTTGGGTGGTTAATTCTTTTGAAAGACAAGGCTTGTTAGGTTACACATATATACCTGCAAGTGTTGAAGGTATTGGTGGCTTAATAGATGGTATTGTGCAAATACACACAACAGTAGGAAGTATCGGCACTGGTTCGGCAGCATCTGGTTTAAACAGAACGCTTACACACGAAGTTGGGCACTGGTTGAACTTGTTGCATACCTGGGGACAAACTAACGAGCCGGGTGTTGCTTGTGGCGATGATGGTGTTTTTGACACTCCAATCACTCAAGGTGCATTCAGTTGTAATTTAAATCAAACGGTTTGTACACCGGGCATTCCGGAAAATGTGCAAAACCACATGGATTACAGCGGTTGCCCAAGAATGTTTACCGAAGGCCAAAAAGATAGAATGTTGGCTGCATTAAATAGTAATGTTTCCGGCAGAAACAATTTATGGTCAGAATACACCTTGAATTATACCGGTGCAGCATTATCAAATAATACAAATACAGCACCTCCTATTGCCGATTTTAATTTAGAAAACAAATCAGTTTGTGTTGGTCAACCTATAACTATTAAAGACTTCTCGTGGCGTGGACCTATTACCAACTGGGAATGGACATTTGAAAATGCAACACCATCAGTTTCTGGCGATAAAAATCCTACGGTATCTTTTAACAATACAGGATGGCAAAAAGTATCACTTACGGTAACTAATGCTAATGGCACTCATACTACGGTAAAAGAAAATTTCATTTTTGTGAGAGATAATTTTGTACAGCAGTTTAGGGAAAACTTTGAAGATGCAACTTTTGTAGCAAACAACTATGTCCCTGAAAACTACGCAAATAACGAATCGAAATGGGAACTCACTGATAAAGCTTCATATACCGGTGGATTAAGCTATGTGTTAAACAATTTCGATGTAGAAATTTATGATATTGATGCATTCACTACTCCTGAATATGATTTAACCTCAAGTTTTGTTTCTGATTTATCGTTTAAATATAGTTTAGCCACCAAAGCATCTTATGCAGATGAGATAAAAGACCGTCTCAGAGTTTTTTATTCAACTGATTGTGGCGAAACATGGAGAGTAATGTACAATGAACAAGGCCTTCAACTTATTACTGCCGGAAACACGAGTCAGTATTTTGTACCTAACAGAGAAGAACAGTGGAGAGAAGTAAGGGTACAGATTCCGAATTTGGCATTTAATAATGGTTCAGCAATGTTTAAATTTGAATTTACCAGAGACCGTTATTCAAACAATTTATATATCGATGATATAAATCTTGACGATGCTTATACTTCAATTAATGAAATGTCTGAAGAAAATACCAACCTTAGTGTGTATCCAAACCCTACAAGAGGTAATGTAACTGTATCACTAAATATTCCTAGTTCTGAAAATGGCAATGTAAAAATATTTGACATGACAGGTAAGCTGGTATTTGAAACTCAGAAAAGTTTTTCAGCAGGAGAAAATAAATTTTCTATTAATGAAAAGTTAAGTTCAGGTATCTATCAATTAAATGTTTTGGCTGGAAGAAATACTTTCCAGAAAAAATTGCAGATTATTGCTGAATAATAAAAGTGTTTGACTCAATATACAAAGCCTGAAAAGTTAAAACTTTTCGGGCTTATTTTTTTTATTTCAATATGAAACAAATTAAGAAAAGTGATTTACCACAAAAAATATGTGAAGCTTGTAAAAAACCATTTTCATGGCGAAAGAAATGGGCTAAAAACTGGAATGAAGTAAAATATTGCAGCAAGAAGTGCCGAAGCAATAAACAACCCTGTTCATAACACGTATTTAGTTAACAATAACATAAAGCAATAGTAAACAAGCCTTTGTACCTTTGTGGCACATTTATTTTTATGCGTTTATCATTTAAGTTAATTATTTTACTTACATTTTTTAATTCTTTGATTTTCAGTTTAAAAGCTCAAATTCCAACAAACTGTTTTGAAATAGAAAGTATTTTGGTAGATGCCTGCGTTCCGGGTACAGGGTGTAATAATAGTGCATCGCCTGCTTGTAGTTGTGAAGGGAAAAACGAAATGGTGAGATTGAAGGTAGGACAATCTCAATTGAATGCCAATAACCTAACTGCAACCTGGCCCAATACAGCAAATACATTCAGAGGTATTTGTCAGGATGCAGGAACAGCCACTATTGTTGCTACATTAAATGCAACTATTCAGTCTTGTGGTAGATTAATTGAACCTACTAGTGGCATTCTGCCGGCCGGTTCAAATGTGTTGCTTGTTACCTCAACCGATTTTTGTACGGCAGCACATTCATTTGCCAATTTGTCAGATTCTATCTACATTATTTTTCAATGTTCAGGTAATTTCAATGGACATTTTGCTAACTATGGAACCGGAACCAGAACTACTACTATAAGTTTCGGCCCGGGTTGTGCCGACCAAGTTACGTACGACAGATCATTATTAATAAACGAGAATGGAAATCAATCAGCCGCTGATGGCGCAACTGTAAATTTCACATGGGCGGGAAATACTGCCTATGTAAATAATGGTTGTCAAGCACCTTTTATTCCCTTAACTGCTACCGCAACTACTAATGCTGTTGCGCCTTTCTGCCCCGGAGATACAATAGCTTTATTTGGCAACAGCACCGGAAACATTGTTTCCAGAAACTGGAATGGAGGTAATGGCACTTTAATTAGCTCTAATCAAGACACTGCATTTTACATAATATCTCCTAATGACAATGGAAATATCAATTTTATTTATTCAATAAGTAATTTTTGTAACGATACTGCAACAGATACGGTAACTATTAGTATCCAATCTGGAGGCAGCACTATTTTTTCAGTTTCTCCAAACGATACTGTTTGTACAGGAGAAACCGTGACGTTATCTGTTTCCGGAGGAAATAGTTTTCTTTGGAATACTACCGCTACAACCAGCGACATAAATGTTACTACGGGAGGAAATTATAGTGTTACTGTTACCGGCACTTGTGGTACACAAGTTTACAATCAGGCTATAATAGTTTTACCTACACCAACAGTAACTATTGGAAACGACATAACCATTTGCCCGGGAGACAACGTAGAACTTACAGCATCAGGCGCAACTGTGTATTTATGGAATACTGGCAGTACCACTGCCTCCATAAATGTATCACCTTCTATTTCTACGAGCTATTTTGTTACCGCAACAGATAATAATTATTGCTTTGCAAGCGATACTATTTTAGTAAATGTGAGTAACAATTTGCAGGCACAAATTGCTGGTAATAGCTCAATTTGCTTAGGGGATATTACATCTTTAACAGCATCAGGAGGAAGCGTGTATAACTGGAGTAATGGTTCAACCAATGAATCAATATCTGTTAATCCAACTGAAAACACAACCTACAGCGTAACTGTTTCAAGCGGTTCTTCTTGTGCTGATTCTGCAACTATTTCTATTATAGTAAATCAGCTTCCGGTAGTAAGTGCAGGAAATGATAGTTCTATATGTGAAGGTGGATCAATTACTCTTACAGCAACAGGAGGCATAGAATATATTTGGAGCAATGGTAATAATCAAAATGCTATAAACGTTCAACCATTAAACACCACCACTTATACTGTTACAGCTACCGATAATAATGGATGCAGCAATACTTCAACGGTAACTATTTCAGTTCAGCAAAAACCGGCAAATTTGGATATTGTATCTACTGACGAAACTTGCCCTAGCAGTAATGACGGAAGTATTATCATTAACAACAGTAGTGCTAACATTCAGTTTTCAATTGATAATGTCAATTTTCAAAATGATAATATTTTTGAAAATTTATCACCTGACAATTACACAGTTTATATTAGAGACGGCAATTGTACATTTAATGAAAACATAATCATTTCAGAAGCTGAGCCTGTAAACTTAAATGTTGACAGTATTATAGAACTTGAAAAAGGAAATACGATAACAATAAATATTACCCTAACTTCTCCTGATTACACTGTTAACATTACGCCCTCTACAGGATTAAGTTGTAACGACTGCCTCATACCTAATGTATCAGACTTAGAAGAAAATACAACTTATATAGTTACCGCAACAAACGGAAATTGTGTTTATACTGATACCTTTACAGTAATAATTCTTGAGAAGGAGTTCATTATTTTCCCATCTGCATTTACCCCAAATAATGATAATCTGAATGATATATTCAAACCATCATTTTCAGGAATAATTAATAATTACTCATTAAAGGTTTATAACCGTTGGGGAGAAGAACTTTTTCAAAGCAACAGCACTTCTTTGGGCTGGGACGGTACTTATAAAGGCGAAAACCAACCTTTAGAAACTTATACCTGGTACTGTACTTATAAAGACTTTAGAAACGAAGAAAAACTAATTAAAGGGAATTTAACTTTAATCAGATAGAAATATTAAACATTTAGTTTTTGTTTGCGGCAGTTTGATTAAGATACATCCACATAAGTTTTGCTGTCTTTTCAGATGCACCCGCTCCACCCAAAATATTCTTTAGTTCTGTATAAGAACTTAATATTTCGTCTCTATAGTTTTTATTAAATAACTGCTTTAGATTTTTGGCTAATGTATTTTCATTAAAATCTTGCTGAATCAACTCAGTAACAACCTTTCTTCCACAAATAAGATTTACAAGTGAAATATATGGCACCTTAATTAACCACTTTCCAATGAAATATGATAATAAGCCACCTTTATAACAAACCACTTGTGGCACATTAAACAAAGCAGTTTCTAACGTAGCCGTTCCTGACGTAACCAGTGTTGCCTTAGCAACAGAGAGCAACCTATAAGTGCTATTCATTACAACACTGATATTGTTTTGTTTTGGTAAATATTTTTTATAAAAATCGTATCCTAAATAGTCTAGCCCTGCAACTACAAATTGTGTGTCCTGAAAATGAGTTGCCATTTTAGCCATTAACGGCAACATTCTTTTTATTTCTTGCTCTCTGCTTCCTGGGAGCAATGCCACTACTGGTAAGTTTTCATTTAAACCTTCTTGCCGAAAAAATGAATTTTCGGCTGGGTTTTGTTCTAAAGCATCTAAAAGCGGATGACCAACAAAATCTACTTCAATACCGTGCTTTGCGTAAAATTCTTTTTCAAATGGAATGATGCAAAACATACGGTCAACGTATTTTCGCACTTGCTCTACACGATTTTCTTTCCATGCCCATAACTGTGGCGAAATGTAGTAAAATACTTTTATTTTATGGATCTTCAGCCATTTAGCTAAACGTAAATTAAAGCCCGGGTAATCAACTAATATTACCACATCAGGTTTAAAATCAATTATATCTTTTTTTACTATTGAAAAGTTTTTCAGAATGGTATTCAGGTTCTTAACTACTTCCCAAAAACCCATAAACGCCAATTCGCTGTAGTGTTTTTGTAGTTGCATTCCTTCAGCCTGCATACGGTTACCACCCCAACCCTGAAACACTGCTTTGGTGTCTTGCAGTTTTAAATGTTTCAGCAAATTTGCCCCATGTAAATCTCCCGATGCTTCGCCAGCAATAATATAGTAGCGCATTAAAAGGCTTTAAGTAGTAGTACTATTAAAACGTAAATAAAGGTAGCTAATATTACGCCTCGTGCTGAATGTTGTTTGCCTGTCCAAATAAAAATGAAAAACAACAATAAATTAAATACCGTTGCCAGACTTATTAGTTCTGTTTGAATGCCAGCTTTCAACGAGGTTTCTATAAATGCGGATAAAGCCATTTCGCTGTATAGCATAATATAAAATAGTAGCCCACCAACAAATGGACCAATAAGCCCTATAATAAAACCTATAATTTGTTTATCAAGACACGCTTTGTTCATTCCAGTTCCATTTATCTCTAATTAATCGAATAGCATGATGAGCCGTTAAGTCGAACTGCACGGGTACTACAGATACAAAGCCGTTATCCAGAGCCCATTCATCGGTATCCTCACTTTTATCGTTATTATTAAATTTACCTGTAAGCCAATAGTATTTTTTTCCACGTGGGTCTCTTCTTTCATCATAATCTTCAACCCATTTAGCATTAGCCTGGCGACAAACTTTTATGCCTTTAACATTATCCATGCTATAGGGTGGAATATTTACATTCAGCAATGTACCTTCTGGTAAATCGTTAATTAACATAGATTCTGCAATGATTTTAGCATAATGCTTTGCCACCGAAAAATCAGCATGATATGAATAATCGCACAATGAAAAACCCACAGCCTTAATACCTTCAATAGAAGCTTCAACCGCTGCACTCATAGTACCAGAGTAAATAACATTTATAGAAGAATTTGAACCATGATTTATTCCCGAAACACAAAGGGCGGGTAAGCCATTTAAAATTTTATCTTTTGCAAGTTTTACACAATCAGCAGGCGTGCCACTGCACTGGTAGGCTTCAATACCTTCAAAAATATCCATTTCTTCTAAACGGAGTGGCTCGCCAATTGTTATAGCATGTCCCATGCCACTTTGTGGTTTATCAGGCGCAACCACTACCACTTTTCCTAAATCTTTTACTGCTTCTACCAATGCTTTAATGCCCGGAGCAGTAATGCCGTCATCATTGGTTACTAAAATTACTGGTTTGAAATCGCTCATAGTTACAAACAATTATAAAATACTAAGATAATAGTAGTATTGAAACTTTATGATGAAAATAATGTTTAGTAATTGAAAACTTTTTTTAGATACAGTCTAAATAAGCTAATTTTGCACTAACTTATAAGCTATGCCTGAAGAAACCGACATTATACACGAAGTAACCACGCAAGAATATAAATATGGTTTTGTAACCGATATAGAAAGCGATAATGCTCCGAAAGGATTAAATGAAGATATTGTTCGCTTTATTTCTGCCAAAAAAAATGAACCTGAATGGTTGCTCGAATGGCGTTTAAAGGCCTTTCGTGCATGGGAGAAAATGGAAGAACCTAATTGGGCGATGGTAAACTATCCAAAAATCAATTATCAGGATATTATTTACTATTCGGCACCAAAGCCCAAAAAGAAACTCAATAGCCTAGACGAAGTTGACCCTGAATTAAGAGCTACTTTTGAAAAATTAGGTATATCTCTTGAAGAACAAAAAATTCTAAGCGGTGTAGCGGTTGATGCCGTTATAGATAGTGTTTCTGTTACCACCACATACAAAAAGAAGTTAGGTGAATTAGGCATTATTTTTTGCTCATTTAGCGAAGCTGTAAAAGACCATCCTGAATTAATTAAAAAATATTTAGGTACCGTTGTTCCTCAGCGCGATAATTATTTCGCTGCATTAAACAGTGCAGTGTTTAGCGATGGCTCTTTTGTTTACATTCCCAAAGGGGTGCGTTGCCCTATGGAGCTTTCTACTTATTTCAGAATAAATGCTGAAAACACCGGGCAATTTGAACGTACATTAATAGTTGCCGATGAAGGCAGTTATGTAAGTTATTTAGAAGGTTGCACCGCCCCTATGCGCGATGAAAATCAATTGCACGCAGCCGTAGTAGAATTAATTGCTTTAGACAATGCTGAAATAAAATACAGCACGGTTCAAAACTGGTATCCTGGCGATAAAGAAGGCAAAGGAGGCATTTACAATTTTGTTACCAAGCGTGGTATTTGTGCAGGTGTAAATTCAAAAATCAGTTGGACACAAGTAGAAACCGGAAGTGCCATTACCTGGAAATATCCGAGCGTAGTATTGAAAGGTGAAAACAGTATTGGCGAATTTTATTCAGTAGCTGTTACCAATAATTATCAGCAAGCAGATACCGGCACTAAAATGATGCATATTGGCAAAAATACCCGCAGCCGAATTGTATCTAAAGGAATTTCAGCAGGTAGAAGCAATAATAGTTATCGTGGTTTAGTAAAAGTGAATAAAAATGCTGAAAATGCTTACAACTTTTCACAGTGCGATTCTTTGTTGATTGGCGACCGTTGTGGAGCACACACATTTCCATATTTAGAAATAGGAAATAAAACCGCAACAGTAGAGCATGAAGCCACTACCTCAAAAATTGGAGAAGATATTTTATTCTATTGCAATCAGCGCGGGCTTTCTACTGAAGATGCTGTGAACATGATTATTAATGGCTATTGCAAAGAAGTTTTCAAAAACCTACCTATGGAATTTGCTGCCGAAGCACAAAAATTATTGGCGGTGAGTTTGGAGGGTAGTGTGGGTTAGACGTGAGATATGAGAATTGAGTAGTGAGATAAAAGATAAAAGGAATCTTATGAAAACAATTACAATAAAAATTGAAAGCGATAAAGATGCTGCGCTTTTGAAAAGATTATTAGAAGAAGCAGAATTTGAGGCTTTTGTGGAAAGTTATGAGGAAGATGATGATATATCCGAAGAAGAAATGCGAATGTTGGAGTCTCGTTGGGAAAAGTATCAGGCAAATCCGCAATCGACAGTTTCTTTTGATGAGTTGAAAGAGAAAATAAAGAAGAAATATGGCTTATGAAGTAGTATTTCTAAAGGAAGCTGAAGAAGAACTAGATGAGGCAATTGAATTTTACAATAAAGTTTCGAAAGAATTAGCTTCTGATGTTTTTCATAAATTCCTCAAAGCAGTTGACGAAATAACAAACAATCCTTCAAGAAACATTCAGTTGAAAAAAGGATACAGAAAAACGAACTTAAAAAGATTTCCATTTAAAATAATCTACAAATTTGAAAACGAGATAGTAACTATTGTAGCATTTGCTCATCATAAAAGAAAACCAAATTACTGGAGAAAAAGAAAGTAACTAATATGCTAAAAATAACCAACCTACACGCCAATATCAATGGCAAAGAAATATTAAAAGGAATAAATCTGGAAGTAAGGCCGGGCGAAGTACATGCCATTATGGGGCCAAATGGTTCAGGTAAAAGCACGTTGAGCTATGTACTTTCTGGAAAAGAAGAGTATGAAGTTACCGAAGGCGATATTTTGTTTAATGGTGAAAGCATTTTAGAAGATGCACCAGAAGACAGAGCCAGAAAAGGTATCTTCTTATCGTTTCAATATCCTATAGAAATTCCGGGAGTTAGCATGGCTAACTTCATGAAAGCTTCTGTTAATGAAATTCGTAAAGCGCAGGGTAAAGAGCCTTTAGATTCAGTAAACTTCTTAAAAACCATGCGCGAAAAAATGAAGTTTGTGGAGATTGATGAAAAACTAATCTCTCGCTCAGTAAACGAAGGCTTTTCGGGCGGTGAAAAAAAGAGAAATGAAATTTTTCAAATGGCCATGTTAGAGCCAAAACTATCGGTATTAGATGAAACCGATTCAGGCTTAGATATAGATGCGTTGAAAGTAGTGGCCAATGGCGTAAATAAGTTGAAAAATAAAGACAATGCTACAATTGTTATTACCCACTATCAAAGACTGTTAGATTATATAGTTCCTGATTTTGTTCATGTTTTATACAATGGAAAAATTGTGAAAAGTGGTGGAAAAGAACTGGCCTTAGAGTTAGAAGCGAAGGGATATGACTGGATTAAATCGGAGGCAGTAACAGCATAATTTATGGAACTAGTTGAAAAATATAAAAGCAAATTTCAAGAGTTTGAAGCTACATTAAACGGGCAAAAGGCTAAGGCTTCTCATGCTATTCGCCAGCAAGCTTTTCAAACTTTTGAGCAATTAGGTATTCCTTCTTCAAAAAACGAAAGTTACAAGTACACCAATCTCAATCCTTTATTTGGTAAAGGTTTTGAGCCAATTGTAAAGCCAACAGAGCCTACCATAGCCAAGTTACAAACGTTCCCGTTTATTAAAAGTAATCGTTTAGTTTTTATAGATGGGGTTTATTCTGAACAATATTCTCATATCATTGATAAGAACATTGTAATAAGTAACCTGCAACAAGAATTTAAAAACGGGAACGAAACAGTAGCTCATTATTTTTCAACCATAGCCAATTATGACAACGAAAGTTTAGTGGCATTAAACACTGCTTTTACTAACGATGGCGCATTTATTCATGTACAAGAAAATGTGGTGGTTGAAAATCCGGTATTGCTTATTTACCTTACTTCGGGCAATAATGAAAATGGTATAGCGCAACCCAGAAATTTATTTGTAGTTGAAAAAAACGCACAGGTTTCTGTAATTGAAAGCTATCAGAATCTTAACAATACCAATGCATTTAGCAATAAGGTTTCTGAAATTTACATTAAGGAAAACGCACAACTAAATTTTTATAAGCTAACTATGAACGAGCCGGGCTATCATCATATTGGCACCACAGCAGCCGTTCTTGAAAAATATAGTCGCTTTAATGCCTGCACCATTAACTTTGGCGGGGCTTTAGTGCGCAACAATTTATCTGCAACGTTTAAAGGAGAAAACGCTGAAGCTAACTTATATGGTATTTATGTTTTGAATAACAAAGACCATGTTGACAATCATTTGTTTTTAGACCATGCAGTGCCAAATTGCTTAAGCAATCAATTATACAAAGGGTTAATTGACGATAAAGCCACCGGAGTGTTTAATGGCAAAATAATGGTGCGACAAGATGCTCAAAAAACGAATGCTTTTCAGAGCAATAAAAATATGTTGTTGAGCGAGGAAGCAACCATGAATACCAAGCCTGAATTAGAAATTTATGCTGATGATGTAAAGTGTAGTCATGGCGCAACAATTGGACAAATGGATAAAAACGCATTGTTTTATTTAAAGTCGAGAGGTTTAAATGAAGCAATGGCTAAGCAAATCATGTATCAGGCTTTTGTAGGCGAAGTAATTGAAAAGGTAGCTATTGAACCTTTGAAAAATTACCTGTTAGAGAAGCTGCATGAGAAGTTTGAAAAATAGATGTTGGAATTTGGAAGTTAGAGTTTAGAATATTCATAAAATGGTCACACTCGAAAAACATACAAACATAAATTTAGACGCAATAAGAAAAGACTTCCCGATACTTCATCAAAAAGTAAACGGACATGATTTGGTGTATTTCGATAATGCAGCAACCTCTCAAAAACCTAAACAAGTAATTGAAGCAATTACCAGTTATTACGAACAGTACAATAGCAATATACATCGTGGCGCACATTACTTAGCCAACTACGCTACCGAACAATATGAAAATGCCAGAAAAAAAATTGCAGCTTTCATAAATGCCAATGCAGAAAGAGAAGTAAATTTTGTTCGTGGCACTACCGAAGGAATCAACTTGGTGGCTAACAGCTATGCCAAAAAGTTTCTGAAAGCAGGCGATGAAATTTTAATTTCAGGCATGGAACACCACAGTAATATTGTACCGTGGCAAATGGTATGTGAAGCTACCGGTGCTGTACTGAAAGTAATTCCCGTTTTACCAAATGGTGAATTAGATATGGAAGCCTTTGATAAACTGCTTTCAGAAAAAACAAAACTGGTTTCGGTAGTTTATATTTCTAATTCGTTAGGCACTATAAACCCTGTTGCAGAAATAATTGCTAAAGCACATGCCGTTGGTGCCAAAGTAATGTTAGATGCCGCTCAAGCCGCCCCTCATTACAAAATAGATGTTCAAAAATTAGATTGCGATTTTTTGGCTTTCAGCGGGCATAAAATGTTTGCTCCTACAGGCATTGGCATTCTTTGGGGAAAAGAAAATCTGTTAGAAAGCATGAACCCTTACATGGGCGGTGGTGAAATGATTAAAGAAGTTACATTTGAGAAAACTACCTATAACGATTTGCCATATAAGTTTGAAGCTGGCACGCCACATATTGAAGGTGGCATTGGCTTGGGCGCTGCTATAGATTATATTAATTCAGTTGGCATAGAAAATATTGCAGCAGCAGAAAACGAGTTGTTGCACTACGGAAATGAAAAACTTTCAACAATAGAAAATATTCGTTTTGTTGGCACTGCAAATAACAAAGCCAGTGTTATTTCATTTTTGTTAGGCAATGCTCATCCCACAGATGTTGGGTATTTAGTAGATAGTTTGGGAATTGCCATTCGTACGGGACACCATTGCTGTCAGCCTTTAATGAAACACTTTAATATAGAAGGAACTTGCCGTGCATCGTTTGCATTTTATAATACTAAAGAAGAAATTGATAGACTAGCTGATGCTTTGAAAAAAGCCAATAAAATGTTGAATTAATGCCTACCATTAAAGAAATAGAAGAAGAGATTATCAGTGAATTCAGTTTGTTCGATGACCCAATGGACAGGTATGAATACATTATTGAAATAGGTAAAAAAATGCCCGACCTTGCCGAGCAATTCAAGACTGAAGAAAATGTTGTAAAAGGTTGCCAAAGCACGGTTTGGTTACATTCTTACGTAAAAGATGGTAATATTTTTTTTGAAGCTGATAGCAATACCGTTATAACGAAAGGAATTATTGGCTTACTAGTTAGAGTTTTATCGGGACACAATGCCGATGAAATTATTAATGCTGAATTGAATTTTATAGATGCTATTGGTTTGCGCAGCCATTTAAGTTCGCAGCGCAGTAATGGTTTAAATGCCATGATTAAACAAATGAAGTTGTATGCACTGGCATTTAAAACTAAAAAAGTAAATAATTAATCATGAAAAGTTTTGTAGAAATAAAAAACGATGTAATTGAAGTCTTAAAAGACTGCTACGACCCGGAAATACCCGTAAACATTTATGAACTGGGTTTAGTATATGAAGTAAATGTAGATGCAGGAAACAATATTCATGTGTTAATGACCTTAACATCGCCCATGTGTCCGGTTGCTGAAACAATGCCGGGAGAAATAGAAGAAAAAATAAAAAAGTTAGAAAATATTGGAACCGTGAAAGTAGAAGTTACGTTTGACCCACCATGGAGCCAAGATATGATGAGCGAAGCCGCCAAACTAGAATTGGGCATGTTGTAGTTCAAAAAATTGAAAATCGTAAATCTGAATTCTAAAATTTAAAATTAAATAACTATGTATCCAGCAGAATTAGTAGCCCCAATGAAAGCCGATTTAACTAATATTGGCTTCAAAGAATTGTTAACTCCTGAAGAAGTTGACCAAGTGCTAGACAGTAATGAAGGCACTACATTTTTGGTAATTAACTCAGTATGTGGTTGTGCAGCAGGCAGTGCTCGCCCGGGTGTAAAATTTGCCATAGAAAATGCTGCAAAAAAACCTGTCAACTTAGTAACCGTATTTGCCGGTGTAGATAAAGATGCCGTTCAGCAAGCAAGAACTTATACTTTACCTTACCCGCCATCTTCACCTTCAATGGCACTATTTAAAGATGGTAAACTGGTTCATTTTATTGAACGCCACCATATTGAAGGCAGAAGTGCACAAGCTATTGGCGAGCATTTAAAAGCAGTATTTAACGAGTTTTGTTAAGATCATTTACATTATGTAATTAAATAATTTTTTAGACTACCCAGCACCACCTTCGCTTGCAGGATGGTATTCTGAAGAAACTCCTGCAGTGTAATATTCGCGATTTAAACGGGCAATATTAGATATTGAAATACCTTTAGGGCATTCAGCCTCACAAGCACCCGTATTAGTGCATGAGCCAAAGCCTTCGGCTTCCATTTGTGCAACCATTCTTTTAACACGGGCTTTTCTTTCAGGATGCCCCTGTGGCAACAATGCTAGTTGAGAAACTTTTGCTGAAACAAATAACATGGCCGAAGCATTTTTGCAAGCGGCTACACAAGCCCCGCAACCAATACAAGCCGCAGCATCAAACGCCTCATCGGCATTTGCTTTTTCAATTGGTATAGCATTGGCATCAATAGCCTGGCCGGTATTTACCGAAATAAACCCCCCTGCCTGAATTATTCTATCGAATGCACCTCTGTCAACTGTTAAATCTTTTATAACCGGAAATGCAGATGCTCTCCAAGGCTCAACTGTTATGGTATCACCATCTTTAAAAGCGCGCATATGTAGTTGGCATGTAGTATTTTGTTGCCAAGGACCATGTGGTTGCCCATTAATATACATGCTGCACATACCACAAATACCTTCGCGGCAATCGTGATCAAAAGCTACAGGGTCTTTACCTTCTAAAACGAGTTGCTCATTTAACACATCAAACATTTCTAAAAACGACATTTCGTGGTTTATATCTTTAACCTGATAGGTTTCAAAACCACCTTTCTCGTTTTCGTTTTTTTGTCTCCAGACTTTAAGTGTAATGTTCATTTTGTTCGATTTTCGATGATTCGATTTTCGATATGCGATAAAACTATTTAGTCAAAAATCGCACAGTCGCATAACTATTTATAACTTCTAGTAACCAATTTTACGTTTTCAAAAACCAATGATTCTTTATGCAAAATAGCCTCTTTTCCAACTCCATTAAACTCCCAGGCCGCTACATAGGCAAAATTTTCATCATCACGTTTTGCCTCTCCATCTTCCTGAGACTCTTCACGGAAATGACCTCCGCAAGATTCTTTTCTATTCAATGCATCCTGCACCATTAGTTCGCCAAGCTCTATAAAATCTGCTACTCGCATAGCTTTAGCCAACTCTGGATTAAATTCATTATCGCTTCCAACAACCTTTACATTTTTCCAAAACTCTTCACGAAGTTGTGCCAACATACCCAAAGCTTTTTTCAAGCCTTCTTCATTACGTGCCATTCCACAATATTCCCACATAATTTTTCCCAACTCGCGGTGAAAGGTTTCCGGGGTTTTATTGCCATTGATGTTTAACAGCTTTTTCACAACTTCTTTTACACTGTTTTCAGCCTCAACAAATTCAGGTAAATCAGTACTTATTTTAGGTGTAGAAATTTCTCCTGATAGGTACTCTCCAATGGTGTAAGGCAAAACAAAATAACCATCGGCTAAGCCTTGCATTAGTGCAGAAGCCCCCAAGCGGTTCGCTCCGTGGTCAGAAAAATTAGCTTCACCTATAGCATATAAACCCGGAACTGTAGTCATAAGATTATAATCTACCCAAATACCACCCATTGTATAGTGTACCGCAGGGTAAATACGCATCGGTTGTTCGTAAGGGTTTTCTCCTGTAATTTTTTCATACATATCGAAAAGGTTACCGTAGCGGGCACTCACTACATTTTTACCTAAACGATTGATTGCATCAGCAAAATCTAAATATACAGCCAAACCTGTTTTACCTACGCCACGCCCCTCATCACACATTTTTTTAGCAGCACGTGAAGCCACATCTCGTGGAACTAAGTTGCCGAAGGAGGGATACATTCTTTCCAAATAGTAATCACGGTCTTCTTCTTTAATCTGGCGAGGGTCTTTGCCACAATCTTCTTTTCGCTTTGGAACCCATATCCTGCCATCGTTACGCAATGATTCAGACATTAAAGTTAACTTAGACTGATATTCGCCTGAAACCGGAATGCAAGTTGGGTGAATTTGAGTGAAGCAAGGATTCCCGAAGAAAGCCCCTTTTTTATAAGCTTTCCATGCTGCGGTAACATTGCTACCCATAGCATTGGTAGAAAGATAAAACACGTTACCATAACCACCCGAAGCCAGCACCACGGCATGTGCTGAATGACGCTCTATTTTCCCTGTCACCAAATCGCGAGCAATAATACCCCGAGCTTTACCATCTACTACCACTACTTCAACCATTTCGTGGCGATTATACATTTTCACTTGCCCTGTAGCAACCTGTCTGCTAAGAGCCGAATAAGCTCCTAACAATAACTGCTGCCCGGTTTGCCCACGAGCATAAAATGTTCTAGAAACCTGAACACCACCAAAAGAGCGATTATCTAACAAGCCGCCATACTCGCGTGCCAATGGCACACCTTGCGCCACTGCCTGATCAATAATATTTACACTTACTTCGGCTAAGCGATGAACGTTCGCTTCGCGCGCACGATAGTCGCCACCTTTAACGGTATCATAAAATAAACGGAACACGCTGTCGCCATCGTTGCGATAGTTTTTGGCAGCATTAATACCGCCTTGTGCAGCAATAGAGTGTGCTCTGCGAGGGCTATCCTGAAAACAAAAGGCTTTTACATTGTACCCTAACTCTCCAAGGGTAGCAGCCGCAGAAGCACCTGCTAAACCTGTACCTACAACAATGATATCTAACTTACGCTTGTTTGCCGGACTTACCAGTTTAATGGTAGAACGATACTGTTTCCATTTATCTGAAATAGGGCCCGGTGGGATTTTTGCATCTAATTTTGACATACGTGAAAGCGTTTATCTGAATAAGAAAATATAAATTGGAATTATGGCAAAACCTACAGGTACAACTACAGAAATTAAAACTCCGGTTATTTTAATAATTGGAGTATAAGAACTGTGATTAATGCCAAGGGTTTGAAAACCACTTTGAAATCCATGTAATAAGTGATAGGCAAGCGCAACTAATGATAAAACATAAAAAACAACCCATAACGGATTTTTAAATGCGCTTTCTACAACAGTGTATAAATCTTTATTGCCATTAATGTCTAATCCTACATTTCCCCAATGCATTTGATACCAAAACTGCCACATGTGAATAACCAAAAACAACAAAATAACAGAACCCAATAAAGCCATACTACGTGAATACCAAGTACTGTTTTTTTCAGCCTTAGAAACTGCATAATCTACAGGACGTGCTTGCTTATTTTTGTATGCTAAATACAAGCCATCAACTGCATGTAAGATAATGGATAAATATAAGCCGTAAGAGGCAATTTTTATTAACGGAAAAGTGGTCATAAACTTTGCATATATATTGAATGCTATGCCACCATCGTTATTAAACAATAATAAATTACCACTTAAATGCACAATCAAGAAAGTAACCAAAAACAAACCTGTTAAGGCCATTAACAATTTCTTGGCAACCGAATAATTAAAGAATGATTTGTACTGAACTAATTTCTGAGCCATTTTTTACAATCTTTTGACCGAGCGCAAATTTATATCATGATTTCCATAGTTTATGAAAATCTATTTCTTTTGTGAACATATTAATAACACTTTATTCAGCCTAAAGTTTTATTTTTTAACAAAAAGCCTGCTACATAAACTACAGTATGGGTTTTATAAATGGCCAGATTGATATTTTTGATAGCTTTCACAAGCACAATATTTATGAGCTAACTTATTTATACCTATAAAAACCAAATCAGGCACATGAATTCATCAGAAAACTACATTTTAAACCAGCCTGAAATATACCAGCCGGTTTTTAAGAAACTAAGACAAATAGTTTTACAATCGGCCCCTGGTATTGAGGAGAAATTGAGATATGGCATTCCTTTTTTCGATTATTACGGCTGGATGTGCTATTTAAGTCCTCTTAAAAATAACAAAGGTGTTTATATAGCTTTTTTAAAAGGCTTTGAACTGTCCAATATTCAAGGAATTCTTGAAGCTAACGGGCGAAGCATGGTTAAGTCTGTAACCTATACGCATGTAAATGAAATAGACGAAAAAATGCTCAATGAAATTTTACAAGAGGCACTATTTCTGAATGAAACCCTCTATAAACAAAAAATTAGTAAAAAAAGGAAGTTATGATGCCTTTTATTAAGGGTAATTATAAAACCAACAAAAAATAGTTTTCAAAAAAAATATGTGGAAATAGTTAACATGCGATTTCATATCATTGCAAACGTAAGTGGAAGCAAGAACCAAAGCAAAAATATTTCTAGTATTTCTGATAGGCGTAGTACTATTCAGCTTAAGCATGCTTGTTAAAAAAGTTTTTTTAAAAGGCAATGAATTACCTACTGAAATAATATTAAATGATACAATACCCAACAACCCTAAAACCTATTACTATGGTTTCGATTTAGATAGTTTTGAAGTAATAAAATCAACAGTTAAAAGCGGACAAAGTTTTAGCGATTTATTGGGTAAACATGGCATTAATTACAATACCATTTTAGAACTTGAAAGAAATAATAATACTAAGTTTAGCGCACGTAATATTATTGCCGGAAAGCCATATGCTGTAATCTTAAGAAAAGCCACAGAAAATACGCCAGCTTATTTCATATACGAAGCTAATATTATAGATACGTATATAATGAAACTTGAAGGTACTCCCGAAATCAGCAAAGTTTCTAAAGAAGTAACCGTAAGAAAAATGATGGTTGAAGGTACTATAACCTCTTCATTATATCAGGCCTTTGAATCGCGAAATCTAAGTATCGCGTTGGCAATGGAACTTTCAGAAATATTTGCATGGACTGTAGATTTTTATAAAGTACAAAAAGGAGATGCTTTTAAAGTTGTTTACTACGAAAAATATGTTGAAGACCAGCCTGTAGGTATTGAACGCATTGATGCTGCTGTTTTTAACCATTATGGAAAGCCTTACTATGCTTTCAGATTTAAAGAAGATGGAAAAAATGTTTACTTTGATGAAACCGGACAAAGTGCAAAAAAATTATTTTTGAAAGCACCCCTTAAATTCAGCAGAATAAGTTCGCGGTATAATTTAAAAAGGTTTCACCCGGTGTTGAAAAGAACCAAACCACATTTAGGAACCGATTATGCAGCCCCAACAGGCACACCAATAATGACTGTTGGAGACGGTATTGTTATTGAAGCCGGTTATACAGCAGGCAACGGCAATTATGTAAAGGTGAAACACAATTCAATATATACAACACAGTATTTACACATGTCTAAATTTGCTGCCGGAATAAAAAAAGGCAAACGAGTTAGCCAAGGCGATGTAATTGGTTATGTAGGCAGTACAGGGCTTGCCACAGGCCCTCACTTGTGTTTCAGATTTTGGAAAAATGGAAAACAAGTTGACCCGCTTAAGGAAAAATCAGTTCAAACCGAACCTGTTAAAAGTGCAAATAGGGCAGCTTTTCAGGCGGTGGTAGATTCGTTAAAGCCTCAACTTGATAATATATGATTGTGTATTTTTGTGCATATATACTTTGATTATGAAAAAATATTTTCCTCTCTCCGTTTTAGTAATTATCATGTTTACAATTATTGCTTGCAATAAATATGAATATGGCCCCAATGTTAGTTTAAGAAGTAAAAAGAGTCGTATTTCTAAAAACTGGATTGTAGAAAAAGCACTTGTTAATGGAGTGGAACAAAGTAGTTTGCCCAGATATGAATTTCTTATTGAAAAATCGGGTACTGTAGAGAAGTATGATACATTGATTAACAGTTTAGGTGCTGACAGTTTAGTATTTAAAACCGGCCTTTGGGAATTTGACCGCAACGCTGAAAACCTTATTTTACTATTCGCTAACGATTTTGGAGTACAGGAAGCCCGCATACTAAGAATATTAAAACTTACAAACGATGAGTTTTGGTATGAAGAGCGAGACAGTCTTGATTTAGTGGAAATACACCTTGCTGAAAAAATTCTTTAAACACTAACTGCACTTGAATAAAATTTTAGAAGAGTTAGTTGCAAATACCGATGCTAATGAGGCGGTGTACTTGTTGCGGGTTTTGGTTAGCAGAATACGGCCTTCATTTTTTGAAAGCAATCAGGCAGCTTCTTTAAAACTGCAAAATCTTATTCAACAACTTAAGACTAACGAACACTATAAAAAAGCACTTACACATAATATTCTTTTAGTAATACACCAATCAGATATTGCACAGCTATTTCTAGAAACGGGCATAATTAGCAAAGGAAGTTTTTGGAGTGAAGCCGCAAGAAAAGTTTCTCATAAATTTTTACCGCCCGTTGAAGACGAGAATAGCATTAATGCCAAGATTCAACAAATATTTATTCAAACAAACGATTTTGAATGGGTAACTGCAATTGACAACAGCATTTGGGAAGATTTTTTTGCTACGCTGAATTTTAATACCAGTAATATTCCGCAGAAAATAAAAAGCCAGTTGTTTAATGCCCTGAAGGTTTTGTCTTACCGTGTAGCATCACTGGGACTTGAAAAAGAAATTATTGGAAAAATATCAACTCAAGACGAACTGCTTTCGCCCTTCCTGCTTCAGAATAAAGAAATTTATGAGCTTATTTCATTACTGAATACAGGCTTAGAAGTATCTGAAGTAGCCGGTCGGTTTGAAAAAATTACATTGCTCATTCAGCAATGCACTAATAATTTAAAACAGATAAAAGAAAAAACTACCGTAAATGGTGTAAGCCTTCATCAAAGCTTTATTATTAAGCGTATTGAGCAAATGACAGCCCGAATGCAGTTAATAGCCGATTTTGTTGATGGTGATAAGTTTGACCTGAAAATGTTTGTAAAGTTTTTTAAAGACGTTATTTACGAAGAACAAAATAAAAATAAATTACGAGAGCTTTTTAGAGACAATATATCACTACTATCCTATCAAATTGCAGAACACAAAAGCAAATCGGGCGACCACTACATAGCACAAAACTTAAAAGAATATAAACAGTTTTTTAAAGCCGCTTGTGGCGGTGGTGTCATTATTTCGTTTGTAGTAATTTTTAAAATTCTAATACATCATGCTCATTATGCCCCTTTTTGGGAAGCAGTAATGTATTCATTAAACTATGCTATGGGCTTCATTCTTATACATGTAACCCATTCATCGTTAGCCACCAAACAGCCTGCCATGACAGCCTCTGCGCTTGCAAGAGCCTTAGATGTAAAGGCTTCAGGAATTCAGTCTAATGAAAAATTTTCTCAACTGATAGCAAAAGTATGGAGCTCGCAAACGATATCGTTTGTAGGAAATTTACTGGTAGTATTACCCTTAACTGTGGTTTGGGTTTTTCTGCTTGAAAAATTTGCAGGCTTCCAACTGATAGATAATGCCGAAGCCATAAAAATGTTAGATTCCAATAATCCGTTTAAGTCGCTGGCTTGGTTTTATGCAGGCATTACCGGTTTTTTTCTTTTCATTTCTGGAATTATTTCGGGCTATTACGACAACAAAGTAATTTATGACCATATACCCGAGAGAATTATTAAACACCCTTATCTAAAGAAAATGCTTCCCAATAGTTTACTGGTAAAATTTGCTCATTATATGGAACATAATCTGGGCAGTTTAGTAGGGAATTTCTTATTAGGATTTTTCTTAGGAACCGCCACATTTATTGGTGAAATTCTTGGATGGCCATACGATATAAGACACATTACTATTTCTTCAGGCTATTTTAGTATTGGTGTATATGAAAACTATGCACTGCTGCCGTGGTGGGAAATTTTGGCTGTTTTTGTTGGGGTGTTAGGGGTTGGTTTTATAAACTTTCTGGTAAGTTTTTCACTGGCATTTTTTGTTGCCTTAAAAGCAAGGGGCGTAAAGCTATACAACTATAACGAGTTAATAAATAATGTAGTTAACTACTTTAAAGCACATCCTAAAGAATTTATAGTGCCCAACAGCAGTAAAGAAAGCGTTGAACTGAATAATAAACAGAATAATTTCTGAATAATAATTTTGTGATTTTTAATAGATTTAAAAAAAAAATTAAGGTAATAACGAAATTAAGTGTATGAATTATTGGCTAGTAAAATCAGAACCTTTTAAATACAGTTGGGAACAATTTGAAAAAGACAAACAAACCTTTTGGGATGGTGTAAGAAATTTTCAGGCAAGGAATAATTTAAAAGCCATGAAAAAAGGCGATTTGGTATTATGGTATCATAGCAACGAAGGCAAGGAAGTAGTGGGGATTGCCAAAGTAGTGAAAGAGTTTTACCAAGACCCCACAACAGATGATACAAATTGGGTAGTGGTAGATTTAAAACCTCATAAAAAACTAAAAAAATCTGTTACACTGGAACAAATTAAAGCCGATGAAAGACTTCAGAATATTGCTTTGGTTCGTCAGGGAAGATTATCGGTTTCGCCTTTAAAACCCGAGGAGTTTGATGTAATTATTGAGTTAAGCGAACAATAGCATTATCATATTTTATTAAGCTCTATTCTGAATGTTGTGCCTTTTCCCGGTTCAGAATGCTTTACAAATACTTTTCCTTTGTGATACTCTTCAATAATTCGTTTCACAAGGGTAAGTCCTAACCCCCAGCCTCTCTTCTTTGTGCTGTATCCGGGCTTAAAAATAGCATCGTGTTTCGATTTTGGAATTCCCTTTCCTGTATCGCTTATATCAATAAATACTACGTTATTTTCAATAAAGGCTTTTACTTCAATTTTGCCTTTTCCTTCCATAGCATCAAGTGCATTTTTTAATAAATTTTCCATAACCCAGTCAAAAAGCGGAGGATTGAATTTTGTTACTATTTCATTGGGCAACACCGCATTAAATACTACTTGCTGCGATGCACGCTTCTTCATGTAATCTATATTTTTTAAAATGGTTTCTGAAAGATTGTGTGGTTCCAGTATAGGGGTAGCCCCTATTTTTGAAAACCTTTCCGTAATTTGTTCAAGGCGCGCTACATCTTTTTCCAGTTCATTAACAGCTTCATTTCCGGCTACATTTGTTTCTCTGAAATATTCTACCCAGGCACTCAGCGATGAAATGGGTGTGCCCAGCTGATGGGCGGTTTCTTTTGCCATGCCCACCCAAATACTGTTTTGTTCAGCTTTTCGTGTATTGGTGAAAGCAATATAAGCCACCACCAGAAATATTCCTATAATGCATAACTGAACAATAGGATATAGTCGTAGCTTTTTCAGCGGAAAAGATTCATTAAAATAAATATAGTTACGGCTGCCGTCTCCTACTTCAATTTCAATAGGTTTATGGGCCGTTTTCATGTGCTGCAATTGTTCTGTTAAGTAAGTATTGCTTTGCAACACCTTAGTAGAATCTAAATTGCGCCAGAATATTATGCTGTCATTCTCATTAGTAAGTATTACAGGTACAGTGGTGTTATTCTGAATTACTTCAAACAAAAAACCAATATCAGTATTTTCATTGGCTGTGTTTAAGTTTTTATAGGCATTAGACCAAAGTTTAATTTTCTTTACTTCTTCTTCGGCAAGTTCTTTTGCCAGTTCATTAGTGTAGTATATAGTAACAACAGCAATTAACGAAGCTACAATGAGCAACCATAACTTCCAGTTATAACGCAGATAGAATACATTCATGTGGCTAAAATTAGCTTATTTATAAGGCACTATGAAATAAACAACTTTAGCCTAATTGTACAGTAATATTGACAAACCCAAAAATCTTAGTTACTTTTGGCTGTGTTATAAATATGCAGTTAACAAAAGAACATATTCTAAAATCAATAGCAGAACTGTTAACACAGTACGATTGCGTAATTATTCCCGGTTTTGGCGGCTTTGTAGCCACCCATAGCAATGCCTCTATAGATGTAGCAATGAATTCAATTGCTCCGCCCTCAAAAAAGATTTCTTTTAACAGCCAGCTGCAAGGCAACGATGGCTTGTTAGCCACCCATTTATGCAATAAACTAAACCTGAATTTTGCTGATACTGATATTGCCATAAAAAGCATTGCTTCAGAATTAAAACAACAGCTTTTTTCAGGCAATACTGTTTCCTTTTATTCGGTTGGCAAGTTATATATCAATGAAAATCAGAAAATTATTTTTTCTCCGGCACTTGGCAGCAACTTGCTTATAAACTCTTTTGGTTTAAAACACATCAGCCTTCCGAAAATTAAACATCAAGTTGAAGAAGTTGATACTAATACCGTAGAGACATTAGTGGCAGAAAGTTTTCAGGTTACTGAAAATGAAAAGGCGAAAACAAAGAAAACTAGAAGCAACACCTCTGTTTATGCTTTGGCAATGGTGGTAATTGCCATGCTTTTTGTGGCTCAAATGCTTTACACCAATGCTCAAAAAGATAATTTATCAGTTCAGCAATTAAGTTTTGGCGACATATCAGGTGTGGTTTTATCTGGTAAAAAGCAGCCGGTTACCAATATTGTTTCTTCATTTGAAATAAAAAGAAACTTTGAAATACTTACGCCTAACACTACTGATGCTGCAAAACAACCTGAAATAAAAGAACACATTACTAAAGTTGTTTCTGAAGATATACCAAAGGGTTATTACATTATTGCAGGCTCGTTTAAGAATTTCGATAATGCCAATGTGGCCAAAAAGAACTTCAGCAAAAAAGGTTACGATGCTAAGATTATGCCTACTGAAAACAACTACTACCGGGTGGGTATTTATATTTCTGAAAAAGTTTCTGATATAAACGAGCAAATTACCTCTTTCAGAAATAAATATCAGAAACAAGCGTGGGTAATGCTAAGTGAATAAATTGCACACTACAATTAAAAGTATCAATAGTAATTAATTAATATTACTTCTTATTCAGGCAATATTTTTGTTTATCATGAATAAAACCTGTTATGATACATACAGCCGAAAACTTTTATAGTGTTGAAGATTATGCCCGTCTTTGCGGGGTTTCTGCCCGAAATATTCGCGACCGTATAAGGGCAGGCAGCATAGCCTTTTTAAAAGTAGATAATCATTATGCCATAGATGCTTTACAATCGCCACCATTAAAAAGGCTTAACCCACATTGGCGTAAGAATAAAAAAAACATTATCAGGCGCATTCCTTTTTTGCTAGATGATTTGCGAGAAGTTTATTCCTTTTGTCGCGCCCAACACTTTAGCGATAACATTATTTACAAAGCTATTTTAACCCAAAAAATAGATGGATATGTTTTGGGCGATACTGTTTTTGTAAATCGACATGAGGCTATTGCATTTTACAAAACCCTGTAGTCAGGCTTTTACAAAAAACTTATTTTGTTATTGTGCAGAAAGTTATTTGTGCCAATTAAAATTTTAATCCATTCTGGGGTTCTTCATGGTATTCGAAAAGTATTTATAGCCATTTACTTCTTAGCATAGCTGCGCATTTATAATTTTAAAGCATTTGCTTTTTCCCGAATGGTATTTTATTTTTTACGGAGCCAATTTCTTTTATTGCTACGTATCTATAACGGTACTATATACGTTACCAATAATTAAATCGTATGTATAACAGTATTGCCTACGTTTCAGAAAATTACATCGTATCTATAACTGTTACAGATACGTTTCAGAAAATAGCATCGTTTGTAATACGGGTATAGATACGTTACAAATACCTGCTACGTTTATAATACTGTTATAGGTACGGTGCAAAAAAAATATGTAGCAGCGGAAATTTCCCGCTGGCATTTGGGAAAAAGGAAATGGCATTATAAACATCTACATTAATATCCCTTTTGGCAAAATACCTAAAAATTAAAAACAAACTTACTGCGGAAACGGAATTTGACACCACACAATTTCAGTCTGCTATTAGGCAAAAGCAAAAGGCTTTATATTAAAACTACCACCCTGCCGGAAATAGCCAATGCTTCCAAAAGAAATATAAAGCAAGTGTAGGTAATAGTGAAAGCATAAAAAGAGTAACGCTGCAAATAGTGGTGGTGGTGTTATCGACAGTATTGGCTATAATATTATTTAACAACAAGATTTAGTTTTTTAGTATCAATATTGAAAATGTATTGAATATCTCCTGCTTTGCAAAAATTCCATTCAGTATTATCGTCTTTGAGAAAGTTTACATCTTTAAGAAAAGATATTATAATCTCTTTGTTGTACTGTTTTATGTTTACTTCATTTAAAGGATACCTTAAATATTCGCAATATTCACATGGTAAAGAAATTGCTATTTCCCCCATTTTTATCAACTTTCCATTTAATAAATAATATGCTAGAATTAAAGGAAAATATTCATACTCGGTTTCCCACAAAATTATATGAGAAGCATTTTGTTTCAATTCATAAATATGAATATTTGATTTGTATGGACTAAACTCAATTCTTTCTATGTTTTTTTTCTTATCACATTTCATATTTGAAGAGAACATGTATAGAAAATTTGCATTACTATCAGTATTAAAACAGTAACAATCATTCTTGGTTATACAAATGGAACTATTCACTTCTATTGAGTAAGAATTTTGCAACTTAAACTGCTGATTGTCTTGCCCACTTGAAAAAGTTGGAAGTAAAATCAGAATGAGAAAATTTCTAAACATGATTTAAAGTTTTGTTTCCAACATGGAGCACACACCTAGATAAAGAAAATAAAATTTTAAGACTTAATAAAAAATTAAACTTATCACTTACAACCACCAAGCCCTACCCCACCCAAACCGATTTGGTATTTACAAACTCTTTAATTCCATAGCTGCCTAATTCGCGTCCATAACCCGATGCATTTATGCCACCAAAAGGCAGGCGCGGGTCTGACTTTACCATGGCGTTAATAAACACAGCACCTGCATGTATTTGCTTGGCAAAAAGTTTGGCTTTATTGATATCAGTAGTCCATATAGAGGCCCCTAAGCCAAAGCGTGTTTCATTGGCCAGTTGTAGGGCTTCATTATCATCTACTGCTTCAATAATGCTCATCACCGGCCCAAAAATTTCTTCTTCAAAAGGCAACATGCTTCTTTTAATTTCAGCAAGAATAGTAGGGGTTATAAATGCACCTTGCATATTAGGCCGGTTGCCGCCACAAAGCAACTTTGCGCCTTGTTGTATAGATTTTTCTATTTGCTGCATTACTTGTGTAGCCTGATGTTCGTTAGCTAAAGGGCCTACTTGTGTAGTTTCCTCTAAAGGGTTGCCCACTCTTAATTGCTTTACCAATGCAGTTACTTTTTCGGTGAAAGTTGCCATTACTTCTTTTACTACAATAAATCTTTTTCCGGCAATACAACTTTGACCACTGTTTTGAAAACGGGCTTTCACTGCCCAAAAAGCTGCTTCTTCAATATTGGCATCTTTTAAAATAATGAAAGGGTCACTGCCCCCCAATTCTAACACAGAACGTTTAATATTTTTTCCTGCTATAGCTGCCACTACCCCTCCTGCCCTTTCGCTGCCCGTAAGCGAAACCATTTTCACTTTCGGGTTTTCCAATACAGCAACCACTGCTTGTTCAGTAATGAAAAGATTTTGAAATACCCCTTTTGGCAATCCTGCTTTTTCAAAAACCTGCTCTACTGCTTCGGCACATTGCGGCACACCGGGAGCATGTTTCAACAATACCGTATTGCCTGCCATTAAAGCCGGCACACTGTAACGAAACACCTGCCAGAAAGGAAAATTCCAGGGCATTATGCCTAATACAATTCCTAATGGCTGATGGGTAATATAGCTTAACGTTGCATCGGTTTTCACAGCCTCATCTTGCAAATAAGCAGCAGCATTTTCAGCATAATGATAGCAAGCAGTGGTACACTTTTCAACTTCGGCAACAGCTTCTTTTATGGGCTTACCCATTTCAAGTGTAATAAGTTTTGCCCATGTTTCTTTTTCATCCAACAATACTTCTGCAACCTTTAAAATATAATTGCCTCTTTCTTCAAAAGATAGTTGTTTCCAGCTATTAAAAGCAATATGTGCTGCCTCTATTTTTTCATTCAGGGCAGTATCTGAAATGGTATTATACTCTTTCAGCACTTCATTATTATAAGGGTTTACAGAAATAAATTTTCTGTTACCGGGTAACGCGTTCATAAATAGTTTTTTGTAAAGCTACTTAATTGAAGTCTTCTGTTAGGAAGAGAATTTAATACATTCTTAAAAGTGAATTTAAACATGTAAGCATAAATTTATTTCAGTCAACATAATTAAAACCACAATAGAAACATAGAAATGATACAATGCACTAAAATTAGTTTATTGTTATAAATAATCTTCAGGGCTATTTATAGTTCCGTTTACGGAACTGCTATGTTTTGCTACACCACTTACATAACTAGTAAACATAGTTTTGCAAGCAAAAGAAACATAAGCAGTAAAAATTAAAACGCTTGCTTTTAATGTTATGTTTCTATGTGTTTAATTTTTTTCTGAGCTTAATAAATAGTTAATCTTAACTAACTTTTAATAAACCAAAATACCTCTTTGCGCAGTTGTTTCCACCACTCTTGTTTCTGTAATTTCTCTTCGGAAATATTTAAGGCATTGCAACAATATGCCAGCATATTTTGTGCAGCTATATGTGTTTTACTGTAAACCGAAAAATGGTTTTTGTTTTCAATTAAATATTCAGCTATACTTTTAGGCATAACTATGTTTAGTTTTTTGTTGGGCTTAGTAAAAGTTACAGTAGCATTTGTATCATTAACTTTTTCTATGCTGAAATGAATATTATGCGTGAAAACTGTACTGGCATTTATAGGAACCACTTCTTTTTTACCGCGCTTTAAATAGTTGGCTATTAGGTGTGGATGTAAGGTAGTTTCGGGAATACGAAATTCGAAAAATTCTTGTAACGAAAAATCGAAACCTACTTCGTGCATGTAGTTATAAAGCGCTTTTTTTAAGCCCTCTGAAAACTTCTCATGCTCGGCACCAGAAGGGTCTTCATGAAATAAATCGTTATTAGCAAAGCCCTCGAATTCAGGACCGATTCTTACCACCTGATATTTTTCAGGATGTATTCCAACGGGGCTATGTACTGTCATGGCAAACTGATGCCAAAAAGCCGACTGCAATAAACCTTGCTGAAACAACTGCCGTACAACTTCTAACGAATCAATAGTTTCCTGTTCGGTTTCAGTAGGAAAACCATACATTAGATAGGCATGTACCAAAATACCTGCATCGCGAAAACCTTTGCAAACATTAGCTACTTGTTCAATAGTTACACCCTTTTCCATCATAGCTAACAGGCGGTCGCTGGCAACTTCCAAGCCACCAGTAACTGCAATACAACCCGATGCTGCAAGCAATTTGCACAAATCTTCAGTAAAAGTTTTTTCAAAGCGAATATTAGTCCACCATGTAACCTGAAGATTTCTTCTTAAAATTTCTAAAGCCAAATCGCGCATAGCTAAAGGCGGTGCTGCTTCATCTACAAAATGAAAACCGCACTCGCCTGTTTCGGCAATTAGTTGTTCCATCTTATCTACCAGCAATGCAGCCGGTGATTGCTCAAAGTGGCTAATATAATTCAGCGATATATCACAGAAACTGCACTTTTTCCAATAACAACCATGAGCAATAGTCAATTTATTCCAACGCCCATCGCTCCACAAACGGTGCATGGGGTTGGGCATATCTATTACCGAAAGATATTCTTTAGTGCGCAAGCCCTCATAGCTGGGTGCAGACAATTGTTTCTGAGAAAAATCGTGTTGTAAATGATTATTTACAAACACCACTTTCGGTTTACCATTTTCAACAGCACGTAAAAAAGTTCTTTTCAGTGTAGTGTTTTTTTCAGGCTGAAGTATATGTTGATACAAAGCAAGCAAAGGTGCTTCACCATCATCGAGCGTAATAAAATCAGTATAATCGAAAACAGCAGGCTCGTATAAATCTCTCAACTCGGTATTGGCATAGCCGCCACCCATAGCCACTTTGGTTTCGGGGTAATGTTTTTTTATCCATTGCCCTGCTTTTAATGCGCCATATAAATTACCCGGAAAAGGCACAGTGAAACAAACCAAAGCAGGCACATGAGTTTCAAAATATTTTTTCAAGCATTGAAGTAAAATAGTATCGAGATAATTTTCTTTTGCTTCCAACGCTTCTTGTATAGGCTGAAACGAAACGGCAGTGCGGGCTATTCTTTCAGCATATTTAGAAAAACCAAATTGTGGCCCTACAGTAGCCACTATTAAATCGGCAATATCTTCTAAATACAAAGTACATAAATAACGCGCTTTATCCTGAATACCATTACTACCAAAAAACCACTCTAAATCTTCAATTTGATTAAAGCGCGAGGCTTCGGGCAAATAATTTCGTTGCGCTATGCGATAAGCAACTGAATAATTTTTGTGCTGCAAAAAAGTAATTACCGTATCAATAGTGTTTTCATAAGCCAACCTATTAGCCAAAATATTTTTTAATGGTGGCGATAGCTTAAACCTGCCCTTTTCAATTTCTGCAAATAAATTTTGTAAACCTTTTTTGCTGAAAACTTCCAACACCATATCTAAACCCAAATCGCCTTGTCGCGATGGAATATTTTGCTGATTCAGGAATCCTTTCAGATATGCCGTAGCAGGATAGGGCGTATTGAGTTGCGTTAAAGGAGGTATAAGCAATAAAACTTCTTGCACGTTATTTACACTAATTCAGCACAAAGAAAAAGATAGGAATTGAGCTGACAAAATATTTGTCAGCTCATATAATTATAAAGACTTGAATCGTTAACAATAAACTACTATCTCAAGATATAAATCCAGGCATCGCTAAACTCATCTTTCTTCTGTTCGCGAAGATTATAAAGCTCTTCTAATCCCTTCTTATCATCATCGGTTTGAGCAATATAAACATAATACCAGTTACGCTTTTTGTTATAAACTATGCCGGTATTATAGCCTGATTGATCAAGTTGTTTTTTCAGTTTGTAAGAATTATCTTTTATTTTAAAAGAACCTACTACCATGTAGTAATCGCCTATTGGCGCACCTTCTACATATTCAATATCTTCTCTTGGAATAATTTTGGTTCTTTCGCTCGATGATTCATTATTTCTTAATTGTAAAATTTTCTGTTCGTATTGTTTCAACGAATCGGCCATTTGTTGTTGTGCATTGTTTATAACATTCAACAAGCTATCCATTTGCTGTTGATTCATAGCACCGCCCAACTTGCCTTCAGCAGCCATATTTTTAAGGCTATCTACTTCAGCCTGTAGCGAATCGGTTTTGGCTGCTAAAGCATTCAACATACTATCTTGCTGCACAAGTTTATCGGCAATTAATGAATCTATAGCACTCGACTCTTTATCTTTTTTACCACGTTTACCAAATGTAAATCCAAGCATAACCTCATGAGAGCCTGAAGTATAATCGGCAATATTATTTAAAGGAAAATCGTAGCTATAGCCCACTGAAACCATTTTATGTACTTTAAAACCTGCTGCTGCTGTTAACCCTGCATCGTAGCGATACATTGCTCCTAGCCAAACAAAATCTTTATAATTAAAATTAGCACCGGCATCAAACTGAAAAGCAAATGCTTCAGTAGTTCTGAATAAGGCTAAAGGCTGAATTGAAAATTTACCCTGTGCCAGTTTTAAGTTATAGGATATAGTAGCTAAATAATGACGTGCTAAACGATAGCCCATTTTTTGGTCATCATTAATATAGCGCAACCTTCCTGAAACTAATTGCGGGGCAGAGATGCCTAAATTAAAACCTTTGATGTAATAATTAATTCCAGCGGCAGCATCTGCTGTAACTGCACGTTGATTATTATTAGTAATTAATACATCACCGGGATTTCTAACCACTACCTTATTAAAGTCTATACTATTTTCTTGTATGCCCCCCGAAACGCCTAATGACAAACGGTGTTCTTCGTTGAAATTAATATGATAAGCATAAGAAAAATAACCTCCATTCTTTTTAAAAATATTAGTTACATCACTAAACAGGTAAATGCCCACACCTGCTTTATTATCGGCAATAGCCATATCGTAAGATAGAGCACGTGTTTCGGGCGAACCTTCAAAGCCTACCCACTGCTTGCGGTAATTAAAAAATAACTGCGGACTTCCACTTAAACCCGTTTGTGCCGGATTGTACAAAAACTGATTATAAAAGTATTGCGAATACAAAGGAATTTGCTGTGCTTTAGAGTTCATAGTCCATAGTCCAATGACGATAGTGAGCAGAAGCAGCTTTTTAATGATGTTGTTTATATTCATAATCATTGTGTTCTTTTAAGTTTTATTTTATCTTATCCCCCTTCCCCCTTTCTAAAGGGAACTTAGCTTTCCTTATTTATTAATTCTCTTAATTCACTTTCAAATCCGTCAGCTAAAGCAGACGGCAATATTCACCCACACTCTATTAACTCACTACTCAATTCTAAACAACTACCTCAAAATAGAAACCGACCCTTTATATAGTTTATCATTACCGTCAAACCTTATTACATAGTAGTAAGTACCATCAGGCAATTCTTTTCCTTTATAAGTCCCTCCCCAATCGTTGCTGTATGGTTTCGATTGATAAACCTCTGTTCCCCAACGATCAAAAATTAATAATTCAGCTTGCGGATAAGTTTCTATGTTAATGATTTCAAACAAGTCATTTGCACCGTCACCATTAGGTGTAATTACATTGGTTACAAGTAACGTGTAATCTTCTAACACTGTAACTACTACCTCATCAGTATTCTTACAATTGTTACTATCAGTAACTAAAATAGTATAAGTGGTTGTTTCTGAGGGGGTAGCTATCGGGCTTTGAACAAAGGCATTATTTAAAGTTTCAGCAGGCGACCACTCATAGTTTATACCACCCGTTGCAAAAAGTGCTGCATCGAATCCTTTACTAATTGTAGTATCATTTCCGGCAAAAGCATTGGGTAACGGGTACACAATAATATCAATATCATCGGCAGCCACACAACCATATTGACTTGTTACCGTTACACTGTAATTGCCTTCAATATTTACAATTATGATTCTGCTGTCTTCACCTGTTGACCATTCAAAGCTATCTAATAAAGAGCCTGAGCTAAGCGTTAATGAATCGCCATCGCAAAATGCTGCTGCACCCAATGGACGTATAGTAGCATCGGGTAAATCGTAAACAATTATGGTTTTGCTCTCTATAGCTATACAATTTCTGTTAGAGGTAGCCTGAAGCGAGATAGTATAGGTTCCGCTAGCAGCATAGTTTTTAGTTGGGTGTGTTTGTTGCGATACTTCGCCATCACCAAAATCCCACAAGTAATTATTAATAGTTCCTTCTGAAATAGTGGTGTTATTAACTAATTTCAAAGACTCGTTTATACAAATATTATCTGCTTCAAAATCTATATCAGGGTTAGGGTAAATGGTAATATTCTTTGTAACTGAATCAATACAACCTTGTGTGCTTGTTACCAGTAATGTTACCGGAACACTTCCGGAAATATTATTGAACACCTGAGCTGGTTCAGCAACAGATGAAACATTGCCATTACCAAAATTCCAATCATAATTAAGTGTACCTGCGCTAATAGTTGAAAGATTGATAAACTGCACAGAATCATTTTCGCAAACAGGCTGTGTAGTAAAGTTGGCCGTAGGATTTGGAAATACTGTAATAAACTGCTCGGTATCTCTTGAACAGCCTTGGTCAGAAGTAGCCGTTAATTTTACATTAAACACGCCTAAAGATGTGTATATATGTGATGGACTTTCTAAAGTGCTGTTATTGCCATCGCCAAATTCCCATACATAAGTCGATGAACCAAAGGCAATAGTAGTAGTATTAATGAAATTCACTTCTTTATCGAAACAAGCTACATTAGCTGTAAACGATGGCTGAGGATATGGGAAGATAACTACTGTTTTTGTTGCTGTATCGGTACAACCATTATTGCTATAGGCAATTAATTCAGCCGTGTAAATACCAATGGAGTCATACACATAGTTAGGGTTAATATCGGTTGAAGAAACACCATTACCGAAACTCCAGACATAGTTCAATGTAGCATTGCTTATTTGTGTAAGATTGGTAAATACAGAAGTAGTGCCCAGGCAAGCATTATTAATATTGAAATTAGCTTCAGGTTGAGGATACACTATAACTGTTGTACTTACTGAATCTTTGCAACCATCAATATTTTCAGCAACCAAAGAAACGGTGTAAGTACCTGCTGAAGCATAGTTGTGTATAGGAGCTAAATCGTTTGAAGTATTACCATCGCCAAAATGCCAGATGAAATCAGTATCGGCTATTGGAGTAGTTCCATTTCCAAATGCAACTGCTGTTCCGAAGCAAACATTGTTTACTATAATATTGGCTTTAGGCTGTGCATATATAGAAACATTTAAGGTTGAAGTATCTATACAATTATTATTGGATGTAGCAATTAACTGCACAGTATAAATGCCCTCGTTTAAATAGGTATGTGTGGGGCTTGCATTAATGCTAGTAACACCATCGCCAAAACTCCAGTTAAAATTCATTACCCCACTTGAAATAGCAGATTGGTTATTGAAAACTGTTGGCGTACCTAAGCAAGAATTAGCCGTAGCAAATGCTGCAACAGGTGTTGCAAAAACCGTTACACTTTTTGTAATGGTATCGGCACAGTTGCCATTATCGGTAATCAACTGCACCTGATAGGTTCCGGGTGCATTGTATAAATGCGCAGGTTGAATGTCTGTTGAGGTATTGCCATCGCCAAAGTTCCATGCATAGGTGCTGATATTGCCCGTTGAATTATTAGTGAAGAAAACGGTATCGCCATCACAAACATTTGTTACCGAAAAATCTGCAGTTGAATTTGGGAATACTGCAAAACTCTGAGCTAATGTATCAGTACAACCATTATTAGAAGTAGCAATTAATGTAACCAAATAATTGCCGGAGGTGATATAAGTTTTAGCAGGTTGCGCATTGATGCTTGTAGTGCCATCACCAAAATCCCAAACGTAATTTAAAACACCTGAATTGATGGTTGTAAGATTATTAAAGTTTATAGTTTCTCCTTCACAAACATTGTTTCCCGTAAAGGCTACTACAGGTGTTGGATACACCGTAATACTTTTGAAGAATGTATCGGAACAACCACTTAGATTTGTTGAAACTAATCTTACATTGTAAGTTCCTTCAGCGCTATATAAGTGTTTGGGGTTAGATGCTGAAGAAAAGAAACCATCATCAAAACTCCATTGAAACGTAACGTTTGTCCCGAAGGTGGTATTTGTAAAAAAAACACTATCGCCAAGACAAACATTATCGGCAACAAAACCTGCAACCGGTTGCTGCAATACCTGATGCTGTTTTGAAATGCTTTCAGAACATCCATTGTCTGAAGTTGCTGTTAACACCACAGTATAGTTTCCTTCAGCATTGTAGCTTTTTACAGGCGTAGGGTTGTTACTTGATGTGCCATCACCGAAATCCCACGAATAAGTAATATTACCATTGACAATAGTACTTGTATTCTGAAAAACACTTGGCGTTCCAAAGCAAACATTCGAGAAATTAAAATCGGGAACAGGAAGCGGATAAACGGTAACCGGTTTTGTAACGGTATCATCGCAACCAAAATTTGAAACTGCAATTAACTGCACATTATAACTTCCTTCATTTGCGTAAGTATTCGAAGGGCTTGTTGAACCACTTGTATTTCCGTCACCAAAAATCCAAAAGTATCCCAAAGTTCCACCGGAAACAGAAGAGTTATTGTTAAACAAAACGGGACTGTTAGGGCAAGCACTAATAAAAGAGAAATCAGCAACGGGTTGCGGGTAAATGGTTATAGGCTGTATAATGGTATCGCTGCAACCTGAAGCATTTGTGGCAATTAATGAAACATTGTAGCTTCCGGGCTGAGGGTAAGTATAGCTTGGATTCGGATCGGTAGTTGTGTTTCCTTCTCCTGAATCCCAGAAAAATGATGTTGCACCTGACGAAGTATTTTGAAAGTTTGTAACTAATCCAACACAATTATCATCAGCAATAAACCCTGCAACAGGCTTGTTGTTTATAGAAATATCATTACCGTTATCATTACTTGTAAATGCAGGGTTACTGGCTACAACTCTTACTCTATAACCATTACCCGCAGGAGTATTAGAAGGTATGTTGGCAATAATAGTTCCTGAGCCACTGCCAACAGCACTTCCAATATTTACAGGCGAAGCAAAACTTCCTGATGCATCAGAAAGCTGAACTGTAAACGTGTTGTTTACTGCAAAAGTTGTGGTATCAGTATCATAACTAACTGAAAGGTTTCCGCCAGAACATACGCTTAAAGTGTTTAAGGTAATATCAATTTCGGTAGAAGGCACGTATGTCAACTCAACTTCAATTCTGTCAACACAATCCGTTCCATTTGAAAGTACCAACTGCAATGTATTAATGAAATTATAATTATAGTAGTTCAATCCGCTAGGATTATTTGCAGTAACAGTATAAACAAAACATGTGTTACAAGTACAACTCCCAATATTATTTACATAAGTACCAACAACTTGTGAATTTAGTTGTAATGTTCTTGTTGTACTTGTTCCGTCACAATCGCCAGTAGTATAAACATCAATTTTTATTCCTGTAACAATATTGCCTGACGGAACAGGGTTAAAAAAAGTTTTTATACCATTGTTCCAATTTCCAGTATTCCCTTGAGAGCATGCGTAATCTGTAGCTCCACAAACACTACAAAAACTCACTCCTTGAAAATCTAGTGTAAGATTCGCTGTTTGTGCACCAAGAAAATTACTAGTTGTAAAAAATAAAATAACGGCTGTAAGCCAGCCAATACATCTATTCAGCATAAACACTTATTTTAAACCAACCAAAACTAACTAATTGAAATATACTATGAACCACTTGTATCATATTTTTATTAACATGGCTTTGTAGCTAATTCAAATATTGATTATAAATTGCGCTTTCGTTTTAAAACCATAACTCATGTATCGTTTATTCTTATTACTGTTTGCTTTTAGTACCCTTTCATTAACTGCCCAACACGATTGCTATTTAAAAGATGAAAATGCAGGCGCAAGAGGCAGAAATGTTGACTTTAAACATTTAAAACTTAACCTTGAAATAATTGCTGAAAAAAAATTGGTTAAAGGTGTAGTAGAGCATACTTTCACCCCAATTCAAAAAGAAGTAGATACTATTTTCTTAGATGCTCCAAAAATTACTGTTCAAAAGGTTTTACTAAATGATAAAGAAGTAAAATTCGATACCAACGATAAAGGCTTAATTGTTCGTTTTCAACCTGCTTTAAAATGGGAAACTACGCACAAGCTTACCATTACTTACGAGGCAACACCTGAAAAAGGCATGTACTTTTTAGGCTGGAATGAGCCTGAGCCTCAGGTAAAAACTTTACAATCGGTTCGTAAACAAATATGGACACAAGGCCAAGGCATAGATAACCGCTACTGGATACCCATGTTTGACGATATGAGCGATAAAGTAACCAGCGAAATATTGCTGTCTTTTAATAAAGAATACAAAGTACTTTCAAACGGAAAATTGATTGCTGCCAAAGAACAAAAAGATGGAGGTGTTTTATGGCACTATAAAATGACTAATGCCCATGCCCCATATCTTATTATGCTGGCCATTGGCAATTTCGACATTCGCGCAACCAAAACTAAAAGAGGTGTAGAGGTTAACAATTGGTACTACCCTGATTTTCCTGAAACTGTTGAACCTGCTTACAGATATACTGAAAATATGATAGACTGGATGGAACAGGAATATGGAGTTAACTACCCGTGGGAACAATACTCACAGGTTCCGGTTCAGGATTTTATGTTTGGTGCTATGGAAAATACTACTGCCACTATTTTTGGCGACTTTTATCTGGTTGACAGCAGGGCATTTTTAGACCGAAACTATATTGGCACCAATGCCCACGAACTGGTACACCAATGGTTTGGCGATTACATTACTGCCTGGGGCGCTGAAGACACCTGGCTACAGGAAAGCTTTGCAACGCATTATCAAAAACATTTCGAGCGCAGCATTTTTGGCGAAGACCATTTTCAGTGGAACAGAAGAAATGAGTTAAATAGTGTTTTAGCTGCTGCTAAAAACAATAATAACCCCATTAGACACACAAACGCTGGCACTGCCCGCATATACCCTAAAGGCTCTTTGGTATTAGATATGCTTAGATACATATTGGGCGATGAACAATATAAAAAAGCAGTAAGCGCTTACTTAAAAAAGCATGCCTACAATAATGTAGATGCTCATGATTTTAACAGAGCATTTTTAGAAACCCTTGGTATAAACTTAAATTGGTTTTTCGACCAGTGGATATTAAGAGGAGGAGAACCGGAGTACAGTATAAGCTATAGCGATGTTACTAAAAACGGAAAAAGATATACTGATGTTTATGTTGAACAAATTCACAAAACCGATGACGTTGTTCAACTCTTTAAAATGCCCATTGTATTTCAGGTATTTTATAAAGATGGAAGCAACACCGAAGTAAAAGAATGGATAGAAAATAAGCATCACACGGTAAGTATTGCCAATGAAAAAAATAAAGAAATAGACTTTGTATTGTTCGACCCCAATTATCAGATAATAAAAAATGTAGTGTTCAAAAAATCTATTGAAGAACTTAAATCTCAGGCTGCTAAAGCACCTCATATGATAGACCGCTACGATGCATTAAAAGCATTATCATCAGAAAAGTATGAAGACAAAAAAGATTTCTTAATTGACCTTTTCAAAAAAGAAACTTTTCATGCTAATCGTGCAGAAATTGCCAAACAACTGGTAGAACATGTTGACAAATTAGATTTGGCAACAATTAATCTGATGCTGAATGATAAACATGCTCGTGTGCGCCAAAGCGTTATTGAAAACACCGAAACCATTCCTACCGAATATTTTTCAGCTTATGAAAAATTACTGTCTGATTCATCGTATTATGTAGTTGAAAGAGCATTAACCAAATTAGCTGAGCAAAACTTTAATAATGCAGAACGCTATTTAGAAATTGCAAAAAATGATATTGGCGTAGGAAGCAGCGTAAGAGTAAAATGGCTCGAAATTGCCGCAACTCTTAATCGTGAAAAATATATAAATGAATTAATTAAGCACACTAGCTCTCAATATGAATTTAGAACCAGAGGAAATGCCTTTGAATCTTTAAAAAAATTAAATTTTCTGAATGAAGATTTAGTGAAAAATATTTTCGATGCCTTAACCCATTTTAATACTCGTTTAAATGCTCCTGCCAAGAAACTCACCGAGTATTTTATGGAGCAAAAGCAATATAAAAATATGCTTGTTGCCTACTACAAAAACAACAACTGGCAACCTTATGAAAAAGAGAAACTAAAGCCGATTTTTGAGTAAACTGCTTTTATGCATTATTGTTGGCTTTAGTAGGTAATGCTATTAGTTAGGAACTTGATACCTTATACCTTTAGGTGTTTTTGTTGGGATTGGGTTGTGTTGCAAGAGCTTTATGTTTTGTTGCATAGAGCTTATGTATTGTTGCATGTACTTTATGCCTTATTGCATGGAGCTTATACCTTGTTGCAAGAGAGTTATTCTTTGTTGCATGGAGCTTATATCTTATTGCAAGTAAATTATTCTTTGTTGCATAAGCTTTATGGTTTATTGCAAAAGATTTATGCTTTGATGCAAGACTGTTATGTTTTGTTGTATATGCTTTATGTATTGTTGCAAGATCATTATACTTTGTTATCTGAACTGCGGATTTGACAGATTAATGGATTGCGCGAATTTTTATTTGTGTGGGTTTTATTTGTCACTTTTCTTTAGAAGAAATGCTTCGATAAACTCAGCATAAAATCCACCAAAAAAATCGCAAACTCCGAAGGCTCCGCCCGGACTTTGCAGGCTAACGCGCGGGGGCGGTGGATGGTGGGTAGGGGTTGGTTTTTAATCGGAGATTAAATTACACTAAGACATAGTCGGGAGACTATGCCTAGCGGGGGTTGGTGTGAAGTGAAAGCTATAAATGAAGACAGAAGTTGTGTGCAGGATGCACGATAAAGACACACTAACGGGATGTAAGCGAGGGAGGGATGCCCTTTGGAACATCCCGAACAGCAGGTAATTTTGATATCTTTAAAAAAATCATTTTTAGTTAAGAAGAATCTTTTATTTTGTGAACAAAAAACCAAATGTAGAAATACATTTAGGGAATAATCCACTTTGAAAAATAATTTAAAATGAAAAAAATATACTAAATAATAAATGGTTAGAGATACTATTTTTATAGGTCATGCTACGCCAGACGACAACGAATTTACATTATGGCTTCAATCTAAACTTAAAAATGAAGGCTATAATTGTGAGTGCGATCTTTCCTTACTACTGGGAGGAGAAGCAGATTATTGGAAAAACTTACAAGAGTTTCTGGAAAATAGAACCATCAAGTATGTTTTAGTTGTTTCAAATACAACCTTTAGTAAAAACGGAGTGCTTGATGAGTGGGAACATTGTAAAGACATAGAAAAGCAACATAATCTAAGAGACTTTATCATTCCTGTAAAAATAGACAACACTTCTTTTAGCGCACGGATAGGATTAAACAGAAAAAATATTATATCCTTTGAGGAAAATTGGGCAACAGGATTAAAGAGACTTATTCGAAAACTTACGAATGATCAAGTTCCTAAGGAACAAGCCAACACGTTTTCAATCAACGACTGGTACGAAAACGTTTATACCAATTGGTCTGGAATTGAGAAAGATACTCAAGATACATTCTTTTCTAATTGGGTAGAGATTCCGAAAATCCCCGAAAATGTATTTTTCTACAAATTCTATAATGAAGAACAAGCTAAAGCTGTTTTAAAAAACAATATTGTTTATCCCGCATATAGACATGGTAACATCATCGTCACGTTCCAAAAATCATTCGAATATTATCTGAATGACAAAGATTTTGAGATCCAGCCAACTAAAACGATATGTAAAAAATCAAAAGATGCTTTTGTAAAATATGAAGATTCGGAATTTCCGACTTACTCAGATTTCAGAAGGTTATTAGTTCGACTTTTAAAGGAGTGCTTTGAACGTTATCTAATGGGGAAAGAGCTTTTAAAATTTGAGCTATCGAACTCTGCATGCTTTTATTTTGAACACAAACCAGACGATAAAGCAAAAGGAAAATTTATTGTTAATGAAAAGTCAAAAAATATTGGAGTAACAGGCAAATACTATGATGCTTTTTGGCATTATGCTATCAGTTTTAGACCAATGTTATATCCCGAAATTTGCTTTAGCATAAAAAACCATATAATATTTACCGAAAACGGAAAAAAGGCTTGGAATGACTCCAAAAAAATGCACAAAGCAAGACGGGATAAAGGAAAAAATATGCGGAATAAAGAATGGCGTGATCAACTACTTGCATTTCTATCATCTCTATCTGATACCGAAAATGGTGAAATAATTATACCTGTGGCAGAAGATGAAAATATTGTTCTTTCAACCACACCAATAACATTTAATGCATCATTTAGTTATATCGAACCAAATGATAAAGAACGATTGACTCCAATCGACAGTTTCCTTGATGAAGAGGATTACTATGATGACGAGGAAACTGAATTAGCCAAATGAGAGAACTAAGACATATAAAAGAACCTTTTTTACTTTTCAATTATAATCAAATAGTAACAGATCCTAGAGATGGGCTTACTCTATTTGGACCCTATACAAAAAATAAAATAAATAACTTTTCAATTGGGTTAATAGGAACAAAGGATGGAATAGCGAAAATGAAAAAGTGGATTGAAAAATTCCTAAAACCTATGATTCCACTGAAAAAAGATTACGCAAAACCTTTTTATCCAGGCTTTGAATCAATCTTTGGGGTAACAATCAATCTTAATTCAACTATAGAAATTGCAATCAATGAAACGAAGCTAAAAGAATATTACAGATACTCCGATGCCCATGTTAGGGTGGCAAATATGGTTGATTTGTATGTTGATTCACTTGTTGAATATAAAACAGATGATGACAGACCTCCGGTAAGCTTATGGTTTGTAATTATTCCAGACGAAGTATACCAACACGGCAGAATGAAATCAAAAGCGTTTGGGGATCAAATAAAAATTGGGATAAAGAATAAATATGATAGAGAAAATAAAGGTTTATTTGATGATCTAGATCCAGACTATGCCAAATTAAAAGAAAGCTATAATTATGATAATCACTTTCATAACCAACTAAAACTAAAACTTTTAAAGCATGAAATTCTCACTCAAATCATCCGTGAATCAACTATAGCCTATAACGAATACCCCTATCTAAATGTTAAAGGAGAACCTAAACGGGATTTATCCAAAATGGAAACGGATATTGCATGGAACATAGCAACTTCTGTTTACTATAAGATCGGTGGGCTGCCTTGGAAATTAGGAAGTATTAGAAAGGATGTTTGTTATATCGGATTGGTCTTTAAAGTTGATGAAAGACAAAAACAAAGCAAATATGCTTGTTGTGCAGCCCAAATGTTTTTGGACAGTGGTGACGGAATGGTTTTCAAAGGAGCGGTAGGCCCTTGGTATAACGAAGACACAAAAGAATATCATCTAACAAAAGATGCTGCATTTGATCTGTTGAATAAAGCTTTAAAATCATTTCAGAAGTCCAATAATGAAAATATACCTAAGGAAATATTTATTCATGGTAAGACTCAGTTTAACGATGACGAATGGGAAGGGTTTTGTGATGCCGTTAATGATTTAGATATTTCTCTAGTTGGTGTTACAATTAAAGATGAAAAGGTTTTTAAATTATATAGAGACAAGGATTTTCCAATTCTACGAGGGAGTTATCTTATCAAAGACAGAAACAATGCATTTTTATGGACAAAAGGATTTATCCCTCGCTTACAGCAGCCATTAGGAATGGAAACGCCCAACCCATTAACAATAAAACTAACAAGAGGAAAAGGTAACGTAAGTATTGATGTTGTTTGCAGAGATATTTTAGCGTTAACAAAACTCAATTATAATTCTTGCCGGTTCGCTGATGGTTTGCCTGTCACTTTAAAGTTTGCAAACATTATTGGCGATATTCTTACCTCGGGTTCTATTGAAAGTTTGAAACCTGCTTTACCATTTAAATACTATATATAGCCCACCTTACATTTTGCATTGGCATTCGCTAAAGGGTTAACATAGTGATTAATATTTAGTATCTCAGTGGCAGCTACTATAAATTGATATGAGAATAACATTTAACTTTTATGCAGTATTAATAAATTTGAGGTATTAAAAAGTTAAGGCATGGAAAACGTGATAAACACAAAGCTTTTGGAGTATGAGAAAAATACTTTTCTGATTGATTTGGTTGAGCATGATTTGGGTGGAAAGCATGTAAGAATTATTCAGACTTCGCAAACTAAAACTGACAAGCCTGAGCGCAGTGTAATGGATATTAGTTTTGAATTGCTTCCGGATTTTATAAGTGTACTTAATGATTATGGGCAAGGAATGAAAACTGATGGTGGTGTGGTTATAAAAGTGAAGCCTAAAACACCTGATGAATTTTTTAGTGATGTAGAAAAAATGCAAATGGAGAAGCGATATTTAAAGGGTGTTTCTTTAAAAGATTTAACTATTCAGTTTGATACTGATGAAGCCACTATTGAATATATACTGAAGAAAAGAGGTGTTGAGATTGTGGCGATAGATAAGGTTCAATTCAGGAGTAATAAAAGAAGATAGCGGTGATGTTTGAGGAATTAAAAACGAGCCTAATTCTGAAACGCCAAAGTTGGGTTAAACAGACAACTATTTAATATGAATTTGATAAGAGCTATAGAGGAGTATAATAAAAATGGTCGGGTAGCATTAAATAAAACAAAAAAATACTATCGTTCAATTATAGAAATTGATGTTGTTATCTTTAAAGCTGCTCATGGGCAAATACCGATAGATAATAATGGAAATACAAAAATGGATAGTCACCAATACAGAGTTGGTAGAAAAAAATGTAAAAAGGGTTATGAGAAACTAATGCAAAATTTAACAAGAATAGAAGTTGCAAAAAACTTTGAGGAAGTTTTTATAATAACAGAAGAGGTTAGGAAGTCTGTAGATGGGTTAGGGGATTTATGGAGCTATGATACAGCGTTGAGAATTTGTTTTTATTTTAACTTCAAGCCAAATGATGTTTATGTTCAGTGTGGCGTAAAAGAGGGTTTAAAAAAACTTGGATACAAAAGAGTAGGTAGACGTATTTTAAAAAATGATTTACCCATTGAACTACAAGAATTGGAGCCGTATGAAATAGAAAATTTTTTATGTATTTATGGGAAAGATAATAGTAATTAAGTAGAAAATATATGCTTTATAAATTTACTTTGAAAAATTTAGTTAATTGTAAAAATTATGATGAAATATTGTGAGCATATCAATTTTACGCATTTACTTATTTAATATGAGGATTAATATAATCATAATATTCTGTACGATTATTTCTCAATTTTCATTGGGGCAAAAGATTATTCCTCCAAGAGAAAGCAGTATAGATATTCTTTATAATAAGAAAGTAAAACAAAAACGATTTAATGGAATTAATTATGAACTTGTTACGGGAAGAAATAAAATCAATAATACTTTATTTAAAGGATTAAGTATTAATAATCAATTTATAAATATAACTGATAGCTATTTTTTTTATGAAGTAATAAAGAGAGAGGGGGTAAAATTAAGTTACAACAATTATTTACTTAATAACGAAATAGAATTATACAAGTGCAAAACTGTAATTACTGATACATTATTAAGTTCTATACAATTTTCAAATTTTACCACTAACAGTTGGTTTTCATTATTTAGAAATGAATTTAATCATGATGTTATATTTTATGATATAACATTTAACAGCTATAAGGATACACTTATAAAATCTAACTTTCCAATCTACAGTAGTTTAAAAATAGCTCACAATTTGTTTAACAAGATGTTTTTTTTGGGTGAGGTTGAGTCAAATGGAATATTTATAGCTGACAATACCTTTAATGGCTATTTCTCAATCAATTATACTAATTTGCAAAGTTTGAGAATAGATGATAATGAATTTAAAGATAAAAGGCTTGAAATAACTGATTGTAAGTTTGAGAAAGAAGTATTCATATCTAATAAGAACCTAAACGAGTTGAGATTATTAGGCAATACGTTCAAAGGGAGAATCCTTATTGGTGATTACAACCACTTTTCAAATATCGTTTTAGATTCTACAGGTAACAAAAAAGTACTGATTTTTTCAAATTGTTATATAGACGCATCATTAAGCGTAAATTTTGTTTATACAAATGAGGTTGATATATTTTTTAAAAACTGCACATTTGGCAAGAGCTTTTCATTAAATCATAAAACAAGTAATCTCCATTTTGAAAATTGCAATTTTGAATCAAATATAAAGCTATCGTTCACTATTGGTACTGATTCTCAATTTCTAATTCTAAAAGGAGTTGATGTAAATAAAATTGACTTTGATTATGTTGAGAATATTAGTCTAAAGTTTCATGAATTATCTAATTATTATGAAAAAGAACAGATTTATCAAGACTTATTAGATAAGTTTAAGAATGAACATAAGAATCAAAGTTATAGGCGGTTGTTGTGGGAATATAATGAAATGAAAATTAAAGAGTCACCTGATTATGTAGAAAAAGTTTTTACAAAAATTAGCAGATGGTGGTGGTGGTATGGATTAAGCAGATTTAACGGTATTAATAAATCATTACTAGTATTTTTTGGGTGCTACATATTTAATTTTATATTCAAAAGACAGATGCTTAATGCATATGAGATACAACATTTAGAATATTATGTTTGTAAAATGGAGCATTCTATATTAAAAAAACTTTGCGGTTACCTTTTAAAGAATGGAGTGCTTACCTTTTTTTTTACAATATTTGTAATGTTTAGTATTCGTGTAGATAGCTCTAAGCTACATTTTAAACAACTGCTCTTCACATTAGCATATTTTATTCAATACATATTAGGTATAGGCATTTTATTGTTTGTGGTGAATTATCTGCTTACTTCATAGATATATAGTAAAAACATTAATAATTATGGCAGACATTAGTGCAGAATTTAGATTTAACAAAGCAGGGCAGGGTTGTTTTTACAACGGTTGGTTTAGGAATCTAAAAAATGCCAAATGCTTTAGTTTAGTATATGATTGTGGGACAAAAAGTAATCAAGTTTACATAAATAAAGAAATAAAAAAATTTCATCATGCAATTGATGAAAGATGTGACAAAAGATTAAATCTTTTAATTATATCACATTTTGATGAAGACCATGTAAATAAAATATCTTCCTTATTAGATGGTGTTACGCAAGTAGATATAGTAGTATTACCATACTTAACCCCTTTTGAAAGATTAACACTTTATGTAACTAGGGATAATGATGATTACTTTCAAAATTTTATTATCGACCCAATAAATTTTATGAATCAACAAAACGCAAAGATTGAAAGATTTGTTTTTGTTACAAATGATGCGCCCGATAGTAAACTAGATGATACTGGAACTAGCACACAATTTTCAAATGACAATAATAATGATTTCAGTTTATTTTGGGAAGTTGAGGAAATAACTCAAAAAAATGAGTATTTAGAAAACGATAATGTATATTTTTTTAAAAACAATAGAAAATTATTAATTAATGCTTTCTGGGAATTTTATTTTTACAACAAACCCGTTAACAACGATGAACTGAACAAGTTTAAAAAGAAATTTATAGAGCTTTTGCCAAAGTATAAAAATGTAAATAACGTAGGGGTTGAAGACCTAAAAAATATTTTCAACAATCCGAATTTATTAAGTAGTTTGAGAAAATGTTATAAGAGTGTATTTAGATTGGCAAATCTTAATCCAACATCATTATTAGTTTATCATGGAGCATGTAATAATAAGAGTTTAAAAATATCCAGTCTTTATAATAGCAAATACTATTTCAAAAAATATATTATCCCATCAGGAGTTTCTACGTTGCTTACGGGAGATATTCCTTATAATGGATTAACATTTCCTGAATACATTACTAGAAGATGCCATGAAATTTCTGTATTGCAAATTCCTCATCATGGAGCATCACCAGGTAGACATTTTAATAGCTTATCTGAATTGATACCTTTTTGGGTTATAAGTGTAATTAATTTTGGATTAGGAAATGGTTACAATCATCCAAGAGAGGATACAATTATAAAAATAAGAGAAGCAGGTTGGAAAGTTATATTGAATCATCAATTAAAGGCTTTTAACTACTCTTTTATATTAGAATTCGACCATAATTAATTTATCAATGAGAAAGGAAAAAGAATTTTCGGCATTTGTTTTAAGTGAATTGAGCAAGTTAATTACTACTGATGACATTAATCTTAAAGAAGGACAAAATATTCTTACAGATGTTACTTGTGTATTTGAAAAAAATAGCTTCAAACTAATACATGGATTTTCTCAAGTCGATATTGCTATATATGTGAACAGATTCTTTGAACATAAGCATTCTTCATTAGGTCTAATTGAGTTTTATGGTGATAAAGAAATTAAAAAAGGAATATTTACTATACCTCTTGTAGTATTAGAATTAAAATGCGGTGATGTAACCACAGATAGTATTCGGTCTAGAGATATAGTTGCATCTAGGATTAAAGATATTTTTCCATTTTCTGCTTACTATTTTTTAGCAGAAAACACAAAAAAAGAAGAAAAGACCTTATTGAGACAAGGGAAAAGTTTTACCAATTATTTTATTACTAAGAATGAGTTTAATAGTGATGATATCAGAAACATTTACGTTAACTACATAAAACAGCACTTAGAAAATATTGATAAGCAATTTGGCTTAAGTTTAATTTGATACTTACCTATCAGTTTATAAATGATTAATTATTTAAACATAATAAATAACAAAATTAACTTCAAAAATTATGAAAAATATACTCTACAAGTCTCCGTTCAATTAAAGAAATATTGGATAGCTGATTACAAAAAAAACGCTGATAGTTATGGAGAAATAGTTTCATTTAACTTCAATAAATACACCTATCTGTTTGATTTGAAAAAAGCAAATAAAGACCAATGCTATACTGAAGACAGAGTAATAGGAGTTTTTGGATATACTAGTTTAAACAATGGTGTTAAAGATACCAGAAGAATGAGGCAACTAGTAGGGGCATTTAAGAAAAGTGAGCGATACAAAAGTTATGATAAAGGACATTTTATATCTCATAAAATGGGTGGAGGATTGGATGTGAATTTATATCCACAGCTAACCGAATTTAATAGGGGCTGGAGTTCAGAAGGAAAGTTATATAGAGCTATGGAAAGATATTGCGAAGCTAACGAAGGAATATTTGTTTTTAGCAGACCTATATATGACGATGCCAGTTGGATTCCTAAAGAAATTGATTATGGTTTTATAACCAAAAACGGGGGGTTGACTATTAATAGATTTTGCAATAGAATTTTATAAACATATTATTACAAAAAAACAATTGAACAATTTATGGATGGATTTCAAATCTTTACAATAATTGGTATTTTAAGTACAGCATTTTTAGGAGGGTATAACTTGTATATAAATATTAAAAGCCAACGCAAGGCGCACAGAGAGCTAATATTTCAAAAACAGTTTGATTTTTTGATGAAATTACAATCGAAATACACTGTTTTTATAAATGAGGTTTACGGGATAAATAGCCCCAGTAATAATCTAGAAGAGAGTAAAGAAATTATATCAGATATATTGGATGAAATTGATGATTTAGTTAGCGACAATGAAATAATAATTTCGGACGAATTATATAACCAAATTGATGATTTCCAAAGTTATTGCAATTCCACCTTTACCGACATTACTAAACAGCCAGAATTATTTTCAAGAGAGAAGAAAAGAGAACTTATGAACTTAAACACTGACCTAATAGAATCTTTTAGAAATTATATAGGTATTGAAAAACTTAGTAAAGAGAATAGAGATTTAGTTGCTGCAAGAAGATTAACAACCTAAACAATATATTATAAACAATATATTAATTACTTGCTTTAGCAAATATTGATAGAATTTTATAGATATACCATGCTTTAATAATGCACTTTTCTTTTTTTTAAAAATTAATACACTATGGGTTTACACCCTAAAACAGCCGACCGCTTTAAAGGCATTGAGGACTGATATAATGAATACCAAAATTTTAAAGAGTTTTACCCACAAGTAGCAAATGAATTAAGCTTCGCTGAGTATTTGAATTACAGACAAATTGATTTTGAATTTGAGTATATTAATAATCAGCTAAAGAAATTATCTGAGCAAGTGAATATTCAGCAGAATTTATTGTCTTAGTTTTCAAGTAACCATTTTATCCTAAAGCAGATAAAATCAAACTGCTAATCTAAAGGGAACAGGTATTATTACTTGTTCCCTTTTTACATTTAATGTTTGTATTGTATTAAGGCAAGAGTATAATATTTTTTGGCATAAGATTTGCACTTAGTATAATGCAACTGTTGCATAACTATTTAGTTGAATAAGCTACTGAAACTGGACTGTGAAAACCAACTGATTTATTGTTTCACAATTTAAAGCCATTAGTTATGTTAGTTCCAAAACCTACAAGAAGCTATAACTGCACACAACCAGAGTTGTATGCAATAGCAACAATTTTGCTGAACAGTTTTCAGCAAAACTTACCTGCTTTTACTGCATTTAAAAGTATTTATACGCCTGCTTACCATGCGGACAGTTTAGTGTTGCTGAACAATGCTACTGCATTGCCTGATTTGCAGCAACGTGATGAACCTGTGGAGCTGGCCCGTATAACACTTAAAAACAAGGCTAATGATTGCCTTGCAGCATGGCAGGCATTGAAAAGTTATATTACAGGTACATTTGCCAAAGAGCAATGGAAACTGATGCTTGAGAGTGCGGGTTCGGGTTATTACAAAAGAGCCTCTAACTATAATTGGGAAATATTATTGCAAATGATGCAGACTGCTTCGCAGTTTATTGCAGCGCATGGTGTGGAACTGAGCAACTCGAATACAATGCCTGCTAATTTTCCGAGTGATTTTGAAACCTTGATGCAAGACACTTATACATTGTATGATGATTTTAAAAACAAGGAGCAAGCATTTAAGCAAAACACGGCAGCAAAAGTGTATGCTAATAACCAGGTGTATGAACGGATAATAACTATAATGAAAGACGGACAAAAGGTTTTTCGTAATGATGCTGCAACCCGTGACCGTTTTATTTTCAAAAAGGTAAAAAGTATAGTGACACCCCCTGATTCGAGTGTGAAAAGATTTGAGGGTGAGGTGCCAACCGGTGGGATAGCTGAAGTGGTGTTGACAGATGTGAACCTTGATGACAGCGGCACGAGATTATGGTTTATTAATAGGGGAAGCCTACCCGCTGCGCCTGCGCTGATATTTTATTTTGCTGCATTGCCCACTGACTTACCTTCTGCAAGTGGCAGTAACAGTTTTTATGTGCCAGCAGGAGACCGTGTGACGAACCTTACTTTAGCACAGGCAGGCTTTAGTATTGAAAAGCCTTACTTGCTGGTATATAACAGCAGTGGCAGTAACGGCACCTATGCTGTAGAAGTGAGAAAATAGGTATATGGGTTTAAGAGCCACATAGATTCATAGCTTTTAGAGATTATTGATGGTGTTAAATGAAGGCTATGTTTTTATGTGGTTTTTTATGTTTTTGTGAAAAAACCTGTTTTAATACCAAACACCTAGAATAAGATAATTTCAGTAAACAGCACAAAATAGTTTTGTTAAAATAACTGTATCTTCAACCTATAAAACTAATACACATGATCCGCATTCTTGCCATGCTGATTTTGTCGCTGGCAATGAAAGCGGCAGTTAGCCAAACCACATTAAATTTCTGTACATCGGTAGATAAAGACTATTGCTATTTCAATAATACCAAGTTTATTTCGCCAATAGACAGCACCCAGGCTTTAATTTTTCTTTTGGTAAAAAACCCCACAGGCTTTAACACTTCTAACCTGAAGTTTAACATTTACACCTTAGACAAAACAGGAAAAGAAACTTTAAAAAACACCTTAGAGCAACCTGTAGAACATAACTGGGACTGGGCATGGAAATCTGACTTATTTAAAAGCCCCGGAAAATACAAGGTTAAAATTTCTGACCAAAACAATAATTCTTTGGCTGAAAAAACATTTGAATTAATACTTCCTTAGCGTTCAAAAATTTTATTTTTCAGAATACCTTTTTTGTGCAGAAAAAATTGAAGACTGGTTTGTAATACACCAATACCGTAAGTCATACTTCTGCTAAAGTTAATTGAAGATGCTTCTTCGAAATATTTAGTGGGGCAAGTAACTTCAGCAATCTCGAAACCAGCCATAAATATTTGCGCCAGCATTTGATTATCGAAAACAAAATCATCGGAGTTAGCTTCCAGATTAATGCTTTGAATTACTTCTTTTGAAAACGCCCGGTAGCCGGTGTGGTATTCAGAAAGTTTTTCGCCCAACAGAATATTCTGTGTAAGTGTAAGCATTCTGTTGAAAATATATTTATATAAAGGCATGCCCCCTTTTAATGAACCACCGCCTAATATTCTGGAACCTAATACTACCGGATAAACTTCATTTGCAATAATTAAAGCCATAGCACCTATAAGCTTGGGGGTGTACTGATAATCGGGGTGCAGCATAATAACAATATCGCCACCTAGTGCCAACGCCTTTTTATAACACGATTTCTGATTACCGCCATAGCCACGATTTACATCGTGCTTTATTATATGCTGAATACCAATTTGCTTTGCCACTTCAATAGTGTTGTCAGTACTGTTATCATCTACCAATACCACTTCATCTACAATGTCAAATGGAATTTCCTGATAAGTTCTTTCTAAAGTAAGTGCGGCATTGTAGGCAGGCAACACTACCACTATTTTTTTACCTTTCAGCATACATATTCATTTGCTAAGGTTGCAAAAATAGAGCATACATTCAAGACAAGGCACATATAATTAGTATTTAGGTAAAAAAGTATCTTTGTGTGTTAATTTTTCAGGCTATGTTGAAAACAATTTTTTCTTGCGAACACGGTGGCAATCAAATACCCGAAAAGTATAAGCCACATTTCGAAAACATGGGTCATGTGCTCACCACTTACAAATCTTACGATATAGGCGCCATGAATCTGTATAAAGATTTGCTTGAAGAAATGGGCGACCATGGCAATCATTTTCAATATTGCAGAATGCTGGTAGATGTAGATAAAGACATCGATAATCCTGAACTGTTTTCGCAGGTAATTTCTAAACTTCCTACAAGAGATAAGAATAAAATTTTAAAAGAGTTATACTTTCCATGGCGCGAAGAATTAGAAAAACAAATTGCAGCACTGGCAAAAAGTAACCATGTATTACATTGCTCGGTACACACTTTTCCTGCTGTAGTAAATGATGAAAAAAGAGAAGTTGATGTAGCTGTTTTATATGAACCTGAAAGAAAATTAGAAGCACTGTTTGCTGAAAAGTTTATTGATTTTTTACAGGAAGGGAATCCTAAACTTAGAATAGAAGCCAACTACCCTATTCCCGGAGGCAACCAGGGTTTTGTTCACTATTTAAAGCAACAAAAATTTTCTAAAAAATACATTGGCATTCAGCTAGAAGTGAGCCAGGCTTTTCCATTAGGAAAATCAGACAAATGGATAGCATTGAAACAGCAAATTGTAAAAAGCTTTAAAGTTTCTTTAAAAGAATTAAAAACAAATCTTTTATCTCAATAATTAATCTTCTGTTAAATGAAAAAAATCTTAGTAGTACTTATGTGTTTTGTGGGTATTAATGTTTACTCGCAATCTGTTATTAATCGTTGTGCATTTGATGAAATAAATGCATTTCATTCTGAAAGAAATGTTGATTATAAAAATGTGGTAAATGCCACCTTTAATAATGCTAAACAGTTTGCAAAGCAAAACTTTAACAAAAGAGATAATAACGATATACTGAAAATACCGGTGGTAGTGCATATTGTTTACAACACTCCACAAGAAAACATAGATGATTCACTGGTTTATAATCAAATAGCTGTATTGAATGAAGATTTCAGAAGACAAAATGCCGATACGGCAGCATTAAGAAATGAATTTTTAGGATTAGGTGCTGATGCAGGTATTGAATTTTATTTAGCGTGTGAAGACCCTGACGGCAACCCCACTACAGGTATTACAAGAACTGCTACAACTAAAACATCATTTGGTAACTTTTTAGGCAGTGGCGTAGATGAAGTTAAGTTTGATTCTACAAGTGGTAAAAGCGGCTGGAATTCTAATGAGTATTTAAACATTTGGGTTTGCAATACAGGTGGTGCTGTTTTAGGTTTAGCTTATCCGCCACAAGGCGCACCTAACTGGCCTGCAAATGCATTTCCTACTGACCCAAGAGTTCAGGGCGTAGTAGTACACTATGAAGTATTCGGTAGAAATAATCCAAGAGCAACAGGGCAATTAAGTATTGCAGATTGGGGAAGAACAGCAGTGCATGAAGTAGGGCACTACCTAGGCTTAAGACATATTTGGGGCGATGGTACTTTATCGATTTTAGGTATTGCAGATTGTACTGTTGATGATGGTATAGATGATACCCCAAACTCAGGAACCAACTCTCAGATAGATGGCTGCCAGCCTTCTAAAAACACTTGCGATGATGGCCCCGGAGATTTACCTGATATGTGGGAGAACTATATGGACTATTCGGAAGAGCGTTGCCAAACAACCTTTACCATTGGACAAATTGATATAATGAGAGCCATGTTATTAACGGCAAGAAGTGGCTTACTGCAAGCAAAATGTGTTGACACAACAAATAATGTGAGTGTGGAAAATATAAGCAACAGTTTGTCGGTAAATGTATTTCCTAACCCGGCTAATCATAAAGTAACTATTGAACTTGGCAAAGCAGCAAATAATATTACCATATCTGTTACCAACGCAATTGGTGCTGTGGTTTATAATAACACATTTAACAACAACCAATATTCTTACACCATAAACACTGAAAAATTTAGCAACGGTATATATTTCTTACACATAGAAAATGAAAACAAGAAAGCAGTTAAAAGGCTGGTTGTTCAAAAATAAAACTTAAATAAGCTTCACCTTAAAAGGCTATGAAAAAAAACTCATAGCCTTTTTTATTTTTTATAGAAATACTTCATTTCAATAAATTAAAAAACCCCTTTCGAAAAATCGAAAAGGGTTTGTAATCAAGTTTAAAACTAAATTACTTTTTCTTAGTTGCTTTCTTAGTAGCTGGTTTAGCTACAGATTTTTTAACAACTTTTTTAGGAGCCGCTTTTTTAGGAGCCGCTTTTTTAGGAGCTGCCTTTTTTGGAGCTGCTTTTTTAGGAGCTGCTTTTTTAGGAGCTACTTTTTTTGCAGCTGCTTTCTTAGGAGCTGCTTTCTTAGCAACTGCTTTCTTAGGAGCTGCTGCTTTTTTTGGAGCTGCTTTTTTAGCAGCAGGCTTAGTTGTTTTAGCCATGGCAAATTGTTTTTAATTAAACAATAAATTTAACATCCGAAAAATAGAACGATATGCTAAAAGCATACTTATGAAATTATAAACATATCCACAATGATATAGGCTGAAATGGACAGCAGGCAAGCGTTTCAGGAGAAATCAAATGTAACAATTCTATTCTAACTAAAGAACAATATTGAAAATATTTTTGTCTTTACCACTACAATAATATTTAACTTTAAGCATTAGAATACACGCCACTAAAAGGTTTCAGCAATTGTATCCATTTATTCGCTTTACTTTTTTGATTATTATACTTGTGCAGTTTCATTCATTGTACGCACAAAATTTTTCAAACAAGCGAGTACAAAAAATTCCTGTTGAAAATAATTTTATACTCGACTCATTAAACATTGTTTCTGAAAGTGTAAAAATTTTTGATGACAACAATAATGTTATTGATACCTCATATTATAAAGTTGATGGCATTAATGGAGTTATAAAATGGAATAAAAAAATAGAGATAGATAGTGTTGTAATCGAATACACCACCTTTCCGTTTAATCTTTCAAAATCTTTTGTAAGAAAAAAAATAATAAATATTCCAAAAGAAGAAGACATAATAATAAATCCATTTTCTTATATGCCGGGAAAGGAAAATACAATCGGTTCAATCGACTTTGGCAACATAGATTATAATGGAAGCTTTACGAGAGGTTTATCATTTGGAAACAATCAGGATGTTGTTTTAAATTCCAGTTTAAACCTTCAACTATCAGGAAACATTAATAATGAAATTGAAATTACTGCAGCATTAACCGATAACAATATTCCCATACAGCCTGAAGGAAACACACAGCAAATACAAGAGTTTGACAAAGTATATATACAAGTAGGCAGTAAAAATCATCAGGTTGTTTTAGGCGATTATGATGCTCAAAGTTTCAACAGATATTTTATGCGTTTTTATAAACGTCTTCAAGGCATAAGTTACAGGGGCAATATTCCTTTACGCGATACTTTAACCAATAGCTACACACTAAAAACCAATACCAACTTAGCCATAGCAAGAGGTAAGTTTACACGCAATCAACTAAATGTAACTGAAGGCAATCAAGGGCCATACAGACTAAGAGGTGCTGATAACGAACTGCTGATAATTGTAATGGCTGGCACTGAAAGAGTTTTTATTAATGGCGAATTAAAAACCAGAGGTGCTGACAGAGATTATATTATTGATTACAATGTTGGTGAAATTACTTTTATGCCTTCAGTAATTATTACACGCGACACAAGAATTTTTGTAGAGTTTGAATATGCTGTTCAAAATTATTTTCGCACTATATTATATAGTGCAAATGATTTTATAATAAACAACAAACTAAAGTTCAATTTCAATTTCTACTCAGAACAAGACAATAAAAATCAGCCAATAAATGCTGAATTTACTCCAGAACAAAAAACAATTTTAAGAGATGTTGGCGATAATCTGGAAGGGGCATTAGTTAGTGGTGCAAGCATAGAAGTATTTGATGCTTCGAGAGTATTATATAAAGTAGTAGATACCGTTGTAAATGGCTTTTCATTCGATTCGGTTTTTGTGTATTCAATAAATCCTGACAGCGCATTGTACAGAGTATTGTTTAGCGATGTAGGCTTTGGAAATGGAAATTATATAAGAGCACCAACAGCAGCTAACGGTGCCGTATTCACTTGGGTTGCGCCCGATATAGCCGGAAACAAAAATGGCAACTACGAACCTATAACCGTTTTAATTACACCTAAACGAGAACAGTTAATAACCGGAGGGATGGAATACACTGATGATAAAAATAAGTTAATGATTGATATAGGGTTGAGTAATGATGACTTAAATACTTTTTCTGAAATTGGTGATGGCAATAACATTGGCGTAGCATCGAGAGTAAATTATGAAAGAAGATTTTACTTAAACCAATCTGAAAAGAAAGATTACTATATAGCTGCAGCGGGTTTCTATGAGTTTACCAATAGAAATTTTAATACGCTGGAACGTTACAGACCAGTGGAGTTTAATCGCGACTGGAACTTACCCCTTACTGACATATTGCTTGATGAACATTGGGGTGGGGCAAGTTTAGGCATTGTAAAATCAAACAACCTGAAAGCAACATATAACTTTAATACCTTTCAAAAAGGTAGTTTCTACAAAGGTTATATGAATACACTCTTGGGAAGCTTAAACATGAAAAACTACTTTGCAGATATAAATATTCGATATACACAAGCTACAGATACTTTAAGGCAGTCGGCATATTTCTGGCCAAGAATTGAAGTGGCAAAAGCATTTGAAAAATTAAACAACTGGAGAATAGGTTCACGATTTGAAAAAGAAGACAATAAAATTTTTCTGCCTGAACAAAAAGATTCATTAGTGAACGGAAGTTTTTTATTTAACGACTGGCGTGTATATATTGCTTCATCAGATTCAGTATTAAACAAAGCAAGAGTTGAGTATATAAGAAGACAAGAGTTTTTTTCTACCGAAGGCAATATGCAATTGGCAACAACCAGCAATACCTATAATTTTTCTGGCGAATGGTTAAGTAAAGAATGGCAACAACTAAGATGGAGGCTAACATACCGACAATTTGAAAACAGCAACGATACTTTATTTACTGAAAACCCAAGCGAGCAATATTATTTAGGCAGAATAGAATATGGTTTAAATATTCTGAAAGGTTTTTTCACTTTAAACAACTTATATGAATTAGGCTCAGGTAGAGAACAAAAAAGATTATTCAGTTTTTTAGAAGTTCCGGCTGGTCAGGGAAACTATATATGGATAGATTATAACAATAATGGCATTCAGGAATTAAATGAATTTGAAGTGGCTCCACCTGGATTTGGAGATCAGGCAAGATTCATTAAAATAGCCGCACCAACTAATGAGTTTTCGCCAGTTGACATGAATACCTTTAACACTTCTTTAAACATAAACCCTAGAGCAAAATGGTATGGTAAAAAAGGCATTAAAGGTTTCACTGCAAGATTTTCTACACTTACATCGCTTCAGCTAAATCGAAAGGTTTTCAGAGGTGCTGAAATTTCATTGTTTAATCCATTTATTTTTAACGTAGAAGATGTTTCATTAGTAGCTTTAAATTCATTGGTAAGGCAAAGTATATTTTTTAACAGAAGCAGTTCTGTTTGGGGTATAGAATATTCATGGCAAAATAATCAAAACAAAACAAGCCTGACTAATGGCTTTGAAACAAGAGGAATTATTGAACATTTGTTTCGTACACGCTGGAACATGTTTAAGTTTTTAAGTTTAAATTCTAAAAGCTCATTTGGAAACAAAACCAATTCAAGTGAATTATTTACCGAAAGAGATTACAACATAAGATATTATGCTTTAGAGCCCGATATTACCTATCTGTACAATAACAAATTCAGAGCTACGGTAACTTATAAATATAGTAACAGCAGAAATACCATTGGCGAAACAAAAGAACAAGCCACTACTAATGATATTACTACAGAAATGAGATATAATGTTGTTTCGAAAAGTACTATTAACAGCAGCTTTACTTTTGCAATGGTAAATTATTCAGGAAGCATAAATGATGCAGTACAATTTGCTATGTTACAAGGCTTGCAAAATGGCAATAACTATTTATGGAATATTTCTTTCGACAGAAATCTTGCAAAAAACATTCAACTAAATTTAGTGTACGAAGGAAGAAAAACCGGTGAGGCAAAATCGGTTCATACTGGAAGAGCACAGGTAAGAGCAATATTTTAAAAAAAAGATTGTAAACGAACTGAAATTTTAGCCGGCAACAAGTTTATTTTCTTTCATTCTTCTTACCATGCTAAGAATAAAACCTGCAACCATTATAAAACAACCCAACCAAAGCACATTTATGTAAGGAAACATGATGGCTTTAAGAATAATAAAATCGTTTTCAAAATCTTTTTCTTTAATACCTAAAACTACTTTTTGCTCCTCGGGTAGTATTTTTTCTATTCTGAAAGTAGCACCAATTTCAGCAATACTATCGGTGAGCATAACAGGCATGTTGCCTTTAATAACATATACAGGCATAGCATTGTAAACATTACCTTCTAAAGTTTGTGCTTTTAGTTGTGCCCCAACAGCAATGTCATTTTCAGAAAGCTCAAAGTTTTTGGTGTCAGGATTTGCAACCATTCTTTCTATAACTACAAAAGACTTAGCAGTATAAAAAGTATCTCCAACCGCAATAGTATCTAACTCAAATACACCAACATCTTCTGCCATTTTTTCTTTATCTGGCACAGAAGTTACGTGGGTATAAATATCTTTTGTAAAATAATGTCTGGTATCAGGATTGCTAATTAAACCCATGTTTGGATTTATTTGAGCATTAGGATATAAAATAAATGATTCTTTAACATTACCCTGTTTATCAAACTTTTTGTAAGCAACCTTATAATAATTATTTGGTGGAGCTACAGAATCACCAATGTAAGTAACATCATAATCATCCATTTGAACCGGCTGGTCTCTGCGCAATAAAATGTTTTCCATTTTATTTTTTTCATCGAAAGATTCGCCAAAATCAATTCCCGATTTATTGATTGAAATTACTTTTTGATTATGTTGTGAAATTAAAGCGCCTAAAAGCAAAAGTCCAAAGCCTATATGAGTAACAGAACCTCCGGCAAATTTCAGCTTACCTTTTAAGCCTGAAAAAATATACTGTGCGTTAGCTGTCACTGTAAATACACAGGCAAACAGCATTAAAGCATAATGAGGTGAAAGAATATCGAGCACATAAGCCATTGGGACTGATATAATTAATGATAATAAAAACGACACAGCCATAGTTTTAAAAAACGACTGCCAGTTGTTTTGCTTATACCTTAAAAACTGAACATAAGCTGACCCTATACCAATTAGTACAGCAATCCAAACCTGAATACTGTTATAATGCTGAACTACGTCTGCGGGCGGAGCTAAGTCTTTTTCAAACAAATTGCCTAACATCGGTAACTGTCTTAATAATGGAAAGAACTTGTTCCATACCGGAATAGAAGTGGTATATGTAATTTGAATTACAGAAATGGTGAATATCAGTGACCCAATAAACATCCAGAATTCACGAGAACTAAATTCTTCTTCTTTTTCAGGATTCGGAATTCTATTCCAATATCTAATTAAGAAAAATGCTGAAAGCAGTACAAAAAATCCCATAAATACAATCAACTGACCACTCATACCAAGATCAGTAAATGAGTGAACGGAAGTGTCGCCTAAAATGCCGCTTCTTGTTAAAAATGTGGAATACAAAATCAATACAAAAGTGGCAATGAAGAAAATATAAGTAGCCCTTAAAGCATGTCCCGTGCTTTTAAATACTACAAGCGTATGAAGCCCTGCTACTAAAGTTATCCATGGAACAAGGGAGGCATTTTCTACCGGATCCCATGCCCAAAAACCACCAAAGCTTAATGCCTCATATGCCCAAGCCCCACCCATTAAGATACCTGTTCCTAAAATAGCTGCTGTAAAAAGAGTCCACGGTAAAACAGGCTTTATCCAGCCATTATAATCTTTTCGCCATAAAGAAGCAATGCTGTATGCAAAAGGTACTACTGTAGAAGCAAAGCCTAAGAATAAGGTGGGTGGGTGAATAACCATCCAATAGTTTTGCAATAACGGATTTAAGCCGTTTCCATCGGTAACAAAACTTAAATAATCAGCACGTGCAAAAATAGGAGCGTCCATTACCTCCCTAAGCAAATTAAATGGATTACTGCCTATTTTGCTTTCGCCTATTGAAAAACCTAAAAGCATAGAACCTAAAAATACTTGAGTAATAGCCAATACTGACATTACCGGAGCTTCCCAATTTTTACTGCGCCATACCAATACCCAACCTAATATGGCATGCCAAAACAACCATAATAAAAAACTACCCTCCTGCCCTTCCCAAAAGCAACTTAATAAATATTCTACAGGCAATGCTTTTGAGGAATGTTGCCAGGCATAATGATATTCAAACAAGTGTTGTTGTATTATATAAAACAACGCACCAATAATGGCAAATACGCCTGCTGTATGAAATCCAAAGGCTACTCTTGCAAGTCTTTTCCATGAGTTGCCAAAATCGTTTTCTTTATTTTGTTCAGCAAAAAAATAAGCTATAGTCGCAGTTATTGCTGCAACAAATGCTGTTAAAACACCAAGCTTTCCTATGATTCCGGGCAAAAGATTTTCGCCCATATATTGTACATCCATTAACTTTCTTTAGCTGTAAACTCCTGAACCTCTAATTCGTCTTCAATATATTTAGAAGGGCATTTCATTAATATTTTACTTGCCACAAACTCACCACCCTTCATCTTGCCTGTAAGCACTATTTGTTCGCTGCGCTCAAAATCTTGCGGCTTGGTACCTTTAAATACTACTTTTTTCTCGTCACCGTCTTTGTCTTTCAAAAAAAAAGAAAAGTAATTTGGGTTTTTCAACGGGTCGTAATACATTTCACTGTCTTTAACCAACTCACCTACAATGTGAAATTCTTTTTCCGGGTTTTCGAGTGCCGAAGAAAATGTTTCATATCGGGTGTAATCGCCTGTCATGCTAACAATAACACCTATTGAAACTGCAATAAAAACAAGAGCTATGATGTGAGTTTTTTTCATTTACTTTTAAACTTCAATTACAATGCAAATTTAGGGTAAAAAGTTTGCTTACCCTTCTGAAAATAACTTAGTTAACAATAGTTGTGTTTTATTGCATAGAAACATTTTTTTTACAATACTTAATTATTCACAATATTTTTCTTTCAAATAAAAGCATTAAAGTATTTCTTTGCAAAAAAATTAAACAAATGGAGCATTTAAAGCAAGTGATTGAACAAGCCTGGGAAAACAGAACCTTGCTAAGCGAAACTACTACTCAAAACACTATTAGAGAAGTTATTGAATTATTAGACAAAGGAAAGTTAAGGGTTGCATCACCAGCAGGTGATGATTGGCAAGTAAATGAATGGATAAAGAAAGCAGTTATTTTATACTTCCCTATTCAACAAATGGAAACTTTTGAAGTTGGCCCTTTAGAATTTCACGATAAAATGAAATTAAAAAAAGGCTATAAAGAATTGGGGGTTCGTGTTGTGCCACATGCAGTTGCACGTTATGGTGCCTATCTTTCAAAAGGGGTAATAATGATGCCTTCTTATGTAAATATTGGTGCTTATGTAGATGAAGGCACCATGATTGATACCTGGGCTACTGTGGGTTCATGTGCGCAAATTGGCAAGCACGTGCATTTAAGTGGTGGTGTAGGCATTGGCGGAGTTTTAGAGCCTGTTCAGGCCGCACCTGTAATTATAGAAGATAATTGCTTTGTGGGTTCAAGATGCATTGTGGTTGAAGGGGTGAAAGTGAAGAAAGAAGCAGTGTTGGGTGCTAATGTGGTGCTTACGGCTTCAACAAAAATTATAGATGTAACCGGAAGCGAACCTGTAGAATACAAAAGCTATGTACCTGAAAGAAGCGTGGTAATTCCTGGTAGTTATACCAAAGAATTTCCTGCAGGAAGCTATCAGGTGCCTTGTGCTTTAATTATTGGTAAGCGCAAGCCTTCAACCGATTTAAAAACCTCTTTAAATGATGCTTTGAGAGAGTATAATGTGGCGGTGTAAAAATTCAAAATTATTTAATTCAAAATTTAAAAAGCTAATAGCTAAAGACTAGTGGCTTAAAATAATGCAAACACATAACTTCCATCTTTCTCAATTCAATGTTTCTGAAGAAGAGCAAACAGTAATAAATGCTGCTGCTGCTGTTTCTAAAGACCAAAGTATTGAAAGTTATGCTGTAGGAGGCTATGTACGCGATAAAATTTTGAAACGCACCACTAAAGACATTGATATTGTATGTATTGCTAGTGGCATTGAGTTTGCAAAGAAAGTAGCCGCCAGATTTCAGCCTAAACCACAGGTTACGGTTTTTAAGAACTTTGGCACTGCCATGTTTAAAGTAAATGAGTTAGAAGTTGAATTCGTAGGTGCAAGAAAAGAATCGTATGAACGAAATTCCAGAAAACCCTTCGTTGAAGAAGGCACTCTAAGTGATGATCAAAACAGAAGAGACTTCACAATTAATGCCTTAGCTATTAGTTTAAATGAAAGTAATTTTGGTGAAATAATTGACCCCTTTAATGGCATTAACGATATTGCCAATAAAATTATCAGAACCCCACTCGACCCCGACATTACTTTCAGCGATGACCCCTTACGCATGATGCGTGCCATAAGATTTGCTACGCAATTAGACTTTTCTATTGAAGCAAAAACTTATCAATCTATAATTGATAATAAAGAGCGTATTAAAATTTTATCGCAAGAGCGTATAACTGATGAGCTAAATAAAATTATTTTGGCTGAAAAACCTTCAACAGGATTTAAGTTGCTTTTCGATACCGGCTTGTTGCATATTATTTTTCCTGAAATGGTAGCATTGCAAGGCGCACAATATGTAGATGGCAAAGGGCATAAAGATAATTTTTACCACACCTTACAAGTACTCGATAATCTTTGTGCCAATAGCAACGATTTATGGTTGCGTTGGGCCGCCATTTTGCACGATATAGGCAAGCCTGCTACTAAACGATTCAATAAAAAACAAGGCTGGACATTTCACGGGCATGAAGTGATAGGCGCGAGAATGGTTCCGCAGATATTTAAAAAACTGAAATTGCCTCTGAACCAAAAAATGAAGTATGTAGAAAAATTGGTATTGCTTCATTTACGACCTATTGCGTTAAACAAAAAAGATATTACCGATTCGGCAATAAGAAGAATTTTATTTGACGCTAATGATGATATTGACGATTTAATGATGCTTTGTGAAGCCGATATTACCACTAAAGATTCCAACAAGCTTCAGCGCTATCTAAAAAACTTTGAAGAAGTAAGAAAAAAATTGAAAGAGCTAGAAGAAAAAGATCAAATACGCAACTACCAGCCGCCTGTTACGGGCGAAATGATTATGGAATATTACAATTTAAAACCTTCAAGAGTTGTGGGCGAAATAAAAAACGCAATTAAAGAAGCTATTCTTGATGGAAAAATTGGCAACAATTATGATGAAGCCTTTAATTTTATGTTGGAAAAAGGCAGAGAACTTGGTCTAATAAAAAAATAGTGTTTTAATTTGCATTCGTTTTAAAAATAAATTTATGGCAGTTTACAAATTCAGAGTTGAAATTGAAGAAGTAGAAGATATTTACAGAGATATTGAAATATTACCTAACCAAACTTTTTTAGAGTTTCATGAGGCTTTAATGAAGTATTTTGAAATTAAGAAAAAGAAGCCTGCTTCTTTCTTTTTGGCAAACGATAAATTGCAAAAAACAAAAGAAATTTCTTTGGGCTTTGCCGGAACGGTTGATACCTCAACTGATGGCACAAAAGAATCAATTAGCAAATTTGTAAATAAAAAACAAAAGCTAATGATTTACTTCAACGAAGCAACACCTAACCTTACTTACATTGTACAGCTGATTGATGATAGCGGAGAAGCTTTAAGAAGCAAATATCCTGTATGTGTAAAGTCAGTAGGCAGTGCTTCATTAATGAGCGATGCCGTTAATGAATTGTTTGCCGATAACTCTCGTGTTGATGCTGAAGATGGTGATGATGAAGGTGGCAGCGATGGTTATGACGAATTTGGCGGTGGCGGTTCTGATGACTCAGGCGGTGGCGAATACGATGAATAAAAATTTGCTGTTGAAAATTATAAAAAGCCCTTTCACAAAAATCGAAAGGGCTTTTTTATTCTTCTTTAGGCAATTCAAATAATAGTTAAAAAAATTATTAACTGTAACACTCCTATCCCGAATAAACAAAAGAGTTTTTCATTTTGATAGTTCACAACTGTAAAGTAATCTTGCAGGCGAATTATTTTATAAAAAGACTAAAAAATGCAAATTATGTCTCAACAAGTTTTCAGAATAGAAAAAGACACAATGGGAGAAGTGCAGGTGCCTGCTCATGTTTACTGGGGTGCACAAACACAACGCTCTATCGAAAATTTTAAAATTGCACAAGACATTAATAAAATGCCTATGGAAATTGTGCGTGCTTTTGCATATCTTAAAAAAGCAGCCGCTATAACCAATATGGAAGCCGGAATTCTTCCTCAGGAAAAAAGCGATATTATAGGTAAAGTATGTGATGAAATCTTAGAAGGGAAACTTGATGACCAATTTCCATTAGTAGTATGGCAAACAGGTAGCGGTACTCAAAGCAATATGAATGTAAATGAAGTAGTGGCTTACCGTGCCCACGTTCTTATGGGCGGACAATTGACTGATGAAAAAAAATCGGTTCACCCTAACGATGATGTAAATAAATCGCAAAGCAGCAACGACACTTACCCAACTGCCATGCATATTGCCGCTTACAAAATCTTAGTTGAAGTTACTATTCCCGGTATAAAAAAACTAAGAGATACACTTGCTGCAAAAAGTAAAGAATACATGCATGTAGTAAAAATTGGCAGAACTCACTTAATGGACGCTACACCACTAACTTTAGGGCAAGAACTTTCAGGCTATGTTTCGCAACTAGATCACGGCTTGAGAGCTATAAACAATACTTTAGCCCATTTAAGCGAATTGGCTTTAGGCGGAACTGCTGTAGGCACAGGTATAAACACACCAAAAGGTTATGCTGAAAATGTAGCCAGAAATATTGCACAATTAACGGGTCTGCCTTTTGTTACTGCTGAAAATAAGTTTGAGGCATTAGCAGCGCATGATGCAATTGTTGAAGCGCATGGCGCTTTAAAAACTGTTGCTTGTTCTTTGATGAAAATAGGTAACGACATTCGTTTATTAGCAAGTGGCCCGCGCTGCGGTATTGGCGAAATTTTTATTCCCGATAACGAGCCGGGCTCATCAATAATGCCTGGCAAAGTAAACCCCACCCAGTGCGAAGCTATGACTATGGTGGCTGCACAGGTAATGGGCAATGATGTGGCCATAAACTTTGGTGGTGCCACAGGTCATTTCGAGTTGAATGTATTTAAACCTATGATGGCTTATAACTTTTTACATTCGGCACGATTAATTGGCGATGTATGTGTTTCGTTTAACGATAAATGTGCAGTGGGTATTCAGCCTTTAGAAGAAAACATTAAACGCAACCTGAATAATTCATTAATGCTGGTTACTTCATTAAACCCACATATTGGATATTACAAAGCAGCCGAAATTGCACAGAAGGCGCATAAAGAAGGTACAACCTTAAAAGAAATGGCAATAAAACTTGGGTATGTAACTTCTGAGCAGTTTGACCAGTGGGTAAATCCATTGGATATGGTTGGCGAACTAAAGTAGTACATTATAAAATTTATTTTGAAGTTCCATTTCATTCTGAAGTGGAACTTATTTTTTAGGCTAAAACATAACTATGAATCTTACTGAAATTCATTCTGAAAATAAAAGTGTTTCTGCAAAACCATTATTTAAAGGCGATACAGGACAAGTTGTTTCCTTGCAGATTTTAAAAAAAGAACAACTAAAAGAACATATAACCAAAACACCTGCGCTATTGATATGCGTTGAGGGACACGTTATATATAATGATGAAAAACAACAAAAAACTGAATTGTTTTCAGGTGATTATTTCATAATAGAACCAATGGTAAAACACTGGTTAGATGCTGTTGAAACCAGTAATATTTTACTGTTCAGGTAGGTTTAGCTCTTAAGAATCGGCTCTTTATTAAAAGAGCATTGATACCAAATTAGCTATTCAAACGGGCAAAAATGCTTTTATTTTTCTTATAGATTTCCAGAAAAATAGCAAAGCGCTCATCATATAAACTACGGTGTTTCGAATTGGGCAAGTACTCTTTCTTAACTTCTACTGCATTAGCAACATCATTAATATCCATTCTGTTAAGAGCCATTAATGCCAGCATGGCAGCACCTCTGCTGTTGGCCATAAGCGGCTGCTTCATTTGTCTTACAGGTCGGTTGTATATATCAGCAATTATCTGACTCCAGATGTCAGAATTAGCGCCACCACCAATAAAGTTTACAAAAGGATAAGATTTACCAGCCATTTTTTCGGCATATTGTAAAAGCCAGCGAGTGTTAAGTGCCACACCTTCAAACACTGCACGTAACATGTGTTCGCGATTATTATTTAATGATAAGTTATAAAAACCTCCGCGTACATGATGGTCATCAACCGGACTGCGTTCACCATACATCCATGGCAAAAAAATCACACCTTCGCTGCCCGCAGGAACATTAGCAACTATATCATCAACAATTTTGTAAAAATCTGCCGGAGCGTTATTGCTGTTTAAAGCATCTTTATTATAAAGAAGATTGTTTTTTATGAAATTCAAACAAGCACCGGTAGTTTCCTGCTCGTTAGCAATAATGTACCTTCCCGGCAAAGCTGACGGAATAGTGCCCATGTTATGAAACAAATCTGTTTTTTTAAATGGCACATGACTAACCAACCATGATGAAGTTCCGATATACAAGTGAGCATCAAAATCTTTTACGGCTCCTGAACCCACTGCAGCTGAATGCAAATCGGGTGTTCCGGCAATTACAATTACATTATGGTTTAATCCAAATTCATCTGCAATATCGCCTTTTATATTGCCTAAAATGCTATTAGTGGGAATTAAATCGGGCAGTTTTTCCCTGTCAATTCCAGTTACGCTTAATAACTCGGGAGAATATTTTATATCATTAATATTCCGATTATCAGTAACCCAGTGAACCGTAATTGAATCGTATGATGCTGCTATAATTCCGGTTAAAAAGTAATTTATATAATCTTTCGGCTCTAGAAATTTATAAGTTTGCTCATATATTTCAGGCTTATTTTCCTTTAGCCATAAAATATGAGCTAAAGAATCTTTTCCGGCTTTAGAGGGCCCGCCACCTGTAATGTTTATCCATTTTAAAATTTTATGTACAGCATAACCATCTATTTCAGGAAAACCGCCCACCAGCTTTTTTATTTGCACTGCTCCGCGAGAATCCATCCAATTAATGCAATCCATTAAAGGCTTTCCATTTTTATCTATTGGAATAGTTCCACTCCATTGTGTAGTAACATTAATAGCAATGATATTCTTAGGATTGGTTTGTGTGTGAGCCAGCAATTTTTGGTAGCAAAGTTTTATCCCTAAAATCCATTCAGCAGGTTTTTGCTCGGCACCACCGTGTTCGCTTAAATACAAAGGAACCTCTTCAAACTCATAACCTATACATTTTCCTGAAGTATCAAACAAGGCAACTTTTGGACCCGATGTCCCAATGTCTATGGTAAGTATGAGTTCTTTCATGCCGATGATATTGTAATTATGCAAAATAAAAAACTATTTAGAAAAATTTCTTTAACTAAAGCTTACAGTATATGTCTGAATGCAAATTTTTATTTTTTAAAAATCTCATTTGCATTTCAAACAAATTTCGACAATTGAATTGAGATTTTACTTTACTAAAATGTTGATATATACCATTCAACATAAGCATAAAAAGCACCTATTGTACTTGGTAATTTTTTATAAAAAAGAAGGATTTGCTAACAGGTTAAAACAAACCCATTTTTTAAATTAAATAAAGGTTTTAAAAGCTATAAACATTAACTTAAAACAATACTAATACTTGATTTTCAATTACTTAAAAAAACAAAAAGCATAATGAATACTTATGGATATCCATTTAACTATCAATCTATAATATGTACCAATGTTATAATTTTATTAAAAATCAAAAAGCAAAAAATGGAAGCTCTTTTTAGACTTGTTAAATCATTAGATAAATCTGAAAAGAGATATTTTTCAATATATCTTACCCGTCATAGTGCAGATGGCAATACCCATGACGCTGAGTTATTTTATATTATAGAGAAATTGGAAAATCCTTCCGATGAGTTATTAAAACAAAAAATAACAACTAAAAAAATTATAGCAAATCTTAGCGTTTACAAACATATTCTCTATAAAAACTTGCTTAAATGTTTAAACAGTTATCACTCAGGAAAAACACTGGAAGACGAAGTTTTAGAGTTGTATAAATCGAGCAAAATACTTTATGATAAATCTTTGTATGAAGAAAGTAGAAAACTTATTCATAAAGCAAAAAAAATTGTTCGTGAAAACGAGCTGTTTAATTTATGGAATATGCTTTCTAAAATGGAAGACATTATTCAAAAGAGACTGTTTATCCCTGAAAATTATGAAGCAGATGTACTAAATGAATTTGAAAACGATTATCAGATTTTAAAATTTCAAGAAAACTATTTACAGTATAGAGAAATTGATAGCAAGTTATTTTTTCATTCTAAAAGATGGGGAATAAATGATAAAAGCCTGAACGCAGAACACCTGCCTCAACTTCCAAATGAACACTTATATAAAACAGAAAAATATGCCTTAACTCAAAATGCTACACTTAAATTCTTAGAAATTAATTCATTGTTTCAATATAAAGATGGTAGATATAAGGAAAGTATTGCTTTAGAAAAAAAAATACAAAAAACTATTGCCTCAAACAACAATAAATATCCCTACAAACTTCAAGATATGCTGTTATCATTAGACAGAATGATATGGTGTTATTATATGCGAATGGAGTTTAAAAAAGTAGATGAAATTATTGAAACTGTTAAACAATTACCTGATGCTGACATCAATATAAGACTCATCAAATTTCAACTATTTACCAATGTTGAATTAATGACCAAAATAAACACAGGCGATATACTAAACATAGCTGAAATAGAAAATAGAGTTAAAAAATTTTATAAAGATTTCGGGCAGGCAATAAGCTTGCAAAAACAATTGATTTTAAATTACAATTTAGCTTTATTATACTTTGTTGCTCAAGATTATAATAAAAGTGCTGAATGGCTGGAAACGCTTTTAAGCAGTGCGGGTAAAAATGTCGATTTAGATATTATTATTTCAGCAAAACTTGTGAATATCATAATGCAGTATGAGCAAAAAATGCACTCACTTGTGCGCTATTCAATAATTTCTACAAAAAGATTTATTAAAAGGAAACGGGCACTAAACGATTTCGATCAGTTATTTTTTTCAACTATTAAAAAACTGGCTGATTACTCGGGAGATGAAAAAGAATTATTGACCAACTACTACAAGAAATATTACGAAATGGTTAAGAAAAATGAACCCGTTGACCGTTGTTTTTCGCACTACCAATGGGGTATATCTCGCGCACACAAAAAGCCAATGAATATTGTTATTCAGGAGGTAAATAATGGAACAAAAACATATAGTTAGACTTATAACTTTTTGGCATTTTATGCTCTAAAATTAATGGTTAACTGAACGATATTTACAAATGAATAAAAATGCGATGAATAAATTTATATTGTTGGCAATTACATTAATTACTTCATTATTATATAAAAATGCTAATGCACAAAGCAATGTAGGTATAGGCACAACTAATCCCAATCCGAAGGCACTACTTGAACTGCAATCTACCGATAAAGGGTTTTTAATTCCCAGAGTTACTACTACAGAAAGAACTGCTATTGCACCTTCGGGCTTAGGTGACAGAGCTTTATTGGTTTATGATACCGATGACAACTTGTTTTACTTTTGGGATGGCACACAGTGGGTAGGCTTTCCTCAACAAAATTCAGGAAGCAATAATATTTCTCTAAACTTCGATGTTAATACAGGCACATTATCTTTAACCGATGCCGGAGGGACACTTACTACCAATATTCCGCCTGATAACGACAGCGACCCCGCAAATGAATTAATAACTAACGTAGTTTTTGGAACGGGTAATATTTTAACCATTGATGAAGGCGGTAATACCTGGTCAACTACCATAAATGTTAACGATGCAGATAGCGACCCCACTAATGAGTTTAATACAAATTTTACTTTTAATAACACAACCAATACTTTAGCCATTACCGATGCAGGCAGTACTTTAAATGTTGATTTATCTTCTTTAAACGATACTTATAGTGCCGGAACAGGAATTAATATTTCAGGAAATGTAATTTCAAATACCGGAGACTTAAGTAACACCAACGAATTGATAACCAATATTTCTTTAAACGCTGCTACTGGCGTACTTACCATTACAGAAGGTGGCAATAACAATACTGTTAACCTTAGCAGTTTTGGCAACGACTGGAAATTAACCGGAAATGCAGGCACTAACCCTGCAACCAATTTCTTAGGAACAACTGATAATCAAGATTTAGTTTTTAGAACCAATAATTCAGAAAAAGTAAGAATTCTTAGTGGTGGCAATGTGGGCATTAACATTAATAATCCTGCTGCAAGACTTCATCTTTTTTCTAATGCAGGTACTGTTGGCGATCCGGCTGCTAATTTGCTTCAACTAACCAATGGTACTTTTTCATGGACAGTAAGAGTTGGCTCAGGTAACGGCTGGCTAGCCTGGGTACCCGATGCAGCTTTAACTAGACGTTGGCAAATAAATAATGGTGCAGGAGATGTCATATTTAATGTCAACGTGGGTGCACCAGAAAACTCATTCTTTATGGGTACCAGTGGTTTTATTGAGTTTGGGTTAGGTGCCGGTCAAACCAGAAGAATCAATTTACCAAATATTGCTGCCAATGATGGAAGAGGAAGAGCAGAAACCTGGGAAACTTACTCTGATAGCCGAATTAAATCTAATCAGCAAACTATTTCTTATGGCTTGAAAGAAGTTTTGAAAATGCAACCCAAAGAGTATTTGCAACACAACTCTTTGTTTAGAGAAAACAGCATTGATATTTTGCCACAAAAAAATAGAAACATTGGATTTATTGCACAAGAAATGTATCAAATAATTCCCGAGGCAGTTTTTAAACCAGAAAATGAAAGCTTAGACCTTTGGAGTATGAGCTATGAAAAATTAGTACCGGTATTAGTTAAAGCTATTCAAGAACAACAAGAAATTATTGAAACCTTAAAAACAGATAACATAACAGCTAAAAATGAACTTTCAGAAATAAAACAACTACTAATAGATACAAGAACAACCACCGCTAAACAATAATAAAACATACTTTTCATGAAAAACAGATTATTATTTTTTACGCTTGCTGCAACACTAACAATGTATATTGTTAATACTAATGCACAAAGCAATGTAGGTATAGGCACAACTAATCCCAATCCGAAGGCACTACTTGAACTGCAATCTACCGATAAAGGGTTTTTAATTCCCAGAGTTACTACTACAGAAAGAACTGCTATTGCACCTTCGGGCTTAGGTGACAGAGCTTTATTGGTTTATGATACCGATGACAACTTGTTTTACTTTTGGGATGGCACACAGTGGGTAGGCTTTCCTCAACAAAATTCAGGAAGCAATAATATTTCTCTAAACTTCGATGTTAATACAGGCACATTATCTTTAACCGATGCCGGAGGGACACTTACTACCAATATTCCGCCTGATAACGACAGCGACCCCGCAAATGAATTAATAACTAACGTAGTTTTTGGAACGGGTAATATTTTAACCATTGATGAAGGCGGTAATACCTGGTCAACTACCATAAATGTTAACGATGCAGATAGCGACCCCACTAATGAGTTTAATACAAATTTTACTTTTAATAACACAACCAATACTTTAGCCATTACCGATGCAGGCAGTACTTTAAATGTTGATTTATCTTCTTTAAACGATACTTATAGTGCCGGAACAGGAATTAATATTTCAGGAAATGTAATTTCAAATACCGGAGACTTAAGTAACACCAACGAATTGATAACCAATATTTCTTTAAACGCTGCTACTGGCGTACTTACCATTACAGAAGGTGGCAATAACAATACTGTTAACCTTAGCAGTTTTGGCAACGATTGGAAATTAACCGGAAATACAGGCACTAACCCTGCAACCAATTTCTTAGGAACAACTGATAATCAGGCATTGGTTTTCAGAACCAACAATGCAGAACGCGCCAGAATATCGGCTGATGGTAATTTTGGCATTGGTGTAACCAATCCAACACAAAGGTTACAGGTAAATGGCAATGTTTTATTGGTGAATGGTACTGCTCAAACATGGTTGCCTTTTACCGATGGCTTTAACTACATTTCTGGCGACAGAACTATTTTGAGAAGTGCAGATTTAGCTACAAACATTGGTTTCTTTTGTTCCACTTGTACCGATGCATTAACTATTAACAGTGGAAGACTTAGAGTAAATAATAGCTTTATGATGCAAGATGGCACACAAGCTGCCGGAAGAGTAATGCGCTCAAATGCCAATGGAGTTGGTTCATGGCAAGATATTACCTCAAATACTACCTGGAATAGTGGTTCAGGAAAAGTGCAAATAGGTGATTTACTGATTCAGTGGGGACGAGTAGGTTCTATGTGCAGAGGTAGCGACAGAACCCGAACTGTAACTTTCCCTGATGCATTTACCAGCGTGATGACAGTAGTAGCCACCGCAAGAGGCAACGTATCTGCCAACGATTCTAACCAAGATAATGCTTGGGTACAGGTAGAAACCGGCTCGGAGAGCAATACCGGCTTTACATTAAGATGGAATGCACACGATGCTGGCGATGGCTGTATTGATGGAGCAAATTGGCTTGCGATAGGGCAGAGATAATTATATTTTATAACCTGAAAAATCATCTTAGATTATTAACTTTCCCTGTAAAAGTGTACTGAAATAAGGTAACTAAAACATTGACTTTACGTTTTGATAATTATAGTTTTGAACTATATATTAATTCACTGTAATTGTTGTGTTATGAAACATATTCTACTCCTACTCTTTACACTTATTCTTTCGCAATTTGTTTTCTCCAATACCTGCGGAAGTAATGGTACTGCATGTGCTTCAGCAAACGGAACCAACCAAGGCTTTATTACACCAATTTCTTCATGGACAAATGTTAATTTTAATGGTGGCAATTCATCTACTTTGCATTGGAGAATAAATTTAGAAGCTGGAGATGTTATTCAATTTCAGGTTTGGGGAAATCAAAATGTGGAAGCTACTGTTGCAAGGCATTCTGACGGAGCATTAAGAATTGAAAGAGATGCCAATAATTTCAATGGTTATTCTGCCGGCTTAACCACCAATACAGCGGCAAATACAAATAATGGAGAAAACTTTACCTATATGGCCTATACAACGGGAGAATATAGAGTAAGGGTTTCAAGGCATAATAGTAATAGCTGCGAGAATGTGGGGATAGGTGGGTTTAGACACAGAAAACTTCATAATGGAATTGGTGATAACACATGGAGCCTTCAGTTTTTAGCTGATAATGATATGAGTTGGGATGATACTGGTTATGAGGGTAAAGGCTATATTGATTATGGAAATTCATTATCATTCAATTCAGGAACCTTAAATAGTAATAGCCAAACAGCACCACACACCTGGACAGGGTATGGTCTCCCAAACAGTAGTTGTAATGTTCCGGTTGATAACCATACCGGAAGAGCAGCCAGAAGAGGTTTCCCTTGTGGCTATTATCAACTAGATATCTTTTCAGACGACCAGTGTAAGATATTTCTGAATGGTGTAGAAATAGCCAGCAGAACTTCTGCCGGTAGTTCAAATAATGTATGGAGAGGTTATTTAGGTCCTAATGATGTTTTAGACGGAAGATGGCAAGATGACGTGGGTGCTAATTCAGCATTAAGAATGGATTTAACTCGCTTAGCTGCTTTTAATGTTGGCAGTTTTGATATGCCTACAGCAGTATGTGAAGGCGATGATATACCCGTAACAAATAATGTTAATGCCAGCTTTATTAATGGCGCAAGTGGTACAAGAGCCTATATATGGTATAGAAGGGTAAGCTTAGACAATGGGTCGACTTGGGGTGCCTGGGAAACGTTGTCAAATACTGGAGGTGCACCAACGTTCAATGCAAGTGTTGGCCCCGGCAGATACCAGTATATTAGAAGAGCATACAATACTGAAAAATGCGGGCCTTGTGAAGACCAGTGTTATGACGTTTCTAAATTTGTAACTGTAAGAGGAATAAGTAACCCAGGCACAATTTCCATTGCTACTAACCCTACCTGTGAAGATGATAATGTAGTTCTAAATAATGGGAGCGCAGCTATTGTACCAACCGGTTCAGGCACTTTACGTTATCAATGGTGGAGGTATAATGCAACAACTTCACCGCCATGGACAATTATGCAAGATAATTCTACCAGTGCTTCCTACACGGATGCATCGGGACAAGAACCAGGAACATACTTATATCTAAGACGTGCCTATGTAACTGAGTGTGGTGCTTGTAATAATAGCATTTGCGAAGATGCTTACAGTGCAAATCATATAGTGAGAGGCGTAGAACCGGGAAGCATTACAGTAGCACAACCCATTTGTTTAGGACAAGAATTTACAGGCAACAATAATGTAACAGCATCAGTAATTGGAAGCGGAACACTTCGTTACCAATGGTATGTAAGAAAAGACGCTCCTGTAGTGGGCAATTGGATATTGGCTGAAAACAATTCAACTAACGCATCTTTTTCGTACAGACCAACAGAAGCTGGAAGCTACCGGTTATACAGAAGAAGCTATGTAACTGAATGTGGCCCTTGCCCTAATGGTAATCAAAATTGTTATGATGCAATAGTAACAGGCATTGTGGTAAATGCCCCTTCTTCAGCAGGCTTATCTGCAACAGATTATTTATGGGCAGGACAAATAAATAACGCCTGGAACAATTCAAATAATTGGTTAGAATTTGATGGAACTGAACTAAAATTAGCTACACAAAGACCTACTGCCAATAATAATGTTTATATAAAATCGGGACTAACTTGTGCCGGCAGTGTAGTAAATGCTAATAATGCTATAGACGATGCAAAAAGGCTGAATATTGGTACAGGCGCAACGCTCAATGTATTAAGCACCAACCAGTTAAACATTTACGGCAACTGGATTAATTCAGGAACGTTCAACGCCAATCAAAGCACTATTAACTTTGTGGGCAGCAATACAGCCAATATAACTTCAGGCGAAAGTAATGGCGTGTTTTACAATGTAAACATCAACAAAAGCTCAGCTACAAACGAAGTTACCTTTTTAGACAATGCTGAAATTTCAGAGAAGTTAAATATTCAAGAAGGCAAAGCAATAGTTCCGGCAAACATTACACTGAAATCTAAAAAAGTAGAAGTATTTCATGGTGGTGAAACCATTATTCAAACTAACGGGCAGCTTAGGGTAAATGAGTAAACTTATGTTCTCCTTGTCTAAATAGTTAATTCATACATTAATAGACAACCCCTCATTTGTAGGTTCGTGAAAAGACTGTAGATAACAATGCATTTTTTGAATTACGAATTAGCTTTGAATTTTGAGTTTTGAATATCGAATTTATATCACCACATTCACCATTCTGCCCGGCACGAAAATAATTTTCTTAGGTGCATTACCTTCTAACCACTTTTGTATTACCTCATTGGCCAACACTACCGGCTCTACTTCAGCCTGAGTGGCTTTGGTAGGCATTTCTATTTTGGTGCGCAACTTGCCATTTACCGAAACCGGATATTCAAAACTGTCTTCTACCAAATATTCAGCATTAAACACTGGAAATTCGGCTTTATGCACACTACCTTTTTTCAGCAAAACATTTTGCCATAATTCTTCAGCAATAAAAGGTGCAAAAGGTGCTAATAACAATACCAATGGCTCCATAATAGCTCGCTTGTTGCAATTCAAATCTTTCAATTCGTTTACACAAATCATAAATGTGCTGATGCAGGTATTGAAATTGAAACGCTCAATATCTTCTGTTACTTTTTTAATGGTTTTGTGTAATACTTTAAGCTCGGCTTTGGTAGGTTCATCATTGCTGAGCAGCAACACTCCTTTATCGTCATAAAACAAACGCCACAGTCTTTTTACAAATTTGAAAACACCATCTATACCGTTGGTATTCCAGGGTTTGCTTTGCTCTATAGGGCCTAGAAACATTTCATACATGCGGAAGGTATCGGCTCCATATTCGTCTATAATATCATCGGGGTTTACCACATTATATTTCGACTTAGACATTTTTTCTATCTCCCAGCCGCAGATATAAGACCCCTTTCCCTCTCCTTCTAAAACAGGATTTCCGTTTTCGTCTTCCAAAATAAATTCAGCGTCCTTATATAAATCATCGTATCTAACTTTAAATTTTTCAATATTTAATTTATCATTATCAACAATATATATATCTGTAGGAAATGGATTGAAATCAATTTTAGATAATTTTAAATCTATCCAATTGTATATTGGATTTTTAAAATCAATATCAAACTTTAAAAAGACATCCATTTTAATTTTCTCCGCCTCTTTTCTGTACTCTTCCTCAATTTGCTTCTTAAAATTTTCATTATTCAATAATCCATTTGATACGAATCTTATCTTAGTTTTTGATTTAATGGTATCTTGTAATTCTGTAATAACCTTAAATAAAAGACTATTTGCATAATCTGGTCCAGGATGAATGCCGCTAGAGTCTGAAACTGTATAAAAATCTCCTACTATTTTTAATGAGTAAACAAAACTCGACCTCCCCTGAATCATCCCCTGATTTACCAACTTACGATAAGGTTCGTGGGTATCTACCCAACCCATATCGAAAAAGAATTTATGCCAGAAACGCGAATACAATAAATGCCCCACGGCATGTTCGGCACCGCCAATGTATAAGTCCACATCTTTCCAGTAGGCTTGTGCTTCTTTGCTTACAAACCCTGTTTCATTGTGTGGATCCATGTAGCGTAAAAAGTACCAGCTACTGCCGGCATAGCCGGGCATGGTATCGGTTTCTCTAATGCCGCCATTAGGTAAGCTCACCCAATCTTTTGCTTTAGATAATGGGGATGCGCCTGTTCCGGTGGGTTTAAAATCGTCCATCACCGGAAGTTCTAAAGGCAATTCGTTTTCATTAATAAGATAAGGAATATCATCTTTATACACTACCGGAAACGGCTCGCCCCAATAACGCTGGCGGCTAAAACCTGCATCGCGCATTCTGTAGTTTACCTTGCGGGTGCCAATGTTTTTTTCTTCAACTAAATCAATCACTTTTTTAATAGCCTCTTTCACTTCCATGCCATTTAAAAAATGACTGTTTATCATCTTGCCCACTTTATCTTCAATAGTAGCACCGGGATACATGCTTTTATCAATAATATCAACTATCGGTAGATTGAATTTTTCTGCAAAGGCTTTATCGCGAGCATCATCGGCAGGCACCGCCATAATGGCACCCGTGCCATAACCCATTAATACATACTCGCCAATCCAAACCGGAATTTTCTCGTTGGTAAATGGATTCAGTGCATAACTACCTGTAAAGGCTCCCGATACTACTTTTACTTCCGCCTGACGCTCTCTTTCTGAACGGGATTTTACATAAGTAATATAATCGTTGACTTCTTTTTCCTGCTCCGGTGTAGTTAAATCTTGCACTAAAGGATGTTCAGGTGCCAACACCAAAAAGGTGGCTCCGAAAATAGTGTCTGGGCGAGTGGTGAATACTTCTATTTCTGCCTCACCCCCAGCCCCTCTCCCAAGGAGAGGGGTGTCGGAAGTGATAGTTTTTTCAGTTTCGTTATTTAATAAATTTATTCCCTTTTTAGCATTTAGATATTCTGTAATTTCTGTAACAACTTTATTAGTGTTTTTTATTACATCTTCATTAGTAAATCTAATTACTGTAAAGCCAAACTCTTCTAAATATTGGGTGCGTTGTTGGTCATAATCTTTTTGTTCTTCTTCACTATGATAACCACCATCAACTTCAATCACCGTCATTTTAGGAATACAAACAAAATCTGCAATAAAACCTTCAATGGCGTGTTGCCTTCTAATTTTATATCCTGTTTGATTATTCCTTAAAGCCTGCCATAAAATTTCTTCTGCTTCAGTTTGGTTCTTCCTACCATCTCTACTAAGTTCTAAAAGATGTTTCCATTTAGACTTATCCGCTGAATACTGATTAGGTTTTAAATTGAAAGTAAGGGATTCCTGCTCCCACTCTCCTTGGGAGAGGGGGTTGGGGGGTGAGGCAATATTGGATTTTGAATTTTGAATTTTGAATTTAATCAACGCCCCCTCACTCCTGCCAATCCAGTTCCTTTGCATTTCTTTCAGACTCTCTGGAAAATCAACTTCTTCTAAACCTTCCAGCAAGCGTTGGGCATAAGCTGTAATTCTTAAAAACCATTGGCGCATAGGGCGTTTCACTACCGGGTAGCCACCACGCACCGAAACACCATTTACCACTTCATCATTAGCCAATACAGTTCCTAATTCTTCACACCAGTTAACATCGCTAAAGCCCTGATAGGCTAAACGATATTGCATTAAAATTTGTTGTTGTTCTTTTTCTGAAAGGGCATTCCATGTTTCAGCATGAAAAGTTAAATCGTTAGAAGTAGCTGCTTCAAGATTAATATTTCCTTCTTTCTGAAATATCTCGATTAACTCATTGATATGTCTGGCTTTGTTGGCTTGCTTGTCGTACCATGCATTAAAAAGTTGCATGAAAATCCACTGTGTCCAACGATAAAATTTAGGGTCGCTGGTATTTACCTCGCGACTCCAATCGTAGCAAAAACCAATATTTTCTAATTGTTCTTTGTATCGGGCAATATTTTCTTTAGTAGTTTGTGCAGGGTGTTTTCCGGTTTGAATAGCATATTGTTCCGCAGGCAAACCAAATGCATCGAAACCCATAGGGTGCAATACGTTAAAGCCTTTCATTCTTTTGTAGCGGCTAAAAATATCAGAAGCAATATAACCCAGCGGATGACCTACGTGCAAGCCGCTTCCCGATGGGTAAGGAAACATATCGAGCACATAATATTTGGGTTTGGTGGTGTCGTTTTCTACTTTATATATCTGATGTTTTTTCCAGTAAGCCAACCAGTTTTTCTCAATTTCCCACGGTTTATATTCCATTGCTATTCAAAGATTTTGCGCAAAAATAAGGAATTGAACTGCGGTTTTATGCTATAACATGTTATTAGCCGGAATACTTACCGTATTAGGTGTTAATATTTAAAACTTCTGTTTCAGTTTGAAAAGGAAAATATTTGCAGCATGAATAAAAAATGGCTCTTTGTTTTTATAATTCTAATATTACTATTCACTGGCTTTGTATTTATAATGTTTCTGGCTGCCAAAAGCCGTGAATTCGCTAAAGAGGAAACTGCAATTAAAAATGAATATGCCGATACAATTCAACAAAATATACCTGAATATATAAGCGACACCACTGCTACTGTATTAACAAATGAACATTTCTATCAATATCATAATCGCAACAGCATACACAATCCCTTTGGCTACCCTGCCGACAGCGATACTACTGATGATTATGTTTTGGAAAAACCTCAATTTACTATTAGTTATTGCAGTAAAAAGAATGTTCCGAATTGGGTGGCATGGCAACTAAATGCTTCGTGGGTAGGTAATGAAGACCGGTTTGATGGCAAGTTTATTGCTGACAATACTTTGCCGGCAAGTTTTTATAAAGTGAAACACAGCGACTATACCAACAGCGGTTTCGACAGGGGCCACTTGGTAAGAAGCAAAGAGCGCACCCGAAACAGTGAAGACAACAAAGCAACTTTTTTACTTACCAACGTAATTCCGCAAACTGCCGATTTAAACCGTGGTGTGTGGCTGCGCTTTGAAGATTATTACCTAAACAAGGCCCTGAAAGAAAACAAAAACATGTATATAGTTGCAGGAGGTATTTTCAAAAGCAATAAAACTTTATTGAATAAAGGTTTAGTTGCAATACCCGACAGCTGCTTTAAAATTGTGGCATTTACACCAAAAACATCTATTCAAACTATATCAGCCATAGAAGATTTTGAAATGGTGGCTATTGCCATGCCTAATGTGAAGGGCATTAAAAATGATAACTGGCAAAAGTATATTACTACCATAGATAAAATTGAACACTCCACCGGCTATGACTTTTTTATATTGCTGCCCGATAGTATTGAAAATTATTGGGAAAGCACCCATAAATAGCCCTGAAAGAATTGACAATTTTTTAACCCTAGAAACCTTAAAGCCCTAACTTTAATACGTAACTTCATACCACTAAAAAACAAAAACATGCTTACCATAAACACCATTCTTTGCCCTGTAGATTTTTCAAAAATTTCAGATAACGCCTTGCCTTATGCTAAAGAAATGGCCCGTAATTCGGGTGCAAAAATTATTTTGCTGAATGTAATTGGCGAAAACTTTACCGACCCTTATGGCATTGAAACAATTTCGATAGACCATCCGGAAAGAAGCAAAAAAGATGCTGAAGCAAAACTGGAAAAATTAGCCGCTACTTTAAAAAGCGAGCTGGAAAACTCAGAAATAGCAACTAAAGTTGTTCAGGGTAATGCTACTGAAGTAATTGTAAATACTGCCAAAGAAGCCAATGCCGATTTAATAATTATGGCATCGCATGGCAGAACCGGCTTAGGCAGATTATTAATGGGTAGCGTGGCCGAATGGGTTTTCAGAAATGCTCCTTGTCCGGTTTTAATGGTGAAATCCGCTGAAGAAGACTTAGCTTAAACTTTACCTTCATTTTTGGTGTTTTGCTATTCTGTTTAACAGGTATGGCAAAAAAGAGCGTTACCATTATTGGTATTGATTACGGTGCAAAATTAGCCGGCACTACTGTATTGGCTATTAGCCAAAATACCAAAGAGGTAACTATAATTTCTTGTCGAAAAAATGAAGATGCCGATGCCTTTATACTTCAGCATTTAAAAGAATACCCCAATGGTATTGTTTGTATAGATGCCCCTTTATCGTTGCCGATAGTGTATAAACAGCCTGAAAAATCTTCAGAATATTTTTACAGAATATGCGATAAGTTGTTGCAGGCCATGTCGCCTATGTTTTTAGGTGGCTTAACAGCACGAGCCATGCAGTTGAAAGCTAAAATTAGTTTACCGTTTTACGAGGTTTATCCTGCCGCTTTGGCAAACGAGCTTTCTCTAAAAACACTTCAGTATAAAAAAGAAACAGCTGCTATAAAAAATGTTGCAGAAAAAGTATTGCAGCACTTTAACATTAAGTGTACCCACATATTTACCACCTGGCACGAAGTAGATGCTTTACTTGCATTATGTATCGGACTTCGTGTTCAGAACAAAACCGCTACTGCTTATGGAGATGCCGAAGAAGGCATCATTTGGGTATAATTACCCGGCAATTAAATTCACCAATTTATCTATCATTTCATCGGTAATATCTAAATGGGTTACAAACCTTACAGCGTTCATGCCAACTACATGATACAGCACGTTGTTTTCGTTAAGCATATTTAAAAATTGCGCTGCTTCAGGCACATCGTGCATTTGAAAGATAACAATATTGGTATCAACAGGCATTACTTGTTTCACTATTTTATGCTGAAGTAAAGCCGCTTCTATTCTTTTGGCTTTTGCATGGTCGTCTTTCAATCGCTGAATATTGTTTTTTAATGCAAACAAACCGCCTGCAGCAATAATACCGGCTTGCCTCATACCACCGCCAAATACTTTTCTAACTCGCCTTGCTTCATTTATAAAATCCTGAGTGCCCAACAGCAACGAGCCTACAGGCGCACCCAACCCTTTCGATAAACAAATAGAAACAGAATCGAAAACTTTGCCGTATTCTTTAGTGCTATCGCCTGTTTCAACCAAAGCATTAAACAATCTTGCGCCATCTAAATGGAGCTTTAAATGGTTTTGCTTACATACTTCTTTTATTTCCTTTATAGTTTCTAAGGTGTAATACGACCCTCCTCCCCTGTTACAGGTATTTTCAATACACACCAAACTGGTTTTAGGAAAATGTATATCTAACGGATTTATTTTTTCGGCTACCTGTTGTGCCGTAAACCTTCCTCTGTCGCCTTTCAGCAGTTTTACAGAAGCTGCGGAATTAAATGAAATGCCACCACCCTCATAGTAATACACATGTGCGCCCTCTTCGCAAATCACTTCGTCCATAGGCTTGGTGTGCACTTTAATGGCTATTTGGTTGGTCATGGTTCCCGATGGGCAAAACAAGGCTGCCTGCACCCCAAACATATCGGCAGCAAAATCTTGCAATTGGTTTACAGTAGGGTCGTCAGAAAAAACATCATCGCCCACAGGTGCCTTCATCATAAACGAAAGCATTTCTTTCGAGGGCTTGGTAACGGTATCGCTTCTTAAATCTATAGTCATAGTGTTTTGGTATTCAGGGTGCTAAAGTTCATAGAAAAAAACAGAAACCTAAAACAGCAGAAAAAAACATTATAGTCGATAAGAAGATGCCCAGAGGGTATTCACAACTTTTGGATAGGGCTTCCAGACGTCTGAAACTGCATTCACAACTTTTGGGTATGAGTCTGTTCAATAAACTGTTTCAGATTTAAAAATACCTGGCTTGTTTAATAAACCCATAAAAGTGTTATATAAAAAATAAATACGGTGGTTTGGAATAAATAAATAAATTTTGTGGTATAAGCTGTAAATATGAATAATACCTTCAGAAACATAAAAAATTATTACCAAAACTTACTTCCAGAATTAACCGATGAGCAGTGGCAATACTTTGAGCAGTTTTTGAAAATAAAAACCCTAAAAAAAAATGATTTTTTAATTGAAGCCGGCAAAACCTGTAAGCACGTAACCTATGTAAATAAAGGAATTTTAAGAGCCTATAATTTAACCGATGGAAAAGAGTTTATTCTAGCATTTTTTATTGAAAACGAATACAGTTCAGAATATTGCAGCTTTCTTACCAAAACCCCGGCCACCTATTATATTCAGGCAATAGAAGACTGCGAGGTTATAGACCTTCATTATGACGATATACAAAAGCTTTATAGAGAAATACCCATTTTAGAGCGTTTCGGAAGATTTATTGCTGAAAACTTATTTATTATGCTTTCTATGCGAAATGTTTCGCTTCTGGCCGATTCGCCCGAAGAACGATATTTAAAACTTTTAAAAAACAGCCAGTCTAACCTGCCTCAAAGAGTTCCGCAATATATGATAGCTTCTTATTTAGGCATTACACCTGAAGCCCTAAGCAGAATTAGAAAACGCATCGCTGAAAAATAAGTGGTTTTGTGCATGAAATTTATTGATTCAAATCAATGCACATTATTTTTATTTTCTTAATAGGCAATAAAACCAAGGGTTTTCTACCAATATTTATTGATTTGAATCAATGAATGAAGGTATTAGGATACTGCACTTTTGTGTCATGATTTTTTCAACCAAAAAACTGAACAACATGAAAGTGCACAGAAACGGTTTGGCAGAAACCTTAAACAAATGGCAATCGGATTTACCAAAATTATTCTTGTTGCTGATTATTCAAACAGGAATATTCTTTTCAGCAATTGCCCAATCGCAAACACAAATTGTAAGAGGAGTGGTAATTGACAAGATTTCTGAAGAGCCCCTCGTAGGAGCAACCATAATATTGGAAGGCTCAAACCCAACCGTGGGTACTACTACAGATTTTGATGGAAAATTCACCCTTAAGAATGTTCCTTTAGGCAGAAAAGTATTTATGGTTCAGTCGCTCGGATACAACACAATAACAGTACCCGAAGTGCTAGTTACATCTGGAAAAGAAGTAGTACTTGAAATAAAAATGGAAGAGGCGGTTACTAAAATGAAAGAAGTAGTAGTTACTGCAACAGCCAGTAAAGACAAAGCCAATAATGAGTTTTCGGCAGTTTCAGCAAGAACATTTTCTATAGAAGAAGTAACCCGATATTCAGGTGGCAGAAACGATATGGCTCGATTGGCTGCAAACTTTGCCGGGGTAAGCACCAGCAACGATTCGCGAAATGATATAGTAGTAAGGGGCAACTCGCCTACCGGAGTTTTATGGAGACTGGAAGGCATTCCGATTCCTAACCCCAACCACTTTTCAACGCTGGGTACAACGGGTGGCCCGGTGAGTGCAATGAATACCAACCTTATAAAAAACTCTGATTTTTTAACCGGTGCATTTGCAGCAGAATATGGCAATGCCAATTCAGGGGTTTTTGATGTAGCATTCAGAAACGGGAACAGCCAACAACAGGAATATACTTTACAGTTGAACATGTTTAGCGGCCTGGAAGCAATGGCAGAAGGCCCGTTAAACAAATCAAAAACATCGTCTTATGTGGCTGCTTACCGTTATTCTTTTGCAGGTATTGGTTCAGCTTTAGGCATTCCTATTGGCACTGCTGCTGCACCGCAATATCAAGACCTTAGCTTTAAATTCGATTTTGGTAATAATCCTAAATTCGGAAAGTTTTCATTGTTTGGAATTGCAGGATATAGCTACATTGAGTTTATTGGAAGCGAATTAACTGATGAGGACTTATTTGCCGACCCTTACAGCGACAGATATGCCCGTTCAATGTTTGGAGTATTAGGATTAAAACATAGCTATAGTTTAAAAAGAGGTGCCTATTTAAAAACAGTTGTTAGTGCTACCACCTCTAACTCGTGGTTTCAACAATATGATTTTCCTGAAGGAAACCCGCGCACAAAAGTTGTAGAGAACAGAGATTTAAACAATACCTTCAGAATATCTACTACCTATAATAAAAAGTACAGTGCCAAACTGAATTTAAGAAGCGGAATATTATCAGAAATATATTTACTGAACACCAGGCTGAATACGCGTGAAGACCGTGTGGACTGGCAAGCCATACGTGATTTTAAAGGTGCATTAACTTTATTGCAGCCTTACACACAACTGCAATATAAAATTAATGAGCAACTTACCTTAAATGGCGGTCTTCATGGCCAGTATTTAACCAATAATAATACCTATGCTATTGAACCCCGCACCTCATTCTCTTATCAATTTTTGCCACGACATACTATGACAGTTGCCTATGGTTGGCATAGTCAAATGCAGCCATTACCGGTATATTTTTATCGTGCTCCGCTACCCGATGGGAATTATGATAATTCTAATAAAGACTTAGACTTCACAAGAAGTCATCACATTGTGTTTGCCTACGATGTAAAAATTAAAAACGATTGGCGCATTAAACTTGAACCCTATGTACAGTTTATTAAAGGTGCAGCGGTTGACAATTTCAGCAGCTCATTTTCTATGTTAAATGCAGGGGCTGATTTTGTTTTCCCCGACAGAGGCTTTTTGGTAAATGAAGGTACAGGCAGAAATGCAGGTGTAGAGTTAACCATTGAAAAGTTTTTCAGTAAAGGCTATTATGCCTTAATAACAACTTCGTTGTATGACTCGAAATATAAAGGCAGTGATGAAATATGGAGAAACACTGCCTTTAATAACAGGTATGTATTTAATGCTTTAGCCGGAAAAGAATTTAAAGTAGGTAAAGAAAAACGAAATGCTATATCAATTGACTTTAAGTTTACTACTTCTGGCGGAAGATATTACACACCTGTAGATTTAGAAGCTTCAAAAATTGCTGGGAGAGAAATTCTTGATGAAACACAGGCATTCAGTAAGCAACTGCCTGCATATTTAAGATTAGATACAAAATTTGGTTTCAGGCTCAACAGTAAAACCAAGAAATTTTCTCAATCATTCTACATAGACTTTCAAAATGTTACCAATAATCAGAACATTTTTGAAAGACGTTATAACCAACGTACAGGAACTGTAAATGATGTAAATCAAATTGGCTTCTTTCCAGATGTAATGTATAGAGTTCAATTTTAAACTTAAACGAAAATGCTAGATTTCATTATAAATATTAAAGAAAAAAATGAAACTTTATTTTTCTTTGGCTCACTGAATCTGCTTTTAGCATTCATCTTTATCATACTGTCAAAAACTACAACAATTGAAGTTCAGGGAATAAATGCATGGTATAAGCCCATAAAATTTTCGCTGTCAATTTTTATTTATTCATTTACAATGGCATGGTACTGTTATTACTTACCATCATCGTTCAATGCAAATATTTTCAACTGGAGCATTGTTTTATTATTCGGTTTTGAAATAGTGTATATAACTTTTCAGGCAGCTAAAGGTGAAATGTCTCATTATAATACAAGCTCACCTATGCATTCGTTGCTATTCAGCATGATGGCATTTGCAGCAAGTGCTGCAACTATTTACACAGCATACATTGGCATTCTGTTTTTTAAAAATAATTTTATTGAATTGCCCGAATACTATGTATGGGCTATAAGATTAGGTATAATGCTTTTTGTGATTTTTTCTTTTGAAGGCTTTTTAATGGGTTCAAGATTAGCACACACAGTTGGCAACACAGATGGTGGCAATGGCATACCGTTTCTTAACTGGAGCACCACACATGGCGATTTAAGAGCAGCTCATTTCTTCGGCATGCATGCATTACAAATACCCCCGTTACTTTCTTATTATTTATTAAAAAACACTAAAGCAACCATTGCATTAGGTGTGCTTTATGGTATAATTGCATTGTTTATTTTATTACAGGCTTTGCAATCAAAACCACTAATTAAAATATATGGTTAAAACGTAGCTTTCTCTTTAGCTGGCTTATCTTTGCCAACTGATATGAAACTGCTTGTTGTTGTTGCCGGACCTACTGCTATTGGAAAAACAGCTTTTGCCATTACATTAGCCGAGCATTTTCATACCGTAATTCTATCGGCAGATTCGAGACAGATTTTTAAAGAAATGAGTATTGGCACCGCCAAGCCCAATGCTACACAACTTTCATCAGTTACTCATTATTTCATAAATCATGTTTCTATTCACGAACCCTATAACGCAGGGCAATATGAAACAGAAGCAATAGCATTGCTTGATCAATTATTTTCAGAAAAAGATATTGTAATTCTTTGTGGTGGGTCAGGACTTTATATAGATGCGGTTTGTAAAGGCTTTGATGAAGTACCAAAAGCCAATGAAGCTACACGCCAATATCTTTCAGCATTATATAAGACAGAAGGTATTGAGGGGCTGAAAAAATTGCTTGCAGAAAAAGACACAGAATACTACAATACAGTAGATAAGAATAATCCTCAAAGAATATTACGTGCGTTAGAAGTGTGCCTAACTAGCGGCAAGCCCTATAGTAGTTTCAGAAAAGCAACTATTAAAATAAGACCATTTAATACACTGAAAATTGCATTGAATACCGAGAGAGAAACGCTATACCATAACATTAATGAAAGAGTTGATAGTATGATGAAGGAAGGTTTAGAAGCCGAAGCTAAAGACCTTTATGCTTATAAAGAAAACAATGCCTTGCAGACTGTGGGCTATGAAGATTTTTTTCAGTATTTCGATGGGAGGATAAATAAGCAAGAGGCAGTAGCATTAATTAAACAACATACACGCAACTATGCTAAAAGGCAGCTTACATGGTTCAGGAAAGATAAAGACTACCATTGGCTACAGCCCCACGAAACAAATAAGGCGATAGCATTAATTGAAGAGCAATTGAAATAGTGAGAAAGATTTTACAATCATATACCCGTTTAGAAAAGCCTGTAATAAACATGCTTACAGGCGAGTTTTTCTTGCAACTTATTAATGCAGTATTTTTTTTGTTTCTCAATTTTTACATGACCGACAACGGTTATGAAGATTATGACATTGCCTATTTTGTTTCATTTCGTTTTCTATCGGTAATGCTTATTTCTTTGCCTTTGGGCTTGTTTATAAAAGGCAAGAAACTGAAACCCTATTTCATGCTTTCAGCATGTAGCGTGCCCATTATAGCCCTTTTAATTATTTATGCTATTTCAGTGCAAAATAATTTTTTATTGACCACAGGTTTTATACTGTGGAGTATTGGCTTTTCTTTATACCAAATTCCTGCATTGCCATTTATATTACTAAACAGTAAAAAAGAAAATCATTCAGAAGCCATTGCTTCATATTTTCTTACATGGAGTATTGGCACATTTTTATGTGGTTTATTAAGTTATGCATTAGCGCTAATTGCCCCACAGTTTTTTAATGACCAAATACTGCTGATACTTTTCACCGTATTAGGTTTTGCAGGGGTTTGGTTTGTACATAAAATAGAAGTTGATGAAAATGTTTCAGAGAAAACAAAGCTCGTAAATATAAAAGGCGATTATGACTGGAATCTTATTTTTCGTGTAACTTTTCCAACGCTTATAATTGCTGTAGGCGCAGGATTTACCATACCGTTTATAAATTTATTTTTTTTAAACGTGCATGGCATGGATTCAAAAACGTTCTCTGCCATAGGTTCTTTAAGCTACCTGCTTGTGGTTATTGGTGTATTAATTGTTCCTGAAATTAAAAGACGCAGCAACTATTATGTAGCTATTACTTTTATACAAAGCCTGTCTATTTTGTTTCTCATTTTTATGGCTACCACTGAATATTATAAACACTTGTGGTATGCATTGCCCTTAGCCATAATATTTTTTACCTTCAGACAGCCTTTAATGAATGTTGCCGGCCCAATGACTTCAGAACTTACCATGTATTATGTTGGCAACAGAAATCGTGAAATGGTAAGTGCATTAAATGCAGCTATCTGGAGCGGCAGTTGGTTTATAAGCTCGCAAATATTTGGCTGGTTAAGAAGTTTTGGACTTAGCTATGTAAATGTATTTTTAATTACTGCCACGCTGTATATTTTAGGCGTAGGCTGGTATTATTTTTTGATAAAAGATTATTACCGCAGAAAAAAAGCAGGATTAATTTTTGATGAGCAAACCGAAAAATAAATGCTGAGAATAGGCTTAATTTCCGATACCCATAGCCATGTAGATGCCAAAGTAGCCAAACATTTCAGCGATTGTGATGAAATATGGCATGCAGGAGATTTTGGTAATATAGAGGTGGTTAAAAATCTTGAAAAAATTAAGCCACTCACCAGAGGTGTGTATGGCAATATAGATGGTGCCGATATTAGAATACTATTTCCTGAACATTTGGTTTTTGAAGCAGAGGATTTAAAAATTTACATGACACATATAGGCGGTTATCCGGGCAAGTATATTGCCCGCGCCAAAGACCTAATTAAAAAAGAAAAGCCTGATATTTTTATATGTGGACATTCACACATTTTACGTGTTATGCGCGACCCGGATTTTAATAACATGATTGTTATGAACCCCGGGGCAGCAGGTAAAGAAGGGTTTCACCGTGTAAAAACCTTGTTAAAGTTTGAGCTAAATAACGGAAAAATTGAAAACCTGAATGCCATAGAATTAGGACTGAGAGGAAGCTTATAATAAAACAAATCAATGCTACAACCTTTTGCAACATTTACTGTAATTATCAAATAAAAAAGCGATAACCACTACCCTATTCATTCAACACTAATGCAGTATTTTTACAGCATAACGATAACTACCCATGCCAGTTTATTTATTAAAAAACGCCCACATTATTAACGAAGGCAAACAATTTCATGCCGATGTATTGGTAAAGAACGGATTAATTGAAAAAATTGCCGAAACGATTTCATCCCATGAAAATTATACCGAAATAGATTGCACCGGAAAAATTTTAATTCCCGGATTGATTGACGACCAGGTGCATTTTCGCGAACCCGGCTTAACCCACAAAGGCGAAATTTATACTGAAGCCAAAGCGGCTGTTGCAGGTGGCATTACTTCTTATATGGAGATGCCTAACACTGTGCCCAGTGCTGTTACACAAACATTGTTGGAAGAAAAATATGCCCGTGCTGCACAGGTATCGTTGGCAAATTATTCTTTTTTCATGGGCACCACCAATAAAAATATTGATGAAATAAAAAAAGTAAACCCCGTAACCATTTGTGGTGTGAAAATTTTTATGGGTTCTTCTACGGGCGATATGTTAGTAGATGATGAACAAGCTTTGGAAGCCATTTTCAGAGAATCGCCAACCATTATTACTACCCATTGCGAAGTTGACCCCATGATAAAAGAAAATGCTGCAAAATATCGCGAGCAGTTTGGTGAAGATATTCCTATTGAATATCACCCCATCATTCGCAGTGCTGAAGCGTGTTATCAATCTTCAGTTCAAGCTATTTCACTGGCAAAAAAACATAATTCTCGTTTACATATTTTACATATTTCTACTGAAAAAGAAACGCATTTGTTTGATAATACCATTCCGCTTTCAGCAAAAAGAATTACTGCCGAGGCTTGTGTGCACCATTTGTGGTTTAGCGATGAAGACTACAAAACCAAAGGCACTTTAATAAAATGGAATCCTGCGGTAAAAACTGCCAATGACCGTGCAGGGGTTTGGAAAGCATTGCTTGATGACCGCATTGATGTTATTGCTACCGACCATGCGCCACATACTTTTGAAGAAAAACAAAACAACTATTTTAAAGCGCCATCGGGCGGGCCATTGGTACAACATTCTTTAACTGCTCTGTTAGAATTTTATCATCAGGGAAAAATTAGTCTGGAAACCATTGTGCAAAAGGCTTGTCATAATGTGGCTATTTTATTTAAAATTGAAAATAGAGGCTATATTAGAGAAGGCTATTTTGCCGATTTGGTATTGGTAGATTTAAACGCCCCTTGGAAAGTTTCGAAAGAAAATATTTTATACAAATGTGGCTGGAGTCCTTTTGAAGACACTACATTTAAAGCCAAAGTAACCCACACTTTTGTTAACGGACATTTAGTATATAACAACGGTACTTTCGATGAATCGCAAAAAGGACAACGATTGATTTTTGATAGGAAGTGAAATGCTGCCATCAAATGTAAGTAGTTTATGAAAACACGATTTAGCCTTATATTTTTTATTTTTTTCACATTTTATAGTACGGCTTTAAAAAGTAATGTTCATTTACAGAATACATCACAAATCCAAGTAGATACCTTAGTGATTAACAGTCAATACTATATACAGATTTTAAAAGACAATAGATTTAATTGCTTATTATCAATTAAGGGTGACACCATAGTAAAATCTGAAGATTATTACTTTAAAGTCGAGTTTTTAGATATTAATGAAGATGGATATAAGGATATACGTGTTTTTGCTATTAGTAATACGCCAAATCAATGTGACAATTATTTATTTGATTTAAATCTCAAGACATTTAAACTAATTCACAATTGCTCACTTGACTTAAAAAAAATAAAAGTAACAGAATTTTTTTATACCTATAATCGGGCTGGCTGTTCTGATAGTAATTGGGAAAGTTATTTAGGTAAAATTGAAAATTATAAATTTATTAACTACGGATATATCTATGGGCATGGCTGCGATTATGAAACCAAAGATAACCTTCAAGTGATAGATGTATTCAAAGTAAACAATTCGCTCAATGATGAAAAGAAATTAATCAAGAAACTACCTTATCAAAAGTATATCAAAGAATTTGATGAAAAATGGGACTTCATTGTGAATTATTGGACGAATAATTACAAGATATTTGAGCGATAAAATAAAAATTAATTTAAAAAACTTTGCGCCTTAGCGTCTTTGCGTGAAACAACCACATGAACAATATGACACCATCATTTAAAATAGGCTTCAACTCCATTTGTGTAAAAGATTTTATTGAAGGCGACCCCAATATGCCACATGCCTTGCCTATATACAGCTCTTCGACTTTTGTATATGAAAGCGCACAAAAAGCCATGCAGGTTTTTGAAGGCAACGACAAAGCCTTTATTTATGGTAGATGGCACAACCCCACGGTAGAAGCCGTTGAAAAAAAACTGGCTGCTTTAGAAACTTTTCAGTTGAATACTGAAGCACAAGCGGTATTGTTTAGTTCGGGCATGGCTGCCATTTCAGCATTATTGTTTTCGTTAAATCTGAAAAGTGGCGATACTATTTTAACGCAAGGCAACCTCTATGGCACCACTACCGATTTAATGAATTCCATTTTTCAGGAACAAGGAATAAGAATAATTTTTGCCGATTTAAAAAAGCTCGATGAAGTTGAAACGCAGTTGGTTAATAATAACAAAATAAAACTCATTTATCTTGAATCGCCTGCCAACCCAACCTGCGATTGTTACGATTTGAAAAGCATTGCTGCTTTAGCTAAAAGATACAAAGTGCTTACTTGCATTGATAACACTTTTGCCACGCCTTACCTGCAACAACCTTTTAAATTCGGAATAGATTTTATTATTCACTCGTGCACCAAGTTTTTAAACGGGCATGGCAATGGCTTAAGCGGTGTGGTATTGGGCACTAGTGAAAGTTTGATGAAAAAGGTTTGGAACATGCGTAAACTGTTGGGCGGCAACAGCAATGCTTTCGATGCTTTTATGCTGAATAATGGTTTAAAAACGCTTCCGCTAAGAATGGAGGCGCATTGTGCTAATGCCATGAAAGTTGCCGAATATCTTTCAGCACATAGCAAAATTGCCAAAGTAAATTATATAGGCTTGCCCAATCATGCCGACCATGAACTGGCAAAGCAACAAATGAATGGCTTTGGTGGCATGTTGAGTTTTGAAATGAAAGAGGGTTTTGAGGCTGCATTGAAGTTGATGAACAATATAAAATTTTTAACCCTTACTGCTTCGTTAGGTACTGCCGACAGCTTAATTCAGCATCCGGCAAGCATGACACACGTGCGTGTGCCCAAAGAACAACGCCTACAATTTGGCATTACCGATGGCTTAATAAGACTTTCAGTTGGCATTGAAAGCGTAGAAGATATTATTGCTGATTTAGAGCAGGCTTTGGAACATTGATTTACTCAATTTTTATCGTTCTTAAATCAAGCATATTCATAGCGTTGGGCTCTAACCCCTTTACATTTTTTCTGACAAATCTTACCACTTCGTCATAAAACAAAGGTACTACAGGTGCTTCATCTACCAATATTTTATCCATTTCCTGATACAAAGCATATCTTGCATCATCGTTATTTTCATTAACCGCTTTTTCATATAAAGCATCAAAAGTTTTATTGCTGAAACGGGTATAGTTTGGTGGCGAGCCATTTTTGCTGTAGAACGGTGTTAAATAACTTTCCGCATCTGGATAATCGGCAATCCATGAACCTCTGAAAAACAATGCTTTTGATTTTGACATTTGTTCGCGTAAAAAAGCTCCGGGCACCAATTCTAATTTTACAGGAATACCCAAGTTTTTTAATTGCTGCTGAATATAAATACCTAAATCTTCATAAGCAGCATTCATGTATAAAGTAGTGGCAGGAAACTGATTTTCACTTTCAATACCTGCTTGTTTTAAAAGCTTTCGCGCCTTTTCAGGATTATAATTATAGCCTTTAACTACTTCAGCATTAAACGATGGAAGCCCCATTGGTACAAAGCCCGAATGAGCTGGCACGCCAACATTGTTTCTTAAATACTGAATCATTTCTTTTCTATCGAAACTATAATTTATAGCCTGTCTAACGTATTTTAGTTCAAAGGGATGATTTTTAACCAAATCATTTGCAGTATCTGAAAGTATGCCTAAATATTCAGTGTTTAAATAAGGTGCTTTCAGCATATTAATTCTCGGTTTATGTTTTTCTTTTAATTTACCATCGGCAGTAAGCAACTCGTTAATATAGCTTTTGTCTAAGCCACTCATAAAATCAATATCGCCCTGAATAAATTTAAGGTATTGGGTTTCTTTACTTTCTATAAAAGAAATTTTCACCCCATCTAAATAAGGTAAAGAATTACCTGCATTGTCTTTCTCAAAGTAGCTTTCATTTTTAACTAAAATCAACACGTTGCCTTCTTTCCAAACTTTCATTTTAAAGGGGCCACTACCAACAGGATTACTTCTAAAATCTTTACCAAATTTATCAATGGCTTCTTTGGGTACAATGCAAGTATATTCCATTGTTAATATGCTAAGCATAGGCCTGAAAGGTGACTTCAGTTTTAATATAAATGTTGTGTCATCGATAGCAGTAAACGGGTTTTCATCGGCTACTTTTCCGTTAAAAATCCATGAACCGGGCGAAGCAGTTTCAACATCAATTATTCTGCTGAAAGAATACGCTACATCATGTGCGGTAATTTTTCTGCCTTTAGTGTTGCTGAAAACTTCGTGGTCTATAAATCTTACATCATTACGTAAATGGAAAGTGTAGGTTAGTCCGTTTTCAGAAATTTCCCAATGTTTAGCAATGCAAGGCACAATATTTAAATTTTTATCTAGCTGAACCAGGCTGCTGTATAATTGTCGCACTGCCCAAATATTTGCCTGGTCGCGTGCAAAGGCAGGGTCTAATGATGTAATACCTGAAGACTGATTGTATCGAAGTATTTTTTTGTTGGAAACAGTATTATTGTTACCGCATCTACACAACACAATAACCATAAGCGTAAATGCAAAAACAATGGGCAGGGTTTTACTCACTTAAAATTCTTTGTTCCAAAAATACTTTATTGGATATCTTTTTCAGGTTTTTACAGTGTGTTGAATGTTAACGCAAATTTTAAAATTGTAGCTGTTTTCGTGCAGTAGTTATTTTTTCTGAAAATGTTAAGTTAACATTAGCTTAATATTCAGAAAAACAATTCTTAACTTCATTCAATAATTTTTTTCAAATGAACAAAATACTTGTTTTAATTATAACTGTTTGTTTAACAGCAGTTTCATGCAAAAAAGAAAACCCCGAAAACAAAACGAAAACTAATGAAACCGAAAATGTACAATCGGTTGAAGACTTGAAAATTAATCAAATACAGGTAATTGCGAGCCACAACAGTTACAGAAAACGTACTTATCCGCCATTATTAGATTATTTGAAAGGTTTAACTGCAATACTGCCTGCAAGTTTAAACCCTGAAAGCTGGGATTATGATCATCCACCTTTTAATGAGCAGTTTAGCGACTATAATGTTAGAGGTTTAGAAATAGATGTTAGTCCCGACCCAAATGGTGGCTACTATTACAATAGAGGAGGCAACAGCTTTATCAATGAGCCTATTGAATCGAACATACCTCAGTTGCTACAACCCGGATATAAAGTATTTCATGTTGCCGATTTAGATTATGAAACACACTACTACACCTTTATTGAAGCACTTCAGGCAATTAAACAATGGTCTGATGATAATCCTAATCATATTCCGTTGTTCATTAATGTAGAAACAAAGAGTTCTACACCGGGCGATATTTTACCTTTTCAGAATTTCGTAAAATCTATTCCATACAGTAATTCGTTAGCTAATGATATTGATGCCGAAGTAAAATCTGTTTTCGGAAATAATTTAGATAAGATAATAACCCCTGATAAGGTTAGAGGCGAGTATAACACGTTAGAAGAAGCTGTTTTAGCAGGAAAATGGCCGAAGCTTTCTGATGCCAGAGGAAAAATTATTTTAATTATGGAAGGTGGATTAACCGATTTTTATCTCGATGGACATGAATCTTTAAAAAACAGAGCCATGTTTGTATATGTAGATGAGCCGGGTACACCGGAAGCTGCTTTCGTAATTCTGAATAATGCTAAAGCAAATGAAGCTGAAATTACTCAAAGAGTTTCAGAAGGATATATAGTAAGAACACGAAGTGATGCCGATACTGACGAAGCCAGAACCGGTGATGTTAGTGCCCGGGAAGCTGCATTCAGAAGCGGTGCTCAAATTACTTCTACTGATTATTATAAGCCCGATAGCAGAGCAGGACAGCCCGGCTGGACAAACTTTACCGTTCAATTTCCACAACCTGCCCCGGCAAGAATTAATCCTGTTTCTGCTGCACAATATCTTAATTTAGGTACAATAACCGACTGATATTTCAGCTTAAACTTTTAAATATTAATTTTTAGTGCTACTTTCGCACTCCATTTAATTATTTATTAACCTCTAAATCGCATTTAATATGCCTGTTAGACTAAGACTCCAAAGACACGGGAGAAAAAAACAACCCATTTATTTCATTGTTGCTGCTGATTCACGTTCACCGCGCGATGGAAAATTTCTAGAAAAAGTTGGCGTTTACAATCCTACTAAAGTTCCTGCCGAAATTACACTTGATAACGACAAGGCTTTAAACTGGTTGGAAAAAGGCGCACAGCCTTCTGACACTGTTCACAGAATTTTAAGCTACAAAGGGGTGCTTTATAAAAAACATTTGTTGCGTGGCGTTAAAAAAGGTGCTTTCTCTTTAGAAGAAGCTGAAAAGCGTTATGCTGAATGGATTGCCGCTAAAGAAGGTGCTGTTACTAATCGTAAATCTTCATTAGTTTCTGCTGCTGAAAAAGCAAGATTAGATAAAATTGCTGCCGAACAGAAAAAACGAGAAGAAAAAGCTAATGCTGCTGCCGCTGCTCTTGCTGCTGCTGAAACTGAAGCTACTGCATCTGAAGAAGCAACTGAAACACCTGCTGCTGAAGAAGCAACCGGAGAAGCTACTGCTGAATAAACATTTAAAACAGTTTAGAGTGAATTCACAAAAATTCATCTCAATTGGTACAATTTTAAAACCTCACGGAGTTCGTGGGGTTTTAAAATTTATAGCCGATTACGATTTTAGCGAAGACTTTCTGAAAGCCAATGTGCTTTATTTACAATTGAGCTCAGAAAAAAATATTCCTTACATTATAGAGACTTTTGAGGAAATAAACCGAAAGGAATATTTAGTGAAATTTGAAGACATTAACACCAAAGAAGCTGCTGAAAAACTGGTTAAAAAAGAGGTATTTATAGCAGAAAACTTGTTTGAAAAATGGATGATAGAAGATGAATATGATACCTCATTCAACTATATAATTGGTTTTAACTTACTAAATGAAAAACAAGAACTTATTGGTAAAATTGAAGATGTAATAGACTTAACCAGTCATGAAATAGCACAAGTATTTATAAATAGCAAAGAGGTTTTAGTTCCCCTGGAAGAATCTTTAATACTGGAAATTGATGAAGAAAAAAAACAGGTAGTGATGAATATTCCTGAAGGTTTATTAGAAATATATTTGTAAACCATGCGCATAGATATTATTACTGTTCTTACCGAGTTGCTAGTTAGCCCTTTAAGCCATTCTATTTTAAAACGTGCGCAAACCAAAGGTTTATTAGAAGTACACACCCATAATCTTAGAAGTTATACCACTTACAATCATCAGCAGGTAGATGATTACCAGTACGGTGGCGGTGCCGGAATGGTTTTAATGCCCGAACCTATTGCCAATTGTATTGATAAGCTGAAATCTGAAAGAGTGTATGATGAAATTATTTACATGACACCCGATGCACCTGTATTAAATCAGCAGGAATGCAATAAAATGTCTTTGCTGAATAATATTCTTATTCTATGTGGGCATTATAAAGGGGTTGACCAACGCATAAGAGACACATATATTACTAAAGAAATTTCCATTGGCGACTTTGTTTTATCGGGTGGTGAACTGCCGGCATTAGTTTTAGTAGATGCACTGGGCAGATTAATTCCCGGAGTACTAAATGACGAAACTTCTGCCCTCTTCGATTCGTTTCAGGATAATTTGTTAGCACCGCCTGTTTATACACGCCCGGCAGATTTTAGAGGTAACAAAGTACCCGATGTTTTGCTTTCAGGAAACAATGCTAAAATTGAAGAGTGGCGCAATGAACAATCTTTATTAAGAACTGAAAGAATAAGACCTGACTTGCTCAAATAATATAAGATGTTTCAATACAGAATAGTGAGAAAAACACATTGCTTTTTTCTTTTAAAACATTAATGTTAATATAATTTAAACACCAAGTCTCGCTGTTAGAAAATTAATTTTTGTTAATACTGAACGCCTAAGTAGCAATTACAGTTGGGTGGAATGTATTATATTTAGCCTTAAATTTGAAATGAACGGTAAAGTTTATCGGTATTCAAAATTTAAACACTACAACTAAACAATAAATGGAAAAATTGAAAATACTTTTGGTTGACGACCACCCGATGATTCGCATTGGCATAAAATCTTTGCTTGAGGGTGAAAAGAAAATTGTAGAAATAGACGAAGCAGTAGATGGTGACGATTGTCTTGAAAAATTGGAAAACAACGCCTACGATGTTATAATAATGGATATTAAAATGCCTAAAAAAACAGGTATTGACACAACAAAAGAAGTTATTAAAAAATATCCAAAGGCTAACGTTTTAGCCCTTTCAATGCACGATGAACAAGATTTTATTGTAAAAATGCTTCAGGCAGGTGCGAAGGGATATTTGCTGAAAAACTCTACTAAAGAAGAATTACTGAAAGCTATAGAAACTGTAAGCAATGGCGAAAATTATTTCAGCAGCGATGTTTCTTCTATTATGCTTTCAAAATACATTTATAAAGAGTTTCCTTCTGCCAAGAAAGACTATAAATCAGATATTCAACTTACCAAGCGCGAAACAGAAATTATAAAAATGATTTCTGAAGAATTAACCAATGCTGAAATAGCCGATAAACTTGGAATAAGCGTTAGAACGGTTGACACACACCGAAGAAACTTGCTTCAAAAACTAGATGTAAAAAACACGGCAGGCTTGGTGCGCTATGCACTTCAAAACGGCTTGTTAGACTAATATCTTATTAATATGAATGCTGCACTGCTTCAGCAATTTTTACAAGAAGCTTTGCATGTTAATGTTAACACTTTTCATTATTCGCCCATTCAAGGTGGTAGTATTAGTAGTACGTTTAAGGTTTCTTTAAACAATAAATTGTATTTTCTGAAGCACAACAATAGTGCTATTGCAAAAGACATGTTTGAAAAAGAAGCTGAAGGCTTAACACTACTTGCAACACAAAATATTTTCAGAATACCCGGTATTATTGCATTAAATTCCATAGCCGATGACAGTTTTTTATTGCTGGAATTTGTAGAAAGCACAATACCCAACAAAACCTTTTGGACTAATGCCGGAAGGCAGTTAGCACAAATGCATCGCATCACTTATGACTTTTTTGGCCTCTCATTTAACAACTACATTGGAAGTCTTCCGCAAAGTAATAAGCAGCATAAATCATTTATCGACTTTTTTATTTACGAGCGTTTAGAACCATTGGTGAGGCTTGGCGAAAGAAAGAAAATATTTTCTTGTAACGATACCGATTATTTTGAAAACCTGTATGTGAGATTGCCACACCTGCTACCGCAAGAAAAACCTGCTTTGCTACATGGCGACTTGTGGAATGGCAATATTTTTTCCGATGAAAAAAATAATCCGGTAATTTTCGACCCGGCTATATACTTTGGCAACAAAGAAGCTGAACTGGCTTTTACCACACTTTTTGGCGGTTTCGACAATGCATTTTACGATGCATACTTTCAGGAAAACCCACTGTTACCCGGTTATGAAAAAAGATTTGCTATTTATAATTTATACCCTTTGTTGATGCATTTACATTTATTTGGCGCAAGCTATTACACGCCAATAATTAAAACGCTGAAACAGTTTGCTTAGAACTAATTTAATTAGGCAATGGTTAAAAACACTGTAAACGACTTTCTATAACTTTATATTAAACACTTTAAAAACTATTATTTATGAAAAACAAAAATCAGATAGGATTAGACGAAAAAAAATGTAAGCAACTTGCTGAAAAATTAAATGTGCTGTTAGCCAATTATCAGTTGTTTTATATTAATGCCAGAGGATTTCACTGGAATATTACCGGTCAAAAATTTTTTGAATTACATCTGAAATTTGAAGAATTGTATAACGATGCCTTGCTTAAAATTGATGAAATTGCCGAGCGTATTTTAACACTTGGTCATACTCCGCTTCATTCATTTTCAGCTTATACTAAAACAGCTACTATCAAAGAAGCTACTAATGTTTCTGATGGTGTTAAAGCTGTAAACGAAGTAGTAAAAAGCTTTAAGGTGTTGTTAGAAATTGAAAGAGAAATATTGGAACTATCTGGCAAAGCCGATGATGAAGGTACTAATGCACTTATGAGCGATTATATAAGAGAACAGGAAAAGTTGGTTTGGATGTATTCTTCTTTTCTAAAATAAAATATTTTGTGCTGAAGCATGTGCTACTTTTTCACCACATGCTTCAGCAAAAATTCTTCTGCACTTAATACTTCTATTGCTGAAAAATAGAAATCGTTTTTATCTTCTGTAATTATACATTTACACTTTGCATTTAAGGCTGAATAGTATTGCATGCCATCTTCAAAGTCTTCTATAGCTTTTTCAGCAGCAGCATTTTTTACCGTTTTTTCATCTATAGTAGTTATTTTCAGCTTCTCGCTTAACACACTAATTTTCTTTTTGGCTAGTGCAGTGCCGTTTTTCTTTTCAGTAAAATAAAAGGCAATGGCCAAACATAGGGGCGAAGTATAAACCTTAAACTTTGGATTATCGGCAAGGCTTACTACACGGGCACAATAGGTAAACAACGGGTACTCGTTGCACAACACCGCTATGAGAATATTGGCATCTAAGAATATGCTCATTTTTTGGCTTTTGAGCGGGTGTAGTATTCTTTTTTAATGGCCTTGTTTGAAACCGGCTTGCGCTGGTAGGTTACTTCGCCTTCACTTACCATAGTAATCCAATCGGCAACGGGAAGCTCATCTAAAGAAGCATAATTAGCATTAACAGTTTTACTTAACAGAAATTCTACCAGGCGCGAAACGCTGATATTATTGGCTTCGGCAAATGCTTTGGCTTTATTTATCACGGCTTCATCGAAACTTAAAGTAATTTTTGCATCCATAACCTGCTATTTATACTACAAAGTTAAAAAAGTTATACGTAATAAAATAGAACACTGATTTTTTATGATTATTATGATTTTCTGAATTCGCACAAAGGCACTAAAAAATATTATTCAATACAAAAAACAGCAAAACATTTATGCTGAATTGTTTGAGGAGTTTCTTTAACAGGCAACTGATGCACTTCAATATGCTATTGTTGTTAAACATAGTTTTTGGGTTACATCACTATTGGTATATTTTAAACTGAAACATTTCAATTTAGCATTATAAACTGCCATTGATGTGCTGTAAAATATAAATTACGCTTGGTTACCGGCCATTGAAACACCGTAAACATTCATTGAAGCACTGCAATTACTCGCTGAAGCAATGTAAGCAGGCTTTGAAGCATTGTAAATTAATATTGATTTTAATACATGGTGCTTTGAAGCACTGTAAGCAGCCTTTGAAACACTGCGGCCTGACATTGATGCACTGTAAATTAATATTGATTTTAATGCATTAGCCGTTGAAGCACTGTAAGCAGCCATTGAAACATTGCAACCTGACATTGTGGCAGTGCAATCGGTCATTGATGCACTGTAAATTAGTTTTGAAATTAATATATAGCAGTTTACATTGTTTCAAAGGCATTTTTCACTAAAACAATAGCATATTTAACCAAAACAATGACTTTTTACACCAATACAATGATTAATGGCAATAAGAAAATTATGTTTTAAACTGCATTTATGGGGTTTAAAACCAAAAAGTTGGCTGTTGTAAATGATTAAAAAACCGTTTGAGGCAAAACAACAACAATGGCATGAAAACAGAAGGTAGCTGACGTAGAAAATTATGATTAGTGAGATGCTTTTATGCTTTCACGCAAAGGCGCTAAGACGCTAAGTTTATTTTACTACTTATAGAGCGTTAATGGGATTGCAAATTTCTTATTATCTAAAATTCGGGATGCCTGTGAAATATCCCTAAGGGTTGGTTAAGCTAGATAGAAACTAATCGAGAGTTTAATAATTAATTTTACTTAAATATTTAAGCAAGACGCTTACATTGTTTTTGTCTTTCTCGGCTTCAAATTGTTTTAATTCTTCAGGGTGTTTAAGTAAATGTTTGTACATAAACTCTTTTGTTAAAGGTTGTGCTTTATTATTCTTGAAATCAAAAATAAACGGATACCTTTTAATATCGTTATTTGCTGAAATTGCTCCTGAAATTAAACCACCCACAATACCAAACATAACTCCAACTGAAGAATAATCTCCTTCTTGAACAGAAACTATAAACACTAAAAATCTTTTACCTTCTTGTATTACTTTGCAATAGTATGGTGTGCATTTTACTTTTTTGCCGTTTATATATAGGTTTTCACCATCTGATACAGCAAATGCTTTTTTAAGTGGCTTATAAATTTCATATTTATTGCTGTAGGTAACCACTTCATAATCGTTACCTCCATTTCTTTTAATTTCTTTTTCAATTCTAGCTCTTACAGTATAACTTCCTTTTATGGCTTCTTTTTTAATTAAAGCAACTACATCTTTATACTTTCCTTTTGGATAGGCAGTTTGTGCATTAGCCAAAGAAATAGATACTAAAAAAAGTGTAAGAAGAAAGGTAAATCTAATTTTCATTATTAAGAATTATGCACTAAAATGCTCTTTACGAATGCTTAATTTAATCTGAATCTTATAGGTAAAACATATGATACACTTACAGGTATACCATCATTAAATCCAGGTTGCCAGGGAGGAAGTGACTTTACCACACTTATTGCTTCTTGATCTAGGATATCATCTCCAGAGCTTTTAGCTATTTCTATTTTGGTTATATTTCCATATTGGTCAACTACAAATCTTACGTATGCTGTTCCTTCAATATCATTTACTTGCGCCAATTTAGGATATCTAACTTCATTTGATAAATATTTTAATAACTCTGTTTGTCCGCCCGGAAATTCCGGATTTACTATAGAGGTTGAAAAATTAGCTAAAGCGAAATACCATCCACCTGTTTGTCTTAAGCCTTTAGTAATTTCATTATTGCTTTTGTTACTTAATATACTACCATCCTCTTTATAGGTTATTTTATTTCCTATTATGAATCCATTCTCATAATTAGTTTGTTCTTGAATTTTTCCATTTCGGTAGTAAGATTCTTTTTTACCATTTAATTCACCATTACTATAATTCTCTATCTCAATAATAAAAATAGAATCATCATTTGATGTTTCATAAAAATAATTGTAGAATGTACCATTGCCATTTAACAAGTCACCTCCGTTAATTTTTTCTTTTTTATTATTATAGGTTTCAATGTTTGAGAACGGGTTATTATTCTTGTAAATAATATGTCTATGTAAATTACCATTAGGAAAGTACTTGAATTTGTCGCCCTCACGAGAGCCGCCAATATAAGTTGTGGTTTCTTTCTTGTTTCCGTTATCATAAAACGAACTGGAAACTCCCTCATTTTTGCCATTAACATATTCCGACTCTAGTGTAAGTGTCCCGTTTTTTGAATATCCTAAACATTTACCATGTAACTTATCATTATCATAACTAATTGCACTAGCAAGTTTGTTATTATCATAGTAATATTTCCAGTTTCCAATCTTTTTCCCTTCATTATAATATGATCTGATTATAACCTCATTTTTTGTATTGTAGTGTAACCATGTACCATGTTTTATACCATTATTATAAGTTCCCCTTACTAGTAAAATATTATTATAATAATACTCATAAAGTCCATGTTTTGTATTAGCACTATCATCGTAAGCAGTAAACTCTTTTCTAATACTTTCACTTTCTGACTTAACAACAAAACGTTTTAGTTCTTGTCCAGACAGCTTCAATGATAAAACGAATACTATTACTATAAAAATAAACTTCATTACAATTTAGATTTTAAACTATTCACCAACCCCTCCACCTCGCTCATATTTCCTGCGCTTGCCTGAACAAAATCTGCAGGACCACCACCTTTAATGGTGGGAGCTAGTTCTTTGAGTAGTTGGTTGGCGTTCAAACCTAAGGAAGGTGCTACACGCAAATGCACCATATTTTTATCGTTAATGGTGGTGGCTAATACCAATACAAAATTGTCTTTCAATTCTTGGGTAAGCTGCATACCTAATTTGCGCAGGGCATCGGCACTGTTTAGTTCTACTTTGGTGTTGGCATAAAACTTTACTGTGCCCAACGTTTCTATGTTTAGCAAAATTTCGGCTTTCACCAGGGCAATTTGCTTGTCTTCCATTTGTTGCAATTGCTCTTTCAGTGTGGCGTTTTCGCTTTTCAGTGTATCTATAGATTTCAGAATGTCTTTAGTATTGTTGAATGCTGCACGCACACTGGCCAGTTCGCCAATGGCATCGTTAGCCAATTCAATAGCTTTTAAACCGGTAACGGCTTCTAACCTTCTAATGCCTGCGGCAACCGATGCTTCAGAAGTAATTTTAAAAAAACCAATTTGCCCCGTGCTTTGCACATGGCAACCACCACACAACTCAACCGAGTAGTTTTTATCGAAAATAATTACACGTACTTTTTCGCCATACTTTTCGCCAAACAACGCCATAGCTCCCATTGCTTTAGCATCGTTAATAGGCGTGTCGCGCTTTTCGTCTAAATGTATATTTTCTAAAATTTTGTTGTTAACAATGGCTTCAATTTGCTTCAATTCTTCATCGGTTACTTTGCTGAAATGGCTGAAATCGAAACGCAGCTTGTCTGGCTCTACCAACGAGCCTTTTTGCTCTACATGCGTACCCAATACCTGGCGCAATGCTGCATGTAGCAAGTGGGTAGCACTGTGGTTTTTAATGGTGTTGCTGCGCAAATTATTATTTACCGTTGCCTTATAAGTTGCTTCGGGATGCTGTGGCAACTTATCGGTAAAGTGTACAATTAAATCGTTTTCTTTTTTGGTATCTACTACTTGCAGGGTTTCGCCATTGAAAGTGAGTGTGCCTTTATCGCCCACTTGTCCGCCACTTTCGGCATAGAAAGGGGTTTTATCTAATACCACCTGAAACAACTCTTTATTCTTTTGTGTGATTTTACGATACTTTACAATGCGGCTTTCAGTTTGCAATTCATCGTAACCTACAAACTCCACTTTGCTTACAGGCTGCACTTCAATCCAATCGGCTGCTTCGGTTTGCGTGGCTTCACGAGAACGGTTTTTCTGTTGCTCCATTTCTTTTTGGAAGCCTGATTCGTCAATATTCCAACCTCTTTCTGTAGCAATAAGTCTTGTTAAATCAATTGGGAATCCATAAGTATCATAAAGTTCAAAAGCTACTTTCCCATCAACGACAAAATCTTTATCATTTTTAAGTTTATCGCTTATGTACTCATTTTTCTTTGCATGTAAATAATTTGCTCTGTCAGGTGTTTCTGTTTCATATTGGTCACCAAAAATCCTATCTGCTTCTTCAGAATATTTTTTTAATTGAAGTGAATCAATTGCTTTCATTCCTTTAGATAGTGTCCTGAAAAAAGAAATCTCTTCTTCCTGAATGACTTTTTCTACCAATTGCTTTTGAGAAATAATTTCAGGGAATACTTCGCCTAATTGTTTTGAAAGAACAGCTACGAGCTTATACATAAACGGCTCTTCAAAACCTAAATAAGAATAACCATAGCGAATGGCTCTGCGCAAAATTCTTCTTATTACATAACCTGCACCTGTATTGCCGGGCAATTGTCCATCGGCAATGGTGAAGGCAACGGCACGAATATGGTCGGCAATTACACGAATGGCGATGTCTTGCCTCATCTCTTGCCTCTGTTCTAGATAGTTATCAGGTGATAGAGCAGTGTCGAAAGCCGTAGCTTTATATTCAATACCACTTAACTCACTTATTTTTTCAATTATTGGAGAAAAAACATCAGTATCATAATTACTGGTTTTGCCTTGAATGGCTACGCATAAACGCTCGAAGCCCATGCCGGTATCTACGTGCTGTTTAGCGAGTTTTACCAATGAGCCATCGGCTTTGCGTTCGAACTCCATAAACACGTTGTTCCAAATTTCAATTACCTGCGGGTGGCTTTCGTTTACCAATGTTTTGCCATCAATTTTTGTACGCTCTTCATCGCTGCGTAAATCGTAATGTATTTCGCTGCAAGGACCACACGGGCCGGTATCGCCCATTTCCCAAAAGTTATCTTTCTTGTTGCCTTTTAAAATGCGGTCTTCCGAAATCCATTTCTTCCATTCATTGTAGGCTTCGGTATCGAAAGCCAAATTTTCTTTTTCATCGCCTTCAAAAACGGTAACATACAGGCGGTCGGTTTTTAAGCCATATACTTTAGTGAGCAATTCCCAGCTCCACTCAATAGCTTCTTTTTTAAAATAATCGCCAAAGCTCCAGTTGCCCAACATTTCAAACAAGGTATGGTGATAAGTATCTACGCCCACTTCTTCCAAATCATTATGCTTGCCCGAAACACGCAAACACTTTTGAGTATCGGCTATGCGGGGGTGAGTGATGGGTTTGTTTCCGAGGAAAATATCTTTAAACGGTGCCATACCGCTATTGATGAACATCAACGTGGGGTCGTCTTTTACAACAATGGGTGCTGAGGGAACAATGGCATGTCCTTTACTTCTGAAAAATTCTAAAAACTGCTTGCGGATTTCGTTAGAGCTCATCATGGTTTATACTGAAATGCTTTAAAAGTTGAATGGTTATATTTGCGGCTGTCATACTGAACGAAGTGAAGTATCTCATTTAATTAGAGATTCCTCGTTTCACTCGGAATGACAGCACGAAATTACTTGAAAGAAACCGATGCGAAAAGCAAAATATATATACAATAAACAAACCCTTCGCTTTGAAAGATTCACGGTGAAGTGGTATGTGCGTGTTTTGCGTTTTCTGGGTTTTGTTTCGTTATCGTTTGTTTTTGGGGTGGGCTTGGTTATTTTGGCTTATAACTATGTCGATTCGCCTAAAGAGAAACAACTTAAAAGAGAAATTGCCCAATTGAAAATTCAGTATGAAATAACTGAAGATAAAATAAGCCAAATGGAAGCGGTTTTGGCAGGCCTTGAAGATCGCGATGATAAAATATATCGTACAATTTTTGAAGCCGATGCTATTCCTAAAAGTATTCGCGATGCAGGCATGGGCGGCAGCTACAAGTATCGCGACCTCGAAAATTTTGACAACTCGGAACTAATGATTTCTATAGCCAACAAAATAGATAAAGTGGCTAAGAAAATGTATATACAATCGAAAAGCTATGACGAGTTAACCAAACTTATTAAAGACAAAGAAACTATGCTGGCTTCTATACCTGCCATTCAGCCGGTAGCCAACAAAGATTTAACAAGATTTGCTTCGGGTTATGGCATGAGAATTCACCCTATTTACAAAACTTCTATGATGCACTGGGGCACTGATTTTACTGCCCCTGTTGGCACTGAAATTTATTGTACGGGCAACGGAAAAGTTGTAGAAGTTAATTTTGAACGAAGAGGCTACGGCTACCATGTAATTGTAAATCATGGTTACGGTTATAAAACTGTTTATGCTCACATGAGCAAAGTAAATGTTAAAAAAGGGCAAAAAGTAAACCGAGGAGATGTATTAGGTTATGTTGGCAATACAGGTACATCAACAGGCCCACACTTGCATTATGAAGTAATTAAAAACGGACAAAAACTAAATCCGATAAATTTCTTCTACAATGATTTAAGTGCTGAAGAATATGATAAAATGATTGAAATTTCTTCTAACAATAACCAATCGTTTGATTGATTAGCCTATAGTTGATAGACCATAGCCCATAGTTTATTAATACAGTGTAAATAAGTTTCGGTTAAATATTTTGTCCATTTCTTTTAATTTTCCAACCGTAATTCGTAACTCTTAATTCTTAATTCAAATTGCCTTATAAAGAAAAAGAAATAACAAAACTGTATTATTCCATTGGTGAAGTGGCTGAAATTTTTAATGTCTCTACATCGCTTATACGTTATTGGGAAGGTGAATTTGATGTTTTAAAGCCCAAGAAAAACAAAAAAGGTAATCGATTATTCACCCCACAAGATTTAGAAAACCTGCACTTAATTTTTCATTTGGTTAAAGAACGTGGTTTTACTCTTGAGGGAGCAAAAAAGAAGCTGAAAGAAAACAAAGAAGAAACCATTCAGCATCATAAAATATTGCTTTCGCTTAACAGAATAAAAGATTTTCTTTCTGAACTGAAAGAAAGCCTTTAATTAATCTAAAGCCTTTCTGTAAATAGTTTGCGTAGGGAAGGCAAACTCCAATCCGTTTTTGTTAAACTGCTCTAAAATATCAGAGTTAATAATATGTGGAGTTTGAAAAAGATCAGCCTCTTTTCTAATAAAATATATAAACCTGATATCTAAAGAATAAGGTCCGAAATTATTAAAGAAAACCTTTGTGTCCGGCTCTATAATTATGTCTTTTCTGTTAATAGCAATTTGTTTCAATAACTGCACAGCCAGTTCCATTCTTTCAGCAGGAGTATCATAGGTTAATCCTAAATCAACTATCATTCTTCTGGCAGGTTCTATTGTAATATTTTCAATAGGATTTTCGGAAAATTGTGCATTCGGAATAGTAATTAACCTGCCTTCTAAAGTTCTTAACCGGGTGCTTCTAATGCCAATATATTCCACAAAACCATCCATTCCATTAATTATTATCCTGTCACCTATTCTGAAAGGCTTGTCTAAAAAAATGGTTATGCCGCCAAAAATATTTTTCACGGTGTCTTGTGCTGCCAAGGCAAGTGCTAAACCGCCAATACCCAAGCCTGCAATTAAAGCACCAACATCAAAACCGGCATTATTCAGTCCTAAAATTATACCTACCGACCAAAATAAAATACTTATACCTCTTTCTATTAGCAATATCATTTGGTCGTCTAACTTATTGTCGTCTCTCTTTGAATATGGTATAAGATATTCTTCTATTATGGCATTAATAATTCTTACCATAAACCATGTTACATTAAGCGCAATAATTAAGATGAAAGCTCTGTGTATAACACTATCTAACCTATCTACAAAATGCAAACGCTCTAATGAAAACCTTATGCCCATTAGAATAATCAGCATAATGGCAGGCCGCTCTATATTTTCTACTATAGCATCGTCTAAAGTAGTTTTGGTTTTAGATGTAAAAACTTTAATAATTTTTCCAATTATAAAATAGGCAAGTCTGGCAAAAAGAATAGCTAAAAGTATTATTCCTAATGAAATTAACCAGTCTTTAAGCGTGTTGTGATAATATTTCTGTAGCAATATTTCTTCCATAATAAACTGTAGTTATTTCTGGTTGCGAAACTATTCAATTTTAGTTTAATGGTTTTTCTATCTGAAAAGTTTATGCACTTGCAACTAATCTACATTGCCTATTTTTGCCATTCTGAAATAATAAACCCATACTATGGCTACAAGCGAAAAAGTAAATATTGAATTTAACAAGAATGAAGATGCAATGAAGTTATTGGTTGCACAAATGAAAAAGAAACTTGACCTTATTTATTTGGGCGGAGGTAAAAAAGCAATTGATAAACATAAAGAAAAAGGCAAACTTACCGCTCGCGAACGTGTAGAAATGCTGGTAGATAAAGATTCTGAAATATTAGAATTGGCTGAATTTGCCGGTTATGAAATGTATGAAGAGTTTGGCGGTTGTCCGGCAGGTGGCGTTGTGGCAGTATTAGGCTACATACATAAAAGATTGTGTGTTATTGTAGCTAACGATGCTACTGTGAAGGCAGGTGCTTGGTTCCCAATTACAGCAAAAAAGAATTTGCGTGCACAGGAAATTGCAATGGAAAACAAACTACCTATTATTTATTTGGTAGATAGCGCAGGTGTTTTCTTGCCTATGCAAGATGAAATATTTGCCGATAAAGATCATTTCGGAAGAGTTTTCAGAAACAATGCTCAAATGTCTTCTGAAGGCATATTTCAAATTGCCGCAGTTATGGGCAGTTGTGTTGCCGGTGGTGCATACTTGCCTATTATGAGCGATGAATCTTTAATTGTAGATAAAACAGGCTCTATTTTCTTAGCAGGCCCATATTTGGTAAAAGCTGCCGTTGGCGAAGATGTTGACCAGGAAACTTTAGGTGGCGCAACAACTCAAAGCGAAATTTCGGGCGTTATAGACCATAAAATGCCCGATGATGAAAGCTGTCTAAAACGTATTCGCCAAATAATTTCTACGCTTGGCAAACATGAGAAAGCAGGTTTTGACCGTATTGAAAGCGTTGCCCCGGCAAAACCTATTACCGAATTAAATGGTGTTTTGGCTGAAAATAATGCAAAGCCTTATGATATAAATGAAGTTATTATTCGTTTGGTAGATGAAGATTCGTTTGTGCCTTTTAAAGAAAACTATGGCAAAACCATCGTGTGCGGCTATGCTCGTGTAGATGGTTGGGCAGTAGGCATTGTTGCTAACCAACGCAAGGTAGTAAAGTCTGCCAAAAACGAAATGCAAATTGGCGGGGTAATATATTCCGATTCGGCAGATAAAGCAGCGCGCTTTATTATGAATTGCAACCAGAAAAATATCCCTTTAGTATTCTTAACTGATGTTACCGGCTTTATGGTTGGCTCTCGTTCTGAACATGGTGGCATTATTAAAGATGGTGCTAAGTTGGTAAATGTAGTGTCTAATTCAGTAGTACCCAAAATCTCTATCATCATCGGAAATTCTTATGGTGCAGGCAACTATGCTATGTGTGGCAAAGCTTACGACCCGCGCTTTATTTATGCATGGCCAACCGCAAAAATTGCCGTTATGGGTGGCGACCAAGCTGCAAAAACATTATTGCAAATTCAGGTGGCTTCGCAAAAAGCCAAAGGGCAAGAAGTAACCCCCGAACAGGAAAAAGAATTGCTTGATAGAATTAAAGAACGCTACGACAGAACCACAACGCCCTACTATGCTGCTGCAAGACTTTGGGTAGATAAAATTATAGACCCTACACAAACCCGTAAAATAATTTCTATGAGTATTGAAGCGGCTAATCATGCACCTGCAACTAAGCCTTTTAATGTGGGTGTATTGCAAACCTAATTGTTATTCAATATGAATTTTGAACTAAAGGGCAATGAGTTTATTGAGCTAAATAAATTGCTGAAACTTTTAAAGCTGGTAGATAGCGGGGGCATGGCAAAACAAGTAATAGATGATGGCTTGGTATTGGTAAACAACAAAGTAGAACTTCAAAAAAGAAAGAAGCTTAGAAACGGTGATAAAGTTTTATTCAACAAAATTGAGATTACTATTTGTAGTTAATTTTTTTGATGACGTTTTTATTTTAACTTATTTAGGAATTTAACTATAAAATATGATAGCAATTACCGGTGCAGCAGGGTTTATTGGCAGTTACTTTTTAGGTTTTCTGAACAACTTAGGCTATGAACACATCATTATTGTAGATGATTTTTCAAGAGCCGATAAAGCGAAGAATTATGAAAACAAAAAGTTTATTACCAAAATAAACCGAAACGATTTTATTCAGTGGCTCAACGAAAATCCTTATGAGGTAAAGCAAATTTTTCATTTAGGCGCACGCACCGATACTACCGAGTTTAATGCTGAAATTTTTGACGAGCTAAATGTAAACTATTCAAAAGCTATCTGGCAATATTGCGCCCAATATCAGGTGCCGTTGGTGTATGCCTCTTCGGCTGCAACTTATGGCTTGGGCGAATATGGTTTTGAAGATAACCATGAGATAGTAGAAAAGCTGCAACCGTTAAATCCTTATGGGGTTTCTAAAAATGAATTTGATAAATGGGCATTGCAACAAAAACAGCAACCGCCTTTTTGGGCAGGGGTAAAGTTTTTCAATGTGTATGGCCCCAATGAATATCATAAAGGCAGAATGGCTTCGGTAATTTTTCATGCTTATAACCAAATTAAAGCCAAGGACAGCATGAACCTGTTTCGTTCACACAATACCGAATACAAAGACGGATGCCAATTACGCGATTTTATTTATGTACAAGATGTGGCTAAGGTATTAGACTTTTTAATGCAACAACAACCTGCTTCAGGCTTATATAATTTAGGCACCGGTAAAGCACGCACTTTTTTAGATTTAGCTAATGCTGTTTTCAACGCATTAAACTTTCAGCCTGAAATACATTTTATTGACACCCCTGAAGACATAAGAGATAAGTACCAGTATTTTACTGAAGCCAATATGAACAAATTGATAGATGCAGGTTATACTGAAGCATTTATTTCATTAGAAGATGGGGTGAAAGAATATGTAACCAGGTACTTGGCTAAGAGTGAGATTTATTAACATTCTTAACTTCAACATTGCCAATTATACCTTATTTTAGCACTCTTAAATTTCTAACCTCTAAATTCAAACTTCAAAGAAATGAGCGTTTTAGTTAATAAAGATTCAAAAGTAATAGTACAAGGTTTTACAGGAAAAGAAGGAAGTTTTCATGCTTCACAAATGATAGAGTATGGTACCAATGTAGTGGGTGGTATTACGCCCGGAAAAGGGGGTACTACACATTTAGATCGCCCTGTATTTAATACTGTTGCCGATGCTGTAGCACAAGCAGGTGCAAATGTTTCTATTATTTTCGTTCCACCGGCCTTTGCTGCCGATGCTATTATGGAAGCTGCCGATGCAGGTATAAAAGTAATAGTTTGTATTACAGAAGGCATTCCTGTTCAGGATATGGTGAAGGTGAAAGCCTATTTAAGTGATAAAAATGTAACGTTAATTGGGCCTAATTGCCCGGGCGTTATAACTGCCGATGAATGTAAAGTGGGTATTATGCCGGGCTTTATTTTCAAGAAAGGCAATATTGGTATAGTATCTAAATCGGGTACATTAACCTATGAAGCTGCCGACCAGATTGTGAAGGCAGGACTTGGCATTACTACAGCTATTGGCATTGGTGGAGACCCCATTATTGGCACCAGTACCAAACAGGCTGTAGAATTGCTAATGAACGACCCTGAAACTGAAGGCATTGTGATGATTGGCGAAATTGGTGGTGGCATGGAAGCAGAAGCTGCCCGTTGGATTAAGGAAAATGGTACTAAGCCTGTTGTAGGATTTATTGCCGGACAAACAGCCCCTGCAGGACGTAGAATGGGCCATGCCGGTGCTATTGTGGGTGGTAAAGACGATACTGCTGCTGCCAAAATGAAGATTATGGCTGAATGTGGTATTCATGTAGTAGCATCGCCTGCGGTAATTGGTGAAACAATGGCTAAGGTTTTAAAAGGTGTTTTAGCATAATTTCAGAATGAAGAATTTAAACAGCAAAAATTATTATTACTATAACCTGAAACCTTTCGGGCTATAGTTTATTTTATAATAATCCACTATAAAGCCTGACTAACCCTCAGGCTTTTTTATTTTATAAAGTATTAAAACATTGGCTATGATTACACAACAGTATGAAAATTACACCTCAGAAGATTTTTCGGTTTGGAAAATTTTGTATGAAAGACAAATAAAAAATTTAAAAGAAACGGTTACAGAAAAGTATTTAGATGGGTTAAAAAAAATAAACTTTATTGCAGATGAAATTCCGCACTTTGATGCGACCAACAAAACCTTAGAAAGCCTAACTGGCTGGCATATTGTAGCAGTTCCCGGTATTATACCCGATAAAGATTTCTTTTTATTGCTGAATGAAAAAAAGTTTCCGGCTACTTGTTGGCTGCGCAAACTTTCCCAACTCGATTATTTAGAAGAACCCGATATGTTTCACGATGTGTTTGGGCATATTCCTTTGCTTACTGATAAAAGCTATTGTAATTTCTTATCAGGCTTAAGTAATATAGCTTTAAAGCATATTGATAATGCTGAAGTTATTGAATTGCTAAGCCGCATTTATTGGTTTACAATTGAGTTTGGTTTAATTAAAGAGCATAACCAAACTAAAATTTATGGTGCAGGAATTATTTCTTCTTCCGGAGAAACCAAATACTCATTAAGTGATAAACCTGCTCATCATGTGTTTGATTTAAAGACGGTATTAAATACTGCTTTTTATAAAGACCATATTCAAGAACAGTATTTTATTATAGACTCGTTTGATGCATTGTATAATTGCCTGCCACAACTTGAAGAAGAAATAAACTTATTCCTTACAACTCTTAAAAAGTAGTGTTTGACAACAAATAAATTTAGAATTAGCTTCGATATAGCTTAGAAAAAACACACTATGAAAATTAATATCGTAAATGCAAGTGAAGCTGTAGGAATAATTAAATCAGGCGACAGAGTATTTGTACAAGGCAGTGCTGCTACGCCACTAACCTTGCTTAAAGCACTCGAACAAAGAGCTTCCACATTAAAAAATGTAGAGATTGTCTCGGTAAGTGTGTTAGGCGATATTGGCATTAATAAACCTGAATATGCTGAAAGTTTTTATTTCAATTCTTTATTTGTTTCAGAACCGGTAAGAAAAAATATAAACGGCATTAATGGTGCATATATTCCTATTTTTCTAAGCGAAATACATTTATTGTTTGAAAGAAATATTCTGCCATTAGATGTAGCATTAATTCATGTTTCGCCACCTGATAAACACGGGTTTTGTTCTTTAGGTGTTTCGGTAGATGTAGCACGTGCAGCAGTAAAGTATGCTAAATATGTTATTGCTCAAGTTAATAACAATATGCCTCGCTCTCATGGCGATGGTTTAATACATGTGAATGAAATAAATGCTTTTATTGAAACTAACGATGAATTGTCTGAAGTAGATTACAGTGCACAAGTTACCGATTGTGAAAGAACCATTGGTAAACATGTTGCATCGCTAATAGAAGATAAAGCAACATTGCAAATGGGCATAGGCACTATTCCCGATGCAGTATTAAGTTGTTTGGAAAACCATAAAGATTTAGGAGTGCATACCGAAATGTTTTCTGATGGGGTGATGCATTTAATGCAAAAAGGAATTATTACCAATAAGTTTAAGAAGAAACATAAAAATAAAACGGCCACCTCTTTTGCCATTGGTACCAAAGCTTTGTACGATTTTATAGATGACAACCCTCAGTTCGCATTTTTAGAAGCGGGCTATGTAAACGATGGGCATGTTATAAGAAGTAACCCAAGAGTAGTCGCAATAAATAGCGCAATAGAAATAGATATTACAGGGCAAATTTGTGCCGATACTATTGGAACTAAACAATATTCGGGTGTGGGTGGGCAAATGGATTTTATTCGGGGTGCTGCATTGTCGGAAAACGGAAAGCCTATAATAGCATTGGGTTCTGTAACTGCAAAAGGGCAATCGAAAATAGTACCTTTCTTACAACAAGGGGCAGGCGTGGTTACCACTCGTGCTCATGTACATTATGTTGTTACTGAATTTGGCATTGCTTCGTTGTTTGGTAAAAACCTAAAACAAAGAGCACATGAACTTATAAAAATTGCTCACCCTGATTATAGAGAACAACTTTCGAAAGCTGCCTATGAAAGGTTTGGAAAATAGTAAGTGCTAAGGCTCTATTAATCTTCTTTCAATTTGTAATGAAAGATTTTTAATTTCTGTATTAGCAGGTGCAATACCTTTAGCCTTATTTGTATAAGTATTTGCCTGCTGAAAAAAAGATTTAGCATTTTGCATATTCAGCTTATACTTTTCGTTTTCTTCTAAAGGAAGATTCTGTGCCACATCATATAGTTTTTCTCCTTCTGCAAAATATAAAAATGCCAGACCGTGTAAAGCGTCTAAATTGTCGGGAATAAATGCCAAACAACTTTTGTAAGCAGCTATAGCGCTATCAACTTCCTCAATATTCTCATATAACTGACCAATATTACAGTAATAATGTTTTTCGTTGGTTACTGTAATAATTTCTTTTATGGTAGCAATAGCATCTTTTTCGCGGTTATCATCTAATTCTAAATTCGATTTCATTAACAGCAACATTTTATTGCGATTGTGTTTTTGTAGTCCTTTATTCACCCATAGCAAAGCTTCATTCACTTTATTTTCGTTCAACTTTATAGAAGCTAACAAGCTATAAACTGATGCCGGATAATAATTGATACTGATTAATTTTTCTGCTGTATTTGCTGCTGCACTATAATTCTTTTGGTCTAAATGAATATGCATAATATTTAGCAATGCCGCTGTGTCTTTAGGCAAAGTTTTGTGTGCTGTTTCGTAAAAGTACAGCGCATCCACTACATTATTGTTTTGATACGCTTTGAACCCGTTATTCATATAGCGATAGTAATAGTTTTTAATATCTAATGAATCTATCTGACTATAACAAACAGAATAAACAAGAAGCGTAATAGAAGTAAACAATTGTTTCATTAAAAAATTGAAGGTTTACTGAAGTGATTGATGGGTGATGCTTTCGCAGCCTTCAATACACTTGCCATTAAGGTTAATTGAAAAAACCATACCATCTTTTTCAACTTGTGCCTTGCCACTTTTAAAAACTGTTGCTGTTTTATATTGTGGTTGAATTGCCCATGTGCCTGAAGAATCGATATAGCCCCATAAACCCGAGGATTTGCAAGCAGCTACACCTTCAGAAAAAGCAAACACATCTTCAAAAACAGGTTTTATGATAATTCTTCTGCCATATCCCATAAAGCCATATTTGCCTTCTTCATTTCTGAATGGAGTAATTTTTCTTTTCCAAGGTTTATCTTTATTTGTTGAAATAGTGCTATCAATAGTATTTGTTTCATTAATTTCAGCAATATCATTTTCTACTTCAGGTATTATATCAGGCTGAACATTCTTTTGTTCTTCAATAATTGTTTTTTCAGTATGTACCAAAGTTTTTTTTGAAACAGTTTCTTTCTGTTTATTGAAATAAATTAAACTGATAAAGCCAAAAAGAATTATTATTACCAATACAGCAACGTAGGCAAGTATAGGTTTCTTCTTCTGTTTTTTAGCAACTACAACAATTGGTGCTGTTTCATTCAATTTTGTTTCAGTTACGGGAGCGGGAATTATAGTTGCTGTTTTAGTTTCAGGCTGCTCATTCAGCAACGTAATTATTGTTGTAGTATTAGGTCTTTCAAAAGCATTTACAGCAAAACATTTTTGTAATACTGAATTTAGTTGTTGAGAAAAGGTATTCGGAAGATTAGGAATCATTGCTCCTTTTAATAGTGCCATTCCGCCTAAACCTTGCCACGGAATATTTCCGGTACAGCAATAATATATTACCACCGCTAAAGAAAAAACATCACTCTTTTCAGTGTATTCAGGTTGCTCGCTAAATAATTCAGGTGCGCTGTAGGGAATAAGCTGCTGCTGTTGCGCAACTGTAATCTCATTTTGTCTTTTAAACGCCCCTAACACATAGTTGCCATGAATTGAAAAAATATTTGATGGCTGAATGTTTCGGTGTAAAATATTTTCTTGATGCAGTGCTGCCAATGCTTCAGCAATAGCTATAAAAAGTTTTTTGGCTTCTTGCTCACTAAAAGTTTTTTCTGCTTGAAGCGAATGCTTTAATGTAAGTTCATCAGTAAAAGGATAAACTATATAACCAATACTTTCATATTCATCGAAGTGAAGCGGCATTAATAAATTATAATGCCTAATTTGAGTAAGCAGCATGTATTCTTTCAACAGCAAGCCATTAACAACACTATTACCTGCTTCTGCATTGCATCTAAGTGTAACGGTGGTTAAGGTTTTTATGTCTTCTGCTTTCCATGTAGCTATATTATTGGTTAACGCTGTGCGTTGCAATAATTTGTAGCGATTGGCAAACAATTGTTGTGCAGTAAGAGACATGTGTAGTATCGTTAAATAAAGATACGTGTATCTGTTATTAACGATTTGTTTAGTTCACTATTAATGCCCACAAATAATATTTGCTTGTCTAAAATTCTATATACCAAATATATGTTTAGCCTTTGCCTTCGTGAATGCTGCAATCGGGTATTTCTAAAATTAGTTTTTCTGTATAGGCTGTTGATGGAGTTTGATAGCCTGTTTTAAAATTATTTTCTAACACTTTTTTGGCAATATTTACCGCAGTAAGTGCGGTAAGTTTGTAGCCATTAGGTGTTTTTAAAATAGCTGCTTTAACATTGCCTGCATTATCTGCAACCCTTCCCCAAAAATAACTTTTACCTTCTTCCAGTTGCTTTTCAGAAGGGCCGGGTTTTCTTTTATCTATTTGTTTTTGTAAAAAATTTTTTACCCAACGCATTCTAAACAACCAGCCCAAATAATTAGAGCGTTGCATTTGTTTCAGCAAAGCAGGTGTTACACCCATATACACTTCTATATTAGGAATTCCGGTGCTAATATAGGCTGTAGATAAATCGCCCCAGGGAATAGTAACGGCTAATGTTTTAAAATCGGTAAAATCTATATTTTTATTTAGGTAAGCATTGGGCACAGTAGTAAGCTTGTGGTCTATGCGCACAATTCCGCCAAACCCCAAACCTTCTACCATTGTTTTTGCCGTACCGCGCGAAAAGCCGCCACCTAACGAGGCAAAAGCCAATTTTAAATCTATTGCTGAAGGCAAACTTTTTTTCAGGTGCATTGCTAAACAATCTGAGGGAACTACATCAAAACCTGTCCCGGGCATTACCATAATGCCACTTTGCTTTGCTTCATCGTTTCTCGATGCACAAAACTCAAAAATCTGATATTCTCCGGTTATATCTAAGTAGTGAGTCTTGGTGTTTAAACAGGCCTGTAACATGGGTTTGCAAGTGTACATAAATGGACCCGCACAATGCAAAACCACTTTTATGTCTTGCAAAGCGGCTTCTAATTTTTCAGTTTCTTCAAGTGCAAATACTCTGTATTCTAAACCATATTGTTCTGCCAAAGGCTGAATTTTTGATTCAGTTCTTCCGGCTAAAATTGGCTTAATTTTATTTTTCAACGTTTCATCAATTATTAACTTTCCGGTGTAGCCGTTAGCACCGTAAATAAGCAGTTTATCTTTCATACATTTTTAATCTTACCTTGAATATCGGGAAGAAGTTGGAGAGTGGCAAAATCTTTAGCTATTTCTTTTTAGAAATATTTATCTTATGAAATAATGTTAGCCTGATTATATCTCTGCTTACAAAATTATCGGTTGAATTTTGTTGAAACCAGTTCATATAACCAACATCAAGTGTAAGTTTTTCTGAATTGTGAAATGAAACTCCTGCATATATTTGGTTTTGATCGAAAATATTATCTAATATTTTTTTACCTGCATTTAAAAGTATTTCATTACTAAATTTCAGACTCATTTTTCGATTTTCTTTAAACTTTAGTACATTGATTGAAATTTGAAATCTATACCTAAATCTATAATTTGAAAATTCAAACCCATCTTCTAACTCAGTGTTTAAATTATTAGTATTGTGAAAAAAACGTGCTTCTGCCCTATATCTATTATCTATTTTTATTCTATTACCAATAGTTTGGCTGTTTGCTAATTCGATATGAGGTCTTAACTCAGGAACTGTTAATACACTATTATTTTTTTGCGACTTAATGTTTTGCAACATTAAACACATTCCTGCTGAGTATTCCCAACTGCTTGTAAGTTTTCTGTGCAAATGAATTCTAACCAGAAACTGGTGTTGTCCCAATGGAGATATAAAATGTCTTTGTTGTATTTCATTTTGGAGGTATGTTTTTTCATTAATGTTTATGGTTGTAAATACTCCATACCAAGCTAAGTTTTGTTTTGTAATGCTGTGTGAATTAGCAAATGTTAATTCGCTCACAAAAATTAATAGTAAAACAAAATGCCGCATAATATTTTTTGGCAAAAGTAATATTTCTCTATTAATTTTATAGACTTTATAGATAATAAAGAACTAAAGCCCCGCCTGTATGGCATATTTAATAAGCCCTGCAATATTTTTTACGTTGAGCTTTTTCATAATATTGGTGCGATGAGTATCTACAGTTCGGGGGCTTATATATAACATGCCTCCAATTTCGGTATTAGAATAGCCTTCAGCAATAAGTTTTAAAATTTCAATTTCTCTTTTTGTAAGTTCTTCAGTAGCTTCATCAAGCTGAGCGGTTTTTACTTCAAGCTTTTCTTTTTCCAGCAACGAATTTGTGGCTTCATCGCTAATGTATTTTTTGCCTGAATATACTTTTCTTATTGCTTCAAGCAATTCACTCTTATTAATATTTTTCAATAAATAGCCCGATGCACCGGCATCCATCATTCGCTGAATAATTACTTTATCGATGTGTATGGTTAATGAAATAACTTTTATGTCGTGATACTTCGGCTTTAATTGTTTTAAGGTTTCATAGCCATCCATAACAGGCATATCAACATCTAGTAAAATAATATCTGGTTTCTTTGCTTTTAAAGTTTCTAATAACTCCTGACCATTATTGGCAACGGCTATAACTTCTACTTCTTCCGCATCTTTTAATAAAGACTTTAAACCCTGAACCAGTATTTGATGATCGTCACAAATAATAACCTTAATTTTTTCCATACACATAGTTCTTTACAAAGGTATTCTTACTGTGGAAACAGTCCCCTCCCCTTGTGTTGATTCATAATGATAAATACCTCCAAGCGATTCGGCTCTTGAAGCAATGTTATCTAAACCCATGCCTCTTTTTTTAAGATTTTTAGGCATCCCAATTCCATTATCTTCAACCGTTAAAATAATATTCTTTTGTGTTTTTGTCAATAATATAGTAATGTCTGTAGCTTTTGCGTGTTTAACTACATTACCTATAAGTTCTTGAATAATTCTGTACAAACCAATTTCTATACTTTCTGAAACTCTTCCGTTCCAGCCTACTTGCTGAAAGTTATAATGAATATTTGTTTTACTTAAGGTTTTCTCGAGTAAATTGTTTATTGCCGGAATTAAGCCATTCTCTCTTAATACACGTGGCATCATTTGTTGAGAGATAGAACTGACTTCTGTAATGGCTTCATTTAAAATTTTTGTAGAGTGTTCAAATAACTCTTTTTTCTCTTTGCCAACTTCAACCAATTCATCTTCAAAACTGCTGAAGTTAATTTTAGCGGCTGCTAACAGTTGCCCAATACCATCATGAAGGTCTTTTGAAATTCTGTTTCGTTCAGCTTCTTGTGTTTCAATTATCGCTTTTATACGTTCCTGCTGTTGCTTTTCTCTTATTTCCTGCAATAGTTTAGACTGTTTAATTCTATAACGCTGATACAATATTCCAACAATAAGCAATATTATAAATGATGTGATGGCAATTAAGATTAGCTGTAAGTTTTTTCTATTTAATTGTAGTTGCTTAATCTCATTATCTCTATTTAGAATGGCTATAGCTTGTTCCTTTTTTTCGGTTTCATACTTGGTTTGCATTTCAGAAATTTGTTTCGATTTTTCTTCATTATAAACCTTATTATAAGTAGAAGATGATTTTTTAAGATAGTCATAAGCCTGCTTGTAGTTACCTAATGTATAATTAACAGAAGCTAAACCCTGAAACGCCTTGTATAAAATTTTGTCTGACTTAATTTTTTCAGCAACTTCTTTTGCCTGTAAGTAATATTGCCCTGAAGTTTTATAATCTTTAAGATTATAATAGGTAAACCCTAAACCGGTATAAGAAGAAGCAAGACCGTATTGGTCGTTGATTTCAATTTTAATTTTTATGGCTTTATTAAAATATTCAATGGCCTCTTCGTTTCGGTTAAGATCTTTTAAATTTTCAGCAATTCCTTTATAAACTATACCTAATCCATAAACATCATTCAGGTTTTCTTTATATTTTAAAGACTCGTAGTAGAATTCGAGCGATTTTTCAAAATCTTCTTTATCGTTATATAAAAGCCCAATATTGCTTAGTGTGGCACTTATACCATATTGGTCGTTATTCTTTTTTCTTAAAGCAAGGGCATCTTGAAAATATTTTAGTGACTTATCAAATTCTTTTGTATCAAAATAAATTAAACCAATATTGTTATAAACATTGCCAAGCATATTTTCATTGCCAATTTTTTCAAGGGTTTCGGCAGATTTAATATAATAGCTTAGTGCTTTTGCATAATCGCCTTTATTCCAATGAATCATGCCAATATTATTTAAAACACCGGCAGCATTGGTTTCATTGCCAATTTCATTGTTTAGCAGCAATGCTATATTATAGTTTTCAAGGGCTTCTTTATACCTGCTGGTTACATCATAAACTATTCCTACGCGATTGTATGCGGTTGCAAGACCTTTTTTATAGTTCAATTCTTTTGCAATTTTTATTGCTTTTAAGCCATACTCTAATGCCAATTCAGGGTTTGATGGATGCAGGCTGAAACAAAGATCATTTAATATTCTAACCTGAATGGTATCTAGGTTATCATTAAGTAGTTTAGAAAGACTATCAATTTTACTGTTCTGTGCAGATATGACAAAGGAATAAAACAAAAATAAAATCGTAGTAAAAAATATAGTATTTAACAGTTTCATGGTAGTAGTTTTTCTGTTAGTTACAGAAAGATAGTAAGTGAAAATTGATGAAAATATTCTAAGTAAACAAATACGATGATTACACTATGATTGATAAACTGATATTTTCATTAATAATTTATACAATAAGGGAAGGCTTAAAACATACATTTATTACAAAGGCAAAGTATAATATTAGTTACTTACTTTTGTGCAAAATAAATTTTATGAAAAATGTTTTTCTGATATTGCTTTCTGCTTCAGTCATTTTTGTTTCGTGCAATAAAGAGGAAACTAAAGCAGATGAATATCCTAAAGATTATGAAGGCAAATGGGAATTAGTGAAAAAAGTGTATTCAAATGGTATTGAAGAAAATTATGCTGAAGGCAAAGATGTATTTTTTTTAAATGCAGGTGGTGTTTTCAGAAGAGAATATAAAGACCACCGTGAAGAAAATATTGATCAGGAAGGAAACTGGAAAATATTTATTAAAAAAGGTAAAGACGAAAAGTCAGACACAACATATCTGCTTAAAAGAACCCCATTGTTTAATGGCATTTTCGAAGAGCAATTCAGAGTATTAAGTAAAACTGATTCTGAATTGATTGTAGAAGAGAATGATTGGGGATTTGAAAATCTTAACTCAAGAGACAAGCTGCATTTCGAAAAGAAGTAAAGTAACTGCATTATAGTTGGTTTTATTATTTCAGAATTATTTATAAATTCAAAGAAATTAGCCAACATGAGATATTCACTAACATTAGCATTTGTAGTTTCGCTGATATTGTTTTCAGCGTGTAAAAAAATTCAGAATAGAGTTTTAATTAAAGGCAAATGGGAAGTAGAACGTGTTAAATCTGACTTTCTGACCGTAGAAAACTCTATGGAAGTTTTAATACCCGGATATCTTTCAAACAATGAATGCTGCCAGTATATTGTTGATTTTAAAGATGACCAAACTGTTACCGGCACATTTTATAAAAACAATGAAATAGCACAGGTTGATAGCGGTGTTTGGAGTTTAGACGAATACAACTTGCTTTATATTCAACTTGGAAAGTACATAGACGGAACATATAATATTGAAAAAGAAGATAAAAGATTTTATGTTTTAACCACCGATTCAAACAGTGCAAAACTGCTTTCAAGCGGGCCAACTATTTCTAAAGTAACCAAATTTATCAGAAGACTGAAAGATTAGTTTAAACCACCTCTTCGCGAAGCTGTTACTCATTACAAATTTATTATGCAAGAAGAAATATTCGACTACATTGTTATAGGTTCAGGTTTTGGTGGCAGTGTTTCAGCAATGAGGCTTTCTGAAAAAGGCTATAAAGTTGCTGTTATAGAAAAAGGGAAAAGGTTTCATGCAAAAGATTTCCCTAAAACCAATTGGGATATTAAAAGATTTTTGTGGGCACCCATAATTAAATGTTTTGGCTTTCAAAAACTCACTTTTTTTAAAGAGGTGTTTATTTTAAGCGGAGTAGGCGTTGGTGGTGGAAGTTTAGTGTATGCCAATACTCACATGGTTCCTTCCGATACCTTTTTTAACAACCCTTCATGGTCAAAGTTTGGTAACTGGAAAGAGCGATTGATGCCTTACTATGATTTAGCAAAATTTATGCTGGGCACCACAAAAAATGAAAAACTATATGAAGAAGACTTTGCCCTTAAAGAACTGGCGAAAGATATGGGCCGCGAACATACCTTTAGCTCGGTAAACGTTGGGGTTTATTTTGGCGATACAAAAAATTATACCGACCCTTATTTTAAAGGTCTTGGCCCGAAAAGAAAAGGCTGCATTGAATGCGCTGGCTGCATGGTAGGTTGCAGGCACGATGCTAAAAATACGCTCGATAAAAACTACTTGTGGTTTGCTGAAAAATTTGGTGCAAAAGTTTTTGCTGAAACTTTAGTAACAAAAATTGAATACAAAGAAGGTTACTACTTTATTTATACAAAAGACAGTACTTCGTGGTTTGGAAAGAAAAAAAGAATAATTAAAAGTAAAGGCTTAGTAATGAGTGGTGGTGTTTTAGGTACTATGGACTTATTGCTAAAACAAAAGTTTGATACCAAAACCTTGCCCAATATTTCTGACACTTTGGGCGAGCAAATTCGCACCAACAGCGAATCGCTTTGTGGCGTACATTCATTTGATAAAAAACTAAACAATGGCATTGCAATTTCATCAGTATTTAATCCTGATGAAAACACACACATAGAAGTAGTAAAGTATTCTGATGGGGCTGATGTAATGGGCACGCTTTCAACCTATGCTACCGGCCCCGGTAGCGGCCCCGTAAGAACCCTAAAGTTGATAGCTAATTTTATAAAACGGCCACAACTAATAGGTATGCTCATTAAACGGATTATTCAGAAAAAATGGGCACGGCATACCATTATATTTTTAGTAATGCAATCGCTGGACAGCTCAATGAAAATGGTATGGAAAAAAGGTTTGTTTGGCGGTGGCATTAAAATGCAAAATGAAGGCAACCAGAAAGTACCATCGTATATTGAAATTGGCCAGCAAGTAATGACTGATTATGCAAAAAAAGTAAATGCAGTTCCGGCAAATGCTATTACAGAAGTAGTGTTTAACATGAGCACTACCGCCCATATTCTTGGGGGTATTCCTATGGGAAGTAATGCAGAAGAAGGGGTTATTAACGAAAAGTTTGAAGTACACAACTACCCAAACATGTATATTCTCGATGGCTCTGTAATTCAGGGAAATTTGGGGGTAAACCCAAGTCTTACCATAACTGCAATTAGCGAATATGCTATGTCATTAATTCCAGATAAGGCAGGGGTAACTACAAAAAAATTAAACGAAATGCTTGCTGAAGTTTAGTTAACTAATAGTAAACATTTCATGTGTTGCAGTAATTTCTACATTGTTATCACGTAAATTTTCAAAAGTAGAAATCGTATTTTTTAAAACAATTTTTTCTTTGCTGTCAGCTAAATGTTCTTTTATTTTCTCTGCTGTTGGTTGATAATCGTTTCTTAGCAATGAGATTAACAGAAACTCTTTATTTAGGGCTGCGCCTTTTTCTTTAAAACCTAAAAACTTATTATAGGCAAGTGCCACAAAATTATCATGTTTCACCTTTGCCTCTATTTCGTTTATATTGAAAATGTAGAAAAAAGTATCTAATAAGTTTAACGAAGCCATTACCGGAATGGGAGAACCTAAAAAGTTATCATCCCAAATAAATAAACCCGATTGAGATTTTTTTATGTTCCATTGAACATTATTAGCATGAATTAATCCAACAAATACACCCTGATGTTCAATAATGAAATAAAAATCATTTTCAGCTTTTAATGAACGGTACCACTTCAGTTGCATTTCTTCTGTTATAAAGCCTGTAAACTCCATAACTCGCTTAATCTTTTCGTGGTTACGCCAATACCTTATCAATTCGAGATGTTCAGGCTTTACTGAAATAAGATTAACACCATATCTTGAAATAATCATGCTTCAGACTCTTTTATTACATAAATGGGCTTGGAAGAATCTTTAGAGTAAATTCTGGTTATGTATTCACCAATTATTCCTAAAGCAAACAAAATAAGACTGGTAGAGAATGAAATAGCTACAATAAGTGAGGTAAAGCCAAGTTCTACAAAATCAAAAAGTTTCTGATAAATAAAATACAATCCGAAAAAGAAGGTAATAATTGAAAAAAACAATCCCATATAGGTCATCAGCCTAAGTGGAATAATAGTATAACTTATTATATAGCTAAGCGTAATTAAAACAAGCTTTATTGTTGAATACTGCGATTTACCCTTTGCGCTTTCCTGGTGTAATACTGTTGTGTGAGAAATATTATCGGTGTACCAGCAAAGCACTTCATCTAAAAGCAGGTTTCTTTGATAAATATTTTTAAGATTATCGGCAATTTCTTTTTTTATAAGCCTGAATGAAGAACCATTGTTATAAGTAGAAGAAAAATTATGAAAAAACCAGTTCACCACTCTGCTGCCAATATTTCTAAACAGATTATGCTTTTTAACAACATAGGTTCCATATACCAAATCGGCATTGGTTTGCTGCTGATGCGTAATTAGTTTCTTTATTTCAAAAGGGTCGGTTTGTAAATCATCATCTATGGTAATTATGTATTTTCCCGATGCCTGATTAATTCCGCATAAAGTTGCTTTTTGCTGCCCTGAGTTTCTTGCCAGCCTGTAAATTTTAACCGATTCGGAATATTGTTTTTTAATATCCTTTAATACCTGCCAGCTATTGTCTTTACTGGCATCATCAACAAATATTATTTCAAACGACAACTTTTGTAAAACAAAAAAATCAGCAATTTTTCTGCATAGCCCTTCAATGGTGGCAACACCATTATATACAGGAACGATGACAGAATATTGTGGCATTACAGTTGGTTTTTAGTAGTTTATTATTTCCGGAACGATAAGATTTTCGGTGGTAAGTAAAACACTGCCCCACGATAACCCTACGCCAAAGCCCGACAAAAGCAAATTTACTTTATTCAGTTTCAATTTTTCCGATAATTCTGTAACCATTGTAACCGGGATTGAGGCCGAACTGGTATTGCCAAAATTTTTCAGCGAACTCGGAAACTTGCTTGTCTCAATATGTAAAGCATCGGCTATGGTTTCATTAATTATTTTATTGGCCTGATGCAGCACAAAATATTCAGGCTGAAAAGTATCATGAACACTTAGTAGTTGTTGAATATTTAAAGGCACTTCTTTTACTGAAAAATTAAAAATGTCTATTCCATTTAAAATCAAATGCGTTCCGTTTCTGGTTATGCCTTTGCTAACGGCTACCATTTCCAGCGATTTGCTGCTTACAGAATTCCGGTAAGCTCCTTCAGGAATAATTATTGCTTCGTAACCTTTACCATCGCTGTCTAAATTAAAATGCATAGGCGTGGCATTATTGCTGTTTGCCAATGCTGTTGCCGACCCTGCATCTGAAAAAAGGGGCACTGTACTTTTGTCTTCCGGTGATATACAGGCTGAAGAAATGTCTCCTACCAGTAACAAACCTTTTGCATTGGGAATATTTTGTAACAAGGCTGCTGCTACCGACAAGCCATATACATAACCTGAACAACCTAAGTTAATATCAAAAGCCAGACAACTTTTGGGCAAGCCTAATTTATGCTGAAGCAGAATGGCGGTGGCAGGTGTAATATAATCGGGAGTTTGTGTAACAAAAACTAAAACATTTATCTCTTCTTTGTTCCAGTTCAGCTCAGCAATAAGTTTTTCGGCTGCTTTTTCACATAAGTCAGAAGCACAGGTGCCTGCATGGGCTACTCTTCTTTTTTCTATTCCGGTAGTTTTTACAAATAATTTTTGTTCTTTTTCTTCCAGTAGCGGGCAATCATAATTCGATACTTCATGTTGGGGAACACAAACTGAAATGCCTTTTATTGCTACATTAGAAATACTGAATTGCGCCATTAATTCATTGAGGGTATTTAGATAAAGCAACTTTATACAAGTCGTTTAAAGTTTTTGAAGCGGCCAGTTCCTGAGAGGTAATCGTTACGCCATATACTTTATTTATTTTAGAAATAATAATAAGCGAAAGCATAGAACTCCAGCCTTCAAGATTTCTGAATTCGCTTTCGGGTAAAATATTTTCGCTTGAAACTTCATCAAATTCTGCTGCAATAGTATCTATAAAATGCGCTATGGTCATGGTTAACTATAATAAATATTGATTAGTTAAAGATATTTTAAACCTTTGGCTAATAAAAATATATTTATACCCCGAATACAACTTAAAGGTAAATGAATAATAAGGAAAAAGGCGATAAAGGCGAAAAACTGGCTGTTGATTACCTTATAAATAAAGGCTATGTTATTCTCGAAACCAAGTGGCGCTGGAAAAGATGTGAAGTAGATATTATTGCCAAAACCGAAAACATGCTGGTATTTATTGAAGTAAAAACCAGAACCACCAATAGCTTTGGGCTTCCTGAAGAATCAGTATCAAAGAAAAAACAATTGCAAATACAACAGGCTGCCGATGAGTATATTTTTATTGCGGCACACAAAGGCGAAATAAGATTTGATGTTATAGCTATAAACCTTTCAAAAAACAAAACAGCAGCAATACATCATATTAAAGATGCCTTTTTCGGTTTTCAGTTATAAATAAACCTTTTTCTGAAATAAGGCTATTGATTTTTTTTATTTGGTAGCAATAAAAGTGTGCAGCAAAGGTTTTCTCCAGCTTTTTAAAGGCAATGCTTCTACATGCTTAAAATTATTTTGCTGAAGCAGCTGAATAAAAGCCGAAGGCCTTAAAAAAGTCATAACGCTTTTTACCAGATAATTAAAAATGGTAAAGTTGCCGGTAAGCAAGGTGCAAAAAGGCACAATAAAACCATAGCCCATAATTGCCCAGTAAGGTTTTGCATAAAAATTTTCGGCAAGCGAATATTCATGAAAACAAAGTTTGCCGCCCGGTTTCAGCATTCGGTATAAATTTTTAACACATTTATCATAATTAGGCATATTGCGAATACCATAAGCCATAAAAATAATATCGAAAGTGTTATCGGGAAAGTTTAGCAGCATGGCATCGTAAAGCTCGAAATTAACTTTGCCGGCATAAGGCCCTTCCAGTTTTTGCCGGGCAGCCTCTAACATTTCTTTTGAATTATCTATGCCCAGCACTTTACCATTTGGCACTTGTTCTAAACAAGCCAGGGTAGATTTTCCCGTGCCGCAACAAAGGTCTAAAACATACTCATCACCCTTCAGTTGCATACGCTGCGCGCTGATGCGCAGGTCGTCCATATAACCCTGGCTTAAATATGTAGCCAAATCATATCTTGAAGCTATTTTATCAAATTCTGTAGGAACTTCTTTTTTATTTTGAAGCAGTTGGGTAGCATTGGTTTGCATGGCACGTAGTTTATAATGCAATAATAAATCAAATAATAAAATTGTTCATACAACAGCGTATTTATTAAACGGCTTATGTTGTTTTGTATTCGGTTTTGGGAGAGCCGTTAGTTATTAGCCTTTAGCGCTTAGCTTTCTTGAATTTTGAGCTTTGTATTTTGAATTTGTTTAGCATTTCACTCAATTCTCTTAATTTTCTCAATTTTCTTTTTATGCTGAAGTCTTTACATTTTGAATTTCGAGTTTAGTATTTTGATTTTTATCATGGCGTGCCCCACCCCTCGCTATTAGTAGCATCTCTAATACCAAAAACAAACTTAAAAGCCCTCGCTTAAAAAAATGTTTTTTAATTTTATTTAATGGGTAATACGTTTTATAGTGTTTCAGTAGGTGGTATCTATTGTACTAATTATAGTTATCCCTTTGGCAGTTTATTACCCGGCAGAAGCCTAAACCCCACCAACTACCGCTACAGCTACCAAAACCAAGAGAAAGACAACGAAACAGGCTATCATAATTTTCAGCTAAGACAATACGCCAGTCTCTTAGGCAGGTGGATGACTCCTGACCCTTACGGGCAACACCATAGCCCTTACTTGGCTATGAGCAATAACCCTGTGAGTGCAATAGATCCCGATGGAGGTAGAGACTGTTATATAGATGGAATGATGGTGCCATGCAGCGCAGCAGATAACTACATGAACAACAACACTGCCGGAACAGACTTTGGTGTTGATTTTGCTGGGTTTGCCTATGGAACAGCAATAGGACATAGATACAATGGACAAGCATATTACGGTAGTAGAAGTTTTGAAAGAGCCGCAGATGCTAGACAGGGGGCAGTCAATAAATGGATGGATACATATAATACTTCATTAGTTGATGGTCGATATATACAAACCAATATTAAAGCAGAACACGCAATTGATGTAGATAGATGTCCAGATTGTAACAGATATGAAAATACATATGTTGACGCAACAGACTTTGTTGAAAATTTTTTGAGTGGTTTCGGAAGAAACGATACGTGGGGTAATGGAGTGTTTGATTTTGGTAATAATACAAGTGGAGAAGAATTTCTGCAAACATTAGGCCTTGTTTATTCTGCATTTGGAGTTATAGGTGATAACAGGTTAAAATCTGGAGAATATAAACAACTAAATGGCAAGCAAGGAAACTTTAACAATAAGCCATATAAAAAATTGTCAAATTGGGGTAAAGCAAACAAAACATTTGCTCAAAACTTAAGTAAGCTAGGGGGTGTGGCTAATGGATTAGTGATTGCAACTGCGGTATATGACGCATTAGACGATGGAAATATAAAAACATCAACCGTTATTAATGTAGGTTTAATGGCATTATCTGTTGCAGTACCTGTCACAGCACCGGCAATTATAATATATGGGGTGTTTGACTTAACGTTTGGTTTTAGTAAAGCTATTGATAGTAGTTCAAAAGGTATTAATACAGGTATTTATGATAAATAGAATTTGGAACTTTTATGTTTTGGTAAATTATACTGGGCAGAGGGTCACCGGTTCGTTTTTTACTGAAAAATCTGTCATTAATGCTATTATGTTTGAGATTTCTTTTGTTGCATCGGTAATACCCTTTGCTCTTATTAGAGTATTTGAAGTTCGTAATCCTTGGATAGGCGCAATAATATCTTTTATATATGTAATGCTTCTTTGGGTCTTTTTTAAATCGAGAATTAAAAAGAATATTGATTTTGGATCTTGTGAAGGTTATTATTTGTCTTTAGGGAGAGAAATGAAGGTTATATATTTCATAACAACAATTATGTTACTAATTTTAACTTTTCTATTTATGATTATTTCAATAAAGTTGATTCTTTAGGTAATGCCCCACTATTAGTAGCATCCGCTACTACCAACAATAAACTTAAAAGCCCTCGCTTAAAAAAATGTTTTTTAATTTCATTTAATGAGTAATACATTTTATAGTGTTTCAGTAGGTGGTATCTATAGCACTAATTATAGTTATCCCTTTGGCAGTTTATTACCCGGCAGAAGCCTGAACCCCACCAACTACCGCTACAGCTACCAAAACCAAGAGAAAGACAACGAAACGGGCTATCATAATTTTCAGCTAAGGCAATATGCCAGCCTCTTAGGCAGGTGGATGACTCCTGACCCTTACGGACAACACCACAGCCCCTGCTATTCGACATGTTCCGTAGGGCATGTCGAATAACAGATAAAAGTAGATTTGAAATCTACGCTACTCCATATTAATTTCATACAATGGCATTTGCATATACCATTAAAGACCAATTTGGATTATACTTTGTAACCTTTACCGTGCATCAATGGGCAGATGTATTTACTAGAAGAGATTACGCCAATATTATTATAGAGAGCTTGCAGTTTTGCCAAAAAGAAAAAGGTCTTAAAATATATGCATGGGTAATTATGAGCAACCATATACATTTAATTATTCAAAGCGATAAAACACCACTAAGCGATATTATAAGAGACTTTAAAAAATATACTGCTACCCAAATAGTAAAAGCTATAGAAAATAATAAACGAGAAAGTCGAAAAAGTTGGCTATTGTGGTTGTTTAATAAAGACGGGAAGATATGGTTTTGGGAAGATGGCTATCATGGGGAAGAAATAAACACCAAAGAATTTTTTGAAACGAAGCTGAAGTATATACATTTAAACCCTGTAAGAGCAGGCATAGTAGAAAAAGAAGAAGAATATTTATGGAGCAGTTGTGCTGAATATTATGGAAACAGAAAAGGGATATTGGAATTGGCAATTTATTGAATTATTGGGATTAGAAATCCCTTTTATCCGTAGTTCGACATGCCCTGCGGAACATGTCGAACAGCGGGGTAAAAGATTTAAGTGTTTGCACTGCGCTCAGATTGGAGCTACAGATAGTTTTTACCAAGATATTGGAACAGATGTAGCAATTCCTTATAACGGGTTTATGCCCATATACAATGTTCGTGATTTTCATGTTAAATAGTAATAATTATTCAATGAGGCATTTTTTTATTTTTATATTATTTCTTTCATGTATAAACTTATCTGATAAATCAGATAGTAAAGAGAACACAATAAAAAAATATAGGTACTATGAAAATGGGAATATTAAAGAAGAGATAACTTGCATAATTGAAGATAAAGACACATTATTTCATGGAGAGGCTAAAGAATTTTACCCCAATGGTAAGGTGAAAATCATATCTTCTTATTTAAATGGAAAAATACATGGTAACACTAAAAATTATTATGAAAATGGATTGTTAAAAACTAATGGGTGGATAAAGAATGATAATCTGGATAGTATATTTTATACTTATTTTAATATTGGAAATACGCAGAGTAATAGAATAAAAACTATTGAATTTTTCAAAGAAGGACATAGAATGTCGCATCAATTAAAGTACTTTGAAAATGGAGAAGTTGAATCATATTTTTTCTTTTATCCTAGTGATGTAAAAAAGTTTCAAAGAGATTATAATATAGATGGCAGTATATTAAATGAAGCGGGATTAAAGTCTCCAATTATTACACTTCATGCTAAAAATGATAAAGATAAATTTTACATGGGAGATACTCTTAGGGTTAGTGTCTATGCAATTTATCCACCAAAAACCGAAAGGAAAATATTTATAAAAGTAGGTGGATTTCAGAATGAATGGAAAGAATATGTTGAAGATAATTATTATTATCCTATATACTACGAGTTACCATTGTTTAAATCAGGAAAATACACTTTTGAAGCTAAAATGGTTTTAAAAGATAGAAATAATAATGCTGTCACAGAACATCTTAACAAGTTTGATTTTGCAGTGAAATAGGTTTTTAGGATGGTAATGTTCCAAAAAATCACTTTTCAACAAAAACATCTTCCCCCGCTAGGCATAGTCTCCCGACTATGTCTTAGTGTAATTTAATCTCCGATTAAAAAAAAATAATCCCTACCCATAATCCACTGCCCCCGCGCGTAGCTATGCAAGCTTCAGGCGGAGCCTTTGAAGATTGCGA
>CAZIZP010000004.1:0-154700 GCA_964543705.1 uncultured Chitinophagaceae bacterium
CGGTATAAGTGATGCCAACGTTCATTATTATGTTTTACAACGCTTCTAAATACAATTGCTTAAAGTCTTCTCTTGAAACCGGTTTAGGATTATTAGGATGTGCAAAGTCTGCAAAGGCTAAATCGGCAAGGGTTTCTATATGTTCGGGCTTTACACCAATGGCACTTAATTTATGCGGAATATTGATTTTGCTATTCAACTCAAACAACCAGTTTACTACTGCTTCTCCGGTTTCTTCTTTCAGATTTAATGTTTTGGCAATTCTTTCAAAATGACTTTCAAAGCCCGGATAATTAAACTTCATACCGTAAGGAATGTTTACTGCATTAGCCAAGCCATGATGCGTATCTAACAACGAAGACAGTGGATGTGCCAAAGAATGCACCACGCCCAATCCTTTCTGAAAAGCAATAGCACCCATCATAGAAGCCATTAACATATTGGCTCTTGAAGTTTCGTTAGGGTTGTTTACTGCTTGCTCTAAATTTTCGCTAACCAAACGAATACCTTCTAATGCAATACCTTCACAAAGCGGATGAAAATTTTTGGCAATAAACGCTTCCATGTTATGCGTTAAAGCATCCATGCCCGTAGTGGCAGTTACGCTGGCAGGCAAATCGTAAGTTAGTACAGGGTCGGCAAATACTTGTGTAGCCAATAGTTTTGGCGAAAACAAAATTCTTTTTTTCTTGCTTTCATCTTCAGAAATAATGGCACTGCGGCCTACTTCGCTACCAGTGCCCGATGTAGTTGGAATGGTAACAAAATGCGGAACAATTTCTGTAACATATTTATCGCCACCAATTAAATCGTCATAATCAAATAAGTCTCTTTCATGATAAGCACCCAGCACAATAGCACGCGCCACATCTAATGCTGCACCACCTCCAATACCCACAATGCTATCACATTCTTCATCGTGAAACACACTTACACCTTTCAATACATCGCTCTTCACAGGGTTTTTAGAAATTTCAGAAAACACAGTAACATTAATGCCTTCGTTGCCCAACAAACGCACAATTCTTTTAAAGAAATCAAGGTCTTTAATTACGGGGTCGGTAACTATTAAAGGATATTTCAACTTATTGGCTTTTAAATAAGCCGGTAATTCATTTACTACATTAATACCAAAACGAATATTGGTGGGAAAAGAAAAAGAATAAGATTTTGATGGGTCGAATTTCATAGCCATTTATTTTTTGAATGCGCAAATATACATACTGCTTAGTTTGAAATTTGGAAAAATAAAATGATAAAACTGTGAAGAAATATTAAATGCAAATTATTAAAACGGCTTACCCATTTTCAGCATATACATAGATAATAATATGGCAATTAACCCAAAAATTATCAACGGCCCAATAAAAGATTTTTTCTCATATTCTTCAATATCACCCAGCAGTTTATTCCAAAGTGGCACTACAAGAATGTATGCGCCCACTATGTTTACGACCTGCAAGCTAATAAGCAGCATATTAGGGTCGGTAATAATTTTTCTTAGTAAAAAGGCAAACAATATATTGTATAAAAAACCGCCAGCTATAATTTTAAAAATATGTTCTTTTCTGCCCGCCTGATTAAGATTATCGGCAAGCAAAAAGCACCCAAACACCACACTCATTAAAACCGAAAAAACAAAAATTACTTTTTTACTAAAAAGTTTTGGCAATTCATTCATGCAGCAAATATAGTGTGCTGTTAAATGACAGTATTGCTACTTGCCAACGGTTACATGTTTAGTGGCAAAGCCTTTTGGCAATTTACATTCTGTATTTTAGCCCAAATCAAGAATTGTAAGATGAGACGAATTTTTTCATATATGCTGCAAGGGCTTTTAGTATTATTGCCCATAGCAGCAACACTTTATGTGGTGTTTTACCTGCTGAAAACTTTTGATGATGTAGCTAATGACATCATTGAATTAATGTTTCAGAAAAGAGTACCGGGTGTAGGTTTGTTAATGTTAATGGCACTACTTACACTTATGGGTTATCTAAGTTCTTTGCTACTTGTAAAGCCGTTTTTTAATTCTATTGACAGACTATTGGAAAGAACTCCCGGCTTAAAAATTATTTATAGCGGAATAAAAGATTTAATTTCTGCTTTTGCCAGCGATAAAAAGAAATTTGACAAGCCTGTTTTAATTAATCTGAACCATAACCCGCTGGTGCAGCGCATGGGATTTATCACGCAAAAAGATTTATCAGAATTTGGCTTGAAAGATAAAATAGCAGTGTACATTCCACACTCTTACAATATATCGGGCAACTTGTATGTGGTAGATGCAAAAGAAGTTACTCCGTTAAACGTATCATCTTCTGAAGCTTTAAAATTTATGGTTTCGGGTGGTATTAGCGATATGGATTAACAAGATATTTTAAAAGTGTAAAAGCTACTTATTGTTTTCAGGCTGTTAAGTTTTATAATTGTTTCATAAACTGCCTGTATATTTATTTACATTTACAAAAATTGTTTTTATGAACGACTACCGCACATTTGAACTGGAAGAAAAATTTATGGATGCCGATAATATGATTAAAGACAACTACATAGCCGAAGCTGTGCGGTTGTTAAATGAAATATTAGAAGAAGCACCCGATTTTGGAAAAGCACATAACCATCTTGGCTGGATTTATGAAACTAAAATTAAAGATTATCCTAAAGCCGAAGAACACTATAAACTGGCATTAAAATTTACACCCGATTATGCTGCGGCATATTATAATTATGCCATTTTGCTTTCAACTTTAAGAGATTATACCGCTTTAGAAAATTTATTAAATGAAGCTATGAAAGTAAAAGGTATTAATTATGCTACCATTTACAATGAGTATGCCATTATGTACGAAGCTCAGGGCAAATACGATGAGGCTATAAAAAACTACAAACTATACATTCAAAACTCTTACGATAATAAAATGATAGAAACAGCAGCTGAATCGGTAAAGCGTTGCGAAAGAAAAAAAGAGCTGTTATAAGTCTTCCGATATTTAAAATTCAGGTGGCTGAATATTTTTAAAATGTCCGTTGGCACTAATGCGTTGCTTTAATGCTTCAGTTTCTTTTACAACCGGAAGAATTTTAATAAGGTGTGTATAGATATATTTTTGTCTTTCCTTTTCTTTTTTTCTGCAAAGCAAGTCAAATTCCTGTTCCAGACTTAAGCCTATTAAATGTGCTACATGAAATGATTTTAAATCTGCTGCAGCAGGAATTTTGTCTTTTGTAATACTAAGCAGCCCATGTAGTTGCTTCATCAATGCCACAATATCTTCCGAAAGTGCAATATCAGTTTCCATGTCAAATTCCACCCATTCAACTAATGCGCCTGCATATAGCTTATCATTATAATCGGGCATTAATTCTTTAATTTGAAAAATACGGTTCCCCTTCACCGAAATATCCATTTCGCCATTGCTGTAAATTCTGTGAATAGAAAGTATTTCTACTTCAGTACCTGTTATGCCTACATTATTTTCTATATAAGGCGGAATGCCAAAACTGCTGCCTGTTTCCACACAATCATTTATCAATTGTTTGTAGCGGGGTTCAAAAATGTGAAGGTTTAGTCTTTCGCCCGGAAAAACAACCAGTCCTAATGGAAAAATGGGAATAGTAACAGCCATATTAAATAATACTGACCTGAATTTTGTGCAAGCCTCAATTCAGCGTGTTAAAATAATACTTAAAAACTGCTTATTTATTTATTTCTTTGTGCTGTATCATCAAAAAAATATTTCCATGAAAAATTTATTTCTGCTTTTGCTGGTAACTGCTATTGTTTTCGCACCGGCAGCCGAGGCAAAAGAAAAAAAGAAAAGTAAAAAAGAATTGGCTAAAGAAGCCGCTGAAGATGCTTTATTAAAGCCCTGGAGAGATAAAGTTGCAAACCTTGAAAGTCAGGTTGGGCAACTTCAAGATGAAAAAGCTAAAATGCTGGAAGACATTAATATTCTGAATGATGAAAATAAAGCCTTGCAAAAAGAAGCCATGATGATGCAACAACAGGCAGCAGAAGTGGTGAAAGAACCTGAAGGCCTATACTTTAAAATACAATTAGGCGCATACAACACTAGTATTACCTCAATGTTTGACGACAATAAAACACTTCAGAATGAAAAAGCTGATGGTAAAAATAAATATGTAGTGGGGCCTTTTAAAGATTTTCAGGATGCCAAAAATGCCGAAAAAGATTTTAAAAAATTGGGAATAAAAGGCACATGGCTAGTGCCTTATAAAGATGGCCAGAGGGTTTCAGATGCCGAAGCAAATGAATATCTGAATTTCGACATCAGAAAAGCAAAATAATATCTTAGCACTCTTCTATACGATTTTTATAACTTTGAAATCCGGCAATATTGCCGGATTTCTTTTTTTAGAGAATACAACCAACTGCTTTGAGCGAAAACTTTCACGATAATACCCAAAAGAAATACCCCTACGTTGTACCTAACGTAGAAGACTGGCCTATTTACAAAATGAGCCAGCGCAGATATGAATTTATTAAAGAAGTTATAGACGAAAGCTTTCAGCATTGCCTCAACAAATTCAATACACACGATGAATTGCTGGAAGAATTTGCCCGAACGCTTTATCAGGAACGTATAAGACTTACACAAAAACCCTGGAAAGCTGATGCGCCTGATGAAAAAGAATATTGGAGTACCGTAAAAAGCGAACTAATAAGAATTACTTCAAGCGCTAACCAACCCAAAGAACCCACCAAAGAAGCCAAAGCCTTATTATATTCTATTGTATCGCGCTATGTAAATGAAATTGCCGGAAACTTCGACCCTAATATTCACGACTTTGCCAAAGTAATGGTGCCTTTTGGCTTTTCACGATTATTAAAAACCAGCATTGGTAAAAATTTTCGCGAGCGTTTAGATAAACAGTTCAGCATACAAGACCGTGTAAAACTGGTAGGCGAAATTGACACCATTCGCAGCCTTGCGCCCGACAACACTTTGGTGATGGTGCCCACTCACTCAAGTAATTTAGATTCCATGCTGGTAGGCTGGGCTATACACGACATTGGCATTCCACCATTTATTTATGGTGCAGGTTTAAACCTCTTCGGAATAAGAATTCTGGCTTATTTTATGGATCGTTTAGGCGCATATAAAGTTGACAGAAGGAAAAAGAATACTTTTTATCTCGAAACGCTGAAAACCTATTCTAATCTTGCTATTCAGTCGGGTTGCCACAGTATATTTTTTCCGGGAGGAACGCGCTCTCGCTCCGGAGCTCTTGAAAATAAACTAAAGTTGGGTTTGTTAGGCACCAGCATTGATGCACAATATGAAAACTTTGTAAAAGCAGAAAAAGATGGAACTGTAGCTAAAAAAATAATTATTTGCCCTTCAGTAATAAACTATCACTTTGTATTAGAAGCTCCGCAACTCATAAGAGACTACCTGCAAGAAACCGGCAAAGAACAGTACTTGGGCGAGAATGATAAATACTCAACTTCATTTAAACTGGTGAGGCTAATTTTTAAGTTGCTTACCCAAAGCTCAAAAATTTACATTTCATTCGGAAAACCTATGGACTTGTTTGGAAACGAAGTAAACGAACAAGGCCAAAGTATAGACAGATATGGCAATGTAGTAGATATAAAAAAATACTTTATGCTGAATGGCGAATTGAAACATGATCAGCAACGCCATGAAGAATATGTAAAAATGTTAGGCGAAAAAATAGCCGTTTCTTACAAAGAAAACTGCGTAGTATTTTCCAGCAATATAGTGGCTTTTGCAGCCTTCAGAATATTAATGAAGCGCTATAAAAAATTAGATATCTACGCATTGCTGTTGCTGCCAAAAGAAGACAGAATTGTAAAATATGACGAGTTAAAAGAAGCCGTAGGCAACCTTCGTGAAGAAATTATGAAAAGAAACAGTACCGGTAAAATTAGAATAGCCAATCATTTTGCCAATCGCGATACAGAACCATTAATTGAACATGGGCTGAAGCATTTGGGTATGTATCACGATGTATTGCCACTGATTAAAAATAAAGAAGGCGATATTCAGGTTTCAGATATGAAGTTGTTGTATTTCTATCACAACAGACTTACGGGCTTTGGGTTTGAAGCAATAGTATAATTTAATAGTATAGGCTGAAAAGAAAATATGGAAACTAAAGAGTACATAGGGGTTATTGGAGCAGGAAGTTTTGGTACAGCCTTGGCAAACTTAATTGCCGAAAACCATGAGGTAATTCTTTTTGCCCGCAGACAGGAAATTGTTGATGAAATACTTTCGCAACGCACCAATATGGGGCAGCAAATGCACGAGCGCATTATCCCCACAACCAATCCGGAAGATTTGACAAGCCGGTGTAAACTTATTTTCCCAACCATTCCTTCGGCTGCATTTTACGAAGTATTACAAAAATTCAGACCTTTTCTTAACCCCGAACATATTTTAATTCATGGTATTAAGGGCTTTCATTTTAACTTGCCTGAAGGCGAAACCCTTGACACGGTAAAAACATTAAGCCGCAAACAAATGCTTACTATGAGCGAGTTAATTGCCAAAGAAACTACCGTAGTAAGAATAGGCTGTATTTCAGGGCCGAATTTAGCAGCAGAACTGGCAGCCAAATTACCCGCAGGAACGGTAATAGCCAGCCATTTCGATGAAGTTATAAAAGTGGGTCAACAGGTATTACGCAGCCCTCGCTTTCAGGTGTTTGGCAGCCACGATTTGCATGGCGTGGAATATGCAGGCACCTTGAAAAATATAATAGCCATAGCCTCGGGTGCATTAACAGGCTTGCAGTTGGGCGAAAATGCCCGCGCATTGCTTATTGCAAAAGGATTAGGCGAATTAATAAGAGTTGGAAAAGCAATGGGTGCTGAGCCACAATCGTTTTTAGGAGTGGCAGGTATAGGCGATATTATTGCCACCGCTTCAAGCACCCATAGCCGAAATTACACTGTTGGTACCCGCCTCGCCAAAGGCGAAACATTAAGCGATATTATTGCTACCAGCGTGGAAGTGGCAGAAGGCATACAAACCGTAAGAATTGTAAAACTTATTGCCGACCATTACAAAGTAAGAATACCCATTATTACCATGCTCTACAGGGTGATGTTTGAAGACATGCCCGTTGCCAAAGGGCTGGAATACTTAATGAAATATCCGTTTTTACAAGACGTTGACTACATGTAGCCTGAATTATGTTGGGTTAAACGAAGCGGAAAATCTTCTGTTTCACCTACATAAAATTTATTTTGGCTCGCACTAAAAAGTATATAACAGTAGTGTTCCATAAAACTGAAAAAGGAAGCACATTCGCTTCCTTTTTACTTGTGGGCCCAACAGGGCTTGAACCTGTGACCCCCTGATTATGAGTCAGGTGCTACTAACCAACTGAGCTATAGGCCCTTGAGAAAAAATAAAAACAAGCTTTTATTTTCAACTCGGATTGCAAAAGTACATATTTGCGTTTAAAATCGCTAAATCTTTATGCAACAAATAAAAAATATCATTTTCGATTTAGGTGGCGTAATTATAAATCTCGATATGCCCGCTACTGCAAAAGCTTTTACCGAACTGGCTCAAAAATATGATGTTACCCAAACCGATTTTCATGCCGAACACCCTGTATTTAAAGAATTTGAAATCGGGGCTATTGCTCCTCAAACTTTCAGAAACACCATAAAAGATTTACTGCACAAAAATATTTCCGATGCAGAAATTGACTTTGCATGGAACGCCATGCTGTTAGATATTCCTGCTGAAAGATTAGCGTTACTTTCAGTATTAAAAAACAAATACAATACCTTTCTTTTCAGCAATACCAACGAAATTCATTACCATGCATTTAATAAAATATTATTCGATGCACATGGTTATAATTTGCTCGATGATTTTTTTCAGAAGGCCTACTATTCTCATATCATAGGCAAAAGAAAACCTAATGCTGATGGCTTTTTGCAAATTTTAAACGAAAATAATTTACACCCTGCTGAAACTTTATTTTTAGACGATACCCAAATGCATCTCGATGGTGCGGCACAATTAGGTATTCATACACAAAAGGTAACTGCTGAAAATACCATTCACGAAATATTGAAAAATTTTTAGCTTAATTTACATTGCAGTTGAAACACGAAAAAATGAAATACTTTTTCCTTTTAATCTCACTGGCTTGTAGCATAACTGTGGCTGCACAGCAAACAAAACCCAAAACGCACACCGTTGAGTTAGGCAATACTTTTTATGGTATTTCAAAACAATATGGCATAACGGTTGACCAAATAAAAAAATGGAATAATCTTAGTTCGTACAGCCTGCGTGCAGGTCAGGTTCTTATTGTTAGCGACCCTCAAAATGCTGTTTCAGATATAATTAAAGAAGAAACCACTACGCCTGAAGAACCCTTAACACAGCAACCCGTTCAGCAGCAAACACAACCAGAAATAATTACAGAAGAAGAAAAAAAGCAACCGCAAGAAGTAGCACCGGCAAAAGAAGAAACCATTGAAGATTTAGGCTTCAGCATATCTGAAATTGATACGGCTACAACCACAAAAGACATTTCCGGTTTGCTGCCCGCCAAAACTGATACTACACAAGGTAATCTGATATTTTGTGGGGGCGTAGAAGAAGACAAGCCTGTAGGTATTAGCTCGGTATTTTTTAATAATCGCGGCCAAAACTATGTGTATGTATTTGTTGAACAGTCCGAAATGTTTGGCGTTAAAAATTTAATTGCCGATTTATTTCTGAAAGATGAAAGTGGCAACAGCACCAAAATAACCACTACCAACTATGAGGTAAAACCCAAATGGAAATATACCATTTTCAAACACTTCATCACCAATCCGGGTTTGTATGAAATAGTAGTGTATGATGCAAACAGAAAAAAAATTGGCGATGGGCAGGTGCGCATTCTTCCTTAAAAAAGCTGCTTTATCGTTTTTGTTTTCACTTGTTTTCTTCAGCCTGAAAGCACAAACAATTACTGTAAAAAATGCCGATTCAAAAGACGTTTTAAATATAGACCTATCAACAGGTATTATTGCTGAAACAGATTCAAATGCTATAGTTTACACCACAAAAGGCAACAGTATTTTTTCGGGCAACAGCGATAAGCATGAAGACATATTATTTATGCTGAACACCACCGATTTGTTTATAAAAAAAGGCGGCAGGTTATTGCTGAAGGAAAATAACGAAACCATTTTTTCTTTTTCAAAAGGTAATGTTTGGTTGGGTGCGTCAACTACCAATAATACTTTGCTTATCGGAAAATTTGAAAAAGAAAATGCCTCACGATTAGTTTTCAGGCTGGCAAATAATAACGAAATGCTGTTTGCTGTCAATGCGTCCGTTAGCGCAACACAGGCTATGGCTGCGTTATCCTATTTTGTAGTTACCCAAAATATTGATAAACAGCTCATAGAGGCGGCCGAAGCAATAGCCAAGTCGGCACCTGCATTGGGCGCAGGCACTATACGAAGGCTTTGGGGCAACGGTAACGAAGAGTTTATTTGGGATGGAAAAATTCTGAAAAACCGCTGGCGCATAAATGAATATGAGCAGTGGGCTTTTGATGGTAATTATATTTACCGCGCATGGTTCGATACAGGCGAAATACTGGCGTGGGATGGCAAAACGCTAAGAAGCAATTTTGCTGAAAACAATATGTTTGTACAAGATGGGAACGCATTACGCGCAGTTTTCGGCAATGGAAATGAAGAGTTTTATATTCAGGGAAACATAGTAAAAAGAGCGTGGGTGTCATTAGGCAACGATGAATGGGAAATAAACGGTGAAATACCCATTCCGGTAATTATGATGGTGGTGTTTCGAATAGCGCGTTAAAATATTAGATTTGTGCAATACAGTTTTAGTGCATGGCAACAATAAAAAAAATCGCTCGTAAAATTGCCGTGAAGCATGGCTTTATGCTGATGCTGTTTTATTTACTTTTTGTTTTTTCTGCCTACGGAAACGAAACCTTAAAAGCCTTGCTCGATAAGGCAATGGCTGCACAAAAAAAATATCAGGAAACCACCGCTATAGATTTATATAAGCAAGTGCTGAAAATAGACAGTATTAATTTCGTTGCACTATACAATATTTCTTATTTATACCAGCGTCAGGGTTGGCTCGAAGAAGGTATTAATAATGAAAAATCGAAACAGCTTTATACTGAATTCAGCAAGTATGCTAAGCTGGCTTACAGGCACTACCCCAACACTTTTGAAGGTAACGTACTAATGGCAGGTGCATCGGCCCGTATGGCAAGATTTCTTCCGGCAAAAGAACGCGTACAGGCCGCCTGGGACATAAAGAAATATGCCGATATCGCCTATAAACTTAACCCCAACCATGCAGATGTACTACATATGCTGGCTTGGTGGAATTATGAACTCACAAAGCCAACTTGGCTCGAAAGAAAATTATCTGATTTGTTGTTTGGCGGGTTGCCCAAAGATGCATCTATTGATAATGCTTTTAAGTTCTTAGAAAAGGCTATGAAAGTAAACCCTAATTATCTCGTATATTTTTACGACATGGCAGTGTTTTTTCTGCATGTGGGCAACAAGGTTAAAGCAACCGAGTATCTGAATATCGCCATAAAAATGAAGCCCGACTCACCCGAAGAAGTACAATATTTAGATTTAAGTAAAAAGAAGCTGGAACTAATTAAGTAGCTGCATTTCTATTTGTTCCTTTTCACCAGCAAAATTCAGGTAAGTATATTTTTCAGAAATACCTTTAATGGTAGCCAGCTGTTGTTGCAAAAAGTTTTGGTGTGCTGCCGAGGCCACATTTCTTGGTTTGTGATACAAATTATTTTTCAGTTGTAAAATCTGCTGCATTAGCAAAAGGCTGCTCTTTTCAATACAACACGCTGTAAACTTTTCAAAAATATAGTCAATAGCAGTTTCGTTAGGGTGCAGCAGATCGGGCTTGTAAAAACGGTAATCTCTCAGGTCGTTAAGCATCAGTTCATAAGCCGGAAAGTAATCAACCTTTTCAAATAAATGACACAACTCATGGCAGGCAATTATTAAATGCGACTTGCTGAAAGTATTTTTCTCTGCCGGAAGATTTCGGTGTATTACCGGACTTACTGTAAAAATAAAATTAGCACTGCTGTTTACACTTCTTATATTTTCAATAACTGCTGAACAACGGTCAACTATTTCCCGGCTGCTAAACAACACATGCGAAAAGTTTCGCGCTGCAACTTTATGGCAATTATTTACAGCCTTCCTGTTTTCTTTTAGCTCATAGTAATAGGCGGTGCCGAAAGTAATAATAATGGTTTTGGCATTTTGTAAATAAGTATAGCCTGTTTGTAATTGCTCGTTAATATTTTTCAAAACCACATCTTTTTCTGGTGCCGAAAAATCGCTGTGGTGATCAAAGCTGTTCCATAACTCATGCTGAAAAAACAAATCATCTTCAGTATAAAGTTTACGGGTTAAAATTCTTTCTAATCCCAGTGCAATAGAAAGCGGATTATAAGTAATACCAAACGGATTGGTAAAAACGTCAAATTTCAGATACTGCATTTTATCTGCAATGTTCTGCGAAAAACAAGAACCAATACTGAAAATTTTATTTTCATAACCAATTCTTTCTGATAAAGATGTTAACGGAAAGGTAAAGCGGAAATTAGAACTCATAATAAATTGCTTAGATTAGCTTTTCAAAAATACTTAAAAATGAAAGCCTCATATCTTATCACTTTGTTATTGGCAGGTTTGTTATATGCCTGTGGAAATGCTGAAAGCAACCATAACATGAACACTTCATCAACAGGCATTAATATTAGTCCGGAAATGTTGGGCGACAACACGATAGACCCTATTTGCAAAATGGACATGACCAAATCTAAAATAGCCGATACACTTACTTACAATGGCAAGCTATATGCCTTTTGTAACACCGGCTGTAAAGAAGAATTTCAGGCCAATCCTGAAAAATATCTAAAATAATCTTTGGTTTAAAAAAATATTATGTCGCACTTATTCAGATCTAAAATTACCGGAACAGGCTTTTATGTGCCCGAGCAGGTAGTAAAAAATGAAGAACTGCAAAAGCACATGGATACCAGCGATGCCTGGATTCAGGAACGTACCGGAATTAAAGAGCGCAGGTTTTTTAAAGAAGGCTACGATACCGTTTCTAAAATGGGCGCACGTGCTTCGGCCATTGCATTAGAGCGTGCAGGGCTTCAGGCAAAAGATATCGATATGGTATTGTTTGCCACCCTAAGCCCCGATTATAATTTTCCCGGCTCAGGGGTTATAATGCTGCGCGAATTGGGGCTTTCTGAAATTCCGGCCTTAGATATAAGAATGCAGTGTAGTGGCTTTGTGTATGGCATTTCGGTTGCCGACCAGTATATAAAAACCGGCATGTGCAAAAAAATATTAGTGGTAGGCAGCGAAATTCAGTCTAATATTTTTGAATTAAGCGACAGGGGCCGAACCATGGCAGTAATCTTTGGCGATGGTGCCGGTGCAGTAGTAGTTGAAGCCACTGGTGCTGATGATGATAATGTAATTCTTTCTACCCATTTACACTCCGATGGCCGCTATGCTGAAGAATTAATGCTCGAGCATCCGGGAAGTAATCTTAAGCAACGCTATACCCACGAAATGATAGATGAAGGCCGCTTCTTGCCCTATATGAATGGTCAACTGGTTTTCAAAAATGCCGTAAAACGATTTCCGGAAGTAATTAAAGAAGCCTTAGATTATAATAACCTAACCATTCAAGACTTAAATCTGCTTATTCCTCATCAGGCCAATATTCGTATTGCTGAATATGTGCAGCAATCTATGGGAATACCTGCCGATAAGGTATATAACAACATACACAAATACGGAAACACTACCGCAGCTTCTATTCCCATTGCATTAAGCGAGGCTGTAGAAATGGGAAAAGCCCAAAAAGGCGATTTGGTTTGTCTGGCAGCTTTCGGTAGCGGGTTTACTTGGGCTTCAGCACTCATTCGCTGGGCATATTAAAGTGCTGCTATAATCTTTTTAGTAATTCATTCAGCTCTGCAATCATCATGGCAGTAGCACCCCAAACGGTTTTGCCATGTATATCAAAATATTTTACTCTAAGGTTTATATTGTGTTGCAGGTAAATGGTTTTTTCTGAAACAATATCTTCCTGTAGTAAAGTATTTACATTTACTTCCAGTATTTCATCTACTTCTTTTTCCTGCGGAACAAATGAAGGCTGTTGGCTGCAAAAGCCTACCACAGGCGTAACTAAAAAATTACTGGGCGGAATATACAGCTTCGTTAATTCGCCTGCCACAACTACACTTTTACACTTCACCCCTACTTCTTCTTCAGCCTCTCTTAAAGCAGTTTCAATTAAATCATTGTCGCTTTCATCTTTTTTACCGCCCGGAAAAGCCACCTGGGCACTATGAACGCCCTCATAGGTAGGGCGCTGAATTAATACCGTATTTATTTGCGTTCCTTCCGGATAAAATAGAATAAGCACAGCCCCAAGACGTGCATTGGCATGGTATCTTTCAGTTTCAAGCGGGTGCTCTCTAAACTCGCGTGCCATTTTATACTGCGCCTCATAGCCGGGCAAGGGCTGTTGCAGCTGCCACGAAAGCTTTTCAGTAAAAATGGAAAATGGTAAGTCTTTTAATAAACTGGACATAGCATAGAAATATACCCTCTAACAGCATGAAGATAATTCGTGTTCAGCAAAAACATACGCTAAAAGAAAACTAAATGAAAAAAATTTATCAGGCATGTAACCTTTTTCCCGGGGCTACGTAATAAAGACAAATTAAAATCGTCTTTTTATGAAAACGTTTAACAAGCGCGGACTTTATGTAGCAGGATTTGCTTTAATTTCTGCATTTTTTATCAGCAACCACACTACTTCAGTATTAGATTTAAAATCTGCTGCTCCGGCTGCCGATAGTCGTTTCGACTTCCGTTACTCAGGTGTAGTTAACACTGGTCCTGAAGTAATGCCTTTGGTAGGCCAGTTAAGTAAAGATGGCAACAAGCTATATTTTACTTCTCAAAACATGCGCGGCAGCAAGCAATTATATGTAATGGCTCGTGGCAAACAAAGCGAAGATTTTGGCAAGCCCACTCGTCTTACCGGTGTAGGTAACGATGAAGGTTACGATATTGTAATGCCTTCTTTAAATGGCGATGAATCGCAAATGATATTTGTAAGCAGCGTAGATGGCACTCAAAAAGGAAACGATTTATACATGGCCGAAAAAATAGATGGCGGCTTCGTTAACATTCGCTCTTTAGACGAATTAAACGATGCTACTATGGCAGAAAGCTACCCTTGGTTATCAAAAGATGGCTTAAGAGTATATTTCACCAAGCAAAAAGGCAGCAGCATTACTTTCCATTTTGCCGAAAGAGCTTCTATAAACGAAAAGTTTGGTACACCGGTTAAGTTAGATATTGATGTAGCTGATATTAACAACAATATGAGTTGCTACTTAACCAACGATGAGAAAGAAATCTTCATCTTGTCTGGCGATAAAATTTATACAGCCAGCCGTGGCACTACCAAAGAAAAATTCGGAACTCCGGTTGAAATTGCTGCTGCATCGGGCAACAATGGCTTTATGAATGGTATTGCACTTGCCGATAACAAATCAGAAATGTTTGTATTCAACTCAGTAGGTTTCAGAAATACTCAAATATTGAAATTTGAAAATGCCGCTTCAAAAACTACTGTTAAACCCGGTATAGAAAATAAAACAATTCAGGTTAAATAATATAAAGTTGGTTTTGGTTTTAGTGCGAAAAACCCCTTGAGGATTTATTCCCAAGGGGTTTTTTGTTATATACATGCTTAAAAAAACTTACTTCTTCGTTTTAATTTTTACGGTAACCGTAAAATCTACATCAAGCGTAGAAGTAACCGGAATGGCATTTTCAATAAAGCCTCTTATCAGCAAAGTCACGGCATCATTTTTTACATGCTGCGAAACATCTGAAAAATTAGAAGAAAAATCTACCGATGATAAACCGTTTAAATCGCCTTCAGTAAAAGCAAGTTTGGTGCTGTCATTTCCGGGCGATAATAAATAAGCTTCCATAAACAATACCTCATCAAAAGTAGCCCCGGCAGGTGCGGTAACAGCAGTGCTTAATGCTTTAAGTTTTATAGATTGAATATCATCTAAAGAAGCACCATTTTCGTTCAGGGCTGTTTCAATGCCAGTAGTAACCAGTTCAGAAGCGAAAGTTTTATACTCGTTATAAGGTGGCCCCAAAGGCGGAACCGAAACCGTAATGGTTCCCAAATTCAAATCAAATTCACCTTCTACTTCTTTCTCACATGAAGAAAGCAATAAAGAAGCCGAGCAAAACAGCATTAATACGCCAAATAAAATGTTTTTGTTTGTTTTCATAATTTATGTTTTTAGTATAGTGAAGTTAACCTAAAAAGCATACAAAGAGAAAGAATATCAGAAAGCCGTTTATTTGCAGGCAAATATGCATTTAAACCGTTCTTCCGAATATACAAATTCGGAAGATCAGGGGAACACCAACCAAAGAAGCTCATAAATTGAGCCGATTCGAAATTTTCTTTTATCATTCCTCATAATAATATGAGTAGTCAATACCTTTCATAAACAATTCTCGGTCATTTATTTTATTGGTAAGTGCTTCATAAATAAGTTGAGCCAAAACTGAATAATCAACAGTGCTTATAATCATAGCATTCATGTAATTTTCTTTACTTATTTTGCTCCAGTCCACGCATTTTTTAAGTTCCTTTTTCAGCATTAAATCCAGCCACACTCTTGCGCTTCTGCCATTACCTTCCATAAATGGATGTGCTTTGTTCATAGCTGCATACTTTTCAATAATCTCATTAAAAGTTTTATGGGGCATAGCATCTATTTGCTGTAACACACTTTTTAAATGTTGAGCATATATGAATTGATAACCTCCTTTAGAAATGCTCTTTTCTCTTATTTGTCCTGCAAATTCATACAAGCCACCAAACAGATAAGCGTGTATTTGTTGTAATCCCTTTGTTGTACCTACTTCAAATTCGTTTATCAAATTACTTTCAAAAAGCGTGTAGGCTTTCTTCTTGCTTTGTCCATCAATACTGGTATCGCTGTAGAGAAACCAATCCAAAAAATTTGTTGACTTATTGTTGGGAAAATTTTTGGAAAGCTCAATAATGCCCTCGCTATCAAGCATATCGGTTTTATACTTTTTACCGTCTGCCGCAACTAACTTCAGTTGGGTAGTAACACTAACCAACTGACTATTTTCTTTTTTAAGTTTGGCTTTCAGATATTTCCAATAGTTGCGTGTTTTAGTATAGTCGGGTTCTTCGTTCAGTACACCTACAACATCCAATACACTAAACCACCATTTGGAATGTTCATCGTCCCAAACGGCACGCACCTCGCGGTTATCAAAAAAGCGAATAGATATTTTTAGTTGCTCTTTCATTTTTTGTTTTCTGTTTGCCGTGTTCTTCTTCCCGCCAAGCCCCTCTATTCATAGCATCCGCTCCCTGTAGGGGAGGTTCCGATAGCCCTCGGAATAGGAGGGCTATTAATCATTCTGTTCACAATAAAAATTTATAGGCAAATATGTTTTTAAATTTTCATTCTGCCTATAAAATACATTACGGCATCAATCTTTATTAATACTATACCAGTTAATATTTCTCGACAAATACATCACCGTAGCCAAAACAGCAAACAAACCAATGCTGCCTATCAGTAAAGCATAGTCTTGCATTTGAAGCGTAATAAACATAAACCCATACAATACCAGCAACACTAAAGAAAGAATAGCAGTAAGCAGTTTATTTTTAAAAATACTGGCAGCATAAAAAGTAATCATGCCAATAATACCAATACAGCTTATCAGATAGGCCAAATTAAAATTAATATGTTCCGAAAGCGAAACCAGCAGCGTATAAAACAGCGTTAAAGCCAGCCCTACCAGTATATACTGAAAAGGATGAATGCGTTTTCTGTTCAGAATTTCTACAAAAAAGAAAATTAAAAATGTAAGCGATATAAACATAATAGCATACTTTGCCGAACGCATAGATTTTTGATATTGGTCCACAGGCAGCAATAAGTTTACCCCAAATGACGAATCATACACATTATGTAAAGCTCCCGCCCAGTATTGCGGATAATTTCTGTTTAAATGCAACACCTTCCATTCAGCACTAAAACCATTCTCGGTTACTTCCCTTTTTTCAGGCAAAAAGGCCCCGTCAAAACTTGGATTTTTCCAGTCAGAAGCAAGTGCCACTTTTGTCTCCTTACCCAACGGTATAAAGTTTAAATTTTTGCTGCCGTTTATATTCAGGTTGAATGAAAACTTATAAGGCTCAGTTATATTTTCGGGCAATACAGCCACCCTGCAACTAACACCCGATTCAGAAATATTTTTAGTGCTGATACCCGGATTCAGTACATTCTTTGTTCCATTCCAGCTCAACGCTATATTCTCTTTTATACCTCTCATATCAGGTATCCCGATAGAAACAAATGCTTCATTCCATAATATTTCGGCATCGCTCAGGCCCATAGCTTCAGCAGTTACCCCGGCAAAACTTCCCGAAAAATTTAATACAGAATTATAAACCACCACCTCATAAATTCCCCTGTATCGTTTTTCAGGTTTTATATTGCCACTTATACTCAGCTGGTCAGGCAAAATATGCATTACTTCTTTCGAAATCACAGGCTTTCCGTTGGCATTCAGCACCGCTTTTTTAAACGGAATATTCAGTACCGGCCCCACAAGAGTTTGCTCATTACCCCACTTTGCACTTATTTCATGAATTGTTTGTTCTCTCAGGCTTTCCCGCTCATAAATAAGCGATTGAATCATCGAGCCCGGAATCAAAAGTATCAGCATTAAAAAGCCAATAGAAGCTAATTTTATCGAAACCGAATTAGAAATTTTATCATTCAGCTTTTCAAAAAACGAGGTAGGTTGTAAGTTAGGCTCCATGCAAAGCAATTTTTTATGCTGAATAAAACGCCCGACAAAAAATAAATTGTCGGGCAAAAAATAATTAGGGTTTTTTAACAACAAATACTGATATACTTCTGCTCTTCCAAATTTGCAATTGCGAGCACCTGTTCTAAGGCTTGCAGTCCGACTAAACCCAACCCCTACCTTTCATTCACTGCCCCAGCGCGTGAGCCTTTAGCCATTAGCAATGGGAAACCCGCAAGGTTTATTCGGTTGTACTTATATCCAAACCCGCAAGGTTTCCAAAACCTTGCGGGTTTAATTAAGTGCTATAGATTTTGGGTTTCCAAAACCTTTCGGGTTTATTAGATGCAGATATTCAAAACCTTGCGGGTTTAATAAATACCCACCAACCCTTGAAGGTTTATTTAATCACTTATACATAAGTTTGCATAAACATTTTTTACCCTATACATGAGCCTTTACCAAAAACTGCAACAAGCCAAAAGCGAAGAAGACGTTAAAGACGCTTATATAAAAGCACTGGGGCTAAAAGGCTATTCTAAAAACCTGATAGACATACAAACCAAAGAAATTTGGTTTGAAGCTAAAGACAATGGCAACACCTCTACCTACGCCATGTTTACCCAATTGCTGCACTATGTACAGCAAGCCTTGAATAAAGGCGAGTACCTGCCCCCGTTTTTATGTGTAATAGATACCCGCAAGGCAGCCATTATGAAAACTGCCGATGTGCTGCCCTTCTTAGAAAAGAAAACCATTAAGTGGGGCAAAAGTGCCAGCAACTATACCCAAGAAGCACTCGATGCCGTTTCGGCATATATAGGCACCCACTTTGTTTCTTTTAAAATAGAAACCCACGAAGAAGAATTTATCAGCACCATTAAAAACGCCATACAGCAAGGCGATATCGTGCGCACCCAAATTACACCCGACAACCTAAAGCAAGTGTTTGATAAATGGATGCAAATGATTGGGCGCGAAATACAAGGCGTAAGCCACGAAGATTATGCCCTCTTGTTTTTTGCCGATATTATGCACGATGGCACCATTGCCACCCACGATAATTTAACTGCCCAACTGTTGCATAAAAACAACGCACCCGTTTTCAGCCTGAAAGGCAACCTTTATGAGTTGGGCAATAAAGAAGGCTACCGCCAGTTTTGGGCTATATACCACAAGCCGCCCAAAACCGAATACCGCAACTACTTATTAGAAAGGCGCGATAACTTAATACCGCTCGATGAGCGCAGCTTTAAAGGGGCTTATTACACCCCGCTGCATGTGGTAGATAAAGCTTATGATAAACTCACCGAAACCCTGGGCAACAACTGGCAGCGCGAATACATTGTGTGGGATATGTGCTGTGGCGTAGGCAACTTAGAGGTAAAACACAGCAACCACCGCAACCTCTACATGAGCACCCTCGATGCCGAAGACATAGACATAATGAAAGCCACCAAAACCTGTGTGGCAGCTACCCGTTTTCAGTATGATTATTTAAATGATGATATTACCGATGAAGGCACTATAGACTACACACTTACTAACAAAGTGCCACCACCCCTTAGAGAAGCCATTGCCCAAAACAAAAAAATATTAGTGCTCATTAACCCGCCTTATGCGGAAGCAGGAAATACATTAGGTAAAGACAGTAAAGACACTGTAGCTAAAACTAAAATTGCCGACACTGCCATGCAGCATTATGGTAAAGCCAGCAACGAATTATTTACCCAATTTGTAGCCCGCATTGCTAAAGAAATGCCCAATGCTACTTTAGCCATGTTTAGTAAACTGAAATATGTTAATGCACCTAATTTTGAAAAGTTCAGAGAAACATGGAATGCCAAATATTTAGGTGGCTTTATTGTGCATAGCAAAGCATTCGATGGGCTGAAAGGTAATTTTCCTATCGGCTTTTTAATTTGGAAAACTTACAACGCCCCTAATGCCAAACGATATGAACTTATAGAAATAGCTACAGATGTTTTAGATAAGAATGCAAAACCTATTGGAGAGAAATTATTTTATAATCTCCCCAATGAATCTTTTTTAAACGCATGGATAAAGAGACCAAAAGCCAATAAAACTGAAGTTGTTCCTTTAAAGAACACTGTATCGCCTTACACATCAAAAAAGTATTTGAACAAATGGTCAGATGATGCAATAGCCTACATGTGGTGTCAGAATAATGACTTACAACACTCATCAACACAAACAGCTTTATTTTCTTCTATGTGGGGTGATGCACATGGATTTTATTTAACAGAAGAAAACCTCTGGCAAGCCGCTATAGTATTTTCCGTAAGGCGATTAATAAAACCCACATGGATAAACGACCGCGACCAGTTTTTACAACCTACCCAACCATTAAGCAACGAGTTTAAAAGCGATTGCCTAATATGGATGCTCTTTAATGGCAGCAACCTTACCGCAGGCGCTAATGGTTTAGAATGGAACGGCAAAACATGGAGCCTCGTAAACCACTTTATACCTTACACCGAAGCCGAAGTAAACGCCCCCGACCGCTTCGAAAGCGATTTTATGGTGCAATACCTCCACAACCTGCCAACCCTAAATGAAGAAGATGTCACCCTGAGCTTGTCGAAGGGTAATCTGCCCACTTTTGAAAAGTCGATACCGAACGAAACACAGGAAAGCCTGTCCCCCTTTGAAGGGGGTAGGGGGATGACAAAATACCCCAAACACGCCCACCAGCTAAGCCCCGAAGCCCAAGCCGTTTTAGCCGAAGGCCAAAAACTATGGCAAGCCTATTTCTCGCAAACCGATGTACACACCGTTCGTGAAGAACTAAAACTGAACCGCCCCGATGTAGGCTGGTATCAGGTACGCAAAGCCCTCGAAGCCCGCGATAAAAGTGGCGATTATAAACCCACCAACTTTAAACCCTTTAAAGAAGCCTACCAAACCCTTAGCGAAAAACTACAACCGCAAGTATATAGCTTAGGCTTTTTGAAAAGTTAATATTTAAACCCGCAAGGTTTTAAAAACCTTGCGGGTTTAATCAAGGGTTGTAGGTTATAGGTTTTAAAAACCTTGCAGGTTTAATTTTGGGCTATGGATTGGTTTATAAAGCCCTTTTAGGTTTATTTGTTTTTCATAATTTTATTTTGTGGGAAATAATAGAACAGCCTTTCAGCCTGAAGCATATTACCATTTATATAATCATGGAAATGGTAACGAAAACATTTTTAGAAGTAATGAAAATTATATTTGGTTCTTAAAACGATACAAAGATTATATATCACCCATTGCAAACACTTTTGCTTATTGTTTAATGCCTAATCATTTCCATTTTTTAATTCAAATTAAAAGTTTTGATGAAATAAAGGCACATTACGAACAAAAAGAAAAATCGAAAAGTAGCGAAGCATTTGAAGCGAATAAATATGTTACACAATGTTTCAGCAATTTTTTAAACAGCTATGCCAAAGCATTTAATAAAATGTATAATCGCAAAGGCAGTTTATTTTTAGATAATGTGCAACGAAAAGCCGTAAGCAATGATAGCTATTTTACACAGCTTATTCATTACATACATGCCAACCCTGTACATCATGGTTTTGTTAAAAGCATGGAAGCTTGGCAATATTCATCATATCATGTTTTGTTAAGCAACAAGCCCACCCAACTTGAAAGAAACCAAGTAATAAACTGGTATGGCAATATAGATGAGTTTAAAAGAATACACCAAACACCCGTTACTCCGAAACTAGATTTTTTGTTTGATTAATACTATTACCGAACCCCGCAAGGTTTCTTCGGCAGTACCTCTATCCCAACCCGCAAGGTTTCCAAAACCTTGCGGGTTTAGTTTGGTGCAGATTTCCAAAACCTTGCGGGTTTAATTAAGTGCTATGGATTACGGGGTTTTTAAAACCTTGCGGGTTTATAAGCAGCATCAAACCTTTCGGTTTATTACATTTACAAACAATAATAAATAACCATGAAGCCCATTACACTCGATACCGAAAGCAGAAAAAAATTAAAACAACTAACCTATCAGGTGTGTCGTCTTGCCGATACCTATTGCTACTACGAAGACTTTGGCGATTTTATGAACGATTTTGCCACCATTTGCTGGCAGTATAATATCGATGCCCGAAGAATATATTTTACACGCAGAGGCAGGTATAAAAAAAAGCCTGAAGTCATTGAAGAAATACCCGTTATAAAAGAGTATTTAAAGAAAGACCTTAGAGTAAAAGATTTATCAAAAGAAGAAGTGTTTATATGGAAATGTTGTTTTGTGTTAGACATGCACACATGGGTAGATGATACTCACAAAATGTATGGCAGGTTGGGTTATATTCTATATCATTTCGGTTTCGATTTGTATAAAATATTTTGGCCCGAGAGATTTAGAACAATACAGCAAAAACACATCAAAAACAGCTACAAATATTTATTTGATGAAAGGCTTAATCTAGGTAAAAGAGATTTAAACAATGAAGAAGATTAAAGTAAAAATTAAAAACAAATGGCTCAATGCCTTAGAAGATTTCTTAACAGCACAACTTAACGAAGAACAAACAGCAAAGCACAAAAGAGCAACTATGAAACTATGGAAAGCATTAGTAGCAGCATGGGATAAAGAAAAGAAATTAAAATAATCTGTATTTTACTCTGGCACATCTTACAATTCAAACCCGCAAGGTTTTTAAAACCTTGCGGGTTTAATTAAGTGCTATGGATTACGGGGTTTTTAAAACCTTGCGGGTTTATAAGCAGCATCAAACCTTTCGGTTTATTACATTTACAACCAATAATAAATAATCAATGAGCAGAGGCAAGCAAATAAATTTAATCGGAAAATCTAATCTAAACCTGAATACTGTTACAGATATGATTACCGATTTAGCACATCGCTTGGAAACAAATATTAAGCTTGTTGATTATGAAGATGATAGTGAAAAATTATTCGACTTTAAATATTTAGACACTCATGAGCTTATTGTCGAGAAACATCATGAGAGCGATGGAGGAGAAATTTACCAATATTGTTTTTTAGACAGTTTCTTCTTACTCACAATTTTTCCATCGGGCTTCTTTGAAATAGATGTAGATTATAATGGTGCTTGGAGTTTATTTATAGAAGATTTACAAATCAATTTCAGCTATTACAAAAACAAAGATGAATTTCTTACACTAAGAAAAGAAGCACTACAATTTTGCAATCTTTTAGGCAGCAATGAAGTGCTTGTTTTGTCAGATTTTGATTATAAGGTTATAGATGATTTAATTATCGAAAATTGTAAAAAATTCAAACACGAAAGCTTAAATGATTTAGTAACCAAACTTATAGAAGTAGATAAGGTTACTTTATTTCCTTTAAACAAATTAATAACCTTAAATAAGCCTGTAGATTTTGGCAATACTCCCATAAGCGAAATAGTTTTTACCGATAGTCTTTTTAATTAACCAACCCGCAAGGTTTCTTCGGCAGTACCTCTATCCCAACCCGCAAGGTTTCCAAAACCTTGCGGGTTTAGTTTGGTGCAGATTTCCAAAACCTTGCGGGTTTAATTAAGTGCTATGGATTACGGGGTTTTTAAAACCTTGCGGGTTTAGTTTGGTGCATAAGGGTTTTTAAGCATTGTATTTTTATTTTAAATCCCTAAAATCATCTAAGAAATATTCAAGTCTATTTTCAATATAGATGTTGCCATAATCTTTCAGTTTTGAAAAATCGGTAACAGGCCCACCCATCTCTTTTAACAAAGTGGCTTTCACTTCTTCATAACTTATATTGTCAGTACTCCAAACCATATCTAAATATCCGGCCAGTAAAGAAGCATTATCGGGCAAATATATTACCTCCTCTACACCAAATAGTTTTACAAAATCATACAATTCTTTTTTTAAACTTATTAAACCAGTTTAACTGATAGTTTTGGTAAATAAGGCTATACCTGTAAATAGTAGATATAACTAAACATTCTTTATAAATATTTGGAAACAAACAATAAGGCCCATTAAAATCAATATTCGGTATAATCTCCTCATTACTAGGAAAGGGTGCATCTTGCATAGTACCTTCATTAATATAATATTCCCAGCCACCTGCACTTTTAGTAATTAAGCCATTAATATTATCAATTGTGCGCCCCAATACTAAAGTATCTAATCGTCTAATGGCTTCTTTAGCGGTAGCCTCTAAATCGGTGGTATCTAAATTATGTTTGGCTATGGCGCATAATATTGTACTCATAAATAAAGGCTAAGATTATCTGCTTTTTAAATCTTTAAAATCATCTAAAAAATATTCAAGTCTATTTTCAATATAGATGTTGCCATAATCTTTCAGTTTTGAAAAATCGGTAACAGGCCCACCCATCTCTTTTAACAAAGTGGCTTTCACTTCTTCATAACTTATATTGTCAGTACTCCAAACCATATCTAAATATCCGGCCAGTAAAGAAGCATTATCGGGCAAATATATTACCTCCTCTACACCAAATAGTTTTACAAAATCATACAATTCTTTTCTAAACTTATTAAACCAGTTTAACTGATAGTTTTGATAAATAAGACCATATCTGTAAATGGTACTTACTTCTATACATTGCTTATAAATAGTAGGAAACAAACAATAAGGTCCGTTAAAATCAATATGCGGTACAGGAGTATCATCGGGCAAGGGCTCTTCATCCCAAATATCATAATCTACTCTATATTCCCATCCCCCTGCACTTTTAGTAATTAAGCCATTAGTATTATCAACTGTGCGCCCCAATACTAAAGTGTCTAATCGTTTAATAGCCTCTTTAGCGGTAGCCTCTAAATCGGTGGTATCTAAATTATGTTTGGCTATGGCACATAACTGTACACTCATAACTATATTGGTTTAATAAAATAAACATAAAACAAAATTCTTTATTTAACCCACTACCAAAAACCCGTAAGGTTTCTTCGGCAGTACCTCTATCCAAACCCGCAAGGTTTATTAGGTTGTACTTATATCCAAACCCGCAAGGTTTCCATAACCTTGCGGGTTTATAAGTAGCATCAAACTCCGCTAGGCATATTCTCCCGACTATGCCTTAGTGTTATTTAATCTCTGATTAAAAAATCATACCCGACACTCAATTTACAATTCCCCCCACCCGTTCTAAGGCTTGCAATCCGACTAAACCCAACCCCTACCTTTCATTCACTGCCCCCGCGCGTGAGCCTTTAGCCATTAGAAATGGGAAACCCGAAAGGTTTCTTCGGCAGTACCTCTATCCAAACCCGCAAGGTTTCCAAAACCTTGCGGGTTTATAAGTAGCATCAAACTCCGCTAGGCATATTCTCCCGACTATGCCTTAGTGTTATTTAATCTCTGATTAAAAAATCATACCCGACACTCAATTTACAATTCCCCCCACCTGTTCTAAGGCTTGCAATCCGGTTAATAACTAACGGATGCTATAACTAATAGCTGAAAACCAAGTAAAATCAATATTTACAGCCGATATTACAAATACAATTTCATTCACCACATAAAGTAAATGCACCTTTTAATACCCATTTTCAATACTTTTTTTAAAAAAATAAAGTCGTAGTGGCACTAAACGCCACAGTAGTGGCACTAAACGCGACAAAAGTGGCACTAAATGCGACAGTAGTGGCACTAAATGCCACAGTAGTGGCACTAAACGCCACAGTAGTGGCAACAAATGCGACAGCAGTGGCACTAAACGCCACAGCAGTGGCACTAAATGCGACAGTAGTGGCACTAAACGCCACTATTCGTAGCTAAAAAGCCACAACCTACCCAAAAAATACCCTCTGCAAGCCCCATATATTACCCTTTGTAACAATAAATCAACACAGCCTACCTCAAAACCTCTTCATTTACCCAAAAAAGTCGCCAAAAAGCAACCATTATTTCACCCTCTATTCACAAAAAATCAAAATCACGGCTTCAATTTTTGCAATAGTTGCTTCCCGCTAATAAAAAATTAAAAAAACTATCGTGCATTCATAAAGCCGTAAATTTGCCACGTCATTCTTTTCAGCATAACCCGTTACCAATGAATAAAACCCCTGTTATTGTTATTCTTATTGTTTTGCTTGCTGCTGTGGCAGGCTATTTTATTTTGAATAAAAAGCCAAAGGCAACCCCGGAAGCCGAGCAGGCTTTTCATTTAGAAAGTACCGATAAGGTTACCAAAATTTTTATGGCCGATAAAGGCGGAAAAAAAGTATTGCTCGAAAAAACAGATGGCCTGTGGATGGTAAATGGAAAATACAAAGCCTACAAAGCCAAAATAAATATGCTGCTCGAAACCATGCGCAGAATAAGAGTAGATTACCCCGTAACCGAGCGCATGTATAACAATGTAATTAAAGAACTGGCTACTACTTCTACAAAAGTTGAAATTTATGAAAATAACAACACAACACCCTCTAAAGTATATTTTGTAGGGGGCGAAACCCTTGATGGCCTGGGCACGCCCATGATAATGGAAATAGACGGAAAAACTGCTTCCAAACCCTATGTGGTACACATTCCGGGCTTTAGCGGCAATGTAAACCCGCGCTATTTCCTCGATGAAAAAGACTGGCGCAGCACCACCATTTTCGATTATCAGATAGATGATATAAAAGAAGTTTCCCTACAGTGGAGCTACGCCCCCGAACAATCATTTACTTTGGTAAGAAACAACAGAAATGGTTTCGATATGCCCGAAAACACAGAAAACCTTCCGCTTTTTGCAACAGGCGTAAACCAATACCTCAACTCATTCAGCTACATCAATGCCGAATCTATCGAAAACGATAACCCCAGAAAAGAATATGTGTTAACTACCGAAAAACCATTTCTGAAAATGCGTGTAGTGCCGTTAAAAGGCAAGGCGGTAGAAATGGAAGTGTATAAAATGGAAGTAAGCCAGCGAAGCAAAACCCAGTTCGATGCTGATGGCAACCCTGTAAAATATGATGTCGATCGCTATTGGGCAGTAGTAAATAACGATTTAGGCTTTGTGGTTATTCAGGAATTTGTATTCGGAAAACTATTCAGAATAAAAGACGATTTTTTGCCCAAGAAATCATAAAAGCAATGCCACTGTCTTACTGTGTTGATTTTCTGCCGGGTTAATGTGTAAATCTTTTAACACTGCCATTACCATAGTCAACACATCAAATCTTTATATTTGTTGAAAATCTAAATCGCAAGCATGAAATTCATAGTGAACACTGGCGCATTATTAAAGCAATTGCAGTTAATAAGCGGTGTAATTAGTTCTAACAACGTATTGCCCATTTTAGAAAACTTCCTTTTCGATGTAAATAAAACCAAGCTTACTGTGTTTGCTACCGATTTGGAAACTTCTATGTCCAGCAATATGGAAGTTGACTCTAAAGACAGCGGAAAAATTGCCATTCCCGCAAAAATGTTGCTCGACATTCTGAAAACCTTGCCTGAACAGCCGCTTTCATTCAATATAGATGGTAAAACCAATGGAGTAGAAATTACTTCTGAAAACGGTAAGTATAAACTAAGTGGCGAAAACGGAGACGATTTCCCCAAAATTCCTGTGGCTGAAAATGTAACCAATCTTAATATTAGTGCTTATGTATTAGGCAAGGCCATAGCCAAAACCATTTTTGCAGTAAGCAACGATGAATTGCGCCCCGCCATGACAGGCGTGTACTTCCAGCTCGACCAGGAAGGCACTACTTTCGTAGCTACCGATGCACACAAACTGGTTCGTTACAGAAGAACCGATGCTAAAAGCGATAGTGCTTCAGCCTTTATAGTTCCTAAAAAAGCTTTAAACCTTTTAAGAACAGCTTTACCTACTGATGATACCGTAGTAAATATTTCTTACAACAACTCTAATGCGTTTTTCAGTTTTGGCAATGCCAATTTAATTTGCCGCTTAATTGATGCACGCTACCCCGATTATAATGCCGTAATACCTACCAACAACCCTAATCATCTGGCTATTGGAAGAGCAGAATTGCAAAACTCATTAAAGCGTATTGCCATTTTTGCTAACAAAACCACCAATCAGGTAGTATTAAAAATTACAGGTAACGAGCTACAAATTTCTGCGCAAGACCTTGACTTTTCTAACGAAGCAAACGAGAAACTAAATTGCTCTTACGAAGGCAACGATATGGAAATTGGTTTCAATGCCAAGTTTTTAATTGAAATGCTGAATGTAATGGAAGGCGATGATATTACCTTAGAGCTTTCAAGCCCCAATCGTGCAGGCGTTTTGTTTCCGGTAGAAAAAGATGAAGCAGAAGAAATTTTAATGCTGGTAATGCCGGTAATGCTAAACGCATAAAAATTATTTTCTTCGGAAAGCAATGTAAAAATTAAAGGCATTGCTATTACCTTCAACAAGTGAAACCTAAAATTTCAACTTGAGTACATTTCTACAAAAGCCAATTGAATATTTAAAAGGCGTTGGCCCGCAACGGGGCGATATTCTGAAAAAAGAACTGCGCATTTTTACCATTGGCGATTTACTTTCTCAATATCCTTACCGCTATATAGACCGCTCGCGCGTTTACAAAATAGCCGAAATACAAAGCGATGAAGCCTATATTCAGGTTAAAGGCATTATCAGAAACATACAGGAAGTAGGGCAACAGCGAGGCAAACGCCTCACCGCAATACTTTCTGACGATACAGGCAACATAGAACTTGTTTGGTTTCAGGGGGCACAATGGATAAAAAAATCGTTAAAGCCCAACGAAGAATATATAGTGTTTTGCAAACCCAGCTACTTTAATAACCGGCTGAATTTAGTACACCCCGAACTGGAACTGGTAAGTGCTGAAGAAAACAAAACGGTTGCCAAAGGTTTGCAGCCCATGTATTCCAGCACCGAAAAAATGAAAGCCAAAGGTTTAGACAGTAAGGGCTTGGCTAAGCTCATGCGCACAGTAGTTTCAGAATTAACACCCGATGATACCCCCGAATTTTTTCCGCAGTATTTATTTGAAAAATATCGCTTCTTAGGTCGCTATGAAACCTTGCGCAATGTACATTTTCCTGAAAACGAAACGCTGCTTCAGAAAGCAAGAGGCAGACTAAAGTTTGAAGAATTTTTTACTATTCAAATTCGCTTGCTGGCGCAAAAAATAAAGCGCAAAAATGTGGTAAAGGGTTTCATTTTCTCTAAAGAAAACGACAACCATTTACGCGAGCTATACAAATCGTTAATAGCCAAAAACTTTTTACTTACACTCGACCAGCGCACGGTATTGGAAGAAATAAGAAACGATGTAATATCGGGTAAGCAAATGAATCGTTTGCTGCAAGGCGATGTGGGTAGCGGCAAAACTATTGTTGCATTGCTATGTATGCTAATGGCAGTTGACAATGGCTTTCAGGCTTGTTTAATGGCACCCACCGAAATACTGGCACAGCAACATTTTGAAACCATAAAAACCTACTTAGGCGAGTTGCCTGTAACAGTTGAATTGCTTACCGGCTCGGTAAAAGGCAAAGCACGTAAAACCATTTTAGAACAACTTGCCGAAGGCGAAATACATATTTTAATTGGCACTCATGCACTTATTGAAGGCACTGTTCAGTTTAAGAATATTGGCATTGTAGTTATTGACGAGCAGCATCGTTTTGGTGTAGAGCAACGCTCAAAACTTTGGGAGAAGAACGAAATTTTTCCGCATGTATTGGTAATGACTGCCACGCCTATACCCCGCACTTTAGCCATGACGTTATATGGCGACTTAGATGTTTCTACCATTAAAACCATGCCGCCCGGAAGAAAAGCCATTGCCACCGCTTGGATGACCGATGCACAAAGGCTGCGCATATTTGGGTTAATGAAAGAAGAAATTGCCAAAGGCAGGCAGGTGTATGTGGTATATCCGCTTATTGAAGAATCGGAGAAAATGGATTACAAAGATTTAATGGATGGTTACGAAAGTATGAGTCGTGCATTTCCGTTGCCCGAATACCGCCTTTCTATTGTGCACGGCAAAATGAAAGCCGATGCTAAAGAATATGAAATGAATCGTTTTGTAAAAGGCGAAACGCAAATTATGGTAGCCACCACAGTTATTGAAGTAGGGGTTAATGTGCCTAACGCTTCTATGATAATTATTGAAAGCGCAGAAAGATTTGGCTTATCGCAACTACACCAGTTGCGCGGCAGAGTGGGGCGTGGCGAGCATCAGTCATATTGTATTTTGGTAACCGGGAATAAATTAAGTGCCGATGGCAAAAAGCGTATGCAAACCATGGTGCAAACTAATGATGGTTTTGAAATAGCCGAAGTAGATATGCAATTGCGTGGGCCGGGAGATATGGAAGGCACTTCGCAAAGCGGACATTTGAATTTGCACATTGCCGATTTAGCTAAAGACCAAAAAATATTACAAGAAGCACGCAACAGCGCACAAGAAATTTTAGACCAGGACCCACAACTACAACACCCCAATAATTTTAAACTGAAACAGTTTCTGCTGAACCAAAAAAGTGAAGCTAAGAAGTGGAGTAAAATTTCGTAAAACAAGAAAAAATAGCCCTTACTATTTTTATTTCTTGTCACTACATTTTTACATAATTATTTAACCGAAAAATAGCAATACTAAATGTCTGAAAAGTATTGACTTAATAAAAAGCACATGCCTGACACCAAATACTTTTGTGTCATTTCAAGTTAAAAAATAAACACCTCAAAAACGATTCTGTAAAAAGCGTTTTAAGACCATTAAAGGTGTTTTGTTGCCAAAGAGCAAAGATTTATTTTTTTAATCCGCAGGTATTTATACCTAAAAGCGTGTAAAGCGGACAGAAACTTACCAAACTGGTAAGTGTAAATACTGCTGCAACTATTAAAAATACAATGCCCACTGTGCCGGTAATGGTATCAGTAAAATAAAACGCAGCTAGAATCATGGCTATTACAAGCCTAATAATTCTATCAATTGAACCCATGTTTGCTTTCATAATTTTTAATTTTTATCAGCTAAATGTATAAATATTATTTTGCCAAAATGGTGATATATGTTACCCGTAAAACCTGCAGCTCTATAAAAAACAAAACCTTAATTTCGGCCTATGAAAAAAATACACACTTTTGAAAACGATGCCCTTGGAAATTTAGATGCCGTAGGCATAGCAGAAGCAATTGCTGCCAAAAAAGTTTCGCCCCGGGAAATTATAGAAGCCGCCATTAACCGTGCAGAAAAAGCAGACGTACATCTTGGCGCAATAGTTTATAAACATTATGATGAAGCCAGAAAAAATGCCACTCAAATTAATGGGTTTTTCAACGGGGTGCCCACCTTTGTAAAAGATAATGAAAACATGAAAGGTGTACCAACGCAGTTTGGTACAAAAGCATTTGAGGCAAAGCCGGCTAAAAGAAACAGTCAATTTGTAAACCAGTTTATATCTACCGGTTTAAACGTTATTGGTAAAACATCCTTACCCGAGTTTGGCCTGATATGCAGCACCGAAAACCCCAAGTGGGGCATTACACGCAACCCCTGGCATACTGATTATACACCGGGCGGCTCATCATCGGGTTCGGCAGCTATGGTAGCATCGGGTGTAGTGCCTATTGCTATGGCCAATGATGGTGCAGGCTCTACACGCATTCCGGCATCGTGCTGTGGCCTGGTAGGCTTAAAGCCCAGCCGCAATCGGTTAAAAAATTTTGAAGGCTCCGATGCTTTACCCATAAACATTGGCTACGAAGGTGTTTTAACCCGAAGCGTAAGAGACACCATTGCCTTTTATACTGCTGCTGAGCAACATTATCAGAATAAAAAACTGCCTCCTATTGGCAACAATTTACAACCGATAAGTAAGCGATTGAAAATTGTGTATTACGAAAATTTGCCTGAAGGCAAAATGGGGCATCAGGATGCCGACACACAAAAAACGATAAAAGAAACCGCAAAACTTTTAGAAGATTTGGGACATTATGTAGAATGTCGTCCGTTTCCTGTTGATGTAGATTTTATGGCCAACCACTTTTTGCGTTACTATGGGTTTTTGGCTTTTTTCATGAAAGACCTTAGTCGCATTGTGTTGAATGCCAAAATGAAAAAAGACGAATTGGAAAACTTTACTACCGGACTAAGCAAACATTTTACAGGCAACGTTACCAAATTACCATCAAGCCTTAATTTGCTGAAAAAAACAGGCGCGCAAATAGAAAGTGCATTTAATGAATTTGATATTGCGCTTACCCCTGTATTATCACATTCGGTTCCTAAAATTGGCTACTTCGACCCTACTTTGCCTTATGAAGAAATTTCAAGACGTGCCGTAAGTTTTGCTTCATATACAGGGTTACAAAACATTACCGGCTCACCGGCAATATCTTTGCCGTTGGGCATTTCTTCAGAAGGGCTGCCTGTTGGGGCTCATTTAATTGCCCCTTTAGGACAAGATAGATTACTGTTAGAGTTATCGTTACAAATAGAATACGCAAAACCATTCAGAAAAATTTATGAGTAATGCTGAAAAGCAAACGGTTTCATGGATTTTATTAGCTACAGCTTTAGCATCAGAAAACAACTTTGCCAACAGAAATAAAATTCTGCTTGCTGCAGATGCTATAAATTGTGCAATACCTACTAATAAAGAATTTGAAAACGCCATTAAGCTGCTCGTTGAAAAAAAGTTAGTTTTCATTGTGGACGATGAAAATTATATGCTTACTGAAAGTGGAAAAAAATTAATCGGAAAGGCATCGTTAAAAACAAAAGTACTATTTCAGATTAAAGAAAATTTAGAATCTTTGATGGAACTATAAAACAAGTATTTTTGCGCTATGTCAGAATTATTTGTTTACAACAGTTTAACCCGTCAGAAAGAATTATTTCAGCCTATTAACCCGCCATTTGTGGGCCTGTATTTATGTGGCCCTACTGTTTATGGCGAGCCGCATTTAGGTCATGCCCGTCCGGCAGTTACATTCGATGTGGTGTATAGATATTTAAAACATTCAGGTTACAAAGTGCGCTTTGTGAGAAACATTACCGATGTAGGACATCTGGTAAACGATGCCGATGAAGGCGAAGATAAAATTGCACAAAAGGCACGTGTAGAGCAACTGGAGCCTATGGAAGTAGCGCAACACTACACCAATAAATATCATGAAGCCATGCAGGCTTTAAATGTGTTGCCCCCGGGCATTGAGCCACGTGCCAGCGGACATATTCCTGAGCAAATAAAAATGATTGAAGAAATTATTGCCAATGGTTTTGCTTACGAGGTAAAAGGCTCAGTATATTTCGATGTGCTGAAATACAATGCGCAACATCAATACGGAAAACTTTCGGGCAGAGTAGTGGAGGAATTAGAAGCAGGTGCCGGCAACGAACGCAGAAATTTAGAGGGGCAAGATGAAAAGCGAAGCCCTAATGATTTTGCCCTTTGGAAAAAAGCATCGCCCGAACACATTATGCAATGGGACTCGCCTTGGAGCAAAGGCTTTCCCGGTTGGCACATTGAGTGTAGCGCTATGAGCAGCAAATATTTGGGGCAAACTTTCGATATACATGGTGGTGGTATGGATTTATTATTTCCGCATCATGAATGTGAAATAGCACAAAGCGTGGGCAGTTGCGGCAAAGAGCCGGTGCGTTACTGGATGCACAACAATATGATTACCATTAACGGTCAAAAAATGGGCAAGTCGTTAGGCAATGCAGTAAACTTAGAACAGTTTTTCACAGGCAATCATCCGTTGCTGGCAAAAGGTTATAGCCCTATGACCATTCGCTTCTTCATTTTACAATCGCACTATCGCAGCACTTTAGATTTTTCTAATGAGGCACTTACTGCTGCCGAAAAAGGCTTGAAAAGATTAATGAATGCTTTAAGTATTCTGAACACCTTACAGCAAAGCAACACTTTATCTTCAACCAACAGTGCATTAGATGAAGAAATAGAAAAGCTGTGTGTAGATTGTACTCATTATATGAACGATGATTTCAATACGGCTATGGTATTGGCAAATTTGTTTGAACTGGCTTCAAAAATAAATTCGTTTAAAGACAAGCATTTAGATATTGATAGTATTAGCGAAAACACTTTCAGTTTTCTGAAAACTACCTTCAACGATTTTATAACGAATATACTGGGCTTAAATGCTGAAGAAGAAAAAGATAATGGCATTACCGATGGTTTAATGCAATTGTTAATTGAAATTCGTAACGAAGCACGTGCAAAAAAAGACTATGCCACTACCGATAAGGTGAGAGACGAATTGAAAAAAATTGGTGTGCAATTGAAAGACGGCAAAGAAGGTACCGAGTGGAGCTATTTGTAGTATTCAGAAAAATGAGAATATTGGAAAATTGGAAAATTAGGATTAGCAGTTTGTCAAGATACATCGCTTTTTGCTTGCTATTATTCATTGCTGCTTGCGATGCTGAACCTGAAAAAAAACAACCTGATACACCACAAGAACCTGCTAGCATTGATGTTCCAAAATTCAATGCCGATTCAGCATTTAGTTATATTGAAAAACAAATTTCTTTTGGCCCACGCGTGCCTAATTCATTAAGCCACGCAGCTTGTGCCGAATGGTTAGCTTCTACCCTATCTCAACTTGCCGACACCGTAATTATTCAACCCGGACAAGCCAAAGCATACAATGGCACTATTCTGAATTTTAAAAATATTATTGCATCGTTTAATCCTGAAAACAGTAAGCGCATTATTCTTGCTGCTCATTGGGACACCCGCCCCTACAGCGACCAGGATAAAGACCAAAGCAAATGGCGCACTCCCATTGATGGTGCTAATGATGGCGGCAGCGGTGTGGCTGTGTTACTTGAACTGGCACGAGTATTAAGTACCAACAAGCCTGAATTAGGCATAGATATTATTTTGTTCGATGCTGAAGATTATGGACAACCCGGCTTTAGCAATTTGCCACAAATGCAAGACTCTTACTGTTTGGGTTCACAGTACTGGAGTAAGAATAAGCATGTACCTAACTATACTGCCAAGTATGGTATTTTGCTCGATATGGTGGGTGCCAAAAACAGTACGTTTTTGTTAGAAGGTTTTTCCATGCAAGTGCACCCTGAATTAATGCGTAAGGTTTGGAACAAAGCGCATCAGTTGGGGCACACACAATACTTCTTATTTCAGAAAACTTCGCCTATAACTGACGACCACTATTATGTTTCTACTATTGGTAATATTCCTATGATTGATATTATTTCACTGCACCCGCAAAACCTATATTCGTTTCACGAAAGCTGGCACACGCAAGACGATAATATCTCAATAATAGATAAAAATGTTTTGGGTGCTGTTGGCGAAACATTGCTGCATGTAATTTATTTAGAGAATGAGAATAAATTTTAGCGTGATTTATAAGTTCACGAATATTACTTTAGCAACAAACACACAATACTTTATCTTTGCAACTCAATAAAAAATTGAACAATGAGCAAAGGTCCGGTTTCGCAATTTATTACCCACCACTATAGACATTTTAACGCAGCTGCTTTGGTAGATGCTGCTAAAGGATATGAAGCTCACCTTAATGAAGGGGGCAAAATGATGATTACTCTGGCAGGTGCCATGAGCACTGCTGAATTGGGCATTTCTTTAGCCGAAATGATTCGCCAGGATAAAGTGCAAATTATTTCTTGTACAGGTGCAAACCTTGAAGAAGATTTAATGAATTTGGTGGCACATTCACATTACAAACGTGTGCCTAACTATCGCGACCTTTCACCACAAGAAGAATGGGAACTATTAGAGAATGGTTTTAACCGCGTAACCGATACTTGTATTCCCGAAGAAGAAGCTTTCCGCAGGCTACAAAAACATATTTTTGAACTATGGAAAGATGCAGATAATAAAGGCGAGCGTTATTTTCCGCATGAGTATATGTATAAAATGTTATTGAGCGGTGTGTTGGAACAATATTATGAAATAGACCCCAAACATAGCTGGATGTTGGCTGCAGCCGAAAAGAATTTGCCTATTGTTTGTCCGGGCTGGGAAGACAGCACCATGGGAAATATTTTTGCTTCTTATTGTATTAAAGGCGAAATAAAATCTACTACCATGAAAAGTGGTATTGATTATATGGCGTGGCTAAGCGATTGGTACAGAAAAAATTCAGCCGGAAAAGGTGTGGGCTTTTTCCAGATTGGTGGTGGTATTGCAGGTGATTTTCCGATTTGTGTAGTACCTATGATGTATCAGGATTTAGAATGGCATGATGTGCCTTTTTGGAGCTACTTCTGCCAGATTTCAGATTCTACTACTTCTTATGGTTCTTATTCGGGTGCCGTGCCCAACGAAAAAATTACCTGGGGCAAGTTAGATATTAATACTCCTAAGTTTATTGTAGAAAGCGATGCTACTATTGTAGCGCCATTGATGTTTGCCTATATATTAGGTTGGTAAAATTTGCGTTTATAGCAAGCAAAAAATATGTCGGTTCAGGTTCAGCATCTTACTAAAATATATGGCTCGCAAAAAGCGGTAAACGATTTATCGTTTGAAGCGAAGCCGGGTGAGATATTGGGCTTTCTAGGGCCCAATGGTGCAGGCAAAAGTACTACCATGAAAATTATTACTTGTTTTATTCCGCAAAGCGAAGGACATGTAAAAGTGTGTGGTTTCGACACTGCTGAAAATTCGATGGAAGTAAGAAAGCGAATTGGTTATTTGCCCGAAAGCAACCCGCTGTATTTCGATTTATATGTGAAAGAATATCTGGAATTTATTGCCCGCCTGCACGGCTTGGGCAGCGAGGGCAACAAGCGCATTGAAGAGATGATTGAAAAGACGGGTTTAACCCGCGAACGCAAAAAGAAGATTGGGCAATTATCTAAAGGCTATAAGCAAAGAGTGGGCTTGGCGCAGGCATTGCTGCACAATCCCGATGTGTTGATTTTAGATGAACCTACTTCGGGCTTAGACCCTAACCAGTTGGTAGAGATTAGAAGTCTTATTAAAGATTTGGGCAAAGAGAAAACCGTAATTTTTTCTACACACATTATGCAAGAGGTACAAGCTATTTGCGATCGTGTAGTTATTATTAGCAAAGGCAAAAAAGTGGCCGATGAAACGGTAGAAAAACTGAAGAGTCAAAACTCGAAACTACAAACGGTTAAAGTGGCATTTAAAGAAACAGTGTCGAAAGAAAAAATACAAAGTGTGCGTGGTGGCGTGCTGGTAAGCAGCATTGGTAATAACGAGTGGGAGTTAAAGGCCGAAGGGGGTAATGATTTAAGAGAAGAGGTAGCGGTATTTGCCAAGAAAAACGATTACACCATTTTAAGCTTAACCAAAGAATCGTTCAGCTTAGAAGAAGTGTTTCAAAAGTTAACTAAATAAATTTCACGCAAAGGCGCGAAGACGCAAAGTAAAATCTGCGTAATTCAAGAAATCTGCGGGAAATCAAAAACGCTAAAAGCTAAGGGCTAAAGGCTAAAAATTATGATAAGTATATTCAGAAAAGAAATCAATGTTTTTTTCAGTTCGCTAATAGGCTATATTGCCTTGTCGGTGTTCTTGGTTGGCATTGGTTTGTTTGTATGGATTTTCCCCGACACCAACGTGCTCGATTATGGCTTTGCCGGTTTAGATACCTTATTCTTTACTGCTCCCTGGGTGTTTATGTTTCTCATTCCGGCTATTACCATGCGTTCTTTTTCAGAAGAAATTGGCTTGGGTACTATTGAGTTGTTGGCTACTCGTCCGCTTACCGATTTAGATATTATTCTCGGAAAATATTTTGCAGCCTTGGTGCTGGTGGTGTTTTCTGTTTTTCCAACGTTTATCTTCTTTTATTCGGTATATCAATTAGGCTCTCCGGCAGGAAATATAGATACCGGAGCAACGTGGGGCTCATATATTGGGTTGGTTTTTTTAGGGGCAGCGTTTGTGGCCATTGGCATATTCGCATCATCGCTCGCTAAAAATCAAATTGTTGCTTTTATTCTCGCAGTGTTTTTATGTTTCTTCTTTTTTATTGCGTTTGAATCGTTAAGCAAGCTGAATGTATTTTATGCTAAAGCCGATGACATAATAGAAATGATGGGAATAAATGCACACTATGTTTCTATTAGCAGAGGAGTGGTTGATACACGCGATGTTATTTATTTTCTTTCGCTAATAACCTTATTTATTTCATTCACTAAAGTATCGTTAGAGAGCAGAAAATGGAATTGAGATTTATGATGTATGATTTCGGATTTATGATTTTGGGCGGGTGTTTTAAAGTACATTATAACCGTAAAGCAACTTTCAGTTTATTTATTCAGACTAAAAATTCCGAGTGTTTTTTAAATCGTAAATCATAAATCGAAAAATGAAAAAGCAGTCAGCAAAATTTCAATCAATACTTACACTAACCTTGTTGTTGGTGGTATTGGTATTGCTGAATATAGTGTCGTATCATTTTTATGAGCGCATAGATTTAACTAAAGAAAAACGTTACACGCTTTCCAGCGCCACCAAAGAATTATTAAAAAATCTGAATGACGATATTTTTATAAGAGTGTATCTCGAAGGCGAATTTCCGGCAGGCTTTAAGCGTTTAAGAAATTCAACACAAGATATATTGGCAGAATTTCGTGCTGCATCGAAAGGCAGGATTCACTTCATATTTGAAGACCCTTTGGCTGATAAAAACGAGAAAGAAAAGCAAGAAATTTATAATCAGCTTTTAGAAAAAGGCTTGCAGCCAACTAATTTAAGGGTAAATACCGAAGACCAGTATTCTTCTAAAGTAATTTTTCCGGGAGCTTTATTACGTTATCGCGACAGAGAAATGCCACTTCAGTTGCTGGAAAATCAAATCGGGTTAGGACCTCAGGAAGTATTAAATAATTCTATTGAGCTATTGGAATATAAAATTGCCAATAAAATTAAAAAAATCACTCAGCGAATAAGCCCAACAATTGCATTCACCGAAGGACATGGAGAATTAGCTGACGAATATTTGAATGATATTAAAGCAACTTTAGACGAGCTGAAATATGATGTGGTTAGAATTAACCCTAAAACAATTGCTAATATCCCCAATAGATATAAGTTGTTGGTAATTGCCAAACCAACCGAAGCATTTAAAGAGCAGGAAAAATTTAAGATAGACCAGTTTATTATGAATGGTGGCAGTGTGCTTTGGTTAATAGATGCGGTTGATGTTGAAATGGATAGCTTACGTGGTAAGGAATTTTACTTTGCCAATAAGCGCGAGTTAAATTTGGACGACCAATTGTTTCGCTATGGCGCAAGGCTAAACCCATATCTGGTGCAAGATTTGCAATGCAATAAAATTCCATTAGTAGTTGGCATGATGGGCGACAGGCCACAAACTGAACTGTTCCCTTGGTTTTATTTTCCTTTGTTAATGGGTAATAATAACCACGCAATTGTAAGAAACTTAGATGCCATACAAACACAATATGTTGGCACTATTGACACTGTAAAAGCGCACAACATAAACAAAACCTTTTTACTTACTACTTCAAAATACAGCAAAGCACTAATGGCACCGGTAAGAGTACATTTTTCTATGCTGAAAGAACAGCCTGACCCTGCTACATTTAATAAAAAAGACGTGCCGGTTTCTGTATTGTTAGAAGGGCAGTTTTCTTCTGTATTTAAAAACCGTATTGCACCAGAAACCATGCAAATGATGGACTCTTTAAATATTCAGTTTAAAGAATCAAGTGCTTTTTCTAAAATGATAATAGTTGCTGATGGCGATATTATTAAAAACGAAATAAGCCCCAGAGGCGGGGTATTACCATTGGGCTTTTACAGTTTTACTAACCAAACTTTTGCCAACAAGGATTTTATTCTGAACTGTGTAGAGTACTTGGCTGATGATACACAATTGATTGAAACCCGCAATAAAGAAATTAAACTACGATTACTCGATCGTCAAAAAATTCAGCAAGAAAAACTATTCTGGCAATTGCTGAACATGCTGGTGCCATTTGCTTCGGTAGTTATTTTCGGAATAGTATATAACTTCATTCGCAGAAAAAAGTACGCAGCTTAAAATTTATTTTGACCTTTTATAAAATGAAAAAAACCTACTGTAAGATAAATGGCTTTGTTTGAATACCATTTTCATTTGTTGCACTAATAAAATAAGTACCTTTTGAATATCCGCTCAAATTTATTTCCCATTGTTCTTTTGGACTTAATGATTTTCTAAAAATTTCTCTTCCGTTTGCATCTATAATTTTTACCAATGTTTCTTTAGAGATACTTTCTGACTTTAAAACAAACAAACTGCTTCCCGGATTTGGAAAGATAGAAACCAAATCTAATTCAATATTACCTTTATTTGCGACACTATTTACAGCAGGAATGTACGGGCCAATTTTTCTGCAAAACTCATAAGAAACCAGTTGTGAAGTAGCTTGTGTGTTTAAGTCTTTTTTGTATCCTTCTAATACTACACAAATACTATCGCCACCGTTATCTTCTATTCTAACAACACCATATTGAGCAGCCCTAATGAAAAATTGATAATAGGTGCCCTCACTATAAGTTCCACCTTTATAAGAACCGTTATTTTCTATTGGGCCGGCTTGCATTAAAGGGTACATATAAGGTAAATCCTGAGCCGCAGTAAAGTCGCCATTACTTCCATCATCAATAGCAAACATATGTGCATCCCCATTAATAATGAATAAGTTTTCTATGGCATTATCGCGCATAAATTCACTTAATTCTCTTCTTTCGTTAGAATTAAGTCTCCAGTTATCATCTAAAGTGCCATACCATGAATATGAACTAACCCAACAAATTAGCTGATTATTTGCTTTTGCCTGTAACAATTCATTTTTAAACCAATTTTTTTGGGCCATTCCCATTGCAGTTCCATTATTTCGGGTTCTTTGACTTCTTAAATCGCTAAGAATAAACCTAACTCTACCAATAGTGAATGCCTGATAAATGGAATTGGTATCACTTCCCGTTTTGTTTTCAGGAAATGGATAATGGGGTATGTATTCCTGATAAACTTTTGAGGCGTTTATAGCCCCATCAGCATTTGGGCCATCATCATCATTACCACAATAGTCATGATCGTCCCAAACATATGCAAAGGGTAAATTTCTGAACAAGTCTATTTGGTTTTGTTGAGTAAAAACACGGTCTTCCATTGCTGCCCTGTGCACATTAATTGCATTAGAATTAGGGTCGGCATAGTGCAAGTCTCCGGTGTTTAAGTAGAATAATGGATTATATCCCAAAAAGTCATCGTATGTCTTGGTATCGGGCTGCCTGTTACAAGAGCCTGTCATAAATAAAAAACTATAAGGGCCTATATCAGGCGTTTTAAAAGTACCTATATCATCGGGGCTATTGTCTGAAATGCCATCTGCTTCGATTTGATAATAATAAGTTGTGTTTGGTTGCAGCCCTTCCACAGTTAATGAGGCTATTTGATTGGTTTCAGCAAGTGCTTTACCCACAGAACTATATATAAAGGGTGCCACTGGCGGGTTGCTGGTAGAAACCAACGCTCTCACACTAGAAGTGGTATCAGTAAGTTTTGCGTGAATTTTAACACTAGTACTTTGTAACGCCCCACTGATAACAAATTTTACTTCATTTTGAGCAAAAAGAAAAGTAGGAATAAATAGTAAGAAAAGAAGTAATTTTTTCATGGCATGAAATTAATGATTAATTCAGCATAACACTGTTAAAATAAAAATAAGAAAAAGAGAAGTTTTATAATAGTTCATTTAGAGATGAACACAATAATCAGGCTAATTTTAACTCTAGCCCGTCAATCTCTTCAGAAACATGAATCTGGCATGAAAGACGGCTTTCAGGGTAAATAACAGGCAAGGTGTCTAGCATATCAAGTTCAGCATCGCCCTGCGGAGGAAGCAACTCTAAACCTTTAATAATACGAACATGACAGGTAGCACATAGTGCCATACCACCACATGTAGCCTCAATATCATAATCGCTGGCTTTCAATGCTTCCATTAGGCTCAACCCTACATCGGTAGGTATTTCAATAGTTTGGATAATGCCTTTTCTATCTTCTACCGTTACAGAAATAATTTCTTTCATAGCGACACAAAATTGCAACAGAAAGTATGAACCAAGAAATTTTATATAAACTGAATCTTAACAAAGTAACATAACTAACATATCCACAAAGTCAAAATTGCATTCATTTATTTTTCTCAATTTCACACACAATTAAAAATTTTATTTATGCCCAGAATACTGATAATAGATGATGAGAAAGCCATTCGCAAAACCATGCGAGAAATATTAGAGTATGAAAGCTATCAGGTAGAAGAGGCTGAAAATGGTTTAGATGGTTTAAATCTTTTGCGTGAAGAAGATTTTGATGCAGCATTGTTAGACATTAAAATGCCCAAAATGGATGGGCTGGAAGTATTGGACACATTGCTTAAAGAAAAAATAGATGTTCCAATAATTATGATTTCCGGACATGCTACAGTAGATGTTGCCGTTGATGCTGTAAAGAAAGGAGCTTTCGATTTTATTTCTAAACCGCCTGATTTAAACAGATTACTGATTACCATTCGCAATGCGATGGATAAATCTAATTTAATTACCGAGACTAAGGTATTGAAACGCAAGGTTACCAAAACCCGCGAAATGATTGGCGAGTCTCCGGCAATTATGAAAATTAAAGAAACCATTGAGCGTGTAGCCCCAACTGATGCACGGGTATTGATAACCGGTGAAAACGGAACTGGCAAAGAATTAGTGGCTCGCTGGATACATGAAAAGAGTAACCGAGCACAATATCCTTTGGTGGAAGTGAACTGTGCTGCCATACCTGCCGAACTTATAGAAAGCGAACTTTTTGGCCATGAAAAAGGTGCATTTACTTCGGCTATAAAAACACGAATTGGTAAGTTTGAACAGGCTAATGGAGGCACTTTGTTTTTAGATGAAATTGGCGATATGAGCCCATCGGTTCAAGCTAAAGTATTGCGTGCACTACAGGAAAATAAAATTACCCGTGTAGGTGGTGAAAAAGATATTCCGGTAGATGTGCGTGTAATTGCCGCTACTAACAAAGACCTAATTAAAGAAATTGAAAAAGGTCAGTTCCGCATGGATTTGTATCACAGGTTAGGTGTAATATTAATTCACGTTCCATCGTTAAACGACAGGCTGGAAGATATTCCTTTATTAGCAGAACGTTTTGTAAAAGAAATTTGTGAAGACAGCAATATTCCTAAGAAAGTAATTACACCTAATGCTATTAAAGAATTACAAAACATTCGATGGAGCGGTAATATTCGCGAGCTAAGAAACGTAATTGAACGCTTAATAATTTTAAGTGGTGCTAAAATTCAGGAAGAAGATGTGAAGCAACATGTGCCATCGCAACGTGTTACACAAACACCTACCGAGTTATTTGAACAGTTCAGCAAGTTTCAGGATTTTAAAGACCATATAGAACGCATGTTTATAGAACACAAGCTGGAGAAAAACGGCTGGAATGTTTCTAAAACGGCTGAAGAAATAGATATACAAAGAAGCCACTTGTATAACAAAATTGAAAAATTCGATTTGAAGCGCGTAAGCTAAACCGTTACTTCAAAACAAGTACCTTCTATAGCCAGTTCGGTGTTGCTGAACTGGCTTTTTGCTTCTTTCAGCAACATATCCAGTTCGCGGTAGCGACCACTAAAGTGTCCTAACACTAATTTTTTTACTTCCGCTTTTTGAGCAAGCATGCCTGCTTCTTTTGCGGTGGTATGAAAAGTTTCTTTGGCGCGTTCATGCAAATCGCTGGTAAAGGTTGCTTCATGGTAGAGCAAGTCAACACCTTTAATAAAAGGTATTATTTCTTCTAAATAAGAAGTGTCGGTACAAAAAGCATAGCTTCTTTCGTGTGGTGGGTTGGCAGTAACAATATGGTTAGGTATTATAGTGCCATCGGGCATGGTTAAATCTGCTCCTCTTTTTAATGCAGGAATTACTTCAACCGGAATTTTATATTCTGCTAACGCTTCTTTAATTATTTTCCTTTCAGTATTTTTTTCTCTAAAAATAAAACCGCTACAAGGTATGCGGTGATTGAGTTTTATAGTTGTTACTTCATACAAATCGCTGCTGAAAATTACTTTTCCATTTTCAGGCACTACTTCAACAAATTTTAAATCGTAGCGCAAGGTAGTATCAGAATATTTTAGTTGCAATAGTACAATTTCCTCCAATCCTTTTGGCCCGAAAACGGTAAGTGGTTTTTGCCGCTGGCTTAGGTTGTAAGAAGTAATTAAGCCTACCAAGCCTAAAAAGTGGTCGCCATGTAAATGAGAAATAAAAATTTGTTCAATCTTATGAATTTTTATTTCAAAATGTGCTAATCTCATTTGTGTGCCTTCACCACAATCAATCAATATTAAATGGTCTTTTATGGAAAGAACTTGTGCAGTAGGATGTCTGCCGTGCGAGGGTATTGCTGAATTGCTGCCTAAAATAGTAATCGAAAATCCCATGCTGCCTGTCGTGTAATTTTCAAAAATATACTATTCACGCAAACAACGCAAAGATTATTTACAATTAGAAATTCAAAATAAAATTTAAAACTATTGTTGAGAGTTTCTATTCAATACTAACTATTGCCTTTAGCTTCTCTTTCTACTTCTTCCATCATCACAAAATCAACCGCTTCTTCAGCAGTGGGTAAAATATTCAAAATAGAATCTAGTTGAGAAATTTTTACCAATTTGGCTACATAATCATTAAGACAGCAGACGGCAAATGTGCCGTTAACATTTTTGCATAGTCGATTGCCAATAAGTATAGCACTTAAGCCCGATGAATCTACAAAGCTAACTTGCGATAAATCAAGAATAATATTTTTTGTGCCACTGGCATTTAATACAACCAACTCTGATTTTAATTTCGGGGCATTAAGCGTATTAAGCTTTTCATCTTCCAGTTTAAATAGGCTGTATTTATCTTTCTTGTCTATCGAAAATTTCATAATACCAATTTGTATTTTTCAAATGCAAGGTAAAACTAAAATTTTTTTTATAGAAAACACATTTGTTATAAAAAAATATTGATTTTTTAACGAATCAGCATGGTAGTGTCTTTTCTGTACAACCATTAGTTATACTTTAAAAAGCATAAATAAAAATAATAATTATATTTTCTATATAACTATATTTGTAATCCTATATTTTCAGATTAATTTTTCTTTTCAGAAACCTTCGTTTTCTGAAAAATTTTATTCACTAAACTTAATTATTAAAAGCAATATCTCTTGAAACGGTTTTTTGCTTTGGTATTTTTACACAAACATTTTCTGTATCCGATTTTCAAAAAACTAATAGGTATAAGCTTTTCAAAAAAATAACCGCTATGAAAAAAATATTAGTTATTTCGTTTCTTCATTTTTTAGTTGTTAATGTTTCTTTAGCTCAAGATAATGTAGGTATAGGAACATTAAGTCCCAACCCCAAAGCATTATTAGAGTTATTAGCAAACGATAAGGGTTTTATTATGCCTCGTATGTCCACAGTTCAGCGACTTGCAATAAATCCTACACAGGGCAGCGATGAAGCATTGATGGTATATGATGTAACTGATAGTTTATTTTATTATTGGGACGCTACCAAATGGCGAAGCCTCTCTGATGTTTCAGATGCATATAACCTGTCATTGAATTTCGATGCTAGCACCAATACTCTTTCTGTTACTGATAACGGAGGTACACTTTCAACAGTGCTTAACTTGAATGTAAACGATGCTGATAGCGACCCAACCAACGAACTTATTACCAACGTAGTTTTTAGCAATAATGGAAACATTCTAACTATCCAGGAAGGTAGCAACACCTGGGCCACAACTATTAATACGAATGATGCCGATGCTGACCCAACAAATGAAATTCAGGAACTAACCCTAAATGGCAATAATCTAAACCTTTCTATTAACAACAGCAGCGTTAACCTATCGACTTATTTAGATAATACCGATAGTCAAACCCTATCGCTTAACAATAATATATTGGCTATTTCAAACGGCAACAGCGTTGACCTTTCTAACTATGCTAACGATTGGAAACTAACCGGAAATGCAAGCACCACTGCGTCTTCAGCGCCTATTGGCTCGACAGTAAATAATAATTTTATTGGCACTACCGATAATACAGCATTTGTAGTAGCCACAAATAATTTAGAAAGAATGAGAGTGAATGCTAACGGCAACATTGGCATTAACACCACCACTTCCGGTGCAAGGTTAGATATAAACGGAAGCTCTACAGCCAATGCCGATATTACTTTCAGAATAAATAATTCGGCAGGTGTAGGCTTAGATAATACTTTTATGGTGGTTGAGAACGATGGCGCCATTCAAATTGGCACACAGCCATTTTCAACACTTAATACAAACAATATTGGCAAAAGCGCCATAACCATTGGAGACCAAAACGTAGCACATTCTAACGGTGGTAATCAGGGAGGTTTAAACCAAGCGGCTATTGCTATTGGCAGAAGAAGTGAGGTGTATCACAGTCAGGGCAGCAGTGCTTCTGTAGCTATTGGCGAAAGTAATATTATTGGCACTCCTTCAGCTTACAGAAGTAATGCTTATGCCTTCGGAACATTGTTGAGAAATACTGCAAATAATACTTTAACGCTTGGCTTTGGCCCATCAGGCGGATTTACCAACGCTACTCAAGGCGCAATAATGATTGCCAACAACAGCAGCTCACCATCTATTACAGCATTGTCGGGAAGTGGTACAACAGCAGGTAATGTTGGTATAGGCTTAAGTAGTCCAAGAACGGCTTTAGAAGTAAGTATTGATGTGCCAAACGGACATTTACGCCCTGGCTCAACTGTTATGCGTTTAACCAACAAAGAAAATATTACCTGCCCCGGAGAAACTTTTTGGGATTTTAGAGTAGGAGAGTGTGGGCAAATGGGCGTAGTTACAAACGTAGCAAATGCATTATCAGGTTTTGGCAATTTTAATATTCTTAATTCAACCGACTCTTTATTAAGTCCCGGTGTAGTGGCATCATTTAGTACGAATGCACCACCACAATCTTTTTTCTTGTATCCAAATGGACAGCCACGAGTTGCCATTCGCGATACCATAAACGATGGCGCATTAAATGTATATGATAAAGGTGATGGCTATGCTGCATTTTTTATTGAAGAAGATTTAGGTAATGCAATTGATGTTTCTGAAACAGGCGATGGACAAGGCATTTCTGTTATTGAGCAAGGTGTTGGAAATGCAGTTCAAATTGAAGAGTTTGATAACGGTGGTGGTATTTTGGTTACTGAAAGAGGAAGCGGCACGGGTATATTTATTAATCAAAGTGCAGGTGAAAGTGCAGCAACTGCGAATGGTTATGGTATTTTGTTAACCTCAACCGGAACTAATGAACCGGTATATGTAAACCACAATGGCAATATTGCAACACTTTCTACAGCAGGCGTTTGGACTAATGCATCAGACAGTACTTTAAAGAAAAATATTGTTAATCTGAATTATGGTTTGAAAGAAGTAATGCAGTTACGCCCGGTTCAGTATGAAATGAAGAGTAATAGTGAAAAACAAATAGGATTTATTGCACAGGAGATACAAAAAATTGTTCCAGAAGTAGTAAATAAAAATGAAGGCGGAAAACTTTCTATGAGCTACGGCAATTTGGTTGCTTTGCTTACCAAAGCACTACAAGAGCAGCAATTAAAAATTGAAAATCTAGAAACAGAAAACAAAAAATTAGCTCAATTAGAAACTGAAATGAAAAATTATAAATCTACTTTAGAAGATTTAAAAAGTTATATTTTTTCCGAGGCAAAGAAATAAAAAGCAGGACAAAAATTTTTCATTTAAGCCCTGCATTTTAGCTATTTTTTTTCAAGCAATTCAATTCTTTCTTTCAAATCTGAAATTATTTCCTGCTGTTCTTTTATAGCCTGGACAAGTATTGGAACCATTGAAACATAGTCAACCACGTAAAATCCTTTTTCCATTTCAACCTGTTGGCTTGCAGAAGAAGATTTGGCGTAAACATCAGGAAGGCCTTTGTTAGTAGCAACAAGTTCAGGAAAAACTCTATTTAATTCTTGTGCCATAAAACCAAAATATCTCTTTCCATTTACAGCACCTAATCCAGGATATTTTTCAAGGTTGTATTCGTAAGACATTGGCTCCACTTGAAGTAACTTGTCTAAGACTTTTACATCACTTAGGCTAGTGCTTTTGTGTTTCAATCGTTCATCAGAAATATTGTAAAAACCAAACCCACCTACATCTCCAGAAAAATAACCCGCCCAAGCCGTGCCAAAAGGATTGTTGGTTATTCCATATACACCTATGCCTGCACCGCTACTTGGTAAATGTAATCCTTTTACTCCAACACCATTTGTTGCATTTGAGCTTCCTTCTGCACCAGCGTAAGTATTGCTTACACTGCTAATATTCCCTGACACTGCAACACCACTAATTCCTTGGTTGACAGTATAGTTTACAGCTGAATTCCCTATATCATCTACGCCTATTACGTTTAGTTTGGTGTTTGGTGTAGTAGTTCCAATACCAACGTTACCCCCAGAAGGTACTAAGCTGGTCGTGCCATTATCATTAATAATAAATCTTGAAATGCAACAAGCAGGGGTACCATTTTCAGGATAACTCCATATTTGAAAACTATTACCATAACCACCTGTCATATTGTATAAAGTCCATCTATTTGCATTTGAACCTGTCTTGTTTGGGTTTATCAGAGAAATATTTCCTCCTTCGTTACTAGCAGTACTTGCCTGAAAGGCTCCTGCCTGACCAGTACCACTAATTCTAAAGCTAGCAGATTGATTATTGGAAAATTGATTTTGAATATAGTTTGAACTGCCGGCAGCTACTTCGCTACCTTTTTGTAGCCTTATAACTTTCCAGCCTGAAATATATGTAGTTGCTCCAGAGCCGTTGGAATAATTAAATAATGCCTGCGGTGTAAAGTACTTAGTTCCTGTTTTAAATTGTCCTGTGGTATTTCCAAAACCGGTAATTGTACCGCTAACTTTCACCCACGAAGTGCCAGGTGTGGTATTCAACATTACCCAATAACCAAAAGAACCTGGATTGCCGCCAAGGGAACTAAAATTTTGATCATAATCTATACTACCCATGTAATGTCCAACGTTTGCAGCAGAAGATCTTATCCAGCATTCCATATAATATACATCACCTTCTTCAACGGGTATGTAAGGAAATCCAGAGTTGTAATTTCCTCCAACATTTACAGGATTAGTTATTTGTATAGCATAACCTCCGGGAGCTGTGGCATCATTAAACCACTGAACATTTGTACTATTAAAAAATGTTTGTAGTTCAGCATTTGTCCAAGTTGGGTCAATTGAAAACAAAGTATTACCAAAGCTTCTGCCCACAGGATAACTTTGTGAAGCACTAACCCTTGTATTGGTTCTAATTATATCTCCGCTAACCTGAAGTTTTGCAACTGGCGAATTGTTGCCGATGCCAATATTACCATTACTATTTAATAATGTCATTCTCGTAGTGCCTGATGTTTGCAACTGAAAGTCTTGATTATAACTTCCAATTAAACCTTCATCTACGGTTATTCCTTTGTTAAAGTAAAATCTTGGCCTGTCGGTTTGAAAATGAGACCATCCGGAATTTTGAGGGCCAACATCTACATAGCCATTTCCGGTATTTATACGAACTGCACCAGATACATTTCCCCGAATTGAGCCATCAATATGAAGTTTCTCTTGTGGGCTATTTGTACCAATACCTACATTTTGAGAAATAGCAGAATAATTAAATAAAGCAATAAAATTCAATGTTAAAAGTAAATACTTTGCCATGTAACAATATTTTAGTGAGATAATTTTTTTTGTTAAAGTAATAATTAATTGAATGTCTGTCAAGTATTTTTAGCAAAATTCTCCGCAAACTCTCTTTAAAAGTTTATGGCACTTTATTATTCAAGTAGAAATTATGATATTGTGAAACTATAAATAAACTATAAAGCATGAGAAAAATATTTTATTTACTTGCCATTCAAATTATAATTTTCTTAGTTGCTGAAGCCCAAAATAATATAGGTATAGGTACCATTACACCTAATGCTAAATCTCTTCTCGATTTAACTGCAAACGATAAAGGCTTTCTGGTACCCAGAGTATCAACAGCTCAAAGGCTTGCTATAAATCCGGCAGGTAATACTGATGCTGCTTTGTTAGTTTATGATACTAATGACAACTTATTTTACTTTTGGAACAGTAGCCAATGGGTTCCGTTTCCGCAGCCTGGCAGTAATAACATTTCTTTAATATTTGATACCAATTCCGGAACGCTTTCTTTAACCGATGCAGGAGGAACCCTTACCACTAATATTCCACCAGATAATGATAATGACCCCACTAATGAAATTCAGCAATTAAGTTTAAACGGGAATATACTGAATCTCTCCATAAGCAACAGCACAATTGACCTTTCGCCTTATTTAGATAATACCGACAATCAAACATTAACATTAAACAACAATACTTTGGCCGTCAGCAATGGTAATTCGGTAGATTTATCGCCCTATGTAAATACTGATAATCAAACATTGACTTTAAATGGTCAGGTGCTAAGTATTTCAAATGGAAATAGTGTCACATTGGTTGATAATATTAATGATGCCGACAGCAACCCTACTAATGAACTGCAAACCATTTCTGCAACTTCGGCCTCGAACACTACCGATATTACATTTACGCTTACTCCTGCCGGCAATACTACAGCAGTAAACGATGGAGACTGGCAATTTAATGGTACCAATATTTATAACCTTAATTCCGGTGGTGTAAGAGTTGGAACTACAAGTTATTTTAATCAATGCGGAGGCACAGTACTAAATGAATCAGCTACTGTAAAATTTGCAGTAATGAGCGGTTTTTCTTCTTTCGGAAATTATAATAACGACCCCATTGTAAATGCAGCAGCACCCCCCACTACATGGGCAGGCGGTGTGGGTTCTTTAACTATTGGCATGAACCGTTTAGCCGGAACAAGTAATGTTGATTTTTGGAATAGCAGCGACCCCAATAATGGTGCTGCTGCTTTAACTATAAACGATAGAGGTTTTAATTGGAGAAATTTCAGAAATAATGCAGGTGCATGTGCCGAACAATTACTTATGACTTTATCCGGTGCCGGAAACCTTACAATTGCCGGCACTAACTATTTAACTTCCGATGTGAGGCTGAAAAATAATATTGAAAACATGAATATTAATGCATTGGACAAAGTAATGCAATTGGTTCCAAAAACCTATTATAAAGTAAATGCCACTTTAGAACAAGGCAATCATGTATTTAATTACGATAAGGAATATGCTATAGAAGATTTTGGTTTTATTGCACAGGAAGTATATGAAGTTTTTCCCGAATTAGTTTATAAACCAAAAGATGAAACCAAAGAATTATGGGCCGTAGATTATGCAAGACTTTCAGTATTTCTTACTAAAGCTATTCAACAACAACAGCAAACTATAGAAACCTTGCAACAGAACAACAAACAACTTTATTCTGAAACTGAACAACTAAAAAAAATTACTGCCGAGCTTTCGAACAGATTAAATGCTATTGAAAAATTTTATAGCGTAGTTAAGTAACAGGTTAATTTATTCTCACATAATATGTATTGCAACAAAAAAGGCGCACTTAAATAAGCTGCGCCTTTTCACTAAGAAACCATGCTAAAACAACCCTTTGCCAATTAGGTATGGTATAATTATCCAAAGTAAACCTTTAATTAAAAAGAACAGGAATCCAAAAATTCCAACTTTTCTAACCCAGCCAATCAATTTTGAGTTCATTATTGCTTCCATTTTATCTTGCAATTACTTCGTAAGTTTTAAAAGATGAGCTCATGGGTGGTTTTCTGCCTTCTTCTTTGGCTTTTCTTATGTCTTCAAACCCTCGTTTGTGACCTTCAATAAATTCGGGGCTGTTAGTCCAAGCTTTAAAATTATCTTCACTATCCCAATGACTTACAATTAGATAAGGGTCGTTTTCAGTTTGCGGTTTTAACACTTCCATAAAATGAAAACCGGGCATTTTGTCAATAGCCTTGGCACGTGTAGCAAAGAGTTCTTCAAATCTTCCGCGATAATCAGCATCGCAGGTAATGTAATTAATGGCAACAAATTTTTTATTTTCCATAGCTTTTTAATTTAGAATTTGTCTAAACAATGACAAAGCTATGACGGTATTTTTGGTTTTCAAAATTATTTAGACAAAATCTAAATAATTTTTTAGAATGCTTTTTCTTGCACTACCGGAATTGTAATTATTGAAGGCATAGACGATGAAACCGTAACATTAAATTCAGTAGGAATTTCTTTAGGCAAATCGAAATGTTGAATATCTGCACCTGCAATAGATACTCTAATAGCACTGCCCTTTTTAAACTGATAAGAAATTGGTGCACAATCGAATTCAAGCCTAACCGTTTCGTTGGCGGTATAGGGCAATACATCTTCTTTTTTGTAAGAGTGAAAAGGGCCGGGATAATTATAATCGGTTGCAACCACTTTGCGATGCATGGGGCGCATGGTGCCTTCTGTTACATAAATAACACTTCCATCGGCCAATACTTCTTCAATATAAGCAAATACGGTGGCATCATTGGCGTTGGCGCTCCACTGCATATCAATTACGGGGTGCCCTGTCATGGTTACACTTTCTTCTAAAACAGGGGTAGTAAAATTTAATAAACGGGCCGATGCCTCACGCCTGTCGGGATAATCAGTATGCCCATTTTTATATAATGCTGTTACGCTGTTGTAGCGCGAAGTATTTCCGGTAGTAGCATATAAATCTATCTCATAGTTAATAATGCCTTCTTTTACTTTTGCCAGGTTGGTTTGCAAGGTATTATCAGCCGAAAAATAGTATTTGGTTTCAGCAATATTAAGTGGCGGCCAATGGTTGGTGCTTTTCCATTTTTCTTCGCCAATGGTGAAATAAAAAAACTTGTCGTCATTTTCAATGCCATTGTTTATGCCCTTTAAATAATAATCGAAAAACTTCAGCATTTCGGCATTAATGTTAAAGGTAATTTCTTTGGTAGGCGAAAAAGGGCTTGCATTATCGGCAGGACCATGATCCCAAGGGCCAATCATTACTCTCTTAGTATTGGCGGTGTTTAGAAACCCTTCAATACACGATTTTGCCAATACGCCATCATACCAGCCGCCAATTCTGAAAATAGGCGTGCCCGATGCTTCAATTTTTTTTCGGTTATGATGAATGCTGAATTCATCGGGGCTGGCGTGCATATCAGGATGAATTTCATCTCTGAAATCTACTTCCTTAATGCCTTTATATACATTAAAGTTTTGGTCGTGGCAGCTTAAAGCTTCTTTCAGAATTACCTTCTTTTTATCGCCCATAACAGGGTTAATGGTAGAAACCAAACGCTTTGCCTGCTTGCCGAAAGGTTCGAAATTATTTTGGTCTAACGAGCGCGTTGTGAAACCCCAGATATCTACAAAGCAGCCTTGCCTAACACCACCGGGAAACATAATATGATTATACAAATCGAAAATATTTGAGCGGGGAATGCAAGCCTTAACATTTGGATGGTTATTAAGCAACAACAACTCAGCAGTGGTGCCTAAATAAGATATACCGGTGGTGCCCACATTGCTATCGCTCCAGGGTTGTGCAATAATCCAATCTACTACCTCGCCACCATCTTTGGTTTCTTCAGGGCTGAACTCCATTTTTCTTACCCCGGTTGAAGCACCCGAACCTCTGGTATCTACTATTACACAAGCATAACCATGAGAGGTAAAAAACTTTATTTCTTCTTCACTTACCACCGTTAACACAGGGTGCTTTAAAATATTAAACGGAAACTTGGCCTTCAGCGAGCGCACATAGCGGTTTAAATAAACTATAGTCGGAATTTTTTTCCCGGCTTCTAATTTATTAGGCAGAAATACATCAGCCGCCAACAATACACTGTCGCGCATTGGAATATAATATGATGTATAATCATAGCCTTTATATTGCGGCTGTGAGTAGCCTTCATAAAAACCAAATTCACTATTTTTTGGGGTGTCGGTGGTTAATGTTTCTTTGTTTTTAGAAAACGCCAATGTGTTGAATGAAATACTTAGTGCAAGCAGCACCGCAACTTTAACAAAATACATATTCAGATTTTTTTTGAGGGGCAGAATTATGCTTAAGACTTTTCCTCAAAGAAATGGTTGCATAGCCATTGTTAAAAAAATGCAAATAGTGTGTTGCTTAAAAACTGCCAAATGGCTGGTTGGCTTGCTTGCAGGTTTTATAAATAGCAACGGTTTCTTCAACCGTTTGGGTGATAGGAATAAACTTGTAATTTAAGGCATTGCAAACCTTGCTGTTATCGAACAACATTTTTTTATTGGCAACCTTTACCATTTCGGTAGTAATAAGGCGTTGCCCACTTGTTACAGCAGCCCTTATACCATCGAACCAGCTGATTAAAAACCCTGCATTGTTGCTGATATTTATAAAGGGCTTTGCCTTGCCCATAGCTTCGCTTATTATGCTGAAATATTCTTTGTAAGTAAGGTTTTCGCCACTAACTATAAAGCGCTGGTTGGTAATGTCGCTGTTCATAAGCCGAATCATTACGTTAGCTACATCGCGCACATCTACGTAGCCATTGGTGCCTGAGGTGTAGGTAGGCAAGCCCTGATCTATTTTAGTAAATATTGCGCTAGGTCCGGTGCCATTCCACCAGCCCGGCCCCACTATTAACGAAGGGTTTACAATAACAGCTTTCAGGCCTTCGGCCATGCCACGCCACACTTCCATTTCGCCTAAAAATTTACATTCGGCATAGCCTGAACGTATATCGTCTTCCTGCCATTGGGCTTCTTCGTTAAGCAACACATTTTCTTTGGCATTGCCAAAAGCTGCTACCGAACTTACATGTAGCAGTTTTTCTATACCGGCATCGAGGCAGCAGTTTACTACATTGGCAGTGCCTTCGATATTGGTTTTATACATTTTTTGTTTTTCCGAAGGCACGAAAGAAATGGTTGCTGCTACATGATACACTTTTTGTACCCCTTGCAATCCTGCTTCAATAGAAGCGATATCTAACACATCGCCTTCAACCCATTCTATTTGGTTTTCATAGCCTTTCAGCAACGATAAATCGCTGGTGGCACGTTTTAAAGCACGAACTTTTTCGCCTTGCTGAATTAAATATTTTACCAATTGCGAGCCTAACATGCCATTGGCTCCTGTTACAAATACCATGACGGAAAGTTAGTGATTATTCAGGTTGTAATGAATTGAAATTTTGGTAAGTGCCATTGTTGTTTTTTTTCAAATTTCACACCTTAGTTTCCATTAGAGGTATATTGGTTTACATTAAAAGTAAACTAGAATACATTGCGAGTATATTAGAACACATCAGAGGTATATTACATTCCATTACCGGTATATTAGAATACATTACCAGTAAACTAGTTTCCATTAGAAGTATGTTAGTGTACGTTAGGAGTATATTAGTATACATTAGGTGTATGTTAGTGTACATTAGAAGTATATTGGTTTACATTAGAAGTAAACTAACAGCACCATTAGGTGTCGTTAACCTGACCATTAAAGTGCTATTAAAGATACATTAGGTTGCCATTGGGTGTAAGCTACCCTGTTTTTCGCCCAAATGAAAGTTGGTTTTACGAATATACAATTTCCGGTAAAAGATCCATTGGTGTTTTATAGTTTAAAGATTTATGTGGCCTGTTATAGTTGTAATCTACCATCCATTCTTCTGCTTTATTTCTTACTTCATCTAATGTTTTAAATACATACGCATTTAGTAATTCTCTTCTTATGTTTCCATTACATCTTTCTACATATCCGTTTTGCATGGGTTTACCAGGTTGAATAAATGTGAGTTGTATATGGTGTTCTTTACACCATAAATCAAGCTTATGAGAAATGAATTCAGGGCCATTATCTACTCGTATCATTTGTGGCAGGCCTCTAAACTCTTTGAGGTACTCCAGAGTACGTATAAGTCTTATTGTTGGTAAGGATAAATCGGTTTCTATGGCTAATACTTCGCGGTTATAGTCATCTATGATATTTAATAACCGGAACCTTCTGCCATCCCAAAGACTATCGCTCATAAAATCAATACTCCATACCTGATTTATGCTCTCTGGCCTGAATAAAGTTTGCTTTACCCTTGCAGGAAGCCTTTTGCGATATCTTCTGCGGATATTGAGTTTTAACTCTGTATATACCCTATAAACGCGTTTATGATTCCATATAAAACCTTGTCGCCTGATGCGATGATAACTTTGCCAAAAACCTATGGCAGGATGCCTGTCTACAAATTGTTGAAGTTGCTCTATTACGGCACTATCATTCTTTGCTACAGCTTTATAGGAAAAGGTGCTTCTGGGCACCTTTAGCGCATGACAAGCCTGACGAACGCTTACTCCATGCTCTTCTATCATAGTGTTTGCAAGCGTGCGCTTTTCTTCAGGCTCTATAGCTTTTTTTCTACTACATCTTTTAAAGCATGATGTACTAAGCTTAATTCTGCATACATGCGCTTTAATCTAGAGTTTTCTGCTTCCAGCTCTTTTACGCGCTTCAGCTCATTTACTTCCATGCCGCCATACCGCTGACGCCATTTATAAAATGCAGCCGTAGTAATGCCCAGTTCCCGGCAAATCTCTTTGGCATCTCTGCCGTTTTCATGTTCTTTGATTGCTTTTACAATCTGTGTTTCAGTGAATTTTGTCTTTTTCATAATTGAGGGTTTAAAGTTGATATTTTTTTACTTTTTTCAACTTTTATTTGGCTCAATTTTTAGGGTAGCTTACATGGGCGGCTATTATAAGAAAAAACGGCAACCTTATTTATTGGGGCTGCCGTTGTAATTATATTAAAAACAAGATAAAATATTTCTAAAACGAAGGTTTCTAAATTGCGTTTAGAAAGGAAAAATAACATAATTAAACCTTGTAGCCCCACCACCGGCACTTACGAAATCTAATTCTATATTGGTGGTAGAAGTTAATCTTGCTCTTCTTACGTTTCCGGGAACGCCATCGCTTACTTGTACCAATACAACAGTGTTTCCTGCCCCCCAGCCGGAAGGCACTGCGGGAATGGTTAAGTTAACCGTACTTGCCCCGTTAGGTGGCGAAACTACCACAGTGCCTGAATAATTATACTTAGTAGTTAAATATCCGCTTACGGTAACATCGCCTGTACCCGAAATTCTCATCAATTCAGACTGAGAGCTTGTCCCTGTTTGTTGCCTGAAAACAAACCCCTTAGGAGTAGCCGGCCCATTATAAACATTCCAAAAATCTACTTCTGCTCCGCCTCCTGTAAAATTCCAGCCGGCAGCCCAACCGCCTGAAGCATCGTGTAAAGGATAAACACCACCCAAATTAACCCTGTGTTGTAATAAGCCTCCTTCAATAGAAAGTTTGGTATTGGTTGTAAAAGCAGATGATGCTCCTATTCCTGAGTTACCTAAACCAAAAACACTGCCACCAGTAATAGCCACACCATTGGCATTTTGCGTAGCCATTGTGCCTAAACCAAGGTTTGTTCTGGCTGCGGCTGCTGTAGTAGCCCCGGTGCCGCCATTAGCTATTGGTAATGTTCCGCTTAATCTGGCAATAGGCACCGTACCGGCAGTTAAGGTACCATTGCTAAAATACCATTGCCATGTAGTTCCGGTATAAACACCTTGAATTGTTGCATCCATCATCAGGTATCGCGCTTCATCTTCAAAATAAAAACCCGCGTAGCCGCCCTTAGTGCCGGTAACGGTAATGGGTGTCCAACTGGTGGGGTTTTGTTTAAATACTAAAGAAGAAGAAAGTTGTAATTCTGTTCCGCGTATATTTCCATCTACATCAAGTTTAGTATCGGCAGCAGCTTTATTTATCGCCACATTCCCACCGGCATCAATCAAAAAAGTATTTACGGGGGCGGTTGTGTTTATGGATGCAACAACGCCCGGTGCATCGGCAGTTAAATCGTTGGCTTTTAAAATATTGAGGTTGGGGTTTACATTGCTACTGCTGGTTATAAAGCCCAACTGGCCGCAATTACCTACTCTTACATCCCAAATATTTACTGTGCCCGGGCAGGTAGTGTTGTTAGCGTTTTGCAACCTGAACAATGAAGTGTTTGTGTTTATGTGTCCAAAATTATTGTCTTTTGAGAGGTGCAGTAATCTTTGTGGTGTAATAGTGCCCACGCCTACATTGCCCGGTACAGTACCACTTCCGCCTAATAAGGTTAAACTTGGTGTAGATGAGCCAACACCTAACATAATAGATTTCGCTGTGCTGTTGGTATATCCTGAGCCAATGGCAATAATAGGTGAATTATTACTTCCATTACCGGTGGTTAAATCAGAGCCTATTGCTAAAGAATAACTGCCCGCGGTAGTATTTTTTGAAATGCCTGTATTGGCTATACCTATGGCAACGGCTTCAGTACCTGAAACTACTGCATTGTTTCCTAGGGCAGTAGCATAAGTGCCAGTAGCACTCGCGCCCGGCCCTATAGCTATTTTACCATTTGATGAAGTAAGATTTAAGGTATTTGAGCCAACTGAAACTGTTGTAGTTGCATCAGTAAGACTTCCTCCAAGTTTTACATTATTTGAAGCAAGGGTTAAACCATTACTGGCAGTAACCACCCCATTATTAATAAACTGAGTACCAGATAATGTTAATCCCGTACCTGCGGTGTAAGTAGTATTATCATCAGTGGCAGGTGTCCAAGAAGTTCCATTCCATTTTAACACCTGATTGCTTGCAGGTGCAGTTGATGATACGTTTCTTCCCTGAATACGTGTTACTGTCGTAGCATTACTATTCGCAGCGGCAGTTACATCGCCTGTTAGTGCGGCACGCTCAATGCTGTTTCCGTTTATGTTAATGCTTGTACTCCCTGTTAAATTAGCACTGCCGCTTTGCAACCTTACCCAGCTGCTACCGTTCCAGTAATAAAACCCCGGGGTAACATTATTGGGTGCGGTTCCTGCGGTGGCTGTGTTATACACCAGTTCACTTACTTCCGGACCGGTAAGTGGTGTAGCACTGTTTAAAGCAGTAAGCGCTACGCGAGGAATAATTATACCATCATTAGTAGCCTCAATTTCTAATTTTCCTTTCGGACTGCTGGTGCCAATACCTACATTTTGCGAAGCAGCAGGTAATGTTATTGCAGCACAAATAATGAATAAGGGTAAAAATTTTTTCATAACTGAAAGGTTTTATACGGTTTATGCAAAATCTTAACGTAAATATATTTTTAAGGTTACATCTAATCAATTAATGTTTTTCAAAAACGAAGGTTTCTAATTTTTTCAGTTTTTAGGTTGGTATGACAGGTATATGTAATTTTCAAAAAACATAAATACGTAATGCCTAAAAAAGTTCATGCGCCCGATGATTTGTTTACGCTGATAAAGTCGCTTTCAAAAGCCGAAAAGCGTTATTTCAAAATTCAGGCTAACGCTGAAAACAGCAGCAATAAAAACTACATGATATTATTTGATATACTTTGCGAACTGGAACATTACAATGAGGCCGAAGTAAAGGATATGTTAAAAGACAAAATGCAAACTGCCAATTTTCATGTAACCAAAAAATATTTATTCGATAGCATTGTGAAAGCACTGGCCAGTTTTCATGCCGAAGAAACTATAGATATTAAGGTAAGGCAAATGGCTATTAATATTTTCGTTTTGAATAAAAAAGGGTTGTTTGAAATAAGCAGAAAGAAAATACTTGAACTGGAAAAATTTGCCGCAAAACACCAAAAGCTTACTGTTTTAAACGAAACCTATTCGCTGCTGAAAAACAACATTATTGATACCGTTCATAAAAACTATACTAAAGCAGATGTTGAAAGTATTACCCTCAAAGAGCGGAAAACACTTGAGCTCATTGCTAATTTAAAAGAATACAGAACCTTGCTTTTAAAAATATTTATTTTGCACATGGAACTGCATGCAAAAGGTAAAGAACAAATTAAAAGAGAGGTTTTTGAAGTAGCAAAACACCCATTGCTGCAAGATGAAAGCCTTGCTTTAAGCACTGATGCAAAAGTATTGTTTCATAATATCAATGGTTATATACATAAAGAAATTGGCGATTTTCAGAAATGCAAAAGCCATTTTAAAAGTTATCTGAAGCTATTAGAGCATAAGCCTTTACTGTTGAAAAATCAAAAAGTAAATTACATCGTTGGACTGTATAATTATGCCATTATTTTAAGAGAACTAAAACAGTATGATGAAATGCTTCTTACGCTTCAAAAGGCTAAGAGCATACCTTCTAAAAGCGATGTAAATGAATTAAGGCAATTCAGAAACTATTATCAGTTAATTTTAGCTTGCTACAATGATACCGGTAAATACCAATTATCGCTGGCACTTGAACCGGAAATAAATGCAGGCTTTAAAAAATTCGGGGCAAAACTGGATACTGTATATATTGCCCACATAAAGTATTATCTGGCTTTTGCATACTATGGCGATAAACAATACAATAAAGCAATAAAAATATTAAACGAGATAAATAACGAACCCCATCAGGAACCCTTAAACGATTTACTGGCCTATACTAGAATACTACTTTGGATTTGCCATTATGAAAGCAACAATATAGATGTTTTGGATTATTTATGGAATTCCATGCATCGCTATATTGCCAAAAAGTTTTCAGAAGATGCTATAGAAAACTTATTTTGTGAATACACTAAAAAGCCCGAAACGCTTAAAGAAGGTAATTATCTAAAAGAATTTAAGAAGGCTATAAAAGATAAAAAACAATCTGAATTTTTGGATATAAACTGGTGGCTTAAAGAAAGGGTAGCATTGTAAGAAATTTATTATTTCAAAAACTTACCAGCAGCCATCTTTGCCTATTGGGCAACATACAAATTAAATTACTATGAGCTTTATATTCTTTACTAATTTCTTGCTTTGTAACATAATCTGATACACGCCTGCCGACAGCTTTTTTTCTTTCAGATTTAGTGTTTGCTTTTTTGTTTTGTCGAGTATCCATGATTCCTGATAAATTATTTTTCCTTTAGTGTCTATTACTGATATTGTTGCTTCTTCATTGATATAGTTAAATGCATTGTTAAGCGAAATGGTAACTATAGAAGAGGTATTGGCCGGGTTTGGAAATACTGTTAAATCGTTGTTGAGTTTTGATTCATTTATACTGTTAATGGCTATAGTGATTGTTTCACAATAGGTATCATTACCACAATTGTTACTGGCAGTAAGGCATATTTCATAAATACCTTCGTTGGTGTAGGTAAAGTTGGGGTCAACATCGTTACTGTTGGCATTGTTAAATCCAAAATCCCATTCAAAACTATCGGCATTAACAGAAAGATTTTTAAAGCCTACTGCGTTTCCTTGTTGTGTAACCGTGAAATTAGCCTCGGGTAATGTGCCATTTACAATTAACGAAACACCTACTGAGTCTTGGCAATTACCCAATTCAGCAATAACATAATATTCATTGCCTTCTATAGCTGCTACTGTTATGGAAGCAGTAGTAGCACCGTTGCTCCATAAATAACTGCTGCCTCCTGAAGCCGTAAGTACCAATGAGTCGGTAGGGCAATCTATTTCGTTTCCTGTTACCGTTAAAAAATTTTGACCGGCAACCTGAATTAAATTTTGTGATACAGAATCTATACCGCCATGTATAGTATAAGCAGTTAACTGAACATCATAAGTGCCGTTTTGATTATAGCAGACATTTGCAGGATTAACATCAGTTGAACTTAGGGTTACAGAACCAGGGAAAGCCCATTCATAGCAAAGTACATCGCCTGTAGTGGTGTTTTGAAAATTTATACAACTACCAGGGCATATATTGGCATTATCAGCATTAAAAGAAACCTGTGTATTAGGTGCTGAAGGGCAAATATTACTGCGCAGAATACTTAGCGCACCATTGGTAATAGCAGAAGTAATATCAGTTACATTCAATCCTCCATCAACAACTCCAAACTGAATTGAGGGCCCTGGGTTTCCAATTCTTCTGTCAGCATTTTTTATTGAAGCATTTAAAGGCGTTGCCACGCAAGCAGCATTTGTTTCCAAAAGGCTGTCTGTTTTTACCAAACGCATACTTGACCAACTGTTATGATCAATAAATACTAACCCGCCATCGGGCTTAGGTATAAGTGAATGCAGATAAAAACCTGAATATTTTTTTCCAATGCCTAAATCGTTTCCTAAAGTATTAAATGCCATTAAAAAGTTTTCACTACCATTACCATACAGGCCTCCGCAAAAAATTTTTCCGTTATTGTAGGTTATTCCAAAAATATCTTCATCAGAAACCAGATTAGGATCGCCAATATTTCTTGCCCAGTCGGCAGATAAAAAATTACCGGCATTATCGGTGCTTAACTTTAAAAGATAGGCATCCCAGCCCGCACCACCGTAGGCATTTGATGATACAGTGCCGCCTAAAACTATTCCACCACCCGGAATTTCGCAGGCATCAAAGAAGCATTCATATATATTGCCACCAAAACTTTTTGCCCATTGTAAATCTCCGTTATTATTTAGTTTTAATACTACGGCATTATCGAGCTGTGGTTCGGCAGACCAAAAACTGGTGTCATTAGTTCCAAAATGTCTTCCCGCCATTAAATAGCCTCCATCGGAAGTAACCATACCGGTATAAGCCTGCTCCCAGCTAACTTGTGCACCACCGTTACCGCCACCCCACGTTTTGTTCCAGATAATGTTGCCACTGCTATCTAACAGCATCATAAAAAAATCATTATCGAAAGTGGCTCGGTAATAAGAGGCTGATATAAAAATGTTGTTGTTTGCATCTACATCTATAGCATTCAGGTTAAGATTAGCTGCTGCTGAAAAGTTTTTTGCCCAAACAATATTTCCTGCATTATCTACCCTTGTTACATTAAAGTTTGCAACAGCACCACTATTCTGATTGCCCACAACAAAGCCATTATTTAAGTATGGATGTACCGATGTTTCATACCCAGATACACCTAAATTGTAGCTCCTGCTCCATTCTTCCCGGTAACAGGCGTCTACCTTTACCAATACCAGATTATTGCCACTTCTTCCTGACTGAATAAAACCGCCATCGGGTGTTACATGATTGGTTCTGCTTGAATATACATCGGCAAAGAAATTATAATTAAAACTGAAAGTAGATTGCGCAACAGCACTAATAATACTTACAAAAAATACTGTCGTGGTTAGTAAACTTTTCATTTGGTTGGTTTTAATAAAAAATTATTTTGGCGAAAACGAAGTAGGCTAAGGGTTGTATTTTTTATTGATAGGATATTAAATTCCAAACTGATCCGTCAGATATAAAGGTTAAACCAAAATGTCCCGGAGTGGGCAAATTAAATGATGCCCCTGGTGTAGGATTTCCTAACCATCTTATTTGGCTCCCTGAATTGGATGCAAGTGTTTTAGTCCCTGCACCATATTGCGTTCTAAAAATTAACATTGCTCCTGCTCCAGAAACTGCTGGGTCGGGGAAGGTTACAGTATAGTTTGTGCCCCCGCCTAAATGCACATAACAATTTGATGATGTGAGTGTAGTATTATCTATAACTAGCTGATAATTTACTCTAACAGAAGCACCTGAAATCGTTCCCCCTGTAATAGCAACTGCATTTGCATTTTGAGTAGCCATAGTGCCCAAGCCTAAACTTGTTCTTGCATTGGCAGGAGTTTGCCAACGAATAAAATTGTCGCTTCCTTGTTGAACGGCAAAATGCGAAGCAGCTGCTATAGTTACGTTAGCTGTAGTGTTAAAGTAGTTGGCATATACATAGCCTGAAGCATTTCGTTGAACTATTGTATTATTTCCGGCAACTGCGCTATAGGCCAAAGTTGATTGTATTGCCCCGGTACCATTCCCTGTCAGAATGTTTCCTGAAGTAAAAGTTGTTGCTCCGGTACCACCATTAGCTACGGATAAGGTCCCTGATATATTTGATGCAGGCACTGTTCCCACAGTTAAAACTCCATCACCTGTAAAATACCACGACCATGAAGCAGTACTTTGTTTCCAAACCCCTGATAATCCATCGCTATTCCTTATCATTAAGGTAGAACCTGTTGTTGTTGATGGGAAATGAATTCCAGAGTATGTGCCTTTTGAGCCTGAAATACTAACTGAACCATAGGTTCCCTTTGAACCATTTGCAGCAATTTCTCCAGTTGTATAAATATCTCTAAAACGCATCGTAGAACTACCCAAATCAAACGAATTAGTAGCTGTTGGAATTAAATGGCCTGCATTGGTGAGTTCAAGGCGGGCAATATCGTTTGTAGCAAATATTAGCTTAGTATTCTCTTTATTTGCAATTACACTTTCACCACTGCCGTTTACACCTAGAATCAATCCATCATTGGCAGTATTACCAGTAGTTACATTACTCATTCTGATAAACGGAGATATGCTTGTTGGGGTATTATTTGCAGTATAATAAATACCACTTCCAAAAGTAGGTATCGCATCTGTATGAATATCCTGTGGTGCAGAAAGTGTCCATGTTCTGTTACCACTTAAATCTTGTGTGCCTCCTGTTACCGTTACTCTGTTTGCAGTACCATTTATGGTAATGGTTCTGCCAGAAGGTACTGCATCGGTAATACCATAACCTGAAAGCGTAGTGGGATTGGTACCTGCTGTAACAATACCTTGTGCATTTACCGTTACAGAACGGTAAGTATTTGCTGCTACACTATTTGGCAAGCTGAATGTAGTGCCGGTTAACGATAAGCCCGTTCCTGCTGAATATGTGGTATTATTATCATCGCCCCAAAATGGGTTGCCACTACCATCGGTTTTTAAAACTTTGCCAGCTGTTGCGGTTCCATTTAATCTTAATCTTCCTGTAAGGTTTACATCGCCCGAAACATCGAGCTTGTATTGTGGGTTATTATTGCCAATACCCACATTTTGGGCAAATAAAGTGCTGCACACACTTATTAGAAAAGCAATGGGTATAAACTTTTTCATAATCTGTTAAGTTTTTGTTTTCAACGATAAAAGTAGAAGAGTGTTTCGCTTTAATCAATTAATGTTTCGCTGAAAACGAAGAACTCTAAACTATATGGTAATTATGCGCTTTCACCTTAGAATATTAATATTAACCTGTTATTTGTTGTAATATATGCCTGTAAAAAAACATGTTCCTGACGATTTATTCCTGCTCATAAAATCGTTGAGCAAAGCTGAAAAACGCTACTTCAAACTATTTGCTTCCGGAGGAAATAATACAGACAAAACCTATTTACAACTTTTCGATTTATTAAATGAACAGGAAGAATACCACGAACAACAAATTAAAAAAATACTGAAAGGCAAGCGAATCATCAATAACTTTCATGTTGCCAAAAAGTATTTATTTGAATTAATACTAAAGTCGCTTATCAATTTTCATTCAGAAAGCAATAATGAATTGAAAATAAAAATGCAGTTGCAAAAAGTAGATATTTTAAACAGAAAAAATCTTTTTGATATCAGCAGAAAATATTTGAAGAAAACTGAAAATATTGCTATAACCCAAAACAAACATTTATTTCTGTTAGAAACTTACTCATTAATGAAAACCAATGTGGTTAATTTAATGTATCAAAAACATACTTATGAAGAAATAAATGAAATAATAAAAAAAGAAAAGCAAATTCTCATTGAACTTGGAAACAAGAATGACTATAAATCTTTAATGTTAGAAGTTGCCCAAAGCTATATAAACATAGGCAGTATGACCCCTGAGGTAGTTAAAGCCACTTATACCGAAACATTAAAACATCCGCTATTACAAGATGAAAAAACAGCTTTGTCTGTTGATGCAAAAGTGATGTTTCACAACATAAATGGGTATTTAAAAAAAGCAAGTGGCATGTATGCTGAAAGTTTAAAACACTTTAAACGTTTTATTACACTTATAGAAAACGACCCGGGGCAAAAAGACAATTATCTCACTGGACTATACAACTATGCCATCTTGTTAAGTGAAACTCATAGTTATAAAGAACTTGAAAGTGTTTTAAAAAAGGCTTATACTGTTTCAGTTGAAAGTACCGACCAACAACTAAAACAGTTTATTAATCACTATCAGTTAATACTTTCTTATTACACCAACACAGGACAATTTGAGCAAGCAATAACCATTGAACAAGATGTTTTAACCGGTATTAAAAAATATAAAGAAAAGCTTGGTTCTGTATTTAAGCTTAGAATTTACTTTTATTTAGCCTATGCTCATTTTGGCTTAGCAAATTATGATAAGGCTATCTGGTATGTAAATGAAATAATCAACGAACCGAAAATAGAATCGAGCATACGATTATTTATGCTTTCGAAAATACTATTAATGATGATTCATTTTGAACAGCAAAATATTGAAGTCGCTAAATATGTTGCCTCTTCAATTATAAGAACTATGAAGAAGAAAAATATGCAGAATATATGCGAATATGCTTTTTGCGCTTTCTTTGCCGATATGAAATCTATGCCATCTTCAAACGATTGGCAATTACTTAAAAAAGAATGGAAAACCATAGAAAACAACACTACAACACCGCCCTTTGTTACGGAGTTTATGGAATTAGAAAAATGGATAATCAGTAAGGCTGAAAACAAATCTTACCAGGAAGTATTGCAACAAAAATTGAAGAGAAAAAATAAATGAGGTCAACACAAAGCCATGTTGTATTAAGAGACGTTTAAAGCTGGTCTGCTATTTGCCTGAAAACATGCCACCAGTTGACCCGCTCTGCTAACAGTTTTTTCTCTTTGTCATTTAGCAATACAATCAATAGCTTTTTTTCAGGATTGATATAAATATGCTGTTTATACAAACCTATAGCCATAAAGTCTCCATACTCTTTTAGCCCAATATGCCAGCAATAGTTATAATTAAAACTGCTACCGTTCGAAGTGTCGCGACTTATAGATTTATTATACCAGATTTCACTAATAATTTGCTGTTCATTCCACATCCCTTTATTCATATATAATCTGCCAAACTTGGCATAATCTAGTGCAGTTGCACCAATACAACAAAAAGTTCTTTCAAGTTGATTTTTGCTGTCGACAGACCATACTCCATTGCTACACATTTGAATAGGCTTCCAAATTTTATCCTCAAGATATTGAGATGGAGGTGTTCCTGTTACACGTTTTAAAATTAACCCTAGTAATTCACTATTTATATTCAAGTAATGCTGTTTAGTTCCTGGCGTGTATTCAAATTGTATTTTTCTCAATGCTTTCAGAGTATTTCTACCATAATAAATATTTGCATCTAATGCCAAATTATATTTTATTCCGGAGGTATGGTTTAGCAAGTGCTCAATAGTTAAGAGATTTGCATAAGGAATATTTTGTAGTTCAGGGATGTATTTTGTTACTGATTCTCTTTCACTATTAATAAAGCCCTCATCAATAGCAATACCTATAAGTGCAGAGGTAAATGTTTTGGCAATAGAATAGGAAGGATGGAGTGTTTCACTATTAACATTTTTGCTATAGTATTCATACTTAATGGTATCATTTTGAATAACTAAAAAGCTTTCAATATTATGTGTAGGAACAAAAGAATCCAACGATAAAAAAAATGGTATATCCGTTGCCCAGTCATCTATCTTAATATTCTTAGCGTGAATATTATTTCCTTTTTTAAATTCGAAACATTCGCTTCCTGAGTATATAATGGAGTTGTCAAATCTCTTTATGTCTTTATTATCTGGCTTTCCTAATAATACTGCTTTTGGAGGGAAGCAACTATAAAGCGAACCAATTATAAAGAAAGCAAAACATAGCTGGAATGATTTCATGTAGATTAAACTTAGACTTTCATTTTATTGCTATACTCCACTTTCAATTCTTTCATACAAGCGGCACAAAGACAGTCGTTATATTTTTCTTTTAAATAGTCACTCTCTTTTTCATTCAATTCAACTGTTGAACATTGACAAAGCAAAACATTACCCACCTTGCATTCAAATCGAATTCCACAACGTGGGCAATATTTTTCTTCGTGTTTTATCACTCAATGAATGTAAAACAAAAAATTAAAATTTTTATTACCTAAACAAGAATCCGTTTGGCGCAATACCTGCATCAAAAGAATCTACAACTGCACCGGTACCACTATTGTAACGCAATACTTTTCCGTTTGAAGTAAAATTACCTGCATCACCGGCATATAAATAATTGGTTAGAGGGTCGTAACCTAACGAATAAAAACTACGATTTACTAAAGCATTCAATTGTAAATTATTTGCTGAAATTTCTTGAGTATAAACAGAGCCATTATAGTTAAAATACAACTTGTTTCCGATACTGTTAATAGTTAAATCACTGGGTTGCGAAAATTCTGAATCGAATTCAAAGCCTGTAACATCAGCCTGATTGTTTGACTTAATAATGTAAAGTGAACCTTTTTCTTCCAATGCTGAAAAATCGGGTTTCCATTTGCCTGAACATAACACAAATAAATGTCCGTTTGATGCCAACTGAATACTATTGGGGTTTGCGCCAACTGTTAGCGTAGCTACTATTGCATCGGTGTTTATATCAATTACCGTAACGGTATTGTCATTGTCGAAGCCACCGGTATTGGTTACATACACTAAATTATCTTTCTTTACCATTGTTTCAGCGCCTTTACCAGTTGCAATAGTTTTGGTAATGGTATTGCTGTTTAAGTCAACCACTTTTACTTCGCCCTGTAAACCATTATTGCCCCATTGAGTAACATAAGCTTTTGAAGCAGTAACAGGCAAAATAAAGCGAGGCAATTTTAAGCCATTTATAACACCTGCTTCTTTAAAATCATCGGCATCTGCAATTTCAATTTTATCAGCATTATTTACTACAATGTAAATTTTACCATTATGATATGTGGCCGACTGCACAATATTACCTAACGGACGATTATTAGCATTTTCAAAAATTTCATTTTCAATAGTGCCGTTGTCTCTGTTAATAAAACTTACTGTTCCTGTTCCGGTTTGAAATGGCCCTTCATTGGTTACAAATACGCCTTTACTGTATTTACCCAATTCATCGTCTTTATCTTTTTTACAAGAGGAAAGAAACAAAGCATTTAAAGCAATTAATAGCATGAAAAATGTTCTTGCTTTTGCAAATGACAAATGACAACTGATAACTGATAACTTTCTCATGATTTTGGTTTATGGTTTAAATTAAATTGAATTCCTGTTTCAAAATTGATGGGTGGCATAGGTCGCCAAACGATAGCCTGATAAGAAGTATTAAAGACATTATTTATTCTGAAATACAAATGAGCATAGTGTTCTTTAAACTTTAGTTGTTGCGATATTACAATATTGGCAACATGGTAAAACGGCATCGCTCTTTTGTTATCAGAAGTGTAAAAAGTTTCACCATTCAACAAGTGAATGTATTGTATAGTAGTGTTTTTATAAGTTGCTGAAAGCTGAAGGTTGGCTCTGTGTTGCGGCACATAAATCAACTGCTTTCCTGCTTCATTTACATTAGCAATTTTGTTGCTGTTGGTAGCTTTTACAAAAGAATACTTTGCATTCAACGAGAAAGAAAAATGGCTAACCAAATAAGAAATTTTCAGGCTGTTTTCAATACCTCTTGCATTAACTCTCGAAACATTTTCAGGAGTCCAAATGCCAATATCGTTGGGCAACCAAATAATTCTTTCATTAATAGTATTAGCAAAAACGGTGTGCTCGCTGTTTAAAGAAAATTTTTCATTTGCCTTATTAAATACTAAACCTGTTTCGCCACTCCAGCCGCTTTCAGCTTTTAAGTTAGGGTTGCCTCCTTGTGTCCAATACCAGTCGTTAAACGAAGGCACTCTAAAACTTCTCGAAACATTACTTTTCAGTTTTAAAAAATGTAGCACTTGATACTCGCTGGCAACGCTAGGTGTAAACGGCACTCGCTGATTATTGATAACTTCTTTTCTAATGCTTGCCACTGCAACCAGTTTATTATTTGCAGAAGTATAGCGATAAGAAGCAAAAGCAGCCCCTCTGTTTTGTGTTGGGCTAAAACCTAAATAATTTTTTGAAGCCGACTGATGAAAAGTATAGTTAATACCACCATGCAATAAATGCCTTTTATGTAAATAAATTTTATGCTCGCTTTCAACTATGGCAGTGTGTGCAGTGTAGTGTTCATTCAAATTTATGGTAGCATCTGTAAAATTTATTTGTTCGTTGAAATAAGCGGTACGCAAAGTAGTTTCCCATTTTTTCACTGCATAATCCCACGATACAGAGCTGCGAATAATGGCATCTTTTTGTAACGCTTCGCTGGTAGCCATGGTCATGCTGGGCGGTATTTCCCTACTATTTTTTTGCTGCCAATATTTTATGTGAAGTAAATTTTTCTTAGCAGCACTTTTTTCTTTCAGAAAATTAAATGCTTGCTCATGCATGATGCCCCACTGCTGTAATGCAGCATTTTCCAATCGCTGTAGTGGGCTGCCATATTCAGCAATATTTTTAAACCTGAAATTATTTTCAGCCTGCTTATAAAAAAACTTGGTTTGGCTAAACCATTTTTTATTACTGAAACTAATGGCGGCACCTTGCATCCAAGCATTAAAACTGCCATAGTTAGCTGCATATTTTGCTTGCAGCCCTTTGTTAAAAAATACCTGACTGTTTAAATGAATGCTACCGCCTACTGCTCCACTGCCAAATAGTGCACCCGAGCTGCCATGTTGCATCTGTACTTCATCTAAAAAGAAAACGGGTAGCAATGATATATCATACAAGGCATTCATAGGGCTTTGAATATTAAAGCCGTTCCAAAGCACTGCTGTTTGAGTAGATGATGCGCCACGGATAGAAATGGTGCCTAAACTGCCTAAGCCATAAGAGCGAATAAAAATGGCAGTTTCGTTGCTTAACAAATCGCTAAGCGTAGCAGCTTGTAAACTAATTTTTGCGGTTGAGTCTATGGTTTCAATGCTATTGCCAATGCCCAATTGTTTTAGCCTGTCGCTGGCAATAGTTACGGGTTGAATATTTATTGTCGAATCTAATACATCTACCTCATGCGTAGTGTGTAAATACTTTTCAGCCTGAAGCATAAAAGCATTCAGCAGAAAAAGCATAACCATAAATAGATTGCGCATCAGCATTTGTTTCATGTTAAAATGAAACATCAACTACATACAAGAACATAAGCACTAGGCAAAAAATAACTACACATCAAATACATGAAGCATTAGCATTTTCACCAAAAACCCTTTTTCCCGAAGGTGTTGATGTTGTGCTACAAGGCAGGTCTTCTGACTTTTCCGATTCTTGCTTCCTTCCCATTCCGGTATAACCGGAACAGTGGATTAGTAGATTTAACAAGAATACAATTTTGTTTCAATAGCAAAACAAAATCGGAATTACAGCAGCGGGTACTGTCCCGGACTTTCACCGGAGTTCCCTTTTAATTCCTGCCGAAGCAGGAAACCGAGTAACGAGTGCAAATGTAGAAGAATTAAATAGAAAAATGAAAGAGGTTTAAATTAATCAACCAAAAAAGTAGCATTTACCACTGCTGTAATTTCTTTTTTAATAGAGCTTACATCATTCATGCCATAGTCTGAAATATTATTAGAGTTTTCGGGCGTAATTTGTAGTACACCCATTCTGGCTGAAGTTAACGGACCAATTTTTCTGCCGGTTGCTTCGGCTATTTTAGCTGCCCTGTCTTTAGCATCGCCTGCCGCTTCCGATTGTATTTCAATTTTCAGCGGGGCTAACTTAGTATAAAAGTATTCAGGTCGAAAAATTTGAACACTTAAACCTTGTTCCAGTAATGCAGATGCTTCTAAAGAAATGTTTTCAATAAGGTTTACATTGTTAGACTGCATGCTTATTTCCTGCGTTACATTGTACGATTCAATTTTACCGGTTTGATAACCATTAGGGCTATAAACATAATTGGGGTAGCTGCTTACCGGCTGTACTTTTATATCGCTATCGGCAATGCCTTTTTTCTTTAAAAAATCAATAAGCGCAGGCTTTTGTTTGTTAATCTCGCGCATGCCTTCTAACTGCGAGTTTGCCACTACCGAAATACTAATGGTTAACTTGCCCAAATCTGAAATAATATCGCGCTTAGCAGAGCCTGTTACATTTATGGTTTGTTTGCTTTTGTTAAAGTCCATCAGCACTCCGCTAAGAATAAAAGTGCTGGCAATTATTGCTATGGCAATTATTATTGAAGAAAGCGTTTTGTTTTCCATAAAAAATCTTGTTGTGTTCTGTAAAGTTGGAAATTATAACGCTGAAAAAGAAAAATATTTCACCCATTAAAAAAACAAAAAACGCAAGACTTTTCAGCCTTGCGTTTTAATTATTTAAAATAGAAAAAGATTAGTCTATCTTAATCACTTGCTCAAAAGAAGAACTATTAGCGTTGGTAACTTTCAGAATATATTTTCCATTAGCTAAACCCAATTCTGAAGCATTTATTTTTATTTGGTGTTTTCCTACAGATTTTTTTCCGGAGAAAATATTTTTATTCAGTTTACCATCTAAGCTAAAAATATCAATAGCAATAGTACCATCTTTTACCAGTTCATATTCAACCACGGCATTATTGCTGAAAGGGTTTGGAGAAATTTTCACATTCTTCACATCCTTAAAGAAATCATACTTGCCATTAATACCTGTTGATGATTGTTTTATTATGGTAAACTCATCTTTTATTTGTCCATCGGAAGTAAGATACTTTCCTGTAAGTTTATTATCGTTTATATCCATAATAAACGAGCCATAAACATCGCTGCCACCATCGTTAAAATACATAACAGGGTGAGCCGTATTTGCAAAAGGCGGATTTGAAGTGCTGCTACCTCCATTGCCCGAAACCACATACACAGTACCTTTGTTAGCATCAGCACCATCGGTATATTTTACATAAGCTTCTCCTAAATTTTCATTACCACTTGAGCCATCAACTAAGTGTATGGTCGGGTCAAAGTCTGCGCTGTTATCAGCATAGTATCCGTTAATCATATAAGAACGTTCGAAAACATGGCTATGGCCATTCAAAATAATATCTACACCATATTGTTCTAATACAGGCACAATGTTTTTGCGCATGGCTTTCATGTATAATTCCCAAACATCATCAGAATCGTGAGAGCCTTTAGAAAATGGTGGTTGATGCCAATAAGCAATTACCCAGGGCTTATCATTTTGTTCTAAATCTTGAATAAGCCATTGCATCATTGGTGAGTTTTGGTGGCCGTTAGTAAATACACCGTTCCAATCGTAATTGCTGTTTGGCGAACCTAATTCAGAATTTAAAGAAATAAAATGCACATTGCCGTAATCATAAGAATAATAGTGCTCTCTGGTAGATTCTTTTCCACCTGCTTCTGCTAGGGTTGGCACCGTTATAATATCATAATATGGGCCTGTATGATCGTCAGGGTGTTTATTACATGGAATTCCGCAAACGCTGTTATAATCATGATTACCTGGGCTGGGGAAGAAATGCATAAACTTAAACACTTCGCCAAAGGCATAAGTGCTATCGAAAACCTTTTGCTGATACTCGGCATCAGTACCGTCCTGATATGCATTGTCGCCCAACCATAACCAAACATCGGTATGAGTATCTCCGGTATATTGCAAATAAGAATCGCGTGTTTCTTTCTCGCCTAAGTTGCCTTTGCCAAAATCGCCAATTGCCCAAACTCTTATAGGCTGAACGGTACCCGGAAGCGGGGCAGTTTTAAAGCGGTGCATGGTATCTGGGCCGCTTAATGTTACGTTGTTCGATTCAATTTTATAGTAGTATATAGTAAAAGGCTGCAGGCCATCAATCATTATATCGTGATCGGTAACGGGAGTGGCATCAGATTTTATTTGATTTAAATTATTCAAATCAGTACCATAATACACTTTTGAATCGCTGGCAATATGAGTGCGCCATCTGATATTAATACTGTTAGAGGTTTGTTTTTGTTGATAAGGCCCGCGAAGTAATTGTTGAGCAATTGCAGCAGAAATAAAAAACAAAATTGCTACAGATAGAAAAATTTTTTTCATGAAAATTATTGTTGATTATTGTTTCTAAAGTTAAAGAAAAAATATGCTTTCGGCCAGAATAACAAGAATGTAAAGAACAAATATTATCCTTAACGTTAAGATAACTTTTTTACTTATAATACGGCTTTAGCAATTTTAGTCATTACTTCGGTTTGCCCCATTGTGTAGTAATGCAGGCAATTGTAGTTGTTGGCAATTAAATCTTTGCATTGCTGAACACTCCATTCTATTCCTACTTGTTGCACTTCTGCATCGTTGCTGCATGCTTCAACGGCTTTTCTTAAATCTTCAGGAATTTCAACATAAAATATTTTAGGAAGATTAGTTAGCTGAACCTTTTTGGTGAGAGGCTTCAAGCCCGGTATAATAGGAATAGTAATGCCTTCGGCCATGCAATCTTTAACAAACTGATGAAATTTTTCATTGTTAAAAAAAAGTTGTGTTACAATGAAATCGGCACCATTATCTACCTTTTGTTTTAGGTGCTTTAAATCGGTTTTATAGTTGGGTGCTTCAAAATGCATTTCAGGATAACCGGCTACACCAATACAGAAATTAGTTTTATAAGCATTCTGTAAATCGCCCTCTAAATAAATGCCATTGTTCATGTTTTTCATTTGAACAACAAGTTCGCTAGCATAAGCGTGCCCACCCGGTTCAGGCGAAAATGTTTTTTCCGATTTTAAAGCATCACCTCTTAGTGCTAATACATTGGTAACACCTATATAATGTAAATCAACTAATGCATCTTCGGTTTCTTCAACAGAAAAACCACCACAAGTTAAATGTGGCACCGCTTCCACTTTATATCGGTTCATAATAGAAGCACAAATACTTACGGTTCCGGGGCGTTTTCGGGTAGTTACTTTTCGGTAATAGCCGCCAGGCATCATTTTATAAGTGTATTCAGCACGATGATAAGTAACATTAATAAATGGCGGCTGAAATTCCATTAACGGGTCGAGAATATCATAAACCGACTGAATACTTTTTCCCTTTAAAGGAGGTAAAATTTCAAACGAAAAAAAGGGCGATTTTCTTTGCTCTAATAATTCAGTAACCTTCACTGCTTTTTGTTTTTTCAGATTGTAAAGATAGATTTTGAAATTTTATGAAGCATATAAACTGAAAAGAATAAATTGATTTTGAGCAGATTAAACTTTATAAGCTTATAACTATTATCTATCTTCGCAGCGCTTATCAAGAAAGACGGAGGGAAAGGCCCTATGATGTCTTAGCAACCCATCCTCGGTGGGTGCTACTTCCTACCTAAAGCAATCAAGGCTTTAGGAAAGATAAGAGAACCAAGGCAACCGCCCGAAATTTTCTTGACCAAAGCGATAATGCGATATTCGATGTGCGACTAACAAATGTCGAATATCGAAAGCGTAGCGAATCGAACAATCGAAAATCGAACTCATGAATAAAAGGCAACAACTCGAACAACTATTAAAAGAACGCATCTTAATTCTTGATGGCGCTATGGGTACTATGATTCAGCGATACAAGCTGGATGAAGAAGATTTCAGAAATGAATCTTTAAAAAACCATACTAAGCCTCTGAAAGGTAACAACGATTTACTTTCTATTACCCGCCCCGATGTTATATTGGCTATTCATAAAGAATATTTAGAAGCAGGAAGCGATATAATTGAAACCAATACATTCAGCGGCACCACTATTGCCCAAGCCGATTATGGATTAGAACATTTGGTTTACGACATCAATTATGAAAGCGCCAAATTGGCTCGTATTGCCTGCGATGAATACACGGCTAAAAACCCTGCTAAACCAAGATTTGTGGCTGGGGCAATGGGCCCCACCAATCGCACAGCATCTATCAGCCCCGATGTAAACGACCCGGGATTCAGAGGCGTAACTTTCGATGAATTGGTGAAAGCCTACAAACAACAAGCACAAGCCTTATTAGATGGCGGCTCAGATATTTTATTGGTAGAAACTATTTTCGACACACTGAATGCCAAAGCTGCTTTGTATGCCATAATGCAACTGTTTGAAGAGCAGCCTGAAAAAGAAGTTCCTATTATGGTTTCGGGCACTATTACCGATGCCTCGGGCAGAACCTTGAGCGGACAAACCACAGAAGCCTTTTTAATCTCTGTGATGCATGCACCTTTATTAAGTATCGGTTTAAATTGTGCTTTGGGTGCATCGGCTATGAGGCCTTACTTACAGGTGTTGGCTAATAAAGCACCATTTTTTGTAAGCGTTTATCCTAATGCGGGTTTGCCTAATGAAATGGGGCAGTATGATGAAACGCCAAGCTATATGGGTACTCAGGTAGAAGAATTTATGAAAGAAGGTTTAGTGAATATTTTAGGCGGCTGCTGTGGTACCACGCCCGACCATATTAAAGCTATGGCTGATTTGGCTGCGAAGTATAAGCCAAGGGCAGTCCATAGTTTATAGACCATAGTCCATAGATGGGCAGCACAAAAATTCAATTAAACACAAAAAAGAAATTTTTATTTATAAAGAATAACAATAAAAAATTATTCAATACATTCATGGTCTATCGATTATCGGCTATGGACAACAGGCAAAAAAAATACAATGAACAACAACATAACCCCCAAACTTCCCCCCATGATGCTATCGGGCTTAGAGCCGGTAGTGATTACACCCGAAAGCAACTTCATTAATGTAGGCGAACGCACCAATGTTACAGGCTCTGCCAAGTTTCTGAAAATGATTAAAGAAGGCAGGTTTGAAGATGCGTTGGAAGTAGCTTTAGAACAAGTGCAAGGTGGCGCACAAATAATTGATGTAAATATGGATGAAGGCATGATTGATGGCGTAGAAGCCATGACACGCTTTCTGCACTTAATTGCCAGTGAGCCCGATATTGCCCGCGTGCCCGTTATGATAGATTCTTCTAAATGGGAAATTATTGAAGCCGGGTTGAAATGTGTCCAAGGTAAAGGCATTGTAAACTCTATTTCGCTGAAAGGCGGTGAAGAAGAATTTATTCGTCAGGCAAAAATTATAAAGAAGTTTGGTGCAGCGGTAATTGTAATGGCATTCGATGAGGTAGGGCAAGCCGACAACTACGAGCGCAGAATTTCTATTTGCGAAAGAGCCTATCATATCTTAGTTGATCAGGTTAAGTTTCCTGCTCAAGACATCATTTTCGATCCCAATATTTTTCCGGTTGCAACCGGCATGGAAGAACACAGAAAAAATGCTCTTGATTTTTTTCGTGCTACTAAATGGATAAAAGAAAACTTGCCAGGAGCCAAAGTAAGTGGAGGTGTTTCTAATGTGTCGTTTTCTTTCCGCGGAAACAATCCTGTGCGCGAAGCCATGCATTCCGCTTTCTTGTATCATGGCATAAAGCATGGCATGGATATGGGTATTGTAAACCCGTCTCAACTGGAAGTGTATGATGAAATCAATAAAGAATTATTAGAGCGTGTTGAAGATGTGCTGTTAGACAGAAGAGACGATGCTACTGAACGCTTACTGGAATTTGCAGAAACTTATAAGAGCAAGGGCAAAGAAAAAAAAGAAGATGAAGCATGGCGTAAAGGCTCAGTAGAAGAACGCTTGAGCCACGCCTTAGTGAAAGGCATTATTGAGTTTATTGATGCCGATGTAGAAGAAGCACGATTGAAATACGAACGTCCGCTTCATATTATAGAAGGACCTTTAATGGATGGCATGAACGTGGTAGGCGACTTATTCGGGCAGGGGAAAATGTTTTTGCCTCAGGTGGTAAAAAGTGCAAGGGTTATGAAAAAAGCGGTGGCATATTTGTTACCTTTTATGGACAGCCCCTCCCCAACCCTCCCCTATAGGGAGGGAGCAAGTACTCCCAAACTTTTCAATGCAGACCCAATATTATATGATCGTTTGAAGAGTTTTGCAGAAGAAATGCGCAGTAATCCTACTGAAGCAGAAAACATATTATGGAATCAACTGCGAACCAAACAATTAGAGGAATATAAATTTAGAAGACAACATATTGTAGGACAGTATATTGCTGATTTTTATTGTCATTCACATCATTTAATTATAGAAATAGATGGCTTAATTCATCAATTGCCTGATGTGAAAGAAAACGATGAATACAGAACAAATTGGCTTGAAGAGCATGGATATCATGTAATTCGTTTCACGAATAACGAAATAAAAGCTGACATAGACAATGTTCTATTAAAAATTAAACAGAAATTAGAATTGCTCTCTGAACCAAAAGTCTCCCCTGAAGGGGGAGATTTAGAGGGGGCTTCTACTGGCAGAGCTCCGGGCAAGATACTTTTGGCTACTGTTAAAGGCGATGTTCACGACATAGGAAAAAACATTGTTGGCGTGGTGTTAGCATGTAATAATTTTGAAATTATTGATATGGGCGTTATGGTGCCGGCAGAAAAAATATTAGACACCGCACAAAAAGAAAATGTAGATATTATTGGGCTGAGTGGCTTAATTACGCCATCGCTCGATGAAATGGTGCATGTAGCTAAAGAGATGGAACACAGAGGCATGAAAACGCCTTTATTAATTGGTGGTGCAACCACTTCACGCATTCATACTGCTGTAAAGATTGACCCGGTTTATTCAGGCTCGGTAGTGCATGTTTTAGATGCTTCCAAGAGTGTTCCGGTAGCGCAAAATTTTTTAAGCAATGAAGCTTTTGAAAAACAACAAGCAAGTTTCAAAAAAGAATATGAAAAACTTCGTGAAGATTATAAGAATCGCCAAAAGGATAAAGCCCTGATTTCTTATAATGAAGCCAAACAAAACAAAGTAGTTATTGATTGGAATAATACTGAAATTACCAAGCCCACTTTTTTAGGCGTAAAAGTGTTGAAGGATTATCCTTTGAAAGAATTAGCACAGTATATTGACTGGACACCCTTCTTCCAGACCTGGGAATTAGCTGGAAAATTTCCACAGATATTACAAGATGAAGTAGTGGGTGTTGAAGCCACCAAACTCTTTAACGATGCACAAGAACTGCTGAAAAAAATCATTGCTGAAAAAATGTTGACTGCCAACGCAGTATTTGGTTTTTTCCCTGCAAATAGTATAGGTGATGATATTGAAGTTCATAGCAACCAATCAAGTGTTTGGCTACATCATTTAAGACAACAAAATAAAAAAGCTCAAGGTCAACCTAATTTTTCATTAGCAGATTTTATTGCGCCTAAACAAAGCGGCAAACAAGATTATATTGGTGCCTTTGCCGTGAGCGCAGGCTTTGGCATAGATGAACATGTAAAGCGTTTTGAACAAGACCATGACGATTACAATAGCATTATGCTGAAAGCTTTAGCAGATAGATTGGCTGAAGCTTTTGCCGAAAGACTACACGAAAGAGTGCGTAAAGAATTTTGGGGTTATGTGAAAACCGAAAACTTAAACAATGAAGACTTAATTGCCGAAAAATATCAAGGCATTCGTCCGGCACCGGGCTACCCTGCCTGCCCCGACCATACTGAGAAAAAAACACTTTGGCAATTATTAGACGTAGAAAAAAATACCGGCATTATACTAACTGAAAGCTTGGCGATGATGCCTGCTGCCAGTGTAAGTGGTTTTTATTTTGCCCACCCTGATAGCCGATATTTTGGCGTTGGAAAAATCAATAAAGACCAAGTAGAAGATTATGCCAAACGCAAAGGCATAAGCATTGAAGAAGTAGAAAGATGGCTGAGTCCGGTTTTGGGGTATTAATTAGTTGAAGCTTTAATTAGCTTATTTTTGCTTTTTAATAAACCTGCTTATTGAGTCTCATTAAAAAACTTGCCACGCAAACTGCTATTTATGGTTTAAGCACCATTATAGGCAGGGCATTGAATTACCTGCTCGTACCTTTATACACGCGGGTATTTTTGCCTGCTGAATATGGTGTGGTTACAGAGCTATATGCTTTCGTTGGTTTTTTTACGGTGTTGTTTACTTACGGTATGGAAACTGCTTTTTTTCGTTATACAGAAAAAAGTGATAAAACTTCAGAAGTTTTTGGCACAGCGTTTCTAAGCATTTTATTTACTACTATTTTTTTTTCGGGAGTTATTATTTTATCCAGCACACCTATTGCGGCTTATTTTAATAGTGAGGCACACAGCGAATATATTTTATGGTTTGCTTTGGTATTAGGTTTAGATGCGCTTACGGCTATTCCCTTTGCTCAATTAAGAAGAGAAAATAAAGCCATCAATTTTGCTTTAGTAAAGCTTACCAATATTGGCATTAACATAGGGCTGAATTTATTTTTCTTAGTGCTGTGCCCCATATTGGTTGCAAATGGCAACCCTTGGGTAAATAGTGTTTACAATGCTGAAATAGGCGTGGGCTATGTGTTTATTGCCAATCTTGCTGCAAGCGGTATTACATTGCTGTTGCTATTTCCGCAGATAATAAAACAACAATTGCAATTTAACTTTTCGCTTTGGAAAGAAATGATGACTTATGCTTTACCACTTTTAGTGGTAGGCTTTGCAGGTATTATAAACGAAATGCTCGATAGAATTTTATTAAGAAAACTATTGCCTTACAGCGAAACTGAAAATTTAAGATTGCTAGGCATATATGGAGCCAACTACAAACTTTCTATTTTAATTTCTTTGTTTACACAAGCTTATCGCTATGCTGCCGAGCCGGTGTTTTTTGCACAAGGCAATAAAGAAAATGCTAAACAATTATATGCCGATATGATGCTTTACTTTGTATTAGCACAATGTGTTTTTTTTCTGGGTATTATGCTGCATCTCGATTACTTAAAATATTTTATTGGCGCTGCTTATTGGGAAGGGTTAAGCATAGTAAGTGTTTTGCTATTAGCCAATATTGCTTTAGGTGTTTACTATAATTTATCGGTGTGGTATAAGCTTACCGATAAAACTAATTTAGGCGCATATATTGCCTTGTTTGGCGTAGCCATTACTATTGCATTTAACGTTTTGTTAATTCCCACACTAGGTTATATGGGTTCGGCTTGGGCAACATTAATTTGTTATGTTTCTATGGTATGGGTTTCGTGGTATTATGGTGAGAAATATTTCTCGGTAAATTATAACTGGAAGAAAATGGGGCTTTGGTTGGCAGTAGCTATTGGGCTGTATGTAATATCGAAAGCATTATCATTTGCAGGCATTAATGCCGCTGTTTATGGTGTTGTAAATACTGTTTTGTTTTTAAGCTACTTAACAGCTTTATGGCAATTAGAAATAAAAACTAAAACCAAAAAAGTATTATGAACGAACCCAACTGGAATAAAAAATATTTGTTGTTAGCACTTTGGCTATTATTATTAATAGGCTTGCTATACTCTTTTGCTCAATACTTTAAATACTAAACTTTTCCCAATCTTATTTTTTAATATTATTTGTAACGGCTTTTAATAAAACCATATTTTAGCAGGCATGAGTAATTTAGATTGGGGGGTTTTAATTTTCACTTTGTTGTTTGTTACATTTTACGGAATTTACAAAAGTCGGAAACAGCAAAATTTAGAAAGTTATTTATTAGGCGACCGTTCTTTGCCTTGGTATCAGGTAATGTTTTCGGTTGTGGCAACACAAGCTAGCGCTATTACTTTTCTTTCAGCACCCGGCCAGGCTTATACCGATGGCATGCGATTTGTACAGTTTTACTTCGGAATGCCATTGGCGATGATTGTGGTGTGTGCCATTTTTCTGCCTCGTTACAGCCAACTGAATGTTTATACTGCCTATGAGTTTTTAGAAAAAAGATTCAATGTGCAAACACGCGTTTTTACTGCTTTTCTGTTTTTATTATCAAGAGGTTTAGCATCGGGGCTTACCATTTATGCACCCGCATTAATACTCTCTTCTTTATTGGGCTGGAATATTTTCTTTGCCAATATTATGATGGGTAGCTTGGTTATTTTATACACCGTTTCCGGTGGAAGCAAGGCAGTAGCCGTAACACAGTTTCAGCAAATGATAATTGTAAGTTTAGGCATGTTAATAGCCGGAATTTTAGTGGTGAAACTATTGCCTGAAGACATTGGCTTTTACGATGCACTTACCATTTCCGGAAGTTTAGGTAAGCTGAATACTATTACCACCAATTTCGATTTTAACGACAAGTATAATATATGGAGTGGCTTGTTGGGTGGCTTTTTTCTTTCGCTGTCTTACTTCGGGACCGACCAGTCGCAAGTAAGCCGCTACCTTTCGGGTAAGTCGTTAAACGAAAGTAAAATTGGTATGCTGATGACCGGCTTTGTTAAAATTCCTATGCAGTTTTTAATATTACTCATTGGTGCATTGTTAGTAGCATTTTATCAGTTTACACCTGCGCCATTATTTTTCAATCAGGCTTTACTGCAAAAAGCAAAACAAACCGAACAAGGCACACACATTCAACAATTAGAATTACAACAACAAACACTTTCTGCAAATAAAAAAACGATAGCGTTTCAATTGGTTGATAATCCTGAAGACAAAGTTGTAGCAAACCAATTAAAAACGCTTAACGAACAAGAAAAAATTCTGCGTGAAGAAACTAAAACTGCTATAAAAACAGCTATGCCTTTAGCCGACACTAACGATACCAATTATATTTTTCTCGATTTTGTGATGCGTTATCTTCCGCAAGGTTTAATAGGTTTGCTGATTGCTGTAATCTTTTGCGCATCATGGAGCTCTACTTCTTCAGAATTAAATGCATTAGCCTCTACCACTATAGTAGATGGTTATAAACGTTTATATAAAACTGAAGCATCAGATGCCTTTTACGTAAGAGCTTCTCGTATTACCACATTTTTATGGGGGCTTTTTGCTATTGGTGTGGCTCAATTTGCTTCAGCAATGGGAAGCCTAATTGAAGCTGTAAATGTTTTAGGCTCATTATTCTATGGCACTATATTAGGCATTTTTCTCACTGCTTTTTTTCTGAAAAAAGTAAAAGGCAATGCAGTTTTTATTGCGGCAATTATTTCAGAGATAATCATTATTGCTTTATATGTTTTTGATGTTACAGCTTTTTTGTGGCTAAATGTAATTGGCTGTGCATTGGTTATGAGCCTTTCTACACTATTCAGTATAAGCCTTAAAAAAGCAGCTTAATTTTCTGAAAGAAACCTAATTATACTGAAAATATTAAATGCCATTTTGTATTTTCAGTGCACCAATTAATAAATACCAACTATTATGATTTTTCAAAAAAATACATTGTTGCTTTTTGCGGCAATAGCAATTTCTCTTTTTACTTATGCGCAAAATAATGTGGGTATTGGAACGCTAAACCCTGACAACTCTGCTGTATTAGAATTAGATGCCACAGATAAAGGGCTTTTAATTACGAGAGTTTCAACTGTGCAAAGGTTAGCTATTACAACACCTGCAAGGGGACTTTTAGTGTATGATACCGATACTGATAATTTCTGGTTTTTCGATGGTACACAATGGGTACAGGCAATAGGACCACAAGGCCCGCAGGGACCGGCAGGAAATGATGGTGCACCAGGCCCGCAAGGCACTGCAGGAGTTAACGGTGTAGGTATTGTATCTACTGTTGACAATGGAAATGGCACATTTACATTTAATTATTCCGATGGCAGTTCATTTACTACTTCAAATTTAACCGGCCCGCAAGGCGCACAGGGACAACAAGGCGTTCAAGGAATACAAGGCCCACAAGGTGTTGCCGGTCCGCAAGGCCCTGCAGGTAACGATGGCGCAACAGGCCCGCAAGGCCCCGCAGGTCCACAGGGACCTCAAGGCCCTGCCGGAAGTGGAGGTATTGGTGCTCCGGGAACACAATTTTATGCTTCAGGCAGGCAGGTATTTGTTTCCAGCACACAAAGCGGCAACCCGGGTGCAGGAGAAACATTTCAATGGGTAGTGCCTTCGGGCATTACACAAATAAGAGTACAAATTGCCGGGGGTGGCGGTGGTGGTGGCTACGGTAATAGTGGCGAAACCAGTGGCTCTTGCGGAGGTTTTGTATTAGGTGAGATTCCGGTAACACCGGGAGAAACTTTAACCATTTTTGCAGGTGCGGGAGGTACAGGATATAGTAGTGGCACTAATACCGGCAGAGGCGGAACAGGCTCATATATTGCGCGAGGAGCTACCATATTGGGTGCGGCAGGTGGCGGTGGTGGTGGCGCTTCTAATGGCACCTCTGATGGAAATGGTGGCGGACAAGCTTATGGGTTAAATATTAATGGCGGAAACGGCACTTCATCGGCAGGTGGCAGCAGTGGTAATAACTATGTAAATTATTTATGGAACTCTTTGGCTTTTGTTGGAAAAAATACGGTAGCTGCTGCTATTAACATCTCAGGAATTTCTGCAAGATATTTTACATCGTTATTCAATAGCAACAATAATCAAAATTATGGTTTTGGCGGACGGTTTGGCAGTGGCGTAAGAGGTGTGGTAATAGTAGAATGGTAATATAAACACTTTATGAATTAAAAACCCCACAACTTTAAATTGTTGTGGGGTTTTTGTTATGCAAAAAAAACCTTTACTCAGCAGTGTTTGCTTTTGCTGCTTTTTTGGTCATGGTTTCCAATTCTTTGTCAATGTAATACAGCCCTTGACCTTCTAAACCAATTAGTTCAATTCTGTCTAACACGTTATTAAATAACACTTCTTCTTCGCGCTGTTCATCTACATAAAACTGCATAAAGTTGTAGGTGCCATAATCTTTTTCTTCACGTGCCAACTCTGTGAGTTTATGCACTGAAGCCGTTACCGCTTTTTCACTTTCCAAAGAACGCTCTACTACATTTTTAATGTCTTTAAAATCGGTATCTACTTCTTTTACTTCAGGGGCAATGGCATGACCGCCCATTTCATTTATAAACTTGAAAATCTTAAGCATATGTTGCCTTTCTTCTTCGGCATGTGCATAATAAAAATTAGCTGCACCATTCAGGCGTTTTTGCTCGCACCACGATGCCATTGAAAGATATAAGAAAGAAGCTTTTGCTTCCAGTTTCACTTGCTTGTTTAATTGTTCTTCTAATTTTTTAGATAACATGTTTTATGAGTTTTTATAATTCAAAAATATACACCAAAACAACAACATGCACATAAAAGTTGCTGTTTCAACTCAATTTGTAAAAAGTCTAAATTACGATTAATGAAAAAAATTAATCTTTAAACTGAAGTTCCACCTGACTTCCACCTTTAGAAAAAATAAGCTGGTCGGAAAGCTGTTTCATTAAAAACACGCCTCTACCTGTAAGTTTTTCAATATTATTGGGGTCGGTTGGGTCGGGAAGATTATTGTAATCGAAGCCATTGCCCTCATCAGAAACAGTAAAAGAAACGGTATTATTATCTTTTTTGCAAACTACTTTAACTTTTTTGTTAGCATCTAATGCATTACCGTGAATAATAGCATTATTTACGGCTTCTGTTAATGATATAAGCAGATTGCCGTAAAGGTTATCTGAAATTTGCAATTTGTCTTTTAAGCTTTCAATGAATTGTTCTACCTCAACAATATTTTCAGCTATAGAGGCAATCTCTAGTTCGTATTTATTTGCAATGCTAGTCATAAGTCCAAAAAAGTAGGCTAATATATAGATTTCTTGTTAAAATGTGATATTCTTAAAATACGATTCTACCAACTGTTTATAGTATGGCTTTAAAGCCGGTGGAACCGTTTTATATAACTGAATTTCTGCTTCACGCTTTTTTAAATATTCTTCTAACGATGGAGGCAGCTTGTTTGGTATATCTTGCCCGGTGTTAGATTCTCTTTTATCGTCTTTTTCTCTCTTTCGTATAGATTCTTCAGCTTCAAGTAATTTGGTAAAAATATCTTGCTGGCGCATTAACAGTTCTTCGGTAAGTTTTTTATTGGCAATCTCGGTTTCGGTTTTATCCATTTGCTCCATTAGCTTTTGCAGTTCTCCGTTCAACCCATTTTGGCCTTCTTTGCCGCCATTACCTTCCTGCTCCATTAATTTTTTTAGGGCATCTTTTATAGCAGCTTGTTTTTGAGCCATTTCTGCCATTTCTTTACTCATTTGACCTTTTCCGGGTGTTTTACCGCTTTTCATTTCTTGTTGTAACTTATTCATTTGGTCGTTGAGTTGCTGCTGCATTTGGCTTAGCCCGGGCTTAGGTTTGCCGCCCGGCTTTTTACCACTATTTTTTTGACACATTTGGCTACCTTCCATTTGTTGTGCCATTTGCTGTTGCATTTGCTCCATAGCTTCGCTTAGCATTAATGCCAGGTTATTAAAACCTGTCATAACATATTGCTGGTCTTTGGCAGCCAGCATTTTCTGGCGGTCTTCTAAGTTTCTTAAAGACTTCTCCATGTTTTTGTTTACTTCACGAATTTCTTTGTTTATAAAGGCCTGAAGTTCAAACACACGCTTGCTTAAGGCAAACAAGCTGTCTTCTACCATTTTGGTATCGTCTTTAATTTTTTTCTGCTGTTGAATTTGTACTAAATATTTAGGGTCATTGGTATTTACTTTCTGCACTTCTTTCATTAATGCCTCTTGGTCTAACGAAAGGGTAATTAAATTTTCAAGCAGTTGGCGAATGGCTTTCATGTCTTCTTCCATTTGTTCCATTTGCATACCATCCATCATGGCCGAGAGCTGGTCGCTCATTTCCTGCATTTTATCAGCAGCATTTTTTTGGCTTTCAGAAGCCTTTTTGTTTTTATTTTGGTCAAGGCTTTGCTTGCTTTGATTTAGTTGCTGAGATATTTCTTCGCTCTTTTTTTCACTATCTGAAAAATCGGCAGGTTCGTTAGCTTCTTTGCTTAGTTGCTCCAGATTTTCCATTTCTTTTTTCAGGTCGTCAAACTTTTTGTTTATGTCTTCTTGTTTGTCGGCTAATTTTTCATTGTCTTCAGGCTTGGCATTTTTAGTTTCTTCACTAAGTTTTTCCTGTTCTTCCGAAAGTTGTTGTAGTTTATCGATAGCATCTTTCATTTTCTGTTCAAACTCTAAACTTTTAAAGAGCGACAACATTCTGTCCAGTTCTTTTTCAAGTTGTTCTTCAGAAAATTTTAAATCGTCTATCTTTTCCAGCGCATCTTTTTTATTCAGCTCTTCGAGCATAGATTCCAGTTGCTCATAGAGCTTTTTCATTTCATCGCTCATTAACTCGTTAAACATTTTTTGCAACTGGTCTTGTTTTTTCATTATCTCTTCTGAACGATTTTTCATTTCGTTCTGCATAGATTTATTGTTGGCCATTTCTTTCTGCAATTCTTCCAAATCGTTTTCGAGCGATTTTTGCTGCTCTAAAACTTTTTCAATGGCTTTTTTATCTTCCCAGTTCAGGTTTTTCTTATTAATCATTTTCTCTTTAATGGCTTGCAGGTCTTTTTTCATATCGCCTGCTTTTTGCATAGTTTCACTTAGCTTGTCTTTAATAGCTTCGTTACTTTTATCGGCCATTTTATCTACTTCTTCCATAGTAGGTTGGCGCAGTTCCATGCTTAACGAGCGGGTAGATTTGCTGCCATTTACACCGTCATTATCCCACACTTCCATAAAATACACCACTTGCTCGCCCGGCTTCAATTCTAGTTTCTTTAAATTCCAATAGTAGTTGAAAGCTGTTTGCCTGCTGCCTTTGTTGAAAGGCACTGCCTCGAATGCAAAACTTTCATTGCCGTTATCGCCTTCTTCTTCTCTTATAGTTTTATACTTCAGCAATAGTTTAGACAAACCATAATCGTCAGAAATATCGCCTGAAAAATAAATGTATTGGTTGGTAATGGTGTCTTTAAAAGTTTGCAAATAAATAGCCGGATATTGGTCGGGAATAGTATTTATTGAATACACCACTGAGTCGCCATTGGGCATATCGTTTCCGGAAACTTTTATTTTGTAAGTGGTGCTTTGCGAAAAACTTTTATTCATTTCAAATGAATTTCCCTTGGGTTGCAACACATAATTCAGGGAGTCGGAAAATGACATATTTATAGACGAAGTATTTTTTGTGCTGAATACCCATTTCACTTTTGTACCCGCAGGGAAAGTGAGGTCACCAATATTTTTCAGGGTTTCTTCTTGTCTTCCGGTGTAAGCAGGAAAATCTAACTGCACTTCAAAATTGGTAATCATTGGCTTCGGAATAACTTTCAGCGAAAAGCCTTTTGAGTTAAACCCATTGGCAGTAAAAAACAGATTAATATCTTTTTGCAAATTGGTAAACTTATAGCTGAAAACAGAAGCACTTTGCTTATTCATTTTATAAGCATAGCCATCGGTGTTTATATATACTTCTTGCGGAAGCGCACTGCCTTTTATTTCTAAAGTCAACTCATAATCTTCAAACTGAATGGCAGTTAAATTTTTATTCTGAATATGAAAGGTGAAAGGCGCGGGTTTTTCAAAAACAGTATTATTAAACAACAATCTTGTTGAACTTTCTTTAATAAGATTTGGTGAAGCAAATAGAATTACAATGAATGCCATTACAGGCACTAATAAATACTTCAGGTATTTTCGGTTTTCTTTTAAATCTATTGCAGCAGAAAAAGGCACAGGTTTAAAACCTTCAATTTTCTGATTGATACTGGCCATTAATAAACTGTGGTCGGCATTACTATCGGCTTGTTTTTTTAATTGCAATACATTTAGCAACTTATCAGAAACTTCGCTAAAGTGGCTGCCTAAAATTTCAGCAGCTTTTTCATGAGAAATAATTTTTCCCAACCGATAATAATGAAACAGTGGCAATAACACCAACTTATACAAAATACCACTACCCAACAACACAAAACTGTAAAACAAAAATTTTCTTCCGGCAGTTGGTAAATACAGGAAATATTCAAGAACATTTATTACTAAGAAATAAGCAATAATAGTTGCCGAAGCATAGATAAGTCCGCGCAGTAATTGGTTGAGATAATACTTGCGAATAAACTCGTCCAGCTTTTCAATAAGTAAAGTAAAATTATTTTCTGCCTTATTCATTTGTAGCCTAAAGTTACAACGTATTAACGCATTGTGCCTGTTTTTTGTGTTGAACTTTTGTATCGGTTAACAAATTTTATTTTCACCACTTTATAAACTTTCCAATTAAACAATATTCAGTATTGTCCAAATCAAAAAACCATAACTTCGCTGCAAAACAGCATACATGATATTTTCTATGACAGGCTATGGCAGCAGTTCGTTTAGTTTAGGCGAAAAAAGCATTCAAATTGAACTTCGCTCGCTCAACAGCAAAGGGTTAGATTTAAACCTGCGCATTCCAACCGCTATAAAACCTTATGAAATTGATTTGCGCAATGCCCTTTCAGAAGGATTGATAAGAGGAAAAGTAGATTGCACCATTAAGATTGATTACTTGCCCGGTGCAACGCCCGTTCAAATAAACAAAACACTTTTAACTACTTATTTAAAAGAACTTTCGTTAATTGCCGAACAACAAGCGGTTGCTGCTCCCGATTTGCTCTCAATAGCCATGCGCATACCAAATGTTATAGATACTGAAGAAGATGTTTTGGAAGAAGACGAATGGAAAAATTTAAAGGCCACATTGAAAAAAGCTATTGAACAACTACAAGTTTTCAGAAAAGATGAAGGCGCAAAATTAAAAGATGATTTACTAAAAAGAACCGCCATTATTCTTAATCTTTTAGCACAAATTGAAGCCATTGAAAAGCAACGCCCCGAAAAAATTAAAAATAAACTTACCGAACAACTGCAATCGCTACAGTTGGAAGGTGGCTTCGATAAAAGCCGCTTGGAGCAGGAAATGATTTATTTTCTGGAAAAATTAGATGTTACCGAAGAGGTAGTGAGGCTAAAAAGCCATTGCAGTTATTTCAGCGAAATTGCCAACAGCAAAGAGTTGGAAAAAGGGAAAAAACTGGGTTTTATTACACAGGAAATGGGCAGAGAAATTAATACCATTGGATCAAAAGCTAATGATGCAGCAATGCAAAAACTGGTGGTGCAAATGAAAGATGAACTGGAGAAAATTAAAGAGCAACTGAATAATGTTTTATAACCGGTAAAACAGCACAATAAATGGATTTGCAAAAAACCGCTTCGCCAAAATTAATAGTATTTGCTGCGCCTTCAGGTGCCGGAAAAACTACTATTGTAAAACATTTGCTTCATAAGTTTTCCGATAAGCTTGCATTTTCAGTTTCAGCTACTACGCGCCCAATAAGAGAGGGAGAAGCCGATGGAAAAGATTATTACTTTATTTCAGAAGATACTTTCAGAAAAAATATTTCGGAAAATAAATTTTTAGAATTTGAAGAAGTGTATCCCGGACGATTTTATGGTACGCTTTATAGCGAAATAGACAGGCTGACTAATGAAGGAAAAGCTGTATTGTTTGATATAGATGTAGTAGGTGCCACGAATATCAAAAAAAAATATAACCAACAGGCATTGCTTGTTTTCGTAAAGCCGCCTACCAAAGAAGTGTTAATTAAAAGGCTTACTTCGCGCGCCACAGAAACCGATGAAGAAATAAAAAAGCGAACTGCTAAAATGGAATATGAATTAGGCTTTGAAAAACACTTTGATAAAGTTTTAATTAACGACAAATTAGAAAAGGCATTTATTGATGCCGAAAATATTGTTTCAGAATTTTTGAATAAACAGAATTAGTCTTTAAAATTGTTAAGCGGGTCGAATAAAAAATATCGCTGAAACAAAAACCTTTTTACCCTTCGTTTCGTATTAACAACATGATAAGTGAAGTAACACACGGCATAAAAGTAATTGTAGAAACATTTTACCATCGCGAACATTCCGATTTTCACGCTGCACAATTTGTTTTTTCTTACAGAATTACTATTGAAAACGAAAGTGAATATGCCATAAAGCTTATGAGAAGGCATTGGTATATTTTCGATTCGGTGGGCGAATATAACGAAGTGGAAGGCGAAGGTGTGGTTGGTAAGCAACCTACTATTCAACCCGGTGAGCATTATCAGTATGTTTCAGGTTGCACGCTGAAATCAGAAATGGGCACTATGAAAGGCACTTATCAAATGCAACGACTTGCAGATGGAAAATTATTTGAAGTAGTAATTCCCGAATTCACATTAGTTACACCTGAAAGGCTGAATTAATTTTCTACCCCAATCACAAAATTTGTATTTCAATTTTTTATTTTAAAAGTATAAGGTTTTACTTTGTACAAAGCCTTATGTTTTTGTATTCTAATAAGATACTCTTTATCACATCAAAACTTTATTAATCTTTTTGAATATCTTCTGCCTTTATTATCAACAAGTTGAATTATGTAGGTTCCATTTGAAAAAGATGAAATATCAATCACATTGTTGACAGCATCATTAGAAAAAATAATTCTTCCGTACATGTCAAAAACCTGAAATGAAACTGCTTTAATACTTGTTTCAATTCGTATTTCACCTTTAGAAGGATTTGGAAAAATTTTAAAGTAGTAACTTACTTGTTCAATATTTTTTTCTTTTACGGATGTAAAAAGCTCATAACAAACTTCTTCGTTAGTATATGATATAGGTAATGTTCCTCTTATATCATCTTTATAACATAAAAAACCTTCATAAAATTGTGCATATTCTGCTATTGTTGGGATACGGTCTGCACAGTTATTATTAATGCAAGAAGTGTCTCTTAGGGTACATAAATCGAAATTAATAATTGGAAATGGTGCACCATAGGCACCTATTTTATTAATTACTCTACCTAACTGAAAGTATTTATCCTTGGAGGTATCGTACATTTTAAAAATTCTATTCCCAATAGTATCATCAAAAACTTGAGTTACTATAACAGTATCTGTCTTTGGATAAGTTGCATCAACCCAGCAAGCTGCTCTGCTATTTTTTAGTACCAACTTATCATTTGCCTGAACATTAAAAGAATAAAGAAACTCAAATTTGTTATTTACTTTATCGAACCAGTAAATACTTTCGTTAGACTCGTATAATAATTCTTCTCCAACATGCCTTCTTCTTGCACCTAAATAAGAAAAAGAGATTTCTGTAACATTTAATTTTTTAGAGCTAACACTGTGAATTATTGTATCTTTTTCATACGAGAACATATAGTACAATTGGCATGTAGGGCAGAAAGATTTATATATCCAAGTAGCTCCGGGCGGACACCAAGGCTCATTATCTACAATATATTGAGCGTTAGAATTAATAATACTAACCACCGTAAAGAAACAAGCTAAAATACTTTTTTTCATAACTCTAATATTTTACAGCATTACAACAGTTCTTTTTTAACTCGGCAATTTTCTTCCCTTGTTCTTGCAAAGCCTACAATAGTAAAGGTATAAACTCTATGTGTTTAATATTGCAATAGAAAAACAATTTGGCAAAATAATGTTTAAGACTTTCATGATAAATAAATGCTACTGCAACACTAAATCTGGGCGATGTATTAAGCTTTATGGTGGCACACGATGAAAGACACCTGCAACAGGCAAGCAAACTTTTGTCTTAATATTTTATATTTGTTAAATCATTAAATTCATTTATTATGAAAAGAGTGTTTTTAATTGCTGTTACTGCAATAATTGTAGTTATTGCTTTTGGGTACATATACATATCTTCTTCTTGGAGAACCGATTTCAGCGATGCTTTTCCGGTGAAAGAAATAGAAATTAACCCTACCCAAGAAATGATAGAACATGGAAAATATTTGGTGTATGGCCCTGCCCATTGTGCCGATTGCCACACCCCCATGGAACAAAGAAGCAGGCTGGCCAATGGCGAAAAATTACCCTTAATTGGTGGCTTTGGTTTAGAAATTCCGTTTGGTACTATTTATGCCCCCAATATTACCCCCGACAAAGAAACAGGTATTGGCAATTTCACTAACGGAGAATTGTACCGAATGATGCGCCACAACATAAGGCGCGATGGAAGAGCTACTATAGAGTTTATGCCTTTTGCCAACATGAGCGAGTATGATGTTTATTCAATCATTGCCTTTCTGAAAAGTCAGCCTGCCGTAAAAAACTCAGTTCCCGAAACCCGGTATAACTTTCTGGGTAAGGTGTTTTCAAAATTTGTATTTAAGCCTACTTTACCCAATGGCGTGCCACTGGAATTTGTAGAAAAAGATACTACCGCTGCTTATGGAAAATATTTGGCCGAAAGTGTGGCTAATTGTAAAGGCTGCCACACCGCACGCGATTTAAAAACTAATAAGTTTATTGGCCCCGACTATGCCGGTGGTATGCACTTTGAACCCTCTAACCACACCGAAGGCTGGCAGTTTTTTACACCAAACCTTACCCCTGATGAGGCTACCGGTGCAATGTTTTTATGGACTGAAGAACAATTTATTCAACGCTTTAAAACCGGAAGGGGGTTTCCTACATCGCCTATGCCGTGGGAAGCTTACAAATCTTTTGATGATAACGACTTAAAAGCATTGTATAAATTTTTCAGCTCATTAGAAGGTATTGCCAATAAGGAAGCCGGTAAGGTTATTCCGCCAAAAGAATCGTAAGCGGAAACAGATAAGTGTATCTTTTCTGTTAGAAAATAATTACTTGTATGAAACCGCCTCTACCTTGCTGATTATGAACAAATTGTTAAGTTTTGCCTTAACACTGAAACCCTACATATAGCAATAATTTTATTTTTTACATTTAGCAGATAATTCAGTTTTTATGAAAAAATTATCTGTGTTTTTGGGATTGGTGTTTGGAGTAATGTTTTATGCTAAAGCCATTACTTTACCCGATAGAATGTATGCCGATTCAGTTCATGCGCCTTTCTACCTTGGAGTTGCTTCGGGAGACCCTATGGCCAACAAAGTAATTATCTGGACTCACATTACTTCAGCAAGCAACACCGAAAACGTTTTTTGGCAGGTAGCCACCGATACGGCTTTTAACAATGTGGTGGTATCTGGAGATACACTTACTGATGCTTCAAGAGATTATACCATTAAAATTGATGTTGCAGGTTTACAGCCTAATACTACTTATTACTATCGTTTTTACAACAATCAAAACCAATATTCAGCAATAGGTAAAACCAAAACTGCTCCCGAAGGTAATGTGGACGAGCTGAAATTTGCAGTAGCCTCTTGCAGCAGCATTTATTCAGCTTATTTTAATGCCTATCGGAAAATTGCTCAACGCAACGACCTTAATTTGGTGATTCACCTGGGCGATTATGTTTATGATTTTGTAGATGAAGACGAACAAATAAGAGTGCCCGACCCTTACCCTACTGAACCTGCTAACCTTACCGATTGGCGTAACCTGCATAAGTATTATATGTTAGACCCTGATTTTCGCCTGGCCAGGCAAAACCATCCTTTTGCCATAATGTGGGACAATCATGATTTTACTTTTAGCACAGGCACTTCGGGCCAACAGGCTTTTATGGAATTTACTGCTACCCGACAAGTAAACGATACTGCATTTAATTTCATTTACCGCAAACTTGCTTACAGCAACCTTGCCGATATTATTTTGGCCGATGCTTTACAATTCAGAGATACCGATGAAATTGCCCCGGGCCAGTTCAGCATGTTGGGCAACCAGCAGTTTCAGTGGTTTAAAGAAACTTTAACCGGCTCTACTGCACAATGGAAAGTGGTAGGCACGCAGAAAAATTTTACCCGCTGGAAAGTGCCGGCTCTTTCGCAGGTGGTAGGCGACCCCGAAGGCACTTTAAACAAAAAATCGTGGGACGGTTATGATTTAGAACGGCTGAAAGTAGTTGAAACTTTACGCGACAGCCAAATAAATAATGTAATTTTCTTAAGTGGCGATATGCATGTTTCTATTGCTGCCGAAGTAGCCATAGACCCCATTGATTCTAACAACTACAACCCTGAAACCGGCATGGGCTCTTATGCCGTAGAGTTTATGCCCACCAGCATTGGAAGAGGAAATTTTGATGAACGAGGCTTTTCGCCAACTTTTTTAAATGTGGTATATGATGTAAGCAATGCCTCTAACCCACATCACCGCTACATAGAAGTTACCGAACACGGCTATGGTATTTTGCATTTGAAAAAAGACAGCAGCATTGCACAATTCTGGTATCAGGATATTTTAAATGTTACTGAAAACGAAAACTTAGGCCGCCAAATGACCGTAATGAATAACGAGAATAAATGGAAGCGATACCCTAACGACAATACTTCGGCACAAGATATTTTCAGCAAAAAACCACTGGTAAAAATTTACCCCAACCCTGTAGGCAACGAACTGCACATTTCGCTCGATTATATAAGCCGCCAACCTTTAAAAGCAAGTATATTTTCTTTAGCCGGAATATGGCATGGCACTTTGGTAATAGATGGCAGTAAACTTGCTTTTGAGCAAAACACGGCTACCATTGCTACCGATAATCTTAAAAAGGGCGTGTATATTCTTGCAATAGAGGGCAAAGATTTTTACCTGGGCAATATGTTTATGAAGCAATAATTTTCAGGCTGAAAAACTTTTCTTACTTGTATATTTTATTAGGGCTTTTTTAAGAATTTCTTTGCCCCAGGCTGAAATTTCGTAGCGCTGAAAACCTGCATTATAAATGATACCGCGCCTGCGCATAGAAGAAAGATTTTTTGCCAACCCACCACGCGAAAGCGAGGTAAGTTTCATTAAAGTGCCATAATCGCTTGGGCTGCCATTGTGAAAATGTATTATTAGGCGTGCCACACAAGTAAGATACTTTCCTTTTACATAGGCAACGCCCCCCGCTTTTAACTGGCTTATCACATCGAGGTATAATGAGGGGTCTATAGTTTTAGGTAAGGTAGCCGAAAGTGTTTCTGTTCCATTCTCACTTTTAGGAATGGACATAAATCCTTCAGTTATTCCATTCCCAATTTTGGGAGTGGACATAAATCCTTCGGTTATTCCATTCCCAATTTTAGGAGTGGATATAAATCCTTCAGTTATTCCATTCTCACTTTTGGGAGTGGACATAAATGCTTCAGTTATTCCATTCTCAATTTTAGGAGTGGATATAAATTCTGATTTTGTGCCAATAATCTTTTGCAAGTGGGCAATTTCAGCTTTTAGCAAGCGGTTTTCAGTAACTAAAGCCTCAATAATGGCCTCGGCACGGGCAAGCTGTTTTTCAAGATTAGACATAAAAGCAAACTTTTTTATAACCTGAAAAAATGATTACCTAAATTATAAAATTGGCTTAAATGTGGCAAAGGGTTTTAATGCGGGTACTTATGTTATAAGAATAAGAAAGATATTCTTAAAACCTTACAAGTTTAGGTTTTAATACCCCAACAACTCTTCCATTGCCACCGACACTTTTTCGGCAGAAGGCAACATGGTTTTTTCCAGCGTAGCATTTAATGGTATGGCAGGTGTGTTTACGGCACCCATAATTTTTACGGGTGCATCTAAATATTCAAAACAATGGGCGGCAATTTTTCCGGCTAACGATTCTGCAAAAGCATTATTAATAGTTTCTTCAGTAAGCACTAATACTTTGCCATGGCGTCTCACACTTTCGTAAACAGCCGTTTCGTCTAACGGATTCAGTGTTCTTAAATCTACTATTTCAATTTGCCCTTTAAAATTTTGCGAGGCATTTTTTGCCCAATACACCCCCATGCCATAGGTAATAACGGTAAGCGTGTTGCCTGCTTTTAGTTGTTGCTCTTCCGCATATTGCTCAATGCGCGCTTTACCCAATGGCACAACATAATCTTCATCGGGCTCTATGGTTTTAGCATCTAAAGTGCCGGGCACTTTGCTCCAGTATAACCCTTTATGTTCTAAAATCACCACAGGATTGGGGTCGTAAAAAGCAGCTTTCATTAAGCCTTTCATATCGGCAGCATTAGAAGGGTACACCACTTTAATACCTTTAATTTGCAGCAACACACTTTCTACACTCGATGAATGGTAAGGCCCGCCACTGCCATAAGCACCAATAGGAATTCTAATAAGTGCATGCACCGGCCACTTGCCATTACTTAAATAGCACGAGCGACTTACTTCAGTAAACATTTGGTTTAGCCCCGGCCACACATAATCGGCAAATTGCACCTCCACAATAGGCTTACAGCCCGCAGCACTCATGCCCACGGTAGAACCAATGATATAAGCTTCCTGAATGGGGGTATTAAACACGCGTTCATCGCCATATTTTTTGGCTAACAACGCTGCTTCGCGAAACACGCCACCCAATTCGCCTCCAACATCTTGTCCATACAATAATGCTTCAGGATGTTTTTTCAGAATTTCATCTACCGCATGAAGAGCGGCATCTACCATCACCACTTTTTCTTTTCCTGCGGGCGTGCGATTACCTTTCTCTTCCGTAACAGGTGTGGGCGCAAATATATGTTGGGTAAGGTCCTCGGGCTGTGGGTCTTCTTGCAACTGCGCCCGTTCAAAATCGGCCCACACTTTTTCTCTTACTTCCAGTTCGGTTTTTTCTAAAGCCTTTTCAGTAAAACCTAAATCGACCAATTGTTTTTTAAATAACGGGTATGGGTCGCGCTGTTGATGCTGCTCTAAATCTTCTTTTGAACGGTACCATTCTTTCCTTACGCCTGAAGTATGGTGATTCAGCAACGGCACCGTAGCGTGTAATAAAAAGGGTCTGCGCTCGGTGCGAATGGTATTTAATATTTTCTGAACTACATTATAGCTTTCAATAAAATCGCTGCCGTTTACCTGCACCGCCTCTAAACCTTTAAAGCCTTTGGCATATTCAAAGGCATTCATGGCGCGCACTTCGCGGGCATGTGCCGAAATATCCCACTCGTTATCTTGCACTACATACAGCACAGGCATTTGTTTTAAGGCAGCCATTTGAAACGCTTCGGCTACTTCGCCTTCGGTAACAGAAGCATCGCCCAGCGAACAAACCACGACAGGCAGTTTATCGAAACTTTCTGCCAAGCCTCTTTTTTCTTTATACTGAATGCCTTGCGCCACACCGGTGGTAGGTATAGCTTGCATACCCGTTGCCGATGATTGATGCGGAATTTTCGGCATATCGTTTCGGTTAGAACTTGGATGTGAGTAGTAAGTTCTTCCGCCTGAAAAAGGGTCGTTTCTTTTGGCTAACAGTTGCAACATTAAATCGTAAGGCGTGTAACCAATGCCCAGCAACATAGAATCATCGCGATAGTAAGGGGCTAAAAAATCTTGTGGCAATAATTGTAACGAAACGGCTAATTGTATGGCTTCGTGCCCGCGCGAAGTTGCATGAACATATTTAGCGCAAATGTCTTTTTTTTCTTCATACAAGGCAGCCATTTCTTTGGCAGTAGCCATTAACTCAAATGCCTTCATCAATACTTCCAAATCAATGCCTGTTTTTTTCACGTCTTTCAACTGCATACGCCATCATATTTTGAATTGGGTAAAGATAATAACTAACAAGGATTGTGCAGGAAGCCACCTGGGGTAATAGAAAAATAAGAGCATTGGAAAATTAGGTTTTAGGTTCTATTATGAGCCGTTGGCTAAAGCCTAACAGCAATAGTAGTTTAAGCATGTTGCCGTCTGCTTTAGCTGACGGATTAATTAATGATTTAGCAATTTCATCAATCAGATTTACATTTTCCCAAACTCAGACAAATGGAAAAATAAGAGCATTAGAAAACTTAGAGAATTGAGATGTATAGCTTGCTATTGTTTTGGAGCAACAAATAATTTTCTTAGTGCCATAAACATAATAAGGTCGAAAATGAAATGGGCAGTCATAGAGGCATGTATGCCGTAAATTTCAAAAAGATAACCCAAACCTGCACTTATTAAAACCATAAACAAACCATAAACCGTTAACGCTAAATTGTAGGGATTTATGTAGCCGTGCAGCAAAATAAAAACAAACGAAGTAGGCCATATACCCAAATAAGGCTGAATGCCCCCGCGAAATAAAATTTCTTCGCCTACGCCTGCACAAAAAGAGTAAAACACCGCATGAGCATGAGTGGGTGCCATTTTCTCAATTAAATCGCCAAAGAAACTTACCTCTTTACTTAGCCATTCGGTTTGTACCAGCCACAATGCAGCTACAGCAGCCGATACACCAAATACCACCCCTGCTGCCAATTGCTGCCACCAAATTTTTCCGCCTGAAAAAAAAGCAAGTGGGGTAACGCCTTCAGCAAAATATAAAATACTTAAGCCAATGCCACCAAAACCAAACAAGGTGAAAAAGCCCAATAGAAAAAGTTTTTGCTGACTAATATTCAAATCGAAATTTTTTAGAAGTTATGAAGTGGCTAATTTTTTCAATCGGGTATAAGGGTTTAGCTTATTCAGGTTTAAAGTAAAGGTAAGCAGGTTGCGGTAGCGCTTACCCATGTTTACATTATCGCTGTCATCTTTTCTCATGGCAATGTTCCACTTATAGGTTTCTTTGCCTGTGCCAAAATCAGCCTGAATAAATGAAGCTAAAGGCAAATGCAATTCCACAATATCTCTTACTACGAAAATGGTTATGCCCGCCTCAAACGCAAAGTTGAATTTGCTGCCGGCATCGCCATACGCACCTAGGCCAATAAATGGTTTCAGCGGAAGCCTGGTTGGGATATCGCTGCTAAGATTTATAGAAGTGAGCCAACTGTTGGTTTGCCCAATATTGGTTAAGGTTTTAAAACCGCCATCGCGTATTACGACTTGCTGGGCATAAAAGCCGCTGAAATCGCTTCTGCCCAATAAAAACTCATCGAACGTATAGTCTTTCACAAACGGCCCAAAACCCGATGAATAATTCATGCGCAAGCGTGGGTCGGGCACGTTATTGTTAGAAATATTTTCCCAAGGGAAACCGCCTACGAAATAGCGAATATAAAAGCCCTCATTTTTCTTTTTGTAAGAAATTTTGAAATTGGCTTCAGCAAATAGTTTTACAAACTCGGCACCTTGCTGCAAGTGCGCGCTCCATGAAATTGGATTTATGGCTCTTGAATTTTCGCAATAAAAAGCTGCTTCGTTAATGTAGTAATGCTGCAATTCTTTTTTTCTTCTGCCTTCAGCAATATTGAAAAAATCGGTTTCCTGAAGAATATTAATGTTGCGTAATACTAATGTTCTGCTAATATGGCTGCGCGGATTTTTCTTAGCAACATCTAAAGTTAATGTTGGCTGAATTTTGTTGTAAGTAAGCGCTTGCGGATCTTGCTGCCAGCTAAATCTTCTGCCTTGCACACCAAAGTTGATGCTATGAATTTTTGAATCTTGTAAATACCAGGTGTAAGCTATACGCCCCATGCCCACTGCTGTTTTGGTGCCGAAGGCATATTGTGGCACCAATTCATAAGTAAACTTTTTATTCGGAAGCGTGTGGTTATACAATGCTACACCCAAAGTAGTTTTATCGTAATTGTTCCAGCCAAACCATGGTGTAAAAAATATTTCGGTTCTGTTGGGGCGGTCATAGGCTGCAAAAAATTTAAACGATAGCGGTTTTCTCTTGTAAAAATTATTTCGGTGTAGTGAAGGAATTTCTTTTTCGCAATCTAAACAAAGCATGCTTTTCTTGTCGGGCTTAGTAAGTGTAATAATCGTATCGCCCGAAAAACCATCGAGCCATGTTTGTGTTTCGTATTGGTTTTCTTTAAAGTTATAAGTACCTGCCGAAATTGGGTATGGTGTTTCGCCTTTGTTTTTAATACGCACTTTAAAGGTAGTGTCGTCTTGTTTTTTTACAGAAACAATTTTGTAGTATGCATCTTCGTTGGTATGCAGCAAAGTATTAAAAAACCAACCTAAATTTTTGCCCGATGTGGTTTCAAAAATTCTTTTCAAATCTTCAGGCTGTGGGTGCTTAAATTTGTATTCGCTATAATATTGCTGCATGGCTTTGTCGAAAACTTCAGCACCCAAATAACCTTGCAAATATTGCATAGCCCAACCGCCTTTGCCATATACAATTATTCCGAAGTTAGTATTGGTATAAACTTCAGAATGCTTGCCCAAAGGCTGCGCTGCACGGTAGCCCGCAACAGCCTCATAAGCTAATTTTAAAAATTCATCGGCTTTAAAAGTTTCAACATTTAAAAAACGGTTAATGCCTTTATCTTTTCCAATCAGCATTTCATCGGCATAATAGTCTTGAATATATCGTTGCTCGTAAAATGAGTTAATGCCTTCATCCATCCAAGGATGTACCCGCTCGTTGCTGCCTAAAATTCCCTGAAACCAGTTATGCCCCACTTCATGCACAATCACTGTTTCCAATGCACGTGCGCTGCCTGCTTTTCCTATAATAGTAATAGTTGGGTATTCCATGCCGCCACCTGCACTTAATGCGCCTTGCACAGCCGTGCAAATATTATAAGGGTACTCGCCCACCCATTTTGAATAGGCTAACACACCTTGATTAATATACTTCATGGCATCTTTCCACAGCTTTGCCTCTACATGCGTAAACATGGCATAGGTAGTTACTTTGCGCTGGCTTTCGGGTAATTTTATTTCGCTTTTTAAAATTCGGTAACGCTTATCGGCAAACCATGCAAAATCGTGTACCTTATCAATTTTATAATGAAGCGTTTTCAATGTAGTATCTGAAACAGGGTTCAGTTTTTGTCGCAATTGCATTTCATTCAGCATGGCTGTTTTTTCGGCAATGCTGTCAATCCATTGTTGCTCTTCTTCATTCTGCAAATAACCGGTGGCACCCACCACATAATTTTTCGGCAAAGTAATTTTCACATCAAACGAGCCATATTCTGAATAAAATTCTCCCTGGTCTAAATAAGGCATGGCATTCCAGCCATTGTTGTCATACACGGCAGGCTTCGGAAACCATTGGGTTATTTGATACGATTGCCCTTCGTGACCCAAGCGTGAAAATGTTTTAGGAATTTTTACAAAAAACGGAGTGGTGATGGTAATTTTTTCTTTTGGCTTTAAAGGTTGTGTTAAGTTTATTCTGGCAATGTCAATATGCACCGAATCTAAGGCCCATTGCACGTTTGCACCATCTACCCGAAAATCTAATTTATCTATATAGCCTTTTTCTTCTTTTTTACTAAACCAGAAATCGGTGTTCTTATTTTCTAATTGCTGCCTGGCAAAAGCAGTTTGGTTATTCTTGTAAGCATTAGGCCACAAGTGAAACATTAAATAATTCAGTTCATCGGGCGAGTTGTTGGTGTATTCAATTTCAATAAAGCCCTCTAAAGTATGTGCAGTGTCATTAAGCTGTACATTGATTTTATAATTCACTTCCTGCTGAAAATATTGAGCGAAAAGAGTGTTGCTAAAAAAGCTGAATAAAAAAATTGTAAATAGAAATCGATACATGTTTCAGTTTGTAGGGCAAAGTAAATAATTCCTTTTAGGTTTTAATGGTGTATTATTACACAGTATTTCTTTTTAGTGTATTGTTAAATGAATTGTTTAATTTTCAATCCCAACAAAACAATCAACCATGTTCAATTTAGATTATTTGCGTGAAATAGGTTCAGATAACGATGCTTTTGTAAATTCAATAATATCATTGTTTCTGAAAGATTCGCCTCACTCTATCTCTTTAATAAATGATGCCATTGAGCAAAAAGATTTTAAATCATTAAAACTTCATGCACACAAACTGAAATCTTCTTTACGTGCATTAGGCGCAAACAATATTGCTGAAATATGTGCCGCCATAGAGACTGAAGCTTTAGCAGAAAATTTAAAAAATGCAATTACTTTAAAAGAAAAACTGGAAACCCTTTTAGAAGATTTAACAAAATCTTTGTATGCTTATACAGGCAAATAACTATCTATTCATAACTATTTGGCTATTTTTGTTGCCATTCAAACAAAAACTATGACCCGATATTTTTTTGCTGCATTATTATTTTTTGTCACAACTACCCTTTTTGCTCAAGAAACTGAAGAAACAAAAACTACTACAGAAAAAGCACAGGAAGCCGTAGCAAACTTAAAACCCAAAAACTCAGGCAGCAGAGACCGCATTGTTTTCGACCTGACATTCGACCAATGGTTACACGATGAAGCAGGCTTGGAATTAAAGTGGCATTCTCGTGGCTTCAATACTTACTTTATGTACGATATTCAGTTGGGTAAAAAGAAAAAACTATTTAGTGTGGCTCCGGGATTAGGCATAAGTACCAGCAATATTTTTCATAATGCATCATTAGTAGAAGACACTGTTAACGGAACTAATCTGGTTATAAGAACTGATGATTACAAGAAAAACAAATTAGGTTTAACCTACGTAGATATTCCGGTAGAATTGCGTTTCAGAAGCACGCCAAATGCCAAAAACAAAAGCTGGAAAGTTGCCTTAGGCTTTAAAGCAGGTGTGTTAATTGATGGTAAAACCAAAAGCAAGCAGGAAGATGCCAACGGCAATATGAAAATTTATAAAGAAAAACGCTACAGCGATTTAAACCGCTTTCGCTATGGCGCAACACTTAGATTTGGCTACGGACCGTTTAATATTTTTGGTTTCTATTCATTATCTAAATTGTTTGAAAACGGCAGAGGACCTGAGATTACTCCATTTTCTGTCGGCATCTCAATTAACGGCTTGTAGAAAATATTCTACTCACCTTATTGGATTTATTTTCTTTTCAGAAATATTTGAAAGACAGTATTTGGCCTAATATACCCACTAAGAAACCGCTAAATATTTCAAAAGATGTATGGGCAGAAAGGTATAATCTTGAAGAACCGATTAGCCCTGCAATTAAAATTACCATCATAACAGGTAATTCTAAATTATAAACTGAATTAAACGATAGAAATAGCGTTAATCCGAAAAAGGCCCCGGCTGCTGCCGCATGTGCACTAATTTTAAAAAAACCATTGAAGAAAAAAACCATAAATACTGAAAGGCTTGCCCCAAACATAATATCGTTTATAATTGAGCCTATACCCAGATTTTTTACTACCAAATAACTCCAGAAATAAAAAAATGAAATAGCGATATAAGGAATTATACGCTCCTGCCTTTCGTGCATGTGAAAACTTGAAATAAAGTCGAGTTTACGCATAATAACTAAAGCTATTAGCGGAAACAAAAACGTATTTATAAATATGGTTACAAACAATCTTGTTTTGCTAATGAGGTCGAGGTTAAAAAGCAGGTATGGATAGGTATAATTTAAAAATAGAAAGGCATACGTTGGCAACAGCAGCGGATGAAATACTATTGAAATAATATTTGCAGTATATTTTAAAGGCTTTGATTCGGTCATAATCATTGTTATATATTTTACAACTCTCTTCTCAACCTCGCCACCGGAATATCTAACATTTCACGGTACTTGGCTACGGTTCTTCGCGCAATATTATAACCTTTTTTGTTTAGTTCTTCGGTAAGGTACTGGTCGCTCCAGGGTTTGCTTTTATCTTCTATTGCTACTAAATCTTGCAATATCTTTTTTACTTCCCTTGAAGACACTTCCTCACCCGAATCGGTACTCATGGCTTCAGAGAAAAAATATTTTAATGGTGTAATACCAAATTCGGTTTGTACATATTTACTATTCGATACACGCGAAACTGTAGAAATATCTTGCCCTGTAATTTCTGCAATGTCTTTCAGAATCATGGGCTTCAGCTTCGTTTCGTCTCCCGTTAAAAAATATTCATACTGGTATTTCATTATTGCATTCATAGTACCCAGCAAAGTATTTTGCCTTTGCTTAATGGCATCAATAAACCATTTAGCTGCATCTATTTTCTGCTTAATAAACAGTATGGCTTCTTTTTGTTCTTTGGTTTTATTCTTAGATATATCATAGTCGCGCATCATCGCCTTAAAATCGCTGCTCACGCGCAGGTCGGGTGCGTTACGGCCATTCAGGCTTAATTCAAGCTTACCATTATTATTTATAATCTGAAAATCAGGAATAATATATTGCTCTTTCACTGCCGATCCGCCATAATTACCACCTGGCTTGGGATTCAGTTTTAAGATTAAATCCATAGCCTCTTTCAATGCTTCGGTGGTAAGCTCAAACTCTTTCTGAATTTTATCGTAATGTTTTTTGGTAAATGCGTCAAACTGCTCGTCAATAATTCTGTAAGCTAATGAAACTCCGGGGTCGCTTGGTTTTAATTTATTTAATTGCAGCAATAAACATTCTTTTAAGTCTCTGGCACCTACCCCGGCAGGTTCAAACATTTGTATTTTTTCTAAAACAGCTTCAATTTCTTCTTTGCTCGCAATTACATTCTGTTGAAAAGCCAAATCATCGCCAATAGCATCTAACTCTCTTCTTATGTAACCATCTTCATCAATGCTGCCAATAAGCTGCAAAGCAATTTTTTCTTCTTTTTCCTCAAGGTCTAATTCTTGCAACTGATTTTCCAAATGCTCATAAAAAGAGGTTTGCACGGCTACCGGAATACTGCGATCTTCTTCATCAGGGTCAGGATAGTTGTTGTCTTTCAGTTTATAATCAGCAACGTCATCGTCTTCGTAATAAGAAGTTAAATCGTCCAGCCCATCCTCCCAGGCGTTTTCTTCATTTACTTCCTGAAGAGTATCGGGTTCTCTTTCCGGCTCATCAATATTATCAATTACCAGCTTACTTTCTGTAACAGCATCTGTATCATCGCCTTTGTCAACACCTTGTTCAAGGGCGGGGTTTATTTCCAGCTCTTCTTGTATGCGTTCATCTAGCTGTGCAGTAGGCACCTGAAACAATTTCATTAACTGAATTTGTTGTGGCGAAAGTTTTTGTAATAATTTTTGACTAAGATTTTGGTTTAACATATTGCACTTATGTATCGTTGGTATCAAAGTTAATTTTTTTAACTGACAGCATTGTCGAATTAGCTTAATCTAACAATGTGGTATATGAAATAGAATCTTACCAATACTTAACATGTTTTGTTGTTTTATTGAAGTAACTTTGCACTTGTGCTGAAGTGATTTTGGCACATTAACTTTAAGTTTATGTCAGCATCTTACGGCAAATCTCCGCGTAAAAGAATTCCTTTCAAAAAACCTGAGGGTGATAAGTTTTCAGAAAAAAACACGCCAGACCCTACCGGTTCAAAGCCTCAAAACCTAGGTAGTAAAGCGTTTGATGTATTTAAAAAGAAACCTTCTGAAAAAACATTCTTTCCTAAACAGCATCAGCAAAATGCCGAGAAAAAGAAACGGTTTACGCACAAGAAAGATGAACCGGCATTTTTAGAAGATAAAAAAACATTACCTAAATCGAAATTCGATTTCAGTCCAAGACAACCTAAAACCAAAACTGAATTTGAAAGTTTTGGAGAAGCCCAAGAAATAAGACTGAATAAATATTTAGCTAATTCGGGTGTGGCAGCAAGAAGAAAAGCCGATGAGTTAATTAAAGAAGGGCAGGTCACCGTTAACGGAACAGTGATTACCGAAATGGGTTATAAAGTAAAGCCCAAAGATGTAGTAAAATTTCAGGGTACAGTAGTAAAGCCGGGCAGAAAAATTTATCTGCTTATGAACAAGCCAAAAGATTTTATTACCACAACCGAAGATGAAAAAGGCAGAAAAACTGTTCTGGATATTGTAAAAAAATATACCCGCGAACGCGTTTATCCCGTAGGCAGATTGGACCGTAATACTACAGGCTTGTTACTATTTACTAACGATGGAGATTTGGCACAAAAACTTTCACACCCAAGTTTTAATGTAAAAAAGATTTATGCTGCTGAATTAGACAAGCCCTTAAAGCCAACCGACCTAGAAAAAATAAGACAAGGCATTGCTTTAGAAGAAGGCATTGCCATGGTTGATGATATTCAATATGCTGAGCCCAACAATAAAAAAATAATCGGAATAGAAATTCATGTAGGCTGGAACCGTATTGTTCGCAGAATTTTCGAAGCCTTGGGATATGAAGTATTAAAACTTGACCGAGTTACTTATGCCGGCCTTACTAAAAAAGATTTGCCCCGTGGCCGTTGCAGACTGTTAACGGAGCAGGAAGTATATAGCATAAAGAAAACTGTGAAATAACATCTACCTCAACTTCACCGTACAGCCGAAAGCACCTAAGCCATAAGAAGAATATCCCAATTCCATAAATAGTCCAAAACGAGGCACCACCATACTGCGAACACCAGCTAAAACTCCGGCTCTCATTTTTTGTGTAGCTGCTACCACATCTGCGTTGGCAAGCCTGTGGCTAGAGTTTGTTAAGCTATAGCCTGCCCAAGCCCCTACATATAAATCGAAATATTCTCTTCCCAGTTTCTTATTTATTAGCCCTTCGATAAAAGGAGTTAAATGGTAATTTGCCCTTAATCCTAAAAAGTATTGATTATACTTTACATCTACATTTTCATACTCAGTAATAGATTTTGATACCTGCTCCCAACTTACAAATCTGAAATAAGTAAACATTGGACCTGCTGTTAAATTTGGCAATACAGTAACTTCTGCAGCAGCAGATAAAGGCATGGTGGTAGAATTTACCCTGTTGAACATTTGATTGCCTAAATGAACCACAACACTACCGGGCTTCTCGGTATATAATTTATACTTATTTTCCTTTACCAGTTGTATGCCTTGCGCATTAGCAAAAACTGCAAGAACAATAAATAACACAAGGGAAAAAATCTTTTTCATTTTCTGAATTTAAGAATTTCATTTAATCAAATACCAACTTATACGCAACAATTGAAAAAAAGATATGGTTTTACACGGAAAACACGATTTTTGCACCGTGAATCAATTCAGCATATTTTTCTTTCAATTTATAAATCATTAAACTTCCTATAAACTAATGGCCACAACCTCTTTTCCTAAAAGTAAAATGAATGTATTATTACTGGAAAATATCAATAAAGCAGCTGTTAAAGAATTTAACGAAGCAGGTTATAAAAATGTAACCGTTTTGCCTAAAGCACTTAGCGAAAAAGAATTGTGTAATCTAATTAGCGATGTGCATGTGTTAGGTATTCGCTCAAAAACCAGTGTAACTGCAAAAGTTATTGAGAAAGCGCAAAAGCTACTTTCTATTGGTGCATTTTGTATCGGCACTAATCAAATAGATATGCGTTCGGCAACGAAAGCTGGTATTGCAGTTTTTAATTCTCCCTATTCCAATACACGTTCAGTTGCAGAATTAGTAATTGGCAACACCATAATGCTTATTAGGCGCATTCCTGAAAAAAGTAACGCAGCACATAAAGGTGGCTGGCTTAAAGACCATACAGGTTGCTACGAAATGCGCGGAAAAACAATGGGTATAATTGGTTATGGCCATATTGGCTCACAAGTTTCTGTTATGGCCGAAGCTATGGGCATGAAAGTAGTGTACTACGATATTGTACCGAAATTACCGTTAGGTAACGCTATCCCGGTTAAATCATTACAAGAATTACTAAAGGTTTCAGATGTAGTTACACTTCATGTTCCGGGCGGTAAGGGCACTGAAAATATAATGTCCCGAACCCGTATAAAGCAAATGAAAAAAGGCAGTTATCTGATTAACTACTCACGAGGCAGTGTAGTAGAAATTGAAGCGCTTAAAGATGCTGTTGACAGCAACCATATAGCAGGGGCTGCTATAGATGTTTTTCCTGAAGAACCCGAATCTAAAAACGACAAGTTTGTGTCACCACTTCAGGGTTTAAAAAATGTAATTCTAACCCCGCATATAGGTGGCTCTACTGAAGAGGCACAGGTAAATATAGGCAACGATGTAGCGTCTAAGCTTATTCATTTTGTCGATTCCGGAGCAACAGTAGGCTCTCATTCTGTTCCTGAGTTAAGTCTTCCTGTTCAAAACAATACTCACCGCTTATTACACATCCACCATAATGTGCCGGGTGTGTTGAGCGAGATAAATGGATTACTATCTAAAATGAATGTAAACATTGCCGGGCAATACTTAAAAACAAACGACCTTATTGGATATGTAGTTTTAGATATTGAAAAGAAAGGTTCAGAAAAGTTATTGAATGAGCTTAAGCATGTTAAGAACACCATTAAAACAAGGTTGTTATACTGAAATAAGCACTGAAAGTTAAGCGTTATGATGCAAGATTTAAGAAGAGATTACAGAAGTGGCGAGTTGTTGGAAAACAACATTACGCAAAATCCTTTCGACCAGTTTCAGGGTTGGTTTAAAGAGGCCTTAGCCGGAAAAGTATTAGAGCCAAATGCCATGACTTTGGCTACTTGTAATCACAACAAGCCTTCAGCAAGAATAGTGTTGCTAAAAAATGTAGATAGCAGAGGTTTTGTTTTTTTCACCAATTACCATAGCCGTAAAGGAAATGAACTGGAAAATAACCCGCATGCTGCCTTGCTGTTTTTTTGGGATGCGCTGGAAAGACAAGTGAGAATTGAAGGCACAGTGGAGCGCATAGACAGAAACAGTACTGAAACTTACTTTAAAACCAGGCCTAAAGACAGTCGTATTGGCGCATTGGCTTCTCCGCAAAGCACCATTATTGAAAGCCGTGAAGTATTAGAAAATAAAATGAATGAGCTTTCTGAAAAATATAAGCATGAAGACGATATTCCTGTTCCGGCATATTGGGGTGGTTACAGATTAATACCTAATTATTTTGAATTTTGGCAAGGTCGCTCCAGCAGGCTTCACGATAGAATTATATATGAGCATATTGCCGAAAATAACTCTTGGAAAATTTATCGATTAGCACCATAACCCAAATACTTTAAGTAAGCCATGAAAAAAATTATTCTTTCATTTTTAACAATACTATCTGTTGCTGTCATTTCTTTACCCCAATCAACTTTCGCTAAAGAAAAAAATACGCCTAAAGAAAAAACCAAAAAAAATAAAAAGCGTAAGAAGAATTCAGGTGGCGGCATAGAGTCATCAATGATTTTTGACCAGCCCAATATTTCAACTCAGGTATCAGATTCTGTTGTTGAGAAAACACAGGAAACTGTAGAGAATGAAATTATAGATGTTGCGAAAACAATAATGGATACAACAACATCAATACCTGAAGAGGTACCGGAAGTAACCGGTACAACAAATGAAGCTGAAAATATAACTTATGAATTGCCCGCAGAACATATTACTGGTGCAAATGAAAACCTTTACTCAATAGCAAGAAAATACAATATACCTGTAGCTAGCTTAATACTGTTTAACAACCTTAGTTCTACTGAAATAAAAGAAGGTCAGAAAATTATTTTAACCGAAAAAACAGCGGCTGTTTCTAAAGAAAATAATCTGCCTTCTGCACCACCATCATCCACCGACAATCAAACCATAAATGAGAATAAAAGTTATGCTATAAATATAACACCCGAAGATATTTTTATAGGTTGCTATGCAGTAGCCGAAGAAAAAGCTGCTATAGCCAAAATGCATTTTTTAAAAGAAAAAGGTTATAACGCCAGTTATTTCTTTATTCCCGATTATGTACTCAACGGCAAGAAACTATACCGTGTTTTTGCAGGTCCCTTCTCAAACTTTACTAATGCAAAAACTGCATTAGCCGAAATACAAAAGTTTAGAGCACAAGCCTACATATTCAGGGTAAAATGATACCAATTTTTATTATAAAAAGCCCGATATTTTCTTGTATAATGCCGTAGCAACAGATGTTTAGGACAATGCAATTGGACTATTACAGATGTGCTAACGGTATAAAACTCTAAATACACTCAGATTATTTATTGCTAAATAAAAACACCCGGCACTCTTTCGAAAGCCGGGTGCAAAATTCAATGTATAATTATTTTTAAAACTTCACTTCCGGTGCTTTATCGCTTCCGGGTGCTGCCTGAAAATACCCTTTCTTTTCAAAGCCAAACCAGCCGCTGTATATTACCTGCGGAAACTTTCTGATATAGGCATTATAAGCTTGTACTGCATCGTTAAATTTTTTGCGCTCCACTGTAATTCTGTTTTCAGTACCCTCTAACTGCGCTTGCAACTCTAAAAAGTTTTGATTGGCTTTTAATTCAGGGTAACGTTCTACTGATACCAGCAAACGAGATAAGGCACTGCTTAATTGCCCTTGTGCCGCTTCAAATTTCTGAATGTTTTCAGGCGTAAGATTTGCCGGGTCAATTTTCATACTGGTAGCACTGGCACGTGCTTCAATTACTTTGGTTAAAGTTTCCTGTTCAAAGTTGGCTGCGCCCTTTACGGTATTTACCAAATTCGGAATTAAATCGGCCCTGCGCTGATAAGCATTCTCTACATTGGCCCACTGACCAGTGGCAGCTTCTTGCATTTCTACCATGCTGTTGTAGCCGCATGAACTTAAAAACAAAGTAGCAATTATGGCAACTATGCCTAACAAATTTTTTCTTTTCATTGTATAGTTTTTTATGGTTTGAAACGAATATAGCTATTATCAAAACAAATGCCCAAGACACAATAATGCCATAATGACAAAAAACTGTTAAGAATAATTAATGCCGCATTTTTCAGTTTCTTATTAGACTAAACATCTTTTCGCCACATTTGTAACTATTCTGAATAAAAATGAATCTGCTTCAATTTACCGATAAAGGCATTTATTGCGCTGCTGCCAATGTGTATATAGACCCCTGGCGACAGGTAGATAAAGCTATTATAACACACGCCCATAGCGACCACGCCCGTTGGGGCATGAAACATTATCTATGTCATCACCAATCGGTGAATTTGATAAAGAAAAGACTTAATGAAAAGATCTCTATTGAAGGAAAAAACTATAACGAATCTTTCAATATAAATGGTGTAAAGTTTTCATTGCATCCTGCCGGACATATTATCGGTTCGGCACAGGTACGCGTTGAATATGCGGGCGAAGTATGGGTAGTAAGTGGCGATTATAAAACTGAAGCCGATGGCACCTGTGTGCCTTTTGAGCCTGTGCGCTGCAATACTTTTATTACCGAATGCACTTTTGGCTTACCTGTTTACAACTGGAAACCTCAAGCTGAAATAATAAACGATATAAATGGTTGGTGGCAAGAAAATAATGCAGCAGGTATAAACTCGGTAATATTTGCTTATTCGTTAGGAAAAGCACAACGTATTATTTGCAACGTAAACCATTCTATAGGAAAAATATATACGCATGGTGCAGTAGAAAATATGAATGAAGCTTTGCGCGAAACAGGCATTATCATTCCCGAAACCACAAGAATTACAAAAGATACCGATGTAAAACAAATTAAAGGCGCATTAATTGTTGCTCCTCCTTCAGCCGATGATTCGCCCTGGCTTAAAAAATTTCAGCCATATAAAACGGCTATTGCTTCAGGCTGGATGGCCTTGCGTGGCGCACGCAGAAGACGAAATGTTGACCGTGGTTTTGTTATGAGCGACCATGCTGACTGGAAAGGACTCAACGAAGCCATTAAAGCCACCGGCTGCGAAAATGTAATTGCTACGCATGGTTATACTGAAATTTTTACCCGCTGGCTTTGCGAGCAAGGCTACCGTGCCATTACCGAAAAAACACAGTTTGAAGGCGAACTGATTGAAGGGAATGATACAGAATGAAACATTTCGCACAACTATATAAACAGCTCGATGAAACCAATAGCAGCAATCAAAAAATAGGGTTGCTGAAAAATTATTTTCAGCAAGCAAATAGCAAAGATGCCTTGTGGACAATTGCCCTGCTCACGCACAGGCGGCCCAAAAGAATTGCCAATACTACATTGATAAAACAATGGGCTGCCGAGTTTGCCAATATTCCGTTTTGGCTCTTAGACGAAAGCCATCATATAGTAGGCGATTTAGCAGAAACTATTGCCAATATTATTCCTTTTGAAACCGCTAACAATTCTTTTTCTCTTGCAGAAACAATTGAAAAATTAATATTGCTAACCACAAAAAGCGAAGCCGAAAAAAAAGCATTTCTATTCAGCATTTGGCAACAAACTGATGGTTGGGAAAGGTTTGTGTTTAATAAAATTATTACGGGCGGTTTCAGGGTTGGCGTTTCAGATAAATTGATTGTTAAAGCCCTTTCGTTGTGGTTGCAGAAAGATGAAAACCATATTGCTCACAGGCTTATGGGCAATTGGCTGCCCGAAGACACTACACTCGAAAATTTATTACTTCATGAAAATACGGTTGAAAACATTTCAAAGCCCTACCCTTTTTATTTGGCTTATGCCGTAGAAGAAAATTTTTTTACAGAAAATAATGCAGAAGACTGGTTAGCTGAATACAAATGGGATGGTATTCGCGGACAAATTATTGTTAGAAAAAACGAATTGTTTATTTGGACACGTGGCGAAGAACTGGTTACTGATAAATATCCTGAGTTACATTTTCTGAAAGATATATTACCCCATGGAACCGTATTTGATGGCGAGTTGCTGGCATTTAAAAACGAAAGTATTTTGCCATTTAACGATTTGCAGAAACGCATTGGCAGAAAAAGTGTAAGCAAAAAAGTATTGCAGGAAGTGCCCGTTGTCTTTTATGCTTATGATATTCTGGAGCATGAAGGAAATGATACACGCCAATTGCCACAGCAAGAAAGAAAAAATATTTTGAGAAACTTGTTAGCACAGTCACCACAGCAACAGCATCTCTTTCTTTCAGAAACTATTGTGTTTAATTCTTGGGCAGAATTACAGCAAATTCAAAAAAATGCACGAGAAAAAAATGCAGAAGGCTTAATGCTGAAAAGCAAGCACAGCCACTACGAAACTGGCAGAAAAAAGGGCAACTGGTGGAAATGGAAAGTGCAACCTTATACTATTGATGCTATAATGATTTATGCCATGCAAGGGCATGGACGAAGAGCCAATTTGTTTACCGATTATACTTTTGCTGTTTGGCACGAAGGCAGGTTAGTGCCATTTACCAAAGCATATTCGGGCTTAACCGATGAGGAAATTTTAGAGGTAGATAGATTTGTAAAAAAAAATACCATCGAAAAGTTTGGCCCTGTGCGCAGCGTAAAAGCTGAACTGGTTTTTGAAATTGCCTTTGAAGGCATTGCCGAATCGAAAAGGCATAAATCGGGTATTGCTTTGCGTTTCCCCAGAATTTCGCGCTGGCGAAAAGACAAACCTGCTCATGAGGCTAATACCTTAGAAGATTTAAGGAAAATGATTATTATTCAATAAAACTTAAACAATAAATCATTGTTAATTGCCCGTGAATCACATTTCTAACTGGCTGCAACAACAATATGGCAAAGCATTCCCCTTTCAGGAACAATGCTGGGCAGCCATAGCTAATGGCGAGTCGGGCTTATTAAATGCGCCTACCGGAAGCGGTAAAACTTATGCTATCTGGTTAGGTATTTTACAGCAATTATTAGTTCAGCAAAAAATACCCAACGGCTTAGTGGCTTTATGGGTTACACCTTTGCGGGCATTAGCTGCCGAAATAAAAAATGCCTGCGAACGACCTTGTGAGGCTTTGCAATTACCTGTAAAGGTTGGGCAACGAACAGGCGACACCAAACTAAGCGAGCGTGCCAAACAAAAAAAGCAAATGCCTCATTTGCTCATCATTACTCCCGAAAGTTTGCATTTGTTGTTATCGCAAAAAGAACACGAAAAACTGTTTCAACATTTACAATATGTAGTGGTAGATGAATGGCACGAGCTTTTAGGCAGCAAGCGTGGTGTGCAAGTAGAACTGGCTTTGAGTCGATTGCGGGGCATTAACCCACAACTGCAAACTTGGGGCATATCTGCCACCATTGGCAACATAAAAGAAGCAAAACATATACTATTACCCAACGACCCAAATGCTACATTTATAAAACATCTCGCTGAAAAGCATTTCGAGTTATATACTATTTTACCCGACACCATTGAGTCATTGCCATGGGCAGGGCATTTAGGTATAAAATTGTTACCAAAAGTTTTTCCTATAATTGAAACACATCAGTCAACACTTATTTTTACAAACACCCGTGCTCAGGCTGAAATATGGTATCATCAAATTTTAGAGCATCAGCCCGAGCTGGCAGGTTTAATTGCGCTACATCACGGCTCGCTAAGCGAAAGTGTAAGGGCGTGGGTCGAAAATGCTTTGCATGAAGGAAAACTGAAAGCAGTGGTTTGTACTTCATCGCTCGATTTAGGGGTTGATTTTCGCCCTGTTGATTGTGTAATTCAAATTGGCAGCCCGAAAGGTGTGGCACGCTTTTTACAACGCGCAGGAAGAAGCGGGCATCGCCCGGGGGCAACCAGTAAAATTTATTTTCTGCCCACCAACGCCCTTGAAATTATTGAAGCCTCTGCCTTGCGCACTTCTTCCGAAAAACAAGAAATTGAACAACGGTTGCCTTTTATGCGCTCGTTTGATGTGCTTATTCAATATTTAATTACACTTGCCGTGGGCGATGGTTTTTTTCCGCAGCAAATATTTAATGAGATAAAACAAACCCACTGTTACGAAAGCATTACCGAAGAAGAGTGGCACTGGATACTGGCTTTTATTAAAAATGGAGGCACATCATTACAGGCTTATGACGAATACCATAAAGTGGTAATTGAAAACGGACTTTACAAAGTAACCAATAAAGGTATTGCCATGCGCCATCGCTTATCTATTGGTACTATTGTTAGCGATGCCATGTTACTGGTAAAATTTTTAGGCGGAAAAAAACTGGGCAGCGTAGAAGAATGGTTTGTATCGAAGCTGAACCCGGGAGACGTATTTTGGTTTTCGGGCAGAAGCCTTGAGTTTATAAAAATTAAAGACATGCAGGTATTGGTGAAAGATGCGCGCAACAAAAAAGGCATTGTGCCAGCGTGGATGGGCGGGCGCATGTCTTTGTCTTCTCAACTGTCGGGTGCATTTAAAGAAAAACTAAATGCTTATGAAAACAATACTTTGCCTGAACATGATGAATTAAATGAACTGGCACCCATTTTTCAATTACAGCAACAGTACTCATCACTTCCAATTGGAAATAATTTTTTAATTGAACATCTGGCTTCTAAAGAAGGGCATCATTTATTTTTTTACCCGGTTGAAGGCAGGCAGGTTCACGAAGGCATGGCTGCAATAATAGCCTATCGCATTTCGCAAATACAACCCATTACTTTTTCAATTGCCTTAAACGATTATGGTTTTGAACTGCTTAGCGATACTGAAATTCCAATTCAGGAAGCGTTGCAGAAAAATTTATTTTCTACCAAAACCCTTGCCGAAGACATTGTAAGAAGCGTAAACATTAGCGAAATGGCAAGGCGCAGGTTTAGAGATATTGCTTCTATTTCAGGCCTGGTTTTTACGGGCTTTCCCGGAAAGCCGGTAAAAACAAAACACCTGCAATCATCATCGCAATTATTTTTTAAAGTGTTTGAAGATTACGAGCCTGATAATTTATTGCTGAAGCAAGCCTACGATGAAGTATTGGTTTTTCAATTAGAAGAGGCGCGTTTGAAAAAAGCTTTTTCGCAAATTAAGCAGCAAAATATTTTGCTGAAAGAAATTAAAAAGCCCACGCCCTTTGCTTTTCCTATTATGGTAGATAGGCTGCGCGAACGCTTCAGCAACGAAAATATTGAAGCGCGTATAGCCAAAATGCTGAAACAGTATGCTTGAAATTATTGTCCATAACCATACCTTTTTATTGCTTCCTGAAAAAGCTGTTTTTTGGAAAGCACAAAAAGCTTTAATTGTTGCCGATATACATTTAGGCAAAGCAACACATTTTAGAAAACATGGCATGGCATTACCCGTTCAGTCTTCAGAAAAAGATTATGAAGTTTTACAAAAGCTTATTGAAAAATTTCAGCCTGAAAAAATTTTTTTCTTAGGCGATTTATTTCATAGCGATTATAATGCGGAATGGAATCGTTTTAAAAATTTCAGAATGCAAAATAGCGCGGTAGGTTTTGTGCTCATAAAAGGCAACCACGATGTGTTGCCTGTAAAAAAATATACTGAATGTAATATTGAAGTAATAGATAAATTTCAGCACGAAAACATTTTGTTGCTGCATGAAAATAATGTTACAAACAATAAGGCTTTTACCCTTTCAGGCCATATACATCCGGGTATAAAACTAAAAGGCAAAGGCAGGCAATCACTTTCTTTACCTTGCTTTTACCAAAAAGAAAACGAATTAATACTGCCGGCTCTTGGCGCACTTACTGGCTTGTATTTTATTCAGCCTGAAAAAAAAGAAGAAGTGTATGTAGTAGCAGCAAATGAAGTAGTAAGACTACCAAAAAAATAGAGGCTGTCTCAAAAGTCTGTCATGGTGAGTTTATCGAACCATGAAAACGTTGTAAATATTATATCCTTCGACAAGCTCAGGATGACATTTATTGCGTTTCGAGGACTTTTGAGACAGCCTTTAAAAGACTATAATTTGTTGTTGCTTAATTAAACAACACCACTTTAAATCCTACTTCAATTAAGCCGCTTACATTACGTGTCGCGCCTCTGTTGCCCGATGCATCTCTGGCTAAAATCAATGCTGCTTTTTCATCATCAAAAGCAGATGTAATATCGCCATCTAAACGAAGACCAACATGTGGCTGAAACTTGCCATCGCTAATATTAAACAACATACCAAATCCCATTACGCCACCAATGGTTACGCCTTTGTGAGCGTCTTCATACAAATCAAATGCCGCTCTGGTTAACTGGTTGTCTTTTAAACTTACACCATTCACCTCTGCATCTTTTCCTATTAAGAACCCAAATTGCGGACCTACATAAAAGTAACCACCCACAACATTGTCGGCAGCAGAATTTACGTGCAACAATAATGGAATTTTCATGTAAGTAACTTTTCTGAAATAGTCGGTGTTGGCCCTGTCAATATATTTCAGGCCTTGGTAAGAAAACAAAAATTGTGTTCCTACACCCACTTTGTCGTTAAAATGGTAATTTACTGTAGGCCCAAATGCAGCGCGAAGCGTTAAGCCATCATAGCGTACATCTGCATCGTCAGAATCTTCTTTGTTAATTTGGGCGGCAAATTGTGGGCCACCAATAATGCCAATGTGTAAACCTTTTTGAGCAAACAAGGCAATAGCTGATACTGCAAAAAATAATGATAACGTAAGTTTTTTCATTTTTTAAATTTTAGTTTTGAAAGCGCAAAAGTAACTACCTTTTTAATATGGATGCAACGCTTAAAATTACCCTCATACAATCAGAATTATTTTGGGAAGATAAAACCCGGAATCTTACACATTTTTCAGACATAATAAACCATATAAAAGAAGCAACCGATATAATTGTGTTACCCGAAATGTTTACCACAGGCTTTTCTATGCAGCCAGAAAAATTAGCTGAAAACATGAAGGGCGAAACCGTACAATGGATGCTTCAAAAAGCAAAGGAAAAAAATGTTGCTGTTGTAGGAAGTCTAATCATAAAAGAAGAAGAAAAATTTTATAATCGCTTGATATGGGTACAGCCCGATGGCAAAATGTTTCAATACGATAAAAAGCATTTATTTACTTTAAGCGGGGAAGAAAAACATTATTCCTCAGGAAATAAAAAACTAATTGTTAATTACCAAGGCTGGAAAATTTGCCCTTTAATTTGTTACGATTTGCGATTTCCCATTTGGTGCAGAAACACGCTTTCAGCAGAAAATTATGATGTACTACTGTTTGTTGCCAACTGGCCCGAAAGAAGAAACACTGCCTGGAAAACTTTATTGCAAGCAAGAGCCATAGAGAACCAAGCTTACGTGGTAGGCGTAAACCGAATTGGTAACGATGGCAATAATATCTACCATTCAGGCGATACCAGCCTTATCGACCCAATGGGCGATGTAATTTTTACGCAAGCCGATTTGCCTTTTGTAAAAACCTTCAGCCTAAGCAAAGAAAAGCTTCAGCATACAAGAGAAAAATTGCCCTTCTTAAACGATGCCGATGGGTTTGAGGTGAAATGAGTCTATTCATAAAAGTAATGTGCTGAAAGATGCATTTTCTATCTCATTCCTGATAAATTCCTGAACTTTGGCTTTATGCTAAAAATTACAAGCCTTCAAAACCCAAGAATAAAGCAGGTAGTACAGTTGCAAAAAGCGGCTGAAAGAAAAACCACAGGCAGTTTTGTTATTGAAGGGCAGCGCGAAATTTTTCTGGCAAAACATTCAGGTTACATTATTAAAACTGTTTTTTACTGTAATGAACTAACAACGGTTTGGGACGAAAAGTACCCGTTAAAAATTGAAGAAATTGCTTCAGAATTAATTTATATCAGCAAAGAGGTTTTTGAAAAAATTGCTTATCGTGAAAACACTTCGGGGCTTGTAGCCATTGCCGAAACAAAACATAACCAGTTAAAAGATTTAAAGTTGCCCGAAACCCCGCTGGTGCTGGTGTTGGAAAATATTGAAAAGCCGGGAAATATTGGGGCAATACTAAGAACTGCTGATGCTGCTAATGTTGATGCAATTTTGCTTTGTAATAACCAAACTGATTTATATAACCCCAATACAATTCGCTCTAGTGTAGGCTGTGTGTTTACCAATCAGATAGTGTCTTGTGCTAATGAAGATGCACTTGCTTTTTTGTTAGCAAACAATATTAGCATTTATACTACTTATCTGGAAGCTGAACAATATTATCACCATACTAATTTTAATAAGCCTTCTGCCATTGTAATGGGTTCTGAAGCCAACGGTGTTACCCATTTTTGGTTAGAAAATGCTAATGCAAAAATTAAAATTCCGATGAATGGAAAAATTGACTCTATAAACGTTTCTACTGCAGCTGCATTAATAATTTTTGAAGCCAAAAGACAAAGAGATTTCTCATAAGAAGATTAACAACTATTCCGCTTTACCTGATTAACCAAATATAAGCGGCTACAAAAGGTATAGCAAAAAAGAAAGCATCAAAACGGTCTAACATGCCGCCATGCCCGGGCAATAATGTGCCACTGTCTTTTACATTCAGGCTGCGCTTCATCATAGATTCTACCCAATCGCCCAAGGTGGCAAAAATGCTTACCAATGCAGCTATTACACACCATTCGGCAAAAGAAAAAACGCCAAACAAAATAGTAAGCAAATAAGCCACAATAAAATTGCAAACTACACCGCCAATAGAGCCTTCCCATGTTTTTCCGGGCGAAATACGCGGAATAATTTTATGCTTTCCAATGGCAGAGCCAACTAAATATGCAAATGCATCATTACTCCAAATAAGCAAAATAATTCCTAGAGGAATAAAAGGCTCGTAGCTGTTTTCATGAATGATAATTGTATTCAGCAACCATACGGGCAACGCCACATAACAAATGGAAAGTATTACCAGGCCTATGTTTTGAAAAGGGTATTCAGAATGGGAAAACAATTCAGTAATGAGCAGTAAAAAAGGAATAAGTAAAAGCAATACCCAAATATTGGCAAGAATAAAAGGCTGCAATAAAGGAAAAGTAATTAAAAAACCTGCTACACCAAGCCCTGCCGCTAAAGGGAAATATAAATTATTGGCTTTGCTGTTTTGTAGTTGTGTGCCATATAATTTAAAAAATTCTGAAAGCGACATTACAATAATCAGCAACATTAACACGGCATAAGAATAAATGCTGCCGTATATGCCGGCAATCATTACCGATACAAAAACCAATGCGGTTTTACTCCTCGTCCATAAAGTCTTCATCAGAAGTGCTGTTAATTATAGTTAGCGCGTGGTCTTCATCGGCTTTATCTACATATAGTTCTATTTCGCCAATAGGCAACATAGAGTCTTTTTTGTTCATCATCACCACTTCAATATCATTTGCTTCAATAGTGCTTTGCAGCCACTTGGTTTTTATGGTATCAGAAGATGAAAAAACTTTTACCCATTCTTTTTCCATAATTCAATATTACACAATTGAACCCGATTTTTTCTTAAATATTGCCAACACATAAAACAATGCCACAAAAGACACTATTGCCATAACAGGGCTAACAGCTTGCGTGGCTTCAATATCGTAATTAATAATTTTTTGCTGAAACAGGTAGAGCAGCGTAACCTGCAACCCATTGTGCAGAAAATGAGCAAGAATGGAATACCAAATATTTCCTGTCCATACTAATAAGTAACTAAAAATAATGCCCAGTATCATACGTGGCAAAAACCCATAAAACTGAAAATGAATAAAGCTGAAAATAATGGCACTCATAATTACAGCAAGGTGAATATTTCTGTATAAATCGGTAAGCACTTGTTGTAAGCAGCCCCGAAAAAACAACTCCTCACCAATAGCCGGAATAACTGCCACCATAAACAGGTTCAGCATAAAATCTGCCGGAGTATTCATAATTAAAAGTTTTTTTAAAACCGATTCATTAGCTGCCTCTGTATCTTTTAAATATTGTTCAAAACCTGAAAGGTAAGATGGGAACGTTATGTTTTGATTCAACTCTAACATGGCAGCCATAAAAGGTGTTGCTACTACAACCACAGGTATAGCAATCAGCAACATGTTCAGCGAAGGCTTAAAAGATAGTTTCAGATAAGAAAAAGCAGATTCGCCTTTAAGGTAAGCAAACAAAAAGGCAGGTAAAATAAATATGCCTACAGAAGTAGCTATTTGCATAGCTTTTAAGGTATTGTTACTAATATTTCCCGAGGTAAGGTTATTGGCCAATGCTTCATAATTTTCAAAGCCATGCTGAAATAATAAAGCTGCGGCAATAAGTATATTCATTAAAGAAAAGCTTAAAAACCAAAGCATTATTAAAACCAAAAACTGAAATGTTACAGGCTTGTCTTGCAAAAATCCTTTCAAAGTAAAAATTTTTGGCAAAGGTAAATTGAATTTGGTTGCTTGAGTTTTTTAATAGTTTATGACCAAAACATTATTGCAAAACCAATTAATGTTTATTGCTTTAATTTTGCAATGTAAATGGTTAAAATCGGAAACATAGAATTGGGAGATTTTCCTTTGTTGCTTGCGCCTATGGAAGATGTAAGCGACCCGCCATTTCGTGCGGTGTGCAAAAAGCATGGGGCCGATTTAATGTACACTGAATTTATTTCTTCCGAAGGATTAATAAGAGATGCTGCTAAAAGTATTCAGAAGCTTGACATTTTTGAATATGAACGACCCATTGGCATTCAAATTTTCGGAAGCGAAATTGAGCCTATGCGCGAGGCAGCCATAATAGCCTCACAAGCTAATCCCGATTTAATTGATATTAACTATGGTTGCCCGGTAAAGCAAGTAGCCTGTAAGGGCGCAGGTGCTGCACTTTTAAGAGATATTCCAAAGATGGTGCAAATGACTGCTGAAATTGTAAAAGCAACACATTTGCCTGTTACGGTTAAAACCCGATTAGGCTGGGACGATAATACAAAAAATGTTGAAGAAGTTGCCGAAAGGCTTCAGGATATTGGCATTCAGGCTTTAACCATTCATGGCAGAACGAGAGTACAGTTGTATAAAGGCGAAGCCGATTGGACCTTGATTGGAAAAATAAAAGAAAACCCACGCATTAAGATTCCCATATTCGGCAATGGCGATGTTGATTCGCCTCAAAAGGCAAAACTAATGCGCGAAAGATATGGTATTGATGGTATTATGATTGGCCGCGCATCTATTGGTTACCCATGGGTTTTCAGAGAAATAAAACATTATTTTAACACTGGTGAAAACTTAGCCCCACCAACAGTTGAAGAAAGAATTGAGGCTTGTAAAGAACACTTTTTGTTTTCAATAAAGTGGAAAGGCGAAAAATTGGGCATGTTAGAAATGCGCAGACATTATGCTAATTATTTCAGAGGCTTCCCTAACATAAAACCTTATCGCCAAAAATTGGTTACTGTAGAGAATACTGCCGAAGTATTAGCCACATTAGCCGACATTCTGTCAGCTTATAATGGACTAAATATGCAAGAAATGTTAACAGAGGCAGAAACAAACTAAACGGTATTATTTTTGACAATCAAATCACACAAAAAACAAACACTATGTATATTGTATTAATGGTAGTAATTATGGCTGCAAGCTGGTTTGTAGGCTACCGACTAAAAAGTAAGTTTAGCCAGTACTCTGAAGCTCGTTTAAGTTCAGGCCTTAGCGGAAAAGAAATTGCAGAAAAAATGTTGCGCGAAAACAACATTCACGATGTGAAAGTTATCTCAGTTGATGGGTTTTTAACCGACCATTATAACCCTTTGGAAAAAACAGTTAACCTAAGCCCCGAAGTGTATCATGGCGTAAGTGTAGCGGCAGCAGCGGTAGCCGCTCACGAATGTGGGCACGCAGTACAGCATGCCGATGCTTATGCATGGTTGGGTATGCGCTCTAAATTAGTTCCTGCTGTTAGTTTAGCTTCTAAATGGATGCCATGGATTTTAATTGGCGGTATATTGTTGCTGAATACTTTTCCGTATTTATTATTAGCAGGTATTATTCTTTTTGCCTCAACCACACTATTCAGCTTTGTAACATTACCTGTAGAATTTGACGCTTCTGCCAGAGCGCTGGCCTGGTTAGACAGAACCGGTATTACCAGAGGGCAAGAGCACGAGCAAGCAAAAGATGCTTTAAAATGGGCCGCTTCAACCTATGTGGTTGCTGCGCTAAGTTCACTAGCCACTTTGCTGTATTACGTATCTATTTTCATGGGAAGAAGCAGAGACTAAAAAAATATTTCTGCAATTTTTTAACTGATTATCAAGGGGTTACAATTGTAACCCCTTATTTTTTTCAAAAAATCTTGTATCTGTCAAATAAGGGTTCTACCTTCGCAATCCATTTTTCAACAAGCAAACTCAAAAAACTGTGGATACTTTAAGTTTTAAAACCGTTTCTGCAAACGAGAAATTAGTTAACAGAGCGTGGTATGTAGTAGATGCTGAAAACCAAGTGGTAGGTCGCTTGGCAAGTAGAATTGCGCATATCTTGAGAGGCAAAAACAAGCCTTATTTTACCCCTCATTTTGATACGGGAGATTACGTAATTGTATTAAATGCAGACAAAGTGCGTTTCACCGGAAGCAAAACTGAAGACAAAGTTTACGTTCGCCACACAGGTTATCCTGGCGGGCAACGTTTTACTTCGCCAAAGCAGCTATTTGCTAGAGACAAGTCTGAGCGTATTTTAGAAAATGCGGTAGCTAAAATGTTGCCTAGAACTAAATTAGGTAACGCTATGATTAAGAAATTATTCATTTATGCAGGAACACAGCATCCACATGCTGCTCAAAAGCCTGTTTCTATAAACTTATTAAATAAGTAAAATTTATATGAGCAAAACAAACGCAACAGGAAGAAGAAAGGCTGCGGTAGCACGTGTTTTTCTTAGCAAGGGCACCGGCAATATTACTGTAAACGGCAAAGACAGTAAAGTATATTTTTCAGTGCCTCATTTATTAGCTAAAGTAGAATTGCCTTTAAAAACAGTTGAAGACGCTACAACTTACGATTATGTTGTAAACGTAGATGGTGGTGGTATTAAAGGTCAGGCTGATGCTATAAAGTTAGCTATTGCCAGAGCTTTAATTAAAGAAAACGAGGAACTACGCCCTGCTTTAAAGAAAGCAAGCTTGTTGGTTAGAGACCCTCGTACCGTAGAGCGTAAAAAGCCGGGCTTACGTAAAGCTCGTAAGAGAAGCCAATTCAGTAAACGTTAATCTCCTTATTCTAAAGATATGTCACAAATTACTCCACAAGAATTATTAGATGCAGGTGTTCATTTCGGTCACTTAAAAAAGAAATGGAATCCAAAAATGTTGCCTTACATTTTCATGGAAAAGAAAGGTATTCATATCATCGACCTGAATAAAACATTGGTAAAGTTGCACGAATCGGCAGCAGCATTGAAGTCTATAGCAAAATCAGGCAAGAAAATTTTGTTTGTTGCTACTAAAAAGCAAGCTAAAAATATTGTTGAAGATGCTGCCAAGCGTGTTAACATGCCTTATGTTACTGAAAGATGGTTAGGTGGTATGTTAACCAACTTCACTACCATTCGCAAGTCAATTAAAAAAATGCAAAACATTGAAAAAATGTTGACTGAAGGTGAAGCTGAAAACTTAAACAAAAAAGAACGTTTAGTTTTAAGCCGTGAAAGAGAAAAACTTGAAAAAGTATTAGGCGGTATTTCTCAGTTAAACCGCTTACCCGCTGCTATTTTCATGGTAGATATTTCTCATGAGCATATTGCACTTGCCGAAGCAAAAAGATTAAATATTTCAACTTTTGGTGTAGTAGATACCAATTCAGACCCTACACAAGTTGATTTTGCAATTCCTGCAAATGACGATGCTACCAAGTCTATTCAAATTATCACCGATTTCTTAGTAAATGCCATTGTAGAAGGCTTACAAGAAAGACAAAAAGATAAAGACGAATTAGATGCAGCAGGTGGAGATGGCGATGATTTAGATGAAAGAGAAAGAAAAAGATATGAGCAAGATTTTTCTGCTGAAGATGGAGAGCGCAAAAAAGCAGGAAAAACAGGTGCAAGAGGCGGTGCCGGTGGTAGAGCCAGAACAGGTGGTGGCGCAGGAAAACCTGGTGGTGCAGGAAAAGGAACCCCATATAAAGGTGGTGCAAAACGTTAATTAATTTAATTACTTAAAAAAGAAATATAATAATGAGTACAGTAACCATAACTGCAGCAGATGTAAATAAGTTACGCCAGCAAACCGGTGCCGGTATGATGGATTGCAAAAAGGCTTTGGAAGAAACGCAAGGAGATTTCGATGCGGCAGTAGATTTATTGCGTAAAAAAGGTCAAAAAGTTTCTGAATTAAGAGCGGGCCGCGCAGCAAAAGAAGGAAAAGTAGTAGCCAAAATTTCTGCTGACGGGAAAACAGGTATCGCAGTTTCATTAAACAGTGAAACTGATTTCGTAGCAAAAAATGAAGATTTTGTTGCTTATGCCGATAAATTTGCAGAAGTAGCCTTATCAAGTGGAGCAAATACTTTGGAAGAATTATTGGCTGCGCCTTTAGAAGGTGTTACCGTTGCCGACAAAGTAAATGACCTTGTGGCAAAAATTAATGAGAAAATTGAAATTTCAACTTTTGCAAAAGTAGAAGCTGAAACAGTAGTTGCTTATAACCACTCAAATGGTAAAGTGAGTGTAATTTTAGGTTTAAACCAGTCTGCTACTGATGGAGTAACGCAAGTTGGTAAAGACCTTGCTATGCAGGTTGCAGCATTAGCCCCTGTTGCAGTAGATAGCAGCGAAGTTTCTCAGGAAATTATTGACCGTGAAACAGCTATTGCTAAAGAACAAACATTAGCCGAAGGCAAGCCTGCTGATATGGTTGAGAAAATTGCTCAAGGCAGAGTACAAAAAATACTAAAAGAAATTACGCTAATCAATCAGCCATTTGTAAAAGACAGTAGCAAAACCGTTGCTCAGGTTTTACAAGGTGTAGATAAAGATTTAAAAATTGTAGCTTTCAAAAGAGTTTCTGTGGCATAATGTCATACAATTCTTTAAAAAACTAAAAAGCCCGCAAATGCGGGCTTTTTTATTGATTTCTTCTCAGCCTGTTGTTTTTCCCCCGCTGTTCGACATGTTCCGCAGGGCATGCCGAACTACAGATAATGGGGATTTATAATCCCAACAATTCAAAAAATTGCCAATTCCAATATCCCTTTTCTGTTTCCATAATAATCAGCACACGCTTTTGTGTTAAATCAATATCATTAACTACAGTAATCATTTTTTCTTCTTCACTTTCTCTTTTGTAAAAAGGTCTGCCGTATATTTTTCGTAAAGCCCAAATAAAAATTCCATTCGGTTGGCTTCGCTGGTAAAGGGTTGTGGGCGGTAAGCTAAATCAACAGCTTTGTCTAACTCGTTGTGTGCCTTAACTAATTGCTCAGGCATAGTCAATGGACTATACAAGTCAGCTAGTGAGCTATTGGGAAAATGCTCTCTTACTTCAAGAACTTTTTCAGTAGCTTTCTCAATTGCTCCGATTTGCTTTTCATTTGGATTTTCAGGCCAAGGGTAGTTATTGTAAACTATGTCTTTTGAATATCGAAAATCACTTTTAAGTCTTCCACAAATGTATTTTACCCAAGCCATATGCATCTTTGACATAAGAACGCCAAAATGATATTTGTTACCATTGGGTATTGACATACAAGTATCACTCACAATTGAATTTTTATCGAAAAAACCAAATGGAATGTATGGTCTGTTTTCAGAAGAAACTCTCGGAACTACAATAAACGTGTCAGGTCTATTTCTATCCCTAAATAATGTTGGAGTTGCTGCAAATTTTTGTGTAGAAGGAGCAACGCTATCAAGACGAAATTTTCTAACAGCTTCAACTCTTTTTAATACTTCGGGCAACTGCTTTAATTCACTTGGTTCGGCATTGACAAGCCACAAGCACCAACGTTTTTTGCCGTTTAAAAATTCAAATGCTGAAACTAATGGTAGAATATACTTCTCTGCATTGGGTTCTATTTTAAGGAACTCAATCTTTTCTTCATCAGATAAAATAAGATTACCACCATCTAAAGGCATATTCCCAAAGCTCATTTTTGGAACATTACAAAGAGGTGTCGTTCTTTTTTTAATTACTATGTCTTTCGCATCAACTAAGTAAGGATTGATGTTCTTTACTTTTATTTCGTGTGCTTCTCCTTTAATGTCTTCATACTCAAAAATGCTCTTGTTTGGAGTGTCGTAGTTGGCGAAGCCAACTATCACACAAAAAACAGCAGCATTCCCTTTAGCTTCGTTACTCCATTTAAAAGTGCGGTGTGCAAAGTGGATTTTTACGTTGTATTTGCTAATCATTGGTTCCCACAAAATACTCGTTTGCTCACCTTGAACAATTGAATTTGTAGAAACAAAAGCTACTTTAATTTTTGTGTCTTGAATGTATTTGGCTGCCTTGATATACCAACCTGTAACATAGTCTAAAACCCCGCTTCCGTCTGCGTTATCAAAAAGTTTTACAATTTGGTCGCGCTGACTTTGCTTCATTATTTTAGAACCAATGAAAGGTGGATTTCCTATTATGTAATCGAACTTTATTTCGTTTGTTTGTTCAGGTTTTCCTTTTTGAACCGAATACGATTCCGCTTGCACATTTACAGTTCCATACTCAATCTGAGGTTCGCTTACCAAAAAAATATTAGCATGTTTTGCAACAACATTTACAGTATTCAATGGGTTTAGCAACGATTGCCATTCTATTTCTAAGGCATCACCATGAACAATATTCGCAGCTTTCTTTAATGGCAAACGCACAAAATATTGCCCAAACTCGTTGCTCACCATCATATTCATTTGGTGGTCTATGAGCCACATGGCTACTTCGGCAATGCGGGCAGGAAATTCTTCATATTCTATGCCGCTAAACTGGTCAACATCTATCCAAAGTATTTGGCTAACGTCTAAAAATCTTTGTCCTGCTTTGTTGAGTGCTTTTAATATTTCAAACTCTAACAAACGCAATTCGCGGTAAGTAATAACCAAAAAGTTCCCGCAACCACAAGCAGGGTCTAAGAATTTCAGCGTACTTAGTTTTTTATGAAATTCGGGTAGTTTGTTTTTGTTGCCTTTTATGCTTTCAAACTCTTTCCAAAGGTCGTCTAAAAAAAGAGGTTTAATCAGCTTTAAAATATTGGTTTCGCTGGTGTAATGTGCCCCTAAGTTTCTGCGCTCTTTAGGGTTCATCACGCTTTGAAACATAGAGCCGAAAATGGCAGGCGAAATTTTACTCCAATCAATATAAGTACATTCTAAAAGTGCCTGGCGCATATTACTGTCGAAACTTGCCGTAGGCAAAATTTCTTCAAACAACTTTCCGTTTACATAAGGAAAATCGGCCAGTTGCTCGTCCAAATTTTTAAAGCGTTTTTCTATGGGCGTGTTCAACACCTGAAACAGTTCTTGCAGTTTAGCCGCCAAATCGCTTCCATCTATATTGGTGCGTTGTTCAATGTATTCCTGAAACTGTTGTTTATTGAAAATAGTCGTGTCTTCGGCAAACAAACAAAATAAAATGCGCACCAAATACACTTCTAATGGATGCCCGGTGTAGCCAATTTCTTCCAACCGGTCGTGAAGTTTACCCATTAATTCGGCTGCTTTTATGTTTGCCGGGTCTTGCTCTTTGTAAACTTTCTTTTGGTAGCCCAATAAATAACCGAAATGCTGAACATTGTTTACAAGGTCGTTGAGTTTAAAGTCAACCGTTTTGTTTTCTTCAAGGTCATACAATCGGAAGTTCTCAAAATCGGAAATTAGAATGTATTTCGGCAGCTCGTGTTCTTTTAATCCGTGTAAATAATCTATGGCTTGCCCAAAAGCTTTATCGAGGTTTTTACCTCTGCTTTTCATTTCAACTAAAATAGTTCCTTTCCAAAGCAGGTCTATATAACCGTCTTTATCGTCTAGTTTTTTTACTCGGTGTTCAAAAGTAGAAACCCGTTTGCTTGATATGCCAAATACATTAAAAAACTCAACCAAAAACGGTTTTGCGTCTGCTTCTTCGTTTACAGTATCTGCCCATTCTTTTGAGAATTTTAATGCCCGGTCTTTTATTTCGTTCCAACTAAGTGTCATATTACCTACTTAATACTTGCTAAATTATCATTAATATTTTCAGCAACAATATGAAGTTTGTTAGCAATAAATTGCTTCATTATTATGCAAAATGCATTCAAAAAACATACTAAATAGCCAACATACTTAAATAAATCATTTAGAGGTACTTGGATTTTTCCAATTGCTCGTACGCTTTCCGTAGAAGTATTTCGGTTTTTCCGAATGCCTAGAAGTTTTATGGCGAAGCATTTCTATTTTTCCAAATGCCTAGAAGTTTTATGGCGGGGCATTTCTATTTTTCCAAATGCCCGGAAGTTTTATGGCGGGGCATTTCTATTTTTCCAAATGCTCAGAAGTTTTATGGCGAGCCATTTCTATTTTTCCAAATGCCCAGAAGTTTTATGGCGAGCCATTTCTATTTTTCCAAATGCCCGGAAGTTTTATGGCGAGGCATTTCTATTTTTCCAAATGCCTAGAAGTTTTATGGCGAGCCATTTCTATTTTTCCAAATGCCCGGAAGTTTTATGGCGGGGCATTCTTATTTTTCCAAATGCCCGGAAGTTTTATGGCGAGGCATTTCTATTTTTCCAAATGCCTAGAAGTTTTATGGCGGGGCATTTCTATTTTTCCAAATGCCTAGAAGTTTTATGGCGGGGCATTTCTATTTTTCCAAATGCTCAGAAGTTTTAGAATTTATTCAGGGTATATTCAATAATCAGGCTAAAACAACCTATTAGTAATCTAAAAAGCGAAGTGAAAAAGTGGAGCAGAATATCTTAACCTGTTGCTCCGCTAATCTATAAGCATAACTGTTGTTTAATACTCAAACGTATTCATAAAGCCGGTATTGAAGTTTCCGTTTTTGAAATCTTCGTTACGCATCAACTTAATATGAAACGGAATGGTGGTTTTAATACCTTCTACAATAAACTCTTGTAAAGCCCTGTCCATTTTAGTAATAGCTTCTTCACGAGTATTGGCTTTGCAAATCAACTTCGCAATCATAGAATCGTAAAAAGGCGGAACGGTATAGCCTGCGTAAGCGTGAGTATCTACTCTTACACCTTGACCTTTAGAAGTGTGTAAAGAGGTGATTTTACCGGGGCTTGGCGCAAAATTTCTGTAAGGGTCTTCAGCATTAATGCGGCACTCGATACAGTGCCCCGTAGGGAAATAATTTTTACCTTCCAATTTTGCTCCGGCAGCAATTTTAATTTGCTCTTTAACTAAATCGTGGTTTATTACTTCTTCGGTAACGGGATGCTCTACCTGAATACGGGTATTCATTTCCATGAAGTAGAAATTCTTGTGTTTATCTACCAGAAATTCAATGGTACCCAAACTTTCATAATTAATAGCTTTAGCGGCTTTAATAGCGGCTTCGCCCATTTTTTTCCGCAATTTATCATCTACAAATGGCGAAGGCGATTCTTCTACCAGTTTTTGCATTCTGCGCTGAATAGAACAATCTCTTTCTGAAAGATGAATAACAGTGCCATATTGGTCGCCTGCAATCTGAATTTCAATGTGGCGAGGCTCTTCAACAAACTTTTCAATATACACGCCATCATCGCCAAAAGCTGCTTTGGCTTCTGTGCGCGATTGGTTAAAGGCCACTTCAAATTCTTCTTCATTTCTAACAATTCTAATGCCTTTACCGCCACCACCTGCTGTTGCTTTAATTAAAACAGGGTAACCAATTTTCTTGGCTACTTTTTTTCCATCTGCCAAATCGGTAACCAAACCATCAGAGCCGGGCACCACCGGTACGCCCGCTTTAATCATGGTTTGCTTGGCAGTAATTTTATCGCCCATAGCATTTATCATGGCTGCTGTAGGCCCTATAAATTTAATTTTATAGTCGTTGCATATTTCGGCAAAAGAAGCGTTTTCGGCTAAAAAACCATAACCGGGATGAATGGCATCGGCATTGGTAATTTCTGCTGCAGCCATAATATTGGCAATATTCAAATAAGATTCTCTTCCAGGAGGCGGCCCAATACAAACGGCTTCATCGGCAAAGCGAACATGTAAGCTGTCTTTGTCGGCAGTAGAATAAACCGCAACAGTTTTAATGCCCATTTCTCTACACGTTCTAATAATGCGCAGGGCAATTTCACCCCTATTGGCAATTAATATTTTTTTAAACATTTTTAATTGGCTATATGGTTAAATGGATAAATGGCTATATGGTTAAATGGGCAATAAATATTTGAAAGGAAAATCATTTCTTGTTGTTGGTTTTAGCATTAGAAAACTTTTCCTGATTTTTTGCAACCCAATTAATATATGCTTGAAGCTTGTTCTTAATTTCTTCAATATCTTTTAAGTAGGCATCTACTATTTCTGCGTTTATAAGCCCCCTGTTTTTACACCTTCTTAATATAGATTTTGTTTCATTTAATGAGCCTCTTGCAATTATATAAAATGACTTGCTGTCTTTAAAAGTATATCTTCCATACCCTTCTGAAATATTAGAAGGAACAGAATCTGCTGCATTTACCAACTGTCTTCCTAAAGTAGATTTTTCAAAATATTGCCATTGCATTACATCATCCCAAACTTTATCTGAAAATTTTTCAGAAAGCTGATACACTTCTAAAGTTTCAAGTGAATATTCCATTATTTATGGTTTAGCGTATAAACATGGCAATAACACAATTAGCCATTTAACCACGTAGCCCAATAGCCACTTAGGCTTTTTCAATTAAAAACAATGGCTGGTCGTATTCTACCGGAGAAGCATCATCAGCTAAAAACTTAACGATTTTACCTTCAAACTCCGATTCAATTTCGTTGAACAGTTTCATGGCTTCTATAATACAAAGTACATCGCCTTTAGAAACATTATCGCCTACTTTTACAAATGGGTCTTTATCGGGTCCGGGCGAACGATAGAATGTACCAATCATAGGCGATTTCACTGTTACCAGCTTGGCATTGTCTGCGGCAGGTGCATCAGTAGAAGTTTCAGCAGTTTTTGCTTCAGCGGGCTTTGTTTCTGCAACTACCTGCGGGGCAGCAGCTACAGGAACTGCTATAGGCTGCTGCATTACAGGTGACATTGGGGCAGCAACTGTAACATATTCACTTCCTTTGGTTTTAATTGTGATTTTAAAATCGCCTTGCTCTATTTTTACTTCACTTACTCCGGCTTTGCTTACCTGGCGAATAAGTTCTTGTATTTGTTTAAAATCCATAAGGTTGGTTTTTATTTAGCACGCTCTACATAAGCGCGTTTAGTGGTGTCAACTTTAATTTTATCGCCTGTATTTACAAATAACGGCACGTTAATTTCTGCACCCGTTTCTAAGGTTGCTTTTTTAGAAGCATTGGTAGCAGTATCGCCCTTTAAACCCGGCTCGCTATAAGTAATTTCTAAGATTACAAATTGTGGCAATTCTGCTCTGATAGGCTTTTCGGTTTCTTCGTGGTAGAAAATTTCTACTTCCATACCTTCTTTTAATAAATCGGTATTTTCTAAAAGGTTGGCATCAATAGTAGTTTGCTCAAAGGTTTCGTTATCCATAAAATTATAGAAACCGTCTTCGGCATAAAGGAACTGCATTTTCTTACCTACAACGCGTGCGGTTTCTAATTTTTCGCCAGAACTAAATGTGTGGTCTAAAACTTTTCCGGTGGTCATGCTTTTTAAGCGTGTGCGTACAAACGCTGCGCCTTTGCCGGGTTTTACATGCTGAAATTCGGTGATTTGATATAAGTCGTGGTTAAACTCAATTACTAATCCGTTTCTGATGTCTGCAGTTGTTGCCATATTAATTTTTCAATTTGTTGGGACACGAAGTTAAAAAATTATTTTCCGCTTAATGCCCATTTTAAATAAACGGCACCCCAGGTAAAACCGCCCCCGAAAGTAGCCAAAATAATGTTATCGTCTTTTTTAAATTGTGGTTGCCATTCATTTAAGCAAAGTGGTATAGTGCCATTAGTAGTGTTGCCATATTTCTGAATATTAATGGTTACTTGTTCAGGCTTAAAATTTAACCTTTGATTTACCGATTCTATAATGCGAATATTTGCCTGATGTGGCACAAACCAATCTACATCGTTTACGTTTAGATTGTTTTTTTGCATTATGCCTTCAACACATTCTACTACTTTAGTAACAGCTACTTTAAATACCGATTTGCCTTCCTGATAAACAAAGTGTTCTTTAGCATCAATGGTTTTATAAGAAGCAGGAGAAACCGAGCCGCCTGCTTTTTGATGCAGAAACTCAAAACCTGAACCATCGGTGCCCAATAAAGAATCAATAATTCCTAAGCCTTCTTCATTTGGCTCTAATAACACAGCTGCACCGGCATCACCAAAAATTACACAGGTTTGGCGGTCTTCGTAATTTATAATAGAAGACATTTTATCGGCACCAACTACAATAACTTTTTTGTGAGTTCCGCTTTCAATAAACTTAGAAGCAGTAACCAACCCATAAATAAAACCCGAGCAAGCGGCATTAATATCGAAACTGAAAGCATTTTTTATACCGCAGGCTTCGCTAATAATATTGGCTGTAGCCGGAAACTGATAATCGGGCGTAACGGTACAGCATATTAATAAATCTATTTCAGAAGGGGCTGTATTGGTTTTACTAAGTAAATCTTTAACTGCCGGAATAGCCATTGCCGATGTGCCTTTGTTTTTTTCTTTCAAAATTCTTCTTTCATGAATGCCGGTTCGCGACACAATCCACTCATCAGTAGTATCTACCATTTGCTGAAGCAAAGCGTTATCTAACACATATTCAGGAACAAAACTGCTAACAGCTGTAATGGCGGCTAATTTCTTCATCAAGTGCAAGATACAAAACACTGTAAATGTGGCATTGAAATATTGCCAAGCACATTTAGAACTCTTTAGCAAGAAATTATAATAGGTTGCTGCGTTTAAAATTTCTTTGCAATAAATAGACTAGGCCTGCAGCAATTATGTATATGTAGTTTGGTGTGCCGAAAAACTTTGGAAAAGCAAATTTTAATATGCCAGTGGTTAGCAATACAATAGCTGTTGCAAGCAACAAAAACTCAATTATTTTTTTCAAATTCTTCAGCATCGACCTTTATGGTGCCTTTAACTTTTTTTATTACATAGTCTGAAAAATCTTCGTTGGCCTCAAGTCCTTCGCCAAAAATTATTTCTTCGGCAGTGGTGATTTTTACAAACTTATTAGAATAAATTTTTTTGTCTTTTCGTTTCCATGTAAGCTCTTCAGTATTTAAAGTTTCGCCCTTGGTATTTACTATTACTACATTATCTCGGGCATATAATTCTTCTTCTGCTTCGAAGGCTTTGCCATAGTTGGCACTCATTTGGTTTTCAACTTTGCCTTCTGCATCGAAAAAAAATATTTTCAATCCTTTTTTAAATTCCGTAATACCCTCCTGACCAATATGTCGCGTTAATTCATCGGTAATAATTTTAGCCTTAGCCTGCCCTTTTTCAGTATATAAAATTTCTACGTCTTTTCCTGTTTCAGTCAGATTATCAGCTTTTACAAACTGGTTTAGTTTTTTTAAATCTTTAGAGCCTGAATTGGCAACCCAATAAAATAAAAGCAACACTACAGGCACAGCCAAAACAATACGTTTATTTTTAGTTGCCCATTGCAGAATGTTTTGTTTTATGCTTATAGTGTTCATGTTAAAGCAAAGTTAGTTGTGTTTTGCTTAACAAACTTTATGAATTAATTACCCTTTTTACTTCGCTTGGAGCAAATCCAAAATGCTCTGAAAAACATTTTGTAAAATAAGACTGACTGCTAAAGCCTGTTTGATAAGCAGCCTCAGTAACATTGGCGGCATTGGCCTGTAGCAGTTCCATTGCTTTTTCTAACCTTACAGTTCGCATAAGTTGTGAAGCAGAAAGACCGGTTATTGCTTTCAGTTTTCGATGAAGTTGTGTACGGCTTAAAAATACTTTCGAAGCTAATTCCTCTATGCTAAAATTTTCATCGCTAAGCCTTAGAAGTACTTGATTGATTACTTGTTGTACAAATTGGTCTTTTGTATTAAGCAAAGATGGTTTTGTAGAGCTGTTATTTTCGGAGTTATCATTTGTGTTGTTTCTTTGGTAAGCTTCCTGAAGGCGTTGTTGTGCTGCATGTAAATTTTTTATTTGTAATAGCAGCTCCTTTGCAACAAAGGGCTTGGTTAAAAAAATATCAGCTCCTTTTTCCAGTCCTTCAAATTTGCTGTTAAGCGATGATTTTGCAGTAAGCATAATTACAGGAATATGGTTGGTGGCAAGTGTGCTTTTTAGTTTTGCAGTAAGTTCATTGCCATCCATATCGGGCATCATCACATCTGTAACTATTACATCAGGAATATACTCTTGTGCTTTTTTAAAAGCTTCCACGCCATTACTTGCTTTTGTTATGTTATAATTTTCATTTTTTAAAATGCTGCTTATATATTCTATCATTTCAGCATTATCTTCTACAATAAGAATTGTGGGCGTATTTTCTGAATTGATTTCATCAGAGGTTTCAATATATTCTATAACATGGGGGTTGGTTTCAAAAGGTATTTCAATGGTAAATACCGTGCCTTTGTTTTTTTCGCTTTTAACCTGAATGCTTCCGCTATGCAATGTTATTAAATCTTTTACCAGCGAAAGCCCAATGCCTGTGCCTTGTTTGTTGTTTTCTTCGCTTTTATAAAAGCGTTCAAAAATATGTTTTAAATCTTTTGCCGCTATACCTATGCCGGTATCAGCTACTATGATTTGTAAAATATTATTTTTCGATTGCTGAATTGTAACCTCAACTTTCCCTTGTTCGGCAGTAAATTTTATAGCATTAGACAACAGGTTGAACAGTATTTTTTCAAGGGCATCTTTATCAAAAAAACATTGCCCTGAATACAACTGATTATGAAATAAAAGCTGAATATTTTTTTGATTGGCTATTGGCTGAAAATAATTGATAATTTCAGCAACAAACTCAGCAAAATTACCATAGCTTTTATTTAACTGCATTTTACCCGATTCTATTTTTGATACATCAAGTAGTTGGTTTACCAGTTTTAATAGTTGCTGCGAATTTCGCTGTGCCATGTGCAGCATGTCTTGCACGGGCTTTTGGTTGGTTTGTTCTATGGCTTGTTCAATAGGCCCTGTAATAAGCGTAACAGGCGTTCTGAATTCATGCACAATGTTAGAAAAGAATTTAGACTTGGCTTTTTCTAATGCTTCATTTGCTTTTCTTCTTTGATAAAAATAACCTGCCCAAAGTAATAATAGCATTAAAACAATACCTCCTATTGCCGCAAACTGATACAACCTGTTTTCACTTTTTATTAATTCGAGTTGTTGCAACTCTATTAATCGTTCTTTCTTTTCGCTTTCATATTTCTGTTCCAGTTCGGCAATTTGTTTTTGGCTTTGTTCATTAATTACTGAGTCTTTCAGTTCATAATACAACTTATAATATTTCAATGCATTCTTGAAATCGCCTTTGGTTTCATACGTTTCTGAAAGATTGGCATAAGCTTGTTTTTTATGTGCCGCAGCACCAATTTGAGTTGATATTTTTAAACTTTCAGAAAAATTAGCAATAGCTTTCTCAAAAAGGTTTTGCTCGAAATATATCGCGCCCAGATTTAAAAGAATTTCTGATTTGCCAAGCGGAAGATTTAGCGAATCGTAAATGTTTAATGCTTTTAAATAATAAGTCTCTGACTCTTTACCGTTGCCATTTTTTTTATGCATTAAAATCCCCAAATTATTGTAAGCGGCTGCCAGATTTTTAAAGCTCTTCAACTCAATATTGATGGCAATAACCTGCTCATAATATTTCATTGCTTCATCAAACTTTTCGAGTCTCACGTAAGCTACTGCAAGATTATTCAGTGTTCCAGCGAGCTCTTTAGGTGCGTTTGTTTTTCGCTTTATTACTAACGCTTTTTCCCAATATTGCGCTGCTTTTTCAAAATCTCTTTGATAAAAATAAACCGAACCGATATTATTGAGCACATGAGCAATTCCTTTATCGTCTTGCAGCGATTCAAATATTTTTAGCGACCGAATAAATTTTTCCATTGCAGTATCATAGTTGCCGGCATAATCATGGGCAATACCCAAAGTAGTAATGGCTTCTGCAAGCAATGAAGAGTCATTCAATTTTTCGGCTTCTTCAATGGCAGTAGCTGCATAGGCTAAAGACTCATTCAAATCTTTTTCCTGATACTTATAAGAAAGGGCAATAAGCGTATTTACTTTTTCGCTGCCTGAAGACTTGGGCAATACATTTTGCAGGCTGTCTATTTTGTGTTCGTTATTGCCAAACAAATAAAAACTAAACAGCAGGAATACAATAAGATAAAAAACAGAAATTATTTTCTTCATATTAAAAATGAAGTTAGCTACTATTAATAAAAAACGCCCTTCATTTACATGAAAGGCGTTTTGAAAAATATTTTTCAGAATAAATTATTACTGACCAGTACCGTAACGAATTTTAGTGGTTTCATTTATCCAACAAGGCACTTTGTAGCTATCTCCTTCTTTTAAGCCACGAAAGAAACATTCTTCTTTAGAGGGCATGTATTTACTGTAGTTGGCAATTTTGCTGCCGGCTTTTGAAGCTACTGAGCCATCTACACTTCTGGCTTTTTCATACATATCTATTGCTGCCCACACTACTACCTGACTTTCAAAGCCTGTACCGCTTCCGCATTTAGAACCACTTGAAGCATACAGGTCGCCAATGTGTAAATAAGGCTCGCCCCAACCCGATTTAAACGATGCTGCTTTTAATGCAGATGCGCGTGATGATTCAAAATCGCCTTGCGCCTGTTGTAATTCGGCTACTTTTAACCAATATTCTGCTTTCTTTTCGTTTTCGGTAGTTTGTTCGGCAGCTGCTTTAAAATAAGTGGTAGCTTTTGAATAGTTTTTGCTTCCTATATAAGCATAGGCCAACACTCTGGCTTTAGCTTCGTCCGGCTCGGTTTGGTAAAGTTTTTCGGTTACTTCAATAAATATAGGGTCATCGGCACATTTGGCAGCACGCATTTGGTTATAAATTTTTGTCCATAACGCCTTGTCTTCCGGATTTTCCTGATATTGCTTGCCATAAATTTCTTTAAGGTTATCGCAATTTAAAATGCCGCTGCCCGATATTAACTCATCTACTGTGCCCTGAGTTTCGGCATACTTATCGGCACCTTTAGCACCACCTTGCACGTTTTTCTCAATAATTTGTGTTGTCTTATTATAAACGTCCATTAATTCGTCAGCAGAAATTATTTCTTTTTTATGTGCATTTACAGCAGCATACACATAGTAGTAAAGTAAAAAAGCAGCAGTTTTATGCTGCTCAATTTCAACAGCCTTTTTAAAAGTATTGTAGGTTTCTTTTTCATCTCTTCCGTAGGTGAGCATTTCTACTGCTTTTCTTCCCAGTACATCACCATCCATGCCGAAACATTCTAAACGCTTATCAAAAACCATTAAAAGGGTATCTACATATTTTGTCTTTTTGGCGGCATCTTTTTCAGCATCGGCAAAGGCTTTATATATTTTTACGCCATCAAGATGTGTAGTTTGACGTGCACCGGGAGCATTAAAGAAAACGTATCTCCAGTGAGTTGCAGCGTCTTTAAAATTGTTTTGTTTAAAAAATTCTCTGTAAAGCGAAATTTCTTGTGTGGCTTTCACACTGTCTTGCCCCCAAACGGGAGTGCAATTGCTTTGAGCAGTTGTTGTTTTGGCAAAAGCCATAAAAAATAAGATTGCAAAAAATGTGGTACATGTTTTTGTTTTCATCGTTAATCGTATTTACGTTTAATAAACCATTTATCGTTTAAAGTGAATCCTAAATAGGTTCTAAAAAAGTTCTCTTTAATTAAATTGTTTTCGGCAGTGCCTCTTTGGCCTACTTCAAAACCAATATTAACAAATGAAAAAGAACCTTTCATACTTATACCTAGACCAAAAGTTATGCCATACTGCGAAATTTCTTCACCATTAATCAATAAACTTCCGGTTTCGTAGTAACCTCCTACGCGGTAACGTGTTCTTTTTATAAAATTGGTTTTTCCTTTAAAATTAGGCCTCAATTCAGTACCTGCATTAACTCTAAAGCTATTTTCAAAGGTTGCTTCAGGATTTAAAAAATCATTGAAATTGTTCCATTGTTTTAAATGTACATCGGCAGCAAATAAGAAGTTTGAACCGTTTTTAATCATAAAGCCTCCACCATATTCAATCGGAAAATTTCTTTTTACTTTTTGTTCTCCTGAATTATCTACTGTGTCAACTACAAAAACACCTTGCGTAGTTACACGAAACCTGTCCCAAACGGTGTTATAGTTATTATTTACTGAAAAAGGTAAAAACGCATTAGCACCAATTACTGTGCTCCATTTTTTGCCAAGCTGAACAGTATATTGAAGGCCACTGTTCATAGCAATATCACTTGGACGAATAGTTGTTATTTTTCTGGTACCAAAAAAATCGGCTGTTCCTGAAAAGTCTAAAAAATCTGAATAGCGGGTTCTTCCAAACAAATATATAGCGTTAACGCCTATAGAAATGCTATGTTTAGCAGTATCATTTTTCATTGGAAATTTTACTCCTGTACCGGCATATAATTGATAAGTAGTGCCTGCACCGTTAAAAGCCCTTTTATAAGCAATATTATCTTGCGCCAAGGTGTCGCTTAACTCATAACTGTATTTTGTATAGCTGTAAGGCACCAGTCCGGCACTTATTGCCATACCTTTAGTAACAGGAAAAGCAAAAGCAAAAAAATCAACTAATCCGGCAGTTGCTTTAGAAGTGCCCGACTGGGTAGTAAGTGTTTTTGAACTTAAAGCCATTCCTCCTTCTAAAGTGGTTAGTTGTAATTCAGAATAAGAAGCAGGGTTGCTGAAGTTGATATGTACAGGGTCTCTGTAAGCAGAAGAAATGCGCCCCATACTGGTTTGGGCAGTAAACCCTGAGCCTCTTAAATCGCCTAATCCATATTTTGAATATGGGGCTAATTCTTGCGCATCTACACAAAACCATGAAACGAAAAAAACAAAAACAAGCAATAAATGCTTACGCAACATTATAGTTTAAAATTTTATTTAAGCCCTTTAAAACTAAATTAGGGACGACAAATATCTTATAATTCAGGCGGGTTTCAAAGAAAGCAGCATCTCCACCCGTAAGCAACACTTGTAATTCAGGATATTTTTTTTGATAAACATCAATAATATAGACCATTTCGCCTGTTGTACCATTAATTACTCCGCTCAAAATACTTTCATTGGTATTTTTTCCGGTAATGTAGTCAATGGGTTGTTTTTTCAAAAGTGGCAGGCGTGCAGTAAAATTATGTAAAGCTTTAAACCTCATTGAAATTCCTGGCGAAATACTACCACCTAAAAATTCACTTTCTGCCGTAATAATATCATAGGTTATTGAGGTGCCTGCATCTATAACCAGGCAATTCTTTTCCGGAAACAGATCTACGGCAGCGGCAGCAGTAGCAATTCTGTCTTTACCCAAAGTTTCAGGAGTTAAATATTTTAGGCTGACAGGCATTTTTGTTGTGTAAGATAATTTTATGAAACTGCATTTTTCTTTTAGAAATGTATCTATATTTTCATCGTAAAAAGCAACATCTGAAATAATTGCATTTTTAATTGAATGCGTTTCGAACAAAGTTTTAACGTCTTCAAGAGTAAGTGGTGCAAATTGCTGAAAGAATGTCATTTCATTACCATCAAACACACCAACTTTTGTTTGGTTATTGCCAACATCAATAGTTAGGTTCATAATTTTTTGGGTTGATTGTGGCTGTAAATTTCTTGAATTTCATCAGAAAGAACAGTTTTCATTTTTTCAGTGAAGTGTTTAGCGGCATATATCATACCAAAGGCTACTACTTTGGCATTAATAGAGCGGTATTTTCTTAAAGGCCCAAGCAATATATGGTTGAAATAATTTGAAGCCATAATGGCTATTTTCTCTCCTGTTCTATGTTCTTTTCTGTCGCCTGTTAACAACGATGGCTGTAATATATATAAGTGTTTAAATTGAAGGGATTTTAGTTTTTCTTCTGTTTCACCTTTTACTTTATTATAAAATATTGAAGAATTTGCATCAGCACCTATGGCCGTAACAATAATATATTTTTCAGCCCCATTTTTATGGGTAATAGAAGCTAATTCCACCGGATATTCATAATCTACTTTTCGGAATGCTTCTTTCGAGCCCGCTTTTTTAATAGTAGTACCCAAAGTACAGAATACATCATTTACTTTTAATTCATTTGTGTACTCTTCAAGGTTATTAAAGTCAACTATTAATTGTACCAGACGAGAGTCTTTAATATTAATTGGTTTTCTAAGTAGCACAATAATTTTACTGTAATAACTTTCAGCAAGTAATTGTTGTAACAAACTACTACCTACCAAGCCTGTGGCACCAGCAATAAGAGCGGTTTTGTTTTCGGTCATCATTTAATTATGGTCAAAGATAAATGCAATATCTGTTAACTTCGCTTTTGTGGAAATTACAATAGCCAAAGCGGTAATATTATTTATTGTTGGATTATTAGTAGGATTTATTAACGTTATATCTGGCGGAGGCTCTCTTATTTCAATACCTGCAATGATTTTTTTAGGCTTGCCTGCCAATATCGCTAATGCAAGCAGCAGGGTAGGTATATTATTTCAGAATATAGTAGCAGTGAAGGTGTTTAATAATAAAGGCTTTACTAATGATGCATTTACATATCAACTTTCTTTTTCAGCATTAGCAGGAAGTATTTTAGGAACCTTCTTAGCAGTTAAGGTAGATAACGAAACATTCAATATCGTGCTTGCTATTATGATGTTGGTGATGTTTGTTTTAATTATGATTAATCCGAAACGTTTTCATAAAAGTACCGGTGAAAACACTAGGGGGTTTAGAAAGTGGATTTCAGTTGTTGCTTTTTTCTTTATTGGTATTTATGGGGGCTTTATTCAGGCAGGCACTGCAATATTAATGATGGCTGTTTTAAACCTCGCCAATAACCTGAACTTAATAAAAGTGAACTACATGAAAGTGTTTGTAGTGTTGGGCATGAATGTATTATCACTTATTATTTTTCAGTGGAAAGGTATTATTAATTGGCAATTTGGCCTTTCAATGGCAATAGGCACCGCTATTGGAGGTTACTATGGAACTATTTTTTCTATCGAAAAGGGAGAAGTATGGGTTAGGCGAATAACTCTTGCCACCATATTTGCAATGGCTGTAAAATTACTTGCCGACCAACTTACTTAACCACAATAATAATTTTACATACATATTTCTTTTGCTACTTTTGAAGCGCACTAAACAATACTAATCTATGGCACAAGGCTGGCTTGCCATTGTGAATCCGGTTTCAGGAAGTAACAAAAATGAAAGGCAATCTGAAACTATTATTCAGCATCTTTTAAATTCGGGTATAGCACTACAAGTAAAAAAAACCTACAGCAGAGGCAGTGCCATAACCATTGCAAAAGAAATGGTTGAAGCGGGCTACACTAAGCTTATTGTTATTGGTGGTGATGGAACATTACATGAAGTAGTAAATGGTGTAATGCTTCAGCAAAAAGTAAAAACCAACGAAGTAAAAATTGCCATGTTTTCTTTGGGGACAGGTAACGATTTTATTCGCACTTTCAATATACCTAAAGACTACCGTAAAGCAACGCAACTATTACTTTCTGAAAAAACTAAAACTATTGATGCAGGCAAGGTTACTTTTTCTTTAAACGGAAAGCAGGAATCGAGATTTTTTATAAATGTACTGGGTATGGCATTCGATGGTGCAGTAACTGAAAGTGCTAACAGTACAAAAGGAGCTATTGGTAAGTTAACTTACCTGAAATCGGTTTTAGTTACATTGTTTAAATATGAGCCTACCAAAATTAAAATTGTGATTGATGATAAAGTGGTAGCAGACGAAATTATTTACTGCATCAATATTGGCAATTGTAAGTATTCTGGCGGAGGTATGCGCCTGGTACCTGATGCCATACCCGATGATGGTCTTTTCGACATTACTATTCTTAAACCGCTGCCCAATTTGGTAGCTATTGCTAATCTTCATCGTTTATTTAACGGAACAATAAAAAAGCTAAAGCAGGTTATCTCGTTGCAGGGTAAAAAAATAAAAGTGTATTCTCAGCCTGAAATTTGCGCAGAAGCTGAAGGGGAATTTTTAGGCTGGTCGTCTTTTGAAGTAGAAATTGTGCCGAAAGCAATAACCATCATGGTGCCTTAAAAATCTGCATTGTAATCATTTTCTTTTAGCCATTTTTCTTTTTCCTTATAGTTAGGCATTGCTCTTGCAACCTCATTCCAGAATGCAGGCGAATGATCCATATACACTAAATGAGCCAACTCGTGAATAAGTACATAATCCATAACATCAGCAGGTGCCAGCAGCAATCTCGATGAAATATTTATACCCCCTTTGTAAGAACAACTTCCCCAGCGCGTAGTCATATATTTCAGCGAAAACTTTGTTATACGCTTTTTGTAAAATTGCTCATTCAATTCTATTAGTCTGTTGGCAATTTCCATGTAAAAGAAATTGGCTAATGTTTTCATTACTATAGTTCTGGTGGCTTCTGTTTTTTCTTTTTCTTTGGCAAGTAAGGGGGCTTCAATAAAAATATTACCGGGAACTATCTTTCCTTTATAATTATTTCTTTCTGTTTCATTAATGTGCAACAGAAACGATTGGCCACGAACCGTAATACAATCGCCATGTTTATATATTTTGTTTAGGCTGCTTTCAATTATTGTGGCTTTGGGTTTTAAATGTTTTATGGCCCAATTTTTAAAATACTGAATTTGCTCATTACGTTGTTCTGTGGAAAGCCACTTGGAAATTTTAATATTTACCGCTTTTTTACCAATAGAGGCTCTGCAATTTCTTCTGCTTTCAATGGTTATAATTACGGGAAATGAAAAGGTTTCACTAATCTGAAGCTGCTCTTCAATAATCATACAAACTGTAATTACACCTTTTTCTTACTTTTTGTTTTTATGGTTTTTGCAATAACCTGTGTGCCCGTTTCCCATTTTTTGTAGGCATCTATTTCGCCTTTCAAAGAGCGATAAATAACAAATAGTATAGCAACATCATCTACCCAGCCAATGAAAGGAATAAAATCGGGAACAAAATCTATGGAAGAAAATAAATACAAAAAGCCCAAGGCTACTTTTAAAAAATTTCTTTTTTTTACCGCTCTGTACTCGCCATTAATAAATGATTTAACAAGACGTGTTAAAGTTTCCACATCTTCAAAAAAACTAAAAAGCGTAATGCCTTCTTTAGCGGCTTCTTTGTAAAACCGGTAACCTTTTGTAGCTATTGAAAAAATACCCATTATTAACTTATTTTAAATCTTGTTAAGTTTTCCTTAAAATTATATAAGGACAAAATTAGTGCCTAACCGCTTCAATGTTTACAAATATTATTTACGAAAACAGCATGCAAGAGATATTTAATAACTATTAGTATTTTCGGAAAGTGATTAAATGCTTTTAAAGTGATAGAATTTCTTAAAGAGTTTTGGCAGTTTTTAGCCGAAAGAAAAAAATGGTGGTTATTGCCAATTGTTATTGTTTTGTTACTGGTAGCAGTATTATTAGTCGTAGGAGGTGGCAGTGCTGCAGCTCCTTTTGTTTACACACTGTTTTAAAATATGAAACCGGAAACTAAAGTATATCAAGGCATCTTGGCAATGATAACAGGCTTTGTGGTGTTGTTTTTAATCTTTAACAAACCATGGCTTATATACTTAGCTGCAAGCATTGGCATGGTTTCGGTTTTTTCTGAAAAGGCAGCCGGATTTATTTATAAATACTGGATGAAGCTGGCGCAAATACTCGGTACTATTAATTCAAAAATATTACTAACCATTATTTTTTATTTGTTTCTAACGCCTCTTTCTTTTTTATATCGCTTGCTGAATAAAGACACCCTTCAATTAAAAAAAGATTCTTCCAAAACCACTTATTTCATTACTCGTAATCATACCTACACCAAAGCCGATTTAGAAAAAATGTGGTAATACCCACTTAAATAAAATGCAACTTCCCGATAATATTTCTTTAGCCGCCATTCAGCATATAAAAGAATTAAATGCTTTGGTAAACAGTGCTTATCGTGGCGAAACCTCTAAGCAAGGATGGACTACCGAAGCCGACTTATTAGATGGAATAAGAACTGATGAAGAGGGTTTGAAAGAAACAATTCAGCGCGATAATTCATGGGTACTGATTCATACTGATATTGAAAACAAAATAGTGGCTTGTGTACATCTGGAAAAGCATAACCGAAAATTATATCTCGGAATGTTAACCGTTGCGCCACATCTTCAGGGCAAAGGCACAGGAAAGTTTTTGTTAAATGTTGCAGAAGATGTTGCAAAAAGTCTTCAATGTATCGCAATATACATGACAGTGATTACCGACCGCACTGAATTGATTGCCTGGTATGAAAAGCATGGGTATGTAAATACTCATGAGTTGAAACCCTTTCCGGATAATGACCCCCGCTTTGGATTGCCCAAAAAGAAATTGATGTTTACAGTTTTGGAAAAAGCAATATTAACATAGGGAATAGCAAAACAAATTTATATTTGTAGCGCAAAAAAATCCAATATGAAAAACTTCATTTATTCCATTGCAATTACAATAAGCATTTTGTTTTACTTTTCATCTTGCAGCGAAAGATGTTATGATTGTTCCAGAGATTGCGGCACATGTACCAAAGGGTTTGTTACTGTGTTTGGTTGTGAAGGCGATTCTGCTTTGGCAGGTTTTTCAGTGCAGTCATGGAAATTCTATCTGGAAAGTCAGGGCTACACTTGTAATGTTGAGAAAGTAACCGAAACCGATATTTGTACTTCAGAAGAAAGAAAAGATTTACAAGCCAGAAAATATACTTGCAGGGTACAATAAACCTATGAAAAATTTCATACTACTGCTTTTTGTTTTATTAGTTTTTGCTTGTAAAAGCACTGAAAAAAGTGCTGAATTAAAAAGCATTACCGCCTCATTAATCAATACCAGATGGGCGTTAAGAAGCATAGATAATCAGCCTGTAATAAAAGAAGAAAGCCGCAAAGAAATTTATATTTTATTTTCAGCAGAAGAAGACAGGTTTAGAGGATTTGCCGGTTGTAACAACATTAGCGGCAAGTATGTTATAACCAAAAACGAAATAGCATTTGGAAATGTAATGGCCACTAAAATGCTTTGCGATAACATGGCTTCAGAAAATGCTTTTCTAAAGCTAATTGATAATAAAGTAACCTTTCAAATAAGTAATAATACATTAACACTTCAAAATGAAAATGGCTTAACGGCAAATTTTGAAGCCGTTTATTTGAAGTAGTTTTTAGATTCATTCTCAGCTTTTATCAACTTTCTTAATTATTTTGTTATAAGCATTAAAAAATAATGAGTTATAAATTTCTTTTAAACTTCATCTTATGAAAATAAATCTACGTCAATAAAGTATACATGAAAATATTAGCCATTGTTTTATTACTATCTCCTGTATGTATATATGCTCAGGCAGTGCAAAATAATTTAGTACTAAACCCATCTTTTGAAGAAAAATTGAATTATAAAAACAATATTACACTACATAATTTTTTTACGGAAAGCGATACAATTTCTCAAAACGATACTTTCTATTTATCGGGAAATTTCAAAAGAAATTTGTTGGGTATTATTGCAAAAAACTGGAACTATTCCATTGAAATTAGTAATGCTTTCTTTTCAGATATAAATTATGCCAATACTGGTAGCTGTTTTGGCTTAATTAGGGTTGTAGATACTTCTTATTCAAAACAAGAATATTTGTTACAAAATATGGTAGCCACTCTTTGTAAGCCCTTAGTGAGAGGCCACCAATATATGGTTAGCTTTTTTATTAAACCTTTTTCGGGCAACCACTATACTAAAAGTATTGGGGCGGTTTTTTTAGAAAATCCTTATCCGGTAGAAGTAGCAATTAAAAAAGCAACTCAAAAACCTGTTGAAGCCCTGCCAAAAAATTTCGATTGGTGTTTGCCCGAAATTTTAAATAACATTTCTGAATACACAAAATATGAATTTATTTATACTGCCACTAGCAACGAAAAGTATTTATACATAGGCAATATACTATTTGAAACACCGGAGTATTTTTCAAAGAAAGAGTTAAAAAAATACTATCATTATACAAAACAATATGGGTACTATAAGAATCATGATAAAGCTTTTCAAAGTATATATGCATTAGACGATGTAAGTGTTGAGCCGCTTAAAAACAGTGAAATATGTTACGATTCCAGCCTTTCAGTTATAGTGCCGAAAGAAAAAAATAGCGTTGATACCATTTTGCTTGCCACCTGCTTTTTCGATTATAATAAAGCTGAACTAGATAACACAATTGATTCAGTTATTAATTTATTATTCTATTCTAATCAGTTTTCAAAAATTGTAATTATTGGGCATACTGATAAAGAAGGCACTGAACAATACAACCAATCACTTTCGCTTAAGCGGGCAATATTTGTGCATGAAAACATTATGCACTTCACTCAAGCACCAATAGAAATAATTGGCATGGGTTCTCAATTGCCTAATTCAGAAACAAATAATTCATTAAACAGGCGAGTAGAAATATTCGGTATAGTTGAAAAATAATTGCACCTGCATGAGCAAAAAAAATCCCCAAACCATAAATGGCTTGGGGATTTTTGGGTTGTATAGCTCTTATACTTACTTGGTTTCTAAAAACTCGTTCAGTTCGTCTTGAGATGAAGAAAAGGTAAATGCCTCGGCAAGCTGATAGTAGTTCTTTTTATCTACACAAAAATCGTAGGCATATTTGGCATATTCCAGTTTAGAAGCTTCAAAGCTGAAAATAGCCATGATTTCTTTTATTTGAGCCACAGAAAGACAGTTGTTTTTGGTAAAAGTTTTAGCCGTTTTCATTTGTGTTTCAGAAAAAGAAGAGCTGGTAATAGACTTTTTGCCGGCAGCTAAATCGGCAGCAGAAATGGCGCGCACACAGCCTTGCTCCTTAACCGGAGGGGTAACAGCCGCAGGTGTAGGCTGCCCAACTGCCGGATTAGAAATTGTTTTGGTGGTAGTGGTAGTAGTGGTGGTAGTTTGTTTTACCGAGGTATTGGTGTTTAGTCCACCCATATTTACGTTCATATTCACATTACCATCGGCATCTTCGGTAACACTGCTGTTTACATTTACACCAAAGCCTAAGCCTCCTAAATTCATGTTTACATTTTCTTGATATGTTGTAGTATTAGTGGGCTTGGTAGTAGTGGTGGTAGTGGTAGTTTGCTGTGTAATAGTTGAAGCAGGCTGTGGGGTTTCTTCAGTATGGTAATTTACCACGGCTGCTTGCTGGCTGGCGGGCGATGCTGTAGCTACTTCAGAAAAACCACTAATGCGTAAAATGTATTCGCCTTTTTTGTCTTTACGAATATTATATACCAAATCGGCAAACTTACCATCTACATCTTGTACCATAAGATTTTTATCTATAGAGCCTAAAGCAGGGTCTTCAAAAATTATTTTGGCTTTGTAGTTGGGCAAACCAAGATCGGTAACTTTTACATTGGCAGAAGGCTTATCGTTTTGTCTTATACCATTTAGAATAACATAAAATCTTTCTCCTTCTTGAGAAAAGAAAGTAAGCGAAGCTTTTTGAGCATAAGTATTTACCAAAGCTGACATGGCAAATACAAGGGTAAGCATTAATGATTTCATATTTAAGTATTTAAAGGTTTTAAAAAATTATTTGGGTTTTGTAGTAGTGTTTAATTTATTAGCGGGCTTTGCAGCGGGGCTTGCCGTTTTGGTGGCTGGCGTAGTGGTTTTCTTGGGTGCTGAACTTGCAGGGGCAGTTGTTTTTTGTACCGGTGTGTTGGTGGTAGGGGCTGTTTCTGCTTCAGGCTTTATTAAATCGGGTATAATATAGTTTTGCGGGGCAAAAGAAATTTGTCTGCCGTAAATCATTTTTACATCTAAGCGTTTAGCTGCCATAGCAGGTATAGCATCGGCAGCGTCTAACACACGGTCGGCCATTTCATCTGCTTTATTTCTGAAAGTAGCATTTAACTTAGTGTAGTTTAAAGCACTTACAATTTCAAGGTCGCCACCAAAACTTTTATCGGCTTTTAGTTTTTCTCTTAAGTCGCGAAAGTCGCGATAGGTGCCGGTATTGTAAAAGCGTAGTTCAAAAGGCGTTCCGTTGTTAATCCAGCTTCCTATATAGGAAGTAAAGGTGTGTAGCAATTTATCAAAATCGTTTTTCACGGCTTCGTCTATTGCCGAACGAAAGCCAGACGCAGCATTGGCATTAGAAGAGTTGCTTTCTAAGGTAATAGTTCCTAATCCTTCGCCTGTACAATTGTCGTAGGCTTTGGCAATTAAGTTTACTTTAGTGCCACGCGGAATATCAAAAGCGCCCATTACTGTGCTGGTATTTATTTCGCTTAACACAATTAAAAACTGTGCATCGGCCATTACAGCCAATTGTTGCGCATAGCTTAGTTCAGCATTGCTTTCCTGCATCATGTTAGCCGCTTCTTTTTTCAGGCTTTCAAAACGAGTTTTCTCCACATAGCGATATTTTTTTTCAGCCAAGTGGCTGTTGATACGCTGAACGGCATATTCATAATCGGCAAAGTTACTGTCTGAAGCATGTTTAGGGTCGGCCATTACCAGAAACCTTACCCCGCCAATAGAGCGTGCCAGCAACTGAAAATCGGCTTTCATTGGAGAAGTAGAGACCTTTGCCTTAACTTTTACTTCAAACCTATCGGGAAAAGGTATTTCGCTTACTACATTATAGCTGCTTATATAGCCTGAAGTATTTGTGGCTATGGCATCGGAAATAATCATGTAGTTTTCTACGCGGGTTTCAGATTTTAAGGCAACACCCGCTGCCTGGCCAACAGCGTTTCTTAGTGCATCCTGCAAAGCATCGGCTTTGTTAATCCCCACGCCTTTAGCTTCAGTTTCAATTACCTCTTGGGCAATAAGAAGAGTTGCGGCACATAAAAAAATTATAGAAAATATATAGCGTTTCATGTTTTTCAGAATTAATAATTATACAATATTCTTTATAGGAAAGAGAACAATACTTTACCAATTTTTTGGGCAACATTACCAATTTTTTGCCACACGGCTCTTTTCTGGCTCGATTGCGGAATAGTAAACTGTCCATTGGCATTTTGTACCAACTCAATAATATCTACGCCTTTTTTAAGGTTTAAATCTTGCATTATTTCTTTACTAAGCTGCATGTACTTTGGGAATTTCCCGGTATTGGGGTCGTAAATTTTTGAGAAATCGAGTTTCACGTTGCCTTTATCGTCAACTATAACCGGAAACATAGACGGGTCTATTTGCTTGCCTTTGAAATTAAATACCAAAGGCTTGCTGCCATCTACTACTTCTTCGCCAGCGGCAATATTTTCGGTAGCAGCCATAGCCATAAGAGGCTGCAAGCCCATTTTTCTTTGGGCATTGGTAATATCAGCATCTTCCAGAGCACCGGTAATTCCTACTTTTCCATAAATAGGCATTCTAAGTGTAACTTCCATAATACCATTCATTTCTTGGGCCTGGCCTACTTGTTCGGCACCTTTAACAAGCCCTTCAACACGGGTATAAATATAATCGCTGCTGGTGGCCATGTCCTGAACGGTGGTTTCGCCCACAACATTTACGCCCTTTACTATTTCCAAAAGGTTTCTTTGTGCTACTACTACCGCTCCACGAGTAGCCATAGCTCTTGCCTGTGCTATATTCGGAAATCTTTCGGTATCAATAACTGCCTGACCTTTTGCTTCTACATATTGCTGGGTCCAGTTAATATTACCATTAGTTTTTTCCTGCACTATTGGTTCGGCATATTTGTCGACCACGCTGTAATCGGGAAGCGGGGTGTTCTCAATTTGATTGTTACTATTGGCCGGGGTTTGCAGGTTTACTTTTGCATTGTTGGGTGCTGTTTCAATGGTTACAGGGGTAGTAGCAGTAGTGTTAATTTTTGTGGTTTCGGTTTTCTTTTGTTTTTCAGCAGCCGGCTTCGCTGTCTTTGAAGCTTTAGAATTTCTTTTACCGGTATTGGTATTAATTTGAACCGGAGTAACGCTTTCTATTGAAGATGCTTTGGTGTTTTGAGCTGATACAGTTTTAAAACTGAACACTGTTGCTGCAATAAAGGTAATAATGGTAAAATTTCTCATAATGATGTTTTTTGATGATTGACCGCCTTTGCCAATTTTTATGCCAAAAATATGCTGAAAATTGTTTTAAGACAGCATGAATTTCATATTATTTCTGAAAACAATGCAAAATGATAAAATATTGATAATGCTAGCGTTTAATTATGTTGCATACATGTGTATTTATGTTGCAAAAAGTCATTTTTTAAATCAAAAAATAATGAAATCTGCATGGAACAGTATGTTGCAGGAATTCGGTATTTTTTTTCGCGTATTAATTTTTCTTTTTAAACCTAACCGATACCTTTTGTTTTTTTGGTAGTATTTTGTGTTTATTGATGATAAAATGACACAGAAAAAAGTTGCGAATAGACAATTGCTATACAAAAATTTACAATTAATAAGACGGCAGGATATAAAAATCAGTATTTCATTAAAAATAACGGTCTTTATCTTTTGCCGTTAAACTATGTTAAGGCTAAACGAAGCCATAAGTCCGAACGTTAATTTTACATTATGAATAATAAGTTAATTAATGGCATTATACTATTAATGGCGGTAGTGCTTACGGGCCTGCTTGTTATTCAAATAATATGGATAAAAAGAGCTGTTGAGTTGCGTGAACAGCAATTTAGTCAGAACGTACACGATGCTTTAAGCGAAGCTGCTTTTATGTTAGAGCGTGAAGAAGCTTATGGCATGTTTCAAAGCAGCATCTTCCAAGATGGCTTTGTGCCATTTAAGCCAAATGCCGGATTTAATTTTTCTTGGATTGAAGAGCAAATGAAGCTAATGGGGCTTGAGGGTGACACCCAAAATGAAGGCACGGAAGATTATGTGTTTAAATTAGACACTACTATTACTATCGATTCGTTGCATGGCGCAACTCTTAAAAGTAAAGTTCATATTACTATTGAAGATTCAGCCGAACAAATTCAGCTTTCACAAAAAATTGAAAACAAAAAAGCCATGATGAGCGAAGTGTTTCGCGAGTTTTTAAGTAAATCGCAAAACATTGAAAAACGAATAGATAAAGTTCAGCTTGAAGAACTAGTAAAAAGCTCTCTTTTACAGCATGGCATTAATATTCCCTTTGAATTTATAGTGAAAGATTATTTTGGCGAAACCATTTTAGTTAGCAATAATCCTGATATTCAGAAAAAAGGAACTGTATATAAAATCACCTTATTTCCTAATGATTTTTTTGGCGAACCCAACTACCTGTTTGTTTATTTTCCCAAGCAGCAGCAATACATTTTTAGGAGTCTTGGTATAATTACTTTTGCTTCGGTGTTATTTGTAATTATAATAATAGTGTGCTTTGCTTATGTGATTAATACCATTTTTAAGCAAAAGAAAATAGATGAAATGAAAACTGATTTCATCAATAATATGACACACGAGTTTAAAACACCTGTTGCTACTATTTCACTTGCCAGTGAAATGCTGAAAAAAGAAGATATTGCTGAAAACAAAGATAAATCGTTGCGCTATGCAGGAATCATTTTTGATGAAAACAAAAGACTTGGCGAACAGGTAGAAAAAGTATTGCAAATGGCAGTGCTCGATAAAGGCGATTTTAAATTGAAGAAAACCCAGGTAAATGCCCATGAAATTATTCAGAAAGTAATAGATAAATTATCGTTGCAGATAGAAAGTCGAAATGGCAAGCTAAACCTGAAATTGAACGCGCCCGAACACACCTTGATGGCCGATGAACTTCACTTTACCAATATTATTTTCAACCTAATTGATAATGCAATAAAGTATTCTACTGATAATTTAGAAATTACAGTTAGCACCGAAACCATTTTAGGCAAACTGCATATAGCCATTTCAGATAAAGGTATAGGCATGAGTAAAGATGCGCAGAAACGGGTTTTTGAAAAATTTTATCGAGTGCCCACTGGTAATATTCACAATGTTAAAGGCTTTGGCTTAGGGTTGAGCTATGTGAAAATAATAACCGAAGCACATGGTGGCACTGTAGAAGTACAAAGCGAGCCGGGCAAAGGCAGTACATTTAAATTAATTTTACCAATAATAAAAGATTACTTATGAGCAACGAAACCAAAATATTACTGTTAGAAGACGACCCGAACTTGGGCTTTGTACTTCAGGAATTTTTAGAACATAAAAAATATAAAGTAACTCATTGCAACAATGGTGAAGAAGGCCTGAAAGCCTTTAATAAAGAGCCTTTTGACTTATGTATTGTAGATGTTATGATGCCTAAAATGGACGGGTTTACATTTACCAAACACATAAGAAAAACTGATGTAGGCACACCCATAATCTTTTTAACCGCAAAATCGCTGAAAGAAGATAAACTGGAAGGCTTTAAAATTGGGGGCGATGATTATATTACCAAGCCTTTCAGCATGGAAGAATTGGAAGTGCGCATAGAAGCCGTATTAAGGCGAACCAAGGGTATAAAAACGGAAGAAACTAAAAACCATTTTACAATTGGCAAGTATGAATTTGATTATTTATCGCAACAGCTAAAAGTTGGTAAAACCACACAAGACCTTACTACCAAAGAAGCCGAGTTGTTAAAGTTGTTTTGTTTAAACCTGAATCAGCTGGTAGAGCGAGAAATTGCTTTAAAACTTATTTGGGGCAACGACAGCTATTTTACCGGAAGAAGTATGGATGTGTTTATAACAAAACTGCGTAAATACTTGAAAGAAGACCCAACCATAGAAATTGCCAATGTTCATGGCACGGGGTATAAGTTAATTATTAAAAACTAAATTCAAAGCTCAAAATTCAAAAAGAGCAATAGCATTTTTTGAATTTTGAATTTAATTTTTTGAGTTTACCTCTTAGTGTATTTGTCTCTAGAATCGCGGTAATACCCGTAAATAACAAATGCTATTACTATAATTAACCCAACAAATACAATATAAGGCGAAGCTGCATTTCCCATAACAAAGCAATTGTAACGCAAAGGTAGCGGGAAATGTTTTATGTAAAGACTTGGAGAATTAGAGAATTGAGTAGAGAATGTTAGTTTTCATTTGCAATGGTATTAGTAAATACAATTTACCAACACACCTTATTATATTCTATTTCAAAACTTACCTTTGCAGCAAAATTCAATTTAGCGCT
>CAZIZP010000004.1:154800-159851 GCA_964543705.1 uncultured Chitinophagaceae bacterium
CCTTATTATATTCTATTTCAAAACTTACCTTTGCAGCAAAATTCAATTTAGCGCTAAAAAATCTATTTAACCTGCAAAACATATTATTGTGAAAAAAATTAAATCGGCCCTTATTTCTGTTTATTATAAAGACAAATTAGAAACCGTTATTGAATTGCTGAAAAAGCATAATGTTACCATGTATTCAACCGGTGGCACACAGCAATTTATTGAGTCGCTGGGCGGAACCGTAATACCTGTAGAAGAGTTGACTTCATATCCTTCTATTTTAGGCGGAAGAGTGAAAACCCTTCACCCTAAAGTGTTTGGCGGCATTTTAGCAAGAAGAGCAGAGCCAAACGATTTGGCACAACTGACCGAATATGCCATTCCTGAAATTGATTTGGTGATTGTTGATTTATACCCTTTTGAAGAAACCGTAGCAAGTGGCGCAGCCGAAGCCGATATTATTGAGAAGATTGATATTGGCGGTATTTCATTAATTCGTGCGGCAGCGAAAAATTTTAAAGATGTAGTAATTATTTCTTCTAAAAACGATTATGAGCCACTGGTAGAAATTCTGGCTGCACAAGAGGGCGCTACTACTATAGAGCAACGCAGAAGCTTTGCTGCCAAAGCCTTCAACACTTCGTCTCATTACGATACTAAAATATTCAGCTACTTCAACCAGCAAGAACAAATAGCGGCATTTAAACAAAGCGAGCAAAACGGAAAAGTATTGCGCTATGGCGAAAACCCGCATCAAAAAGCTACCTTCTTCGGAAATTTAGATGAGTTGTTTGATATTTTGAATGGCAAAGAATTATCTTATAACAACTTGGTAGACGTAGATGCTGCGGTAAACTTAGTGGCCGAATTTAACGAGCCTGCTTTTGTAGTAATTAAACATACTAATGCTTGTGGTGCGGCAACCCGCCCCAGAGTTTTAGAAGCATGGCAGGCAGCCTTTGCAGCCGATACCGTTTCGGCCTTTGGCGGCATATTGGCAACCAACGGCACGGTAGATGCAGCAACAGCAACAGCCATTAGCGAAATATTTTTTGAAGTATTAATTGCACCCGATTATAATGAAGAAGCTTTGAAAGTTTTAACGGCTAAAAAGAACAGAATTATTCTGAAACAAAAACAAGCTGTGAAACAAGGCAAGCAGTTTAAAAATTTATTGAACGGTGTTATAGAACAAGACCCCGATTTTAAAACCGAAACCGAAGCCGATTTAAAGGTAGTAACCACATTGGCTCCTACTTCAGCACAAATAAAAGACTTGTTGTTTGCCGCTAAATGTGCCAAGCATTTAAAATCAAATACCATTGTGTTGGCAAAAGAAGGGCAGTTACTTTCTATGGGGTGCGGACAAACCTCTCGCGTAGATGCCCTACAACAAGCCATAGATAAAGCCGGAAGATTTGGCTTTGATTTAAAGGGTGCCGTTATGGCAAGCGATGCCTTTTTTCCTTTCCCCGATTGTGTGGAAATAGCTGATAAAGCAGGCATTACAGCCGTTATTCATCCGGGCGGCTCTATTAAAGATCAAGACAGTATTGATTATTGCAATGCTCATAATATGGCTATGGTATTAACCGGCTTCAGGCATTTTAAGCATTAAAATTTATTCCATTGTAGCGTTTTGTAGATTGTGTTTTTAGATGTCTTAAATTAATAGGATTGTTTTTGATACTTCGAAGTAATTTTGCAACAGCAATTAACTAAGAAGAAAAATTACTGAAAAGTGGATTGCTGAATTGCAAATTGGTAGGTGCGGGTTATAACAAGTCAGAGACTTGCTTTTTTCATTCTTCGTTCCAAGGTACCGCAGCTATGCTGTTTGCAACTTGTGAAGACTTGGGATAACTGGATAATTTTCTTTATTTGTTATGATGTTATGCGGAAGGTGGTGGAAGTGGTTATCGTTTTCTTGATTTTAAATTTTAGCGAAGGCTAAAGCTAGTAGAAATAAATATCGGTCATCCGGAAATGGATTTTCTGCGTCCGGAAGTTGATATTGGCCATCCGGAAACGGATTTTTTGCGTCCGGAAGTTGATATCGGCCATCCGGAAACGGATTTTCTGCATCCGGAAGTTGATATTGGCCATCCGGAAATAGATTTTCTGCATCCGGAAGTTGATATTCTGCATCCGAAAACGGATTTTCTGCGTCCGGAAGTTGATATTGGCCATCCGGAAATGGATTTTTTGCGTCCGGAAGTTGATATTGGCCATCCGGAAATAGATTTTCTGCATCCGGAAGTTGATATCGGGCGTCCGGAAATGGATTTTTTGCGTCCGGAAGTTGATATCGGGCATCCGGAAATGGATTTTTTGCATCCGGAAGTTAATATTGGGCGTCCGGAACGGAAAAATTGGCTGTTGGAAGGTTATTTTGGCATAAAATGGCTTAAAAAGCTACTATTTTTTGTGAAAGAGGTGTTTTGAGGGAAATGTTGAGGGCTACCGGCAAATGTTGGCCTTATGTATAAAAAACGGATTGAAAATCCTATGATACGGCTTCCGAATTGCAAATTCGGAAGAGCGGGGATTTCTTTTAAGTAATTCCCCCTTATCTTATTAATAATCAAACTGTTAATGTCTTAACTTAATGACATTGCGCGTGCGCCAGCGGGGGGTTATTCCTTCAACGTCTTAATTGACCATAATATAGAATAGTATAAAGGTCTTAAGATGTAAACTATAATTATTGCGCTCCAAAATGTGTACGAGTTAACCACACGATATAAATTATTCGACTTGAAAAGATTTAATTCATCAAAATAATAATTAAAAAAGCCTTTTTCGATATAATCAATAATAAAAAATGCGGCTATGGTATAAATCATCACGAATAAAAAGAGTAAAAACTCTTTTGCAAGAAATTTCTTTAATTTCTTATCTCCATCTGAATCTGATTCTTTCATATTATCATTTAATACACTTAAATTAATTTTTTTAGCTGAAATAAAAATACTTATCAAAAGTAATAATGACCAAATCACATCAACAATATTCCAATAAAATCTTCCTAAAGGAATTTTAATAATAGGGTTAATTGCAATAGCTGATAAAAGCCAGATGATAAGCCAATATTTTTCCTTTTTGCTGTATGCATCAAAAGCTAATACTCCAAATGAAATCATTCCTACAATTCTAATGAATTGGAAATACTCATATTCCATTGGCAGGAGACAGCCAAGGAAGAGTATTATTAATGCTACTCTTATAATTTGTGTAACCCAATTATTCATTAGATACTGATGCTTTAATATATAGGGGAATCTTTAAGTTTTGAATGAAGAAATTGAAATTTAAATCCATGCTTTTCCGCTAATTGAACTATTTTATTTACTACCTGATCATCTGCTGTGGGCGGAAATACAATTTTGTCAACTAATTTATTGATATCAACTTCAACAAATATACCTTTGCTGTACTCTTGCTTGTCCCAATATTCATTGTCATGCTCTGCATCATATAAAATGCGAAATAATCGTAACTCACTTTCGTGAACAAACTCCTTTCGTTTATGTATAAATGGAACAATGAAGTTATAGTTATTGTGGGGATAGTTTGTTTCATGATACCAAGTGTCATTTTCATAATCTAAATACCTAACCTTACTTAAACCTATGCTTTCAGCCACATTAGAAAGTGACTCTGTTAGCTTATAAGTTAATGTTTGAATAGCCACGCCCTCATTATCTTTAAGATACAAGCGCCACATAGCATCCGACTCATTATTATTAATATGCCAACAATTTACTACTGTGCACCGCTTCAATCTTATATGTGACAATGAAAGACTATTTACAGCTTTTAGTGCGGTTTTCTCATTAAAAGGTTCTTTGAATTCTTTTGCTCTTAACTTTTGCCATGTCATTCTGAAAGCAGCTTCCTTTTTTGGGATAGAACCTTCAAAAGGGTCACTAAATTTATCTGACCTGCAAAAAAACAATGCTTTTTTAGTTAATAACGATTCAAACTTTTCTAAATCCATATATCTCCACAAAACTGCATCTGTAGCAACAGGAATATAATTTGGATGGTGCACAATTGGCATAAAATATTATTGTTTACATATTCCTCCTATACTGCCCGCCCACTTCAAATAAGGCATGAGTAATTTGCCCCAAAGAGCAATACTTGGTGGCTTCCATGAGGGCTTCAAAAAAATTAAGCAGCAATGTATTCTATTTTTTCAGGGTGAATTTGCTTTTTAGAAGCGTGTAGTATTTCAATGCCCACTATGCTGCCATCTTCGGCATAATCTATTATTACACCATGTTTATTTTCATCGCTCTCGGCAACAGGAGATTCAGTAAGGCAGATATATACTATATCGTTTTCTATGTCGTATTTAACTTTCATGATACTTATCAATTTTTGAGGTTGTCGCATTGATTACATATTCCTTCTATACTGCCCGCCCACCTCAAATATTCTCTATATTGTTATTTAATATTTTTTCAAACTCAAAAGCATTAACAACATTTATTACAGGAAATTCTATTGTTTTTAATACTTCAAAATGTTTATCATGGGTTACAATATAATCTGCTGCTGAAGAAATATACACATCAACAAATTTATTGTCGTCTTTATCTGCATTAATCAAATTCCATTTATAGTGTGGTTCTTTATGAATCACATTTACGGCTTCGTTCAAAATAAGAATAAATTCATTGGCTACTGTTTCGTTATATCTGAAACGAATTTGTTCTTCGTATTCTAATAAAATTTCGTTGCTAACTACAAGAATAAATTTGCCATTGATAAAGGTTTGAAATAGCCAATGCAGATTACTTTTGGGACTTAATGCCACCATCATTACATTGGTATCAACTAATGCCGTAAGCATTATTGGTTAGGTTCATTAAGCCAACTATTAAAATCTTCCTGTGTGTAACCTTTTTCTTTTGAAATATTATCTACACGTTGGGTCAATTTTTCAGCAAGATGTTTAACCAGCAGTGTTTTAATTTCTTGCAAATCTTCTTCGCTCATGGGGCGAGAAAATAATTTCAAGATTTCAATTTGTGCTTTATTCAATGGCATTTTTA
>CAZIZP010000005.1:0-159311 GCA_964543705.1 uncultured Chitinophagaceae bacterium
TTAGAAAGCTGTTTTTCTTAGCTTTATTTTTCATTTCTGCTCAGGTTTGGGGGCAAACAACAATTCATACAAATCCTTGTACATCTGCCACATCGGGTTGGACTTATACAAATGGCACAACCACACAACCAATACAACAGACTGGCTATTGGTTATTGGAAGATAATGACATGATAATTTCTGAAGCATTTGATGTAAGTCCATATACAGGTGGATTAACATTGAGTTTTCAGATTGGCACATATGGCTCAGGAACTCCTAATAAACCATGTTTTGTAGAATACTCGTTAAACAATGGCTCTACTTGGTCAGCTACAACATTTACATCAGCAACCCCGACTAGTTCTACATTGATTAGCTCGGGCTCTTTTAACATTCCAGCTTCTAGTGCAACACAATTTAGATTAAGATTTAGAAAAGAAAGTACAGGAGGAAGGCAAGGAGTTAGAGTAGACAACATTCTGTTACAAGGAACAACGTTACCTGTAATCTGCACCGCACCCGCTATCCAAGCTTCAGAAATTAATTTTTCGAGTATTACTGATGTTTCAATGGCTATAAACTGGACCAATGGTGATGGTGCGGGAAGAGTTGTAATAATGAACACTGCCAATTCTTTCACAGCGCCTGCAAATGGTAGCAACCCAGCAGCTAATACAACTTACAGCGGAAGTGGAGAGCAAGTAGTGTTTAATGGAACAGGTAGCGGACCAATTACTATTAACGGTTTATCTGCTTCAACTACTTATCACTTTAGGGTACACGAATATTGCAGTCCTGATAGAGTATATCAAACAGCTACGGCTACAAACAACCCTAATAATCAAACAACTAATGCAGCAACTTCTTGCACTGAACCTACTGTAGTACACAATAACTTTACTGGAACTTCAAATACAGGCATAGTTATATTGTATGAGCCTACTGCCGCAGGAAACTTGGCTACTGCAATTACAGAAAGAGGCATTGAGTATGCTAATAATATTTCATTATCCAGTTCTGTAATTAATAGTGAAACAGGTAGTTTTTTGCCTGCTTCAACTTTTCGTACACTTTCGGGGCTAAATGCTAATACCCAATATTGGGGAAGGGCTTTTGCCGTTAACAACTGCGCAACTCCATTAACAGGTTATTCTAACCTGTTTACTTTTACAACCAAGCATAACAAGCCCAACATACTGGCAGCTACATTGGTAGGTGTTACTGCCTTTACGGCACAATGGCAACCCAACAATACAAATAATGCAGGTAGTGCAGCATTTACTTATACATTAGAATACGGCACCAACCCAACATTAAGTACTGTTTTAGGTACATTTCCTGGTATTTTAAGTGGGACTACAAGTCAACTTATAAGTGGCTTACAACCGGGTACTACGTATTATTATCGTGTAAGAATAGAAAATGCGGGGGGCAGCAGCGAGTATAGCGATATTCAATCGGTAACCACTTTAAATTCGGTGGGTTTAAGCATTAATCCTACCTCCGGTACAGAAATGGCTACCACACAAATTACTTTAACCGTTACTGCTGGTGCTCCAGTGGTGGGCAACCAAACCGTAAATGTTGCTCTAAGCGGAACAGGAGTTAACAATGCCGATTTTACAGGCGTAACTTTCCCTACTACTATTACTATTCTCAATGGGCAAACTACAGGGACTTTAACTTTTAATATTGCCGATGATAATGTAGCCGAAAGTACCGAAACAGCAACATTTACTATTAGCAACCCAAGCGCAGGTATTGTGCTAGGCACACCCCTAACCAGAAATTTAACTATTACTAATAACCCATTAACCTACATTGAACTTACTGCCTTAAATGTGCCGGCTACTGAAGATTTTGCAGGTATGGGATCTAATGGTTCCGCTCCAACACCAACAGGTTTTGGTATTCAAGATGGCAATTCCACTACTATCGCTTCGGCAGTAACCCAACAGGCAAGCAGTGGCACACCTACAGCAGGCGGTGCTTACAACTGGGGGCAATCTACAACCGAAAGAGCATTAGGTTTAATGTTTAGTAGTGGCTATAATAACAAGAGTATTTTAGCTGCAGTGAAGAATAGTACCGGAGGCACAGGTAGCATCTTTGAAATTAAATTTAATTATGAGCAATACAGAAGAAACTCTGCAACACAAACATTTAAATTACAATATTCAACTTCACTTACCACAGGCTGGGTCGATGTGCCTGGCGGTAATTTTACTAACATTGCGAGTGGAGGCAGTTTACATAATTTCACTTCTTTAATCGCTTCAGAATATATCGATATACAGTTTACCCCTGCTGCTACAGTAGCCAATAATCAAGTAGTTTATTTCCGTTGGATATTAGATGGCAGCACAAATAGTAGCGGAGTGGGTATTGATGATGTATCTATTGCTTTAGTAACCGTATCGTGCAGCACACCTACTACACAGATAAGCAATACTAACTTTTCGGGCGTTACACAAAATGCTATAGATTTCAACTTTACTGTAGGCGATGGAAGCAACCGTGTGGTATATATCAACAGCACCAATAGCTTCACCGCACCTACCGATGGGGCAGCATTGCCTTCGGTAAATACTACCTGGGCTAATAGTGGTCAGCAATTAATTTATAATGGTAGCGGCAATTCAGCTTCGGTTTCGGGTTTAAGTGCAGGCACCACCTATTACTTCCGCGTATATGAATACAACTGTACAGGCAGCAATACCAAGTTTTTAAATACTACTACCACTTATAATCAAGCTACCAACATTGCTGCTTCTACAGCAAGTGTTGTGCAGGCAGTAAGTAATTCAGAAGCTAACACTATATCTTCTTTAGTAAATGGCACAATTGTAAGCAATAGCAATGGAGTGCAGGTGTGGCGTTTCCGCCTATATGATGGTAATGGTATTAGCAATGATGCTGATAATATGCCTACTATTTATACCGGCTGGACTATCAGGGCTAGTGCCGATAATACTGTTCCTAATTGGAGCACAGCTATAGCAGATAGAAAATTCTTTTTAGGAACAAGTACTATTCCAATTACAGGTGGTGGTCTTACTAACCCTAATAATATTCCTTTCCCAATTTCATCTCCATTCATTACCGTTCCTGATGATGGTTTTGTTGATGTCTACATGCGTATTACTTTAGCAAATCCATTACCCGTAGGCTCTGACGGACAAAAGTTTGGCTTTAGTTTAGTGCCTGCCGATATTACAGTTGCGTCATCTGCTACAAGTTCTCAGTTGGGAAGTTTTTCGGCTACCAGCAATGGTACAAAAAATATTATTGATGTATTAGCTACTCTAAAATTTATTGATGCGCCTACCAATGTTGTAATTAATAACAACTTTACTATTACTGTTAGTGCTGTTGATGCCAATGGTAATATAGATCAAAACCAGACAGGAGCTATTACTTTGTCGCAATTTACGGGAAGCGGAACGTTTAGCGGAGGTAGTACCCAAAATTTAGTGGGTGGTTCTTACACATGGACAGGTTTAACTTATGATGAGGTAGGAACTTTCCAGGTAAGAGCACAAGGGGGGGCATTTGCACCTGTTTTTGCAACTATTAATGCTACAAACGATCCATTTCAATTATTTGATGATTTCAATAGAGCGAATAATAACATTGTAGGCATTCCAAGCAGTGGAGGTACTACTTTATGGTCTGAAACTGAAACAGGAGATGGCTCAAGAGTAAGAATTTCTAATAACAGACTTATTCTTTCTAATTGCAATTCAGACGGAAGTAATTCAGGTAATGGATTCGAGCAAGTAGCGTTTGATATGACACCGAAGTATGAAACATTATTTGAGAATGCAAATGGCACAATGAACTGGAAGTTCAATATGAGAAGTACAAGGTCGGGCCCATCGGGCTTTAGCATCACTAATACGTATGGTATTGCAGCAGTATTGGGTTGTGATGAGATCGATTATCAATCTACATCAGCCGATGGTTATGCAGTTATTATTGGCAATACAGGAGCACCTAATCCAGTTAAGTTAATAAGATTTACCAATGGGCTAAGAAGTAACTCAAACATAACAGATGTTGCGGTATCATCTTACACAGGTGAGACGGGTTACCTAAGCATTAATGTATCTTATAACCCTTGTAACAATGAGTGGTCTCTTTGGGTTAGAAACGATGGTAGCGATTTTGCTGATCCTAATGCAGGTTCCTTTGGAAGTGCTTTTACCGGTGTTGATAATACCCATACTTCAAAAGATCTGAAATATTCAGGATTTGCTTTTCAACATGGTGCTTCATGTTCTGAAATTGTAAGTATTGATAACTTTTATATTCCTAATGCTGGAACATTAGTTGCAGGCACTACAGTATGGACCGGAGCATTAAACAATTTATGGCATGTTAGTGATAATTGGTATTGTGGTGTACTACCAAATTCAACAATCAATGCTGTTATTCCTAATGTAACTAACGCTCCTGAAGTTATAGATTTAAACCCAGGCAATGTAAAAGACGTAATTATCAGTAACAATGCAGAAATTACAATTTTTGGCGAGTTAAATGTATATGGAAATTTCACTAATAGTGGCGGAATAGTAACAGGGGAAGGCACTTTGTCCTTCAAAGGAAGTTTGCCTCAGTCAATAAATGGTAACTTCAGAATAGGCATTTTAGAAATTGACAATAGCAACGGGGTACAATTTGCATTTAATACAAATGCACTTATAGATGAAAAATTAGTATTAAAAACTGGTAATTTAAACACCAATAATGGAACTGTTACACTGAAGTCGTCTGCTACCCGCACAGCCTATATTGACGATTTCACTTCAGGATATAACGGTACTATTACCACCAACAACAACTTAACCATAGAGCGATATATACCGGTAGTAGCCAACCCGCTTTCGGCAACACCCTTTGCGTACTTGAATCGCTATTTTTATATTGGCTCTATTACTAACAATATTACTACAGCTTCTAAATGGAATGGGCAATTTAGCTTAAATGCTAATGCTGGCGCCAACAACAGCAATACTGTTACTCCAAAAACTGATTGCAGCAGAGAAGCGTTGGCACAAGGCAGTCCATTCAGTAACTTATTTGCTTATGATGAAAGCAGAGTACAAGGTGATTGCTACTTAAGAGGGTGGATACCATTAAATGCTTCTGCTACAATAGAAAGAGGCAAAGGCTATGCAGCACGTATTAACGACCCCGCAATTATTAACTCAAACAGATTATTAAGTGAAACCGGAAATTACAGTAAACTTCCTGTTACTTTCAACAATCTTAGTATAAGCGCCAATAATAATTCAGCATCATTATACTCCGGACAGTTTGGCACCAAAGGTCACCATATTATTTCCAACCCATTCTGGGCACCAATAGACTGGAGAGTTGTAGCCACTAATAATGCCTCCGTTTATGGTACTGCTTATAAGTTTAACCCTGCAACAGGTAACTTTTTACCATTAAACAATTCAGGAGTAGTGCCTGTGGAAATTGGTACTAATGAAGCAATCATCATATTACCTTTAGATGCTAACCAAAGCAGCTATAATGTAACCATTCCTGCTACTGCAAGAGTAAACAGCACCAGCAATAGTTTACTTAGACAACAACAGCTTTATCAGTATAAGTTAGAAGTAAAAGTACAATCGGCAGATAATGAATCGGATAAGGCCTATTTAATATTTGACAATAGCTTTACTGAAACCCATGATAATGGTTTTGATGCTAAAAAAATGTTTAGCAGCATAGGCGTGCCAAGTATTTACACTAAAGATTTGAATAATGAAAGAAGCAGTATTTTGGCTTTGCCTGAAAATACCCAGCAAACCACTATTCCTTTAGGTGTAGCTATTGAATACAATGGTAATCATACCTTAACTTTTGAAGGCGTAGAAGATTTTCCGAATACTTCTATTATTTGGTTAGAAGATTTACAAACAGGAACCATACAGTATTTGAGAAATAATAATACGTATAGCTTCACTGCCAACAAAACAGATAATGCCGATAGGTTCTTATTACACTTTGCGCCTGAGTTGCTAATTGCTTCCACAGATGCAAACTGCGATAATGAAAACGGAAATATTAACATTACCGAAAGAGGTGGTTTGGAATGGACTTATACTTTAACCGATGAAAACAGCAATGTGATTACAAACAGCCTAATCAACGGCAGCCAACAAACTATTGGTCAGTTACCAAGTGGTACTTATACATTACAATTAACCAATACTATCAGTGGTTATCAAACGGTTGAAGCCGTAACGATAAATCAGGTGGCAACAGTAACAGCCGCTATTAGCATACCAAACGCAACAGTTAATGTAGGCGATATGGTAACAGTTGATATTAGCAACACCACCGGAGCAACAAATACCAGTGTAGATATGGGCGATGGTACTGTTTACAACAACGAAAGCATCATAAACCACAGTTATACTATCGGTGGTAATTATACCATTACAGTAAATGCCAATAACGATAACTGTGCCGATGCTGCAACGCTAAAAGTTGAAGTAATGGATATTGCTACAAGTATTGCCAATAATAATCAAGACCTTTCGATAGAAGTATATGCTAGCCAAAATAATTTATACATTACCCAACACTTGCAAGAAGGCTCAGTAGATACAAAAGTAGAAGTGTATAATATGTTGGGGCAAATAGTTGCTTCTGAAACTATTAATGCTCAATACCAGCAGGCATACAGCATTAGTATGAATGATATTGCTAAAGGCACTTATATAGCCCGCGTAATTGCCAATGGAAAAACTTCATCGAAGCGAATAATTATAAGCGAATAACAGTTTTTAAAATTAAACCTCTTAAAAGGCTGCCCGAAAATGGCAGCCTTTTTGCTATTTTAGCAACCAAAGAAATAATTATGAGAACGGTTTTAAAATTTACAGGTTTCGCACTAATAGTTGTTTTATTACTTAATATTCAAGCCTGTAAAAACAAAGAAGATAAAAGCCTTAATATTTTCAGAATACAAGACGATATTGCTTTAGGACAGGAATTAGAGGCGCATATTGCCGCTAACCCTCAGGAATTCCCTTTGCTTTCTGAAGCAGCACACCCACAAGCTTATGCTTATATTAGAGGATTAAGAGACTCAATTCTGTACGCAGGAAAGGTATTCTATAAAAATGAATTTGAGTGGAAAGTAAGAATTATTCAAGACGATGCAACTTTAAATGCTTTTTGTGCACCTGGCGGCTATATTTATGTTTATACAGGACTTATAAAATATTTAGATTCTGAAGATGAGCTAATTGGTGTTTTGGGCCACGAAATGGCACATGCCGACAGAAGACATTCTACTGACCAGTTAACCAAGCAATATGGGCTTTCTCTTTTAATTGGTATAGTTGCCGGCACTACCGGACAAGACCAATTGGCCCAAATTGCCGGAAGTCTTACTTCTCTTGCTTTTAGCAGAAGCGATGAAAAAGAAGCCGATGAATACTCAGTAAAATATTTGTGCCCTACCTCCTATAATGCTGCAGGTGCAGCCGGTTTCTTTGAAAAAATAGAAGCACAAGGCGGTTCTAATGTTCCGCAATTTTTAAGTACTCACCCTAATCCCGATAACAGAATTCAAAACATTTATGAAACTAAAACCAATGAAGGCTGTGGAGGTAATGAGAAGTATGACGTTCGTTATGAAGCTTTTAAGGCCAGCTTACCTTAGTACACTATAATTTCGTCTTTAGTTTTCTTTCCTAACCAGCTACGAATTATTCTATGAATATCCGGGTCGTCAGGCTGCAATTGTACGGCTTCTTTTAATGATTCAATATCGTTTTCTATATACTCGGGCTCAAAGTAACCATAGCCTTTGTATTCATAATTTTCTATCCACACTACCGATTGCTGGTGGTGCGATTTACCTTCGCTTATAATAAAGAAACTCGGGTTTTTATATCGGTAGCGGGCATTTACCTCTTTAAACTTCAAATTGTAAACCGATGCAGGCATTTCAGCAACAGTATTTTCTGCATTTCCAAACCCACACAACGATGGATACAACCCGTATTTATCAATTAGTTTGCGCATTACAATATTGGCACTTTTTCTATTGGTAAACTCTATCAAAGGCTTTTCGCCTTGCTTTAGCGGTTCAATTTTTAAATTGAAAAATCCATTTTCATCAGCAAAATGGTAAATACCATATCGATATTTTTGTGTTCGTAAAGAAGCATTGTAAGGTGGAAGGTACTTTCTTAGCTCGTTGGCTTCCATAATCGTAGCAATTAACTCGCTTCCGGTTAATTCATAACTTATATCATAAATTTTGTTTTTCATTTCAGCAAATCTTACGCTTTCTGAGCTACTGCTGAAGTGACTAATAACTTTTTTACGAATGTTTTTTGATTTACCAATATATAATGGCTTACCTTTTTCGTCTAAGAAATAATAAATCCCTACTTCTTCGGGCAAATCATCTATAAGTTCTTTTGAAAGTTTTGGTGGCGCAGCAACATCATTCAACTCTTCTTCCAGCATAGTTCTAATAGACTCTTTCTTGTCGTTCAGAAGAATTTTTTCAAACAATAAAGCAGTGGCTTCAGCATCGCCTAAGGCGCGGTGGCGATTATCTACCGGAATGCCCATTTCCCTGCAAAGCTTACCTAAACTATAACTTTTATATCCAGGAAGAATTTGTCTTGCCAACTTAACTGTGCAAAGTTGCTTGCGATTAAAGCGCATACCTATACGCTTAAATTCGTTACGCAGCACACCATAATCGAAGCGGGCATTATGTGCTACGAATATGGCATTTTCAGTAAGTTCATTTATTTCTTTTGCTATTTCAGGAAAAGTAGGGGCATCTTTCAGCATATCGTTATTAATGCCTGTAAGCGATACCACAAAAGGCATTATTGGTGCTTCAGGATTTATTAACGAGCTATACTGTTTTACAATTTTTTTGCCGTTATGAACTATAATAGCAATTTCCATCACCCTGTCTTTAGAAGGGTTTCCTCCGGTTGTTTCCGTATCAATAATGGCAAATAGCTGTTCCTTTTCCCCCAGTCCGTTCACAAAAATTATTTAAGCATTTAATTGTTTCTGAAGCCAATCGCAAATCATGACAATGGCTTTGTCTCTATCGTGGTCGTGGTGTGTTTCATGGTAGCCGCCCTCGAATAGTTGCAGTTGAGCTTTTGCGCCTACTTTCTCGGCAAATTCTTTTGAAGCAACATGAGAGGTTAGTTGGTCGCCCGTTCCGTGGTAAATTAACAGTGGCAATGGAAATTCAGCAGCATGTTGCATGGCATATTCACCCTTTTCCATAAAGCCGAAATACATGCCGGGTGTAATGCTATCATGCACCAACTTATCGTCTTCATATTTTTTCACTTCTTCAGGAATACGCGAAATAGTTTTTGCATCGAGATTACTGAATTGTGGCAAGGATGGAAAAATATTTTTTACCAAATTTCCTAAAGTAGTTTTCCATGCCGGTGGGTCAAAAGCTAAGCGCAACAAAGGCGATGAAGCAATAACTCCCTTTATTTTCGGTTCACGGTCTAAAGCATAATTAATTACCACATTTCCGCCCATGCTATGTCCCATTAAAAATCTTGGGGTTTCAGGAAAAAACTCTTCGGCCTTATTTAATAAATCATCTACTGAATACAATAAATGTTCATAGGAAGGCGAGTGCCCGCGTTGTCCTTTCGACTTGCCGTGTCCTCGTTGGTCAAAACCAATAACGGCATAGCCTGCTTTTACAATATCTTCAGCAAAATGGTTGTAACGATTAATGTGTTCGCCCATGCCGTGTACTAAACACACCACCGCCTTTATATCATTTTCAGGAGCCCAATACTTCCCATATATTTCAAGGTCATCTATGGTCTTCCAACTAAATTCTTTAGTTTTCATTTTTTACTGTTCATACAAATATAAAGTTTTTAAAGGCTAATAAATATCTAACTTAGTTTCCGTTTATGTTGATATAAATATGAAAGATTAAAAGCATCTTTGGTTAGGATGTAAAAACTTACACTCAATGAAAATGATATTCTTTATTCTGAAAATAGTTTTAGGCATTGCGCTACTATTTGGATTATATGTGGGCGGAAATATTTTATACGCCACACTTACTGATTATAAGCCCCCACTTCAGGAAACTTTGCAGGTAGAGAATGCTCAAAATTTACAAGCAACCGATTCGGTTTTTTCATTTTTAATATGGAATATTGGTTATGGTGGTTTAGGTGCAAAAGACGATTTTTTTTACGATGGCGGCAAAACAGTAGTATCTCCTGAAAAGCATGTAGAAGAATATCTTGAAGGCATAAAAAACTTTTTAAAACAACATGCTGACAAAGATTTTATTATGCTGCAGGAAGTAGATAAAAAAGCAAAACGAAGTTATGGTAATAATGAGCTAAAGCTCATTGCTGAAATATTACCTAACCACTCTTATGTTTATGCACCAAATTATGTGGTAGATTTTATTCCTATTCCTTACACTAACCCACTTGGCAGGGTTAATGCAGGCTTGGGAAGCTACAGTAAATTTCAGCTTACAGAAGCTACGCGCTATCAGTTGCCCGGAAGTTTTCCGTGGCCTAAAAGCGTTTATTTTTTAGATCGCTGCATTTTAGTAAAGCGCACATCGCTTTCAAACGGAAAAGATTTAATTGTAGTTAATATTCACAATTCGGCCTATGACGATACAGGCGAATTGAAAGCTGCTGAAATGGCTTTCATAAAAGACTATCTGCTAAAAGAATTTGAAAAAGGAAACTTTATTGTAGTAGGTGGCGACTGGAACCAAACACCAACTGATTTTGAAAAGAATACTTACCGAAAATCGGGCGATGATTATGCCCCTGAGAACATTGCCAAAGATTTAATGCCTGCCGGCTGGTGGTGGATATATGATGGCACATCGCCAACCAACAGAAACTTAAAAGCTGCTTACAATCCCGAAACTACTTCATGCACCGTAATAGACTTTTATTTGGTTTCTCCTAATATAGAAGTACTGGAAGTAAAAACACATAATCTGAACTTTGCTTATTCAGACCATCAACCGGTGTCAATGAAAATTAAATTGAGGTAACTGAAAAAATACAAATACCATTATGGAAAACAAAGTGTATAGTGTTGCTGAAATTAATTTCAGCATAGAACATGTGGCAAGCAGGCAAGAGCCAAGAAAAATATTAATGTGCAACCCTGAATACTTCGATATTGTAGATGTGAAAAATGTACACATGGAAGGCAATATTGGAGTGCTTGATAAAGCCCTGGCAAAAAAGCAATGGGAAGATTTAAAAGCCATATATCAATCGTTTGTTACAGAAGGCATTTTAGAAGAGGTTTATACCATTTCAGGAGGCAAAGATTGTGAAGACATGGTGTTTACTGCCAATCAATCTTTTCCGTGGATACTGAATGACGAAAAGGTAGTAGTAATGAGCAAAATGCGACATGAAAGTCGCCAAAGAGAAGTGCCTTATTTTGAAACATTTTATAAAAGCAAAGGCTATAAGCTTTTGCACTTGCAAGAAGCAAAACTTTTCGAAGGCATGGGCGATACTATTCCTCACTATGGTAAAAGACTGTTGTATGGTGGTTACGGACACCGTAGCGATATTACTGCCTATAAAGAAATATCCACTATGCTTCAGGTGCCTGTAGTTACATTAGAATTGGTAGATGATCGCTTTTACCATCTCGATACTTGTTTTATTCCTGTAAATGAAGAAACGGTATTGTTGTGTCCTGTAGCATTTAGCAATGATGGTCTTGCAGCACTGAGAAAATTGTTTAAAAACGTAATTGAAGTGCCTGTAGTAGAAGCCGAAACTTTTTTTGCCCTGAATGCACACTGTATTAACGACCAAAAAACAGGAAAGAAAAAAGCCGTAATACATCCCGGCAGCACCGTTACAAAAAACGCTTTAATTCAGCATGGTTACGAAGTAATAGAAACTAACACTTCTGAATACATGAAATCAGGAGGTAGTGTGTTTTGTATGAAAATGATGCTGTATTAATTTAGACTAATCAATCCAAAATATATGAGTTCAGGAATATTTGTTTCAACAGAAACCGGAAGGCTAAGAAAAGTTATTATGCATTCGCCAGATGATGGTATTGAGGTAGTTACGCCCAGCAAAGCATTAGAGTTTTTGTATGACGATATTGTGTACCTGCCTAAAATGCGCGAAGAGCACAAGCTGTTTACTGATATTTTGAAGCATTTCTTAGGAAAAGAAAATGTTTTAGACACTCAAGACTTGCTCTTACAGTCTATTCAGCACAATACCGATGCAAGGCTTGAAATGATAGACAATATTGCTTATGAAGAAGATTGCACCGATGAAACCAAACACATTCTAAAAGGGCTTTCGCCTGAAGAATTAATCTACACCCTTTATACAGGGGTGGTACGAAGTTCGCGCAAACAGCTTTTTGGCCCTTTGCCAAACAATATTTTTACCCGCGATATAGGCGCAGTGGTAAATGACCACGTAATTATTTGTCAGGCTTCGAAAAGTGCCCGAACAAGAGAAAGCATAATGACAAGAATTATTATTTATTACCATCCACAATTTCAGGCCTTAAGAAATGAAAACAGAATAATAGACCTTACTAAAGAAAATGATGATGTAACCTTAGAAGGTGGCGACCTAATGATATATGATAAAGATCATTTGCTGGTAGGCTGTAGTGAACGCACTTCACTTAAAGCCCTTGATGTTTTAATTGATAAGTTGTTTGAAAAAAATGTGGTTAAAAATGTAGTGTGGATAGAAATTCCTAAAGAGCGCACTTGTATGCATATTGATACTTTATTTACCCAGGTAAGTAAAGATGAATTTGTAGTTTTTGCACCTTATGTGGCTTCGCCTGAAAAAATGGAAGTAACTTCTTATCATTCAAATGGAAACTCAACCTCTTACAATACTTTATTAGATTTTTTCAAATCGGTAAATCCTAAAACAGATTACATTCTTTGTGGTAATGGTGAATATCCTTTTGATGAAAGAGAGCAATGGACTGATGGTTGCAATTTGGTTACAGTAAAAGATGGAGTAGCTTTTGCCTATCAAAGAAATTATCGCACTGCTGAAGCATTAAGAAACAGAGGTTATAATGTAGTTGATGGACAAACTGTACTCACCGCTTTTGAAAATGGCTTGATAAATCCTGCAACTATTGAAAAAACTATTATAAGGCTTTCTGCAACAGAACTATCAAGGGCAAGAGGTGGCCCTCACTGTATGACTTTTCCGATATTAAGAGATTAGTTCATAGGGAATAAAACAAAAAAGAGGCAATTCATTTAAGAATTAGCCTCTTTTTTGTTGTCCGACTAGGGGTCGAACCTAGACTCTTCTGGACCAAAACCAGACGTGTTGCCAGTTACACCATCGGACAGTAAAAAACATTACAGTTTCGGCTTGCAAAAATAGGAAAAGATTTTTTTAGTACAAAAATATATTTACCTCTATAACTGCAACCTTACAACGTCCCAAATGCTGCATTTGTTTAGCACATAAGTAATTCAAGTAACATTTAACTATTTTCGCAGTTAAACAATATAGCCTCGTGGAACTTTCTGTAATTATTCCCATCTATAATGAAAGTACAAATATTAACACCTTATACGAAAGGCTATCGGCTGTATGCGATAAAATTACAGCAGACAGAGAATTTATTTTTATAAATGATGGAAGTATTGATGATTCATTACAAAAGGTTAAGGCTTTACATGAAAATGATTCTCGAATAAAATACATCAACTTTAGCAGAAATTTTGGCCACCAAATAGCAGTTACTGCCGGGCTTGACAAATGCAAAGGCAATGCAATAGTTATTATTGATGCTGACCTTCAAGACCCACCGGAACTAATAGAACAAATGTATCATAAATGGAAACATGAAGATTTTCAGGTGGTTTATGCCAAACGCAGAAGAAGAAAAGGTGAAAGTTTTTTAAAGCTGTTAACGGCTAAAATGTTTTACAGAATTTTAAGCAGTATTACATCCGTATCCATCCCTGTTGATACGGGAGATTTCAGACTTATTGACAAAAAAATTGTTTCTTATTTAAAGCAGATGCCAGAACAACAAAAGTTTCTTCGTGGGCAAATTTCATGGATAGGGTTTAACCAAACCTATATTGAATATGACCGAGACGAGCGTTATGGCGGCAAAACAGGCTATACGTACAGAAAAATGATTCGGTTTGCATTAGACGGCATTACTTCATTTTCTGATTTTCCTTTAAAGTTTGCAACTTTAGCAGGCTTTTTTGTTTCAGCAGTAGCATTTATTATTATTCTTTATTCAATTTACCAACGATATTTTGGAGATAATTACCAAACCGGTTGGGCATCATTGATGATTTCTATATTGTTTTTAGGCGGAATTCAGCTAATAGGCATTGGCATAATAGGCGAATATATAAGCAGAATTAGTAAGAACGTAAAGCAACGACCACTTTACATCATAGCCGACAGTAATGTTGAGGAAAAAAGTAACTAGTTATTTTTTTCTTGCAATTAATAATACCGATTTACCTACATTGTAGCCCGTAAGCCAGTCGGTAATTTTTGAAATCGGCACCATAAAATTGTCCCACAGTTTTATTTGCGAAATTTTCGGGTACGATTGTTTCAGCAAAAGTTTTTGTGCCAAAGAGGCAGTTAGCCCTACACTATCTAAATACAAGGCTCTTTCAATAATTAATGTTGATGGAATAACTACTTTAAGTTGTTTTCGAGAATACCTTCTGTAATGCCCTATAGATTTATCGAAATTACTGTATAAATACTGATGAGCAGGTACAACAATAGCTAATACGCCACCGCTTTTCAAATGTTCAGAAGCTACAAGCAATTCGGCTTTATCATCCTTAATATGCTCAATTACATCAATATATATAATAGCATCAGCTTGTTTATTTTTTACATCGCTTAAAACACCACACATACTTTTGCAGCAAGAAGGCAATTCTTTGTTATTTATCATTGCCACAACATGTTGTTCCAGACGGCTATCGGGTTCAATGCAAAGCCATTCACTTTGTGTTCCGCTACAAAGATGCTTGGTGGTGCCACCAATGCCTGCTCCCACTTCTATCACCGTTCCTTTTAAGTGAGGCTTAATAAACGAACCATAATATTGTTTCCAGTTTTCAGCAAACTGAAACAACTCTAATTCACCACCTATATATGACTGGTTTTCCATTATTTTGAAGCTACTGATTGTATAAAATGCTTGTACTCGTAGGCAGGAATTATTTGTTTATTGCTACGATAAGACAACACCATAAAAACTAAAAATAAAAACACTAGCAATGCTTGAAAAGACATAATGGCCAATGCTAAAACCGTAAATGTGGCCCAGCCGGGAATAGCCCAGTCGGTAAATAATCTTATTCCGGTAACAGCTACTATTCCTGAAATAGCAACCCCTAAAAAAATTAAACTGTAGAGTATCAATCTTATAGAAACCGTTTCGATATATACTGAAATAGCACTTAAACCATGAAGAATTAACGAATTGAAATTCATTTTCGAGTTGCCGGCCAGCCTAATTCCTTTTTCAATTGGCGCTGTGGTGTAAGCAACTTTTGAGCGAATAACTGCACTGGCAAAATGATTCCAAATTTCCGGAACAAAAACTATTTTTTTTACCGTTTCAAAGTTCAGCAAACAAAAATTACCAAAGTTGATGGGGTTGCCCGTAAGTCTTTTAAATAAGAATTTATAAACTGCGTAAAACAATTTAAACACTAAGCCTTCTTTACGTTTGGTGCGTTGTGCAAAAACCACTTTGTTGCTATTAGCTTCTTGCTTCTGAATTAATTTTATAATGTCTTCAGGAACATCTTCTCCGTCAGAATCCATTACAATTACCTTGTCGCAGGTTTCATTTTCAGCAATATAAGAAAGCCCAATAGCAATAGCACGCTGATGCCCCATGTTTCGGTTTAAATGAATAATAGAAATTTGCTGAAGACTTTCTTCCGATGCAGGTTGTGTAGAAAAATCATTTACGGCAAATATTCTGAAGCTGTCATTTGGTAGTTGTTTACTGAAAAACGTACTGATTTTTTCATGCAACAATCTCAGGCATTCCCAATCGTTAAAAACAGGTATCAGAATAATGTAATTCATGCACGCCAAAAATAGTTAAAAGCTATTTGCCATTAATGTTTATTTAAAAATACTACCTGCCAAAGGTTTGTTAACTTCACGAAAATTTTTTCAAACCATGTTTTCAGCTATTAACGAATCGGTTTTTAAAAAAGCATTTTGGGTTAGCGCTTTTGTAATGGTTGCTACTATGCTTTGGGTTTGCAACGACTATGGCATTACCGGAGATGAAACGCACCTGAATGCTTACAATAAGGCAGTAGTAAATTGGTATGCTACAGGCGGCAAAGACACTACTTGCCTTAATATGCCTGTGTTTCACGATAAAGACAGGGTATTAAAATATTATGGTGCGGGTTTTGAGTTAATGGCTGCTTTAGCTAAAAAGGTTTTGCCTGTAGAGGAATATCATGCACGCAGAATTACCAATGCTTTATTTGGTTTTGCGGCAATTATTTTCACCGGACTAATTGCCTTGCGCTTAGGGGGTTGGCGCATGGCATTAATTGCACAGTGGATTATTTTTCTCTCTCCGAGATTTTTCGGACACTCGATGAATAATCCCAAGGATATTCCTTTTGCAGCCACATCGGCATTTGCTGTTTGGGCCATGATGATATTTTTCGATAATCTTAAAAAGCTAAACTACAATCATGTTTTGTTAACAGGCCTGGCAATTGCAAGCGCTATTAATATTCGATTCGGAGGGTTATTATTGTTTGGCTATTTCGGCTTGTTTTTGTTGATAGAAATTATTGCTACTGAAAATGGTATTGGTAAAATTCTTAGCAACCCATTTGAAAAATTGAAGCCTTATGTGTTGCCTTCTATAGCAACAATAGCGGTTGGTTATTTCTGTGGTGTTTTAATGTGGCCGTTTGGCTTGCTTAATCCTATTATGCATCCATTAGAGCCATTGAAAAAATTTGGAAACTTAGATGTAAGTCTGCGGCAGGTATTTGAAGGTGAATTTTTTATGAGTGCCGACTTGCCTTGGTATTACCTGCCTAAAATGATTGGTATTACAACGCCCTTGGTATTTATTATCGGCTTTGTAATAGCGTTCCCATTATTTTGGTTGGTAAGAAAACAATTTCCGAGTAGAAGAGTGTTGCTTGTATTATTTGCAGCATTGTTTCCGGTGTTTTACATTATTTACACTAATGCCAATATTTTTCATGAATGGAGGCATACTTATTTTGCGTATCCGCCATTAGTAGTAATAGCTGCTTTAGGTTGGGAAAGTTTATTCAGAATACTAAAAACAAAAGTGCCGCAGTTCGCTGCAATTTCAGCTTTCACAGTTTTACTATTGATGCCTTTGGGTTGGTTTGTAAATGCTCATCCGCATCAGTATTTATATTATAATGAATTGATTGGCGGGCTAAAAAATGCTAAAGGAAACTATATTTTAGACTATTGGATGAACAGCATTAAAGAAGCCTATGAATGGACAATTGCCAATGCTGAAATGCCGGAAGGAAGACCATTAATAATAACCACAACTGCCCACCCTCAAGTTATAGTATATAATGAGGGAAAGGAAGATAAATTTGAAATTCATTATGCCCGATATTATCAGCGTTATGAGAAAGATTGGGATTATGGTTTGTTTTATGCAGATTTTATTAGTCCTTCTCAATTAAAAAACCCTAATACTTGGCCGCCAGATGGAACTGTGCATGTCGTAAAGGCTGGTGATGTTCCTATTTGTGCCGTAATTAAACGAACAGACAAATCTGATTTAAAAGGCTTTACTGCTATGAACGAAGGCAACATTTCTGAAGCCATAAAATATTTTGAACAAGCCATAAAAAGTTATCCGAATAGTGAAATAATACATACTAGTTTAGGTATAGCTTATTTGAATGTTGGCAAGTTTAATGAAGGCATAAATGCTTTAGTAAAAGGAATTCAATTGTATCCTGAAAATGCACAAGCCTATTTTTATTTGGGTTATGCTTATGCTATTCAAGGTAACAGAAATAATGCAGGCATCTATTTACAAAAGGCAGTAAATCTTAACCCCGGTTATGGACAACAGGCACAAGATATAATGAGCAAAATGCGATAGACTTCTAATTTCTTAATACAATTACCTTATTTTTTTCTCCAATATTGGATTATTTTTATAGTATTGATAAACTGATAAAAAATGAGAAGCCTGCTCATCATTTTAGGATTAATTTCAACTTATGCCCCTGCATTTGCTCAGGCATTGTTTTATAACAATGGCGCACAAATGTTTATGAATCCCGGTTCGGTAATGATAGTGAAAAACGCTTCGGTAGATAACAATACCGGAAGAATTGATAACGCTGGAAACCTTATTGTTGAAGGCGATTTTACTAATAGCGATTTGGCAACAGGCAATGCCAACTCAACCGGCATTTATGATATTTACGGCAACTGGATAAACAATGCCAACTTTTCTGCCGATGAAAGCACTGTTCAGTTAAGTGGTGTAAATCAATTAATTACCGGCAATCAAAAAACCACCTTTTACAATTTGTTTTTAGTAGGTAATGGCATTAAAACTCAAACTATAGATGCGCAAGTTGATGGTACTTTAGATCTAAGAGATGCTGAATTGGCAACCGATATATATGAAATGTTTGTTGCTAATGCTAGCCCAAATGCTATAGTTCGTGTTAACTCAGGCTTTGTAAGCAGTTTACAAAATGGAAAACTTTCGCGAAACACTAACAGTACTGATAGCTATTTATTTCCTACAGGATCTTCATTAGGCACTCCTCGATATCGTCCCGTTACAATTATTCCAAATACTACAAATAATAATACTTACGGAGTAAGACATGCCAATGTCACCGCTACAGCCGAAAGCTATGATGTTAATGTTTTGTCTGACGAATTATGCGAAGTAAATCCATTATACTATCATAGATTACACAGAACTGCCGGAGCAGATGCCGCTACTGTTTCTTTTTTCTACGATAATGTTGCCGATGGAGATTGGGCTACTATTGCCAATTGGCAAAATAATTCGCAGTGGGAAGATATTGGCCCTGCAACAGCTTCTATTGCTTCGGGCTTTGATGTTTTAACTATTGGCAACTGGAATAATTTCAGCAATATACCTTATGCCTTGGCAAAACCAGCACCAACCGTTGTTGCAGAAAGAGATACTCAAATTTTATTAGGCGATGAAGCCTCTTTGACCGCCACTGCAAGTCAAAATGTAAACACCTACACGTGGTTTCCGTCAAACGATTTAAGTTGTGCCGATTGTCCTAACCCCATTGCTTCTCCGGAAAAAACCACTTTATATACGGTTACTGTAAATCAAGGTTCGGGTTGTAGTGCTACCGATTCGGTATTGGTTGAAGTAATTGCCAATTTGAATTTATATCTGCCGAATGCTTTTTCGCCTAATAGCGATGGCAATAACGATATACTAAAACTTTATGGCGATACCGATAGAATTTTTACTTTAAACCTGAAAATTTTCAATCGCTGGGGCGAAAAAGTGTTTGAAGCCACCGATATTGAAACGGCAGTAAACGGCTGGGACGGCACTTATATGGGTAAACTGCTCGACCCCGGAGTATTTGCTTATCAAATGGCTGTAACTTACAAGAGAGGCATTAAAGACCCCTTAAAGCAAAAGGGTAGTATTGCATTAATTAGATAAACCTTTCAAATACTTCTTTTTCGTAACTATCGTTAATTACTTTTGCAAAAATTTTTTAATTAGTTGCGCTTATTTTTTTCTGGTATTTTTTGGGTGGTTCTATTATGCTTTGGCAGTGGTGTGTTTGCACAGCAGCAAAGCATTTCGGGCGTTGTTACCGATGCTGAAACAGGCGAACCCATTCCTTATGTAAATGTTTACGTAGCAGGAAAATTTACCGGCACTACCACCGATTTAGACGGCAAGTATAAATTAGATATTCGCCAAAGAGCCGATAGCTTAGTGGCTTCAGCATTAGGTTATATTGCACAAACTAAAAAAATAGCAGGCAGCACACTTAATTTCGAGCTTGCCTCAGAAAGTTTCAATTTAAATGAAATTACGATTAATGCGGGTGAAAATCCTGCTGATATTTTATTCAGAAAAATGGTTTCGGCAAAACCACAAAATAATGTAGTAAACCTTAAAACTTTTCAGTATGAAAGCTACACTAAATATGAAATAGATTTAGATAACGTAAAGCCTTCAGATATTGATAAAAATATTCTGCTGAAAGGGTTCGATTTTCTGAAAGATTATATTGATACCATGAGTGAAAAGGGCAAATCGGTATTGCCTATTTTTTTCGTAGAACAAATTTCTGACAACTACTACCAGTCGAGCCCGCAGAAAAGTATGGAGCGCGTGAAGGGGCAAAAGATGACCATGATAAGAGATAACCCCACGATAACCGAACTGTTGGGCAACGTAAATCAAAACTTCAATATTTACGAAAACCTTATAACCATTATGGGTAAAAACATGATTAGCCCTATAGCCGATTATGGACTTACCGCCTATAAATATCATATCAACGAGCTCGATACCCTGTATATAGATGGTATGCCGCACTTCACCATGAAGTTTAAACCTAAAAGAAAAGGCGATTTTACATTTTCAGGAAAAATGCTGGTAAATATTAATAACTACGCTGTGCGAAGCATAGAGGCTGATATTCCTGCTGACATCAATATTGGATTTATTAAAGATTTCACGTTTACTCAAGAGTTTTTCCCTGTTCAATATTTTGATAATGCTGCCGATACTATGCGCTATTTCTATGCGCCATTAAAAGAAACTTTAAAAATGAACCTTACCGCTAATGTGGGTAAAAGCGCACAAGTAATTGTGAAAAAAAGCAAGAGCTACCAAAATCATGTAATTAATGAGTCCATTGCAGAAAATATTTTCGACCCTTATAAAGTAACTATGGTTGAAGATTCGGCTTATATAAGAAATGAAGTTTTTTGGGACACTATACGCCATGAAAAATTACTAACCTCTGAAGCCGGCATTTATGAAATGGTAGATAGCCTGAAACGCACCAGCAAGTTTAAAGTAGTAAAATATGCTTTGGGAACTATTGTGGGTGGCTTTGCAAAATTTGGCCCTGTAGAATTAGGAAATGTAGCTCAAATATTTTCGAGAAATCAGGTTGAAGGTTGGCGCATAAGAATGGGAATAAGAACCAATAGAGATTTTAGCGAGCGCATGCAATTTTATGCTTATGGTGCTTATGGTTTCGATGATAAACGGTTTAAATACGGTGGAAAATCAATTTTTATTTTGTCTAAAAAACCCTGGCATAAGCTCACCCTTTCGGGCAGAACCGATATAGATTTTATGAGTCGTCATGCCGAAGAAATGGATCAAGACAACGTATTTACTTTAGTACAAAAGAAAAATGTAACACAACGGTTATATAATATTGAAGAAGGCCAGTTGATATATGACAATGAGTTTTACAAAGACATGACTTCTTATACCACCATTCGTTACAGAACCTATGAGCCTTTTTTCAATTTTCAATTTCAGCATGAGGGCATTGACAAAAAGAAAATAGTCACCTCTGAAGTTGGCTATGCTATTCGCTGGCAACACAAATCTAAAAGCCTTCCCGGAGTTTTTGATAGAGATGCAAAAGCCAATCGCTTCTTTGCACAATTCAGAAAGAAAAGCGATTTCCCTGTAGTGTGGTTAAAGTATTTAGCAGGCGTACCGAATATTGCCAACAGCCAGTTTGCTTATCACGATATAAGCTTAGGGTTTCAGGGCGATGTAATTCTTACAGCCAAGCAATACTTCTATTACAATCTTTGGTTTGGAAAAATTTATGGCACAGTACCATTTTTATTACTGAAAAATCCCGAAGGCAACTTTCACCATGTGCACAACAAATATTTGTTTAATAACATGAATCTATTGGAATTTTCTGCCGACCAATATGCCTCACTCAACTTTCAGTATTTCTTTGGTGGCTGGATTGCTGATCATTTGCCCTTAATTAAAAAATTAAAGTTGCGTGGCGTTGCCACCTCTAATATTTTCTATGGTTCAGTAAACCAAGCAAATAGAGAATACAACAAGTTTAATAATATTGGCATTGCCTACCCCATTCCATATGTTGAAGCAGGCTTCGGCATAGAAAATATTCTGAAATTTATTCGCATAGATTGCATTTGGCGTGTAACCCAACGCGACCGACCTGAGGCCTACAAGTTTGGCGTATATGCCAGCTTATTTATCAAAGTGTAGTTTGCCTCGTAAATTTCCATGTAGCTCAATGCTATAATTTATCTTTGCAATTCTTTTTTATTAGTTTGAATATGAGCCAGAAGATATATCCTGAAGTAAAGCAACTCAATCTGCCCGAAATAGATAAGCAGATATTACAGTTTTGGAATGCAAACAACACCTTTGAACAAAGCATCGAAACCCGAAAAGATGCCGAGCCTTTTGTGTTTTTTGAAGGACCACCTAGTGCAAACGGAATGCCGGGTATTCACCACGTAATGAGCCGCACACTTAAAGATTTGTTTTGCCGCTACCAGACTTTGAAAGGTAAAAAGGTAGAGCGCAAGGGTGGTTGGGATACACATGGTTTGCCTATAGAACTGGCAGTAGAAAAAAGATTAGGCATTAATAAAGAAGATATAGGCGTAAAAATTTCAGTTGCCGATTATAATGCTGAATGCCGCAAAGAGGTTTTAAAGTATAAAGAAAAGTGGGATGAACTCACCCGTAAAATGGGCTATTGGGTGGACTTGGAAAACCCTTACATCACCTACGAAAACGAATACATCGAAACCCTTTGGTGGATTTTAAAACAGTTTTACAATAAAGGGCTGCTATACAAAGGCTACACCATTCAGCCCTATTCGCCCGCAGCCGGCACAGGTCTTAGTTCTCATGAATTGAACTTACCAGGATGCTATAGAAATGTGAAGGATACCAGTGCAACGGTGCAGTTTAAAATTAGCCCCACCCAAACCCTCCCCTTCAGGGAGGGCTTAGAAGTGCTACAAAATATCGTTACGAACCCAAACTCCCCCTCTGAAGGAGGGGGCAGGGGGGAGGCATTTTTCCTTGCTTGGACCACCACTCCTTGGACTTTACCCTCTAACTGCGCATTAGCTGTTGGGGCAAACATTGAATATGTATCGGTTAAAACTTTTAACCCATACACTTTCTTGCCTGTTAATGTTATTCTGGCTAAAGATTTAATTCTGAGAAATCTGAATTATGAACAATTAGAAAAATGGGTAATTGGTAATTTGTTGGATGGAGAGATTTTAAGTTTATCTTCTGACAAGGGTTTTGACGGGAAAATCAACTTATTTGGAAAAGATTTATTTGTTGAAATAAAGAATAATGAAGTTGATTTAAAATCCTTAAATAAAATTTCTGAAGTTGCAATTAAAAATAAACTTGAAGAAGTTTTACTGATTTGTCTTAATGAGAAAGAAGAAATTATAGAAATTGAAGGTGTAAAAATTGAGATTGTTTCTATAAATAAATTACTGAATTGTAATTCAAAAAATCAACCACTTAATGAGTTAGTAAAAAAGAATTTAATTGTGTTCAAAGGCAGCGACCTAGCAGGCATCCGCTACGAACAACTACTACCTTTTGTTCAGCCTGAAAGTGGAGACAATTTCAAAGTAGTGATGGGAGATTTTGTTTCTACTGAAGATGGAACAGGTATTGTGCATATCGCACCAAGTTTTGGTGCAGATGATATGCGCGTAGGCAAGCAAAATGGTGTGGGCGCACTAACATTAGTAGATAAGCGTGGTAAATTTTTACCCGAAGTGAAAGACGATATTTTTTTGTATGGAGAAGAATTTGTGAAAGAAGCTTATTTAACCGAAGCAGAAAAACAAACCGAATTTGAAAAGCAGAAAAAAATTCTGGAAGCCAACGGCAAAATAAAAGAACTGAAAAGCTACCTGAGCGTTGACGACCGCATTGTGCTGAAATTGCAGGAAGAAAACAAGCTCTTCAAAAAAGAAAAATACGAACACAACTACCCACATTGCTGGCGCACCGATAAACCAATTTTATACTATCCGTTAGATAGCTGGTTTATTAAAACTACCGCCATTAAAGAGCGCATGGTTGAGTTAAATAAAACTATTAACTGGAAACCCGAAAGCACCGGCACAGGGCGTTTTGGTAATTGGTTAGAAAACTTGGTAGATTGGAATTTATCGCGCTCAAGATATTGGGGAACACCTTTACCTATTTGGAGAACCGAAGATGGCACTGAAGAAATTTGCATTGGCTCGGTTGAAGAGCTCAATCAGGAAATAGAAAAATCTAAACAAGCGGGCTTTATGGAAGCCTCCCCTGTAGGGGGAGGTTTTGAGGGGGCTATAGATTTACATAAGCCCTTCGTTGATGAAATTATTTTGGTTTCTCCTACAGGCAAAAAAATGATGCGTGAAGCAGATTTAATTGATGTGTGGTTCGACAGTGGCGCCATGCCTTATGCACAGTGGCATTATCCATTCGAGAATAAAGAAGTATTTGAAAAGAGTTTCCCTGCCGATTTCATTTCAGAAGGCGTTGACCAAACCCGTGGTTGGTTCTTCACGCTTCATGCCATTGGCACTATGTTAATGGGTTCGGTAGCATTTAAAAATGTTGTGTCTAACGGTTTGGTGTTAGATAAAAATGGCAACAAAATGAGCAAGCGATTGGGTAATACCGTTGAGCCATTTGAAACCATTGCCAAATATGGCGCTGATGCTACCCGTTGGTATATGATTACCAATGCGCAACCGTGGGATAATTTGAAGTTTGATATTAACGGAATTGGCGAAGTGCAACGTAAGTTTTTCGGCACGTTGTTCAATACTTATTCCTTCTTTTCGTTGTATGCCAATATCGATGGCTTTCAGTTGAACGAGCAAAAGATTATTTCGGTTAAAAACCGCCCCGAAATTGACCGATGGATCATTTCAAAACTCAATACTTTAATAAAAGAAGTAGATGGCTACTATGCCGATTATGAGCCTACCAAAGCAGGTCGTGCCGTGCAAGATTTTGTTGATGAGCATTTGAGCAATTGGTATGTGCGCTTGTGTCGCAGGCGTTTTTGGAAAGGCGAAATGAACGAAGACAAACAAGCCGCATATGAAACGTTGTTTGAGTGTTTAATTGCTATTTCCCAGTTGATGAGTCCAATAGCACCATTCTTTGCAGATTGGTTGTATCAAAACCTGACCAATAATTTGCGCGAGAAAAATTCAAATACCAAGTTTCCATTCAACTCGGTGCATTTATCGCATTTTATTGCAGCCGATGAAAGTTTAATTGATGAAAGCCTTAACTACTCAATGCAATTGGCACAAGAAGCAAGCTCATTAATACTTTCGCTTCGGAAAAAAGCCAATATCAAAGTGCGCCAGCCTTTGAGCAAAGTTTTAATTCCTTCACAGGGCGATAGTTTTGAAAAACATTTACTCCACGTTTCAGAATTAATAAAAAGCGAAGTGAACGTGAAACAAATTGATTTGGTGCGCGATTTAGATTTCGCTAAAAAGAAAATTAAGCCCAACTTCCGCAACCTTGGAAAAATATTTGGCAAAGAAGTGCCAAAAGTGGTAGAATTGTTACAAACACTTTCGCAACAAGAATTAAATGCTGCCGAAAAAACCAAAACCATTTCGGTTTCTCTAAACGAAAAAGAACACATCCTTTCTTCCGAAGAATTTGAAATTATTACTGAAGACATTCCGGGTTGGGAAGTAGCAGGTTCCGATTTGCTTACGGTTGCCATAGATATTACTATTTCTGAAGAATTGAAAAACGAAGGCAATGCCCGCGAACTGGTAAATCGCATTCAAAACCTAAGAAAAGAAAAAGATTTTAACGTTACAGACCGCATTAGTATTAGAGTTGAGCAAAATGATGCTATCAATGATGCCTTGAATAATTATAAAAACTATATTTGCACCGAAGTTTTGGCGGAGCAGCTAATTATTGAACAACTATTGGAGCAAGCTGACGTGGTGGAAGTGAACGAAAATCCGGTGAAACTGATTATCGAACGAAAAAACCAGTAAAACCATGAGCGCAAAAAAAACTGTTGCAAAAGCGAAGCCGGCAGCTAAAAAAGCAGCCAAGGCACCAGCTAAAAAGTTAGTAGCAAAAAAGGCTCCTGCCAAAAAAGTAGCGGCTAAAAAAGCGGCCCCAAAAAAGGTGGCAAAATCGGGGTCTTCGGTTGCCAAAACACTTAAAAACATTGTAAGCAAAGTAGCTTCTGCTTTAAAAACAAAGCCTGTGGCTAAGAAAAAAGCAAAAACAGTTGCTAAGCCTGTGGCAAAAAAAGTTGTTAAGGCCACAAAACCAGCTCCTAAAAAAGTTACAGTTAAAAAACCGGTGGCTAATGCAAAACCAGCCCCAAAGAAAATAGCTAAAGTAATAAAGCCGGCAGCTAAAAAGCTAGTTGCAAAGGCACCTGCTAAAAAAGTGGTAGCCGCAAAGCCCACACCTAAAAAAGTTGTAAAACCGGCAGCAAAAGCACCAGTAAAAAAAGTAGCGGTAGCTGCTAAGCCTGAACCCAAGCCTGTTTATAAAAAGGTTGAACCAAAAGCAAAACCTGCTGTTTCAAAAACAGTAACTGTAAATAAACCTATTGTGAAGAACGATACTATGAAGACAAAAGGAAAGCCTGAAAAAACCAGCTATTCAGATGCTGAGTTGGAAGAGTTCAGAGCATTAATTAACAAAAAAATTGCTGCTGCAAGAGAAGAATTAAAATACCTGCAAGAGCAAATAAATCGCAATTCATCTATTGGCGATACTGATGCTGATACTACTTTCAGCGGCTTAGAGGATGGCACTGCTTCCATGGAGCGCGAATATTTAAACCAAATGGCAGCTCGTCAAATCAGCTATATTGGTCACTTAGAAAATGCCTTAGTAAGAATTCAGAATAAAACTTACGGCATTTGCAGAGAAACCGGAAAGTTGATTCCTAAAGAACGTCTTAGAGCAGTACCTCATGCAACATTAAGCATTGAAGCCAAATTGGCTAAAGACCACTAATAGAAGGCTTTGAAGAAATTTGCACCACCTCTAGTTCTTATCGCACTAATTCTGTTAGCTGACCAAATTTTAAAAGTTTGGATTAAAACTAACATGTACTTAGGACAAGAGTATTTAATCATAGGCGATTGGTTTCGAATACACTTCACCGAAAATGAAGGTATGGCTTTTGGCATGAAATTAGGCGGTGATTATGGCAAGCTGTTGCTCAGTTTATTCAGAATTGGGGCGGTGGGCTTTATTGGATATTATCTATACACTATAATCAAAGAAAACCAACCTAAAGGTCTTGTTTTAAGTATATCACTAATACTTGCTGGTGCATTGGGAAATATAGTTGACAGCGTGTTTTATGGAGTGATATTTTCTGATAGCGCTATGCAAATAGCTACGTTTATGCCCGCTGAAGGAGGTTATGCTTCATGGTTTCATGGCCGGGTGGTAGATATGTTTTATTTTCCCATTATCAGTGGCTTTTTTCCAGATTGGGTGCCCTTTTGGGGTGGTGAATATTTTCAGTTTTTCCGCCCTGTATTTAATATTGCCGATGCAGCTATTACCACAGGTGTTTTTATGATTTTAGTGTTTCAAAGAAGTTTTTTCTTAGATGAAGAGGAAAAAGACAAATATGTAGAGAGCGATAACAAAGAAACTAATTTGCCTACAACCTAAAAAACATTTAATCATTACGAAACATATTTCTTTCACAAGCCCCGAAATGATTCTATTTTTGGGCAAACAATTTTAGATTATGAATTTTCCTGAAAATTTAAAGTATTCAAAAGACCATGAGTGGGTTCGCATTGAAGGCGAATTTGGTTATGTTGGTATTACTGATTTTGCTCAAAAAGAATTGGGCGATATTGTGTATGTAGATGTAAATACCGTTGGTAAAACATTAAATAAAGAAGCCGTTTTCGGTTCAGTAGAAGCCGTAAAAACAGTGTCAGATTTGTTTATGCCTGTTTCTGGTGAAATAGTAGAGCTGAATGCTGCTTTAGACGGCTCGCCTGAGTCGGTTAACAACGACCCTTATGGAGGTGGTTGGATGGTAAAAGTTAAGCTTTCCAGCCCTTCAGAGTTGGATGAGTTAATGGATAGTAACGCTTATCGCCAGCTGATTGGGCAGTAATAGCAATTAATGTCTTTTTTAAGGTTTCATTTTTTCACCTTACTTTGGGCTGGTATAATAATACTAATGTCTTTTTATCCAGGAAAAGATTTACCAAAAGTAGATTTTTGGCAGTTGCTTACATTTGATAAGTTTATGCACATAAGCTGTTACATGCTGCTTTTTTTCTTAATGAATGTTGGCGGAATGAAGCAATATGGTTATCAGATAAAAAGATACAGGATTACCGGAATTACGTTTACAACCTGCATTTTTTATGGCATTTTGGTCGAAATATTGCAGCCAATTTTATCTGAAGACCGTTTTTTTGATTTTTTTGACATATTTGCTAATACAATAGGTTGTATATTCGGCATATTTCTTTTTAAATTTGTTTACTCTAAAAGTTTGAACTAATGTTTTCTACAGCAGCAATTTTAATATTCTTACTTTCTGTTGCCCTCGTAGGGGTTTCCATTTTTTTGTTTTTAAGTAAACAGAATGCGCAGAAAATTATTGACAGTAATAAAGGCAATTCAGAAAGCAAATCGTTATTTATTAAGAAGTATGCAGAGGCCGATATTAAAGAACAAGCAGGCATTTATAGCAGGTTAGGTGGCGTTTTGGCGTTGTCGCTAACAATATTGGCTTTTAGTTACACTAAATATGATAGAAAAGTTATGGATTTAGGTCAGTCTATGGCTATTGAAGAAATTGAAGTAGAGGCACCTCAAACTCAACGAGAAATTACTCCACCACCACCTCCTCCTCCTCCGGAAATTCAAGTGGTAGAAAATACTGAAGTTATTGAAGAAGAAGATAATATTGTTCAAGAGGAAGTAGATGAGAAAACTGAAATAGCTCCTCCGCCAGCAATTAAGGTTGAAGAAGAAGACGTAAAAGAAGAAGAGATTTTTCAGATTGTGGAAGAAATGCCTGAGTTCCCGGGTGGTCAGGAAGGTTTGTTGAAATTTCTTGCAGGTATTACCTATCCGCCTATTGCTCGCGAAAACGATATTGAAGGAACAGTTTACATTCGTTTTGTTATTGACAAAGCGGGTCAGGTTACCAATGTTGAAGTGGCAAGGGGTGCAGATAAAATTTTGAATGAAGCAGCCTTGAACCACGTTAAGAAAATGCCTTCATGGAAACCAGGTAAACAAAGAGGCAAGCCGGTTAAAGTGCAGTATGTTGTTCCTATTCGTTTCCGCTTAAGCTAAACAACAATTTTTTATTATTATAAATAACGCCTCATATCTTTGTGGGGCGTTTTTCGTTTTTATGATATGTTATTATTCATTTAAAAAATTTGCCTTTATAATTGCGTGTTTGCTATTCAGTAGCCATTGTATTGCATTATCAATTTCAATAAACGCCCCGAAAAGTTTATCAGATACTTCCATTACTCGATTTACTATTACCGATGTTCAGCAATTATTAAAGCAAGCTTGTAATTGCGAGGTAATAATAAATAACAACAATGCTGAAATTATTTTTCAATTGCCCGACATTCCACTAAATACAGTTTGTGCACCAAACAATTTTCAGCAGCAAGCAACCGTGCCTTACTATTCTTATCCTGAACACGACTTCAAATGGAGCGCATCAGCTGTTTCAGATAAAATAATTTACACTTTAGAAGCAGGTTGCTGGCAAGGGGTTAGTTTTGCATTATATGCATTGTTGCAAGAACAATTAGGGTTTCGTTTTTACCATCCGCGAGAAACTATTATACCTCAGCTTCAGCAAAATAATTTTCCCGTATTTAATTCTTTTGAAGGTAACGCCTTGTTTGATAAAAAAGGATTTCATTTACATACTCAACACCCATTAGAGTTAACCGAACAATTGCACAATGGCACTTTGCCTAATGCTTTAGAAGACATAAAGGAATATTTAAACTGGCTGGTTCGTAACGGACAAACCTATTTTGAGTTTTGTCTGCTTGAAAGCATTGATAGAAAAGTTTGGAATGAGCATGCTAAAGCAATAGTGGAATATGGGCATAGGCGAGGCCTGATTATGGGTATAGATTTATCGTTGCACATGATTCAGCAAAAAAGTTTTCAGCTATATAAAACACCTCCAAAATCTTTCAGAAATAAAAAGAAACAAATTGAAGAAAATTTATTGTGGCTGTTAGAAGGTGGCTGGGATATACTTAATGTAGAATTTGCTACTGCTGAATTTGTTGGAGGCAATAGAAAGAAAAAAGAACTGTTGCGCCTGCACATTATAGATTGGCTGAAACAAAACAGCCATGCAAAACTTATGGGCAGAAAACATGTGGTGAAGGATGAAAATGAACGCTTAGCAAAAGAAACGCTTCAGATGGATAGTGCTCAAAATGCTTTAGATAAAGAGCGTGGTATTTTAATTCATACAGTTATGTTTTATGACATGACCGAGCCACAAGCGCCTGTGTATGAAAACAAGAACTTGCAACACATGTATGAGCAATTGCTAAAAGAAAAAGAAGTGCGCGAAACATGGTACTATCCCGAATCAGCTTACTGGATTACGTTTGACAATTCTATACCCATGTTTTTGCTGCCATACCTAAAGGCAAGATTAAGCGATATGGATACTTGTATTAAACACAAAATTCCCGGGCACATTACTTTCAGTTCGGGCTGGGAATGGGGCTATTGGCTTTTTGACTGGAGTATTGCCCGGTGGAGCTGGCAATATAAAGTAAATGGCAAAGTACAACCGCGACACCCTTTAGATGCAGTAGCATTGTTGTTTAATAATAATGAAAACATTTTGTCATTAATGCAACAACAATTGAGCTTGCAACAGACTTACTTAAAAGATAGCAACTTAATACAATGGCTTACCGCCATGACTGTTACAGATGAAATGCCGTTTGGGTTAAGTCAAAATTATCAACCACGACCGCCCTATTTTTATAAAGACATTTCTAATAATATTCCGGCTGAAATTGTAACCCAACTACAACAACACACTTTGCCATTATTAAAAAGTTTTGCTGCTAGTACTTTTCAGCTTTGTGAAAACTTGAAACAATTTTCAGAAGAAAAACAGCAGCATATATTGAATGAATGGATTGATGGATTAGAAATTACCGGACACAGAGCATTACACCGCTATAATACTTTAAGTTTTTTATTAGAAAGAAGAGAGGCAGCGATAAACAAAGAAAAGTATAGTAACACTTTCTTTATAGATGAAGCCGGAAAAGTAAGAAATAATGCACAACAAATTGTAAAACATAGAGAAACAAAATATCGTTATCCTGTCGACTTGTTGGGGAGAAAAAAATATAGCCATACTGCATATCAATATGGCTACTTGTATCCGGTAAGTAATTTGCACTTTTGGAATCGTGAAGAGCAACAAGCCCTTCAAAATAAGTGGCATTTCAGATTTATGAGTATTTGGGATGTATTTAAAATTGTGGGACTAAAGGAATAAGGATTTATTCTTGCTCTCTATAATCGCCCGGCTCATCTTCAGTAGCAGCAATACCCATGCTTTCTCTGGCACGGCTATTTTGTTCGCCTAATGTCCAACTATCGGTAGCAGTAGTTTGTAACCAGTAGTCGCCATTTTTACGAAACACCTGAGCAGAAATCTCAAATATATCTTGAAACTGTTGTTCCAATTCACTCACTTTAGTTAAACTATTCACTTCAATAATTCCTTTTTTAGAATTTCCAGTTGCGCCTCCAATAGTAACATCATGTGCTATTTGATACTTAGGGTTTGTGCCCTCGCCTTCTTCATGCGGTTTAGAATACAGCTCAATTTTTAAAAAAGGGAAACGCTTTCCAAATTCTTCTTGTAACTCTTTTACAGTTGTGGCTTCAGTAATTTTTAGAATCATAATTTTTTATTTGTCCCGAAGTTATAAGCACTTTATTGTTTTACCAATGACTTTTGTCAGTTATTAATTATTTTGGCTTTAATGAAAATTGCATAATACATTAATAAATAAACATTATGTCATTAAGCTGAATTGCTTAGGATAGTTTACCCTAAAAATAAAGTTAACGCCACAGCAATAGCTGCGCCACAAAATGGCGCAACTATAGGAATCCACGCATAGCTCCAGTTGCTGTCTCTCTTGCCTGTAATAGGCACCAAAGCATGAATAACTCGGGGACCCAAATCTCGGGCAGGATTTATGGCATAGCCAGTGGTTCCGCCTAATGACAAGCCAATAGCCAATACAATAAGTGTTACCGGCAATGCTCCTAATGAGCCCATTCCAACCTTTACCATTGTGCCGTCAGCATTATTTATTTCAGGCTGTATAACATGCAACACAGCATATACCAACACAAAAGTGCCAACCACTTCGCTGAAAAAATTTAAAGCAGGATTTTTTATGGCAGGCGCAGTACAAAACACTGCCAGTTTCAAATCGGCATCGTTTGTTTCATTAAAATGCTGATAGTAAAATACCCACACTATTAATGCGCCAAGCGAAGCACCTGCAAGTTGTGCAGCTATAAATGTTGCTACGCTTTGCCACGGAAAAGAACCCGTTAAGGCCAAAGCAAGCGTAACCGCGGGGTTAAGGTGTGCCCCGCTGTAGGGTGCAGCTACCGTAACGCCAGCAAATACAGCCAATGCCCATCCAACAGTAATTACAATCCAGCCGCCACCATTACCTTTGGTTTTGCTTAATACAACATTAGCAACTACACTACATCCTAATAATACCAGCAGCATGGTGCCGGTTAATTCTGCAACAAATTCATTCATGGTTATAATTTTCAGTGGCAATTTCGGAAAAAGAAGCGAAACCAAAACACGTAAGGGTTAAGTTTTTTAACTTCGCCCAAAACAATTCTTTATGCCTTTTAAAACAGCCGATTTATCAGATACACATTCAGACCATTTAAAAGTAGCCGATAACATTTTTACAGCCTATGGAAAACGCAGTAAGTTTTATGGCGAAATAGTTACCGTAAAAGTTTTTGAAGACAATGTTCTGGTAAAAGCCGAACTTGAAAAAGAAGGTACCGGAAAAGTGTTGGTAGTAGATGGTGGCGGCTCACTGCGTTGCGCTTTAATGGGCGATAACGTGGCGGCACTAATAGAAAAAAACAATTGGAATGGCGTTTTAATTTATGGTGCTATTCGCGATTCTGCAGATATAAATGAAATGAACGTTGCCGTAAAAGCATTAGGCACACACCCTTTTAAAAGCATTAAAAAAGGACAGGGCGATATTAATATTCCCGTACATTTTGCAGGTATAGTATTTAATCCGGGCGAGTTTATTTACAGCGATGAAGATGGTATTATTGTTTCTGAAAAGAAACTGATTTAACACTATTTTTCTCGCAGATAGCGCAAATTTCGATGATTTATCTGCATCATTAGCAAGCTAAATAAAAAGTAATCTTTAAATGCTAAAACCCTACCACACCAAAGGAAAGATTGAAGCAGGAACGGATGAAGCAGGGCGCGGCTGTTTGGCAGGGCCGGTGGTTGCTGCGGCAGTAATACTGCCTTCAGGCTATAAAAACAAAATACTCAACGATTCTAAACAGCTTTCTAAAAAAATTAGAAACGAATTGAGATTAGAAATAGAAAGCATAGCGGTAAGTTTTGGTGTGGCTATTATTCCGCCTGAAAAAATAGATGAAATAAATATTCTGAATGCTTCTATTTTAGGCATGCATGAGGCGTTGAAAAAACTTTCATTGCCACCAGAATTAATTTTGGTTGACGGAAATAGATTTAAGCCTTATACAAATATTCCGCACCATTGCATTATTAAAGGCGATGCCAAATATTTAAGTATTGCAGCAGCTTCTGTTTTAGCCAAAACTTATCGCGATGAATTAATGGAAAGCCTACACGAAAATTTTCCGCATTATAAATGGAACGAAAATATGGGCTACCCCACTAAAGCACATCGAGAAGCCATTGCAAAACATGGTGCTTGTGTTCACCATCGAAAAACATTTAAACTATTGCCCGAAGAACAGTTGACTTTATTCTGAAACAGGTGCCCCTTCTTCGTTTCTTTCAGCAACATGATATTGCTTTTCTTCTTCAGTGGTTAACCGAACCGAAAACTGATTAATACCTTCGGTTTCTTCAATATGAATAAAAGCCAGTTGCACCAGTTCCAATAGTGCCAAAAAGCGAAAAATGGCATGAATACGGTCTTTACAATCGTCAAAAATTTCAGAAAATTTACTGGGCTTAGTTACGCTGAGATTTTTTTGTAGTGTAGTTTTTTCATCAGCAATGGTATATGCATATTTTACAACAATGTGCTGTGGTTTGTTTTGAGCCTCTTCAAAACGCTTTAATACTTTCTGAAAAGACTCCAGCAACTTAAACATGGTTAAAGAATGCAACTCGGCTTCTTTTTCGTGTTCTTTTTGAATTGCAATTGCATCGGCAGCACTGTTGCCTCTTCTAAACATTTTCTGGCGCTCTTGTTCCATCCACTGCAATTCTTCTATAACTCCTTTGTATTTGCGGTACTCAATAAGCTTGTCAACCAGTTCTTTTCTAGGGTCAATTTCTTTTCCGGTTTCATCTAGCTCTTTGCGTGGCAACAGCATTTTAGCTTTAATGCGCATTAACGTAGCCGCCACTAATAAAAACTCGCTTGCCAATTCAATATCTACATCATCCATCTGATGCAGGTATTCTACAAAATCATCGGTTACTTTGGCTATTGGAATATCGTAAATGTCCAACTCATCGCGTTCAATAAAAAACAGCAAAAGGTCAAAAGGTCCTTCAAATTGCGGAAGCGATATTTTATATTGTTCTGACAAGCTATTTTAGGTTGTGAGCAAAGTTAGTTATTGAAAACAATTTTTGTACAAAAAGGAAAAATTTCTTTAAATTGCAGGAAAAATTTCCTATGACATTAAAATCTGAAAAAGCATCATCTCCAGCAAAAAGAGTTGTGCTACAAAAGTCTAGAAAAACGAAGAAAAGAACCGTTTCATTTTCAGGAATATTTGAAAATTTAATTAAAAGTGATTTGCTGGAGCGTGTGGATTTTTTAAAAAAGGGGCTTTCGCGTAACTACTATATTGACTTAAAAAACAATACACAGCTAGATAAAGAAACACTTGCTTATGCTATGAATGTTTCTACAAAAACACTAGATAAAAAACAAGTTTTCGATACACCTCTCGCTGAGCGTATGCTGCAAATTGCAGAGCTATACGAAATTGGTTTTAACTATTTTGGACAAGATGATTTTCGGGAATGGATGAATACTCCGTTATATTCAATTGGCAATAGAAAACCAATAGAGTTATTAGATGTAGCAGAAGGCATTACCTTAATTAAAGATGAAGTACAAAGAATTCAGCACGGTATAGCACTATGATTATTTACAGAATTACTTCGGTTGCATATAAAGATATGACAGGCGAAGGTGCTCGCTTGCATGGTGGCAGGTGGAATGAAAAAGGTATCAGAGCAGTTTATGCATCACAATCAATTTCGTTGGCAATGTTAGAGCTATTGGTTAGAGATGCTAATTTTTTCAGGCATGGCAGATATTATAACTTTAGTATTATACATATTGAAATAGAGGATAAGAATGTTTTTACGCCAGAGGATTTGCCACAAAATTGGCGGTCGATACCCGCCTCACCTCAAGCAGCAATTTTTGGCAGTAAATTGTTGAGTGAAGGGGTATTGTGTTTTAAAGTGCCTTCTGTAATTGTGAAGTCTGAACATAACTTTGTAATCAATCCCACCTCAAAAGATTTTGATAAAAAGGTAAAAATTATTAAAACAGAAAAGATTGATATTGACGAAAGATTTACAAGGTAACCTCAATATTAATTTTCATGCCACACTTAAAATGCCCTTCGGGGCAAGCCTCTTTACCATGAAGCCCACAAGGGCGGCATTTCAGCATTTCTTCCGTTTGAACAATTAGGATCTTTTCAGAAAGCGGGCCAAAACCAAATTCAGGAATGGTAGAACAAAAAAATGCTGTTACCGGTGCATTCATAGCGCTGGTTAAATGCAGTGGTGCCGAATCGTTTACATAATTCATTACAGCTTGTTGCATTAATGCTGCCGATTGAAGTAATGAAATTTTTCCGCAGAGATTTTCGGCATTTTTATTTTTAGAAGCTACAATAATGCGTTGTGCTAAAGCATGGTCGGCAGGGCTGCCCAGTAAATAAATTTTATAGGCTGAAGTAGTTTTATTTATTAGTTCAACCCATTTTTTTTCGGGCAGTTGCTTGGTAAACCAAACCGAAGCCGGAGCAAGGCATACAAAAGGTTTTTCGGTGAAAACTGAAACAGCATCATAATCGCTTCTAGAAGGATAAAGCTTGGGTTTATGTGGAACGTTATTGGTAAGTTTTTTTATAAGCTCGTGATTGCGCACTATTTCATGTTTACCATTTTCAATTTCGTGTGCATAGCTTTCAGAAAATATAAATGAAAACGGATTTTTTTTGAAGCCTATAGTTTTGGTTGCGCCAGAAAGCCCCGTGAACAAACCTGTTGCGCCAAAGCGTTGTAAATTAATAGCAATATCAAACTTTTCTTTTCTTACACTTTTTAGCAACTGCCACCAACTATTATACTTTTTCGTTTTATCCCAAACCCACACTTGCTTTAAAAACGGATGGTTATTAAACAGCCCCTCGTTGCCCTTGCGCACCATAAAATGTATCTCGGCATTGGGGTGGTGTTGATGCAATTTTTCTAAAATGCCCGTTGCCAAAATAGCATCGCCAATAAAAGCAGTTTGTATTACTAATATTTTTTTCAAGCCGAAAATTATAACACCAAATATGTTTATTTATTGTGACTTGCCGAAACTATTTGCATCTTTGTGCCTTTGTTGCATAGAAATGCTTCAACCTAAAAAACACTTAGTATTTTTGGCAAGCACTGCGCATGAAAAAAACTTATTTCATTTCCGATGTTCATTTAGGTTTTCCAAACGAAACTGAAAGTCGAGTGCGTGAAAAATTATTACTGCAATGGTTTGATGAAATAACGCCTCACACAGAAGACATATATATTGTTGGCGACCTTTTCGATTTTTGGTTTGAATATGGCAAAGTAATTCCTAAAGGCTTTACCCGCATCTTAGGAAGATTAGCCGAGCTGGTTGATGATAATATTCCGGTTTACATTTTTACAGGCAACCACGATTTGTGGATGTTTGGCTATTTTGAAAATGAGCTGGGTATTCCGGTATATCATCAGCCTGTTCAAAAAGAAATTCAGGGTAAAAAAATTTTTATTGGGCATGGCGATGGCTTAGGCCCGGGTGACCATGGTTATAAGTTTTTGAAAAAAATATTCACCAGTAAAATAAACCAAAAGTTGTTTAATTGGCTACACCCCGATATTGGGGTAAGTTTGGCACACTATTGGTCGCAAAGCAGTAGGTTTGCCAGTGGCGAAATGGAGGAATATAAAGGCGATGAAAATGAGTGGCTGCTAATTTATGCCAAAGAACAAGAGGCTATACAACATCACGACTTTTATATTTTCGGCCATAGGCATTTGCCTTTAGACATTCAAATAAATGAAACTAGCCGGTACATAAATCTGGGAGATTGGTTAACTTACAACAGTTATGCAGTTTTTGATGGCACCATACTTCAACTTAAATCTTTCACAGGGCATCCTGATGTTCCGTTGGCTTTGTAAAAAGTTATCGGTCCCGATAGCTATCGGGATCACTTACCAGTTATCAGTTTTGTTAACTGTAGCATTATTGTTTTTTGCTGAAAATAGTGTAGCACAACAATTCAGTTTAATCAAAGAAATTCCGATTAAAGGTCAGTATTTGAAAGTAGATAATTTAGGCAACAGCTATGTGGTAAATCATAAAAACGAGTTGCAAAAGTTTAAACCCGATGGCACCCCATTGCAGTTTTTTAATGCAGTAACTTATGGAAAAATTGGCTCGGTAGATGTAAGCAACCCCATGAAGCCATTGGTTTATTTTCCCAGCTATAATACCATTAGAATTTTAGATGTTACACTTTCTGACAAAGGCAAAATTGCTCTTATGGATATGGGCTTTGACCGTGTAAATGCTATGTGCCTTTCGCTCGATAATCATATTTGGATTTATGATGAAATTACTTTCAGGCTAAAAAAAATAAACGAGCGTTTAGAAATTATTCAGCAAAGTGAAAATTTATCTACGCTGCTGCAAATGCCCGTGAAGCCTGAATTTGTTTTGGAAAAAGATAATCTGCTAATGCTAAGCGATTCTAATATTGGCATACTGGTATTTGATATTTACGCTACCTACAACAAAACCATTCCCATTAAAGGGCTGAAAGAGTTTCAGAAAATTAAAGACGTAATTTATTTTTTTAAAGAAGGTACTTTGCAAAGTTTTCATACCAAAACACTGCAATACAATACCATACCTTTGCCCGAAATTGACGAAGAAATTATTGATGTAAAAATTGAAAATAATTTGCTTTGTGTGTTAACGAAAAGCAGGTTACTGTTATATAAATATTAGTGAAGCAAAATAATTAAGAGTGCTCCTCTGTTTTTGTAACCGTAATGGTTTGTTTTCTTAATTTAACTACTATTGGCTGTGTTGAGTCTATATTGCCGGCAAGCGATGAGTCGCTGTTAATTTTCTCAATTGTATATATTTCTTTTTTGGTAATAGTAATGGTTTGATTATTCTCAGTTTCTTTAGTAACTGATGTTTTTATAAAAACGCGATTTGTATTTTCAGCAGGCTTTAGTGAAATTTTATTGTTTTCAATATTTAAACCAACTTCAGCAAGATTCAACTTGTTATTTACATTGCTTTTTTGACTGATAATAGTGTCTTTAAGAATCTCAAAACGACTTTCGTCTTCTCTCTCAATAGGGTCTATATTAAAATCGGTATTTCTTACGGGAATTAAATTACAAGGAAATGGTAGATAATTGCACGAAGATGCAATAAGCAACAAAACGGAAATTAAAGTAATAAAAATTATGCGTTTCATGGTTTCTTCAAATGCAACACTAAATTATAGAAAATCTTTTATATAGCAATATTATTTAAGAAGATTTTTTGTTGCACACCATCATAAACGGCAAAAAAGGCATTTTGGTTGCCTGCAATAATAATTATCCTTCAAAAATTACAGTTTCGCTGTGGCTATACCAAATATCGTAGTGTGGAAGGTATTTATTTTCTATTGGGTTTCTTTTAATCTTCATAGTTGGCGTTAATAATCCGTTTTCTATAGTCCACTCTTCTCTCAATACTACCAGCTTATGAATACGCTCATGCTTTTCCAGTTCCGGGTTGATAATTTCCAGGGTTTTAGCAAGGCTTTGTTTTATATATTCTTTATCCTTCTCTCTGCCATCTAACGACAGCACTACCAAGCCAATAGGCTGTGGCAAGGTGCTGCCTACAACACACACTTGTTCTACAAAATGGTTTTTTGCCAATTTCATTTCAATGGGGGCAGGGGCAATGTATTTTCCTTTATCGGTTTTAAAAATTTCTTTTACCCTTCCTGTTATTTTTAAAAAGCCATCTGCATCTACTATTCCTTTATCGCCTGTGTGCAGCCAGCCATCTTTTAGTGTTGCTGCTGTCATTTCAGGTTCTTTATAATACCCTTGCATATTGCACGGCACTTTTACCAGTATTTCTCCGGCCTCGCTCAACTTCATTTCTACACCCGGCATAGGTTTGCCTTGTGTGCCAATTTTAAAATCGGGCTGGCGATTGGCATGAGAAATAGCACAGTTTTCCGTCATGGCATAAACCTCTTCTAACTCTACGCCCAGCTTTGCCCACCAATTAACCAATGAAGGTGAAATAGGGGCTGCCCCGGTGATGTAATGCTTGCAACGCTGTAAGCCCAGGCCTGTTAAAATTTTCTTCTTTATTATACTACTTACTATTGGAATAGAAAGCAGAATATTCAATTTGTTTTGTGGCAATTTTGAAAGTATGCCCATTTGGAATTTAGTCCATATTCTTGGAACAGCAAGAAAAACGGTTGGCTGTGCTTCAGCTAAATTTTTCACAAATAAATCTAAACTTTCGGCAAACCAAATTTCGCTGTTAGTGTAAAAACCTACCATTTCAATAAGCATTCTTTCTGCTATATGCGAAAGTGGTAAATATGAAAATAAACGCTCTTGTCCATCTACAAAACCAACAAATTCTTTTCCCATAGTTACCGCCCATGCAAAGTTTCTGTAAGTATGTACTACTCCTTTTGGGTTGCCGGTTGTGCCAGAGGTGTATATGATAGACATAATATCGTCTAAATGTGCGTTTGGATTACCTTCCAGCGGCTCGTGTTGTTTAACAAGCTCTTCCCAGTAATGAAAACCTTCTTGTTTAGGGCCGTACCATGGAAAAGAAATACATTGTACATCCGAAGAAACTCCGGCTTTCATAAAATTCCAGTCGTCTAACTTTCCAACTAAAAGTATTTTCGATTCACTATGTTGTAAGACATAGCTAAGGGTTTCTGCTCCCACATTAGGATATACCGGCACTGATTCATAGCCAGCCATCATAATGGCTAAATCGGCCATAATCCAATGGGCACAGTTTTTTGAAACCAATGCCACTTTCGATTTTGGTGGTAAATTATATGATTGAAGTGCCTTGGCTAATTTTCTAATTTCAGTAGCAGCCTGTTTCCAGGTAAACTCGTGCCATTGGCCATTAAACGGCTGGCGCATAAACAACTTATCGGGAGTAGTAGCTTCCCAATGATACAGCATCTCTAAAGGAGTTTTCAATTCAGCCATAAATAAAATTTTGCTTTTGGTGATGTGTTAAAATAAAACCACTTTCCGAATATATAATTTATTTTTTTGCTGCACGTGCAACAAGTAAATTCCTTTTGGAAAATTATTTAAATCAATTAAAGTTGTAGTGCCTTCAAACGCCTCATTAAAAACTTTTCTTCCCTGTGCATCAAAAACAATTAGGGTGCTTTGGGCAGCTTGCTGAAGTTTTATGGTTATGCTTCCTGAAGCAGGGTTAGGAAAAACCTCAAGGTTTTCCATGTTATTTTCTGAAACACTTAAAGGCATTTCAAAAAACACATTTTCTGAAACTACACTACAGCCGGCAGCATTACTTACCCTTACACTATAATAGCCCGATTGATTGGGGGTAAGAATATTAATATTGTTTCCGGCAATAAGCGTGTCGTTTCTAAACCACTGATATTGAAAGCCCGAAATGGTACTCAGAATATTGTCAAAAACATTTATTTGTGGTAATGGAGGATACTCATTCACCGTTACTTTTGTTGTGCTGCTGTTACTACAACTGTTACTATCGGTAACCAATACCGTGTATGTTGTTGTAGTAACAGGAAAGCTAAGCGGAGTGGCTGCTGTAACATCGCTTAAATAATCGGCAGGTTGCCAAAGTATATTACCTGTTGCCACCACTTCCAGCTGTGCACTATCGCCCATGCAAATGCTAACATCACCTTTTGTTACTGCCTGCGGAAGCGGGTTTACAAAAACCGTTACCGTATCAAAATCAGAGCAGGTTGCCTGAGTGGCTCTGAAAACATAACTTGTAGTGCGTTGAGGATAAGCAACAGGCGTGCGGGTATTAAAGTTTGCCAGCCAGTCTAAATTAAACCATGTAAAAGTGCTGCCGCCAGTTCCGTTTAAAGAAACGGTATCGCCCAAGCAAATAGTTATATCATTTCCGGCATTGGCAAATGGTCTGGGTTTTACCTGCAGGTTTAATTGCTGGGTTTCGCTTATGGCATGAATATTATTCCGTTCTTTTACTTCAATAACAGCACTTGTAGCATTGTCGAAATATACCTTTACAGTGCTTTGGTTAGCGTTGGCATCAACAATTGTTCCGCCTTGCACATTCCAGCAAAACACTGAGGTTGCACTGGCGTTATTAATGCTGAATGTAATCGTGTCTCTTTCGCAAATATTCTGACTGAAATTTACCATTGGTTTTTCAGGGCGCAGCAAAGCCCTGTACATAAACCGTGTTATCCAGTTTGAAAAAGTATCTACCAGCGGAGCATTTAGCAACCAGGGTTCGTGCCCTTCTCCAGCCAGATAATAAAATTCATTTTCAATACCAAGACGATTCATATGCTGAATAATAGGTACCGAACCAAACAACTGAGGAAATGCCGGATAGCTGAAGGGCGTATCGAAGGTTGGATATACCAGCCCATCGGCAGCACCATGAATGGCTATCATGGGCACATCGCCTGCATCTATTAAAACAGTATCTACTATTGCGCCCCAAAGGTTTATTACTGCATTGGGCTTGCCTACATGGGGCAGGTTGTTTCCCGAACACTCCAAGCATCCTAAATCGGGATTATTATAAGTGGCCTGCAACATAGGGCGGTCTGCCTCTTTTGCATAAGCTGCATGAATAGCCATAATGCTTCCTGCACTGTTGCCGCCCGCAATAATTTTATTGGTATCTATTCTTAAAATGGCTGCGTTAGATTTAACATATCTTATGGCCGCCTTCATGTCTTGCACTGCACGATACACTGCCCTTACAGCCGCATCGGTACTGGCAGTATTAAAACACTTTCTGTAATCAATAGAAACCACCACATAACCTCTTTGTGCCATGCCCCTGCAAAAATCTTCAATAGGCACCATGCGCCTGTCGCCTAGTAAAAAGGCGCCTCCATGGGCATACACTATAGCCGGTCTTTTCTGAATGGTGTCTCCGCTGGGTTCGTAAATATCTAAAGCAAAACTTACACTATCGGTATTGCTTTCTATTAAGCAAGCCCCCTGCAAATGTACAGGCCTGTTATATACTACGTTTTCAAAAGTTCTTGCTGCTGGAAAAATTTTATTCAGGTAACGGTTTTCTACGCATTGGGCGAAATTTTCTGAAACAGAAAAAATAAACAAGGCAATAACGACAAACAGTTTTTTTGCCATAGCAGTTGGTTTAATTGTTAATGTTGAATTTACATTTTTTTTACCGATAGTTTGCATCACAGGTTCAGGTTAAATTTTGCTGCACATTAAAGCGTAAATTCGCTTACAAATTTTACAGCATTGAGTCATCAAAGTTTTGAAACTATAGTACAGAAAAAAGAAGCTGAAAGAGCAGTTTTGGTGGGCCTGGTTACCCGCAACCAAACCGAAGAGCAGCTTTTTGAATATTTAGACGAACTGGCTTTTTTGGCAGAAACCGCAGGTGCCACTACTTTAAAACGCTTCTACCAGAAATTAGACAAACCCGATGTTTCTACTTATATCGGCAGTGGTAAGCTGGAAGAGATAAAGCAATATGTTATTGCCAATGAAATAGATCTGGTGATTTTCGATGATGAAATATCGCCCTCGCAACAGCGAAATATTGAAAAAGAAATGCGCTGCAAAATTGTAGATAGAAGCATGTTGATTCTCGACATTTTTGCTCAACGTGCACAAACACTCCAGGCACGCACACAGGTAGAACTGGCACAAAACCAATACCTGCTGCCCCGCCTTAAGGGTATGTGGCAACACTTAGACCGTATTAAAGGCGGTATTGGTATGCGCGGGTCGGGCGAAAAAGAAATTGAAACCGACCGAAGAATGATTAAAGACCGCATTGCGCGCCTGAAAGAGCAACTGGTAAAAATTGATAAACAAAACCAAACCCAGCGCAAAACCCGTGGCGAATTAATTCGTGTTTCTTTGGTAGGTTATACCAACGTGGGCAAATCTACCCTTATGACTTTGCTGAGCAAAAGCGATGTTTTTGCTGAAAACAAATTATTTGCCACGCTCGATACTACCACCCGAAAAGTGGTGATAGAAAATGTGCCTTTCTTGCTATCTGATACCGTAGGTTTTATTAGAAAATTGCCCCATCATTTGGTAGAAAGTTTTAAATCTACTTTAGACGAAGCACGCGAGGCCGATATTTTATTGCACGTAGTTGATATTGCCCACCCCGCCCACGAAGACCACATAAAAGTGGTAAACGAAACCCTTTCCGAATTAAAAGTTACCGATAAAAAGGTAATTATGGTTTTCAATAAAATGGATTTGTATGCCGAAAAACATTTCGATGAATTTTTGCACGATGAGGTAAAGCAAGAACTGAAAAACAATTTAGAAAACACCTGGAAACAGCGCACTAATGGCGATTGTATTTTTATTTCTGCTACCCAAAAAGAAAACATAGATGCTTTCAGAAAAAAACTTGTGGAAGAGGTAAAAGAAATGTACCAAATACGCTACCCTTACCGCTCAGAGTTTTGGGGCGGAAATTATATTGTTGAAGAAAATACAGAGGAATAAGTTGTTTTATCACAAATCCATTTCAGCATTAAAGCAAACCTATATTTTGGTAGCAATGGTTATTGCATTGTATATAATGCTTTTACCTAAAGGTTTTGTGGGCGTTGATGGCGAAAACTGGAAAAACTGGTCGCTTTATATTTTTGAAAATGGTTTGGCAAAAGCTTACAACAATACCGACATCAGTTACCCACCCATATACATTTACTTTATTTATGCCTTTACCTTGTTGTTCGATTCGGCAGAAAAACTTTTAAGCCACTTATACCTTACACGCATAATAGCGTTGGCTTTCGATTTTATTATTATTACAGCATTACTTAAGTTTTTTTCAGCAATAAAAATGCAGCCCGTCATTGTTTTGTTTTTATTGCTGAATATTGCTTTCATCTACAACTCGCTTATTTGGTGGCAAACCGATAGCATTTACACTGCTCTGGTTTTAATGAGTATTATTTCGGCATTATATAGCAATGTAGTGTTAGCAGTTTTGTTTGGACTATTGGCATTGAATGCCAAGCTGAATGCAATTATTTATTTTCCGGTCTTAGTGTTGTTATTGTTGCCTGCAATAAATATTCAGCCTAAAAAAATATTTATGGCTTTGTTATTATCGGCAGCAGCCATGTTGCTTATTTGGTATCCTTTTTATGCTGAAAATAATATAACCACATGGATTACTGCATTGCAACAGCGGGTAAACTATTACCATTTTGCTTCTATGAAAGCTTATAATTTCTGGTATTTGTTTTTAGATGAAAACCCGCGCAATGTTAGCGACAGTGTTTTGGTTTTTAATGCCATAAGTTATCGTGTGCTTGGGCTCATTTTGTTTGTTGTAGCGTTTGTTGCTGCCCTTTTTCCTTTGCTGAAAATGGTTTTATATAAAATGAAAACAAAAGTTTCTTTCAATGACAACGAATATGCATTTATTTTTCTAACGCTTGGACTTTTAACATTAATTGCTTTCTTTTTTCCAACAAGAATACACGAGCGATATGCCCATGCAGGCGTTTTATTTTTCTTTCTTTATGCTTGTTATACTGGCAGTTTCAAACTATATGTTTTGTATTCAATTGCCTATTTTATTAATATTGAAAAAGAAGCTCAATTTTTATTATTGCCCAACGAACTTGATGAATTAATAAAGCCTGAATATGTGGCAATTATTTATCTTTTAGCAGGGCTTTCTGCTTATAAAAAAATATATACTACATAACAGGAAGTGTAAAATAAAAATGGCTGCCTTTATCCGATAGTTTTTCGGCAAGTATTTTCCCATCGTTTTTTTCAATAAATTCTTTACATAGGGCTAAGCCTATACCTGTCCCTTTTTCATTTTCGGTACCGGGGGTTGTATGATTAAGCCCTACAAAAAGTAAAGCGACATCTTCTATATTTATTCCTATACCCTCGTCTTTAACTGATACTTTAACGTAATTATTTTCCATTACTGCATCTATAGTTACAGTGGTATTTCTTGGGCTAAACTTAATTGCATTTGAAAGTAAGTTTCTAATAATAATTTTTATCATATTGGCATCTGCAAAAGCAAAAATATCATTAGGTGCATTGTTATGTATAGTTATGTTTTTTTGTTGTGCTAACGGAAGCAGCATGTCTATTTTTTCGCTTGCTATTTGGTTTATATTTATATGCTGTTTGTTTACTTTAAAGCCTTTTAACTGGCTAGAAGACCAGTGTAAAAGATTTTCCAGCAATTCTGATGTTTGAGTAGCATTTTTAGAAATTTTAGAAACCAGCATTTCAAATTCACTTTTGCTTAAATTACCTTCAGCATGCATTAATAAAATTTGGTTTAAACTTGCAAGTGGGCTTCTTAAATCGTGTGCAATAATTGAAAATAGTTTATCCTTTTCTTCATTTATATCTAAAAGCCTTTTATTAGTATCTAATAATTTTTGTTCATATTCAGTAAAGTATATTTTAAATGCACTTACAATGACATAAGCAGCAATAAATAAAACTGAAGTATTTATACACTCAAAAATAAATTCATTGAAAGGTTTATGTTGCCAATAGTAATATTTAAAAATAATTATGGCAAAGTATAACATTGCTAATACTGTAAAGCCAATGGTTTTCTTTTTGCCGTTAAAAAAAACCACCGTGCCTGAAACAAAAGCAATTAATATTATTTCAGTATTTACATTTTTGAAATTTAATACTGCATACAACGAAATTAGAGTTATAGACAAACATGTGTATGCAAAAAGTAAAATTTTTGCTGTATCGTATTGCTTATTGTGTTGTAAAAAATAAAAAGGAACTACCCCAAAAAGTATGGCCGCAAATTCAATAATCGCAGGCGTATATTTATAGGAAACAATATTTATAGGGATAAGAAATAAAGAAACAACTAAAACACTGGTGTTTATTGCATTAAGCGCGGCTATTTCTTTTGCTTGCTCTTTAGATGTACTATTGTTTAAGCCAACACACATCAATTTATTGAAAAAACGCATTTAATGGAAATGTTAAGTCCTAAAGCTTTCCCGAATATAGTAATCTATATTTAATTTTTTTGTTATTAAAATAAAAAAGCCCCGAAGCTTTTAAACTTCAGGGCTTTAAATAATTAATTAAAAATTATTCCACTACAATTCTTCTTGTGAAGGTATTGCTTTCGGTTTTTACTTGAATCATGTAAACACCGGTTGAAATGTTGGCTGGTAAATTTACTAATGCTGAAGTTGTATTATGATTAGCATTTGCCAATTCAGCACCTGCTAAATCATATACTACTGTGTTTATAATGTTTTCATTTGCAGTTACTGAAACCGCATTTGAATTAACCGGATTAGGATAAATGCTTATAGCATTATTCAACACTAAATCAGTAGTATTCACTTGTACACAAGCAGGCAATGCTACTAGCGCGCCACCTGTAGGCAATGCAGCGAATAATCCAAACGCTTCACCATTGCTGTTGTTAGCAGGGTTTAAGAAACCTGATGCCAAAACGATTAAAGCATTTCCGTCTTGATTTAATGAAGCAAGAGGAGCCTGATAGCAAGCTACAGTTGTAGTACCTGTTTCGTCTCTAACTTGTACTTCGTAATCATTCGTAGGCAATTCCAAATAGCCTTCAAATTCTCCGTAGCTCAAATCATTTACAATAGTGCCGGCACCTACTAATGTTTCTACAACATCTACTGTAGGCGCATCTGTTGCACCATGAAACACTAACACATCTGTATTGCCTGATGAAGCAGCAGCTTCTTGTGCAGGATTGAATACATATAAATCAAATGGTGTGGCTGGGCTGTAGCCTGTTGGGCTTACAATACCGTTGGCAACGATTACGTATGTTTCATTTCTGTCTAATGTGTAATTGAAATTAGCAATGGCATCAGCAACTGAAGTACTGTTGGCTGGAGCTATTGATACTTTATTATTAACGTCTGAATTCAAATCTATGAATGGTGTAGCCGTTCTGAATGCGAAATTGTCTATTTCTAATACATCATTAATATAAACATCAACCTCAGCAGCAGCAGCATCAGCACTGTTATGAATAACCTGTACTCTTGCTGTTGAATTTGGTAATGGTACTAATGCACCACCTGTAGGCAATGCAGCAAACAAACCAAAAGCAGGGCCATCGCTGTTGTTAGCAGGGTTTAAAAAACCTGAAGCTAACACTACTGCAGCAGCATCTTGTAAGCCTAATGTGGCTAATGGTGCTTCATATGCAGCTACAGTTACTGAACCTGTTTCGTCTTGCACCTGTAAAGCATAATCAGCAGTTGCTAATGGTAAATAACCTGCAAACGCTCCATAGCTTAAATCATCTACAACTGTACCTGCTCCAGCTTCAACTTCAGCTACATCTACTGTAGGCGCATCTGTTGCACCATGAAACACTAACACATCTGTATTGCCTGATGAAGCAGCAGCTTCTTGTGCAGGATTGAATACATATAAATCAAATGGTGTGGCTGGGCTGTAGCCTGTTGGGCTTACAATACCGTTGGCAACGATTACGTATGTTTCATTTCTGTCTAATGTGTAATTGAAATTAGCAATGGCATCAGCAACTGAAGTACTGTTGGCTGGAGCTATTGATACTTTATTATTAACGTCTGAATTCAAATCTATGAATGGTGTAGCCGTTCTGAATGCGAAATTGTCTATTTCTAATACATCATTAATATAAACATCAACCTCAGCAGCAGCAGCATCAGCACTGTTATGAATAACCTGTACTCTTGCTGTTGAATTTGGTAATGGTACTAATGCACCACCTGTAGGTAATGCTACAAATAAACCAAAAGCAGGACCATCGCTGTTGTTAGCAGGGTTTAAAAAACCTGAAGCTAACACTACACCTGCACCACCTTGTAAACCTAGAGAAGCCAAAGGAGCTTCATAAGCAGCTACCACAACAGTACCGGTTTCATCTCTTACTTGCAATGCATAATCAGCATTAATTAAAGGCAGGTATCCCTGAAATTCTCCGTAAGATATGTCATCAACAACTGTACCTGCGCCTGCTGCAACCTCAACTGCATCTACAGTTGGTGCATCAGTTGCGCCATGAAACACTAACAAATCTGTATTTGCTGTTCCGCCAGCGGCAGCTTCTCTACCGGTTGTGTAAACATATAAATCAAATGGTGTAGCAGGGCTATAACCTGAAGGACTTACTATACCATTGGCAACAATAATGTAAGTTTCTTCATCAGCTAATACATAATCAAATGTTGCAATAGCGTCACCTACGCTTGTACTGGTTGAAGGAGCAATAGCCACTTCAATATCGATTAAAGATGGTAAATCAGTAAAAGCAGAAGCTGTTCTGAAAGCAAAATCGTCAAACACCAATGTGCCATTAATATATACATCTACTTCAGCAGCAGCAGCATCGGCACTGTTATGAATAACTTGTACTCTCGCAGCACCATTTGTTGCAGCTACAGACGGCAACTCTAACAATGCACCACCTGTTGGCAACGCAGCATACAGACCAAAAGCTGGTCCGTTACTATTATTAGCCGGGTTTAAGAACCCTGAAGCCACAACAACTAATGCCGCCCCTCCGGCATTTAATGTAGCCAAAGGCGCACTGTAAGAAGCTACTGTGGCCAATGTGTTTTCAGTTCTTACATCTAAAGTAAAATCTGCAGTTGGTAAATCTAAGTAAGTTGTAAACTCGTTGTATGATAAATCATCAATAATTAGTCCTGCACCCACGCCACGCTCTACAACATCTACAGTTGGAGCATCAGTTGCGCCATGAAAAACCAAAACTGCTGTTTCATTAATATTGTTAGAAGTTTCTCTTCCAAGAGCATACACATATATATCGAAAGGAGAAGCAGGTGTGTATCCCGAACCACTTACAATACCATTAGCGATAGCTACATATGTTTCACCGTCAGCAAGTGTTACTGTTTTATTGAAAACAGAAGATGATAACGAAGTGTTTGGCGGAGTTAAATCAATTGTTAGTGGCACTCCTGAAGGCACATCTGTAAATGCAGTTGCCGTTCTGAAAGCGACATCTTCCAAAAATAAGTTTCCGTTAACGTAAACGTCAACCGTTGCTGCTGCGGCATCTGCAGAGTTGTGAATAATCTGCAACCTTGCCGTTTGCGCAAAAGCACTCAACCCAATAAAGACTGAGACCGCAAGTGTTAGAATTTTTTTCATACTAATTGGTTTTTGATTTAAAAATTTGATGAAATAATATTTTGATTAATTGAATTTGATTAACATGACGAATAAATTTTTGTTTAATAATTTTATAAAAAGATTAAACATAAATATGTGGCAAGATTAATAAGTTCTTTGAAAACCTTAATGAAATAAGGGGTTTCGGGCAATTACATTTTTTTGTTAATTTTTGTTTTTTTGTAAAAACAAATACAATTAATAATTACATAGAATTACTGTTAAACCAAAAAGAAGGGTTATTGCGTTATGTTTGTATGATAGTTATGAAGGCAATAGTTGTGTTTTTTATTTTTTTATTTTTCACTGGTACAGAAGTTGCTTTCTCACAAAATGTATCTCATGAGAAGCCTTTAAAACAGGCTCATAAAAAAATATCTTCAGGTAAATATGCCGATGCCATTGGCATATTACAAGAGGTTATTGCCAGCGACTCTTCTGTTGGCGCAGCTTGGTATAGTTTAGGCGAAGCACATTACAAAATACGCGACTACACAGGTGCAAAAAAAGATTTTCAGAAGGCTTTTGAATTAGACAAGGACGCTTTTCCTCTTGCCTCTTATTATTATGCATTGATGCTAAAAATGAATGGTGAGTATTTTGAAGCACAAAAAATATTTCAGCAGTTTGTCAGCACTTATAACGCCCGCAATAATTTTATAGACTATGCTAAAACTGAATTAAAGGGCTGCGAAATGGCTATAAACAGAACTGACAATGAAAACGATGAAGCTTTACTTATTAAGCATTTAAATAGCAATATCAATTCAAAAAATTCTGAAATGGCCCCAATGTTTTGGGATGAAAGCACGTTGCTATATGCTTCTTTACCGCTTGACACTATGATGTTATTTACCGGAAAATCAATCATTGATTACCGTATTAAATTTTATCTTGCCGATGTTCAAAGCGACTCTTTTTTCAACCCGCAAAAAATTAATGACTTTAATGTGCCCAATGCCAGCATTACAGGCGGTTGTCTTTCTTCAGACAGAATGAAATTTTATTTTACTGCTTGCTTTGATGATGTGGCTACAAATACCGTGTGCCAGATTTATGTTAGCGAATTCAAGTACGGCAAGTGGAATGAAGCAGAAAGACTAGGCTCGCCATTAAATGATTTTCAGTACAGCAATTTACACCCCACTATTGCTTTATATAAAAAAGGAAAAGAAATTATGTATTTCTCATCTGACAGACCGGGTGGTAAAGGCGGAAAAGATATTTGGTATAGTATTATTGATGCAAACGGAAAGTTTTCTGCACCCCTAAATGCAGAAGCAATTAATACTGAAAGAGATGAAATAACACCTTACTACGACAACCTGAATGGCTTACTATACTTTAGTTCCGATGGGCATGTAGGGTTTGGCGGTTTGGATGTTTTTAAGGCAACGGGTGAAAGAAATGTTTGGACTGATATTGTCAATGTTGACTTGCCTATCAATTCATCGGTTGATGATTTTTATTTTAGTTTTTTGCCGGAAAAAAATATGGGCTTGTTAGTAAGCAATCGTTCCGAAGAAAATATTTCAGGCTCTACCTGCTGTGATGATATTTTTTATGTGAAATACACCAGACCAAAAAAACTGGCAATAATGGGGCTTGTAAAAGATGCCGACACAAAGAAAAACTATGAACTTTCAAATGCTCGCGTATCGCTTTCGTTAATAGATTCAACAGGCAATAATTTATTACTGAAAGAAAAAACCACTATGAATAACGAGCCCTTTTATTTTAATCTGAAACCTGAACAACAATATGTATTGAATATTGGCAGGGAAGGATACTTCAATAAAACAGTTCCCTTTAATACCATTGGGAAAGCAGCACCTGACACCATTCGTTTCGATGTGTTGCTCGATAAAATTATTGAAGAAAAAACCTATCGATTAAGCAGTATTTACTATGCCTTCAACGATTTTAATTTACTGCCCGAAGCCAAAGCTACTTTAGATACTTTGTTTGAAGTGCTGGAAGAAAATCCTGAAATAAAAATAGAACTAAGTTCACATACTGATAGCCGTGGCACAGAAAGTTATAACCTTACCTTATCGCAAAAACGAGCACAAAGTTGTGTAAGCTATTTAATTTCAAAAGGCATAGCGTCTAGTCGATTAATTGCTAAAGGCTATGGCTCACAACAGCCCTTACAAGATTGTAGCACCGATGACAACTGTACCAAAGAAGAAGATTGTGAATGTTATAAACTAAATAGACGAACAGAATTTAAAGTAATAAAGTAAAAATCTATGCAACTCTACACCCCCTACACCTTCAAAAATTCTGGCAAGCAAGCAATAAACAGAATTACGCTTGCGCCCATGACCAACTTGCAAAGCCATGCCGATGGCACTTTGAGCGATGATGAATATCGTTGGCTCGTTCGCAGAGCGAAAGAAGGGTTTGGTGTAATTATTACTTGTGCGGCTCACGTATCTTTAGATGGGCAAGGCTGGGAAGGCGAGTTAGGCATTTTTGATGATAAACATATTGAAGGCTTAACCCGATTAGCCAATGGTATTCGCAAATATAAAAGCTTAAGTATTGTACAAATTTTTCATGGCGGTGCCCGCAGTCCGCAAAGTGTAACCAGACAACAGCCGTGGAGTGCCAGTGCTCATACCATGACCGTTTCTAAAGCCCCTGTTGAAGTGCGTGAAGGCACTTTAGCGGAAATTGAAAATACCATTGAAGCATTTGTGGCTGCTGCTGAAAGAGCTTACAAATCAGGCTTTGACGGAGTAGAGCTTCATGGGGCACACGGTTATTTATTGCATCAGTTTGTGAGTACTGAAACGAATAAACGCAACGATGAATGGGGTGGATCTTTTGAAAACAGAACAAAATTTTCTCGCACTATTCTGCAAAAAATAAAAGCCAAACTACCTGCTGACTTTTTAGTGGGCGTAAGAATTTCGCCTGAAGATAAATACACTTTTAAAGGCATTGACTTTGATGAGAGTTTGCACTTTGCAAAACTGTTGGCTGAAGATGGTGCAGACTTCATACATATCTCACCTTGGGATGCTTTAAAGAAGCCTGAAAAATATTTGAATGAAGAAAAAACCATGATTGAATATTTCAGAAAGGCATTACCTGCTGATGTTGCCATTATGGTTGCTGGCGAAATATGGACGGGTGTTCATGCTGAAAAAGCAATTTCGCTAGGAGCTGATTTTGTTGCGTTGGGCAAAGCAGCTATTGGTATTCCCGATTTCCCAACTAAAGCCAAAGACCCTAATTTTATTCCGCAAAAACCACCTTATACAATTGAGCATTTGCAACAAGCCGATTTGGGGAAAGCATTTATAGAATACATGAAACGCTGGCAGGGATTTGTTGATGGTGGAAAATAAAATAAATTCAAACTGCAACCATTTTGATTTTTTATTTTCTTGTTGTCTTCATTTTGGAACAATTTTTGCCTGTTAATTAATGTTTAGATTAGCAAATAATTTTAAACACATGAAAAAAGTATTTTTAGTATTAGCTGTAATTTTTAGTTCGGCTTCAATTCAAGCTCAGGGCATCAATTTTTTTAAAGGCACATGGGCAGAAGCTTTGGAAGTGGCACAGGCAGAAAACAAACCTATTTTTGTTGATGCTTTTACAGTTTGGTGTGGGCCTTGTAAATACATGGCTGCACAGGTTTTTCCTGTTGATAGCGTTGGTGCTTACTACAATGAAAATTTTATTAATTATAAATACGATATGGAGAAAGGCGATGGACCAAAATTTGCCGAAAAGTACCGTGTAACAGCCTACCCAACATTGTTGTACATTAACCCCGATGGAAAAGTATTGCACAGGGTAATGGGTGCGAAACAACCCGAACCTTTTGTTAATGAAGGCAAAAAAGCCATGGTGGTTTTTAATCTTAAATAGTTGCTAAAAATTCATCAACAGCACTATTCAATAAATCAGCGTGGAGTTCAATAACAACAGGTGTTGTGTTTAATATTTGCGGTATAAGTTTTTCTAAATTGAAATTATTTTGTGTTGCCGAAACAAACCATTGCTTTTGTTGCAAATAGTAAGCTAAATATTCTTGCTCTGTTTGCCCGGGAGTAGGAATTAAAACTGCAGGTCTTCTAGTTGCAACTAAATCCATAACAGTGCTGTAGCCCGAACGGGCAACTACAATAGCCGATTCATTTAATAATTCTTGCAACATTTCTGTCGAGGCAATATCAATTACTTTTGTCTTTTCAGAAAGTAATTCTTGATGTTTGAAAGGTTTATTTGTTCCTCTTACTAATGTTATTTGTTCATTCAAGTTTTTTAGTTGCATTAACAACTTTTTTTCTATAATACTTCGTTGCGGTTCCGGGCCCGAAAGCAATAGCAATATATTATTTGTTGCAGGTAAATTTTCTTTATGCTGAAATCTTGAAAGCAAACCGATATAGTGGCAATGATTAGGAATATCTTCGCCATGCGATAATGCGCCTGATAAATTTTCATCTTGCCGTACATCAGGAATCCAACAAAAATTAAATTGCTTTAAAAAATGAAAATTTAATTTTTTAAGCAATGGTTTTAAAAACGAAAACGATTTAGAAGTTTGAATAAATAATTGATGTGTAATAATTACCGAAGGAATTTCAGTATGATAAAAACCATATCGATTATCGGAGATAATACCGTGAATATGATGCTGCGTTACAATCTTTTTCAAAGCTTCATTTTCAGCATAAATAGCTTTAAGAAACTTTGGGGTTTGCAATATCATGCTCATATTCATGTTGCCCTTGTACACAGGGCTGTAACCCGGCAGCTCAATAATTTTTTCATTCGGAAATATTTGTTGCCAGTAAACAAGTGCACTGCCCGAAGCCGCCAAAATAACTTTACATTGTTTGGCTTTCAGCAAATCAATTACTGGTATTAATCTTGTTGCATGACCCAAACCCCAATCTAACGCAGCTACTAAAACATTTTTTTGGGGCATAGAAAATTTGCTTCTGAAAAGATGTGTTAAAAATAAGTAGTTTTACGAAGCGTTATTATTACCTATGAAAAAGACTACAAAAATACTTGCCGTAATAATTGTATTAGCTACACTTTCTTTACAAGGCTGTGGTGTGTTTAAAAAGAAATGCGATTGCCCAAGATTTGGGCATTATTTCAATCCACCTGCAATAGATTAAAAGCTTACTCTACCGTAACCGACTTCGCTAAGTTTCTGGGCTGGTCAACATTACAGCCTCTTAAAACAGCAATATGATAGGCTAGCAATTGTAAAGGCACAACTGAAAGTAATGGCGTTAATGCTTCTTCCGTTTCAGGAATTTCAATAACAAACTCGGCCATGTTTTTAATAATTTCATCACCTTCAGCCACCACCGCAATTACCCTTCCTTTACGTGCTATTACTTCTTGTATGTTGCTGATAATTTTATCGTAAGCACTTTTGTTAGTTGCTAATACCACTACCGGCATTTCTTCATCTATTAAGGCTATGGGGCCATGTTTCATTTCAGCAGCCGGATATCCTTCGGCATGTATGTAAGATATTTCTTTCAGTTTTAAGGCTCCTTCTAATGCAACAGGAAAATTATAACCCCTACCCAAGTATAAAAAGTTACGGGCATCTTTAAAGGTCTTGGCTATTTCTTGTATGTACTTATCTAACTTTAATACTTCCTGAATTTTAGCCGGAATTTTTTCAAACTCAACCAATATTTGTTGATAGCGCGAAGCAGAGATAGTGCCTTTTTCATGGGCAATAGCTAGTGCCATAAGCGTAAGCACTGTTACTTGTGAAGTAAACGCTTTGGTGGATGCTACGCCAATTTCAGGGCCGGCATGAGTGTATGATCCTGCATGGCTTGCTCTCGGAATAGATGAACCTACTACATTGCAAACGCCTAATATAGTTGCGCCTTTAGATTTTGCCAATTCAATAGCCGCCAAAGTATCGGCAGTTTCGCCCGATTGAGAAATGGCTAATACTACATCACTTTCATCAATAATGGGATTGCGATAGCGAAATTCTGATGCATATTCTACTTCCACTTTTTTGCGGGCTAAATCTTCAAATAAATATTCACCTACAATGCCTGCATGCCAGGAAGTGCCGCAAGCCACGGTAACTATTCTTTCTGAATTCACTAATTTCTTAAAATAATCTTTCAGCCCTCCTAAAGAAACCATGCCGGTTTCAGCATTTAGCCTGCCGCGCATACTATCTTTCACAGAAATTGGCTGCTCATAGATTTCTTTCAGCATAAAATGCTCGTAGCCTCCTTTTTCAAGGGCCTCTATTTGCATATCTAATTCTTCAATGTATGGAGTGGTTACTACATTTTGAATGGTTTTTATAACCAAATCTCCTTGGGTATTTACCAAAGCTATTTCTTCATCGTTTAGGTAAACCACATTTTTAGTATGCTCTATTATAGGCGTTGCATCTGAGGCTAGAAAAAACTCATTTTTACCAACGCCAATTACCAAAGGGCTTCCTTTTCTTGCAGCCACTAACTGCCCCGGCTCTTCTTTAGACATTACTACAATGGCATAAGCCCCAACTACTTTGTTTAATGCTACTCTTACAGCCTCAAAAATATTCAGTTTGCCATTTTTCTGTATATCTTCAATAAGGTTTACTAAAACTTCTGTGTCTGTATCGCTTTGAAACTTATAGCCTCTTGATTTTAAGCCCTCTTTTAATGTGGCATAATTTTCAATAATACCATTATGAATTAGAGAAATGTTTTCAGAATAAGATAAATGCGGATGTGCGTTTACATCATTTGGAGGGCCATGTGTTGCCCAACGAGTATGCCCAATTCCAATGGTACCCACAATATTCTTGTCTTTAGCAAAAGTCTCCAAAGCATTAACCTTTCCCGCTTTTTTATAAACGCTCATATCGTTGCTTAACAAGGCTATGCCGGCACTGTCGTAACCACGATACTCAAGTCTTTTTAAGCCATTTATTAATATAGGGTATGCTTCACGATGCCCAACATAAGCTACGATTCCACACATGGGTTATTCGATTTTGGTGTAAGTCAATTTTAATTTCATCGGATACTTTGAATGGTTACCACCGCCAGCTACCAAGCGATCAGCAATTCTGTTGCTTGGGAACGTGAGTATATAGATACCATAGTCTTCTTTTTGGTTGCTTATTACGTTTTGAAAATGTACAGCTGTATTAAATTTATAAAGATTAACCGTTTTTTCTAAATTACTTTCTTGAAATCGCTCGCCACCTAAATATGTTTCTCCAATAAACTGGTCGTCTAAAAAGGCATTTTTCCCAACTGAGTCAACTGCGTTTAGCGTTAACCTTCCCGGTATTGTAAATTGACTGGTTATGTCAATACTGTTTTTGAAATTAGTCAAAACCAGCTCTGCTTTGCTTATAGAAATGTTACCCAGGTTTTTAATATTGGGAACAGAAATTTTTGTTTTAAGGCCTGCCATAGACTGTATTAGAACCAAACTATCTCCTGAACGATTAGGTTGCAGTGCACTTTCGGCATAACTTCCTGAATAATCGTGTTTATAGTTGTTTGCAGTAGCTGCATCAGCATTAATTACCACAGTAAAAACAGTATCGCGTAAATTGCTTTTATAATAAAACATTAGTGCTGAAGCGGGTGCTTTTAAATCTAAATAAGTTATTCCGCTGCCGCTATTTTCTTCTGCTTTTACATGAAGTCCTTTAAAAAAATCCAGAAATAATTCGTTACTTGAAAGATTAGAATAATTGGGCTGGGTTATAATGTTTTTAGCCCAGGCATCATTTAATCTTATTCTCAGATGAGGTGCATATTTCTCAAATCTCGTAGTAATGCTATCAGAAAAGTTAGGAATATACCCGTTTAATCTTCCTATTTCGTTTGGTTTTGTTTGAAAAACTCTGTCTGAAAAGTAATCTGAGTCTCTGAACATTGTTTCGTCCAGTTCATAAACCACAAGGTTTTGTGGCGTTTTTGTATTTCCATAACTGCCTGCATACTGAAGCATTAACACTGCTGAATCGAGCTGTAAGCTGTTAATATCTCCTAAATCAATATTATTGGTCTGTAACAATAATTGAAAATATACGCTTGCATTCGATTTTCCAAATACCGGGTCAATCATATTCCCCAATAAATTTACAGCCAGCTCATCAGTTCTTAAAGGGTCTTCTTTTACAACTTCAGAAATTATAGTAAGTGTATCGGTTACAATAACACCCAGTTTGTTTGAAGGAATTAAATCTGAATCATTAATTACGGGCTCTTTACAAAAAGAAAATAGCAGCAACAAAGCTGCTATTATAAAAAAGCTGTTTTTTTTGAATGGCATGCCGAACTTATTGTTAAAAACCTATTTCTTAACAAAATTACCGTAGAAGGACTCATATGCCTGAAGAAACTCTTCTTCTCCTAAATAACCCAATGTTGGCTTGCCGTTTTTATCTATTAAGGCTTGCACTTCTTTAGCAATTGACTCGCTTCCTACTATAACACCATCTGCCAATGATGCAGCACCTAGGTTTAAAGCTGTATTATCAGCTTTTGCAAAGGCTTCAAATGAGGGATCATCAGATTTTATTGGGGCTTTAGTTAAAAAACTTTTTGGCAACTTGTTTTTGAAAGCGTTTTCGTATACCGAATAAATTATCTTGCTAGATTTGAAAACGGGATCGTTTTTATACATCGTTTTCATATAATAAGGTATTAAACTGGTCATCCAGCCATGACAATGAATAATATGCGGTGGCCAACCAAACTTTTTTACTGTTTCCAAAACCCCTTTACAAAAGAAAATCATTCTTTCTGCATTGTCTTCGTAAAATGGTGTTTGGTCATCGCCAAATACTCCCTTACGTTTAAACATATCTTCATTATCTAAAAAATAAACCTGCATTCTGGCACCCGGCAAAGAAGCTACTTTTATTACCAGCGGATGATCTTCTTCATGAACAGTTATATTAATTCCAGATAATCTTACCACCTCATGAAGCCTGTGGCGCCTTTCATTTATTATACTAAACCGTGGCATTAACACTCTTATCTCCATGCCGCTTTCTTGGATGTGTTGTGGCAGTTCACGAGCAATTTGAGCAATGGTACTTTTAATAAAGTATGGCTTCATTTCCTGCGTAACAATCAGCACTCTTTTCTTTTCCATGATATGCGAGGTTTTAAAGAATTTTTTTCAACCAAATGTTGAAACGAAGTGCAAAAGTAATGATTTTTTAGCCTTTTATGAAATTTAGCTACGTTTTTACATGGAATACCATTATTAAAGTCTTTTGAAAATCAATGCTGAAAAAATTAAATTGTTTGCTTATGTGTTTTTTGTTTTTAGTATTGTTTATATGCTTAAATTAATAGCTGCATTGTCTTTTCATAAAACACCTACAATGAGTTTTAATAGTCAAAACAAATTGCATTAATTTATTGTCATTTAACACAGTGAATAAAGCTTGCTATATTTAGCATCAACAAATAAATCTAACCGAGTTTTTTATGAGTATTGCAAAATTTTTTGAAAAGCAAATTGTAAAACACCTACCCTCAGTTGCAAGAGCGGTACAACGCAGCATGAGCGATGAAAAAAAGATAGAACTAGTAAAAAATGAAATGCGCACCAATCCGGAAATGTTAGACTCTATATTTCCATATCGGGACAAATATCCTGTTCATACTAAAATGCCCGAAAAGTCTTCGTCAAAAGAAGATGTTTTAAAGCAAATAAAAGAAATGCATGCTGCAGAAAGCAGCAGCTGGAAAGGCGGAAAAATTTCCGGTTCATTCTATCATGGCGACCAGGACCATTATGATTTTCTGAATGAAGCTTTTTCTTATTACTCTCAGGTAAACTCCATTCAGCGCGATGTTTGCCCTTCACTTACCAAATATGAAGGCGAAATTATTTCAATGACCCTTGATTTGTTTAATGGTAATGCAGTTGAAAAAAGAAGTCCTAAAGAAAAGGCTTGTGGCTCTTTAACCACTGGAGGAACCGACAGTATTTTTCAATCGGTGTATGTTCATCGCGAATGGGGTGCAGACAAAGGTATCACTCAGCCTGAAATAATATTGCCTGTTAGTGCCCACCCTGCCTTTTTTAAAGCTGCACATTATTTAAACGTTAAGGTTATTACTGTTGGTTTAGACGAAAATTTTCAGGAAGATGTTAAAGCAGTAGAAAGCAAAATAACCCCTAATACCATTATGATTATGGGTTCTGCCGGTAATTACGGGCATGGTATTATAGACCCAATAGATAAACTGTCTGACATTGCCGTGAAACATAACGTTGGTCTTCATGTTGACGGCTGTCTTGGCGGGTTTATTTTAGCTTGGGCCGAGCCATTAGGCATTCCTTGTCCGGTGTTTGATTTTAGGCTGCCCGGGGTTACGGCAATTTCTGCCGACACTCATAAATATGGTTATTCACTAAAAGGCACCTCAACTGTTTTGTTCAGGAACGAAAAGCTTAGACAATATCAATATAGCGGATATGTTGACTGGCCCGGAGGCATTTATATTTCTACAGGATTTAATGGAAGCAAATCAGGAGGGCTTTTTGCTGCAACTTGGGCTGCTATGGTTCATTATGGTAAAGAAGGCTACTTAAAACGGGCAAAAAAAATATTTGAGGTGAATAGCCAAATAAAAAATATTGTTCGCAGTATTCCTGAGCTAAAACTATTTGGAGATTCACTGTTTATGACTGCCATAGGCTCAGATCAATTCAAAATTTACCACGTAAACGACTATTTAAAAACTAAGGGTTGGCGCATGAATGGCCAGCAACATCCCGATGGGTTTCATTTTTGTATTACAGGCCCACAAATAACTAATGAGGGCATAGTAGAAGAGTTTGAAAAAGATTTAAAAGCCGCAGTAGAATACGCCAAAGTACAAAAAGGTGATCCTAAATCTGCCGCCATGTACGGAGGTGCAGGAAGAGAAATTGACCCTTCTATGTACTTGCCCATGTTAATTGCTTATACTGATGTAACGCAAAGCACCTATCCATTTTAAAGTTTTTTTAAAAAAAGGGAACTGCTGAATCTTAAAATTGAATTGGTACAAATAATTTTTTTTTCTACATTTGCGCTCCCTTACTGTTTAAAAGATTAAGTAGAGGTAAACACTCGATGGAATCAGAAATTAAAATATTCTCAGGAAGCAATTCCCAATACTTAGCTACAAGTATTGCCCAAAAAGCAGGTCAGCCTCTTGGAAACTTAGAAGTAGTTCGCTTCAGCGATGGCGAATTTCAGCCTATGATTAAAGAATCCGTTCGTGGTTCGGTTTTTTTTATTATTCAATCTACTTTTCCTCCGCAAGACAACTTGATGGAATTGCTCATGATTGTTGATGCCGCTAAAAGAGCATCAGCAAGATATATAATTGCTGTTATACCTTATTTCGGCCTTGCCAGGCAAGACCGTAAAGACCGCCCCAGAGTGGCAATTGGTGCTAAACTAGTAGCCGATTTGCTCGAAACTGCCGGAGTTCATCGCGTGATTACCATGGATTTACATGCCGGACAAATTCAAGGTTTTTTTAATATTCCTGTTGACCACTTAAGCAGCTCAGTTGTTTTCTATAAGTATATAGAATCTTTACAGCTTGAAGATTTAACCTTTGCATCGCCTGATGTTGGCAGCACCAATAGGGCAAGAATTTTTGCTCAGCACTTTAATGCTAATTTGGTTATTTGCGACAAGCACAGAAAGCGCCCCAACGAAATTGCTTCAATGACAGTTATTGGCGATGTTGCCGATAAAAATGTAATCATTGTAGATGACTTAGTAGATACTGCCGGAACCTTATGTAATGCAGCTCAATTATTAATTGACAATGGAGCTAAAAGTGTCCGTGCATTAATTACACATCCGGTTATGTCTGGTAAGGCTTATGAACGTATTGCCGAGTCTGTACTAACTGAGCTTGTAGTTTGCAATACCATCCCTCTTAAGGATGACAAAAATCAAGAAAAAATTAAAGTGCTTTCAGTTGACGATATTTTCGCTACGGCTATTAGAAATGCTTACGAATTCAAATCTATAAACTCATTATTTGTATAATAAAGCAAAGTTGACACAACGAGTTGCACGTGTCATTTATTGCGCAATTTTCGGAATAAATAAAAACCCATAATTAAAATGAAAACATTAACATTAGAAGGAACCCTAAGAAAAGAATTAGGTAAAAAAAACACCGGTGATTTAAGAAGAAATGGCTTTGTGCCTTGTAACCTTTATGGCGGTAAAACGAATGTAAACTTTTATGCGCCCTATAACTCGTTTTTAAAGCTAGTTTACAATCCTGATTTTTTTAAAGTAAATGTAACCATAGATGGTAAAACCTATGAAACATTAATTAAAGAAATACAATTTAACCCTGTTACAGACAGAATTAGTCACATTGATTTTTTAGAACTTACTCCAGGCAAAAAAGTTATTGCTGAAGTGCCATTAAATTTAGTTGGACAATCTGAAGGCGTTAAAGCAGGTGGTAAGCTAATTCAAAAAATGAGAAAACTAAAAATTAAAGCGACTCCTGAAAACCTAAAGGATGCCGTTGAGGTTAGCATTGAAACTTTAGGGTTAGGTAAGTCTATTTATGTTAGAGATATAAAAGAAGAAGGCTTGGAAATTATCAACTCTCCTGAAATCCCAGTGGCTTCAATAGAAATTACAAGATCTCTTAGAAGTGCTGAAGCTGAAGCTAAAAAGGCTGAAGGCACTAAGAAAAAGTAATTTTTTTCTTTCAAATAATAAAATAAATGCCATAGTCAGTGTGGAAATGTTACAAAATATCACCTGCCAATAAAAAAGTAAAATAAGGATGCAGATTTTATTAGGTTTAAGTAAAATAAAAACTGAAAGAAACATGAAAGAGGCTGACTCAAAAAGGGTAGCCTCTTTTTTGTAATATTGTTGTTTATGAAGTCTCATTGTAGTTGATAAATATTATCAATTTTTTGGCTACACTAATCTGTCGAGTTAGCTGTGAGCAATAGAAAGTTTTTAAATAGGTTTTGCTTTCTTTTTAGGCTGCTTTTTTCATGAGGTTATGGGCAATGGCAATAAATCCGAGCTCAATACTTACTTTTTCTTTTCCTCCAAGAATATATCTCCTAAAGCCTTTGTCTTGTTTGATGTTGCCGAAGACGGCTTCTACATCCTGTGGTCGTTGTTTTCGGTGAGATATGCCTTATGGCTTGTTAAGTTTTTCCAAGCCTTTTGTTTGGGTTAATTGAGTCGATGATTGACTTTTATTACCCGATTTCTTTTTGCTTTGTGACAAACGACCCGAAACGGACAGCCATTGCAGTTTTGTGCCTGATAACGGGTGATGGTCTGCTTAAAGCCGTTATCGTTTTTCTTGGTATAGCTACCGATGTTTTTCATCTGCTGTCCCATCGGGCGGACGTAAACCTTTTTGCGACAAAGCCGACCATTGGAAAAATATTTATTGAGCCACATTTAAAAACACGTTTAAATTTAACTTCGGACAAAATTAGATTTCACGGTTGTCAAGCAGTTAGGCATGACGACCGACCACATTCACGTTCAACTAAAATGACAGACAAAAGGGCTAGACATAACAGCAGTAACTGTTGCACAACTACCATTTAAGAGATAAAAGTGCAAAAAACGGCTTCATTAAAAGCGTTTTTAGCGAAGCTGCAATACAAAGTAATTTTTTGGGTTGGGGTTTTGGGGTGGCTTACAAATAGATTTTACAATCTATTGTATCATTTTATAGAGTCTTTAAGTGCTTCGGGCAGCATCAACAAAAACGGCAAACATCTATCCCAATAAAGGGCATAATAATTATATCCCAATGCAATGTTTTGATAATAATCAGGACGATTATCCCAATAATATTTTTCAGAATTTATAGACCAAGCCGACAAACCAAGCTTAGACACCAAAAACCATTTTTCAAGCAAACGTGCAGACCTTCCATTACCATCCATAAATGGGTGAATTTTTGCAGTCAATAAATGAATCATAGAAGCATAATAAAAAACCTCTTTGTAAGACAAATCCCGTTTCAATAATTCTGAAATATCAGCAAACAACTTGCTTAATTCTTCATTCACAAATTGTGGCTCCACTGCTAAATAAACAGGTTTAAGCGTTTTTGAATCGTGAACGCCAACTTGTTGCTTTCTTACTTTTCCTCGTAAATTGGCAGGCAATAAAGTTTTAGCTGAAATTTCGTGAGTTTTTAAGAAATTAGTTTTGTTCAGGTTGTTTTCAGAGGCAAACTTGTATGCTTTTACTAAATCTTCAATCTCTTGCACTTCTTTTTTCTTTGGAAAACTTTTATTTCCTCTGTTTCTAAAAAAGCTGTTTGCATCAAGAGTGTTACCCTCAATTTTAGACGAGTATAGCGAAGAAGCTATCAAATAACATTCAAAATCATCAGTTGTAAATATTGACTTTGACCTTAATTTATGGAATACCTCTAACCAGTCAATTTTGCACTTTAACGAGTATTTATCAAGATATTCGGGTGATATAAATTTCAAGTGTTTTCCCATAAGACAAATTTACTATTATTAAATGCATATAACTACCGCCAACAGCAGTAACCCTTGCACCACTACCCTTTAAAAGATAAAAGTGCAAAAAACGGCTTCATTAAAAGCGTTTTAAGCGTAGCTGCAATACAAAGTAATTTTTTGGGTTGGGGCACATTAAAAAGCCAATGGCATGCGGGCCCAATTTTTTCTGAAAAATAAAATGTACTATTGATTACCTTTGGTTTGTGGCAAAAACTAAAACCGTATATATCTGTCAAAGCTGTGGCTATCAGTCGCCCAAGTGGGCAGGCAGGTGCTCTTCGTGTGGCGAGTGGAACACTTTTGTAGAAGAGGTAGTGAGCAAAACAGCCGAAACGGCAAAGCCTGCTAAAAACATTTATGGCGAAGACCTGGCAGCACCACAATTAATTAACGAGGTGCAATTACAGCAGTCGTTTAGAATAATTACCAAAGATGCTGAACTGAACAGGGTATTGGGTGGCGGCATAGTGCCCGGCTCGTTAATACTTATTGGTGGCGAGCCCGGCATTGGCAAATCCACTTTAATGCTGCAACTGGCGTTAAGTTTCGACAATGTAAAAGTGTTGTATGTAAGTGGCGAAGAAAGCGCCCAGCAAATAAGCATGCGTGCCCAGCGTATTGGCACTAAAAATTCAGCCTGTTATATTATTGCCGAAACCGCTACCGACCGGTTATTAAACCAGCTGAAAGAACTAAAACCCGCAGTAGTAATCATAGATTCTATACAAACATTGCAAACCCCTTTTTTAGAATCTACACCCGGCAGCATTTCGCAAATACGCGAGTGTGCTTCAGAATTGCAACGCTATGCCAAAGAAACCGGTACACCGGTGTTTATTGTGGGGCATATAACCAAAGATGGCAATATTGCCGGTCCCAAAGTTTTAGAACATATTGTAGATACCGTATTGCAGTTTGAAGGCGACAGAAATTATAACTACCGCATTTTAAGAACTTCAAAAAATCGTTTTGGCTCAACTTCAGAATTGGGTATTTACGAAATGCAGCAAACCGGCTTGCGCGAAGTATCTAACCCTTCAGAATTACTGTTGTCGCATCGCGAAGAATTGCTAAGCGGCATTACAATTGGTGCTACGGTAGAAGGCTTGCGCCCCATGCTTATTGAAACACAGGCATTGGTAACACAGGCGGTATATGGCACCCCTCAGCGAAGCAGCACCGGCTTCGATTTAAGACGGCTACACATGTTGCTGGCAGTTTTAGATAAGCGGTTAGGCTTTCATTTCGGGGCAAAAGACGTGTTTTTAAATATTGCAGGCGGCATAAAGGTAGAAGACCCTGCTATAGATTTGGCCGTGGTAAGTGCGCTGCTTTCTTCTTATGAAGATACGGTAGTGCCCGCCAACTATTGCTTTGCAGGCGAAGTAGGGCTTTCGGGCGAAATAAGAGCTGTAAACCGAATAGAACAGCGTATTGCAGAAGCCGACAAACTGGGTTTTGAAAAAATATTTGTAGCATCATTTAGTGTAAAGGGCGTGCCGCTTTCGAAATATAAAATTGAAGTGGTGAAGGTTAACAAAGTGCAGGAAGTATTTCAAAAATTGTTTTAATTATTTGGAACCACTATTTCAGCAATAAAGCTGTTTTCAAAAATTATTCCACATTAAAGTCCACAGGCTATTTCATTATCTTTAGCACATGAAAAATTCTTTCAAAGCATTTTTTTTATGGCTGAATTTTATGGGGGTTGCATTATTACTGCAAGCACAGCAGGTAACCTATTCCGAAGTGAAAAAAATTTCGAGCAAAACACCACAGTTTAAAATTTTAGGCAAAAACAACGAAGGCATTATTTTACACGAGTATGGCAAGTATGATAATTACATAGAGGCCTATGCAACCAACATGAAACTGAAATGGCGCAAAAACCTGAACATAAAACAAGCCAATGCCCAAATAAAAAAGATTTTAATTTTTCCCGACCAAACCAATATTATTTATGTTGCCCCCGCTAAAGAAAGCTGGAATATTTATGCGCAAAGTATGGATGCCAGGTTCACTACAGGGCTAAAGTTTATGAGACTCGATTCGGTATATTATGGAAAAGATAATTTAGCCGATAACCTGAAAGTTGTGCATTCTAACAATCGCGATAAAATGGTGGCGTTTTATCCTGTGCCGGGAAAAAACTCAATGAATTTTATTGTGCTGAATAAAAACCTGGAGTTGCTGATGCGTAAGCAGGTTGATTTTCCTTTACCGCAAGGCGACTACGGTTTAAATGATGTTATTGTAGATGATGAGGGCAATATATTTGTAATACTGGCAGATAACAGCAAGCTTAAGCGCGATGATACCAATTATGACAGGCTTAAGGTTTTTGCATTGCCCAATTCAACTTATTCGCCACAGGCACTTAATTTGCAACTCACCAGAAATTTCTTCGGAAAGGTGAAGTTTTATATCGACAATGTAAACAAGCAGCTTACTGCTTCAGGGTTTTATGCCGATGAAAACCTGAAACAAGCCAAAGGCTATTTCTATAAGGCTTTCGATACCGAAACTTTTGAGTTGAAACGCAATTATCAAAATGAGTTTTCTTCAGAAGTGTATAAGCAAATTGTTGGAAAAGAAACTTCACAAAACCTTGAAGGGTTAAGCACCTTTGAAGTTACCGATGTGGTATTGCGTTTTGATGGCGGTATTATATTAATTGCCGAATCGAAATTTACCAATGTAGAAAATATGCAGGTGCCTTCTTTTGTTCCGGCTGCGGGGCCTGCCTTTCGCTCGGTTACGGTAAATTATTATAACGATATTATGGTTATTTCTTTAACGCCCAATGGTGAACAGGAATGGCTGAAAGTGTTGCGTAAAAAGCAAATTAGCGAAGATGACGATGGCTATTTTTCTTCATACGCTCTCCACATAAGAGGAGGCGAGTTGAATTTTGTTTACAACGAAGAAGTTTACACCAAGTCGAATGTTGCAGGCTATAAAATAGACCCTAAAGGAGAAGTGGGGCGCACGGTGGCTTTTAATGCTGCCGATGAAGATATATTGGTGGTGCCGCGTTCAGGAAAACAAATTTCATCTAACGAAACCATTTTACCTGCCTTCAAAAAAAACAGCCTGAAACTGGTGAAACTTTCTTACCAGTAACCATTGGAAAAGCTATTATAAAGCAGCTCTTATTTTAAGCAGTTTTTCCAGCAACGCTTTAAGCTTATCTAATGGCAACATGTTTTTGCCATCGCTTAATGCTTCAGCAGGGTTAGGGTGCGTTTCAATAAATAAGCCATCAACGCCCACAGCAATGCCTGCCTTGCATATAGTTTTTATTAATTCGGGCTTGCCGCCTGTTACACCTGCCGATTGGTTGGGTTGTTGCAGCGAGTGGGTAGCATCTAAAATAACGGGCACACCAAAACTTTGCATTACAGGAATGCTTCTGAAATCGACCACCAAATCCTGATAGCCAAAGGTGGTGCCTCTTTCCGTAAGCATTACTTTCGGGTTGCCGGTGCTGCGCACTTTTTCTACTGCAAACTGCATGCTCTCGGGCGAGCTGAATTGTCCTTTTTTTACATTAACCCATTTACCGCTATTGCCACATGCTAACAACAAATCGGTTTGGCGGCATAAGAAAGCGGGTATTTGCAAGTAATCTGCTACGGCTGCAATTTCAGCCACTTCATGCGATTCATGAACATCAGTCAATACCGGCACATTGAATTGCTTTTTTACTTCGCTTAAAATATTTAGTGCTTTATTAAAATCAATACCTGTAAAAGAATTCAGGCTGGTGCGATTAGCTTTTTTGTAAGAACTTTTAAACACATACTCAATGCCTAATTGCCTGCATATTGCTGAAACTTTTTCAGCTACTATAAAAGGAGTGGTTTCGTTTTCGATTACACAAGGGCCGGCAATTAATAATAAAGGCTTTTTCATAAGTTCTTCTAATTAAACCCGCAAGGTTTTATAAACCTTGCGGGTTTGTTTATTTTCTGGTTCCTAAATAGCCCCCGTGGTGGCGTTTTAAAAATTCTTCTTTAGTAAACTGAATTTCTTCCATCACCAGCATACACAACACATCGCCCAAAGCCAGCATGGTGGTAGTAGAAGTGGTGGGTGCCATGCCCAGCGAACAAGCTTCTTCTACATTGCCTATGCTTAATACGGCATCAGAAATTTTTGCTAGTTCAGATTCAGTATTGGCAGTAATGGCAATTACATGCACTTTATCGTTGAAAAGCCGATTACTTAAATCTACCAGTTCTATTAATTCTCTTGTTTTACCTGAATTAGACAATACCAGCAATATATCTTCTTTGCTCAACATGCCCAGGTCGCCATGCTGTGCTTCGCCCGGATGTAAAAAAATAGAAGGCGTTCCGGTAGAAGAAAGGGTGCTGGAAATTTTTTTGGCAATAATGCCTGCCTTACCCATGCCGCTGGCCACTACCTTTCCCTTGCAGGCTACAATTAAATCTACTGCCTTCAGCAAATTATGGTCTAAAGGTATATTGCGAATCGCTTCGCTTTCGAGGGTTAAGATTTCTTTCGCTCTATGAATTTTTCTGTCCATTGTCCTTGTTCCCAATCGAGGGTGTTTAAGGTTTTATCATCAATAAAAACATCATAGCTGGGTTTATCTAATCGCAACTGATGATATTTTGCACCCCATGCTTTTAATTGTTGTTCTGTTAAGTCGCGCCAGTTAATGCCGCTTTTCATGCCACGGGCAGTCCAGTAAACGATAGTATGTCCTTCATCGTATAAGCGATTCACTTTTTCAATATTTTCTACAATCGGTTCCGAAGAAGGATAATCAGTACCCTTGCTGTAACAAATGGTATTGTCTATATCTACAAAAATTTCCATGCTGCGAAGTTATTGTAAAATAGTAACTATAAGGCTGTATTAAACTACAATACGGTTTAGAAAAAGAATATTGCTGAAACAAGTATTTTTATAGCTGAAAGTATTTACCCGGAAACATGTACGAACCTGCCCAGCTTGCCGAAAACTTTATTAATCACACCAATCAACATGTATTTCTTACCGGTAAAGCCGGTACAGGCAAAACTACTTTTCTGAAAAAAATAATTCAGACTACCCACAAAAAAACTATTGTTGCTGCGCCAACCGGAATAGCTGCATTAAATGCAGGGGGCGTTACGTTACACTCGCAATTTCAATTGCCGTTGGGTGGTTTTGTTCCCAGCGAACGTCATTTGGTATTGCACGAATCTTCAAAATTTGAAACCAGAAGTTCGTTGGCGCGTCACTTGCGCATGAACGAAATTAAACGCAAAACCATTCGCGAAGCAGAATTGCTGATAATTGATGAAGTGAGTATGTTGCGTGCCGATATTTTGGATGCGGTAGATTTTGTGTTGCAATATGTAAGAAAAAATCGCCAGCCCTTTGGCGGGGTGCAGGTATTGTTTATTGGCGATTTGTTACAGTTACCTCCGGTAATAAAAAACGATGAATGGGAAATTTTGAAAGATTATTATGACAGTCCATTTTTTTTCGATGCGGAAGTATTAAAAAACAACCCGCCCGTTTACATAGAGTTAGATAAAATTTATCGGCAAAGCGACAAAGAGTTTACCGATATTTTAAACAACCTGCGCTACAATCAAATAACGCAAGAAGATGTATTGCGGCTGAACGAACATTATAGAAATGGTTTTACGCCTTCACCGCAAGAGGGTTATATTACGCTAACTACACATAACCGCACAGCCGATGAAATTAATCAGCGCGAATTAAAAAAATTAAACACTTCCACATACACTTATGCAGCCGCTATTGAAGGCGATTATCCTGAAAATATTTTTCCGTGTGAAAGAGAAATGATTTTGAAAGAAGGCGCACAGGTGATGTTTATTAAGAATGATGTTTCGCGCGAGCAACGTTATTTCAATGGCAAAATAGCCTGGGTGCATAGCCTTGAAAAAGATAAAGTAATAGTGAAAACCGATAGTGGCGATACCATTCAGGTAGAAGAGCATACGTGGAAAAATATTCGCTATGAAGTAGATGAAAACACTAAAGAAATTAAAGAAGAAGTGTTAGGCACTTTTGCTCAATTTCCTTTACGCTTGGCTTGGGCTATTACCATTCATAAAAGCCAGGGTTTAACTTTCGATAAAGCCATTTTAGATGTGCGAAATGTATTTGCTTCAGGACAAAGCTATGTGGCATTTTCGCGTCTAAGAAGTTTAGAGGGTTTAGTATTGTCTTCGCCCATTGGCAGAAACGGCATTAGCAATAATGAATCGGTAATTGCCTTTGAAAACACCAAGCAAAACCAAGGCGACACAAAAAAAATTTTAGCATTTGCTTCGGCACAATACTTAGAGGATTTTGTAATGCAGCTCTATGATTTTTCTGATGTGGTAAAACAATGGCGTTATCATTTGGCTACCTACAATAAAGAAGAAACGCATTCAGAAAAACAACAACAGTTTGATTGGGCAGTAGCGCAAGCTGAAGAAATTTATAAAATGGAATCCACAGCTTCGCGCTTTAGCAGACAGCTATACAGCATTTTTAAGCAGCAGCCTTTAGATATTACCTTCTTGCTTGAACGATTGCAGGCAGCCAAAAATTATTTCGATACACCACTTAAAAATTTGGTAAAAGAAGTAGTGTTGCAACGAAAAAAAATGTTGCAGTTAAGCAGAACCAAAACCTATACCAATGAACTGGAAGATTTAGATGCTTTACTAATGAAAAGGCTGAAAGATATGCACAAAGCCTGCTTGCTTGCCGATGCCATGTTGCATCATAAAACCTTGAATAAAGAAATTTGGGAAAACAGCTTTGATATTTCGTGGCGCATGCAATTACATTTTGTTGAAGTAACAGCACCCGACAACACCAAGAAAAAGAAAAAAGAAAAAGGAGAAACTGTAAAAGAAACCTTGCTACTATACAAGCAAGGGAAAACCATTGAAGAAATTGCAAGCGACAGAAACCTAACGATTACTACCATTGAAGGTCATTTTGCGAAACTCATTCAGCAAGGAGAAATAAGCATTACAAAAGTATTGCCAGCGGAAAAATTGTTTCCTATTCTGGAAGCTATTAAAAACCAAACCGAGCCGGGATTAACCAATTTAAAAACTACACTTGGCGATAAATTTTCTTTCGGAGAAATTAGAATGGCATTGGCTTATTACGAAAAGCAACAGTATAGTAGTTAGCAAACAAGTAGTTATAAATAAAAAAGGCGGGTTATGAATACAACCCGCCTTTTTTCTTTCTTACTCTATTATTATTATTTATTCAAAGCAATTCTTCTAATAATAGACTTTTCACCATAGTTTACACGAATCATGTAAACGCCTTCCGCATAATGCTGCATGGCAATAGTGTGCGATACTTTATTAGTTTTTCCTAAATCAAATAAAGCAATCTTTTCGCCAAGAATATTGAACACCTCAACTGAAACAGTTGCAGGCTCTTTCAACTCTGCAATAATATTTACGTTGTTTTTAGTTGGGTTAGGATAAATGCTGAACTGTGTAATGCTATTATCTGCAATACCCACTGTAAACTGAACTGTTACAGAAGCTGATGCAGAACATCCATTTGCATCAGTAACCGTTACAGAATAATTTCCGGCTACTACATTTTCAATTTCATCTGTGGTAGCGCCATTGCTCCACTCATAAGTATAAGGGGCGGTGCCTCCTGATGCAGAAACTTCCGCACTACCATCGGGATTGGTAGCACTGGTAGCAGGCAATTGTGAAGCAGAAAGCGTAACAACGGCCGGAGAATTGGCAATAGTAACCGAAGCTGTTCCTGAACAACCTGCACCATCGGTAACAGTAATATTATAAGTATTGCCGTTTAAACCTGCAAAGTTTCCGGTTTGGTTTGTTGCTCCCTGAATACTGTAAGTATAAGGTGCAGTGCCTCCGGTAGCAGTTACATTAAATGAACCATTAGGAGCAGCGCAAGATGAATTAGGCGTATTGTTAGCAACCTGAACATTGAGTACTGTAGGCTGGTTTAACACATCTACTGTGATAGTAGCTGTACATCCGTTTGCGCCTGTAACAGTAACAGGATAAGAACCTGCCTGCAAAGCAGCAAATGTACCGGTTTGATTAGTGGTTCCTGTAATAGAATATGAATAAGGAGCTGCGCCACCTGTTGCGCTCACTGTAAACGCACCATTATAAGGCTGAACACAAGCTGAATTGGCAGTGTTAGAGCTTACAGACAGGCTTGGTGCATTTGCCTGGTTTACAACAGTAGCCGTTACCGTACCTGTACACCCATTTGCATCAGTAACAGTAACTACATAATTACTAGCCGCAAGGTTAGAAAACTGACCATTTTGATTGGTGCTGATACCGTTGTTATAAGAATAAGGTGCAGCACCATTTGTAGCACTTACGGTTAAAGAACCATTAGGAGACACACAAGAAGTATTGGGCGAGTTATTGGTTACCTGTGCATTTAAAGTTAATGTATTGTTAGCCACTGTAACGTTTAAAGTGCCTGTACATTGGTTCGCATCAGTAACCACTACAGTATAAGTATTTCCTGCCAGGTTAGTAAATGTTCCGGTAGTATTTGCTGTGCCGCCAACATTGTAGTTATAAGGAGCTGTTCCGTTTGTAGCTGTTACTGTAAAAGCTCCATTAAAAGTAGTACAAGCAGTATTAGGTGTTACTGAATTTTGGGTTAAAGTAACTGTTGGTGCATTATTGGCAACAGTAACATTTAACGTACCTGTACATCCATTAGCATCAGTAACATTTACGGTGTAGGTATTACCTGCAAGGTTACTGAAAATACCATTATTGTTTGAAGTGCTATTTACAGTATAGGTGTAAGGAGCAGTGCCGCCTGAAGCGGTAACTTGAAATGCACCATTAGGCGTACCACAAGCTGTGTTAGGCGTTACGGTATTTTGGGTTAAAGTAACTGTTGGTGCATTATTGGCAACGGTAACATTTAATGTGCCTGTACATCCGTTAGCATCGGTAACATTTACGGTGTAGGTATTACCTGCAAGGCTACTGAAAGTGCCATTATTGTTTGAAGTGCTGTTTACAGTATAAGTGTAAGGAGCAGTGCCGCCTGAAGCAGTAACTTGAAATGCGCCATTAGGTGTGCCACAGGCAGTATTAGGTGTTACTGTATTTTGGGTTACGGTAATGTTTGCAGCATTTTGATTGATAGTTACAGAAGCAGTTGCTGTACAGCCATTGGCATCTGTTACATTACCATTATAAGTTCCTGGCTCAAGACCGGTTAACGGAAGTGGCCCTGCAATAGGAGCTTGCCCGCTTTGATTAAAACCGTTAGGCCCTGTAATAGTAAAATTATAAGGAGCAGTACCACCAGATAACGTAACTGTTACTGCGCCATTAAATGGTGCAGCGCAAGCTGTGTTTGGAGTTGGGGTGCCAACCGCTAATGTTGGGTTATTGGCGTTTGTAGAAATGGTTACAGAAGCAGTGCCTGTACAGCTATTAGCATCTCTAACTGTTATAGTATAATTGCCCCCGGATAAACCTGTAAAGCTGTTTGAAGTTTGAAAACCATTTCCAATATTATATTCATAAGGGGTAGCGCCTCCTGTTGCATTTACAGTGAACGAACCATTAGGAGCAGCGCATGAAGTGTTATTATTTACGTTAGCAGTATTAACATTAATAGTCGGGCATTGCGCACATAAATCGGCTAAAATAAAGAACGACTGGTTAGTTGTATAGGAGGTGGTGAAAGGATACCAAGGGCCAGTTACAGCAGGACTCCATTGTTCCCAAGCTGTACCCGGAACAGTAAACCCGTCATCATTAAGCAGTAACGCTACTGTATCACCTGCTGCATAGGTATAGCTTATGCCAATAAAGAAATTAGTTGTAACCGTTAAAGGAGGATTAAGTGTTAGCTGCAAAGCATCGCCATTAGTCGGAATAGTAGATATTGCAACATCGCCTTCTGCTAATATATTTCCCGGAGCACCAGGGTTGCCGTCACCATCTGTGCCTGTGTTATCCCAAACTCTAACCTTAATGGTTTTTTGTGGTGTTGAAGCTTTAGCTACACCAAAGAATAAAAAGGCATTTCTTAGTTCAGAAGTAGAATTGGGATTAATAAAAAATTCAGCTTTACTTACATCGTTATAACCATTATGACCTCCAACATATCCTCCGCCTTGTGCAGCAGGAACTGTGAAAATAAATGGATCATCATTAGCACCAAAATTTGCTATAGTATCACACAAAGCAGTGCCACCACCGCCACCTAAAGCAACAAAAATATAATTACTCTTCACCTCTGTATCTGTTCCATTCGTATTAGTAGCCGTTAATGTAACTGAATAAGTGCCTGCAGCATTAAACTGTACTTGTGGATTTGCAGAAGTACTGGTAGTTCCTCCTGTATAAGTTACCGTTGAAGGGTTAAATGTCCAGCTGTAAGTAGGTGTAGGAGTTCCGGTAGATTGGTTAGTAAATGTTACCGTTTGCCCTACGGTGGTGCTGGTAGTGCTGGCTACAAACTGAGCAAATGGATTTTGAGTATATCTGTAAATAGGTAAAATAACAAAGTCAACATCTAAATCATTTTGTGTGCCCGGAAAGAAAAAAACATCGGCTGCTTTTTGCCATGTATTTACAAATGTTCCCCATGTGGTAGAATTATTATTTAGTTTAACCAAAGACCTTCTTCGTCCTTGTCCATCACCTTGTCCGTTACTGAAAATATTATTGGTATCATTTTTAGCAGGGGCAGCAATTTCAAAAGTTATTGCAAAGCGATTATTGGTAATAGTAGCCGGAGTAGAAAAACTGTAGTAGTTAAACCCAACTGCGGTTGTAGTATCTACACCTGATGTTGTGTAGGTTGTTGAAGCAATCGGGGTTCCGGTAGGTAAGCTATCGGCCCCGGTATTATAAACGCCTATATTGTAAACGTCAGAGGCTCCGTTTTGCCACTTTGATCCGAAAAACACTAATACACCTGTTACTTGTGCATTCTGTAAGCCGGCAGGCACAGTGTAAAACTGTCCTACTTCGGCAATATTTGCAGGCACAAAGTTGAATAAAGTAGGTTGGTTTGTTAAGTTGTCAATCGGATAAAAAATAGTGTCGTTGACAGTTTGGGCTTTAACACTGCCAGCAAATACCGAAAGCAGTATTAATAATGCAACAAAATGCTTTTTCATGAATGGTTTGGTTTTATTTTAAATATTTAAGAGCGCGCAAATTTAGGAAATAATACTATACATTGTATTTAAAATATTCTGCTAACCATCAAGAGTATAATTTTTATTCAAGCGCCTGTACGAATATGTTTTTTAGTACAAAAAGTAAAAAATTAAAAATGCCATAACTTCACGGCACAATTTTTATACAATGTATCCTGAACCATTTAAACAAAAACTGCAATCAGAATTAGCTTCAATAAAAGAAGCTGGTTTATATAAAGAGGAGCGCGTTATAACCTCATCTCAGGGGGCAGAAATTACTTTGAATACTGGAGAGACAGTTTTAAACTTTTGTGCTAATAATTACCTGGGGCTTTCATCTCATCCCAAAGTTATTGAAGCTGCACACCGGTATATAGATTCTCATGGGTTTGGTATGAGTTCGGTGAGATTTATTTGCGGCACACAAAACATTCACAAAACATTAGAAGAAAAAATTGCGCAATTTTTAGGAACGGAAGATACTATACTTTATGCTGCCGCTTTTGATGCCAACGGAGGTGTTTTCGAACCCTTGTTAGGCGAAGAAGATGCCATAATATCCGATGCGCTGAACCATGCTTCTATTATAGATGGTGTTCGTTTATGTAAAGCAATCCGATATCGTTATAACCACAACGATATGGACGATTTGGAAAAGCAATTGCAGGCTGCACAAGCACAAAAAATCCGATTAATTGTTACCGATGGCGTATTTAGCATGGATGGCACTATAGCACAACTTGATAAAATTGTTACCCTTGCTGAAAAATATGAAACACTGATTATGATAGATGAATGCCATGCTTCCGGCTTTGTGGGAAAAACGGGAAGAGGCACTCATGAATTCAGAAATGTAATGGGCAGAATAGATATTATTACCGGAACATTAGGTAAAGCTTTAGGGGGCGCATCAGGAGGGTTTACTTCAGGGAAAAAAGAAATTGTTGAATTGTTACGCCAACGTTCAAGACCCTATTTATTTTCGAATACACTAGCGCCTTCTATTGCCGGCACTTCAATAGCGGTGCTCGATTTGTTGAGTGAAACTACTGAACTACGCGACCAACTGGAACGAAACACAAAATATTTCCGCAGCGAGATGACCAAGGCCGGCTTTGATATTAAGCCGGGCGAACATGCTATTGTACCCATTATGTTGTATGACGCAAAGCTGGCTCAAGATTTTGCACGTCAACTATTACATGAAGGCATTTATGTAATTGGGTTCTTTTATCCGGTAGTACCAAAAGGACAGGCAAGAATAAGAGTACAACTTTCAGCAGCACATACACAAGCGCATTTAGAACAGGCAGTTAACGCATTTGTGAAAGTGGGCAAACAGTTAGGTGTCATAAAGAATTAGCTTTACTTTCGAAGTGCTTTAAATCTCCAAATTAATGCCCGAAAAACGTAAAGAACTTTTCAGATACTTTTCAGGAAATATTTTGAAAGGCATACTTGCGTTTGCTGCAGTACTTACAATATTACTTACTATTAAACACTTTGTTGACGAACACTATGAAGAATGGATTAGGCCTATTTCTGACCAACCTTTTTGGGTGTTTAGTTTCTTTTTTTTAAATGAAGTTAGTTTAGGATTGTTGCCACCTGAAATTTTTATGTTTTTATATCTTAATGATGGGGCCTGGATTTACTGGAAATGGGTAACCGTTATGACCATTCTTTCTTATGTTGGTGGCGCAGGAGCTTTTTATATTGGACGATATTTAGGAAAAAAAGGGCATTTAGAGCGGTGGCGGCTTAATCCCCGCTACGGAAAATTTATTGAGTATTACGATAAGTTCGATGGCATTTTAATCATTATTGCTGCAACTACGCCATTACCTTTCGCTTTAATTAGTATGATTTCAGGCGCGCTCGGGCATACCTTCTGGCATTACGCAAAATATGCCTTTACCACACGCTTTATACGCTTTTATTTATATGCTTATCTTCTTTGGGAAACCGGTAAAATAGATTTCAGCACTTTGTTCAATTAAGAATATTTAGTTTCGCAACATGCCTTTAAAATACCGTATCATTCTTTTGGTATCTATTTTCTTAGCCACATTCATGATGGGTGGCTTTTTTTTACCTTCAGAAATTATTGTAGAAAATGAAATTGTGCTGAACAAAAAGCCTGAAGAAATATACCCTACACTTACTAATTTGAATAAATGGAAACATTGGAGCATTTGGAGCCCCAACATTGATAAAACTATGCAACTTGAGTATCCTTCAGAAACTGAAATGACTTGGACTGCCACCCATGCCGGAAACGGAAGCCTGAAAATTACTCACTATGTAAAAGATTCTGAAGTACAAACTTTTTTAAGCGTACAAGAAGGAAAGTTTGAATTGCCCGGTGTAATTAGGCTTCAAATAATTGATGAGCATCAAACCAAAGTAACGTGGAACAATACTATAAAAATTGGCAATAATCCGCTTAAAAGATATATTGGCGGCTCGGTACAAAGCGTGGTACACCGCGATATAGACGAATGCCTGAAAGGTCTTAAAAAATATTTGAAATAATATTATAAGAGTTCAACAAACTTGTAAACATCTTCAAAAGTATTGTACATAGGTACAGGCGCAACACGAATTACATTCGGCTCTCTCCAATCGGCAACTACTCCGTTAGCGGTTAAATTATCAAACATTGCTTTGCCATTGCTTCCGGTTAATAGCGATAACTGACAACCTCTTTCATCGGAATTTTCAGGGGTAATAATTTTTATATCCAGTGCTTTATTCGCAATTTTTTCTTTCAGCAAAAATTCTAAAAAACCTGTAAGCAACACGCTTTTTTTTCTTAGTTGCTGTATATTAGTTTGCGAAAAAATATCGAGCGAAGCCTTATGTGCAGCCATAGCTAAAACCTGTGCATTGCTTAGTTGCCAGCCTGCTGCGCCACGCTGTGCCTTAAACCCGGGCTTCATTAAAAATCGTGTAGCTTCTTCGTTGCCCCACCAACCTGCAAAGCGAATTAAATCAGTATTGTTTCCATGTTTTTCGTGCACAAAAACACCCCCTGGCCCACCCGGCCCGGAGTTTAGATATTTGTAACTACACCATACTGCAAAGTCAACATTCCAGTTGTGTAATTGCAAAGGCACATTGCCAGCAGCATGTGCTAAATCGAAACCAACTATTGCGCCTGCTTTATGCCCTGCTTCAGTAATTGCTTGTAAATCATAAAACTGTCCGGTGTAGTAGTTAACACCACCTATCATTATTAGTGCAATTTCATTTGCATATTGCTCAATCGTATTCAGAATATCTTCTTTTCTTAAAGTATGCTCGCCTGCTCTTGGAAACAACTCAATTACCCCTTCAGGATAATTATAACCATGAAAATTTAGCTGGCTTTCAACAGCATATTGGTCGCTGGGGAAAGCCCCACCTTCCATTAAAATTTTATAGCGTTTTCCTTGTGGCTTGTAAAACGAAACCATCATTAAATGAAGGTTCACGGTAAGTGTATTCATTACCACTACTTCTTCCGTTTTTGCTCCCACTATGTCAGCTGCTTTACTGAAAAAATGGTGGTATTTAAACCAAGGGTTTTTAGCATGAAAATGTCCTTCAACGGCATGGTTTTTCCAATCTTCAAGTTCTTGAGCTAAATAATCTTTAGTGGCTTTTGGCTGAAGTCCTAAAGAATTTCCGCATAAATAAATAATAGACTTTCCGTTTTTTTCCGGTATATAGTACAGGTTTCTAAATGATGCTAAAATATCTTCCTTATCTAATTGTTGTGCAAACGAAAGTGAATTTTCAAACTTCATAACGTATAGCTTTATTTAACCGCTGCAAAGAACGTGATTTTTTTTCGACTGTTTTTTTTAAAAGGCATTATGCCTTAAAAGCATTTAACCTAAGCTATTTTGAATTTTTAATTCTTAGTGTAAAAGAATAGATTTTTATCGAAGCTTTTGTATCGGCCGGAACGAGTAAATAAATTAAAATAAAACCTTTTTAAAAAGATTTTTCTAAAAGTCGGTACTAAAAGAAAGGTAAGCAATTGGTCTTCCTACCCTGCCGCTGTCGTTGCCCCAACCTAAATCGAAACGTATAAAATAACCGAGTAATGTTGAGCGCATTCCAACGCCATAGCCTATTACAATTGGGTTTCTATAATAATTTACTACAACTGTTAATGGCGGACTGCCTATGGTTTCAGAAAACAAAGGGTTTTCTTTTGCGTAGGGGTTAAAGCCCTCCCATGCTGTACCTATATCAGTAAAGCCAACCAATTGAAAGTTTTTAATGAATTCAGAACGAATAGGCCTGTGAATTAACGAGCTAAAAACAGGAATACGCAATTCAGAATTTATTACAGCAAAATTATTTCCGTTTCTTACATTTTGCCTGAAACCACGCATATTGGTTACTATGGTTTGAAAAGCATAATTGTTGCCTTCGTTTACGGGAATAGAATTATCGAAACGTTGTCCCAAGCCTATCCAGCTATCTACGCCCCCCAGGTAATAAAGCATTTTTCTGGTACCGAAAGAACTACTGTATGCAAAGCGATTTGCCCATATAATATCTCTGTAAACTTTTTGGTAATGGCGCGCATCAATACCAATTATTCCTAAATAAGCATCGTTTATCGAAGGCAGTTTTATATTAAAGTCATTTACTACATTACGACTTTTCATTTCAAACTCTTTCTGAATTTCTGCAAATACCTTAAAGCGAAGGCCATTCATCAGGTTTAACCCGGTTTTTATAGTGCGGTCAAAAACATATTCAAATCGGTATGTTAGCCAGTTTTCAGCATAGGTAGGTATGCGCAAACTTATTTGGTCGGTTGAAAGAAAAACAGTTCTGTCGTTTCTGTATGATAAAGAATTTCTGATGCTTCTAATTACATCTATAGAATAATTTAATTTAAGCTCAATAAAATTGGTTTTTTGCTTAGCCTCAATAGCGGTAATCTGAGGGGCAATACCAAAGTAAGGCACTTCATTACTATCAAAAACTTGTCTGGTAACGCCTCTGTAATACTTAATGCGCTTATCAAGTCTTTTTTTCAAAGCATCGTAGGCAATAAAATATTCTGAATTGCCGAAATTAAACGGGAAACGAAAACCACCTGTAATTTTATGATTTTCAAAAAGATCGCCTGTGCCCAAAGTAAACATAGGGCCCAATGCCGGGTTTTCAAACCCTGGATAACCGGGTGTATATTTTTGATATCGGGTAATAATCAGACTATTATCTAAGTTCAGCGTTACATAATCTGTAGAAAATCGCAATTGATAAGGTTGCACTTTATTAAATCTGAAAATGGGCTCTGCCTTTTCTTCTAAGGTTGAAACATCTAAAACCAATGAGCCATCATTACGCCTTGTAAAACGAACATTATTTTCGGGTGCTGTATTAAATTCCGATTGGAAGAAAAGAACAGGTTCATCTATAAGCTCAGTAGTATCGGCAATAATTTCTTCAATTTGCTTTTGCTTTTCCTGAATTTTTTGTTGGGCCTCTTTTTCTTTTTTGCTTATGGCTTCCAGTTTTTTTCTTCTGAAACTTTCATAATGGGTTTTTGGAAATGCAGGCAAATACTCATTTACTTCAGAAGTTGTGGGCGCAACCAAAAATTTAGGCTGACCATCAATAAGCATAAGCTGGGCTGTTTTGCCGCTTCGATACTTAATGTTTTCTTCAACTATGTCTGATACAAAATTTGTTTGCGGAAATGTTTCTCCAACATCTTTATAAACTTTATTTATTTTAAAAGAATCAGGTTCGGTTTCCAATGCTTCAATATTCCACAAGGGATTAACTATAGTAGAATCTTTAAAGAAATAAACTGAATCGTCTCTTAAAAAAATATTCTTTACATATCCTAAGTAACGGTTTTGAATACCGCTTTCGGCAGATAAATAGCTGAAGTATTTTTCATTGTACTGTTGTGGGTTGGTTTCTGAAATATGTGGTGTATTAGTAATTTTTGTTAGCACATTATCAGCCCTGTTTTTATCAATAAAGTATATGTCAAAATTGCTTGAAAGGGTATTAGAATCTAAACTTGAAGCAGAAAGGGTGTCGGAAGTTCTGTTAGAAGCAAAGAGTATGCCTTTATGTGTTTCGTTTTTAAACCAGGTTACATTAATATCATCGTAATAGTCGTTGGTAAGTTGCTGAACTGTGGTAGAAGGAATTAAATACGTGTAAATGTCTGAACGTCCGCGATTAATGGCAGACATAATAAGGGTTTTAGAGTCTTCGCCAAAACTAAAATCGTGAACCGACTGAAACTTGGTAATAAAAGTTTTTGTTTTTTTCTTCTCTTCTCTATTATATAAAAGCAGTCTTAGTTTATCTCGCTTTTCAAAAATTGTTGCCAGTGTTTTATTATCGGGCGACCATGCAAGTAGTGGAAACTGATAATCGGTTTTTTGAGTATTGGTTCTGTGTCCGCCCCTAATAATTACTTTCTTTTTATCAGCTTCTATATCATGCATATGAACCCTCCATCTGCCCATATCGTTGCTGGTGAAAGCAATGGCAGTGGCATCTTCAGAAAGCTTTAGCTGTTTATAAGTTCTGTTGGTTTTAATTTTAGTATTGGTAAAATTGGCTGCATCAGGAATTTCTCTTCCTTCTTTCTCTTTCGAAAAAATTTGATAGTAATAGTTGTAAAAATCGGCTAAAGCAGTATTCATATTGCCACCCATAATAAACATTAAGCCGCTCTCAAGATTTCTGTTGGTGCGTGTAACATAAAGCAAATTGTTTACTGTGCTTTTACCGAATTTTTCTTCTACATAATGCCAAAAAGCGTGACCGAAAAAAGCAGCCTCTTCACCTCTTAAATGATTTATTTTCTTAAATCTTCCGGTTAAAATAGCATCTTTAAGCCTGTCGTCTAATGCTGCATCCCAGTTTTTACCCACATATTCAACAAGCCCCATTACAAACCACTGCGGCAGGTTCATTAAAACAGCATTTTGTAATACTTCCTGAAAATTGCCGCCAAACATTAAGTGACTTAGCATTATTTGTGCAATGCCCTTTTTTATTTGCTCTTCAAAATGCGTATGATTGCCATTGAAGTAAATAAACATTTTGTTTTTTATGATTTGCGTTTGTCCGCCTGTATTGTGTACCGGTGTTCCAATACCAATATTGGTTTGGTTTAAATCTGAAAGGTCGTTATACACCATAATTTCAATACGGTCTTTCATGCGGTATTCCATTAATTGTTCTAATTCGGGCAACACTTTTTCTGCATATTGAACTGCATACTTTCCATTTTCTTGACCACCCATATAGAAGTAGGTAACAAAGTTTTTCGATTCAAAAAATTGCCAGGTAAAGGTTTTATACTGAACACGGTTTTGTCCAAAATCGGTTTGTGTGCCTTGCGATTTGGCAGCATTAGCACCCCAAAGCAATAATAAAAGAGTAATGATAACTGAAATATGGAAATGATTTTTTTGCACCTAAAGTAAATAACGCTCTAAATAATCAATAGTTACATTTGCGAGCAGAAAGTTTAACAAATTCAATCACACTCTAATCCAAATCTAATTAATGTATGGCAATAGTGAAATGTTTTACGTTTAATCCTTTTCAAGAAAATACTTACGTAGTGTATGATGAAACCAACACTTGCGTAATAATAGACCCGGGCATGTATCATAGGGCAGAAGAAGAAGCGCTGCAGGATTTTATTGCTAATCATAATCTAACACCGGTTTTGTTGCTCAATACTCATTGCCATATTGACCATATTTTTGGAAATCGGTGGGTTAAGAACCACTACGACATTCCTTTTTATGCTCATGAGCTGGAAATGGACAATCTTACTAATGCACCACAGCATGCTCGTATGTTTGGAGTAAGTATGGTTGCTTCGCCCGAGCCCGATAATTTTATTAATACTAAAAAAGATATTGTTTTTGGCAATACTACTTTTAAAGTGCTTTTTACTCCGGGACATTCTGCCGGCGGCGTAAGTTTTTATAATGCTAAAAACAATTTTGTTATCGCTGGAGACACACTGTTCATGGGCAGTATAGGCCGAACCGATTTACCCGGTGGGGATTACGATACGCTTATCAATAGCATTCAAAAAAACTTACTTACGCTTCAGGAAAATACCATTGTATATTCAGGACATGGCCCCGAAACCACCATTGGAAGAGAAGCGAAAAGCAATCCGTTTTTGGTGTAAACTTTTCCAAGCGGATCCACATTTTATTCTGAAATTTGTGTTCTTAAACATAAACTCATGCAAATTATTAACCCCGCAACAGAAGAAGTAATTAAAACCCTGCAAGAACATTCAAAAGAACAAATAGCTCATAAATATGAAGTTGCAAAGGCTGCACAAAAATTGTGGAAACAAGAATCGCTTCATAACAGAATTGCTACCATTCAAAAATTTTCCGATTTACTTGAAGCAAATAAAGAATCGCTGGCACTTACGCTTACTACTGAAATGGGAAAGCCTTTGCAACAAGCCCGAAATGAAATTAACGGAGCAAAAGGCAGAATAAAGTTTTTTACAGATAATAGTGAAAAATGGCTTGCCGATGAAGTATTGTCGCAAGATAACAGCATGACTGAAAAAATAGGCTTTGAGCCCTTGGGTGTTATTGCTAATATTTCTGCATGGAACTATCCATATTTAGTTGGGGTAAATGTTTTTATTCCGGCTTTAATTTCAGGCAATGCAGTGCTTTATAAACCTTCAGAATTTACTACGCTTACAGGGTTAGAAATTGAAAAATTAATGCATGAAGCAGGTATTCCTAAAGATGTTTTTCAAACTATAATTGGTGCAAAAGAAGCCGGAGAAGTTTTGCTCGAATTGCCTTTAGATGGTTATTTCTTTACAGGTTCTTACAGAACAGGTCAATACATTTATCAAAAAGTTTCTCCTAAAATGGTGCCTTGCGGCTTAGAGCTTGGCGGAAAAGACCCTTTGTATGTTACCGATGAAATTTCTGAAATTGCCAACGTTGCAGCAGGCACTGCCGATGGTGCGTTTTATAACAACGGACAGAGTTGTTGTGCCGTAGAGCGCATTTATGTTCACGAAAAAGTGTATGATGAGTACATAAATGCTTTCGTAAAAGAAGTAAAAAGCTTTAAAATGGGAATGCCTACCGAAGAGGGGGTTTATATTGCACCACTTTCAAGGGCTGCACAGGTTCCTTTTTTAGAATTCCAGGTGCAAGATGCTTTAAGCAAAGGCGCATCGCTTTTAGCTGGAGGAAAAAGAGTAGAAGGCAAAGGCTATTTCTTCGAGCCGACCGTTTTAACTAATGTAAATCATGGAATGAGTGTAATGCACGAAGAGTCTTTCGGGCCTATAATAGGTATTATGAAAGTAAAAGATGATGCTGAAGCCATTCAGCTAATGCTCGACACACAATATGGACTTACTGCCGCTGTTTATTCTGATACTTACGAAAGAGCAAAACCTATATTAGAACAAATGGATTCGGGCACAGTGTATTGGAACTGCTGTGACAGATTAAGCCCGCAATTGCCATGGAGCGGCAGAAAAAACTCAGGCTTTGGCAGCACGCTTTCATACATGGGCATAAGGGCTTTTGTAAAACCAAAAGCCTATCATTTAAGAGGAAATTTATAAAAAAGCAGCTTTATCCAGAAACATGCCTACCTAAAACCGGCAGTTTATTTACCATATAAACAAGAAGGCAAGAAATTAACAGACATACAACTGTAGTTAAAGGTACTCCGATAAACGGATGTATAAACGACCAGTCTATACCTATTTCTGAAAGTAAGGTTAGTATGAGTACATGTGCTAAATAAATTCCAAAACTGTATTTGCTAATAAAGTCTGCTGCTAGTAAGTATAGCTTATTTGTTATCGAAATATCTTTCAGAATAAAAAAAATACCAACCGAAGCTAAAACAATATTTGGTTTTAAATAAGCATAAAACCCGCCATAAAATTTGCCCCACTGTGCTGTCATATAATAGGTGCCAAATATGGTAACTAAAACCCCTGAAATAAATAACAGACTTGTATATTTTAAGAAATTTTTACTAAAGTTATGTGCCGTAAGGTAGTGCCCTAAAACTACAAAGCCCAAATAACCGGTAAAATATCTTAAATCGACTTCAGGCGTGTATTTTGATATTGAAGGAAAACTTATGATGGTGGTAATAAACCAAATAATTAAAAAGTATCGCTGTTCTTTTTCAGTGCTGTTTCTTACCCACTTGCCAATAATTGGCATAAAAAGGTAAATACCAAATATTACATAAACAAACCATAAATGGTACGATGGCTTTTTCTTGTATAGCAGCAGCACGTAGTTAATTGCTTCAGCAGCCTGAAAAGGCTTTGTGCCTGAATATTTATTTATAAGATTGCTAATAACATAAATGGCACTCCAAAACAAAAAAGGGTATAATATTCTTGTAAATCTTTTTTTAAGAAAGTCGCCCAATTCATATTCTTTAGAAAGCATTAATGCTCCCGAAAGCATTAAAAACATAGGCACGCAGAAACGCACTGTACTATCTATAACATTACCAATCCACCAATAGTAATCAGAAACTTTTCCAAACTTATATAAAACAGGAGCTGCAACATGCAATAAAACAACACTTACGGTAGCAATAGCCCGCATATTATCGGCCCATTGAAATTTGTTTTTTTCAGAAGACAAAAAAATGCTTTTTGGGGTGAGCTGTAAAATCAATTAAAAGTATTAATTCTTAAGATCTTTTCAGCATATACTTTCAAACTAAACGGCCTTCTTTTGAAAATAGACCATTGAACCAATGGTAAGCGCAACGCCTAATAACCCGAATGATAGACTAACATAGGCAAAAAAAACTGCCCAACTTAAATCGGCCTGCCCAAAGTTGCGGTATAGCATTACTAAAAGGCTGCCTAAATAGCCAAATGAATCGGCTAAGTAAATTAAAAAGCCGGTGTTGCCTTCTGTTTTAAATGTTGCAATTAACCTGTCGAACAAAATGCTGTTAAACGGAATATAAGCTATGTATGCGCCAAAACCGGTAGCAAACATCCACCAGTAGTTATTTATCCAGCCTTGAAGGTTGCCAATAGTAGCGATGCCCATTACAATAAAGCCTGTTAGCACGGCCAATAAATTTATCTGTAAAGCAATTTTATTATTTTTTATAAACATTATTAAAGCAAGAATTAATAAAACAGAAGCTGAAACCCAAATTTCTACATTAGTAAAGGAAGACTTGTCGAGTTTTAAATCGTTAAAAATTTCAGCCATAAAATTATCTCTGAAGTCGCGATAAACTGAAAGCAATATATATACCAAAACCAATAATACTAGCCCCACTGCCAGTTTAATAAAGAAGCTTTTTCTTTCTGAAGCATTCATAGGCTTACGCTTAGTTTTCAATTGTTCATCTTCTAATGTGGGTGGAGGCACTTGATTTAATAGTAGCGTAAAAATTACTAAGGGAATAATAAATACGAGGCCGGTTGCAAAAGGCATCCAGAACTCTGAAACGCCTATGTTCATTAACCATTTAGCCACATCTTTTACAAAAGCAGAAGCAAAAATAAAACTTGCACTTAGCGCAAGCCCCATAAATTCGGTAAACTTTCTGCCCTCTAAATATGAAAATACTATTCCCCATATCATGCCTAAAGGCAAGCCATTTAAGAATGGAAAAATTAAATTGTATGGCTGAGGAACTAAAGCAAAACCAAGCCAAGTGAGTAATGCAAATAACACTAGCCCAATAAGTGTTTTTGCTCGGTTTGCACTATTCATTTCAGAAATAAATCTAATTCCTACAAACTTCGAAACTACATAGCCTATAAGCTGAATGATAACTACAGCTGTTTTATAATGCAAACCCCAAATAGCATTAGAATCTAAGAAAGTCCCCGCAGCAACAGGTTTCCTGAAAGCATACATGCAAGAGTAGGTACAAAAAGCTACCAGGCTTGCATAAAAGGCAAGCGTGAAGCCTTGTTTGTGATTAAGCCATTTGAAAATTATTGATTCGTTTTGCACCAAAAACGAAAGTAACAGAATTTAATGGGTTTGAATGTTATGATTTTGATAAGAAACTAATCTATAACTTTCTTAAAAATTATTTTTCTTATATTCATTTTTCATAGGTTTTGTTAAACGAAAATTTATTGATTATGAATAAGAATTTTTTGGGGCTATCAATACTTCTTTTGATGATTTTTTCTTGTAAAAAAGACGAAGACAATAATAACAATACTACCAATGATGATTTAGTTTGGGAATACGTAAGTGCATGGGGAAGCGGTGGCACTGGCAATAATCAATACAATTTAATTACAGGAATGGATGTAGATGCCGGTGGCAATCAATACATCAGCGATTTAAATTTAAAGCGGGTACAAAAGATTAGTAATACAGGAAATTTTATTACCACTTGGGGAAGTGATGGCACACAAGCAGGAAAATTTCAAAATCCGTACGGGGTTGCGGCAACTAAAAATGGCAGTGTATGGGTAGCAGATATAAATCCTGATTGTAATACTGCGCCAGATTGTATGGATTTAGCCGGAATAGATTTTGGCGCATGCGCTGCTGTGCTAGGCACTGCAGTAGTGAATGGACAATGTACTACAGTTTCTGGTTGCAGTAAAATTGTAAATGGTGTTGATTACTCTGATTATTTTTATTTCACAGTACCCTCTTGTGCAGCATGTATAGACGTTCCAAAATCTAGAATACAAAGATTTAATAGCGATGGGAATTTTGTTTCTCAACATGGTAGATGTGGCAATGCGGATGGGGAGTTTTCAGGCCCTACTGCCATAACCACCGATAAAAATAATGTGGTGTATGTAATGGATATTTATAATCAAAGAATTCAAAAGCATGACCCGCAAGGACAGTTTATCTCAAATTGGAACTATGGGGTACAATATGGAGATGCATTAGACTTGGCAGTAGATGCAGATGGCAATGTCTTTGCCCTCTTTGTTAATTTAATGTTTCCCCAAAAAAATAAAATGACAGTTGTAAAATTTAATGGCTCAGGCACTCTGCTTAATACATTTACCTTTGAAATGGATACCACTGACGGGAGTTTTTGCAATGCATTAGCTTTCGATTCTAAAGGAAATCTACACTTTGGGTGTGATGATGCTATAAGAATATTTAAGCCAGATGGAACATTTATTAAAAAATGGGGAAACAGAGGCAACAATGAAGGTGAAATTTTAGCATTGGCTGCAATGGGATTTGATAGTGAAGACAATCTTTACATAGCAGGTTGTAGTGGAAACAGCAACTGTAGAATTTCAAAGTTTAAGAAGAAAAACTAAAATTATTTTCCTTTTAGTGCCATCATGGTTTTTCCTGCTCTGATAGCCGGAATAAGTGAGGCTATAATTCCAATAATCATTGTAATACAAAGCACCACTATAAAACTTTCTGTTTTAAACACTATTGGATAAGCATCTACTACCATAGTAGAAGTGTTCATTTTAACTACTTCAAAATGAATTTGAATAAAACCAACTAATGAAGCCAATAAAATGCCTGCCCCCGATCCAATAAATGCAATTAGCGCGCCCTCCAGTAAAAAAACTTTTGTAACCCATTGCTTTGTAGCGCCCATAGTTTTTAGCACCGCAATATCTTTCGATTTTTCAATTACAATCATAGAAAGCGCACCGGTAATATTGAATGATATAATAAGTATTACAAAAGCAAAAATTCCATAGGCAACAATACGTTCAGTATTCATTACTTTAAACAAAGTTTCATCTTGCTCATAACGATCTTTTATTTTAAAACTATTGCCAACTATATCCAAAACTTCTTTTTTTACTTTATTTATATCTGCTCCGGTGTTTACTTTAATTTCCAAAGCAGAAATTTCATTTTCATATTTTAAAGCCTCGCGTAAAAAGCTAACAGGAACATAAACATACTCGTAATCAAATTCCTGCTGAATTGAAAATACTCCGGAAGGAAAAATAAATCTTCTGTTAAATGCATCAGTAGGCAGCAGGGAAGTTGCTTGTTTTCCTCTACGGGGCAAAAAAACAGAAATAGCGTTAATGCCATCTGAAATATTTACCCCCAATGCAGCCCGAACACCTGCACCCAAAACCATATACTCTAAATTATTATCGCTAAGCATAAAACTGCCTTCGGCAACAGCAGCTTCTACAGCATTAACTTTCAAATAATTTTTGTCTATTCCTTTTACCGTGGCTATGTACTCTCTGTCTTGGTATTTCAACATTGCCTTTTCCTCTAACACAGGCGCAATTGCTGTAATGCCTTTGTGGCTTCTCAGTTTTTCAAGCTGAGCTTCTGAAAGTGTAATTGTTTTGCCTTTAAGAGGTGTAATTTGCAAATCAGGGGTAAACTGATTGTATAGCGATAACACTAACCCTTCAAAACCATTAAAAACTGATAATACCAAAATTAAAGCCATTGCCCCAACACCCATGCCCACCATTGCTACAGCCGTAATAATGTTTATAGCATTGGTAGATTTTTTTGAGAACAAATAGCGAAAAGCAATTCGCAATGCCAGTGCATTATTCATCGGCTTTTGGGTGCTCTTTTTCTTTAATTTCTTTTAAAAGTTTTTCAATTTTAAAAACTTCGTCTAAAGATTCGTCTAAGAAAAATTCCAATTCGGGAATTCGCCTTAGTTGATTTTTTACCTTTCCGCCTAAAATTCCTCTAATATGCGATGCATTATTTTTTAAGGCTTCTAAAACAGGTTTTCGGTCGTTTTCAGCCAGTACACTTACAAAAATTCTTGCCACTAATAAGTCCGGGGTAACTTTTACTCCTGAAATGGTTACAAAGGAGTTTCCATAATAATTTCTGCCGTTTTTAATAAGTATCTCACTCATTTCTTGTTGAATAACCCCGGCAACCTGTTGTTGTCTTCTCGATTCCATAATAATAGTATGTTGGGCAACTAAGTTATGAAATACTTATGTATGACTAGCTAAATAAAGCAATAAGAAATTAAAAAAGAATGTAGAAGTTTGCTTTGCCTAAAATGAAGTAACTTAAAACCTGTGAATCACTTTCACTGAATAGTCCTTAAGATATTCCTGTGCTTTTTCATAGTCTTCAGTAAAGCCTAATAAAAAACCGCCACCACCTGAGCCACAAAGCTTCAAGTAGAAAGCTTTAGTATCTAAACCTGTTTTCCATAAGCCTTGAAATACTTTAGGCACCATAGGGCTTAAATTTTCTAACAAAAACTTAGACAAGAAATATAGGTTGTTGAACAGGTTTTTAGTTTCACCTTTTAAGAATGCACGTATGGAGTTGTCGTTATAAGGAATAAAATCTTTACGACACATATCTATAAACTCATTCTGCTTGCATTTATCTAAAAACAACTCAACCAGCGGAGCCGTTTTTCCGGTCATGCCGGTATCAATTAAAAATATGGCGCCTTTACCTTCTGTAACCGATTTTGGCAAATCAATAGTACCTAAGCTGCTTCTGTTTTCAATTAAAACAGGCATGTTTAAGTAGCAAATTAATGGGTCCATGCCCGAACTGGTGCCATGAAAATAAGATTCCATCTGAGAGAAAATCTTTTTCAACTCAGGCATTTGATCTTTGGTAATGGTATCGCGCGAAATTTTATTAATGGCATATAAATCATACAATGCAGCGCACAATGCACCTGAACTGCCCACGCCAAATCCCTGCGGAATATTAGAATCGAAAAACAAACCTTTTTTTAAATCTTCACGCAGGCGAAACAAATCTAAATCGGCTAGTAACTCGCTTAAAAATTGTTTTCTGCGCAAGTAAACATAAAACTTACGAAGACTTTTATTAGAAGCTTGCTGAAATTCAGTAGCAGTTTTTAAATCGGCAAAATCTAACATGCCTTCAAACTGATTAAATGGGATAGACAAGCCCATTGAATTTTGAATAACACTGTATTCGCCAAACAATAAAATTTTTGAATGAAACTTCTGCATTAACTGTTTTAATTCCATTACTTCAATTTTTTAGGTCCGTTGCCAACATGGTCGGCAATCCAATATTGCGATTCGCACAATTGCGCCAATTCAGCAACTATAAACGAATCTACTTCTTTTTTTACTTCCGCAGGATATAATATATGAATATTTGGGCCTGCATCGATGGTAAAGCACACAGGTAAACGCTTTTCGTTGCGGAAAGTTCTTATTTTATGAATAATTTCCAAGCTGTTGCCCAATAATAACAATACTGAAGGCTCAGAAGTCATCATTAAGCCATGCAGTGTTAAGGCCTCTTCTTCAGTAATGCGACCAAAAGTTTCGGTATCGCCTTCTGCAATGGCTTTTATTAGTGCCTGCATATTGCTGCGGGCTTGTGCATAGCGGGCTTCTTTAAAAGGGTGTGCATCCATCAAGGCATGTCCTGCACGGCTCGAAGTAGCTTTTTCGCTGCGGCTCACCACCATCACTGCATCTTGATAGGTTTTAAATATTTCGTGAGTGGCAGCTTGTAAAGGTGCTGCCACTTCATTCGATGAGTTGGCTAAACCATCAATTTCACCCCAGGTAACCAGTCCGCCATAAACCGAGCGCGATGCACTGCCCGAAGCCAAACGGGCTAAAAACGATGCTTTGTGGAAAAATTCGCTTTCGGTATTTAAGGTGTTCAGAAAAATATTTTCCAGCGAACAAAGGCATAATGCCAAAGCGCTCATGCTGGAAGCAGACGAAGCAATGCCTGCCGAATGCGGGAATGAATTTTCAGAATGAATGGTAATTTTTAAGGTTTTCAGAAAAGGATATTCTGCTACGCGAGTCTGCAAAAAATCGGCAATTTTTTGGCGAAACTTTGGGTTTTCCTTGCCTTCAAAAAAGAAGGTAATATCCAACTCGTTGCTTTCGGTCTTGGTTTCCCATTGCAACTCCATTTCGGTATAGGCGTTGTTCAGCGTAAAACTGATAGATGGGTTTGCCGGAATTTGATGCCCCGCTTTTCCCCAGTATTTAATTAATGCAATATTGGCAGGGCTTTGCCATTTCACGGTTCCTTGTTGGGTAGTGTTGCTCACTTGTAGTTTCTCTTTAGCTTTTGTAAATCAGTTTGCAAAAATAATGTCTTTGTACTCTACTATTGTTTCGTAGCCTTTTTGCTGAAAGTATTGCAGCGTTTCGGCTTTGGTTTTGTGACTGGTGGCCAATACAAAATCGCCTCCCCAGGCACCTAAAGATTTTACGCTGCCCCAGTAATCGGCAAAAAATAAATCTTTTACCTTTTTCAACTGAAGCGATTGGGCTATGATGTCTTCATGCTGGTTCAGCAAATGTTCAAATTGCTGTAAGTTTTCAGCCTGAAAAATATTTTGAGTTATTTCGTTTAACTGCTGAATAACCGGTTGCTTATCGATTGTTAACTGCCTGTAATGCGCTATGCCTTCGCGGCTGTTTTGTTTTTGATTAAGATGAATAAAAAACAAATTTTCAGCAAAAGGAAAATGTATGGTGGTGGTTTTATAAACAGGTTTTTTGTTTTCTAACTGATATAAAACCGGCTTGCCTTCCAGCGCCACAGCAATATCATAACCCGAACCGCCAAATATTTTTTCATTCAGCATAAAACCATTTAAGCCCGACCATTGGGCAATGTTGCCCATTAAGGTAGAGCTGCTGCCCAAGCCCCAGTTGCGTGGAAAATCGGCTTCAATTTTTATTTGATAAGCATTATGATTTTGCAATAACGAAGGCTTTTCTTGTTGCACCATTTTTAATAGTTGCTGAATAATGGTAGCCTTTTCTAATTCGCCTTGCAGCAAGGTTATTTCAAGGTTTTCAGCAAGAAAAAAATCTAACCAGATTTCATTTTCAACTACGCTTTGCCAATGAATGAAATATTCTTTTTTTTCAACAGTAGCCACGCTTAATTTTTGCCCCTGAATAGTAGGCAATGCCAAAGACCAAGCCCCATCTAACACAAAGTATTCGGCTGTGAGCATTAGTTTGCCGTGAGAAAAAAATGAAGTGGTGTTCATCATCAAATCATAAATCTGAAATCATACATCATAAATCCTAGTTCTCTCTTGTCATTTTCTGCACCTTCAACAATGCATCCCAGCCTTGAGCTTTCAATTCATGCAAATTACCTTGTTTGGTTTTCAGTTTATAACCTTCCGATGCTTCGGTAATAACACCAATTATTGAAATATCGGCTATCTCATCAATTTTAGCTTTGTCTTCTTTTTTTATGGTGAAAAGCAATTCGTAATCCTCACCACCGTTAAGCGCACAAGTAATAGGGTCTAAATTAAAATCGAGTGCTTTCATAAACACATCATTCATAATGGGCACATCATCTTCATAAATTAAGCAACCCATATTCGATTGTGTGCAAATATGCAACACATCTGAAGACAAGCCATCAGACACATCGAGCATGGCAGTTGGCTTTACTCCGGCTTTTTTCAATGCAGCAATAATATCTTTACGTGCTTCGGGTTTTAACTGGCGGCCTACTAAATATTTTTGATTTTCTAAATCAGGTTGCGCTTCAGGGTGTTCTAAGAAAATTCTTTTTTCACGCTCTAATAATTGCAAGCCCAAATAAGCCCCGCCTAAATCGCCCGATACACAAATTAAATCGCCTTTTTGAGCAGTGTTTCTGTAAACAATATCGGCTGTTTTTGCTTCGCCAATAGCTGTAATACTAATTGCTAATCCCGATAAAGAAGAAGTAGTATCGCCACCTACTAAATCAACTTCATATTCTTGACAAGCAAAGCGAATTCCCTCATATAACTCTTCTAAAGCCTCCACAGAAAAACGATTACTCACGGCAATACTTACAGTAATTTGTTTGGGCGTGGCATTCATGGCATAAATGTCTGAGACGTTTACTACCACGCTTTTATAACCTAAATGTTTCAGCGGGGTGTACACCATGTCAAAATGAAACCCTTCCATTAATAAATCGGTAGTAACTACCATACAGTTGCCATTGCCTGTATCAATTACCGCAGCATCATCACCAATACCTTTTAATGTGGACTCTTGAATGTTTTTGAAAGGTGCGGTAAGTACTTTTATTAAGCCGAACTCTCCTAATGCGCCAATTTCTGTTCTTTTGGGTTGTTGTTCCATACCGCAAAGATACCTTAAAGAAAAAATGTTTTTATTGTAATAAAATAATCAGTAAAAAACCTATTTACCATACACCAAACACTAAGGTGTTTGCACTTAACTTTTCTTAACTACCACTAGCAAAACTTCGTCTTATAAATTTGCGTATCTAAAAATTGAATATGGAAGCAACCGATATTAAAGCACTCAACGAACGCATTCATCAGGAAAGCGCCTTTGTAGAATTGTTGAATTTAGAATTGGGTAAAAAAATTGTTGGGCAGAAGTATATGCTCGAAAGGCTTCTTCTTGCCATGTTGGCTCAAGGGCATATTTTGCTTGAGGGGGTTCCCGGACTTGCGAAGACTTTAGCGATTAAAAGTTTAGCAACGGCTGTAGATGCTAAATTTTCGCGCATACAGTTTACACCCGATTTGTTGCCTGCCGATTTGTTGGGCACCATGATTTACAATCAGCAAAAAAATGATTTTGTAATTAAGAAAGGGCCATTGTTTGCCAACTTTATCTTGGCCGATGAAATTAATCGTGCTCCGGCAAAAGTGCAAAGTGCTTTGCTAGAGGCAATGCAAGAAAGACAAGTAACTATTGGCGATACTACTTTTAAATTAGAAGAACCGTTTTTGGTTTTGGCTACTCAAAACCCCATTGAGCAAGAAGGTACTTATCCATTGCCTGAAGCGCAGGTTGACCGATTTATGATAAAAGTGGTTATTAAATACCCTACTAAAGAAGATGAAAAACATATTATTCGTCAGAATGTAGGTAAAGCAACTTTAGACATACAATCGGTAGTGAAGCCCGAAGAAATTATGAAGGCAAGAAATACTGTGCGCGATGTATATATGGATGAAAAAATTGAAAACTACATTTTAGATATTGTGTTTGCCACCAGACATCCTGAGCAAAGCAAACTGGAAAAATTAAAACCGTTAATTAATTATGGCGGCTCGCCACGTGCCAGCATTAACCTGGCATTAGCCTCAAAAGCCTATGCTTTTATTAAGCGCAGGGGTTATGTTATTCCTGAAGATGTGAGAGCTATTTGCCACGATGTGTTGCGTCATCGTATTGGTTTAACTTATGAAGCTGAAGCTGAAAATGTTACTACCGAAGAAATTATTAGTGAGATTTTGAATGCTGTTGAGGTGCCATAGTATAAAGGGGCGAGAGACTAGAGACGAGTGGCGGGGGAGAAAATATTTTTTAAAATTTATTGAAATAGTTTACGACAAAAATTTAATCAGTGAGCTCCCCTCTCTGTAGGAGAGGGGTTGAGAGAGGGGCTAAAAAATGGAAACAACCGAATTACTCAAAAAAGTCCGCAAGATTGAAATTAAAACAAGAGGTTTATCTAACCACTTGTTTTCGGGCGAATACCATACGGTATTTAAGGGTAGAGGCATGTCTTTCAGCGAAGTGCGCGAGTATCAATATGGCGATGACATCAGGGCTATTGACTGGAATGTTACGGCACGGTTCAATCATCCTTATGTAAAAGTGTTTGAAGAAGAACGAGAACTTACCGTAATGATTATGGTGGATGTAAGCCAATCGTCTTTCTTCGGAACACATAAAATGTTTAAGAGCGAATTAATTACTGAAATTTGTGCTGTGCTCTCTTTCTCGGCCATCAACAATAACGATAAAGTGGGCGTAATTTTTTTCAGCGATACTATTGAAAAATTTATTCCGCCCAAAAAAGGCAAAACGCATATTCTTAGAATTATTCGTGAGTTGCTGAATTTTGAACCGGTGCAAAAAGGTACTAACATCAGCGTTGCTATGCAGTACTTAACCAATATGATGAAGAAGCGAAGTATTTGTTTTGTGCTCTCAGACTTTATGGATAAACGCTACGAAGATGCACTCATCATTGCTTCAAGAAAACATGATGTAATTGGTATTAGAATTCATGATGTGCGTGAAGCAACGCTGCCAGATATTGGTTTAATAAAAACTATTGATGCCGAAACAGGAAAAGAAATTTGGTTAGATACTTCAGATAACAATGTAAGATACCAATATGCAAAATTTTATAACGAGCATGTGCAATATACCCGCAATGCTTTTTTGAAATGTGGTGCACAGTTAGAATCTATTAAAACCGATGAAGACTATGTAAGAAAGTTGATGATGATGTTTAAGAAACGAGGCGTAAAAAAATAATTTCAGCATAAAGAGAATTGAAAATTATATGACAAACAGAAACTACCATAATGCCCCAAAATTATTTGCTGCTGTGCTGGTATTGGTTTCTGTATTGTTAGGTTATAATGCGTTTGCGCAGTTTACTCTAAAGGCTACTACCGACACTTCAAATTATGTAATTGGCGATTATATAAAATTGAAATTGGCGGCTACTTACGATTCTTCTTACACCGTTCAGTTTCCCGTTTTGCCCGAAACTATTCAGTTAGATTCTTTGCATAGCGTAGAAGTAATTGCCACCGATTTTTCCGATTCAACTATTAATGGAAAAATTATAAAGCATAATGCAGTTTATACTTTAATGGCTTTCGATTCGGGCAGCTATAATTTTCAGCCTTTAACCGTTTTGTTTTTCGATAAGAAAGAAAATCTGGTTGATAGTTTACAATCCAATACACTTCAATTTTTTATAGCAACGGTTGAGGTAGATACAGCACAAGGTATTAAGCCTATAAAAGAGCCTCTCAATTTGCCTTTTACAATTGCTGAAATTAAAGACCAATTAATTTATGGAACGCTTATATTATTGCTTATTGTTTTGGCTATTTATTTATATCTAAGATACAGAAAGAAACCTAAGCCAATTGTTGAAGCTGCTCCTGAAATTAAACGCCCATCGCATGAAATAGCTTTAGAAAAATTAGAAGATTTAAAACAACAAAAGCTTTGGCAACAGGGTGAAGTGAAAGCCTATCATTCGGCTCTTTCGGAAATAATGAGAGAATATTTAGAAAATCGTTTTGATATCGTAGCATTAGAAGCCACTACCGATGAGATTGTAGAGAAGATGCGAATTTTCGCAGTAGCCAAAGAGCAAAAAATGGTATTGCAAGAAATGCTGGAGTTAGCCGATTTGGTAAAGTTTGCCAAAGTAAATCCGTTGCCCGATGAGCATGAACGCAGTTATAAAATCGCATTCGAATTTATTATGGCAACTAAATATGAAGAGCATAAAGAATAATGACCGAATTCTGGAAACATATAAAATTTGCTAATCCCGAAGCCTTTTATTTATTGGCTTTACCTGCGCTTATGCTATTGTATTATGCATGGCGTTACAATAGCAGTTTTCCGAAATTCAAACTGTCTTCTTTGCAAGGTGTTGCACACATAAAATCAGGTTGGAAAGCATGGCTAAAGCAATCATTGTTTTTGTTTAGAATTATTGCGCTTTGTTTATTAATAGTTTGCCTGGCTCGCCCGCAAAGCAGCATGAAAGAAGACAACGTAACAACTGAAGGTATTGATATTGTAATGTCTTTAGACGTTTCAGGCAGTATGTTGGCAAAAGATTTTCAACCCGACAGATTAGAAGCTGCTAAAAAACTTTCTGTAGAATTTATTGAAGGAAGACCAACCGACAGGATTGGTTTTGTAGTGTTTGCCGGTGAAAGTTTTACACAATGCCCCATTACTACCGACCACGCTGTTTTGAAAAAATTAATTTCAGAAGTAAAAGATGGTTTAATTGAAGACGGCACTGCCATTGGCATGGGGCTTGCCACTGCAGTAAATCGCCTGCAAGACAGTGAAGCAAAAAGTAAGGTAATTATTTTGTTAACCGATGGGGTAAATAATGCCGGATTTATAGACCCGCTTACCGCAGCTGACTTAGCCATTCAGAATAATATTAGGGTTTACACAATTGGAGTAGGAACCAGAGGTATGGCGCCTTATCCGTTTAAATATGGCAACCGAACAATATATCAGGATGTGGAGGTACAGATAGATGAAGAGTTAATGAAAAAGATTGCGGCAGCAACAGGAGGCTTGTACTTCAGGGCTACTAATAATCAAAGCCTGAAGAAAATTTTTGACGAGATAGATACTTTAGAAAAATCAAAAATTGAAGTAGCAACGGTGCAGCGGGTGAGCGAAGAGTTTTTGCCCTTTGCTTTGCTGGCAGCAGCATTGCTATTCTTAGAGGCATTATTGAAATATTCAGTTTTAAGAAGTGTAGTTTAAGTAAATTATGAAAATTAGAAAATTAAGTCATTGAGTTTTGAGTTTTTTATAAATGGAAATACTGAAGTTTGAACATATTAAATTCTTATACTTGTTACTGGCTCTTCTGCCATTAACAGGACTATTTATTTGGTATGTGTGGTGGCGAAACATTGCTTTCAGGCGTTTGGGTGAATTACCATTAATTCAAAAGCTTTCGCCCGATAGGCCACGGGTTAAGTTTATCTTTAAATACATTCTTTTGTTCTTTGCTTTTACTTCTCTTGTAATTGCCATTGCCAACCCACAAATAGGCACCAAATATGAAAAGGTAAAAAGAACTGGGGTTGACGTAATGATTGCGTTAGACGTTTCAAAAAGTATGTTGGCTGAAGACATTAAGCCAAGCAGGCTTGATCGTTCAAAGCAATTCATTTCACGCTTTATAGAACGCTTACAGAGCGATAGAATTGGGTTAATAGTTTTTGCCGGTAAGGCCTATTTACAAATGCCCATTACCATAGATTATTCTGCGGCAAAGTTATTTCTTCGGAATATAAATACCGAAATGGTACCTACCCAAGGCACAGCTATTGCGGAAGCCATTCAGCTTGCCATAAATGCTTTTGATGCCGAAGACAAAAAACACAAAGTTTTGGTAATTATTACCGATGGCGAAAATCATGAGGGCAATGTGTTGGAAATGGCTGAAGAAGCAACACAACAAGGTATTGTGGTATATACTGTAGGTGTTGGCTCACCAAAGGGTGCGCCAATTCCAAGTTATAGAAACGGTATTCAGGCCGATTTTAAAAGAGACAACGAGGGCAATATTGTATTATCTAAGCTGAATGAAACCGCCTTACAGCAACTGGCAGTAAAAGGCGATGGAAAATATTTCAGATTGTCTGCCGGCTCTCAGGAAATTGAAAGTATTATCAATGAAATTTCGGGCATGGAGAAAAAAGATTTTGAAGAAAGCATTTTTACCGACTATGAAGACCAGTTTCAATATTTCATTTTATTAAGTATTGTTTTGCTGATGATTGAGTTTTTTATTTCAGAAAGAAAAAGCCTGTGGTGGAAAAATATTAATGAACTGTTTAAACCTAAAAACACATGAGGCATTTAAGTTTCATATTCATATTGGTTTTATTCAGCCTGAATATTTTCTCTCAGGAAGAGCGTAAATATGTTCGGCAAGGCAATGAATTGTATAAAAACGAGAAGTATGATGAAGCACAAAAAAAATATGATGAGGCATTAGCAAAAAAGCCAAATTCTATTGAAGCTTTATTTAACAAAGGCAATGTGATGTTTCAGAATAAAGATTATGAAAACGCACAAAAACAATTTGAAACGGTTGCCGCTTTAAGCAACGATGATGCTGTAAAAGCAAAAGCGTATCATAATATGGGTAACAGCCTTTTAGAAAACAATAAATACAAAGAAAGCGTAGATGCTTATAAAAATGCCTTAAGACTAAACCCTAACGATAACGATACTAAATATAACTTAGCATATGCTTTACAAAAATTAAAGCAACAACAAAACCAACAAAACAAAGAAGACCAGAATAAGAATAAAGACAAAAATAAAGATCAGCAAAACCAAAACAAAGATCAACAGCAGCAAGACAGTAAGGACAAGAAAGAAGAACAAAATAAAGATCAAAAAGAGAACGAACAAAAGGGCGACAAAGGCAAGGAAGAAGAAAAGCAAAACGATGGTCAAGAACAGCAAAAGCCACAACCCAAGCCCTCACAAATATCAAAAGAAGATGCTCAAAAGCTATTAGACGCATTAAAAAATGAAGAACAAAAAGTGCAGGAGAAATTGCAAAAAATTAAGGGCACTTCAGAAAAAGTAAAGGTTGAAAAAGACTGGTAGTGTTTTAGATTAGGAAAATTGAGAGAAATGAAAAATTTGAAAAATAAGTTAACAACAAATTCAGCAGCTATAAGAAACAGTATTGCCGAAAAAGTATTTTATTTCCCATGCCTAAAACCAGTTTTCTTAATCCTCTTAATTATCCAATTTTCCGTTTCATATAGTCAAGAAATTGTTTTCAGAACTACTTTAAATAAAAATAAAGTTGCTTTAGGAGAAACTTTTCAGTTAACGTTTACGCTTGAAAATGCTGATGGCAGAAAATTTACACCGCCATCGTTAGAAGATTTTTATGTTGTAGGCGGCCCCAATCAATCTTCAAACATGCAGTTTATTAACGGGAGCATGTCTCGTTCAATAAGTTTTTCTTACTTTTTACAACCTAAAAAAGAGGGTTCTTTCAGTATAGAGCCTGGCTACATTGAAGTGTCGGGCAGAACACTAAAATCTAATAGTGTTACTGTTGAAGTTGTAAAGCAAGGCAGTTCATCGCAAAGCGGAAAGCCTGCTACTTTGGAAGACCAAATTGCAGAAAATGTTTTTGTAATGATGGTTTTAGACAAAAACGAAGTATATCAAGGGGAACAGGTTACTGCAACATTCAAGTTATACACCAGAATGCAAATTGGGAATGTTACCTTTTCTAAAGTGCCCGCATTTAGTGGTTTTTGGACCCAAGATTTAGAAAATGTTCAAAATATCCAATTCAGCAAAGAAGTATATAAAGGGGTGCAATTTGATGTGGCTACATTAAAAAAAGTTGCGCTATTCCCTCAGCGACCAGGAGACTTGGAGGTTGATGCAATGGAACTTGAAACAACAGTGAGGGTGCAAACAAAAGGAAGACAACGCAGTATTTGGGACGACTTTTTTGCTACCTATCAAGATGTGCCTTTTAAAATGCAAAGCAACAAGGCAAAAGTGAAAGTGAAAGCATTACCCAATGCTAATAAATCTGCAACTTTTAATGGGGTTGTTGGTGCATTTAAAATGGATGTGAAATTAGATAAAAATGAAACCAGTGTTGATGACCCTATTACATTAAGTATAAAAATTTCTGGCGATGGCAATATTAAAATGATTGAGCAACCAATGCTTGAGTTGCCTAAAGATTTTGATGTGTTTGACCCAAAAACCAATGAATCGGTAACCAAACGCAATAATAATGTTACCGGCTATAAAACCTTCGATTTTTTATTGGTGCCACGAAGACCCGGTTCATTTAAAGTGCCTTCTTTTAAGTTTACTTATTTCGATGTAAATAAGAAAGATTATGTTACACATAACTCACCTGAGTTTACCATTAAGGTTACAGGTCAGGCATCTGCTGCAACTACACAGCAAGTTACAGGTATAAAAAAAGAAGAAGTTGAATTGCTTGGTGAAGACATTCGGTTTATAAAATCTACGGCCTCTTTTCAAGAAAAAAACAGCACGCTTTTTGGAACAGCTTTGTTTACGGGAGCTTACATTGCCCCTTTCATTTTATTTATTGGCTTTATTTTATTTAAACGCAGAGACGATGAGCTGAAAAGCAACACTTCTTTGCTCAAGAAGAAACAAGCAACCAAAGTTGCCGGCAAGCGTTTAGGCGAAGCAAAAAAACATTTGCAGGCAGGCGATAAAAAGAAGTTTTATGACGAAACTGCTAAGGCTTTGTGGGGCTATTTAAGCGATAAATTAAATATTCCGCAAAGCGAATTATCTAAAGAAACTGCAACTGTTGCCTTAACCGGTAAAGGCATAAATGCAGATACAAGCAGAAAAATATTTTCAATAATAGAAGAATGTGAAATGGCTTTGTTTGCTTCAGTTTCAGGTGGAAGTATGGAAAGTGTTTATAACAATGCAGAAACCATTATTAATGAATTAGAATCGCAATTGAAATGAGAAACCTCATCAATATACTTTTGCTTATTGTAGTAAATACGGTAGCATTATTTGCTCAAGATCCCAAACAGCTTTTCAATGAGGCTAATGAACTATATAAACAAAAAGAGTATGAGAAGTCTGCTCAGGTCTATGAAAAAATTACAACGCTTGGTTACGAATCTTCTGAAGTATATTATAATCTGGGGAATTGCTACTATAAAACCAATCAGACCGGTTTAACTATTTTAAATTACGAAAGAGCAAAAAAAATTGACCCTGATAATGATGATATTGAGTTTAACTTAAAACTTGCAAATCTTCGTGTGAATGATAGAATTGAAGCAGTTCCACAAATGATGCTAGTTACTTGGTTTAAAAACGTATTAGCATCTCAAACCGCTAATGGCTGGGGAAAAACATCGTTGGTTTTATTATGGCTGGCATTTGTAGGCGGTATAGTGTTTTTGTTTTCAAATAAATTTTTAATAAAAAGAGTCTCCTTTATTTCTGCACTAATAATGCTTACAGCATCATTAGTTTTTTTATTAATTGCTTACAGGCAGAATAGCTTTGAGAAAAAGAATAAATATGGCATTGTAATGGTTACAAACACCTATATAAAAAGCGCACCCGAAATCAATGCTGTAGATTTATTTATTCTTCGAGAAGGAGTAAAAGCTGCAATTTTAGAAGAGGCAGGAGATTGGCAAAAAATTAAATTAGCCGATGGAAAAGTAGGTTGGATTGAAAAAAACGATATGGAAATCATTTAATATCCTGTCTTCATTTTTAAGTTTATTCATACAATTTTAAATCATTTTACTTTGCAAAAAACTCTTCATAGAATAATTTTTAAAATTGTAGCTGTTACCTAAATGAATAGTAGTAAGAAATACTATATAACAGGAATTAAATGGTTGGGCAAATACGTAGGCCCCTACCAAACCATCATTCTCCTTAGTATTTTAACCGGATTATTATCAGGACTTTCGGCTATAATATTAAAAACACTGCTGCATTATATAGAAAGAAATGCCGTTAAGTTTTTTCCTTCATATTTACTCTTTCTTACACCATTGGCAGGCATACTAATTGTAACACTTCTTCATAAACGGGTTTTTAAAACAGGAAGCATGTTTCATGGAGTAGGAGATATTGTTCAAACTATCACAAAAAAATCTGCATTACTTCATTTTTCACTTACTTACGCAAAACTTATTACTTCTGCCATTACTGTTGGTTTCGGGGGCAGTTCAGGCTTGGAGTCACCTATTGTTGTAACAGGCTCTGCCATTGGTTCAAATATTGCCCGTTTTTTCAGGCTCGATATAAATTATCGCATTTTATTTATTGGTTGCGGGGCAGCATCGGGTATAGCTGCCATCTTTAATGCACCCATTGCAGGAGTAGTATTTGCAATGGAAGTTATTATGCCTCGCTTAACGGCAACATACTTTATTCCTGTATTGCTTTCAGCAGCTTTTGGCTCTTTACTTGCAGGCTTATTTTCTTCTGAAAGTTTATTTGCAGTGGTGCTTTCACAGTATGAAACAAATATTGAACAAGTACCTTTCTTTGTTTTAATTGCGATAATGGGCGGATTGCTTTCTGTTTATTTCACACAAGTGTCGTGGAGTATGAAAACCATTTCAAGAAAGATAAGCAATGACTATTTACGTGCGCTTTTGGGTGGTTCAATATTAGGATTGTTGGTTTTGCTTTTCCCAAGATTATATGGTGAAGGCTACACCGGTATTTACGATTTGTTTTCAAAAACCGGCATTGACTTATTACCTCCCATGTTACAGCTTAGAAATGTAAACATGCACGTAGTACTTCCTTTAGTAATTATTTTACTAACCTTATTAAAACCTATAGCTTCCAGCTTAACCATTAACAGCGGTGGCGATGGAGGACAATTTGCTCCATCTTTTATTACAGGCGGGTATATGGGTTATGCAATATATTTAGTTGCCGCAGAAACTATTCCGGGATTTAATATGCCGGCTGTAGTATTTATTTTACTTGGCATGGCTTCATTGCTTTCAGGAGTTATGCATGCTCCACTCACAGGAATATTTCTGGTTGCTGAAATAACAGGCGGATACAGCTTGCTGGTACCACTAATGCTGGTTTCAGCAGTATCTTTTTTTACTAAAATATATTTTGAAAAAAGATCTATTCATTTTCATAAAGACGAAACCCATGTACAACAACAAGAACATGAATGGGCAACCCTGAATCATTTAGATTTATTACGCCTTACCGATAATGATTATCATATCTTTTATCCTGAATTTACTCTTGAAGAAATGTTGAAAATAGTTTCTAAAAGCAGAAGGAATTTCTTTCCGGTTTTAGATAACAATAAGAATCTGTTGGGAATTATAACTCTTGACGACTTGCGCCCGTTAATGTTTGAAGCAGAAAAAAACACTACAATTAAAGCTAAAGACCTTATGTACCTTTCCGGTTATTTTATTGATGCTGAAGATAAGATGCTTACTGCATTGTCAAAGTTCGATGCCTCGGGCTACTGGAACCTGCCCGTTCTTAAAGAAGGTAAGTTTTTAGGCTTTATTTCTAAATCTACGTTGCTTGATAAAATGCGCAAAGAACTGGGCAAAAACGATTCGTTATTTTAATACCTAAGCCAAAGTTTATTTCAGTGTAAATTTAAGATGGTATTTTAATTTCATACACTTTCCCTGTTTTGTTTTCGAGGTTTTGCTGGCGCAACCAGGGGTTATGCAGCTTAAGGGTTTTGTAATTAATATTATGCTGAATAGCAAAGTCCACCAAATTGGTTATGGAAGTATCAACAGTTACTGTTTTACAATTTAAAGGCGGGTACATGTCTTCGCTGGTAAAATAAAAACCATATTTCTGCGGGTTATTAAACAGTTCCTTCAGTGCCACAATTCTAAAAACATATCTTGAAGTTTCTTCATTAAGATGAAGATCGTAATATGAATCAACTTTTTGTTCGGCAATACTTTTTCTAACTCTTGCTTGCCCTACATTATATGAAGCAGCAGCTAAAGTCCAGCTGCCAAATTGTTCTTTTGCCTGCTTTAAATACTGGCAGGCAGCACGAGTAGCTTTTTCTAAATGATATCTTTCATCTACTACATTATTTACCTCCAAGCCATACTGAATGCCGGTTTCTTTTAAAAACTGCCATACTCCTGCTGCGTTAGAAGGAGAAACAACATTTCTTAAGCCGCTTTCTGCCAAGGCTAAATATTTAAAGTCATCGGGCACACCTTCTTCTTTCAAAATTTTTTCAACGGTTGGAAAATAGCGATAGGCATTTTTAAAGTTTTGAAAGGTATTAGAGTGCCAGTAAGTATTTACCAGAATTTCACGGTCTAAACGTTCTTTTACATCAAAAACTTCTACGGGCACTCTTTCACCTGCAAACGTTGGCGATTCGGGAACACGTGTTGGGGCAAACTTTATGCTTTCAAAAATATTTTTGCTTTCATCAGCATATACATTCAACGTTGTTTGAAAAAACACAACCCCAACTGCACCGCCAATGAAGGCGGCAAAGACAATTAATAAAATGTAAATTCTTTTCATAACAAACTAATTTTTTAATGTAACGCATTTTAAGTTACATAATTATTTCTTAAACACCGGCACTGTTGAACAAGGCTCGCCAAACATTAAGCTTTTTACTTGCGGTAAAAGCAATTTGCTTGCCAATATATACGCTGAGGCAGGCACAGGCTTTTTTCCGCATCCTTTTAATATCACTTTGGCTTCTGTGTAGTCTTTATTTTGCAATGCTCCTTCGATATTTTTCAGCAATAGTTTTTCTTCAGCTTCTAAAATGCTTCCAAAGAAAAAGTTTGCGCTTTGTTTACTTAAATAAGAGGCCACCAACATATAGGCCCACATAGGCACTAACGCATCGGCAGAGCAATAAATGGCAACCGTTTTATTTGTATAAGTGCTCCAATCTATCAACTGCAATGCTTCCCGAAATGGCTTTTCCATTAACACCAATTCCTTAACTAAATACTTTTTTAAGTCGAATTCAACAATTGTTTCGTTACCCCAATAATCTTCCAGATCAATGGTAATGAGGCCACTTTGCGCAATTTTGTTAACTAATACTTCCTGCTTTTCCATACATTCTCAAACATATTGACTTCAAAAAAGATTTCAATCCTGAATTATGCAAAGCTATTTGTTTAGAATCATAGTAGATGTAGCAAAAACAGTTATGTAGAGTTGGCATTATTTTCGCCCGAAAAGCCCGAACTTTGTATTACAAAAAACAATTGAGGATTAAACACTTAATTAGTTTTAAAGCTTAGAATTAGTTTTTATGAAGCTAAAATATTTTATAGTACCTGTTATAACCATTATTGTTGCTGCTATAGGCTTTTCAAAAATCCTGAGGCTGAATACTGCAACAGAAATAGAATATTCGCCCGGGAAATCTTACACCAAAGAATGGCTTCAGGTAGATTCTTTGCTGAATCTTGGACAACCTGAAACCGTAATAAATGTTATTGATGAGGTTTACAAAAAAGCAAAATCAGAAAAAAACTATGCGCAAATTATCAAAGCTATTATTTATAAAACCAATAACAACTGGCACGAAGAAAATGCAGATGAATACAATATTAAGTTTATAGAAAAAGAAATAAAAAATATTCCTTTTCCATCAAAGCCATTATTGCAATCCATTTTAGCTGAAAAATACTGGAATTATTACCAAAATAATCGCTACAAAATTCTGCAACGAACCATTACTGCCGATTTTAAAAATGACGACATACAAACCTGGGATGCTGAAAAGTTTTTATTGAAAACTGCTGAACTCTATATAGCCTCTTTAGAAAATGCTGACAGCCTGAAGCGGGTTGATTTAACCTTAATGGATTCTGTTTTAATTATTCAAGCAGGTTCTAAAAATTTTCGCCCGACATTATACGATTTCTTAGCGCATCGTGCACTTGAATTTTTTAGTAACGATGAAAGCGGCATGACCAAGCCCAGCGATTTGTTTAAGATAGATAACCCTGAAGTTTTTGGCGATGCCAATAAATTTGTCGCTTTGCGAGTTACTACAACCGACTCACTTTCTCACGATTATAAAGCGTTGGTATTATATCGCCAGCTCACTGCTTTTCGCTTAGAAGAAAACGATGCTAATGCGTTGGTAGATTTAGAATTACAACGTTTAAAATTCATGCAACGAAAGTCTATTGTTGCTGATAAAGACAGCTTGTATTTGCAGGCATTGCAAAAATTAGAATCAGATTTTAAAAACGATACCATTACTGCTCGTACAGGTTTTGAAATAGCACAAGTCTATTATGGGAAAGCCAACTCCCCCTCTGTAGGAGGGGGTTGGGGGGAGGCCTCTTTAGAAAAATGCAATTCTGTAATTCAAAAATTTCCTAAAACCCAAGGCGCACACAATTGTAAGATGTTGAAACAACAAATTTTACAACCTGCACTTTCATTACAAGTGGAGAATGTGAATGTAGCCAACAAGTCATTTTTAGCGTTGGTAAATTATAAAAATATTATAGGCCTTCATTTAAAAATTATTGAAGCCGATGAGCAATTAAACAAACTGAATGATAGATATGAACAAGAAAAGTTTTTGGCTGAACTTAATAAACGTAAACCTGAAAATCAGTGGCAACAAAAACTTCCTGAAACCAAAGATTATCGAAATAACACAACAGAAATAAAACTCAATGCCCTGCCTTTTGGGAAATATTATTTAATTGCTTCGACTGATGAAGATTTTAGAGGCGATAGCACACAGGTGGTTTTTGCTAAATTCTGGATTTCTAATTTAAGCTTCATTACTAAAAATAATCACGATGGCAATTTAGAAATTTATGTTTTAGATAGAACAAGTGGACATGCCATTCCTTCCGCAGAAATTAAAGCCTATACTGAACGATATAATTATACCTCACGTGAGTATGATTATAAATTAAGTGGCAGTTATAAAACCAATACCGAAGGTTATGCGGTTGTTCCGGGAAAAGGCAATTATGAAAATTTCAAAATTGAAGTAGTTAATAAAAACGATAAGCTCGATTTAAGCGACTATTTCTATACTTCGCGCTACAGAGATAATGACCGCTGGCAAACCCGTGCATTTTTGTTTACCGACCGTGCTATTTATCGCCCGGGACAAACCGTTTTCTTTAAAGGTATTTTGTTAGAAACATTTAAGAAAGAAAACAAAATAAAACCTGCACAAACAGTAACGGTTACTTTGCGCGATGTAAACTATCAAGTGGTGAAAGAAAAACAGTTTACTACCAATGAATACGGTACATTCAATGGCAGCTTCATTTTGCCATCAAGCGGACTGAATGGCAATTTTACTTTGCAGGTAGAAAGTTTCGGCAGTAAAAATTTCCGAGTAGAAGATTATAAGCGACCCAAGTTTGAAGTGAAGTTTGAACCCGTGAAAGGCAGCTTTAAAGTAAACGACTGGGTTGAAGTAAAGGGCAATGCCAAAATGTATGCCGGTAGTAATGTAGATGAAGCGCAGGTGAAATATCGTGTGGTGCGCAATGCTCGTTATCCTATATGGTGGGGCTGGTGGTGGCGCAGTCAGTTTCCTTCTTCTCCCGAACAGGAAATTGTTTCAGGCGAAACAAAAACCGATGCGGAAGGAAATTTTAAAATTCGTTTCAATGCCATTCCCGATTTCAGTTTAGACAAAAAGAACTCACCCATTTTTACTTACACCGTGTATGCCGATGTAACTGATATTACAGGCGAAACCCGTAGCAGTGAAATTGCCGCAAGCGTTGGCTATGTCGCATTAGAAGCCGATTTAGATTTAAAAGAAACTTTATTGAACAATGAAGCAGCACGAGTAAAAATTATAACTCAAAATTTGAATGGCGAATTTGAAGCTGCGAAAGGAACCATTGTTATTCATCAGCTTTCTGCACCCGATAAATTATTACGTAAAAAATTGTGGCAACAACCTTCACAATTTTTGCTGAAAGAAAATGAATATGAAAAAGAATTTCCTTTAGACGAGTACAATGCCAAAAACGATTTCAGCGAATGGAAAAAAGGCAAGCAGGTATTGAGCCGAAGCTTTGACACTGAAGAAGAAAAAGAACTAGTGCTGAAAGAACTGGTTACCTGGGAACAAGGGGCTTACATAGCCACTTTAAAAACAGAAGATCAGTTTGGCAGCGAAGTGAAAGTGGAAAAATATTTCACAGTGCTGAACCCAACTAGCAAGCAAATGCCTCATTTAAAATATGATTATTTCTATGCTGAAAAGACCACAGCAGAACCGGGGGAAAAAGCCAAACTCATTATTGGCAGTGCAGCAAAAGAGGTGAAAGTATTGTATGAATTATCGCAAGACCATAAAATGATTTCTCGCCAGTGGCTCACGTTGAATAATGAGAAGAGAACTATTGAAATTCCTGTGGAGGAAAAGCATCGTGGCAATTTATCTGTTTCATTTGCTTTTGTGAAAGACAATCGCAGTTATAATTTTTCGCAAGTAATTACCGTGCCTTACACCAATAAAGAATTGAAAGTAGAATGGGAAACTTTTCGTGATAAGTTAGCACCCGGACAAAAAGAACAATGGAAGCTAAAAATTAGTGGCAGCAAAGGCGAAAAGGTGGCGGCTGAATTGTTAGCAGGCATGTATGATGCTTCATTAGATGCGTTTGTGACAAACTACTGGAACTTCAATATTTGGCAAAGTAATTACGCAGCAGCGGCATGGAACAGTAATCAAAATTTCAGAGCAACTGCATCGGTTTCGTTTCAAAAATATTATGAAAGAGGAAGTTATTTATGGCAACAATATGATGAGTTGAATTGGTTTAATAATTATGGCTATGGTGGGGGTAGAAATATTTTTTACAGAGGCTCAAGAGCAAATGCTATGAATTATAAAGCAGATGGTGATGCCTCTCCTGCCAGTATGGGTTTGGTTGCCGATGAGCTACAAGCTACATCTAAATCAAAAAAATCTGAATCGAATATTGTTGCGTTAGAAGAGCAATCTTATAATTCGCCACTCATTGATAAAGATGAAGATTCAAATCATAAATCCGAAATCATAAATCCGAAATCAGATAATATTTCCCCAAGAACCAACTTACAAGAAACCGCTTTCTTTTTTCCGAATTTAGAAACCGATGCAGAAGGAAATGTAGTGATTAATTTCACGATTCCCGAAGCATTAACCCGATGGAAGTTGATGGGCTTTGCGCATACCAAAGAATTGCAATCGGTGTTGTTCAACAAAGAAACGGTTACGCAAAAAGATTTAATGGTGTTTCCGAATGCGCCACGTTTTTTAAGAGAGGGCGACAGAATTTCTTTCAGTGCAAAGGTTACTAACCTGAGTGAGAAAGATATAGAAGGCACTGCTAAACTCACCTTGCTAAACGCGCTTACGCTTCAGCCTATTAATAATGAGTTGGGCAACACCAAACCTGAAATTTCTTTTGAAGCTAAGAAAGGACAAAGTGCTTCTTTATCATGGTCGCTGAAAATTCCGCAGGGCATTGAAGCCGTAACCTATCGCATAACTGCCGTTGCCGGCAACTTTACCGATGGCGAAGAAAGCACCTTGCCTGTTTTAACGAATAGAATGTTGGTTACTGAAACGCTTCCGCTTTGGATAAAATCTAATCAAACTAAAACTTTCAAATTAGATAAGCTGGTTAACTCCCCTCTCCTTGGGAGAGGGGCAGGGGGTGAGGCAACATTGCGCCATCAACGGCTTACACTTGAATTTACTTCCCAGCCCGCATGGTATGCCATACAAGCGTTGCCTTATTTAATGGAGTATCCTTATGAATGTGCCGAGCAAACCTTTAACCGTTTATATGCCAATGCGCTTGCCACCAATATTGTAAATACTTCGCCTAAAGTGAAAACCGTTTTTGAGCGTTGGAAAAATACCGATGCGCTGTTGAGCAATCTTTCTAAAAATCAGGAGTTAAAAAATATTCTGCTGGAAGAAACGCCTTGGGTAATGGATGCCCAAAACGAAACCGAGCGCAAGAAACGTGTGGCGTTATTGTTCGATTTAAACACTATGAGCCAGCAAACAGAAAGCAGCATTAACAAACTCGAAAAAATGCAGTTGCCTAATGGCGGCTTCCCGTGGTTTAGCGGCATGCGCGATAACGAATACATTACGTTGTATATTCTCACCGGCTTGGGTAAGTTAGATAAGCTGAATGTTATTCAACTGGAACAAAACAACCGCTACAAACAAATGGCGGTGAAAGCCACCCGCTATTGCGATAACCGCATGAAAGAAGATTATGAAAACCTGAAGAAGTATAAAGCCAAAATGGACGAGCCGCAAATTGGCTATATGCAAATTCAGTATTTATATGCCCGCAGCTTTATGAATAAATATGTTGAGTTACCATCATCGCATAAAGAAGCTTATAACTACTATATGCAGCAGGCGGAAAAATATTGGAACAAGCAAAACCAATACATGAAAGGCATGATAGCCTTGTCGCTACACCGTGCAGGCAATACCAAAACACCGCCATTGATTATGCGCTCGCTGGAAGAAACTGCTGTAAAGAACGAAGAACTTGGCATGTATTGGAAAGATTTGGCGCGTGGCTACTATTGGTATCAGGCACCTATAGAAACACAGGCATTAATGATTGAAGCCTTTAACGAAGTAACAAAGAACGAAACTGCTGTTGACGAGTTGCGGGTGTGGTTGCTGAAAAACAAACAAACCAATGCATGGAGCAACAGCAAATCTACTGCCGATGCATGTTATGCATTGCTCGTTACCGGAACCAATTGGTTAACCTCTGATGCTTTGGTTGACATTACTGTAGGTGCTGTTCAGGTTGTGAAAGACGGAAAACTTTCCCTTCCCTTTGGGGAGGGTCAGGGAGGGGTAGAGGCAGGCACCGGCTACTTCAAAACCGCCTGGGATAAAACAGAAATTACCCCCAACATGGGCAATGTTACCCTTACCAAAAAAGATAAAGGCATTTCGTGGGGCGCATTGTATTGGCAGTATTTCGAACAGTTAGATAAAATTACTCCGGCTGCTACACCGCTGCAATTGAAGAAGCAATTGTTCTTACAAGAAAATACCAAGAGTGGTCCGCGCATTACCCCATTAGTTGCTACCACCAAACTGCAACCGGGCGATTTAATTAAAGTGCGGGTAGAGTTGCGTGTAGATAGAGACATGGAATTTGTGCACATGAAAGATATGCGGGCTTCGGGCTTCGAGCCCACCAATGTGCTGTCGCAATACAAGTGGCAGGGTGGTTTGGGCTATTACGAAAGCACCCGCGATGCTGCTACCCATTTCTTTTTCGACCGCTTGCCTAAAGGCACTTATGTATTTGAGTATTCTTTACGCGTTTCACACAAAGGCGATTTCAGCAACGGCATCACCACCATACAGTGCATGTATGCTCCTGAATTTGCTTCGCATAGCGAGGGCGTGAGGGTGAAGGTGGAGTGATGATTTTAGATTTTAGAAGTTAGATTTAATATAATTTTAAAACTAAAATATTAAGCTATGTTAGCTCTCATAAAAATGTTGTTAAGAAATCCATTAATAATATGTGTATTAATATCTACAAATGGTTACAGTCAATCTAATGATAGCTCAAGACAGGAATACTATAATAGAATTGGCATACATGATATAATTGACACTATCATCTTCAAGAATGAGAAACACTTTGTATTAAGGTTCAAACAACAAAGGAGACAAGATTTGATAATACCTAATGCTAGACTTCTAATAAATGGGAAGTATTTGATGTATCATGATGATTCTATCAATACTCCTGCTCTTTCTTTTAAAATAAATGATGGAAAAATATGTGATACCTTATTCTTTTTTGGTAGGGGTAAATCTTATTACTCAAGAACAGAAATTTATTATGATTGTGATAAGATTTCAAGAAAAATTGAAAAGTATGATAATGGAAACTCGAGAGTAAAAAATTTTAAAGATGGAATGCTAATAAATCCAGAAGAACACTATTGGAATAATGATATGATTAAGAGAGAAATTTACTACACTGATACTTTAAGAGGGAGATATGCAAGCAGTTTTAGTATTTATTTAGTCAATGAATATAGTATGAATGGGAAGTTAATTTTTGTTTATGACTGTATAAATAAAATTAAAAAGCATATAGATGCGGCAGGCAATGTGGTCAAATCAGAGCCAATTAAATCATGTTATTTTGATCCAGATAAATAACTTATAACCCCAAATTTGGAGTTCAGCCATGCTGCGCTTGCAATTTGTGCTATTTGTTTAATAGTATAACCTTCGTTGTGCATTTCACACAAAAGCGATTTCAGTAACGGCATCACCACCATCCAGTGCATGTATGCTCCTGAATTTACTTCGCATAGCGAGGGGGTGAGGGTGAGAATTGAATGATGATTTTAGATTTTGAATAGAAAAATACTAAAATGGAAAATACAGATAATAATAACAAAAATGCGAGTCCATTTGAATGGAACTTTGAAATTGATAGCCTTCCTGAAAAATATCAAAGCGAGAAGGTTTATTTATTAGAGTGGTTCAAAGGTGATGGTGAATGGATTGAAGAAGGGCAGCCCTTATATAAAATTAGAGTAGGCGAATTTCTTGGATTCATGGCCTATTCATCAAACAGGCTTACAGCAAAAAAAACTGGAATTGTAGAACATTGCAAGAAAGAAGGCGATGAGGTTTCAAATGGCGACATAATTTATAAAATACATTCAATTGGGGGATATAAAAATGAAAATATTCCAGACAACAACATCTACAGAAGTTTATTTAATAGATATAATTATCAAATACCTGAAAAATATGCTCACCATCAATTAAAAATAAAAGATTGGCACAAAAAAGATGGCGATTTTGTAAAAGCAGGTGAATTGGTTTTGACCCTAAAGTACAAAACTGCATACGGTAATAATGAAACAATTAATCATTATTCAGAGAGGGATGGTTTTATTGAAGTGGACGATTTTTTGTTTTCTTTTTCCGTTGATTTAAAACAATTTGATGTTTTATACACAATATATTCAAATAATACTGTAAGAACTGATAAGAAATTTAAGAATGAGCCTCTGATAATTATTGATGATTTTACAAAAAAGAAAATAATAAAATGGCAAAAAGTTGCAGGCAATTTGTTAATAAGAGGAATAAAATCATATTCAGCTCAAGGTGAAGAAGAACTGTTGTTTTCATTTATGAATGAAAACGGCTTGGACTATATAATATTTAATTTTTTATCAAAACATTTTGTCTTATCTAAGGGAGATAAAATTTGTTTTTTGTTTGAAGAAAAGGGAATTATTGAATTTGTAATTCAGGATAGCTCTTATAAAATTTCAGACTCATCTTCTGGTAAAATATTTGAAAATAAGGCTCTTATAACAGACAATGAACTCTTGATTTTTGAGAAAGATAAGTTTGTTAAATGGAGAATTAGTTTTGGCAATCAAAAAAGAGAGTTAATAGGAGGTGATAGGTCTATAAAGCCATATTTAGATAAGTCGAATTTAGTTTTAGCAATAAATAAGTTGGCAAAAGAACACCGAGAATTAGTTCGACTGGAAATTGATGGATATGTTCCTGTTTTGAATCGAGAAGAATTAAATATCGAAAAAGACAATTCACCAAATGAAGAAGAATGTTATGTTTATTTGATGATTGACATTGTAAATAATCATTATAAAATTGGAATTTCAAATAAGCCAGAATGGAGAGAGCGAACATTACAAAGTGAGAAACCAACAATTGAGCTCGTTGCTAAAAAGAAATTTGTCAAAAGAAAAATTGCATTAAGTATTGAAAAGGCACTTCATCAAGCCTATTCAAACAAAAGAATTAGGGGAGAGTGGTTTCAACTTGATGAGATAGAAGTTGAAGAAATCAAATCTACATTGTTATATTGATTCCCCAAATCTGGCGCAAGTCTGTAGGTAGGCCAAAAGCAAAGCGACTTGTGCTATCTGTTTAACAAAATAACCCGCTCTTCGAAATGTTCCGCAGGGCATCTCGAAGCATAGATAAAAAGGAATTTGAAATTCCATTTAAAAAAACCACTACCCTGAATCTGAGGCTGTCTCAAAAACTAAACCGTTTCACCAAAGGCATTTATGTATTCGGGAGAGATATCGTAGTTCCACTTTTCATTACTAGAAGTAGTAATTGCCTCTTTCCAATAAATTTCACCAAATAAACCAATATCGGCAGTTTTAACAAAGGCTTCATTCTTAAATTTTTCAATACCTCTAAACTTCTTGTGCCTTTTTATAAGTGGAGCAATATCAATTTTTTTTCTAAGCCCATTATTTAGCTCACAAATCAAATAGCCAGAAGACACTTCAATAATCTTAGTTACTTTTAGCATTAGCTTAGGGGATTTATTTTATGAAAATCTTTACTTTCCCACATTTTTAATAATTCTTCTTTATGAATTTCAGCCCACGCTTGTACCAACTTTAATTTGCCTAAAGGAAAATCTCCATTCATTAAATTTCCATTCTCTATCAAAATATTTGCCTCAAATTCGCCATACTTTGCTTTAAAATGAGGTGGATTATGGTCATTAAAAAACATGTAAATAATTATTCCGAAAAACCTACTTATTTCTGGCATATACTTATTTCAACAAAATTAAGAAATTCATTTTTCATATAAACTGAAGTAAAAACAAATTCATTCTGCATTTCAACATTAGAGTTAAAAATATTGCTCTCGCTAACTAAATAAAAACCCTGCTCTTCGAGATGTTCCATAGGGCATCTCGAAGCATAGATAAAAGAAGGCTTCCCTCAAAGGGAAGCCTTCTTTATTTCAGTTTATTTTTCAGAATTATTTACCTTAAAACCGCCAGGCGGTCGCTGTCTAATTTCAGCAGCATAAAAATAAGTATGGTAAAGGCTAATGCCGATGAACCCCCATAGCTTACCAGCGGAAAAGGAATACCAATTACCGGAACCAGACCTATGGTCATGCCTACATTAATAGTAATATGGAAAAACAAAATAGAAGCTACACAATAGGCATATACCCGGGTAAATTTAGAGCGTTGCCTTTCTGCCAAAAATAAAATGCGGTAAAGCAGCGCAAAGAAAACCAGTAAAATGCCTGCACTGCCCAAAAAGCCCCACTCTTCGCCAATGGTGCAAAAAATAAAATCGGTGCTTTGCTCAGGCACAAAATTAAACTTGGTTTGTGTGCCTTTTAAAAAGCCTTTGCCTGTAGCCCCGCCCGAACCAATGGCAATTAAAGACTGGTTCAGGTTATACCCCGCCCCTTTTAAATCGGTTTTCTGCCCCAGTAAAATTTCAATGCGCTCGCGCTGATGTGGGCGAAGTATTTCATTAAACACATAATCTACCGAAAACACATAGCCCGTGCCTATTACAAATAATACTCCCAATACCGTAATAATATTTCTGGCTTTTTTCAGCAACATAAACAAGCCGGTTAAAACCAGTGCAAGCAGCAGAATAAGAATGTATTTGTTAATGATAAGTGCTAAAACCGATAGCACCGCCACTACAAATATGATAATGAGAAATACAGACGGAAGCCCTTCGCGAAACAATACTAAAATAAATGAAGAAAACACCAGCATAGAGCCGGTATCGCCTTGCAGTAATATGAGTATTGCCGGAATGCCGATAATAGCCGCCACTGCCAGCTTAGAGCTGTTGCTTTTAATGTTTACATTCAGCCCGCTGAAAAACTTTGCCAGCGCAATAGACACGGCAAACTTGGCAAACTCTGCCGGCTGCAAACCAAACGAGCCAATCTTTATCCACGACTTTGAGCCTTTAATGGTGTCGCCAACAATTAATACAGCAATAAGCAACAGCAATACCAAGCCGTAAATGGGGTAAGCAAAGGTGGTAAAAAACTTACTGTCGAAAATAAGAATAACTATACCTATGAATAGCGAAAGACCAATAAAAAATAACTGTTTCCCGTGGCTGGTATTTAGGTTAAGTATTTGAGTTTGGCCTTCGTCATAGGTGGCAGCATAAATAGAAAACCAGCCCATAACTACCAGTACAAAGTACAGGGCTATGGTAATCCAATCGAGATTAGCCAATATGTTTCTATTGCGGCTCAACTACTTCAGGTTTTGGGTTTATAAAATCGGCTTCTAAAATACGTTGTTCCAAAGCCTTTCTCGGCTCGGCAATGGTATCGTTTAAATATTTTTCAATAAGCAGGCTGGCAATGGGTGCGGCAAACTTAGAGCCCCCCCCTGAATTTTCTACTACTGCACACACTACTATTTTAGGATTATCTTTCGGGGCAAAAGCAATAAACATAGAATGGTCTTCGCCATGCGGGTTTTGTACGGTGCCCGTTTTGCCACACATGCTTATTCCCGGAATTCTTGAGGCTCTGGCGGTACCCTGTTCTACGGTAAGATACATGGCTTCCACCACCGATGAAAAGAAAACAGAATCGACCATTGTTTTTTGCTTTTGTAAATATTTATTGCCTTTGTAAAAATCGGGGTCGTCAATTTTTTTAGCAATATGTGGAATATAATACCAGCCCCTGTTGGCAATACAAGCGGTAGCATTGGCAAGCTGAAGAGGCGTAACCGTAACTTCGCCCTGCCCTATTCCTAAAGAAATAATGGTGGATGAACGCCAGCGCCAGCCCTTGTATATTTTTTTATAGTATTCGGGTGTAGGTATAAAACCATTTTTTTCATTCGGAACATCAATGCCTGTTTTATTGCCTAAGCCGAAACTGTATAAGTATTCGTTCCATTTGGCTAAAGAAGCATCTTCGTTTTTATACCTGGGGTTATCTACCGTTTCTTTAAAAGCATTACAGAAATAGGCGTTGCACGAGTGCTGCAAGGCTATAGATAAATTTGAGGCAGGCGGGTGTGGCCTGCATTTTACAAACACCGAACCTATACTATACCCAAGCCGACAATTATACCCGCTGTTTTCTTTTATTACATTTTCCTGAAGGGCAATTAAACCTACCAGTGTTTTAAAAGTTGAACCGGGCGGATACAAGCCCATAATAGGCCGGTTATACAAGGGATCTAAAGTATCGCTTTTAAGTGCCAGATAATTTTTGCCGCGCTCGCGACCGGTAAGCAGATTGGGGTCATAAACGGGCGAGCTTATCATGGCTAAAATTTCACCGGTTTCAGGCTCTATACAAACAACGCTTCCCTTTTTATTTTGCATAAGCTGTTCGCCATAATTCTGAAGCAGAATGTCTAAAGTTATTTGCAGGTTTTTTCCGGCAATTGCAGGTGTGTCTAACTCTCCATTTTTAAAGCGTCCTTTTTCGCGGTTCAAATTATCTACCAGCATATAGCGCACGCCTCTTTTTCCGCGTAAAAAATTTTCGTAGGTAGCTTCAAGACCACTTATACCAATATAATCTCCCGACTGATAGTATGGATTTTTTTCTATTTCATAAGGGCTAACCTCGCCAATATAGCCTAATGTATGAGCAGCACTTTTAAAAGGGTATCGCCTTATGGTTCTAAGTTCTTCATAAAAGCCGGGAAACTCGTACAAATGCTCTTGAAACAAGCCAAAGTCTTTTGCAGAAATTTGTTTAACAAAAGGTGAAGGCCTGTAGCGCGAATGGTTTTTGGCTTTTTGTAATTGCTCTCTGAAAAAAGCAATATCTATTTTCAGCAACTGACAAAATTTAAGTGTATCCATTTCTTTAACGCGTGCAGGCACTACATACAAATCGTACACGGCATCGTTAAACACTACTATTTCGTCATTTCTATCGGTTATTAAACCCCTGTTGGGGTAGTTAGAAACCCGCCTGATGGCATTTTTACTGGCAAGTTCTGAATAAGTATCGTCTATAATTTGCAAATAAAACAGCCTGATTAAAAACAGCAGCAATACCACTGCCATAATAATTTGTATTACACGGCTTCTGTTTTTGTATAAATCCATACGTTAAGCCGTCCTTTTCTTTTTGTTTGAAGAAAAAAGATATGACAACATAAGCATTAAAACAACTGATACTACAGTGCTTAAAATGGTTTTCAGCAATATTTCTCCTGTTTGTCGCAAAGAAAATATTTCTAACAAGAAATAAACCAATAAATAAAGAAAAGTATGTAGCGCAATGTAGTTTAAAAACATCATTGGCCCCAAGGCATAAAGTCCCGGCTGCTGTACCAATTCAATTGAGCCTTTAGGCAATAACAACCGCAATACGAGCGGCCTTATAAAGGCTATTAAAACTGAAGCAAAGGCATGCAGTCCCGTGGTATCTAAAAAAGTATCGAGCACCAAGCCACTTATAAAGCCAATAATTAGTAAATAAGCAGTAGGAATGGCTACCGGCAATGTAAGCAGAAACAATACATGGATATATGGGTTAATGAAATAGCTAAGATTCAGGTGGCTGATAATTAGCACCTGCAAGGCAAACAAGCCAATGAATTTCCCTATGTTATTCAGATAAACGTTCATGGTTGGCTTCTAAAAGGTCTTGTTCATCTTTCAAAGCGTTGGTTACCACATACACATAATCTAACGTGTAAAAGTTGGTAAACAACTTCACTTCAATATTATAAAAATTACTGGTGGCAGTATTTTCAATTTTTACTACTTTACCAATAGGTATATCTTTTGGAAATATAGAAGAAAAACCGCTGGTTATTACAGTATCGCCCTTTTCTATAAGGGCATTAACAGGAACCCCTGAAATTTTAGCAATATCGGCATGGTTGCCACCCCAGTTAAGGCTGCCAATAAACCCCGATTTTTTAAGCCTGATACTGATATTGGTTTTTTTATGTAACACTGACATTACTGTGGCAAAGTTTTTTGACACATCGGCAACAATACCCACTATGCCATTTTGAGTTATTACACCCATTTGTTTTTTTATACCGTGTCTGCTGCCTTTATTCAGCGTAATAAAATTGCTGGCTTTATGGGTAGTATTATTAATAACTTTTGCCGGAATATATTTAATGATATAAGGTAAAGAATCGAAGCAAACATCTTGGTTATAATATGGCGGAAAAGAATCAGGCTTATAGCTGTACATTCTTAGTTTTGCATTTTCTTCTGCTAAAAGCTCGTTGGTGTTTTTTAAAAGCAAATACCCTTTTACATCGTTTATGGCTGCATAAAAATTTCCCGATACATAATTGGCAGAATTGAAAAAAGTTGCATTGTGATAATTATGAAATCTTACTATCATAAACAGCGACACCACCTCTAAAAGGAAGAATAAAAAAAACGCATGAAAGCGGGCAATAAAATCTATAAGGTTGCGCATGCTTTAAGAAGCTGAAATAGTATTTATTGAGCATTCAAATTTCAGTATAATACAGCGAATAAAGTTTTTATTTATTGCACAAACACAAAGGACGTTGTTAATAAACACAATAGCATTGGCTTGTAATTAGACAGCTATAAAAAACTAAAGGGCGAACAAATGCCGCCCTTTATACATAGTGTAATAAAAAAGAAAGTAAAAAATAGTTGCTCTCTTTTAACCAACTAAAAACTATAAAACCACTACAAAATTGCAAACGAGAATATATTTGTGTAAGACGTGAAAAGCTTACTTGCTAAACGGGAATTACTGCTGCAAAAAACACTTATTCTTTATGGCTGAATCTTTGTTATCGCTCGCTTTCTATTTTTTGTTTTTTAAGCGGGTTGGCAGTTATTTCATTATATACTTTTCGGTTTCGGGCAATGTCTATAGCAGTAAAAACGGCTTCTCTGAAAGAATCTGATAAGGCTAAATCTTTTCCCGCTATATCGAAAGCTGTGCCGTGGTCGGGCGAGGTTCTAACCACCGGAAGCCCTGCCGTGAAATTAACGCCACTGCCGAAGCACAATGATTTAAAAGCTACCAAACCCTGGTCGTGATACATAGCCAATACCACATCGAACTTATCATATTGCCCCGAACCCATTAAGCCATCGGCAGCATAAGGGCCGTATGCTAAAATGCCATTCTCTTGTGCTTTTTTAATGGCAGGTAAAATAATTTCTTTTTCTTCTGAACCTAATAAACCATTATCGCCAGCATGTGGGTTTAAGCCCAATACAGCAATTTTAGGTTTAGCAATTCCGAAGTCTTTAAATAATGATTCATTTAAGATTTCAATTTTGGTTAAAATCTTTTTGGTAGTAAGGGCTGCTGCCACCTCTTTCACCGGAATATGATTGGTAACCAAACCTACTTTTATAAAATCGCAGGCAAGCAACATTACTGTTTCTGCAACGCCAAAGTAGTTGGCAATGTATTCGGTGTGTCCGGTAAAGGTGCCTGTTTTCGGTTTAATTAAACTTTTATCTAACGGAGCTGTAACCAAAGCATCTATAGTTCCTTCTTTCAAATCTTTCAGCGCAGCATCTAGTGCAACCAATGCTGATTCGCCTGCCTGTGGCGAGGCTGTTCCTAAATTAATAATTGCATTTTCATCAATACAGTTAATCACGTTCAGCAATTTTGCAGCGGGCGCAGTGCCGGGCTTTAGCTGCTGGTGATTTACAGTATCAATATTCAATGCTTTCTTATGATAGGCAATAATTTTAGTAGAGCCATAAACAACCGGAGTGCAATACTCAAACAAGCGATTGTCTGAAAATGCTTTCAGAATAACTTCTACACCCACGCCATTGTAATCGCCAATGGTAATGCCAATTTTTGGTTTATTTTTTTCTGTATGAGACATACTTATTAATACCTGTTTTTAATAAAATCAAATAACAAGCGAACACCTACGCCTGTTCCGTTTTTCAAACGATAACCATCGTTTTTATCGAACATGGCCACTCCTGCAATATCTAAATGCAACCAAGGATAGTTAGTGAAATGTTTTAAAAACATGCCCGCTGTTGTTGCGCCTGCCAAAGCCCCGCCTACGTTTTTCAAATCGGCAATATCGCTTTTAATGTAGGCATCATATTCCTCCCATAAAGGAAACTCAACCAAACGCTCGTGTACGTTATAGCCACTTTCTGAAATGGCTTGCTTGGTTTTATCATCGGCTGTGCCCATATACACAATACCTTCGCTGCCAATAGCGCGCATAGCAGCGCCCGTTAATGTAGCTAAATCTATTACCAGCTCAGGATTATATTTTTGCGCATAGCTTAAAGCATCGGCCAAAATCATTCTGCCTTCAGCATCGGTATTCAACACTTCTACATTTAGTCCGTTGTGCATTTTAATTACATCGCCTGGTGTGTAGGCATTTTCTCCGGGGCGGTTATCTGTGGCCGGAATAAGCGCCACCACATGCACCGGTAATTTTGCTTTTGCAATGGCATACATGGCACCTGTTACAGCAGCAGCGCCTGCCATATCGCTCTTCATTTTATCCATTGAGTTTTCGGTAGGCTTTAACGATAAGCCACCTGTATCGTACACAATACCTTTACCCACTAAAACCAAAGGTTTTTTGTTTTTAATAGTTTTGGGTTTGTATTCCAGTATGCTGAAAGTTGGGGGCGTTTTACTACCAAGGTTTACTGCCAATAAGCCCCCCATTTTAAGCGATTGAATTTTGGCTTTATTAAAAACTTCTACTTTAAAGCCTGCAGCTTTGCCAAGCTTCTGAATTTCTTTAGAAAGTTGTTCGGCTGTTAAAAAACATACCGGCTCATTCACCAAATTGCGGGCAATTAGTGTAGCTTCTGTAACAATTTGTAACTGTGCAAAATCGTTTTTGTTAATGTCTTTTTCTAAAAGCTGTAATTCTTTTAAAGCATTAGGCTGAATATTTTTTCCGGTTTTGTATTTCAAAAACTGGTAGTTGCCCAACACTATTCCTTCAGCATATAATTTGGCAGCCTCTTTTTGGTTGGTAAGGTTATGTAATACGCATGAAGTTATTTTATGAGCATTCAAAATAGCTAATGCTTTTACACCGCTCTTTCTATAGTTTTCTTTTTCTGCAGGGGTTATTGCTTCTTTCTCCTGAAAATCTATCCAAATATTTTTATCATCATGCTGTAAGTGTAGCGGAGAAATTTTTTGCTTAATGGCATTGCGAAGTAGCGCAACGCTTTCTTTCGACAAACCCATGTTTTCCAAATCTGTTGATTTATCGGTAATTACTAAAAGGTTTTTAGCGGTTTTGGTAGTGTTTACCAACTTTAAAACGGTATTGCTCATAGAATATATTTTAAGGTGGTCAAAGATAGGTAATTGATAAATGGGGCTGATGCAGAAAATGCACTACATTAATTTATTTCGTCTCTTTTTTGACAAAGTAAACATCTCTCAGGTTTCGATATTCCATGGCGTTTTGCGGCATGTTTTTTACATATGGCTGAAGCAAGCGGTAGTCTTTATAATAGAAAATAGGCATTATGGCCGCATCGTTTATAATGGCCTGGTCGGCAGCAACATAAAGTTGATTGCGCTTTTCTTCGTCTATTGTTTGCAAGGCCTCGGCAAAGGCTTTATCAAATGTTTGACTTTTATATCTGAAAGCATTCAGGTAAGATTTATCAGAAAGTTTAGGTGGAATATGCACACTCCAGAAAAGGTTTAGAAAGTTTTCGGGATCGGGGTAATCGGCTACCCAACCGGCACGCCAAAAACTTACTTTTCCGGTTTCATAATTTTCCAAGTGTTGGGCAAAAGGAACTTTCGTGATGTTAATTTTTATGTTCAGGTTTTCTTGCAACATTTTTTGAATGGCTTCTGCTACTTGCTCGTTAGTGCCTCCTCCCGAATTAATTTGCAAGGTAGTTTCAGGAAAGCCTTTTCCTTCAGGATAACCGGCTTTAGCCAATAGTTGTCGCGCAAGTTCGGGGTTATAGCTAAAGCCCTTTACAGCTTTATAGTTGTAGCCGCTCATGCCGGGCGGAACAAAGCCATAAATTGCCGGTACGCCTGTGCCCTTCATGGTATAGTCGCAAATTTTATTTCGGTCTATAGCATAGCCAAAAGCCTGCCTTACTTCAAGGCTCGAAAAAACCGAATCCATATGCTGAAAACCGTAATAGCCCACAGAAAGCGAAGGCATTATTTGCAACTTAAACTTTTGGTAATCAGGTTTCAGCTCATCTTTAATATTTACGACCTCTTCGGTCATTTCTAATGGCAAGCGATACATCATATCTATACTGCCTTTTTTAAACTCGAGCAATTCTGCTTTTCGCTCTTTAATGAAAGAAAACTTTACGCCATCTAAATAAGGCAGTTGATTGCCATGTTCATCTTTGCCCCAGTAATTTTCGTTTCTGGTTAAAATTACCACATCATCTTCTTTAAGTGCTTTTATTTTAAAAGGGCCTGTGCCTACTGCTTTTGAGCGTAGGTCATTGCCATATTTATCTACTGCTTCTTTTGGAAATACAAAGCCGAATGGTGTGGCCAGCAAATACATAAATGCTGAAAATGGCTTTTCCAGTTCTATTTGCAATGTATAGCCATCTATAACTTTCACGCCCGTTACTCCTTCAGTCAGCGGTGTTTTATTGGCTGTAGAAAGTAAGTATTCTGAACAGCCCTTTACCTTACCTTCAAAAATCCACGAGCCATGATTATTTACATCGCTTTCGCAAAGTTTGGTGAAACAGTACTTGAAATCGTGAGCGGTTACTTCACGCCCTTTGCCATTATTAAAACAGGCATCATCGTGAAACATTACACCTTTGCGAAGAAAAAAAGTAAATATTGTGGCTGTTGAATCTACTTCCCATTTTTCGGCAATGGCAGGCACAACAGATAAATCGCTTTGCGAAAGAATTACCAGCCCTTCGTATAACTGGTTTACTATGCGATGGCCACCAACTTCAGTAACGTTATGTGGATATAGCGAACGAAAAAATTCCGACTCGTTCATTCTGAAAACGCCCCCATAGTATTTACCACCATTGGCCGGGCGCAGGCTAATATTGTTAGTATTGTTTTTATTTCCGCAAGAAACGAAAATAACAAGCCATAGAATTGCCGAATAAAATTTCATTTTGTTGTGAATGGTATTTTAAGAAACACAAGACTACAAATGTTAGGCTAAATATTTATTGCCTGTTCATTTTTTCATGCTTCTTTCTTAAACTTTGTTTCAATTTATCGCGATGTTCATATAGTCTCGTGTTGAACCACAAAAAGAAATTTGGAAAAAATCTTTTCAGAATATAAAAAAACCTGGCGCGTTTGGGTAAGATAATATAAAACTTATTGTTGCCTGCTTTTTTTAAAATATAATCGGCCACTTTTTCTGCTTCTAAACCCGATGTTGCCAATAGCAAACGAGCAGTTTCAATTTCGTCCGGATTGCCTTTAGCGTATTGCACAATATCGGTTCTGAAGAAAGTGGGCATTACTACCGAAATGTTTACGTTATGTCGGGTAATTTCGGCATGTAACGATTCTGAAAGCGATAAAACAGCAGCCTTGGTAACATTATAGGGCGACATGGTGGCAGCACTTGAAAATGCTGCTGCACTGGCAATATTTATAATTTGCCCCGCTTGTTGTTTCTTCATTACAGGCACAAAAAAATGGCAACCATAAATAACGCCCATTTGGTTTATCCCTACCATCCATTTCCAGTTGTTGAGCGAGTAGTCTTCAAACACGGTTCCATCGCCAACGCCCGCATTGTTAATCAGCAAATCAATACCATTTGTTTCGGCTAAAAATTTTTGTGCAACTTCTTTGTAGTTGTCTTCATCAGAAACATCTAAGCCGTAAGCTAAAGCTTTTCCGCCAAGCTGATTAATTTCTTTAGCGGTTTCTTGAAGCTTGCCTTCATTAATATCGCAAATGCCAATAGTCCAGTTTTCTTTTGCCAGAGCTAAACAAAATTGCTTTCCAAGGCCAGTTGCCGCACCGGTTATAAATGCTCTTTTCTTCGGAAATTTTTTTGTGAGTTGATACATGAAATTTATTTAGTCGAAAATGGCAATGGTTACACCTTCTGAATCAGATTTCCAGTTGCGCACGGGCAGATTTCTGCCGTTGAAAGTACAAGTAATGGTTTGCGGAGTAGTGGTTGGAAAAAATACATCTACAGCTTCTAAAAACGGGAAAGATGAAAACAATACATTAGCTGAAGTTAAATCGGTAGTGCTGTTTCCGTTATCGTATAAAAACATGGCAATAGTGGTTTTATCGGCTGCAGCAAAATCGGGAATAGACAAGGTGTTACCGTTTACAACCAATTCATCTCTTCCGCTTATTGCAGCCTGATTGGCAGTGAACACTACTACTACAGACTGATTATCGTCTTTAGGTAATGAGGACAAAAGGTTGCCTGCAAAAGAACCTGCAGGTGGCAACAAACGCAGATATACCAATGGATTGCTATGGGTAAACCCTTCACGATAATAATGCACAATTCTGTCGCCTGTTTCATTACTGTTTACCTCAAACTCGTAAGGGGTGTTGGGCTTTACTTTTATAGCATTCCAATAGCCTTGTGCATTTACACCAAAAGTAAAATCAGGAGTAGCAGAAAGTCTTTCGCCTGTAGTTTTATTTATTTCAAAAACTTTAATGGTGGTATTGGGCTTTGGTGCATTTTCGCCTAAGGTTACAACCCTTCCACATATTTCAACATTGGTTTTACTCAATATGCTTGTAGTGTTAGGCGCATTGTTTTCGTTAAAAAATTTATACATGGCCTCAAAAGCTTCTGCACAGGTGGCTATTTCATAGTGGTCTTTTCCGGCTACAGAAACATTGGTTGCCCCGGGAATATCGGCACTTTGCACTACCAGATCATCGGGCGACCAAATGTTTAGCGTTGGCACTTCTCCATTAGGCCCAGCAGGGCCTGATTGTGCACCGCTGCCAATATGTACATAATGTTTTACTTTGGCCGCTCGTGTGGCATCTGATAAGTAGCTGTAGCCCAAGCCTCCTCCGGCAGAATGTCCCACAAGATTTACTTGAGATGCTCCGGTTTTTTGCAACACCTCATCTACATAAGCATCAAGCAAAGCAGCATTATCTGCACCTTGCGCTAGAGTGTTCCAGTCGAAAGCATAAAGGAGATTTGCGCAATAGTTATTTGATGTAAAGCGCATTACCTGATTGGCATAAGTATCGCCCGAAGCTAATAACCCGTGAGCGAAAATGATGGGGGTGAATGTGCTGTCGCAAGCAACAGTGTTATTGTTATTATTAGAGTCGTTGTCTTCTTTTTTACAGGCCATAAAAATGTTGGCCATTACTACTATTGCCAGTAATATTTTTTTCATATCAGGTTTTTGATTTTAACTAAAGTTAGGTATTTGATACAAAAGTGTATAATACCTTGCAGTTAAATATTGGCTGGTTTAGATTAGTTTTCCAACAGGCTGAAACTTTTCAAATACTTTTTCAGAATGAGGAGCATCTTTAAGTTCTGGGGTGAGGTCTTGTCCTGCCCAATGTTCATAATGTTTTCCGTTGCGCCAAAGTTTGCTTTGAGTAACATCGTAAATCAGTCCTTTATAGGCTATCCATATTTCAGGTTTATCGCTGCCGTTCCGTAGTGCAAGCTGAGACTGTGTGTATTGAGGAAGATTGTTCATGAAATGATTTTCATTAACCATTCAGCTGAATTTTTTCTAGAGAGATATCATTGCCATAAAACACCCGGGCAGTATTAGCAAAAGAAGTTGTATAATCTGAGACATAAAAGTACTTTCTACCTTCAATTTTAGAATAATTCAGCAAGCCCTCTTTATTCAGAATAAATTGAAGCTTTTCAGCAACAATACCGGTAGAATCGAATAATTTCACTTTCCCATGATAAAAAGCATCAATTTCATTTCTAATCATCACATAATGGGTACAACCTAAAATTAAAGCATCAATGTTTTGCAGTTCAGGCTGCTGAAGGTAATTATGTATTACAGTTTCGCTTATAGAATTATTATAAAAACCTTCTTCTATCATGGGGGCAAGCAATGGTGTGGCCAAGGCTGCATATTGCAGTTGTGGTTTTCTTCTCGATAATTTTTCCTGATATACACCTGAAGCTATGGTAGTTTTGGTAGCAATGATGCCCACGCGCTGTATAGTATTATCATTTACTATGGCTTCAATAATGGGGTCAATGACATTTATTACGGGCACAGAATTTTTATGCGTATCTCTTAAATATTCATAAGCAGCAGCTGAAGCAGTGTTACAGGCAATAACCAAGCATTTACAATGTTTTTCATAAAGCAGAAAGTCGGCAATTTCTAAAGCATATTTCTTTATTAGTTCTTTCGATTTGTCGCCATAAGGCAAGTGGGCAGTATCGCCAAAGTAAATCACCTCTTCGTTAGGTAAGCGTTCTATAATAGCCTTGGCTACTGATAACCCGCCAATACCCGAATCGAAAACGCCTATAGCTTGCTTGCTTTTTAAGTTGCTCATATTAAAACATGCTTCAACAAAAATGGCTCATAGTTTTTAAAAACCATGAGCCAAGCTGAGAATATTTTTGTGTAATATTTTATTTAACGCCTAATTTTTCTTTAAGCATTACAGTTATGTCATCGCTTTCTGGGGCATAAATAATTCCTGAACCGGGAGCCGTGTCGAAAACATAACTATAGCCTTTTTCTTTTGCAATTGCTTTAACTGCTGTAATTACTTTTTCTTCTAATGGCGCCAACAGTTCTTGTTGCTTTTCCATAAGCTGTTGTTGCGAATTCATTTCAAGACTTTGCATTCTTTTTTCTAAATCAATAATTTCTTTTTGCTTTACTTCTTTAATGGCAGGCAACATACTTTTTTCTTGTTCAGTATAGTCTTGTACTTTCTTTTGGTATTCGTCTTGCATGGCTACATAAGTATCCTGAAGTTGTTTGCTGAATTCTTGAAGCTTTGTTTCAGCAGCTTTATATCCCGGAAGTCCGGTAATAATTTTTTGATAGTTTACATGCCCAAACTTTGGCGCTTGAGCATAAGAAGCAAAAGACACGGCAACAATAATAAATACAACAGATAATAATTTTTTCATTTTTTAAAATTTAGCGGTCAAAGATAAAACTTTATTTCATTAATAAATTGAAGAATTTTATTGCAAATACAGCGCTGTTAAGCCCTATTTTGGCTTTGTAGTTTCACTTGGTTTAATGCCGGGCGCTGTTGGTGCCTTCATGTTAATATTTTGCTGTGAATTGTTGTTGTTTCCTGTTGCAGGTGCACTCGTGCCGGGCTTGGTGCTGGTTGCGGGTGCTGTACTGCTTCCGGGGTCGGTAATATTAGTAACCCCTAAAGCTTTCAAAATGTCATCACTTCTGTCATACTTAGGCGTTGCAAACAGCATGGCCACGCCATTCGACTTATCAAAAACGAAATCATATACTTTAGATTCTGCCATTTCCTGAATGGCCTTATATACTTTATCCTGAACGGGTTTGATTAACTCTTGTTTCTTTTTAAACAATTCACCTTCATAGCCAAAATATTTTTTCTGTAAATCTCGGGCGGCTTTTTCTTTGTCTTCAATTTCTTTTTGTTTCTGAAGCTTCATTTCTTCAGTAAGCAATACTTGTTCTGCCTGATAAGCTTTATATAGCTTTTCTACTTCCTGATACTTAACATCAATTTCTTTACGCCACTCTTCAGCTATATTATCTATTTGCTCTTGTGCTTTTTTATAGTCGGGCAAGCGGTCTAAAATGTACTCGCTATCAACATAAACAAAACGTTGTGCAAACGACATGCTTGAAAACACCGTTACAACTACAAAAAGTGAAAATATTTTTTTCATAATCTTAATTTTTATTTCTTAAATAGTAATTCTAAAATTAAAGCTTCTATTTGTTTATTGTGGCTCCATACCTAGTACAATACTAAACCTTCCATATCTGCCAAGGTAATCTCCAAACCCATTGCTTGGCCCTAAGTTCTTATCAAACCCTATGCCATAATCAAAACCAAGTAGCCCGAACATAGGCAAAAATACCCTTACACCAATACCGGCCGACTTTCTAACATCGAATGGATTGTATTCTTTAATATTATTATAAAAGTTTGCTCCTTCCACAAAGCCTAAGACAAAAATTGTTGCCGAGGGGTTTAATGATAGTGGGTAACGAACCTCCATTCCGAATTTATTATAGATAGGAGAACCTGATGCAGGAGTAATAACATCATAACCGCGCATAGAAATAATATCCCTTCCTACAAGGTTAAAGTTAGCCAATCCATCTCCCCCTAAATCGAACCGCTCAAAGGGCGAGTAACCTATATCGTTATTATATAAGCCAAGTATTCCGAATTTTGCCCTAGTACGTAATACTAGCTTTTGAACTAAAGGCACATACCATTCAACATCAAATTTCCATTTATGATATTCTATCCACTTATACTTTTGTGCATCCGGCAAGTCGGCATAGTTCTTATTGTTGAATGCTGAATAAGGTGGTGTTGCCTGCAACGATAAAGAAATATTGCTGCCTCGCATCGGATATAGTGGTTGGTCTAAAGAGTTTCTGGAAAGAATAAATTGTAACGAGAAATTGTTAGATTTTCCATCGGAAAAAATAAAAGCTCCACTTGGGTAATTATCTAAGGTATAAAACTGGAAATTGGCTACCGTCTGGAATGTAAAATAATCATCGGGCCACTTCAGGCGAGTTCCTAACCCTACGCTTATACCGTTTGAAACAAACTTACCCGTTATTCTTCTTTCAAAATCTAAGTTTCCAAATCGGGTGTGGGCATAAGCAACTGTAAGTGCGTTGGGCTTTTTGCCTCCAAGCCAGGGTTCGGTAAACGAAACATTATACGACTGGAATACTTTACCGTTACTTTGAACTCTTAAAGAAAAACGCTGTCCATCACCCGATGGTAAAGGCGACCATGTGCCTTTTTTAAACATATTCTGAAGTGAGAAATTGGTAAAGTTTACGCCCACTGTTCCCACAATACCTCTGCCTCTGCCGCCCCACCCGGCAGAAAGTTCAAGCTGATCTGAAGGTTTTTCTGCTACATGGTATTCAATATCTACGGTGCCTTTTTCAGGATTAGGGATAGGCTTTACATCCATTTGTTCCGGATCGAAATAGCCTAAGTTTACAATTTCTCTTTGCGAACGAATTAAATCAGAACGACTAAACTTGCTGCCCGGCAAGGTTCTTAGCTCGCGCCTGATAACGTGTTCGTTAGTTTTTGTATTTCCATAAATGCGCACTTCATTAATAGTTGCCTGTGCACCTTCATAAATTCTAATTTCTAAATCTATAGAATCATCTACTATAGCAATTTCTACCGGTGTAACCTGAAAAAACAAGTAGCCATCATCCATGTATAAAGAGCTGATGTCGGTACTGTTTTGGCTCATAAAAAGTTTTTCATCTAGAGCTTCCTGACTATATATGTCGCCTTTTTTTATTCCCAGAATTTTATCTAATGTTTCTGTGGGATATTTGGTATTTCCTTTCCAGGTAATGTTTCTGAAATAATATTGCGGGCCTTCATCAATGGCTATGTCTATACGAATTCGTTCCTCTTTAAGATAAACTGTATCATAAGTTATTACTGCGTCTTTATAGCCCTTAGCATTGTAGAAGTCAATAATTTTTATTTTATCGGCTTCATAATTTTCTTTACTGTATTTAGATGATTTAAAAATATTGGGGTTAGAATACTTTCCGGCATACTTAACTAAACGAGAAGGGGCAAAATCGTTTAATATATCCATAGCAGTTGCGCCCTTCATGCCATCTTTAAGGTTTTTCTTAGAAAACATTTCTTTAAAGCCAAAACGTGGGATTTCTTTGGTTTCCTTCATTTGCTTTTTAAGCTTTGAAGTAGCCATAACTTTATTACCGGTTATGTTTATACTTTCAATTTTAACCTTTCTGCCTTTATTAATATTTATTTCAAGAACAATACTGTTTCTTAAAGTAGTGTCAGGTATTTCATCCATTCTTACTGAAGCGTTAGAAAAACCTTTTTCTTTATAGTAATTTTTAATGGTTTGGGTGGTGTTGTTTTTTGTGTTTTCTGTAACTACCCTGCCTTTTACCAAGCTAATTTTTTCACGTATATCATCTGCCTCTGATTTCTTTACACCTTTTATAGAAAATTTTGAAAGCCTGGGGCGCTCTTGCAAAGCAATATCTAAAAACACCCGGTTTCCTAAAGTTCTGGTTATTCGAATTTGTACATCGGTAAATAATCCCTGTTCCCAAAGGTTACGTATGGCTTTAGAAATAAAATCTCCGGGAATGGTAACCTCATCGCCTACTTTTAATCCTGAAAGCGAAATAAGTACATCGGGATCTAAATATTTTGTGCCCGAAATTGTAATACCGCCAATTGTGTATTCAGTAGGCGAAGCATAACCAATGGTTTTTTCTTGTGCTGAACTAATTTTCGGAAAACAAAAAGCAAAGAGTAGTATTAATGTAAAAAGCAATGGTAATGTATTATTTACCATAACTGCTTTGTTTATGCTGATTGTATAGTTTAGAAATTTTACTGTCATTTTGCTGCTAACTGCTCGCTGGTTTTGCCAAATCTTCTTTCTCGCTGCTGGTAACTGATAATGGCTTGATATAAATGTTCTTTTCTGAAATCGGGCCAAAGCACATCGGTAAAGTATAATTCTGAATAGGCTATTTGCCAAAGTAAAAAGTTGCTAATGCGATGTTCGCCACTGGTTCTTATTAATAATTCAGGGTCGGGGATATTTGCAGTGTACAAATGACTGGCTATAGTTTCGTTTGTAATACTTTCTGAGGTCAACTCGCCCGATTTTACTTTTTCTGAAATGGCTTGTACTGCCTGAACCAATTCATCTTTTGAACCGTAACTCAAAGCAAGAATTAACTCCATTCTTGAATGAGTTTTCGTTAATTCTTTTAGTTCGGCAAGGCTTTTTTGTGCTTTTTCCGGAAGGCGATCTATTCTTCCTATGGTATTAAGCTTTATACTGTTTTTCAGAAAAGTGTCGGTTTCCTTCTTAATGGTTTCAATTAAAAGTTCCATTAGCGCATTCACTTCCATTTTTGGGCGATTCCAGTTTTCGCTGCTAAAAGCGTATAAGGTTAAATGTTTTACGCCCAACTCTGCACAACTTTCTACCGTTTCTCTTACAGCAGTTACTCCGTTTTTATGACCAAATATTCTACCCAACCCCTTGCTTTTTGCCCAACGACCGTTGCCGTCCATAATAACGGCAATATGTTGTGGTAGATTATCGGTTCTTATTTGTTCTTTCAGCGACATGAATTTTTCAGCGGTGGGCAAATTTAACTTTAATTGATGAAAGTAATACTTTAATATAGTTATGAGGAGTTGTTAAACTTATATAATGTGTGCCGCTAAAACAACCTTTTTCCCGCACCTACCACTTTTGAAGGTTTAGGACATTTCTCTTTTAATATGGTATAGGTTAGCGAAATACCTGTAAATAAAAAATGGTCTTTCTTTTTAGAAGTACCCCTTTGTTTACCCGGAATACCTATAGGCTCGCCAATTTCTATTGAACGGTCTGAAAGTTTTCGGGCATCGGCACTGGTACCATCACCATTAGAAAATCCTGAAGGATATACAGTACTTACATCATCTAAATAATCAGTAAAAGTTCTGCGAACACCGGTTTCAATACCCAACGCCCATTTAGGATGAAAGGCATACTTAAAGCCCCCACCAGCAACCAAAGCTGCACTTACTCTTGAATAAGGCCTTCTTTCTGCATCAGGATTTTTTTGCCCTTCTGTTCCCAAGTCTCTTAAATTATATCGCTCTCCCTCAAACTCGGCTGTGGGGTTAAAAAAGAAAACTGAAACGCCAATGGTAAGGTATGGGGTAAATTTAAATTCGGGGCGCTCTTTTTCATAACGCATAAAATTGAACTCCATTTCGTTTGATATTTCAAAAATATTAGAACGAAAAGAAAGGTTGCGTGCCTTTTGATATGGGTAGCCACTGGCTAAATCTTCATAAGCGACCACACCAAAATTAAATCCTGTTTTATATGCCCACCTATTGCTGAAATTATTTCGTAGTATCATTCCCGCGCCAGGGCCCATGTATTCAAAACTAGTATTTGTGTTCAGGTCGCCAAAATAATTAGCCATGCCTGCCCAGCCGCCAATTTCCCACCTTTGTGCCGAAACAGTTAATATAGAAAGCCAAAAAGTAACAATTACTGCAAAAAATAAATTCACTACAAGCTAAAGGGTTTATTTAGCAAAACACACTTTGTGCGAAGATAACTAACGAATAACAGAATAATTTATTTTAATGATAAGGCCGTAAATGAAAAAAGTATTATTCAACCAAAGAAATATCGAAATGAACCAGTTCGATAAATTCCTGAACGCGCTCATCCAGCTCTTCCTTGGTGATTTCTTTCATGCGCTGATTGCCAAATTTTTCAACACAAAAAGATGCTAATGCCGATCCAAAAATAACGGCACGCTTCATATTATCGAAAGAAACATCACGAGAAGCCGCTAAATAACCAATAAAGCCTCCGGCAAAAGTATCGCCTGCACCGGTTGGGTCAAATACTTCTTCTAATGGTAATGCTGGTGCAAAAAACACATTGTTTCCATGAAACAGTAAAGCCCCGTGTTCGCCTTTTTTAATAATAAGGTATTTAGGGCCCATTTTCATTATTTTATTCGCTGCTTTAATTATCGAGTATTCTCCGCTTAACTGACGAGCTTCTGCATCATTTACAGCTAATAAATCTACTTTTTTAATTACTTCATGAAGAGCATCAAGCTGTGTTTCCATCCAAAAGTTCATGGTGTCCATCATTATTAGCTTCGGGCGCGACTGTAATTGGTCTAAAACACGCATTTGTACTTGTGGTGTTAAATTTCCCAACATAACAAATTCAGGATTTTTGTAGGATTCAGGCAAAACCGGATCAAATTCAGCCAGCACATTTAGTTCGGTTGCCAATGTATCACGGGTATTCATATCCATATGATATTTTCCGCTCCAGAAAAAGGATTTTTGCCCCGCTTTTACCTGTAATCCCTCTGTAACAACGCCACGACCCTCTAACTTTTTTATTTCATCAAAGTCATAATCATCTCCAACTACTGAAACCAGTTGAATGGTATTATTGAAATTACTAGCAGACCACGAGGCGTATAAAGCCGAGCCTCCAACAATTTTATCAGTTTTTCCAAAAGGAGTTTCCAGCGCATCGAAAGCTACCGTTCCAACAATAAGAATGCTCATTATAAATAAAGATTTAAAAAAATTTCTGCAAATATTGCACTATTTGGTTGTAAACCCTAAATTTGCACCCACTTAATTATGCGCAAGTAATAATTAATGGTATAATCCTCGGTAGCTCAGCTGGTTAGAGCACATGACTGTTAATCATGGGGTCGCTGGTTCGAGCCCAGCCCGGGGAGCTGCGCAGGGCAAGGTTTCAATTTTGGAATCTTGCCCTTTTTTATTTAGGCTGAAACCCTTGTCATTACTACATAGTAGGCTCACCACCTCATTCATTCTATTGGTTCGATAATTCTTATTTGGCCGCATTTATCAATACGCAACAAACATTTTTTATCTTCGGAATATTCTTCTAAAAAAGTATAACATGAAAAGGTTTTTTATTCTTGTGTTTATTTTCTTTGTTTCATTATACAGGTTAGTTGCACAACCCACTGAAGATAAACCACGCCTATACTGGGGCTATTATCATAACGATATTGATAATGATTACCTGTCAAAAAAATCTGTGTCTCGCTGGGTTAAAGCAAATCTGCCATTAAAAGTAATAACTACTGTAAAAGCTGAAGAGATAAAAGTTTATAAAGTTGAGCTTACCGTTTCGCAAATAAAGCAATCTCCTCAAAAATATATTTCAGATGGCGATTTGCTTTCAGAAGAAATGAAAAAAGCCTTTGAAAACATTAATAGTGGCGATGCCGTTACATTAAAAGCTTATTTTAAATTCGGCAACAAAACAGAAACGCTACAATTAGAGTTTGCGATAGAATAGTATTTAGGTGTTTTCATTAAACTTTTAGTTAGCAACGTGTGCGCTAAATAGTATTTCATTAATTTCGCACAAAGATTCCAGCATGTATTTAACACAATCTAAGCTTGCAGGAGAAGGTTTAACTTACGATGACGTATTGTTGCTTCCTGCTTATTCTGAAGTTTTACCCAGAGAAACCAGCATTCAAACCCGTTTAACTCGAAACATTAAAATTAACGTGCCTATAGTTTCGGCTGCTATGGATACCGTTACGGAATACACTCTTGCCATTGCTATTGCACGAGAAGGCGGTTTGGGCTTTATTCATAAAAATATGAGTATAGACCAACAAGCCGAGCAGGTAAGAAAAGTAAAACGCTCTGAAAGTGGGTTAATCATAGATCCCATTGTGCTTTCAGAAACGGCTACTATTGGCGAAGCGTTGAAGCTGATGAAAGAACATAAAATTGGGGGCATTCCGGTTGTAGCAAACGATGGCGCTTTAGTGGGTATTCTTACCAATCGTGATTTACGTTTTGAAACCAATAATCGTAGAAAGGTTTCAGAAGTAATGACCAAAGAAAACCTGATTACAGCCCCTGAAGGCACCGATTTAGCTAAGGCTGAAAAGATTTTGATGAAATACAAAATCGAAAAATTGCCGGTAGTAGATAAGAAGAAAAAGCTTGTAGGACTAATTACTTACAAAGACATTATAAAGGTTCAGAACCACCCTTATGCCAATAAAGACACATACGGAAGATTAATGGTGGGTGCAGCAGTGGGCGTTACTGCCGATATGTTCGACCGCATGAGCGCATTAGTAAAAATGGGTGTTGATGTAATTACAGTTGATACAGCTCATGGTCATTCAAAAGGAGTTATCAGCGCGGTAAGAGAGGCCAAAAAGAAATTTAAAGATTTAGAAATTGTAGCCGGAAATGTAGCTACTCGGGAAGGCGCTGAGGCTTTGGCTTTGGCAGGTGCCGATGCCGTGAAAGTAGGTATTGGTCCGGGTTCTATTTGTACTACCCGCGTGGTAACTGGCGTGGGCGTTCCGCAATTAACTGCTGTTATGGAAGCAGCTGCAGGCGTAAAAAAATATAAAGTGCCTGTTATTGCCGATGGCGGCATTCGTTATACAGGTGATATTGTAAAAGCCATTGTGGGCGGTGCCGATACTATTATGGCAGGCTCGTTGTTTGCAGGTGTGGAAGAGTCTCCGGGTGAAACCATCATTTTTGAAGGACGAAAGTTTAAATCATACAGAGGTATGGGTTCGCTTGAAGCCATGCAAGACGGCTCAAAAGACCGTTATTTTCAGGATGTAGAAGACGATATAAAAAAATTAGTGCCTGAAGGCATTGTAGGTAGAGTACCCTTTAAAGGCACGCTGAAAGAAGTAATGTATCAATACATTGGCGGCTTGAAAGCAGGTATGGGTTATTGCGGGGCTAAAACCATTAGCGATTTGCATAAAGCCCGTTTGGTGAAAATTACTGCTGCGGGTGTTCATGAAAGCCATCCGCATGATGTAGCCATAACTAAAGAAGCACCTAATTATAGTAGAAAATAGTTTTATTATATGACGATTTACGAAAATTTATATGACGAAGAAGAGGATAACAAAGAGTTTTCTACTGAAGAGAAATTCATGAAAAATTCTCTATTAGAAGAATTGAGATTACTTGACTTAAATAATTATGTTCTTGATAAAATAAATGAAATTCAAACCCTTTCACCAGATAGCAAAGAAAGTTATGAAAGAGTAAAAAGATTTTATTTAGGTTCAAGTGGACTATTGAAATCTTTATATATCCTGTTAAAAGAAACGCCTAAGGAACAAAAGAGAGAATTAGGGCAACTCATTAACGGATTAAAGAACGCCTGTGAAAACAAGTTTGAAGAATTAAAACAGATCTTTGAGACTGTAACTATTTCCTTTGAAGATAACATAGACCTTTCAAAACCTGCCGACCCATTGCCTTTAGGTTCGCGCCACCCCATACAATTAGTGAAGAAAGAGATTGTAGAAATTTTTACCCGCATTGGTTATGTAATAGAAGAAGGCCCCGAAATTGAAGACGACTGGCATAATTTCACAGCACTAAATTTTCCACCTGAACACCCTGCACGCGATATGCAGGATACTTATTTTATTTCTGAAGATAAAAATGCTTTGCTGCGCACTCATACTTCAACGGTACAAGTGCGTGTAATGCAAAATCAAAAGCCGCCTATTCGCTCAATAATGCCGGGCAGGGTTTTCAGAAACGAAACTATTTCGGCACGTTCACATTGTTTCTTTCATCAAATAGAAGGGCTGTATATTGATAAAGGCGTGTCGTTTGCCGATTTGAAACAAACGCTTTTATATTTTGCCAAAGAAATGTTTGGTGCTACCAAAATTCGTTTGCGCCCTTCCTATTTTCCTTTTACTGAACCTAGTGCCGAAATGGATATTTGGAAAGGTACTGAAACCGAAGCTGATTACAGAATTACCAAAGGAACCGGTTGGCTGGAAGTTTTAGGTTGCGGTATGGTTGATCCTAATGTTTTGAAAAATTGTGGTATAGACCCTGATGTATATTCAGGCTTTGCTTTTGGTATGGGTGTAGATAGAATGGCGTTGCTGAAATATCAAATACCCGATATTCGCCTGCTTTCAGAAAATGATGTTAGATTTTTAAAACAGTTTGAAGCGGCTATATAGCTGTTGCCTTATAGTTTGTTGCTAATTATTTAACTTTATAAAAACTACATTTATGAAAATTAATTGGCAATTATATATAACCTCAGACAACAAGGTTTTAGCAGGTAAACCTATTATTAAGGGTACAAGAATCTCAGTTGAATTGATTTTAGATAAATTAGCATCAGGAGAAACTCAAGAACAAATTTTAGCATCTCACCCACATTTAAGTCCTGAGTCTATTAAAGCATGTATAGCATATGCTGCTGATTTAATGAGAAATGAAACAGTATATGCAATTGCATCATGAAACTACTTGCTGACGAAAATGTAGATGCTCTTATTGTTTCAACATTAAGGTTGAATTTTGACGTATTATTTATTGTTGAAAATGGGCAAGGTATTTCTGACGAGGAAGTAATTAATGTAGCACACAAAGAAGGACGTTTTATTATTACAGGCGATAAAGACTTTGGTGAGTTAGTTATAAAATCTAAAAAGGCACATCATGGGGTGTTGTTATATAGGTTAGGTGGTTTGACCAATGAAGAAAAAGCATCATTAGTATGCACAATTGTTGAGCAGCATTTGAATGAAATGAAAAATAATTTTTCAGTACTAAGCAGTAAGCAACTAAGAATTAGAAAACAAAAGTAAATGGGTAACTACAACATTGAAAACATAAAAACCGTAGCCGTTGCAGGTGCAGGCACTATGGGTGCAGGTATTGCTTATTTATTTGCCAAAGCAGGGTTTACTACTATATTATTTGATATTTCTGATGAGCAGTTGGATAAGGCTGAAAAAAATATTACTGCTATACTTACCTCAGCTTTTGAAAAAGGCAAATTACAAGAACATGAAATTGGCGAAACGCTTAACAGAATTGGCTATACCAATGAAGTGCGCTCGTTAACAGCCGATCTAATACTAGAGGCTATTGTAGAAAAACTTGAACCCAAAGTTGATTTCTTTAAAAAAGTTACTGCGGTAAATAATGCCGATGCTATTTTGGCAACCAACACTTCTTCTATTCCTGTAACCAGAATTGCTGCTGCATTGCCACATCCGGAAAGGGTAGTAGGTATGCACTTTTTTAATCCGGCTCACATAATGAAGTTGGTTGAAGTTATTTCAGGTGCAGCTACTCACCCCGATGTTGCGCAAACCATTTACGATTTATCGTTGCAACTGGGTAAAACACCTGTAATGGCAAAAGATGCCCCCGGCTTTATTGTAAACCGAGTAGCTCGCCACTATTACGTTGAAGGCTTAAAAGCACTGGAAGAAAACGTGGCTTCTTTTGAAACTATTGACGAGTTAATGGAAGCATCGGGCTTTAAAATGGGTCCGTTTCGTTTAATGGATTTAATTGGTGTTGACACCAATTTTAATGTTACTTCTTCTATGTTTGAATCGTTTCATAAAGATTCAAAGTTTCGCCCTTCACGCATTCAGCAACAAAAAGTAGATGCAGGGCATTGGGGCAAAAAAACCGGAAAAGGATTTTATGAGTATTGATTTTCTTCAGAGTATTTAAAAACAAGTCCTTTTCGCAACATAACTACATATTAATGCAACATGTGTGAACGTGAGAAATGTTGAGTTGGCGTTCTTTTGCAGTAACAAAATATTACTGCTATGAAAAAACAATTTTCTTCTGCATTGCCTGCCATTTTAATCAGTTTGGCGGCAATTACTATTGCACTCTTATTGCCTGTTTTTGCAAAAGGGCAATCATTATTTCAATTAAACGGAAACGGTACGCAAGCTAATTTAGGCAACGAATGTTATCGTTTAACCACTGCTACAAACACACGTTGGGGGTCTATTTGGTATAGAAAAAAAGCCGACCTTACCAAAGATTTTGACTTAACTGCCAACCTATATTTCGGCACCAATAATGGAGGTGCCGATGGAATTGTATTCGCTTTCCAGAACCAATGTACCAGTTCCGGTTCTATTGGTGGTAGTATAGGTATTGGTGGTGTAACACCATCTTTACTCGTTGAGTTTGACACATGGCAAAACACTCCTCATGACCCTACTAACGATCATGTGGCTATATTAAAAAATGGAAGTGTTGACCATTTGGGAGCTAATAGTTTGGTTAGCCCTGTGTGTGCGTTGGCAAATTGTGGCAATATAGAAAATGGACAATTTCATGAAGTGCGTATTTTATGGACTGCTGCCGATACCACATTGAAAGTTTATTTTGCAGGGTCGCTAAGATTAACTTATTCAGCAGATGTAGTAAGAGATATTTTTAGTAATAATCCTTATGTATATTGGGGTTTTACATCTGCCACGGGTGGCGCTAACAATGAGCACAGAGTTTGTATGCTGAATTTTCCTGAAAATGAGATTAAGCTGAGCGATGTCGAATTGTGTTTTGGCGAAAGCACACAAGTATTTTTGCCGGGTGGCACAAGCTATTCTTGGGTGCCAACCACTAATGTGAGCGACCCAACATCGCCAAATCCGATTTTATCGCCAGCTACAACTACACAGTATGTGGTGTCAATTGGTGATGCTTGCAATAATATTCAAACCGATACAATAACCGTAACAGTAAATCCACTTCCAAACACTACTTTAAATATGCCATTTTCGGTTAAGTGTAGCAACGATGCATCAATAGCGCTTTCAGGCGGAAGCCCTTCAGGCGGCACCTATTCAGGTAGTGGTGTAACGGGCAGCCAGTTTGTGCCAAGCAATGCATCAACAGGTGCAAATACTATTACTTATAGTTATACCGATTCAAAAGGCTGCACTAATTCAGCAAGCAATAATGTAACCGTAAATGCAGCACCTAATGTGCAATTACAAAGTATTGCGCCTCGTTGTATCAACGCTGCTACATTTACATTAACAGGCGGAAGCCCTTCAGGAGGTGTATATTCAGGAACAGGTGTAAGTGGAGGACAGTTCAGCCCTGCAACTGCAGGTGTGGGCAGTCATACTATTACTTATGCTTATTCCGATGGAAATAATTGCTCGGCAAGTGCAACCACCACCATTACCGTTTTTCAGAAACCGGTTGCCAATATTTTAACACCTGAAGGAACGGTGATTTGCTCTGGTACTAGTGTAACACTAGAAGCAGCAACTACACCTAATGTTTCTTATGAATGGTTTTTCAATAGTAATAGCGTTGCCACCGGAACTTCATACACAGCAAGTGCTGTGGGCGATTACCAATTAAAAGCAAGCACCAACGATGGCTGCGAAGAATTTTCTTCTGTAGTAACTATTACTTCTGGAAACACACCTTCCGCTCCAGGATTAACAGCTACTGCTACAGAATTTTGTCCGGGCAAAACCGTTGAGTTAACCGCAACCGTTCAAAACGGAGAAACTATTGCTTGGCTGAAAGATAATGTAGTAATCAATAATCAATCTAACGCAACTTATATTGCTGCTTCAGCAGGAAGTTATGTGGCTCAGGCTATTAGTAGTGATGGATGTAAAGCTAATTCAACACCAATAGTATTAAATGAATTGCAAGGTGTAACAGCTACGCTTGCTGCATCGTTGCCAGCTTTTTGTCCCGATGTAAACAGCATTACATTAACGGCTACCAATACTTCAAATGCCATTTTTTATTGGAGAGAAAATGGCAGTGAAATTGCTAACACAACTGCCAATACTTATGATGTAACGGGCGATGGCTCATACAGTGTAGTAATTGTTTTACAAAATGGTTGTAGCGATACTTCCAGTGTAGTTGTGTTAAATAATGCTTCAAATCCTGTAGTAACATTAACGATTCCGAATGCTGAAATTTGTCAAGGCAGCAACACTACTATTACGGCTACATCAATTTCAGGAGCAAGCTATTCATGGTTAAAAGATAACCTAGCCGTTTCAGGTGCAAACAATACTTTGAACGTAAACCAGGCCGGAGTTTATAAAGCTGTTGTTGTAAGCGCAGAACAATGTACAGGCACTTCAAATGAATTAACCATCAGCATTAAGCCATTGCCCGAAGCCAATATTGCTGCAACAGCAAATCAAATTTGCCAAGGCAGTACAACAACTATTAGTGCCAACGAAATTGCAGGGGCAACTTATGAATGGTTCAGAAATAATACCTCTTTAGGTGCGGCAACTGCTAATGATTTTTCTATTGATGTAACACAAGCCGGGGCATATAAAGTAGCGATTAACGATGGTGGCTGTGCAGCCACTTCAAACACCATAAATCTGCAAGTAACAAATCTTCCGGGTAATGCAGGAAATATATTTGGCACAGCTGATTTTTGTGCAGGCGATAGTTATAATTATTCTGTTCCTAATGTAACAGGTGCTACTGATTATTTCTGGGAAGTTATTCCGGCAAATGGTGCTTCAATAGGTAGCGGCCAAGGCACAAGAAATGTAACCGTAAACTTCTTAAACCAAAATGTGCAGTTAAAAGTTACCCCACGAAACAGCTGCGGAAATGGTGGTGCATCTACCGAAAGCGTAACAATTGATAATTCGTTTTTTTGTACTCAAGGCAATGTGTTATTTGGTGCATTTCCAACCAACACTTGCCAGGGTGGTACCGTTACTTTTTATAATTATACCGATGGCTCAATGTTTTTTAATACCACAATAAGATGGAACTTTGGCGCAGGTGCATCTCCGGCAACGGCTACAGGAAATGGCCCACATACGGTAACGTACAGCAGCCCTGGTAAAAAAGATATCACTCTTGAATATGTCGATAATTTTGCAGGCTTTCCTGTAATTAGTGAAACTAAGTTCGATTATATAAATGTGACGGGAACGGTAAGCACTTCTGATATTGTGGGCAACGATGTACTTGATGTATGCTCAGGCGTTATTGAAACGTATAGCGTTGAAAATACAATAGGCTCTACTTACCAATGGACAGTGCCTGCAAATGCCACCATTCTTTCGGGGCAGGGAACTGCCGAAATTGTTGTGAATTTTACCGGAGCAGGAGGAACGGTTTCAGTAAGAGAAACAAATGCCGCAGGTTGCCAGGGTGCCGTGAAATCTTTATTGGTTGATTGCACCGTTGATGTAGCTACTGCAAAAGCTGAAAATAATTTTGAGGCAAACGTTTATCCTAACCCAACAAGCGGACAATTTTTTGTAGAACTATTTTTTGCTGAAAACAAAACTTGTAATCTTTCGCTTTATGATGTTTCAGGAAAAATTATAAAACAACAAAACATTATTACAAACGAAATGCGCCATGTAGAAACCATTTCTTTGAATGATATAGCAACAGGTATTTACTGGTTGCGTATAGAAAACAGTGATTCAGTAATTACTAAAAGAGTAGTGGTGCAGTAATTAAAAAACTAATAAAAAAGGAGGTTGTCTCAAAAGTCTCTGTCATGGTGAGTTTATCGAACCATAAAAACGTTGTAAATACCATATCCTTCGACAAGCTCAGGATGACATTTATTGTGTTTCGATGACTTTTGAGACAGCCTCTTCCTTTTTGTTAAGACTTTCTACATCTTCTCAGGTCTCATCTGCGGAAAGAAAATAACTTCCTGAATAGTATGTTGATTGGTAAATATCATGGCTAAACGATCAATACCAATGCCCATGCCCGATGTTGGTGGCATACCATATTCTAAGGCGCGCAAGAAATCATAATCGATATACATGGCTTCATCATCGCCACGCTTCATTAATTCAACTTGCTCTTCAAAACGAGCTCGTTGGTCAATAGGGTCGTTTAGTTCGCTGTAAGCATTAGCTACTTCTTTGCCATTAATCATTAATTCAAAACGCTCTACCAAGCCTTCTTTACTGCGGTGTTTTTTACACAGCGGAGACATTTCTACAGGATAATCTATAATGAAGGTTGGGTTAATAAAATTCTTCTCACACTTTGCACCAAAAATTTCATCAATCAACTTGCCTTTGCCCATAGAGGACTCTACTTCAATGTGCAGGTCTTTACAAACTTTACGCAAATCGTTTTCATCCATGCCAGAAATATTTACGCCTGTGTATTTTTCAATGGCATCATACATAGTAATGCGCTCAAATGGCGGGTTAAAATTGATTTCTTTATCGGCATAATTTACAATAGTGTTGCCTGTAACTTCTTTTGCCAAACGAGCCAGCATTTGTTCGGTGAAATCCATCATCCAATTGTAATCTTTGTAGGCTACATAAATTTCCATTACGGTAAACTCAGGGTTGTGAGTTCTGTCCATACCCTCGTTTCTAAAGTTGCGCGAAAATTCATACACGCCATCGAAACCACCCACGATTAATCTTTTCAAGTACAACTCGTTGGCAATACGCAAATACATATCTATGTCTAACGTGTTGTGATGTGTAACAAACGGGCGAGCCGCAGCACCACCGGGAATAGATTGCAACACGGGTGTATCTACTTCAACGTAGCCTTGCTCGTTAAAGAAATTACGCATGGCATTTACCAGCTTAGTGCGCTTCAAAAAAACTTCTTTCACGCCTTCGTTCACTACTAAATCTACATAGCGTTGACGGTAGCGCAACTCAGGATCAGTAAAAGCATCATGAATATTTCCTTCAGCATCTTTTTTTACAATAGGTAATGGGCGCAACGATTTCGCCAATACTTTTAAGCTGGTAACATGAATAGAAATTTCGCCTACTTGTGTAGTAAACACATGACCGGTAATGCCAATAAAATCGCCAATATCTAACAGCTTTTTAAACACCTCGTTATACAAGGCTTTGTCTTCGCCCGGGCATATTTCATCGCGATTCAAATAAATTTGAATTCTTCCGGTTGAATCTTGTAGCTCGGCAAAAGACGCTTTGCCCATTATTCTGCGCGACATTAACCTGCCTGCAATGCTCACATTTTTATAATCTAATTTACTGGCATCGTAATTTGCCTTTATATCTTTAGCCGTAACATTTACTTCAAACATTTCAGCCGGATAAGCGTCAATGCCTAAATTTTTTAATCCTTCCAGCGATGCTCTTCTTTCAATTTCCTGTTCGCTTAATATTGGTTGCATATACTTTTTTAAGGTGTGCAAAGTTAGGGAATAGTGGTTTAATAATAAGATTAGACGCATGCAGATTTCACTTGTGTTGTAAATTTGGCTATCGGCTTCATGGCTGCTTTCTCAAAATTTGAAGGAAAACCACGAACTTTGCACACTTCCGAAGAAAAGATACACTGTACACCATGTTAGAGAAATTAGAAGCCCTTTATGTAAAATTTGAAACCATTGGCCAGCAACTGTCTGACCCGAAAGTGGTGGGAGACCAAAAAAGATTTTCGCAACTGAGCAAAGAATATAAAGACCTGCAAAAAATTGTAGATGCTTACAAAGCCTATAAGCAATTGCTCAACGATATTGATGGGGCTAAAAAAATGTTGCAGACTGAGAAAGACGAAGATTTCAGAGAAATGGCTAAAGAAGATTTAGCACAGCTGGAGCCACAGAAAGAAACCATGGAAGAGGAAATTCGTTTGCTGCTGATACCGAAAGACCCTGAAGACGATAAGAATGCTATCTTAGAAATAAGAGCCGGAACAGGTGGCGATGAGTCGGGTATTTTTGTGGGCGACCTTTTCAGAATGTATAGCAAATATGCAGCGCAGCAAGGTTGGAAACTGGAAGTGGTAGATGAAAATGAAAGTGCTGCAGGTGGTTATAAAGAAATTGTGGCCGAAGTTTCAGGCGAGGGTGTTTATGGTACGCTGAAATATGAGTCGGGGGTGCATCGTGTGCAACGTGTGCCTGAAACTGAAACGCAAGGACGCGTACATACCTCGGCAGCAACCGTTGCGGTATTGCCTGAAGTAGATGATGATATAGAAATTGAAGTGCGCGACAGCGATATTAAACGAGATACTTACCGTTCATCGGGTGCGGGCGGACAGCACGTAAACAAAACCGAATCGGCTGTGCGCTTAACGCATATACCTACGGGCATTGTGGTGGCTTGTCAGCAAGAGCGCTCGCAGTTTAAAAACCACGATAAAGCCATGAAAATGCTGAAATCGAAATTGTATGAAATGGAACTGCAAAAGCAGTTCAGTGCTATTTCAGCAAAAAGAAAAACATTGGTTTCGACAGGCGACCGCTCGGCAAAAATCAGAACCTATAACTACCCACAAGGCAGAATTACTGACCACCGCATTGGCTTAACCTTATATAATCTTACCGATGTTATGAATGGCGAACTAAACGAGATTATTCACTCGCTTCAGGTAGCCGAAAATGCTGAAAAGCTGAAGGCGGGTATGGAGTTGTAATTAAATGAAAATCTTCTCATACAACTCATCAGCACTAATGGCTTCAGAATAATCATAACCCGAATAGCGGTTTACAATGAAGTGAATTTTTTCAGGCTCGTTGTTGAATTTATGAAGCTCAATAATAATATTGCCATATTGCTGAATAGTTTTTTGTTGCGCTTCATCATATACATATTTCGGCTTTAAATAATGGCGTTCTTTGGTAATGGTATTGTTTTCCTGTAAGCGGGTTTGTGTGTCTGAAACATACAATTTGTAATCGAGCATAAGCACTTGCTGTTTTAAATAATCGAACAAATGCTGAAACGCTATTGACTGAAAAAAGTATTGATTAAAGTAGCACACAAAGCCTGAAGTAGCTTTGCCTTCAATAAATTCTATTTGAATTTGCTCGCCATCGCTCAACTCATTTTTATAGCGCAAGCGGCTTTTAAAAATATCTATAGTTTGTAGTTGCTTTTCGCTATTTAGCCAATTGTTATAAGAAACAATTTCACTATCGCTTCTCACTAAAATTTCTTGCACAAAAGGTTTTACCTGCTGGCTTTTTTCTTCAGCATCTGTAAAAATATTTTTGAGTATTTGTCTAAAGTTCAAGAAGTGTATTTTGGAACAAGATAAATAATTTACGTTGCCGAAAAGTTTAAAAAGTAATGTAATTTTCAGCTATGATTGAATGGAAAAAAATTGCCGAGAAAGAAGAAGCCGAAAATCATTTGCTGAAAAACAATGATGCTAAAACTATTCGAGTTGAAGACAAGCGATATTGTTTAGCCCGTTTTGAAGATAAATATTATGCCATGCAAAACAACTGTCCCCATGCAGGTGCGGCATTAGGTGGCGGCTGGTGTGATAGCAAAGGCAATATTGTATGCCCCTTGCATCGCATTGCTTTCGATATTAAAACCGGAAAAAACGCTACTGGCGAAGGCTACTATATTGAAACCTATCCCGTTGAATTAAGAGAAGATGGTTTATACATGGGTTTCCAAAAAAAGAAGTGGTGGCAGATATTTTAAAGCCCCTTGCATTCACTAACTTCACATCACAATATTCTTCATTAATCCATGAAACCCTATACCATCAAATCTATTGCGGCAATTATTCAGGCTGAGGCATTGCAGTTGCAGCACGATGATGCTGTGGTGAAAAATATTGTATTAGACAGCCGAAAAATCATAGATGCTTCGGCTTCAGTTTTCTTTGCTATAAAAGGCAAACGACACGATGGACATTTATACATAAAAGACCTTTACGAAAAAGGCATCAGAAATTTTATTGTTAATGAAGCTATAGAGGCGCAACAGTTTCCGCAGGCAAATATTTTAAAAGTAAAAAACACTATTAAGGCCTTGCAGGCTTTGGCGACATACCATAGAAAACAATTTCAAATTCCTGTTATTGGCATCACGGGCAGCAATGGAAAAACCATAACTAAAGAGTGGCTATATCAGTTGTTGAGCGATGATTATACTATAGTGAGAAGCCCGAAAAGCTACAACTCGCAAGTGGGTGTGCCGCTATCGGTTTGGCAAATGAATGATGAGCATCAATTAGGCATTTTTGAAGCGGGCATTTCTGAGCCTGATGAAATGAGTGCGCTGCAAAAAATTATTCAGCCCGAAATAGGGGTGTTTACTAATGTTGGCGATGCACATGCCGAAGGTTTTCTGAATATTAAACATAAAATAAGCGAGAAGCTTAACCTGTTTTCTAACAGCAAGATTCTAATTTACAGAAAAGATTATGCTGAGATAAGTGCATGCATTGCCGCCATCAAAAATCAGTTGCTGAAGCATGAAGATGAGGCAGGCGAAAAATTTCCGTTGTTTACATGGTCAGTCCAAAGCGAAGCCGATTTGCAGATAAAGCAAATACAAAAACATATTGCCACTACCACCATTACGGGTGTTTACAACAAGCAAACTTATAATATTGAAATACCTTTTATCGATGATGCTTCAATAGAAAATATTATAAACTGCTGGTGTGTGTTGCTATACCTGAAAGTGCCACATGAAAAAATTCAGGAGCGCATGATGAAACTTGGCAAAGTTGCCATGCGCCTGGAAATGAAAGCCGCTATTAATAATTGCACGTTGATTAACGATAGTTATAATTCTGACATTGCATCGCTTTCTATTGCGCTCGATTTTTTAGAGCAGCAAAGTCAACACGAAAACAAAACAGTAATACTTTCAGATATTTTGCAATCAGGAAAATCGGCTCCCGATTTGTATGAAGAAGTTAGCAACATGATAAGCCGAAAAGGCATTAAAAGATTTTTCGGTATTGGTAAAGCATTACAGAAACAGCAAAGTTTGTTTGAAAAAATTGCACATCTTGAAGCTCATTTTTTTGAAAGTACCGAAAGCTTTTTAAATCAGTTTGCTGCCATTGATTTTGATAATGAAATTATTTTGCTGAAAGGAGCTCGTGCATTTGAATTTGAAGCCATTGCAAAATTGCTGGAAGAAAAGCGCCACGCCACAGTATTAGAAGTAAACCTGAATGCTATTGCACACAACTTAAACGAGTATCATAAACTGTTAAAGCCAGGCGTGAAAATGATGGCGATGGTAAAAGCTTCTTCTTATGGCAGCGGGGGTTATGAAATTGCCAAAACGCTGCAATACAATAGGGTTGATTATTTAGGGGTTGCCTATGCCGATGAAGGTGTAGAGCTAAGAAAAGCAGGCATTACATTGCCTATTATGGTAATGAACCCCGAAGAGCGCAGCTTTGAAGCCATGATAAATTTTCGCTTAGAGCCTGAAATTTATTCGTTGCATTTGTTGAAAAAATTCGCTCGTGCATTTGAAAGTTTTAAGAAAACGATTGAGCATACCGATTTTCCTATTCATATAGATTTAGAAACGGGCATGAATCGCCTGGGCTTTGAAGAAAATACTATTGATGAATTGTTGGAAATACTTCAGGAACATCCGCATTTAAAAATTCAATCTATATTTTCTCATTTGGCTGCCAGCGAAGATGCTAAAGAAGATGCTTATACTAAAAAGCAAATTGAGCGCTTTGAAACTATGAGTAATAAAATATCGGCAGCTATTGGCTATAAACCTTTGTTGCATATTTTAAACTCGGCCGGTATTGCCCGCTTCCCTGAAGCACAATATGATATGGTGCGATTGGGTTTGGGTTTGTATGGAATAGATAGTGCCACGCTTCCGCAGCTGAAATTACAAACGGTAGGTAAACTGAAAGCTACCATTTCGCAAATAAAACTATTGAAGAAAGGCGAAACAGTGGGCTATAATCGCAGTTTTAAAGCCACTAAAAATATGACTATAGCTACCGTGAGCATTGGCTATGCCGATGGCATAGACAGAAGATTGAGCAACGGTAAAGGCAGTCTGCTTTTACATAACAAGTTTGCGCCCATTGTGGGCAAAGTTTGTATGGACATGACTATGATAGATATTTCTCAAATTCCGGAAGCTAAGGAAGGCGATGAAGTAATTATTTTCAATGAAACGCTCACCATACAACAAGTTGCCGAATGGGCAGGCACTATACCTTACGAAATTCTTACCGGCATTTCTTCAAGGGTACAACGGGTGTTTTTTCAGGAATAAAGAAAGTTAAGATTGTTTCTCCGTTTTAGCTTCGGGCAAAGAAATACAAAAAGTGCTGCCTTTGCCCGATTCAGAAGTAAAAGAAATTTCTCCTTCATTCTGTTCAACATAGGTTTTACAAAGCCACAGGCCCAACCCAGTGCCACTTTCACCTGCGGTACCATATTGTCTGTTTGCTCCCTTTATTTCAAAAAGTTTACTTTGGTCTTCTTCGCGTATGCCATTACCGGAATCTTTGATGCAAAGCGTAGAAACACCATTCTCATTTTTAGAATATACCTCAATGCTGCCACCAGCGAAAGTAAATTTTATAGCGTTTGAAAGAAGGTTGCGCACCACAATATCTACTTTATTAAAATCTGCTAATACTACCAGATTTTTATCAAGATTATTGATAACGGATAAGCCTTTATTTTTAATTTGAGAGTCAAATAATTTTAAATTTCTTTCTATTAACTCATAATAGCTAACTGGCATTAGCGTATTATATGCTCTTCCTTGAATTTGACTTTTAGACCATTGCAGTAAATTATCTAGCACAATATTTAAATTAAAAAGCTGATTGCTGATTTTCTCTTTCAATGTATTAAATTCTTTTTCATTTATAAGTCTTGCATCTAACAAATCAAACGTGTTTTTTACTGATGCTATGGGGCTTCGCATATCGTGAGACAAAATGCTGAATATTTTGTCTTTAATATCATTAAGCACTTTTAGTTCTTTGGCTTGTTTACTAATTGCTTCACTTTGTTCTTTTATTTTATTGCTTGTTCTTTTATTACGCTCTTTCATTTCATAAACTATAATTAGAATAATAGTAAGCATGCAAATAAAAATTACTAATGACGAAACTATAATTCTGTTTCTTTGGGTTTGTTTTTTCTGAAGCTCGTTCTCAACCTCAAGCAATTCTACTTCTTTGTTTTTCTTTTCAAGCTCATATTGTTTTTGAAACTTTTCTAAACGCTGTTCGGCAAGTAGTGGTTTTAAAGAGTCTGCTACGCTTTGGTATTCTTTAATATATCGGTAAGCTTTATCATACTTTTTGCTTTTTTCATAATATTCGTAAACCGTCTGGTAAACTGAAATAATATTTTCCATTCTTCCGTTCCAAACGGTTTCGATGGCAAACATTAGATAATAGTCTGCAGAATCGGGTTGTTGGTATATATTGTTATACATATCTCCAAGAGTAGCCATGGCCATGGCTGCACTCCCATATTCTTTTCCGAGTAAAGAATAATGCACATCTATTTTAAGATTGTTAAAGGCAGAGTCATATTCGCTTAAATAGTAAAAAGACATGCCCTTGTTTCCGCTGGCTATACCAATCCATGCGGTATCATTTACACTTTTTGCATATGCAATGGTTTTATTAAAATAGGGTATTGCCCTGCTATATTGTTTCTTTTTATTTTCAATTAAACCTAACAAATTATATAAACCAATAATGGTATTGCTGTTTAATAAATTAGCATAATTGTTCAGGCTAAATTCTGCATAATAATGCGATGAGTCGTACTGATTAACAGAATAGTATAGAAATGCTTTTTCTTTTATGGCTAATGCTATTCCAAAAGGAATATCTTTTTCTGAAGCCTCATTTTGCAAATTATGAATATACTCAAGCCTTTTTTTATAGTTTTCCTGAATTAACCATTTTAAATAAACCTTAACATGCAACAACTGAATCATTCCATAGTCTGCATTTTTTTTCTGCGCTATCTCAATACCTTTTTCAACTATTGAAAAGCAGGACGAGTCTGAAACATCTGCCAAATCAGTAGCTACTCGTGCATATATTAGCGTGCTGAAATTTTTATCGGGAACAGAATCAGCAAATTGAATTAACTGATTATATAATTTTTTACTTCCGGTTTCGGATAGTAGTTTTTTTGCCTGAAGCAACTTGTTATACAAGAGCATTCTTTCGTTATCATTAATTGGGTAGTGCTGCCATTCTTCAAGACTATTTTTTAAAGAGTATTCATACGTTGCAGCATTACAAATTGCAGTTAAGGCCAGCAATAATATAGTTATAAAACTTAGTCTGTAAATCCGCTTCATTTTTTAGTTAACTTCAATGCTTGTAAAATATTAATGTGAATATAGCTATTACGAATGCTAGTTGATGAGGAAAAAATTAAAGCATTTTTAGCTTTTATCATTACCTGGTTTTAAATAAAACTATGAACTGGAAAACCAAAGTAGTACTGCTGTTTGCCAACCTAAGGAAACCCATTGACCCTAAAGGCACAAATATTGCTTTAATGAGAAAACAATCGGAAAAGGCAGCTATACTTGGAGCCAAATTATTTGATAGGCATATAAAAATTGAAAAAGTAGTTGATATAAATGCACAAGGTGTTCCGATTCGTATTTATAAAAACTCTAAGGATAACACTTTGCCTGTTATGATTTATTATCATGGTGGAGGCTTTGTGTTGTATGGGTTAAACTCTCACGACAATGTTTGCAGAAGGCTATGCAAAATGAATAATTGTATTGTGGTTTCAGTAGATTATCGTTTAGCACCAGAACATACTTTTCCTGCCGCACATGAAGATGCCTTCACCGCTATCAACTGGGTAAGAAAAAATATTCATCAATATGGCGGCAATGCTGAAAAACTAATTGTTGCAGGCGATAGTGCAGGTGGCAATTTAGCGGCTTGCATGGCACACCGTTGTAAAAAGGAAAATATTTCTTTACTGGCACAAATACTTATTTACCCATGGATTGACGGTAAGCTAAATTATCCTTCTATTGACAGAAACGGTAATGGCTATATGCTTACAAAACCTACCATGTTCTGGTTTCAGCAGCAATATACACCAAGGGTAGAAGACTGCTGTCACCCATTAGTGTCTCCTATTTACGAAAACGATTTTCAAAATCTTGCTCCTTGTTTTATTCTTACTGCTGAGTTTGACCCGCTGTTAGATGATGGTATTTATTATTATCAAAAACTTAAGGAGGCTGGAAATAATATTCAGTATAAAGAATACAAAAAGTTGTTTCACGGGTTTTTCAACTTACCTTATATGGCTCACGGCTGCATGGAGGCGTATAATGATATTCAGCAATTTTTGAAAAAACGAGTTTAGACTATTAATTTATTTTGCCAGCTACCACACAGCTTTTCTTAAACTGTTTTACATCGCCTGTTGCATTAAAAAATTCTGCCCAAACAATATGAATGCCAATGCGGGCTTTGTTACCATTATTATCAATACCATCCCAAACTAATATGCCTGTTGTTTCCAGCAATTCATTTTTAGCCAATTCACGAATCAATCTTCCGCCTGAATCGTAAATATTAATATTGGCAAGCCAGCCCGGCTCTTTTAGTTGGTATTGAAGATTTAGTAAATCGTTATAACCATCATTATCGGGCGAAAAGGCTTCGGGGCTCAACCAAAATGTATTGCTACTGTTTTCTTCAGTACTGTATTGAGAGTTTTTATAAGCGGGCGTTGCAAATCCAACAGTACTTGCTGCCGATTGCCAGTTGTTTTCATCTTGTGTAGGCCGGTTATAGTTTATTCGTTCTAACGAAACACCATTTTTATCATCTAATAGGGCAAAGTGCCATGCTTCTTCATATGATAGTACGTCAAACTTATTCAGCAAAGTGTCCATTAAGATTATTGTTCCGGAAGCATCGGGATAATTGGGCATGCCCGAAACTTCAATAATATTTTTTGTGTAGGGCGTAAAATAATTACTTCTAATATTTTCTGCATCTGCAGTAATAGCCACATAGTTTTCGGGGAGCAATAAAAATCCCCTTTCAGTTATTCTTGAGAAATCTATTGTTGAATCTTTATTGCTGAAATCAGCACGGGCAATAAAGAAATTTTTCAAGTCAATAATCTTGTCTGACTTATTATATAACTCAACAAAATCGCTGCCAAACGATTCAGGATTAAACAGCACTTCATTAATTATTACATCACCACTATCGGGTTGCTCTGCTAATCCAAATAATGCAAAATTTTCTTGCTGAATAATATTTCCCGAACAGTCACTAATATCAGAAACGGTTATTGTGTAAATAGTTTTAGGCTGAAGTAATGAATTTAATGTCAACTTAATTTCAGATAAATTTTCAGAAAAAACAAATGAAACTACTGTTGCACCTGAAGGGCTGATATTAAATTGATTTGCATTGTTTATGCTGTTTTGTAAGAGCGGCTCATTAAAAGTTAATACTAATTGCGTGTCATTTTCTACCAAAACATAATTTAACTCGGGCGCATTATTATCGGGGTTAATACCGTTTACAGAATTTTCTATGCCCGGAGTGCCGCCTATTGTAGCTTCTGAAGCTTTCCAGTTTTCTTCACCACTACAAGGGCTACTTAGGTCTACCATTTCTAAAGAAAAGCCCCCTGCTTTTTTCAGATTATCTCTATACCAGCTATCGGAATAAGTTACGGAGTGAATAACATTACCCAAATTATCTTTTACAATAAGCGTCTCTCCGGTGTTGTTTAGCGAAGGAAAACTGCTTACGCCAAGCACATCCCCCAAGTTGCTGTATTCCTGAATATTGCTAACGTTGCAAAGAATCAAATAAGATTGTGGTAAAAAGGTTTTATTTGGCAATGTTGCGGTAGAGGTGTTATCGCTAAAAGTCCAATCTCGTAATGATATTATGTTGTTGGTAGCATTATATAACTCTATATATTCGGCAGCAGGCAAGCCATAACTTGGTTCAGGGTCGGCATAAATTTCTGTAATTAACACATCGAATAGGTTAGCGGCTATTGGCACTTCAATGTTAATAGTTTGCAATGCATTTATATTACCAATACAGTCTTGAATGTTTTCGATAGTAAGTGTATAGTTTAGTGCAGTATCAATAGCATTGCTGAATATTAATTTTACTTCGTTTAAAAAAACCAAAGTGCTTATTGGGTTTCCCTGCCCATTATTTAACGTGTAGTTATTTGTGTTGGTAGCAGTAATGCTATCTATATTTTCACTGAAAACAATTGAAACCGTGTCGGGTAATAAGATTTCAAATGATATAGCAACAGGAGCGTCATTATCAGTATAAGTTCCAAACACACTGTTTCTTTTTCCCGGAGTACCGCCATTACTATCTAATGAAGCCTGCCAGTTTAAGCCTTCACCACAAATTGTTGTAGGGTCAATGCGCTCTATTGTCCAACCGCCACTGGCTTTCGAAGCATCATTATACCAGTTTATATCATAATTTACCCTGTCAATAATATTCTCGTTATTGTCTATTAAGCTTAATACTTCATTGCTGTTATTTATAGCCGGAAGTGAGGTAAGCGGAACAAATAAAATATCATTAAATCCTCGGCTTAAAAACGAATCTATAGCAGCTGCTTTACAAAGTACTGCAAAACTATCAGCAGGAATTGTAAAGGTGGGTAATGAAACAGTAGTAGCTGCATCAGAAAATTTCCAGCCACTTAATGTCACGGGGAAAGACTTATTATTTTTTAATTCTACAAACTCTTCGTTAGGTAGATTTATTTGCGGGTCGGGATCGGGTAAAAATTCATTTATAACAATATCGCCTTGTTGTGGCACGTAGTAGGTAAAAGAAAACGAAGCCGGCTGCATAACATTTCCTGCAAGGTCTTCTACATTCTGAATATTAATAGTATTGGTTTGGCCATTAGGAAAAGCATTAGCAAAGTGAAGCTGCACTAATGCGGCATCATTCAAGTCAACCGTTGCAACTAGAGGAGTTCCAATGCCATTATTTACAGTATAGTTTAAAACGTTTTCAGCTTCAGAAACATTTATTGCTTCGGAAAACTGAACTTGCAAGGTTGTATCAGAAATTATATTCAAAGTGCTTATAACAGGTTTTACGGTATCGGGTAAAATATTTCTTATTATAATATCATCGAAAGCATATAAATTATATCGGCTTGCGGTACTATAGCGACAATAAACCCCAAAGTGTGAGGCAGCGGTATGAGTATTATCTGAAAATTGTCCCTCTGAACTTAAATTATTTCCCCCTGAGCAATCTGACATAACTTCCCAGTTGCCATTGGCACTACGAGTAATTTTTACTTTTACACGGTTGTTGCTGCTACTTGCCATGCAACCTGTTGTGCCTGTAAAAACTTTTTCAATAACATTGCCCGTTTGCTTAAAAATATCTATGCTATCGGGTGCCGAGCCACTTTCTCCCAGCTGCAAAAAATAACCATTCAAGTTTCCCTTCAGGTCTTGCTGGTCTGACATTAAATATACCCTTACATAATTGGTGGAGCTAGGGTTAAAATCCAGTTTCACTAAAAAATTCCATTCTACGCTATCAACCAAACTGTTAGGTGTAGTAAGACATAAAGTTGAAGTTGCTTGCGGGCCATTACTTTGCAATTCGAAATTTGCATTTATAATAAACGAAGTGTCATCGCCTGTCCACGAAGGGTTTATGGTAAAATTGCCATCATTGAAATTATCTGTTACTTGTGCTAATGAGAACAGACAGTTTCCTAAAAAAACTATAATGAGTACTTGCCTAATCATACCTGTTTTCTTCAATCTGAAAATAAAGATTATCTGCTAACTTTGCGCACTTAAAATTGAAATAAATTATGAAAATAGCTGTAGTGGGCGCAACCGGTTTGGTAGGCTCTGCCATGTTAAAAGTTTTGGAAGAAAGAAATTTTCCTGTTTCGGAATTAATACCTGTAGCTTCAGAAAAATCTATAGGTAAAGAGGTTGTCTTTAAAGGTAAAAGCTATAAAGTGGTAGGCTATGCAGAAGCTATTAAAATGAAACCATCTCTGGCATTGTTCTCAGCAGGCGGTGCTACTTCTTTAGAGCTTGCTCCAAAGTTTGCCGATGCCGGCATTACGGTAATTGATAACTCTTCAGCATGGCGCATGGATACCGAAAAAAAACTGGTAGTGCCCGAAGTAAATGCCCACGTGCTTACAGCCGAAGATAAAATTATTGCCAACCCCAACTGCTCTACTATACAAATGGTAGTAGCATTAAAGCCACTACACGACAAATACAATATTACTCGCATTGTGGTTTCAACCTACCAATCGGTAACAGGCACTGGCGTAAAAGCAGTTCAGCAATTAATGGATGAACGTGCCGGAAAATACGATGGTGAAAAGGCCTACCCATATACAATAGACATGAATGCCTTGCCGCATATTGATAAATTTTGCGAAAACGGCTACACCAAAGAAGAAATGAAAATGGTGAACGAAACCATTAAAATTATGGGCGATGAAGGCATACGCGTTACTGCAACCACTGTACGTATTCCGGTTATGGGCGGCCACTCTGAATCGGTAAACGTAGAGTTTGATTATGAATTTGATTTGTTAGACGTAAGGAAACTTTTGTCTAATGCACCGGGCGTGGTTTTGGTTGACGATATTGAAAACCTGAAATACCCAATGCCTAAAGATGCTCACAATAGAGATGAAGTTTTTGTTGGCAGAGTAAGAAGAGATGAAACTCAGCCCAAAACCCTAAACATGTGGATTGTTGCCGATAACCTACGCAAAGGTGCTGCCACCAATGCTATTCAAATTGCTGAATACTTATTGCAAAAAGGCTTATTGAAATAACTGCATAGTTGTTTTATCCTTAAGTTTGGTTGCAATATGGTTACAAAGAAAGGGTTTCACTTGAGGGAATCTTCCTTTAAACTATTTATGATTTGGTCTGCCCAAATGAAAATATAGTGTTGCTTAATTAGGTCGCTTAATATGTTTATAAAGGCCTATTAATACAATACAGCAAACTGCAATTGTAGCCAGTGATAACGAAATCAATAAAAAAGAAATCAACGCTTCAATAATCACAGGTCCTTCTTTCCCCCCCGCTATAGGCATCATTTTGTCTCGTCCTAAAAAAAGTTTACAGGTTAAGAATAAATCCTGTTATAGGTTTAC
>CAZIZP010000006.1:0-128016 GCA_964543705.1 uncultured Chitinophagaceae bacterium
GTCTCCGGCACAAAATACATTAGTAGTAGTAATGCTAATTTGTGGACTTGGATTACTATTAACTGCATTACCAGAAGAAGTAGTACATCCATTAGCATCAGTAACTGTAACAGTATATCCACCTGCACAAAGTCCAGAAATAGATTGTGTATTAGCACCGGTATTCCATAAATAAGTATATGGTGCTTCTCCTGTAGTAACCGATACAGAAGCAGAACCATCACATAAAGGTGCACAGGTAGCATTAATAGTGTTAACATCAGCCACAGGCTCAGGTGCAGATGTTACATTAAAGGGCTGAGAAACTGCAGAACAGCCATTGGCATAAGTTACAGTAACCCGATAAGACCCAACTGAATTTACAGTAATAGTTGCAGTAGTAGCACCTGTTGACCACACGTATGAAGCTGCGGGTGAAGCAGTTTGTAGTGTTAAAGTTGAAGGTTGGTCATCACAAAGTTTATTTCTGCCGGAAACAGAAACTACCTGAGGTTGAAGGATATCTAAATCATCCTGTGGTCTTACAGTAAAAATTTGTCGTTGCGGGCAACCTGTTCCTCCACCCAGTGTTGATGGGTTTACAAAATCACGAGCAATAACTCTAGTTCCGTTTAAATATGGATAATGTACTTCAACGATATATTCAAAATTAGCCCCATTAGGCAAGCCAAAATGAACTATTTGAGGATCTTGCGTGCCATGACCATTACCACCATTTACTTCTCTTAAACCAGAAAGTACCGTGTTGCCACAATCTCCTTTCAAAACTATGTTAGCACCTGTTGCAGGTCTATCCGGCACTGTAAGGTTTTTGTTTTCTAGAACCTCTACCATTAAATAGTCACACTTCTTAGAGGTGGAATTCAGATTATTTTCCCAAAGCTGATTGGCACCTCCATTAATATTTAAATACAAATCAAGATCGCCATCATTATCATAATCAATAAATGCCGAACCTTCAACATTGGCATTTGGAAGTATTCCGAAATTATCAGTCCCGGCTCTAACAAATTTCATTGCCTGACCCTGAGAAGTAAGATTTAGAAATAAATAGCTAGGTGCACTACCACTTCCGGTAGCTCCTCCAAAAAAAACGTCTAAGTCACCATCGTTATCAATGTCGCCTACTGCAATACCGTCATAACCAAGATCGTAGCCACTGCAATCAGAAAAATCAGTTCTAGAAATGCCTGATGAAGCCCAAGGCTCGTTGGTTGCAACAAAGTTGCCAGTTCCAACTCCACTCTGCAACCATATTTGGGTTCTGTCATTATCTGTCCATATCATGTCATAGTCGCCATCATTATCTAAGTCATACATAGACACTGCACCTTTATTGCCATTACATGCCTGTTGGTCAAAGAAAAAAGCACCTGATGTTACAGGTGCAAAAGTTCCATTGCCATTATTTCTGAAAAAATCATTTTCATTTCTTTTACGAGCTATAGCATCTACATAACCATCATCATTAAAATCGGTTACTGTTCCATAGTCACCATCAACAGCACTTTGTGGAAGTCCCAACCCATTTGAATTAGGGGTAGCATGTTGAAAGCCTGAATTGCCATTAGGTATCGCTGCATTTACATAAGAACCATTTTGCGGAATATTGTTTCTGTAAATATCTATACCCCAGTTGTGGTTTTCAATAAATATGTCCAAATCTCCATCGTTGTCAAAATCGAAAAAACCTATACCTTCCGTATTCATTCCATTAGGTATTCCGTTTGAGGGATTATTGTCTCCAGTGCTACTGGTCCATAAAACAAAATTTGGCGTTTGGTTAGTGCCAACGCCAAAACTGTATGCAGGTGAGCCGCTTGCTCCTTTATTTAAATAAACTTCTATTCTTGTTGATGTGTTTCTTATAAAGTCTAAAAAGCCGTCACCATTTAGATCTCCAGCTACACCAGAGCGCTCCATCGTATTTCCTCCTGATAGCCCTGAAGCACTTAACCCTTTTGCATGTGTGCTTGTTATATCAGTAAAAGAAAACCCTGAACCTGAACCTCCGTTTCTATAAAGCCTGCTTCTACCAGAGGAGTTATCGTTATTGGTATTAACCATTAAATCCAAGTCGCCATCGTTATCCATATCAAAAAAGGTGAAACCACCATCTTTTGAACCACTAAGATTAACTGCCTTAGCAGTAGCAACGTTTGTAAATGTTGGAGTTTGAGCTGAAATTTTAACAGAATTAAAAATTACAATACAAAAAATAATTGTAATTGCTGAGAAACTACTTAATTGTTTCATGTTAGTGCCGTTTTTAAGCATTGGAGCGCAAATTTAGGTATAAATGCGTAATAAAATATACGGCAAGTTAATTTTCAAGATTTAAAATGTCAATTATTTTTTTCATAAATCCCAATATTTGCTTGCAGTAAGTGCATTTACGCATTTTTTTATAAAAGGTTACAGCTAAATACTACGATTGTGTGAATATCATAATAATACTCATTGTAATATTTAGCTGTAATAGCTGAAAATAATTAAAAAGTTAACTTAATTGCATACTTAATAATCTAATTGTGGTTGTTTTAAAAAAAAAATTATTTTTTAAACACTTGAATCTTTCTAAAAGTGGCGAAATTTTGTCCTGAAACCTTTATGAAATAATTGCCGGTAACCAAATGCTCTCTTAAATCAATAGATAGCTTCAAGGTTTCTGACTCATTATTTACTGTTAAAGCTTTAATAACTGCCCCATTCATGTCTATAATATGTACGTGAATTTCTTTTTCATCGGTAGGGGCCAGAATATTCACTAATCCATCGGTAGGGTTAGGGTAAACTTTCACTTCAACATCGCTTGTAGTAATGCTTGTTGAAGAATTCGTTACACTAATTAAATCAGTATAAGCATATTTACCGTCAAAGTCTATTTGTTTTAATCGGTAGTAAGCTATTCCCTTCACAGGTTTATTGTCAGAAAATTGATAGCTTAATGCTGTATTGCTGTTTCCCGCACCGGCTACTTCACCCAGGTCTTCAAAATTTTCTCCGTCTAAAGAGCGTTGTATCAAAAACTTCTCATTATTAATTTCTGTTGCGGTAGTCCAAAACAAATCAACTGCTTTGGTTTTAGTATTCATTGCTCCTGTAAAGGAAAGTAATTCTATAGGTAAGCCACTTCCACCACCTTCATCACCTACTCCAAAATCAGAGAAACTGGTTAGCCCTCCTCTTTCAGCTCTAGAGTTTCTCATAATTTGGCCAATAGACTGACCCAAATTACCTACTATATTATTATTTCTTTGACCATTACCTAAGCCCCAATTGGTAGCAGGAGCTCCTGAAGGTTTTTTAAGAATACCTACTTCGGTACTGGTAATAGACCTGAAATTTTTCAAATCGGCAATTACACTATAGCTGCCACTTGTAGGCTGAATATTAGGCTCAATAGTCCACATACCTTCTTCGCAAAGGCGAGTGTAAGTAACCCCATCTTCCTGAATATTGGCATTTGCGAGCAAATTACTTATTACTTGAGGGTCTTCATCTAAATCTCTGAAAATGGTGGTTAGCTGAGAAATACCGTTCATATTGTTGTTTTTAATACTTATCAGATATGCTTCATCAGTGCTTCCTTTCCCTACAGGAAAAGCATAAGTATCTCGGTTTCTGTTAAGGTATCTGGTTAAATAGCCTACCACATGGCTATCATCTTCGTTATACTCTTTAATACTGTTATTAGCACTGTTTCTAGCCACTACAACGGTGTCGCCATTAGTATATAAATAGCCATCTCTCAAGTACAACTCATGGTTCACCTGAACACTTGCCCCTGTCATATATACTCCTGTTGAAGAAGTGTTTTCAATATAAAGCCTATGAAATTGAGTGCGGCATGCTGCATAAATGTATTGCGCCATACTGCCATTAAACTTAATATGCCCGTTATTTACTACAAATCCGCATCCATCAACATGTAAATTACCTTTTATATTTAAAGTGGCACCTGAGGCACTAGAAAGTGTTGCCATATTTTCAAAATGAATATGGTTTACACTGTAATCTGAACTTCCATCTAATTCTAAAACATTTGGCGTACCATATGGCACATAAACACTGTCGGTTTCAGAAGGCACTTCATTAGTGCTCCAGTTAGAAGCTTTTGACCATTTTTTATCAGAAGTGCCTCTCCAGATAATTGTCCCTGCTGGCACTAATGATTCCAAAGAACCAATACTGTAAAAAGTAGATGGGGCGTTTTGGTTATTATATTCAGTACAAATCCAATCAATAGAACGTACTACATTTGCTAAACGCAATTCATCTATACTACCTTGCAGGTAGCGATTATCACTTCCTAATCGTTTTCCAATATTTAAGCCGCCTGTAGTTGAGTTAATTGTACCATTTGCATTTTCAGAAGCTACCAAACTACCGTTTACATATGTAAACAAACGAGGGTTAGATGCTTTCGCACCATCATAAACGGTAACTACATAAGCCCATGTATCGTTAGGTAAAGTGTTGGCATCATATCTAAAATGTCCACCCGAAGTTGTAACTCTTCTGTTTACATAACGATTGCTTCCGTTCTGAATCCCTAACATGTATTGCTCTTGATTCATAGTGGTGCCTTTTACCACAAATGGAGCATCTTGCGAATTTTGCGGCACTTTTACCCATGCCGACATAGTAATTGCATTACCTGTAATATTTAAACTGCTACTATTAGCTACCGATATAAACTGATTACTGCCATTAAACGAGCGCGCTTCAGCAATTTTACCTGAATTGTTATTAGTAGAGCCTGAATTTGAGCCATTGTTATTATTTCCGCTGTGATCGTTAATAGAATTATTGAAATGCCATACAGCATTATAACTATTGCTCCAAACCCCTGTAGAAGATGGATTAGCTGTAACACCTGTTTTTCCGAAATACATGTAAATAGTTTTGTCGGCATTATGTGGCAATGAAGGAATTTTTACCCAGGCCACAAATAAGCCCGAAGAAGCTGTGTATTTTTCAATTTGATGTTCTAATATGGTATTCCCGTCAGAATCAGTAAATACTATATCATAGCCATTGGCATTTAGCACTTTACCTCCATTAGCCAAGGTTCTTAAATCATTATCGGTTACACTTATTAGTATTGGAAAATTACTTAGTGTACTGTTTCCACAAACTTTAGTATTATCAATGGTTACAGTTTTTCTGAATTCATACCCTGAAAGCATTTCTATATCTTCAGGCTCACCATCTTCCTGATTTACAGTTGTATTTGCTGTAGTAGTGCAGCCATTTTCATCGGTAATAGTTACTGTATAATTTCCTGCTGAAAGATTGGTTCTGCTTGCATTATTATTATTACCGCCACCCCAATCGTATTCATATGGGGGCTCTCCACCTGTAGCCGATGCCGTAATGCTACCGTTTCCACAACCATTACAGGTTTCATGTTGATTAATGGTAATGCTACCTGTTAATGCAGCTGCGGGTTGTTCTATAGTAACTTCAGCTGTAGTAGTAGCACCCACTGCGTCAGTAACGGTTACGGTATAGGTTCCGGCCGTAACATTAATTTTTGTAGCATTGTTTCCACCGCCTGACCATGCATAAGTGTATGGTGTAGTTCCACCTGTTACATTAGCTGTTAATGAGCCGTTGTTTCCACCAAAACAAGATACATGGGTAGCATCTACTGTGGCACTTAATGGTAGCTGATAACTAATTATTAATCTCGGACGATTTGAAGCCGTGCTGTTTTCGCGAGAAGCAAAATCTTTTTCTTCATCACCCCCGCTTTCGGTGGCAAACTTTAACAATACACCATAGTTTGGATGTGTTCCGTTAACCCAGTTTTCTGTTAAATCTTTGATGTTCCAATTGTAGGTGCCATTACCTGCCACTGAAATAGTAGCTTCAGCAGTTGAGTTGAAGTCTCCACCCACAGTTGACCATGAAGTATTGGTAGTCCTTCTGTTCCAGGTAACATTTCCTTTAGTTCCATCTGAACAGCCCCCGGTGCCTTCTGTCCACTCGCTGATAATACGATGAACGCTTAAATTATGAGCACCATTCTTACCTCCAATTTTTTGTAACCTTAACGATGCAGAAACTATTTCTGCATTAGCAGGTATGGATGATAAATCAAACTGAAATAAACCTCTTTGTTGTGGACCTCTATTAATATATATCTTATTACAAGTACCGTAGTTATCATCTTTTTTGTTGGTCCAGATTTCAGAATCGATGCTTGCTGTAATATCTAAATCATAAGTAGGAGTAGAAATTGCCTGCTCGGCACTAAGAGTGTAAAATGCTGATGGATTGTTTTGGTTGTTATATTCTGTTAATATCCAGTCTGCTGACTTAGCAGCAGTAGAAATTCTAAGTTCATCTAAACTCCCTCTTATACTTCTGTTGTCTGAATTAGATCTTCTTGCAATATACAATGCATCAGTGTTTGATGTTATATTTCCCGATGCATTTTGTGAAGAAGTTAACACACCATTTACATACATTCTCATTCGTGGGTTAGCCCCTAATGTGCCATCATATACCATTACGACATATGCCCATTGGTTAAAACCCACATTGGTTACATTATACCTGTGATGAGCCGCATTGGTGGTAGTACGCATGTTATAGGTTTTAGTTCCACCATCATTGTTTACACCAAGCATATACCTTTCTTGATTAGTTGATACTCCTTTTACTACAAATGGAGCATCTTCCGGAACATCAGTAATATTTGCCCATGCAGAAATTGTAATGGTATTGCCCGTTATATTTAAACTGCTGCTGTTAGCAACTGTAATATATTGTGAACCATTAAATCCTCTACCTTGTCCGATTTTTGCTGAACTAACATTGGTTGAACTGAAATTGGCACCATTATTATTATTTGACGTAGCATCACTAATAGAGTTGTTAAAGTGATACACAGCGCGGTAATCACTTGTCCATGTACTATTTGATGATGGATTGGTGCTTACACCAGACTTGCCATAATAAATTCTTATTTCAGTATTGGCATTATGTAATAAAACCGGGACTTTAACCCATGCAATGAGATTACCGGTATTCGCTGTGTAGCTTTCTATCTGAAAGCTCAAATCGGTAGAGCCTGTATTATTAGTAAATAATATATCCCAGCCATTGCTGTTTTGTAATCTGCCCCCATTTCCTATAGTTCTTAGCGCATTATCGGTTACAGATATTAATATAGGAAAATCATTTAGGTTATTGCTACCAGAAACCTTAGTATGGTCTATGGTTATGGTTTTATAATAGCTAAATCCTGAAGCTGATTGTGCATTAGCATTTAGCCAAGCGAACATAAATGTTAACAATACTAAACTTAGCTTTTTCATAATAGTATATTTTGCCCTTTTTTAAAATCAATTCATTTGTACGTGTATTTAATTAATATTGTTTCATTCAGTTGGTATTATTTGCTTAATTATATTATTACAAGTAGGTGTTTTATATAAAAAACAACGATGCATTATTAATGTATTTCAGACTTTATTTTTAAAGAAGAACTATAAAAATGTTGGCTGAATTAACCATAGAAAATGTTTACTCTTCTGCCATATCACACAGCGAAAAGAATTTTAGTAAGCAAGTATAAATTGCAGTCAAAAAAGCGTAGAAGGAAATGCTAATAAAATAATGTGTAAGAATTTCGAAATACTAAATAACTATTTCGATGGCATAGTTGCAATAATAATATTAATAACTGTTTACCACTCTCATCTTTTTTACATGCTGGGTATCATCAGCATCAATCATTACATAGTACTTTCCTTTAGTAAGCATATTTCTTAAATCTAATGAAGCATAGAAGTTTGGTTCATTATTAGCAATGCTCATCATTCTTATTACCTGGCCCATTTCGTCTAAAATTTTCACTTCCACATTGCTTTTTGCAGAAGGCAATAACAACCTGAACATACCATCGTTAGGATTAGGAATGATAAACGAGGCCTCATGATTATCAGGATAAACCACATTCATACTTATGGTTTCAGTATAAAACTCAGTTTTGTCTTTGGTAATTAATTTCAGCCTGTAAAACGAAAGACCTTTTAAAGGTTTTACATCGGCACAATTATAGGTTGTGATAGCCCCGGTAGTACCCGCAGCTTTTATAATACATACATCTTCAAAAGTTTCAGTGTCTTCTGAACGCTGTAATACAAACATGTAGCTATTATATTCCGAATTGGTTTCCCAGTTAAGGTGTAGCGTGTTAGCATTATATTCATAATCGCCCGAAAACGATTTTAAATCTATTGCAGGAACTTCAGCATTGTTGAAAATACTTTTTCCATAACCTGCATTTGCAAAAACCGATATACTTATTACTGTAAATAACCAAAATACAACTGCTCTCATCTCAAACCCAATTTATTCGGTTTTTTCTACGCAGAAAGTAGTAATTGGTTACGAAGTTTGGTTTTTTTCAGGCAGTTTATAGACGAAAGTGCAAAAATCATCGATGAAAATTTATTTTATCACCTTAACAGTAAATACATTTTGCTGCGCGTAACAAATTAGGCGCTTATTCGTAGAATTAGAGTTAAGTAAAAAAATTGACACTAACACTTTATGTAATTATGAAAAAATTTTTGAGACTAATTAGTGTTATTGGTTCAGTAATATTATTGAGTATAAATTTTGCATTTGCACAAGCTACTTTATACTCAGAAACTTTTACTGCTGCAAATAACACTGTTACAGGCAGTGGTAGTCCACCAAATTGGGAAAGAGATTTAAATGGAAATACTCCCGTAAACATGAGCGTGCAAAGCAATGTTTTTAGGGTTACTAATTCAGGGGGGGAAGTTATATGGAAATCGAAGCCTATTTTTATTCAAGGCTGGGAAAATATTTCTGCTACAGTAGAAATGCCCGTTATTACAGAAAAAATGGAAAGTGATGATTATATCAATTTCTATTATAAGTTAGATGGGGGTGCAGAAACGCTTTTTTCAACTAATGGTGCCAATAGCGGAAATTTTAATGCCGGAAGAGTTGCAAGACAAAAATACCTTAAAGGAAATACTCTAGAAATAATAGTAAGAATTAAAAACAATGCCGGTGACGAGATTCACTATTTTGATAATGTTACAGTTTCAGGCAGTAATCGTTTTTATGAAGAGGATTTTATTGTTTATACAAATGGTACTACTTCATCTTCTTTATGGTCAATAAATACTCCTTCTGCAAGAACATTCAGTGTTCAAAATAACGAGTTTCAATACAGAAACTCTAGCCAAGCAGCTGTATGGACTTCTTCAGTAATGGACATTTCTGCCTACACAAGTGTTAACCTTCAGGTTACACTAAGAGAGAATACTGACAGTAGGTTAGAAAATTCAGATTGGATTGAAGTATTATATAAATTAAATGGCGGTGCCGAAACAAGGTTTGAAACCAACGGATATTTTGCAGATGACTTTCCTTCGCCTTATACTTTTGTGGCTTCGCATAATAATCTTTTAGGTAGTACTATACAAATTATAGTTAAGGCAAAAACCAATGCCGATGATGAATATTTCTATTGGGACAATATTTTTATGACAGCCAATATGCCTGTGCCGCCTGTCTTACAACTATTAACAAGCCCGGTAAATGTTACCGGCTGCGAAGAAGGAAATACCAATGGGGGTGTTTCAATATCAATAATTAATGGGCTTTCGCCATTTACTTATTTATGGTCTAGTGGTGCTACAACTCAAAACTTGGCTAATGTAGGTACAGGAAACTATACTGTAACGGTTACTGATTTCAACGGGATTACCGCAACAACAACTCCACAAACCGTGGAACACCCTGCATTAATAAATATTTCAGTAGTTAAAACACCACCAACAACAGGATTTTCAAGAGATGGAAGTATAGAACTTATAATTACAGGTGGCTCTAAACCCTATACTTTTTCATGGAGTAATACTGAAACTACACAAAACATAGATTCTGTTGACTCGGGTTCATACACTTGGTTAGTAAAAGATAGCGCAGGCTGTGAAAAAACCAATATGGAATATTTGACTTATAATGATACTATTCCTGTAGGCTCCTTTATTATAAATATGGGCGTAACGCCACAAACTATTGCTAATGGGTTAAAACCTTATGGGTTGGTTTATCAATTAGTACGCAATCATAAAGTACCGGTAATATGGGCTATAAACCCAAATAAAAATAAAGATGGTATCGACTTTACATACAACGGTACTGACTACAGGGGTGGCACGTTTGTTATTGAAGAAGGTTTTATAACCAACGATGTAAAAAATTTAATTACTACTTGGCAGGGAAAAGGTGTAGTAGGGGTTTATACCTCATCGCCAACTGTAATTCCGGTTTACCAAAAAATTACCGGCTTTGCCAGTTTAGTAGTTGATAGTGATAATGAAGGCTTGGTAATTCCATATTTCAATAATGCTGAAATACCCAGCTCTATATATACTATTGGTTTACCTTCTGATTTAGGCGATTGTCATGACTTTTTTATGATGCCACATGCCGACCCGGAATGGGCAACTCATGGAGAGCTATATAATTTTAACCGTACCAGAAAAGGGCATATCTGGTCAGGCTGCCATGCACCTAGTATGCTAGAAGCAGTAGTTAATCCCGGCAATAATACTCAACGTTTAAATTTCTTATCAAAATCAGGATTACAATGCTACAAAAGTGGTAGTTGTGGCGTAATTGGGGAAGTTCATGCAGGCACTCATACAGCACCCACCATTTATGACAGTCAGTTTAACACACACCCAATTATGCAATTGATGGGAGATATGACAGGTGCAACAAATAACGGTTCAGAAGAGTGGTATATACCTATATCAAATGGTGGATGGAATAGTAATGTTGCACGTGCATTAAAAACTAGCGATGGAAGTGCGGGCAAAGAAGGTGTTAAATTGGCATTTGGTTATGGCTATAATAATCCGCTAAATGGCATTGTAATGTACACAGGTGGTCATACTTCACATGATAAGGGAACAGTACCTGAGAGGGTTGCCGTACAAAGAGCATTTTTTAATTTTATTCTGCATGCAAGTATAGAAAAATTTATAAGTACAAAGGGAAATATTCCTACTACATTTATAAATATGCAAGGCCAAACCATGTCGGTAATTGCTGAAGGAGGAAACCCGCCATACACCTATTCGTGGACGGCCACTGTTCCAGGAACATTTAGTAATGCTGATTCAAGTGTAACAGAATTCATACCTACAGGCGGACAGGCAGACAGAAGTTACTTTGTTACTTGTATGATACAAGATGCCTGCGGAAGAATTAATTACGTTAGCTCACCAATAGAGTTTTTTAATATTAACGGTACTGTAACAAATGTTATTTGTAATGGAGCATCAACCGGAGCGATAGATGTTACTATAACCGGTGGCACACCACCTTACACATATTTATGGTCAACAGGTGCCACAACACAAGATATCGTAAATATTCCTGCTGGAGAATATGAAGTATTAGTTGCTGATGCCAGTGGTTATTCTGAAAATAAACTTTTTGAAGTATCACAGCCCTCTCCCATTGTAGATTCTTCTTTTATTACCCCTACTACAGGTGCTTGTTTATCTGATGGCAGCATAGAATTGTTTGTTGAAGGTGGTAATGGCAACTATACTTATCAATGGTCTACCGGTGCTACTACAAAAGATATTCTGGCTTTATCAAAGGGAAATTACATAGTAACCATTACTGATGAAACAATGTGTAGCGCTACCAGCACCATTAATGTTACGGGGCCAGCAAATATTTCTATAAACTTTGCCGCTACTGATGTTGAAAATTATTATGAAAGCACAGGTACTTTAGAAGCGCTGGTTTCGGGTGGAAACACCCCTTATACTTATGTGTGGTGTAATGCTGAAGTAACTGCTACAATTAACAATAAAAAAGCCGGCCCTTATTCTGTAACCGTAACAGATGATAGAGGATGCACTGCAACTGCCAAGGGTGTAATAGGTGTTAATAATGCAACTATATTCACCGGCATTCAAACTCAGGGTATTACAGAATTAACATGGAATTCCTCGTCAAACTGGCATGGAAACTTATTACCTAACTCTAATACCAGTGTAGTTATACCTTCGGGTTGTGCTACTACAGTAACTGTTCCTGTAAATGCCAATGCAAAAAACTTAATTATAACCGAAGGTGCACATTTAATTATTAACGGAACATCTACTGTAGAAATTAGTGGCGATTTGATTTTGGAAGGTTCACTTTCTACCGGAACAGGCACCGTAATTTTTAATGGCAATATTGAACAAAAAATTTACACTACTATACCTGTTCAATTTCACAATCTTACTATCAATAATTCTTCTGAAACAGGTTTAGTAATTGATACGAGTGTATTTATTCAAAATCAGTTATCATTAAACAATGGAAATTTTATTATTCAGCAAGACGATACTGTATTTGTAACAAATACTGCATCTAATGCCATTGTTAATCATTCAGCACAAAGCTATATAATAGGAAACCTTTGCCGACACATCATTAACTCAGGACAAACAGTATATGATTTCCCTTTAGGTTATGGATTATCTTCAGAGTATTATAAAGCCACTTTGATTTCACGTGCATTACAAACCACTTCTAAAATTACAGGTAGCGTAAAACCAATGGAGCGCAGCGAAATACTTTTTAATACAGAACAGCATTACAATATAACTGACCCTGCAATTAACTATGTAAAAGTTCACCCTGAAGTTTTGTGGACATTGGAACCTGATGTACAGCCAACTTCAGGAATGTACGATATAAAATTACATATTGATAATATTGCCAATCTGGTAGATAATTACTATGGAATATTAAAAAGACAAGCTGGCGGTACTGATGCCGATTGGGTTGCTGATTTTGGAGAAATAAATCCTTTTGGTGGAGAAGGTAGAACCAGAGAATATGGATATGCTTTGAAAAAAGGAGCCGCTTCATTTTCAGAATTTGGCATTGGTAGTGGACAAAGTAACCCCTTGCCTATTGAATTATTAATGTTTGATGCAAGAATTAAAGATGATGGTAAAACTCATATTGAATGGTACACTGCTACAGAAATTGATAATGATTACTTTACCATTGAACGCATTCAAAACTTTGACGACACTCCCGAAACTATTGCTATAGTTAAAGGTGCGGGTAATAGCAGCTCGCTTAATAAGTACGCAACTATAGATGAAAAGCCATTGGAGGGTGTTTCTTACTATCGCTTAAAGCAAACCGATTATGATGGCACTACTTCTTATTCAAACTGGGTTTCGATAACTAACAAAAAGAAAACCAACTTTTCATTTAAGGTTTTTCCAAATCCTGCCAGTACATTCACTAACGTGAGCTTTAAAAACATTGAAGGCAACATTAACCTAATAATTTTTGATGTTGCCGGTAATATTATCTTTTCAAAAAGTTTTATTGCTGACTCTGAAAGTTTAGTTCATAAAATTTCAATACCTGATAAGATTGCGAAAGGCGTTTATATAATTAAAGCCATGGTAAATGATGAAACCTATATACAACGATTAACCATACAGTAATATTATTTATTTAAATGGTGAGATTGAAATTGTATTTTTTAATTATCATTTATTTTACTCGTTTCCAGTTACCTTTTTCACTGTCATAATTGAAGTGTTTAAAAAAACTATCAGCACTAGGTATTTCTTTAAAATGCATGGCATCGAAATAAATATAGCCACCACATACATGTCCTTCATTTATAAAAATTCGCTTTTTACTATCAATAGCTATTGTAATATCTCCAATATCACTGTTGTCATGTGCAGAATGGGTTTCAAAATAAATCCAGCCATCATCTCCGGTATATAAAATATTTTTACCCTTAACTTCTACCGAAAGTATAATGCCATCAACATGCTCGTTTTCTTGTAAAGTTGCTTTTTGAAAAACTGTTTCAGGTTTTATTTTTTTCAGCTCACTGGTTTTTTCTTTTATCCATTGATTTCTTTTTTCTTCAGAAAATTTAGCGATGCCTTCATCAGCCTGGGCAAATACAAAGAAACAATGTAGGCTAAGCAGAAAAGATAAAAAAAGCTTTTGCATAATTTAAAACTATAAGTATAGTAAAGATATAAATTGCTATTTCTGAAGAATTAATGAAACCAAACAAAAAGCCCCGAAAATTTTCGAGGCTTTTTTAATTATAACCAGAAAAACTATTTATGCTTTAGCAGCAACTTTTGGACGTGCAGCTAAAATTTCTTCGCTGGCTTGTGAAGCAAAACGGTCGAAGTTTTTATTGAAAGCTTCAGCCAGTTCATTAGCTTTCGCATCGTAAGCTGCTTTGTCGTTCCAGGTATTTCTTGGGTTTAGTACTTCATCGGGCACATTAGGGCAAGTAACCGGCATTAAAACACCAAATACTGCGTGTGGTTCATAAGCCACATCGTTCAGCTTTCCTTCTAAGGCAGCAGTTATCATAGCGCGGGTATAAGAGAGTTTCATTCTTGAACCTACACCATAAGGGCCACCTGTCCAGCCGGTATTAATAAGCCAAATATTTACTTTGTTTTCTTGCATTTTCTTACCTAACATTTCGGCATATTTAGTAGGGTGCAAAGGCAAAAATGGTGCGCCAAAGCAAGAAGAAAAGGTAGTTTGCGGCTCGGTAACACCTGCTTCGGTTCCTGCTACTTTAGCAGTGTAGCCAGAAATAAAATGAAACATTGCCTGACCGGGGGTAAGTTTTGAAATGGGGGGTAATACTCCAAAAGCATCGGCAGTTAAAAAGAAAATATTTTTAGGCAAGCCTGCATAGGAAGGCTCTTTTGCATTATTGATATAGCTTAACGGATACGATACCCTCGTGTTTTCGGTTCTGCTGCCATCGGCATAATTTACAGTGCGAGTGCCTTCGAAAAACTTTATATTTTCCAATATAGCACCATGCTTAATAGCGCGATAAATGTCTGGTTCTTTTTCTTCTGTTAAGTCTATACATTTAGCATAGCAGCCACCTTCAAAGTTAAAAATGGCATCAGCACTCCAGCCATGTTCATCATCGCCAATAAGCGAGCGGTTAGGGTCGGCAGAAAGGGTGGTTTTACCCGTGCCTGATAAACCGAAGAATACTGCTACATCGCCTTCTTTGCCTTCGTTGGCCGAGCAGTGCATGGGCAATACTCCTTTCTCGTGTGGCAATACATAGTTCAACACCGTGAAAATGCCTTTTTTAATTTCACCGGTATAGCCTGTTCCACCAATAATGATCATTTTTTTGGTAAAACTAACGATGGCAAAATTGCCTTGACGAATGCCATCTTCTACAGGGTTGCCTTTAAATGAAGGCACACATAATACATTCCATTCGGGCTCTATTGTGTTAATTTCTTCTTTGGTAGGGCGAATGAACATATTGCCGGCAAACATATTGCTCCAAGGTAATTCAGTTATTACTCTTAAACTCATTTTATATTGCGGATGTGCACAGGCAAAAGCATCGCGGGCATATAATTTTTTACCTTCTAAATATGCAGTCATTTTAGTCAATAACTGATCGAAATATTTAGGCTCAATTGGAATATTGAAACCACCCCAGTCAACACTGTTTTCGGTATTGCTGTCTTTTACAATGAACTTGTCTTTTGGTGCACGACCTGTAAACTCGCCTGTATCTACCACTAATGCGCCAGTATCATTTAACACACCTTGCCCCTGAATAAGCGTGTGCTCTACCAGTTCGGCAGGGGTTAAATTCCAGTAAACAGCGTCTAAATTTTTAAGGCCCAATTTCGATAAATCTGCATTGGGATTCTTGTGACCAACAGACTTCATTTGTGATGTTTTAATTTTAGGAAAGTGCAAATTTAGAGAATTTTCGGGCTACAGCATTTATATAGTTATATTATATGATAAATACTGTTGATAAACGATTATCTAATGTGTTTTAAGTAATAATTTAATTTAAAAAATCTTTCAAAAAAGAATGGTATTGTCTATAAATGAGGTTTATTCTTTTATTGGTTTTTCATCATAGTAGCAATCATGTTGTAGGCTGATTCACATGCACCATGAACTGTAGATTGATTATCTATTGATAAGGCTTCTCCGGCAAAATAAATTTTATCTAATACCGGTTTGTTTATTGTTGCCACAATGCTTTCTTGATTTCCCTCAAAAGAATAAGAATAAGCACCCTGAATAAATGGTTCGTTAGACCAATTTTGTATTACATGATTTAAATAATTTGCAGAAGCTTTTCCATTGAATATTTCATCTAATTCTGTTAAAAACTGATTAATTATTTCTTGTTCTGAATTGAGTTGCGTGTATGCGCTTGCCTTTTCATTAATGGCAAAAAGACCCAAAATATTTTGATTAGAATTTTTTCTGAAAGCAGCATCATAAACAAATTTTTCTTCTTCATTTAGTGCCTGAAAAACATTTCCGAAAGCCAATATATCAGGATAAAATCTTTCTTTAAACTCTACAAAAATTTTTATGCCATCCCCCATAAATATTTGGCTGATAGCTTCTTTTTTTTCTTCAGGCAAAGAAGGTATAAACATTATCTGTTCATTTTGAAGCGTTTTTATGGGTGTAGTTATAAGCACTTTATCCGCTTCAAAAGTTTCGTTGTTTTGGGTAGTTAATATTACCTTATCGCTTTCATAATTTATTTGTTTAACTAGGGTGTTTAATACAATTTTATCTGAAATAGAGGGTACAATATATTGTTCAAAAAAATCAAACCAGGTACTTTTTTTAAATTTCCATTCGCTATAAAAATTACTGATAAAGTTGTGCGACTTCAATTTATTATTGTTCCATGATTGAACTGTTTGCGGGTTGTAAGTTATAATTTCAATATTTGCGTTTGAATTGGGGTTATTGATAATATCTGCCAATATTTTTGGGTCTGTATGTATCCATTCTGCGCCTAAATCAATAGGAAAATCGGCAAAGCCTTCTATCTTTTTAAGTCGCCCGCCATATACCGAAGAAGCTTCAATTATTTCAAAATCTATGTTGTATCTCTGAAGTAAATAACCTGCAGCTAAACCTGCTGCGCCCGCCCCTACAATAAGTACTTTCCCCGAAAAATTGGTTTCAAATTTTGGGAAAAATGAATCGCTCTTTTTACAAGACTGTACTAGTAAACTAGATAAAAATGGTAACCCGATGCCCATGATCATGCTATTTTCAATAAATTCTTTTCTGTTCATTGTTTATCTATTGAATTGAATTTTATAATTAAACCTGTTGATACTCCTGCAAATCCTGAACTAATATTTTTCGAACCATACTTTTTTCCATAGGTAGCTTTAAAATAAAAGCCTAAGCGTTTTTTAGGGTCAATGCCAAAACCTAGATTAAAGTTGGGTAAGAAATAATGTAAAGCATCATAACGATAATCTGTCTCTCCGGTAGCAAGGTTGAGTGTTCCATCTTGTTTTTGAAAAGAAAGTAAATAGCCAAACCCAAATGAAGAAGAAAGATAAAATCGCTTACTTGTTCTATTCCATTTATATACAATTTCAGGATTTACAAGCAGATTGTGAGCAATATTGAATTGTGAAAAATAACTCAATTGCGATAAAACTTGTAAACGATGATTTGACTTAGGCTTATTGAAAGTACTTATATCTATTGCAACACCCGCATTGCCACCAGCATTTACCAAATATGGGGCAGTATATCCTACTTGCCACTCCATCGCTTTTTTTTGTGCCAAAAGATGGCTGCACGAAATGAACAGAGCAACTAAAAATAAAAGTGATGTTTTAAATTTTTTCATGGCTAAAATATTCTGTAGGCTATACCTAAATAAATTACACTGTTTCTTAAATCTTTTCCTCTTACTAAATTGGTTATTCCCTGATTGTATCTGAAACCAATTGTCCAATCTTCAAAAACCTCATACCCCAAGCCCGCATTAAAAGAAAAATCAAAAGTTTCAAAGTTTTCGAGTTTTAAACTATCGGGAACTGATTTAGTAGTATTGATAGTAAGGAAGCCCAATTGAGGCCCTACCTCCAGATAAAATTTCTTATGTTTCCATTTAAACATTACTGGAATATTGAGGTATGAAATTTTACACCTTCCATTATCTTTCGATTTTTCGCCCTGTAACGACCATATGGCTTCAGGCTGAATTTTCCATTCTTCTGAAATTTTAAAAGAGGCATAGGCACCAAAGGAATACCCTATTTTTCTGTCGCTTTCAGGCAGCGCATCATCGCCCCATAATTCGGCAAAATTGATACCTGCTTTTAGCCCATATTGGTCATTATCTTTTTTCTTTACCTGCGTGCTGTCTTGGGCATACAAATGTGTTGTATAAAAAAATGAAATAACAATAAGCGTAACCCGTATATATGTATCTGTTATTTTAAGCATCTATGAACATGATTCACAAATATCTAAAAAAACTAATGATTAGTTCCGTTCATCTTCTTAAAAAAATGAACTTAGTTTAGTATTATTTGTATGTATTGCTGAAATTTGTGTTTATGTATATCACCAATCAATGGTATTTAGTTGCGCTTGAAGATGAATTGCTGAAGCAAAATCCGCTGGGTAAAAAAATACTGGGGCAAGAGGTTGTAATATTTAAAACCGAATCGGGAAAAATTCAGGTAATAGAGAATCGTTGTTGCCACCGCAATGTAGCTTTATCTATGGGCTATGTAAAAGACGAAGCTATAAAGTGCGCTTATCATGGCTGGGAATTTGACGGCACAGGTAAATGTGTGAATATTCCTTCGCTGCAAGATAAAAGCCAGATACCTGCTTCGGCCTGTGTAAAAAAATATGAGGTAAAAATTTACAACCACATGATATGGGCCTTTTTTGGTGAAGCCTCAAAAGCACATGAAGTAGCGTTGCCTCCCATGCCCGAAATGGGGCAGTTTCCTTATGTGTTTAATTACCATGTGGTAAAAGCCGATTTGAAATTAGTTGCAGAAAGTTTAATAGACCCTTATCATATAGACCATGTGCATCGCAACAGTATTAAAACTTTTATGGGCAACCTGAACCGCGCCAGTGTTGAGTTTAACATTGAAATGGATGGCACGGCCATGACAGGCTCGTATATGCGCGAAAACACCGGCAACTTTTTTGAGAAATTTTATTTTGGTTTTGCCCCTGAAATCAAAACCAATTTTGCCTTTTACTTTCCGCATACATCAAAGTTGCATATTGCTTTTAAGGAAAAGAATATGTTTATCTACGAGCACTTCTACCCTATTGAAGATGATAAAATAATGATGCTGCAAATTACCTGCTGGCAAGGCATTTTCAGGCGATTCCCCATGTGGTTTGCCAAAAAAATGATGCTCGATAAATCGAATAAAATTGTTGAAGAAGATATAGATTTTTTAGAGTGCAACAAGCGTTATCACGACACACAAAAACTACACGATTTATTAATTAAAGCCGATAAGGTTTCTATAGAGTTTGCCAAACTATGGCGCACCAATGTAGAGAAAATGAAAAGTAAAACCGAAGCCGTTGCCGCTGAAACAGAACTGTAGCTTCAGGCTTTAGTACATTCACAACATTTGGGTGGGTAAGTATTTTTAAAATTCATTATTCAACAATACACTAAAGTTATTTTTGTAGCACGTGAATTCCATCAGCACATATCGCCCGGCTGCATTAATTGCATTGGTGTTTAGTATAGGCAGTTTTTTATCGGTAATATTTCAAATACTATATCGCTCGCTTGAAATTGCACCTATACCTTCGGGTATAGACCACGTAATTTTACAAATTACCATTATTTCTTTTTTAGGCAGCACACTGGCTTTTGCCCATTACTGGCTCGATAATAATAAAAATGAAGCTCCCTGGGCTATCATAGTAAGAAAAGGTTCGCTGGCAGCGGGCGTGTCATTTATTCTAATTCCCGAATACATTTATATTTTTTACCCCAAGCAACTGGCTTTTGCAGCTTATACCCAATTGTATTTATTTCTTCAGGTTTTCATTTTACAGTTATACCTATCGTTGTTTATTTTTCATTTCAGAAAATTTTTGCCTGCCAATTTAATTGGCTTAAAAAGAATAGTATGGAAAATGTATATGGTGCTTTTGGTTCTGGCAGTGTTCAGCAATTTTACCAAAGATTATGTGCCCTATTTTTTCAGGGTTTTTCATGTAACACTCGCATTTGTTTTTGCTGTGTATTTAAGCATAAACATGAAGTGGATGGTAGATATTCCTGTTTCTAAAAGACTATCAACTATACTATGGTTATTGTTTATCAGCTGTATTCATCTTTTTCTGGTTTATCATTATTACAATGAAGAATCGCACGGATTTTTTAATGTATTAAGCCTGCCAACCGAATATTATTTATTACTGCTTTTTATTCCGGCAACATTCAGCATAACAGCCCTGTTTGCCAATATATTTTATTTACCACTGGCAAAAGTGGTAGATAGAAAAGAAAATGAAATTCGCAGCCTTACTCAAATGAGTAAGTTTATTCAAAAGAAAGAAAACTTAGATGGTGTTTTTAATTTTCTGCTGAATAATTGTGTAAACGATACTGAAGCCAATGCCGGTTGGATTTTACTGCAAGACAACGAACAAAAAGAAACCCTGAAAAGCAAAAATATTAATATAGACCGTGCTATGGCTATCAGCCAGGCTTTTCTTTCAGACTATGCAGAACAATTAAGACTGTTGCAATATGTAAGCATTTTAAATACTGAAAATGCCAAGCCTGAAATTAAAAATATAGGCAACTATAAATCGTTGCTGGTATGTAATATAGAACTGCACAAAGGCGAATCGGGTAAATTGTTTTTGATAAACGAAGAAGAAGAAAGTTTTGACGACCAAAGTATAGAAATGGTGCGCTCTTATATAGACCAGGCACGTATTGCTTATGAAAATCAGCGGCTGTTTTCAGAAAGTGTAAAATCGGAAAGTGTGAAGCGTGAACTGGAAGTGGCTTCGCAAATACATAAAAGCCTGTTGCCTGCAAAATTTCCGCAATACAGCAGTTATGAAATAGTTGCCCACATGGAAACCTCTAAAGAACTGGGTGGCGATTTTTACGACTTTTTTCATTTAGATGAAAACCGGCTGGCATTAATTATAGGCGATGTATCGGGTAAAGGAATGCCGGCTGCCCTGTATATGGCCGAAATAAAAGGTATTTTCAACTCGCTGGCACAATTTGATTTATCGCCCGAAGAAATAATTTTAAAAGCCAACGAAACGATTTCTAAATGCTTTGATAAAAGCCATTTTGTTACCCTTATCTATTTGGTAATAGATGTTAAGCATCGTAAGTTTTATTACCTGCGCTGTGGCCACTGCCCTATTCTTTATTACGATTTTACAGTAAATAAAACCGATTACTTTAACGATTCGGGAATTGGCCTAGGCATTATCAGAAGTTCGCAGTATAGCAATCATATTCGCTTATATGAGCGCGAGTTTCATACTAATGATTTACTTGTACTTTATACCGATGGTTTAATAGAAGCAACCGATAAAAAAACTAAAAAAAGTTTCGGTTTAAAAGAGCTGAAACTGGCCTTGGAAACAGCACGTAAGTTAAATGCCGAAGAAGCACTGAAAGATGTTTTAAACGAATTTAAAATTACTATCAGCATTCAGGAAAACCCCGATGATTTAGCGCTGATAGTAATTAAATTCTTGTAAGCTGTTACTGCATTTATCTTAACAAGGTTACGCTTCCTGTTAAAGTTTGAATATTCAGGTCGGTGGTAACAAACTTTAAATAATATACATACACGCCCTGTTCCTGTTCTTTACCTTTAAAGGTGCCATCCCAAATTTGTGTTGGGTCTTTCGTTTCAAATACTTTTTGTCCCCAACGATTGTGTATGGTTAAATAAAACTCTTTAAACGAGCCACCATAAATCTGAAACAAATCGTTTTCGCCATCGCCATTGGGCGAAAAAGCATTTGGAATAAACACCGGTACTTCAGGGCTGGTGTTTATAGTTACTGAATCTTGCGCTTCACAGCCAAATTCATTGGTATAAACAAGCGTTACTATTGTGGTATCGTCAACTCTTACTGTAGGGCTTTCGCAATCTGTACAACTTAAAACATCTTCAGGCTGCCACGAATAGCTTACATTACCGCTTGCCGCTGGGCTAATTACTGGTGTAATTTGAATACCGCTTCCACGGTTTACTGTGGTATCATTGCCTAAATCTACAGTTGAAGGCGAGCCATAAACAATATTTACGGTATCGCTTGCCAAACAGCCATTGGCATCGGTAACTACTACTACATAACTGCCTGAAGTATCAGCAGAAAGTGTTTGTGTGGTATCGCCTGTATTCCATTGATAACTTACAAAACTGCTTCCTGCATCTAGGGTAACTAAGATGTCTTCGCAAACAATAATATCGTTACCAAGATTTACCGGTGTAGCGGCAATTTCATTTACCGTAAATGTAGCTGTTCCGGTGCAAGTGGCATCAGCAGCTGTTACACTGTAAGTGCCCGCTTGTGTTACAGTAATAGAATCATTGGTGCTGTTATCACTCCAGGTATAAGTAGTGCCTCCTGTAGCGGTAAGTACTGTGCTTGTGCCGCTACAAAAATCTGCATTACCATCTATAGTTACTACAAGGCTCGAAGTTTCGGTAACTACTGCAGAAGCTGTTCCGATGCATCCGTTGGCATCGGTAGCCGTAACATCATAGCTGCCCTGTGTAACAGTTATAGCGGCCGTTGCATCGCCTGTATTCCACAAATAAGTATCGCCACCACTTGCAGTTAAGGTAGTGTTGCCGCCTATGCAGTAATTCAACAAACCATTAATGCTAATTACAGGCAGTGCATTTTCGATAACTGTAGCATCGGCTGTGGCTGTGCAGCCATTGGCATCTGTTCCGGTTACGGTGTAGTTGCCTTGTGTAACCGTAACAGCAGCAGTTGCATCGCTGGTACTCCACAAATAACTGTTGCCTCCGCTTGCGGTAAGGGTGGTATTGCTTCCTGCGCAATAACTCAAGGTGCCATTAATTGCAATAGCAGGGGCAGCACTTTCTGTTACACTGGCAGAAGCTGTTCCGGTGCAGCCGTTGGCATCGGTAGCGGTAACGGTGTAGTTGCCCTGTGTAACGGTAATGGCAGCCGTAGTGCTGTTGCCGGTATCGTTCCATACATAGCTGTTACCCCCGCTTGCAGTAAGCGTGGTGTTACCGCCCGGGCAGTAACTTAAATTTCCTGCAATATTCACGGTTAAGCTGGTAAGTTCTGTTACGGTTGCGGTTGCCGTGTCGGCACAACCGTTGGCAGCAGTAACCAATACCACATAACCACCTTGTGTAACGGTTACGCTGGCTGTATTGCCAATATTATTTCCGCCTAAATCGAACCAGGCATAGTTGCCCCCGCCACTGGCAGTAAGGGTAGTGTTGCTTCCGGTGCAATAGGTTAAATTGCCGCTGATAGCAGCAGTAGGCGCGGTAAGTTGTGCATCGTTGCTGAAAGCGTTGCTTGTGCCCGAATCGCAGTTGCCATCGCTGGCAATAACGGTATAGTTGGTTCCGGGTGTAGTGCCGCTGATTACCCCCCCTGCACCTGCTGTGGGGCCTGCGGGCGAAAAAATATAAGTAAGCGATGCATTATAATTGGTAATAGTGCTGCTGCCTGCTGCTGTGCAGCTTGCCGCAACAGTAGTAATGGTAGGTATTGCCGGAGGGGCAGTTTGCGCTGCATTGCTGAAAGCAGCACTTGCCGGAGAATCGCAACCATTTTCTCTTGCAATAACGGTATAGCTGGTTCCGGTAGTCATGCCGTTTATAGCACCACCTGCGGCTACTGTAGGCCCTGCGGGCGTAAACACATAAGTTACGTTTGCATTGTAATTGCTAATAGCACTGCTGCCTGCTGCTGTGCATGTGGGTGGGGTTGATCCTATGGTTGGGGTAGGCGGTAAAACCACCGGACCACCATAAGTAATTAAAATGCCCCCTGCAGCGCCACGGCCACCATTGCTATCGCCACCGCCTGCACCGCCACCACCATATACCGCACCGGGATTATTAGTACTGGCACCACCTGCACCGCCATTAGGCCCTGCCGCTGAACCACCGGCACCGCCACTGCCCCCGCTGCCATTGTTTCCAGCCCCACCGGTTGTATTGGTAGTGCCGCCACTTGCAGTTCCACCGGCACCACCTGAACCGGTGCCTCCACACGACTCCCCTTCTCTTCCTCTTTGTCCGCCATTCGCTACTAAATTGATAGGATTACCTCCTGAATCTGTACCTGTAAACGTAGTGTTTCCTCCGTTAGAACCCGGGTCGCCATCGCTTAAATCTGAACCGTTTCCGCCACCACAACCCCCTGAACCAATGGTGTAAGTAAAAGTAGCTCCGGGCGTAACAGGAAAAGTTCTGGTAGCAAAGCCACCGGCACCGCCACCGCCACCACCTCTGGTGTTACAAATACCACCACCACTACCACCGCCACCACCACCGGCACCACCGCCACCGCCATATACTTCAACAGTAATAGAAGTTACACCACAGGGTACCGTCCAAGTGCCCGATGCGGCTGCGGCATTACAGTTGGCAGCACCGTTTAAGGTTTCATCTTGTGCGGTGGCATTAAAAAAACTGAATAATACAAATAGCAGAATAGTAATAAGTGCTTTCATAACTGGGTTTATGGTTGATTATTGCAGCAGTTTTTATTTCAGGATAAAGAATGAAAATTAAAACCTGCTGTTTTTTTACACGGCACTAAAAATACTTAATACTAATGAAAATTTCAGCTTAGAGTTTTAATATCCTTTAAACCATAAAGCACCTAACAGGCTTTCTTTAACATGCGCTTAACAATATACTGAACCTGATAAATAGCCATAAACTGTTTTTCAGCAAGCTAATAATGGTATTTTTTATTCATTACAGGTAATTGTAATTGTTTGGCATTTAGATGTTAGCTGTTAGTTTTATGTTTTAAGTTATCAGTTATCAGTTTTTGGTAGAGCCTTTAGCCTTTAGCTATTAGCCTTTAGTTTTCAGGAAAGCCAAGTCCCCCTTTGAAGGGGGCAGGGGGATGATTTTTGAGTTTTGAATTTCGATTTTTGAATTTGTTTAGGATTTAGCTTTCCTGTTAAAATACTTCCCGTTATAGGGCTTTTAGTATGGCAAAAGGTGGCGATTTGTTAAAAATGAAATAAGTATATTTTAAGTAAGACTTACAGAACCATGCTATCGCTACTCCAACTTTGGATATGCCCTTCCAGACGTCTGAAACCCCGACTCCAACTTTGGATATGCTCTTCCAGAGGTCTGAACCCCCGACTCCAATTTTGGATATGCTCTTCCACGAGTGTGAAACTGCATTACGAATTATTAGATAAGTGAAACACGAAAAAGGAAAGGCACCGGCAACAAGCGTATTGGCCCTAAATGCTACATACTTTGCTATGGTATGTTTTTTTAACATAACTACTTGCTGAAAAGAGGCTATGGAAAAAATTGCATTTCAAATATAACAATTAAAACTATGTAAAAAGAAAATTTTTGCGCTGAAGCTAACCTGGTGGCGATTGCCGGGCTGTATGTATTCCATGCTGCAAAGGTGCAATTGGCATGGCTACTCGCATAATGAAATTATGAACTATAAAAGGAGGATAGTATTTTCACAGTCTGCCGTTATGGGCAAGGCTAAAAACCCAGAGACAAAATCAAAACATCAGACAAAGTATTAATGACTGACAGAATTTTCATAGAAGACCAGGATTTAGTTGAAAGAATGCTAAATAGATTAACACCTCTAAACGAAAGTTCAGGATGGCAGTGTGAACTTTTTATCGACAAAACGACCAATCAAAAATGGGAAAAATATCTTTTTGAATTGTTTGACACTGATGATGATGGAATAGGATTAAGACGTTATCCATATCCTTCAACCAAAGAAATAATTAGAATCGCTTTGACTTCAAAATATTTTGATGAAATAGACGGAGCTTGTGGTTTGCTGCTTGATATGGAATTTGACAAAATTGAGTTTAGAGATATGCTACTCTCTGAAATTGAAAAAATTATAAATGACATTAATGAAGACCGATTTGAAATTATATACAACAGAGCAGAATTGTATGACACATTAAACAAGAGAGAGATATTAGGAAAACATTATAAAGAAATCGAAAAAGACGCAGAATATTTCAAAGAATTAATGACTAAAGCTGAGAAACTAAGACAGAGAATTAAACAAAACGAGAAAAACTAATAGAAAACAATGACCTTGAAGACAGAAAGAAAACAAAGCCCAGCCCATAACAGCCGTAACTGTTGCACAACTCTCTAAAAGAAGAGAATGGAGATAAAAACGGCTTCATTAAAAGCATTTTTAGCGCAGTTGTAATGTAAGCTACCCTAAAGCTAAGTTTACTAATTCAAATACCTTGGCGATTTCAGGAAGGTAGATTTGGGTTTTATGCCGCCAAATCTTCCTATTAAGGTAAGCTCGTGAGAGCCGCTTTGGTTGGTGCTTAACTCGCCAAAGTCGAAATCGTAAGAGTAGCTCACCATGAATTTCCCGAAGTGAACGCCTAATAACATACCTACATCATCGGTAGTTCTGTAAAACGTACCTACGGTTACCCGCTTATTGAAGGTAGCATTAATGGCAATATCGGCCTGGGTAATAAAGGCACTGCTTCTAACAAAAACGGCAGGCTGCAACATGGTTTTTTCGCTTACATTCCAGTTGTATTTAGCATAGCCAAAGTAGTGGCGCGGCACTCTGAAAACGGTTGCTTTTTTCAGCGATTGGTCCAGGTGGGTAATAGAGGCCCCTAATACCAAACCTTTACCCGAAAATTCGAGCCCTAAACCCACATCGGGCTTCATATTATTTTCAAAAGCATTCAAAGCACTCTGGTCGCCACCATCCTGAAAAATTAAATCGTTGCCTCTCACCGCACGGTTCAGTATGCCTAAGCTAATACCACCCGAAAGGTACACATCATCGCCCACGCGCTGGCGGTAGGCATAAGATAAACGGGCAGCTACCGAGCGCTCGTTGCCCAGGCGGTCGTTTACCAATACCATACCTATACCGCCTTTAATTTTAGGTATATAGCCATAGGCATTGAGCAATTGGGTAGAAGGCGCACCTTTAAAGCCAATCCACTGCTGGCGGGCCAGCAAGCCCACGTTAATGGTTTTGGTATTGCCTGCGTTGGCAGGGTTATAAACATGTTCGTGATACATGAAATGATTAATCATGGGGTCGTTTTGTGCTACGGTGGCAGTAGCAGCCATTACAACGGTGGTAATTGATAAAATCAGTTTTTTCAATGGGCTTAGGTTTATCATTGTATCGTTATTTAAGCTTTTCGTTAGTTATTAGTTGTTTATTACTCTGAAAGTAGTTCTTCGGTTTAGCTGATGCTCGTCTTCGGTTTTAGCACCTTTTACTACCGGCTGAGAAGAGCCCCACCCTTTAAATGAAAGGCGCGTAGGGTTAATACCTTTCGATACTAAATATTCTACCACCGATTTTGCACGGTTTTCAGAAAGCTGCTGGTTATAAGAAGGCTTACCTCTTTCATCGGTATGAGAGTTTAACTGAATATTAGCTTCCGGGGTATCTTCCAGCAGTTTCACCAGCTTATCTAAATTAGGTTTCGATTCATCTCTTAAAACAAAGCTGTTATAGTCGTAATAAATATCATCAATCTTAATTTCTTCTTTCGGTATTCTCTTTATGCTGAAATCGTAGTTGTGGCCGTTGGCTTTTGAAAACTCTTTTGAAAACATTTCGCCCTGGGTGGTTAGCTTTTTAGAATCGCCAAAATAGCCGGGGTTGTTTACATTTATCTTGTAGTCTTTGTTTTTAGCTAACTTAAATTCATACTCGCCTTTATCGTTGGTATAGGTGGTATCGGTTTCGCCATCGGTAGTGGTAAGCACTACCATTGCACCTTTTAAAGGGGTGTTGCCATCTACATCGTTTACTTTTCCTTTTACAATTAAATTAATGGGGGTAAGAAAGAAGGTATATAAATCATCGGCACCTGCACCACCTGTTCTGTTAGATGAAAAATAACCTTCGCTTTTATCGGCAGCGGTAAATACCATATGAAAATCATCGGCACTGCTGTTAAAAGGTGCTTTCATGTTTACAGGCTTAGTCCAGTTGCCATCTCTTTTTACAGTATAAAACAGGTCGAGCCCGCCAAAACCATTATGACCTTCAGAAGAAAAATACAATACCGTATCCTGAAAAATTATAGGAAACATTTCATCAAATTCGGTATTGATAACTGAACCCAGATTGGTGGGTTGTTCCCACTGCAAGCCGCGCTTCACCATGGTCCAAATATCGCTGTTGCCACTGCCGCCTTCCATTTTGCTTACAAAATACAGGGTTTGTCCATCGGCAGAAATAGAAGGGTGCCAGATATCTGCCTTTTGGGTAATGGTAGTGTAAAGCGCTTTAGGTGCCGACCATACATTGTTATCGTCTAAGATGCTTTCATAAATAGTACATAATTCATCTTTACCGCTTTTGCCATTGCATTGGGTAAAGTAGGCGGCTTTTGTTTTTTCACAGTAAGTAAAAGAACCATCGTTAAAAGGCGTGTTTAGCGCATCTATTTTTACGGGTTTGTTCCAAACTTTGTCTTTAATATTATAAGAGGTTTCATAAAAATCAGAAAAGCCTTGCCCATCGAAAGTATAGGTGTTTGCTTCTTCTTTATTCTCAATTCTTGATGAGGTAAATACCACTTTGCTCTTTACAGGTACCATGCCATAGTCGCTGTATGCAGTATTCAGCGATGCAATATTCTGAACCGTATAAATAGAAGGCTGTTCGGTTGCGTTTTGTGCATATTTGGCATTGTCTAACATACGCAGGGCGTCTTTATCATTAGGCTGAACCGCCAAGAACTCGTTCAGCTTGTTTTGTGCATCGGCATATTTGCCCTGCTGCATATAAATTTTAGCCGTTTGAAATAGCAGGTTAGGCTGTTCATAGCCTTCGCTTTTAGCACGGTTATACCATTCTAAAGCATTATCGTATTGCCCCGTGTAGCGGTAACACTCTGCTATCTTAAAAGTAATTTCGTTGCGGTCTTTCACTTTTCCCTGAAGCACTTTCTGAAAACCTTCTAAAGCAACAGTATATTGTCTGTTATCGAAAGCTTCGTTGGCTAATTCCAGTCGCGTTTGAGCAAAAATGAAAGTTGCAGAAAACAGTAAAACAACTAAAACAAATATTTTTCTCATGGTTTATGTTGGTGGTTAGTCTTGAATTAATAATACGGTTCCTTTAATAATATTTTCTCGTTCGGTAATATTTTGCAAAGTAAGAATGTAGAAGTAAGTACCCGGTGAAACTTCTTTACCATCGAAAGTTCCGTCCCAGCCGTCAACACCACGATACAATTCCTGTCCCCAGCGGTTTAATACTACCAGGTCATAACCTTTTAAGAAAAGGTCGTTTCTGCCATCGCCATTAGGGGTAAAGGCATTGGGGAAGTCTCTTACGTTTACCACTACCGCTACCGGTTCGCCTACACACTCGCCTTGTGTAGCTACCACCGAAACCGAATCGCCATTTACCAGCTTGCTGGAAGCAAATGTGTTTTCAGGGCCGCTTTGAATACTGTTTCCGTTTACAAAAAACTCATAATTATCGTAGCTGCCCGGCAAAGCCGTAAATGTAATGGCCTCGCTTGGGAATACGGCATTGTTTTCTCTGTCGCTCGTTAGTGTTACTTCAGGTAATGGCAATACTTCTATTGTTGCAACAGTTCTTCCACTAACATTAGCACAGCCATTACTGCCTTCAGCCTGAACATAAATGGTGGTGTTTTCAGTAAGGCTGCCTGTATTGTAAGTGCTGCCTGTACCTAAAAGGGTGCCACCGGTAGCAGTACTCCACCACGTAATCGTAGTTCCTGCAGGGGTAGCCGATGCTGACAAGGTAGCCGATTCACCAAAACACACTTCATTTCCTTCAGCAACCACAGCAGCCGAAGGGGCAGCTTTAACATTTACTGTAACAGGAACTCTTCCTCCCGAATTTCTGCAACCAAAATCGTTTACTACCTCTAAATAATAGGTGGTGGTAGTTACAGGCGAAACCGTAAGCGGACTGTTGCCCAAAAAGTTTCCACCGGTAGCAGCATCGAAAAAGTTGTAAGATATATTGCCCGAACCTGACCCAGTGGCTGTAATGGTAGTGCTTTCGCCTTCACAAATATCATCGTTGCTAATATTTACTAAAGGCGCATTCGGTGCCGGATTTACAGTTACTTCTATAGTTTGTGGCGCAGAATTTCCGCAGGTATTAGAAGCAATTACACTTACTGTATAAGTTCCGGGTGTATTCCACTGTATGCTTGCGGTATTGCTTCCCTGCCCATCAACAATACTGCCGCCACCCGAAACACTCCAGGTATATCCGGTGGCGTTAGGAACATCATTTACCAAATAAACATTAATATCCGGGCAAGCATTAACAGTGCCGTTTATCTGCCCCGGTGTAGCAGGTTCCGCAGGTAAAATGGTAATGCTTAATGTTGAAGCACTGCTGGTACCACAATCGTTTGAAGCTGTTACCGAAATAGTGTAGCTGCCACTTGCACCTGTCCAATCTATAGTAATGCTGTTAGTACCTTGTCCTTGTGTAATGGTGCCACCTCCCGAAATAGTCCAGTCATAAGAAGTTGCCCCCGCTACTACAGGCACGGTGTAATTCTGGCTTCCGCTACATACCGTGTTTTGTCCGTTAATTGTTCCGGGTGTTGCCGGTACACCATCTTTAACTGTAACCTGAATTACCGATGGGTTGCTGCTGGCACAAGTGCTGTTAGCCACTACCGAAACTGTGTAAGGGCCACCTGAGGCAGTCCAGTTAACCGTTATAGATTCAGTACCTTGCCCTTGTGTAATAGTGCCACCACCTGAAACAGTCCAGGTGTAATCTACCGCACCTTGCACCGGCTGAATACTATATGTGGCAGTTCCCGGGCATAACTCATCATCGCCTGAAATGTTACCCGGTAATAAAGGCACCCCTTGTTGCACATCAATATTTAAAGTAGTGGCTGCACTTGCTCCGCAAATATTTTCTGCAACTACTGATAAGGTATATGGGCCACCTGAAGTAGTCCAGTCAATAGCAATTTGTGTAGTGCCTTGTCCTGAGGTAATAGTACCTCCGCCACTTAATGTCCAGGTATAATTGCTTGCACCTGTAACATTCGCAATAGAATAGTTTGAAATACCCGGACATGGATTGTTATTGCCTGCTATTGCAGCAGGTGTTGCAGGTGCACCATTTAACAAGGTAACATTTAAGGTTGCTGCCTGTGTACTTCCACAAACATTATTGGCTGTTACGGATATAGTAGCATTGCCTGAAGTTGCACTCCAATCTATTTCTATTGAGGTAGTGCCTTGCCCCGAAATAATAGTGCCGCCATTGCTCACACTCCAGGTATAGTCAGAAGCATTATTGGCCCCGCCCACACTATAAACTTCAGTACCCGGACAAACAGTGGTTGCTCCACTAATAGCCCCTAAACCATTAGGTGCATTCGGAATTACTTCTACCTGTAAAGTTTGTGGCGCACTGTTTCCGCAGGCATTATTAGCCACTACTGAAACGGTGTAAACACCCCCACTAATCCAGTTAATAGTAGCATTAGCAGTTCCTTGCCCGGCTGTTACAGTGCCGCCCCCTGAAACACTCCAGCTATAACCCGTAGCCCCCTGAACAGGCTGAACAGCATATTGTTGCGAACCTAAACACACCGGACTATTACCAATAATGGGGTTGGGAGTTGCAGGAGGGCCTTGTTGCACATTTACAGTAGTAGAACTTGATGCAGTGCCACAAGAATTGGTAGCTTCTACCGATACGGTATATGGGCCACCGGTGGTAGTCCATGTTACCGTAGCTGATGCGCCATTACCTGAAATAGTTCCACCGCCAGACACACTCCAGTTGTAAGTGGTGGCTCCGCTAACAGTTACGGTATAAGTTTCAGCAACGGGGCAGGGAAAATTGTTTCCTGTAACGCCTACGGTAACTGTAGGAGGCCCTTGTTGCACCGTAACGGGATAAGTACCTGTAACACTTCCGCAGCTATTACTTGCTACTACTGAAATGGTATGGTTACCTGCCGAAGTCCAGTTGATGGTAGCATTGGCAGTACCCTGACCACCTGTAACTGAGCCGCCACCCGAAACACTCCAGGTATAGGCCGTAGCATTAGTTGCAGTTACCGTATAGTTTTGCGAAGAGGGACATGGGTTGTTATTTCCTGCTATGGTAGCCTGTGTTGGTGCAGCAGGATTAACTGTTACCGTTACAGAAGTTCTGGCGCTTACGCAACCCGGATTGGCATTATCATCTGCTTCTACCCAATAGGTAGTGGTAGTGGTTGGAGAAACCGGTCTTGGCGTAGTACCAATAGAAGTTCCACCGGTTTGTTGTGTATATACACGATAAGTAACATTGCTTCCGCCTGAAGCATTAATGGTTACTGAAGTACCGGGGCAAACAGGATTATTGTTAGAAAGTGTAACTGTTGGAGCAGGTGGAGGAGTGCAGGCTATAGTTCGGCAAACTACACTCACTCCGGGCGTAGGCACAGTTATTACAGGCGTAAAACTACCATTGGTTACTGTATTAGAATTCCAGTTATTATAAAAAGGATCGGCATAGGAATAAGAAGGCCCATTGTTGGAGACTGTAATGTTAGCAGCGGGGCAATCAACCGGTGCATTTCCTGCTGAATCGGCTTTTACAATTTGCATATCGAAATTGGTACCACCAGCTCCTAAGGTTGCGCTAATAAAACCTTTATCGGCTGCTGCACTACCGTTTGGAAGCAGGGTGAATAAACCTAAATCGTATGATTTAGCAAAAACTACACTATTATTACTTGGATTAACTTTTATAATTGCCTGACCCACTTGAAAAGCCAGAGGGTTAACATATTGCCCAATAGCAGCATAATTGCCATCGTAAGTTTCAAAAAAGTTATTTATTAATGCTGTAGCCAACAATCCTGTTGAGTACCTCCTTATCCATGTTGGATTTGACCAGCCACCTGAAGCAGGTAAACGCATAAACAACATACTGGTGCCATCATCACCCGCTAATATTGGCAGACCTGCTGCGGTTTTTTTAATAGAATATAATCGTTTGCTCGATGCAGAAGCTGAAGTATTGGGTGCATCAATTTGTCTATGATAGGTAATAGCACCTGCTGTAGTCGTTTTCAGAAATAGTGCATCGTTTGAAGTCGCATCATCACCATCAGAATTTGTATTGGAAAGAAAATCATTTACATCATAACTGCCTACCGCAATGTAGCCATCATTAACTTCTACCACATCAGTAAAGGAAGCATCATTATAAATTCTGTCAGCAGGTGCTTTTCCTGAATTTTTATAATATCGTGTAACATGGTGCCATACATGATTTCCGTTGGCATCAAACTTCACGATTAAGGGTGAGCCTATTCTCTCTGTCTCACTACCATCTGCATTAGTATAGGTTATAGTGCTAAATTTAATTTCAGGACCGGCACCATCGGGATCGTAGCCTGTAACATAACCTACAGCCACATAGCCGCCATCATTTGCTTTAATAATTCTGTTAAAATATGCTCCATCAGCCTGTGAAATGGAAAAGTTTCTGGAAACAACAGGTGTTCCGTTAGCATCTAAAACCATAATAAATGCCGCACTCGACTCTGTTCCGCCACAGGCATAATAAGTATTGGAAGCTACATCTCGTTTCAAATCATTTATTTGCATAGATATGCTGCTGGTATATCGTCTGCTCCATACCAGATTACCGGCACTGTTTACTTCAGTAATGGTAGCTGTAATAGGAATAATATTGGTATTCCAACCGGTGAGAATATAATTTCCGTTTGTGAGTGCATCGCCAGCGGTGGCAGCAAAATCAAAATTATTGAAATCGTAATTTACTCTGAATGTAGTTTGTTGTGCCTTTATATTTTCATAGGAAAACATCAGCACAAAAAATGCAACTGTAAATAAGCCTTTTATAAAACACTTGTTGGTCATATCAGCACTTTAGATTTTTAAAAATGAAGTCTGAAAATAGTGTTTTATTCGATAATTTAACAATAGTTTTATTTGTAGCTAACAACTTGTTGAACTTTAATCTTTTACAACTAATACGGTTCCTTTAATAATATTTTCACTATCGGTTATATTCTTTAATGTTAAAATATAAAAGTAGGTACCGGGTGCAACTTTGCTGCCGTTGAAGGTACCATCCCAACCATCTTCACCCCGATACAATTCTTGTCCCCAACGATTCAGAATTACTAAATCGAACCCTTTTAAAAACACATCGTTTCTGCCATCGTTATTTGGGGTAAAGGCATTGGGGAAATCTGTAACTCTTACTACAGCTTCAGCAATATTTCCGGAGCAACCGTTCAAAGTAGCCACTACTTTAATGGTATCGTTATTACTAAAACGACTGCTGGCATATTCATTTTCAATGCCACTTTGAACCGAATTGCTGTTTACAAAAAATTCGTAATTATCATAACCACCGGGCAATGCCGTAAACGTAATTACTTCATTGAAGAAAACAGTATTGTTGTCTTTATCGCTCGTTAACGTTACATCGGGCGAAGCATTCACAAACACTTCAAAAGGCACTCTGCCTGCTGCATTGTTACAACCTTGTATGGTAGTAGCTTGCGCATAAAAAATAGTTGTTGTGGTTAAGTTACCTGTTACAAAACTGTTCCCTGTTGCTAATTGTGTTCCTCCTGTAGCACTGTTCCACCAGGTGATAGTCGCAGAAGAAGGACTTGCTGTTGCATTTAAAACGGTACCTTCATTAAAGCACACCGAATCATTTTCAGCAGTAATAGCCAGGCCGGTGGCAGGGGTATTTACATAAATGGTTGAAGGTATGCGGTTGTTCCCAAAACGGCATCCAAACTCGTTGGTAACTTCTAAATAATATGTTGTAGTGGTTAAAGGTGTAACGCTAAGAGGACTCACTCCTAAAAGATTTCCACCTGTAACTTCATCATAAAAACTGTAGGCGATTGTTCCGCCTGTAGAATTGCTTGCTGTAATAGTTACTGTTTCGCCCGGACAAATAGTATCGTTACTTACTGATACACTTGGTAAAGTTGGCGAAGGGTTAACCGTAATGGTTGCAGTAAATACATTTGAACTACCACAGGTGTTAGAAGCTGAAACGCTTAGCGTATAAGTGCCCGGGGCGGTATTCCATTGAACACTGATTTGAGAAGTACCCTGACCGCTTAATATAGCGTTACCCACTGTAACTGCCCATGTATAAGAAGTAGCACCCGCCACTTCAGTTACCGAATAGGTGGCAATATTTCCCGCACAGGCTTCAAGACTTCCAAATATTGGCCCGGGTGTAGCAGGCGCACCCTCTAAAATATTAATGGTTGTAGTTGCAGTATTACTGCTGCCACAGTTATTTTCAGCTAAAACCGAAAGCGTGTAATTGCCGGGCGTGGCAGCCCAGTCAATGGTAATCTGTGTAGTGCCTTGTCCGCTAACAATGGTGCCGCCACCGCTTAATGTCCAAACATAATTAGTGGCATTGGCTACTGATGCAATGGTATAAACTTCTGAAATACTACCACATGAAGAAAGTGTACCTGTAATATTACCCGGAGTAGCGGGTGCAGCATTATCTACTGTAACCGCTAAAGTAACAGGGTTGCTACTGCTACATGAATTACCTGCAACAACCGAAACAGTATAGCTGCCCGCTTGTGTCCAGTTCACTGTTATTTGATTTGTACCCTGCCCTGATGCAATTGTTCCACCACCACTCAATGTCCATGTATAGCTATCTGCACCAACAACGGCAGGTATGCTATAATTTTCATTTTGCGGACAAACCACATCATTGCCCGTTATGTTTCCCGGAACTAATGGTGTACCATTTTGCACATTTACCTGAACCTGTGCTGCACTGCTGTTTCCGCAGGCATTTTCTGCAATTACTGAAATGGTGTAAGGCCCGCCTGTGGTTGTCCAGTCAACTGTTATTGAGGTAGTCCCCTGCCCTGCTGTAATAGTGCCCCCATTATTTAATGTCCACACATAATTGGTGGCATCAGCTACAGGCTGAATAGTATAAGTTTGATTGCCCGGACAAGGATTTGTATTGCCCGTTATAGCAGAAGGTGTAGCAGGTGCGCCACCTACAACCGTTACATTTAGCGTAACAGGTGTTGCACTTCCACATACATTTTCAGCTACAACCGAAACAGGAAACGTACCCGAAGTAGCACCCCAGTTTACCGTAATAGTAGGTGTGCTTTGTCCTGAAGTAATGGTGCCGGGAGAAGGCACTGTCCACGTATAACTTGTTGCATTTATTAATCCTGAAACGGTATAAGTTTGATTACCCGGGCAAACTGTTGCAACACCGCTAATGCTTCCGCTGCCTGTTGGTGCATTGGGTGTAACCGTAACGCTGTAAGTTGAAGGTGCGCTGTTTCCGCAGGTTCCGGTTGCCACCACTGAAACGGTATAAGTACCCCCGCTAATCCAGTTAATATTTATATTAGTGCTACCCTGACCTGATGCAATACTGCCACCACCGCTTACACTCCAGGTATAGCTGGTTGCACCACTTACAGGCTGAATGCTATACGCCTGGTTACTAATGCAAATATTATTATTTCCTGAAATGGCTCCGGGTTGGTTGGGCGCACCCGGTTGCACGTTTACTTGAATAGTTTGTGGGGTACTATTTCCGCAGGTATTATTGGCCACTACCGAAAACGTGTAAGGCCCGCCAACTGTTGTCCAGTTAACAGTTATAGCATTACTACCTTGCCCCGAGGTTATAGAGCCACCACCACTTAATGTCCAGTTATAAGTTACTCCTGAAACATTGGGCACTGAATAGTTTTGCTGCCCGGCACAAGGCGTAGTGGTGCCTGTAATAGCTCCGGGTTGGTTAGGTGCAGCAGCTGTAACTGAAACCTGTAAAATTCTTACTGTGCTAGTGCCACAGGCATTTGAAGCAGTAACTGAAATGGTATGAGTACCTTGCTGTGTCCAGTTAATGGATATGGTGTTGCCACTGCCGCTTATAGTTCCGCCACCACTTACTGACCAATTATAAGTTACACCGGCAACATTGGTAACCGAATAGTTTTGAGTGCCTGCACACACATTGGTTTGTCCGCTTATTGCTGAAGGTTGCGCAGGTGTTCCCGGTTGAACTGTAACTTGTGTAGTAGCAGGCGTGCTATTGCCACATACATTAGTAGCTGTAACGGAAACCGTATAAGAGCCACCCGCAGTTGTCCAGTTTACAGAAATTGAAGTAGTACCTTGTCCGCTTTGAATAGTACCACCACCACTTACTGTCCATGTATAGCCGGTTGCTCCGCTTACACTTGCAATTGAATAATTTGCAGTTCCCGCGCAAAGATTTGTATTTCCGGTAATAGCTCCGGGTTGGTTGGGTACACCCGAAGTAACAGTAACCTGCAAAGTTCTGGCACTACTGGTTCCACAAGTATTTGTTGCAGTTACTGAAATAGTATGTGTTCCGGCTTGTGTCCAGTTGATTGAAATGCTGTTGCCACTACCACTAATATTTCCGCCACCACTTACCGACCAGTTATAGGTTGTCCCGGCAACATTGGTTACTGAATAGTTTTGGTTTCCAACACATACATTGGTTTGCCCTGTTATTGCCGAAGGTTGCGTAGGTGGCTGTGTAACCGTTACACTTACCGATGCACAATTACTATTACAACCATTCACTACATTCCTTGCTGAATAAGTTGTAGTGGTACTAGGACTTACATTTACATTGGCACCACTGCCAATAACACCTCCACTACATGAACCTCCGGAATACCACTGTGTATTCGCTCCGGTATTATTTCCGCTTAATGTAACCTGTGTATTGGGGCAAACCGGATTAGGCGAAAAAGTTAAAGCAGAAGGTGCTGTGGGTGTAGGATTTACAGTAACGGTAGTTTGCACACAACTGGTTATGCTGTTTCCATCGCAACCCTGAGTATTAGCTGCAAAATAGGTGGTAGTAGTCGTTGGCGAAACGGTTATAGAAACGCCAGTACCCACTAATGTACCACCGCAACTTCCGGTGTACCAACGGGTAGAAGCATTTCCACCTTGGGCGGTTAATGTTGTTGAGCTACCCGAGCAAATAGTAGTTGTACCTGTAATAGAGGTTGGCGGGTTTCCGTTTGGGGCAGCGGTAAAAGTCATTCTAATGTTTGCTCTGTTACCTGTTGCCGAAATAAATGAAGGTAAAGCGGTTTCGCTGGTGGCAAATCTGCATCTTACATCAGAACCGCTGAAATAACTGTATCTCCATCTTGGCCCGTCACTAAGACCTGAACCAATGGCTGCGCCACTATTGTTTACTACCAGGATTTGTAAATTATTTACATTGTCGAATAAAAAAGGAGTGTTTAATGTAATGGTGCGCCATCCCTGGTCTCCGCTGCCACCATGATTATAAGTTCCGTTAAATACCAGTGTATATCCTGACGTTGACCACGATCCGGTAGAAATGGTACTGGCTGAAGTAAGTTTCATATACACCGAAACATTGGGACATGTTGAAGTAGAAGAATTTTGAGACCCTTTATAAAAAGCAATAGAGGTAATACAACCTGCACTGTTAAAGTTTACCGAGTTTAATTCAGCTTTAGTATAAATATATTCGCTAACACTATAGTTAGCAGGTACTGCACCATTGCCATTACGGTCTCTGTAAACAGGGTTTGTAAATATTAATCCGCCTGAAGGAGGACTGCCGGGGCCAAGATTGTTAGAGTTATAAGGCGCATAGGTAATAGTGGTTTGACCAAAAACACCGGTAACAGAAAATAGCAATAAACAAAGTATAGCAACACTTCTTAAAAAACCGTTTAACATGCAGTTAATTTTATGTACTCACAAATTTATAGGTTGAAGCACAGGTTTGGCGTTAATAGCTAATTTTTACTTTTTAATAAAAACAGCTATTGATACGCTAAAAACACTTTATTTATATAAAGCTTATAAAATAAACAGTCAGTTTAGAGTACTAATAATATGCCCTAAATTGTCAAATATTTTGAAGGATTCACAAACCCTATATTTGTAACATAAACATTATTAAATCATGGATATAAAAACCTATCTCACGCAAAGCGAAAAAACTTTATCAGAACAGTTTCATGCAAGCGATGCCAAAACTCAAAAGCTATTGCATGCTGCTATTGGATTAACTACTGAAAGTGGTGAATTATTAGACCAAATGAAAAAAGTTATTTTTTACGGAAAAGAATTAGACCGAACCAATATAAAGGAAGAATTGGGCGACCTGATGTGGTACATGGCTATTATGTTGCGCGAACTGGATTTAGATTTTGAAGATGTTTTAGAAGTAAACATCAATAAGCTTAAAGCTCGTTATGGTGAAAAATTTAATTCAGAAGGTGCTCTTAACAGAAATTTAGACAAAGAAAGAGAGATATTAGAGCAGTAAGAATACTTATGATTAAACAAAGAAATTGACCGTTTATTTAATTAAATCGCTGTGAAGAAATTTTTTCTTTATACAGTTTTTGTACTTACTGCCATTATAGTTGGTGGTAGCGTAGCATTGTATCGCATTACGCACCCTGATGAATCTATTGCTACTATTGTAAACGGCTCGTGGATGGCGCACCGTACCATGGACCTTGGTAAAGACAAATTATTTACTGCACAAATTGCCGTGGCTACGCTTTATGCACTTAATCCTTCAGAAGTAATTTACATGGTAGCTGAAAAAGATGCTGAGGGTAACAAATTAAGTGCCGAACATGATTATATTATTTCAGGAAATAAAAATCACTTAAACGCCCGGTACTGGAGTGTTACTGTTTATGCCGATGATTATTTTCTCATTCCGAATGAGATGAAAAAGTATTCATTCAACAAATTCAATACTGTATGCGATGATACAGGAAATTTCAACATAACCATTTCTAAGAATAAAAAAAGTGGCAACTGGATACCCTCTAAAAATGAAGGGCAAATGTATATTCTTTTGCGTATGTACCATGCCGATAAAACAGTGTATGAAAATTTAGAAACCATTGCTTTACCCAAAATAGAAAAATTGAAATAAGTGCTAAAAGCTACCTCGATATTTAAGATATTAATCTGGCTAATGATAGCAGCCTGCACTTATTATACAACAGTGTTTATTACACCTTATGCCATTTTGCTGGGTATAAAACTGAAAACAAAAACTGAATTTAATAAACCCGTTTTCACCAACGTGGTTGATGAAACCGAGCGAAGGGTGGTAATGCCCAATCCCGATTTTATTTATGTAGTAATGGGCTACGATGTTAGCCAGCACCCGGTGCGCCTAACCGGACTAATGCCCGACAGCACTTATGCCTCGGTAGCCATGTATGCTTCAAACACCGAAAATTATTTTGTATTAAATGACCGTCAGCTGCCACAGAAAAAATTCGATATTATTTTAACCAAAGAAATCAATTCTGTGGATGTGTTGCAGGCAAAATATCCCGATTCAGAAATTGTATTGGCAAAAAGCATACGGGGCACCGTGATGATGCGCATTCTAATTACCGGGAACGAACAGATTGACTATTTGAAATCGATTCAGCAAAGCTTTATGGCTAAAGTGCTAAAAGAATAGGTTTTATTCATTCTAAATGTCTCTCTTAGCATATCATTCTATTGGTAACAGATATTTTAACAAATCTTATCAAACAATATATATTGAGGTTTCGTTAATGTGTTAAACCAGTTTTATGAAATACGTTTTAATATTTATTGCAATTGTATCATTTTCTTCTTGTGCAGTAATTCGTCCGGGCGAAGTGGGTGTTCGCTCTTCTTTTGGAAAACTTAAAGGCAATATTAAGGAAGGGGGCGTAATGGTTTTCAATCCTTTTGTTACCAGAATAATTAAAATTCCTACCAGAACAATTAACAGAGAACTGGCCATTAGCTTGCCTTCAAAAGAAGGTTTAACTATACAATCTGACATCTCAATACTATATCATGTAAAAGGCGGAAAAGCAAAAGAGTTGATTACTACAATTGGTACAAGCTTCGACCCCATTATTACAGCCGTTTTTCGTTCCGCTTCATCAGATGTATGCGCTAGGTATTTTGCAAAAGACATGCATAGCGGACAAAGAGATGCTATAGAGAAAGAAATTTGCAAAAAAATGAATGATATGTTGCAAGATAAAGGCTTCGAGATAGAAGCAGTACTGCTAAAATCTATTGCGCTACCCCCCGGTTTAGCAAAAGCTGTTGAAAATAAATTGGAAGCAGAACAACAAGCTCAGCAAATGGAATTTGTTTTAATGAGAGAACAAAAAGAAGCAGAAAGAAAAATTGTTGAAGCTAAAGGTACTCGTGATGCTCAGCTTATTTTATCAGAAGGCTTAACCGATAAAATTCTGGAGTTAAGAAATATTGAAATGATGCGTGAACTAATAAAATCAGGCAATACAAAAGTGATTATTACAGATGGTAAAACGCCCGCTTTTATAAACACTGATAAACCTTAATCTAAAGAAATTATTAGTCTCCAAAATAGTTAAGTTAAATTATGCCTACACTGAAACAAGTGGGTAGAAAACTCAAAAAATAAATTTCAGCACAGAATCTTTAAGCTGAATAAAATTTTAGTAACAAAACTGACATTAATCAGTTTTAGCCTTTATTTCTATATTGCAAAAGCAATTATTTTCTGTAATGAAAATTATAACCCGGAACATTGAGTTTTTACCTTACAAACCCATAAGCCACTGGCGCAAACTGGCCATTACCACATGGCGCACTTCTGAAGAGGCCAGTTTTTATGGCTGGATGGATATTGATGCCACTGCAATAAGAAAAGTAATAAACGATTTTCATAGTAAAGGATTAAAGCTTTCGCCCACAGCCATAGTAGCCAAAGCAGTTGCGGTTGCTATTGCTTCATATCCTAAAGTAAATGGTGTTATTCGCTTTGGAAGAATTTACCAGCGCAAAAGTGTTGATATATTTTTTCAGGTGGCACCCGATGGCACAGGCGATACCCTTACCGGCATGGTAGTAAGAAATTGCGATAAAAAATCGCTGCAAGAAATACACGAGGAAATACAACAAAGGGCATCAAGAATAAGAGGTGGCGAAGATGATTTTGCACGTTTCGGACACATTATGAATAAACTACCGGCATTTGTAATAGGCTGGCTGCAAAAGCTCGTAAGTTTTTGTGTATATAAACTCAACATTTGGTCGCCCCTGTTTGGCATACCCAAAGATGCTTTTGGAAGCGCCATGGTTACATCGGTAGGTATGTTAGGTATTCAGCGGGGGTTTGCACCATTAATGCCTTATGTGGAATGCCCTGCGATAATTACTGTTGGAAAAATAGAGCAGAAGACTATAGTTGAAAATGGCAAAGTTGAAATTAAAGAAGTATTGCCTCTTTGTGCTACCATGGACCACCGTATAGTTGATGGCGTAGGCGTAGCTAATATGCTGAAAACTTTAAAAACCTATTTTGAAAACCCTTTTTGAATGGCAAAGGTGTGTTTTTAAAAAAGAATTACCCTACTTTATACACCTTACCCGGCAATGATTTCACTGCACCCTTGAATTCAAGATTTAAAAGATTAGAGGCCACTTCACTCGATGATAGCTGCGATTGTAAAACAATTTCATCTATACGCATTTCACCGGTAGCTTTCAGCAAATCGTAAACCTGCTTTTCGGTCTCGGTTAAGTCTATGAGCAACTCGTGTTGCTTGGGCTTGTTTATGTGTTTGCTTTTCCAGCCTAAGATTTCGGGCAGTTCTTCAACATCGTCTAACATAGCAGCTTTGTTGGTTTTAATTAAAAAGTTGCAGCCCTGCGAGTAAGGTTTATTTATGTTTCCGGGTATGGCAAAAACATCTTTATTATAAGAATCGGCTAATTCGGCAGTAATTACCGAGCCACCTTTGGTTTTGGTTTCTATTACAATAGTAGCATCTGAAATGCCAGCCACTATTCTGTTTCGAGCCGGAAAATTACCCGGTACAAATTTGGTTTTAGAGGGAAAATCGGTCAGCAGCCCACCGTTGGCCACCATATGCTTGGCAATGCTTTTGTGCTGTGCCGGATATAAAGTATCTAAACCATGTGCCAAAACTCCTACAGTTGGTAAGCCTACTTCTACACATTTTTTATGAGCGCAAACATCAATACCATAGGCAAGTCCGCTAACCACCAAGACATTATAAGGAGCTAAAGTTTCAATTAATTTTTCACAAACCGATTTGCCGTAATCAGTTGCATTTCTAGTGCCCACAATGCTTACAATTTTTGAATTATTTAAATCGGCATTGCCTAAATAATATAGTATAAATGGTGCATCGTAACAATGCATTAATCTTTGCGGGAAACTTTTATCGGTATAGAAAAGCACTTGTATTTTATGCTTTTCAATAAACTCTAATTCAGCGGCTGCTTTTTCTAATGCCTCTGCTTTACTTTCTATTATTTGGCTTGAAAACTTCTCTCCTATTCCGGGTACTTTATCAAGCTTTGCTTTGCTTGCATTAAAAACAGCTTCAGCCCCGCCACAATAACTCACCAGGTTTCGTGCGCTGATATCGCCTACGTTTTTCAGGAAAGACAACCCTACCTTATATAGCAAATCATTATTCATTATTGCGAAATTAAAATGAAAATTAACGATTGCAACAACCGGGTTTCAGCCTGAACAACAACTACTCATTTTTTTGCTTAATTTTAATATCATTCTATTTATTCCACAAGAAATTATATGAGAGTAATTATTATTTCAGCCCTAACCATCATGTCTTTGTTTGTTGTTGCACAACCGTGTACTACTACTAATGCTTCGGGCTGCAGCTGCCCCGATGGAAGAGACACCTGTGTGCTGCTTCCCGACTTAAATATTTCGTGGCTGGCCATTACCGATTATAAAAGCGGGCCCAATGAATTTTCGCAAACCGGTAATGCCAATGGCAATAATGGTCGCTTACGCTTAACCGGTGCAACACCCAATATTGGTTATGGTTCTTTCACGGTTCGTGGCAGTAATTATTTTCTATGCGGAACAGACACTGTTTTTAGTGCTAACAGAAACCCAACCTGTTCTAACGGTCTAGCTCCTACTAATTTATTGTATCAAAGAATTTATAAGAAAATGGGCAACACCATGACTTATGAAGATGTGTTTACCGGTGGGCAAACTTTTCACCCTACACACGGGCATAACCATGTGGATGATTGGGTGGTGTTTACTTTAAGAATGGAAGACCCTAATAACCCCGATACCCTTTCTTGGCCCATTGTTGGCGAAGGAGCAAAAATTGGCTTCTGCTTAATGGATTATAATAGCTGCAACGACTATCCCGGTTATTGTCGCGACAATCAAATGTATCAAATGGGTAATGCACTTACTCAGCCAAATTTTCCCAACTATGGTCTTGGTGGCGGGCAGTATAATTGCTCGCCTGTTGAACAAGGGATTTCTTCAGGCTTTATGGATATTTACGATGAAGACTTAGATGGCATGTGGATTAATATTCCGCCCGGCACTTGCAATGGCAACTACTGGATAGTAGCACAAGTTGACCCTTTAAACAGTTTTCTTGAAAGCGATGAAACCAATAACTGGACAGCAGTGCCCGTTACACTTACTAAACAAACCCCTGCCGGAAATGCAGTTGCAACAGTAGATTTAAGCGGAGAAAGATATTTATGTAATGGCCAGTCGCTTACTTTAACGGCCAATCTTGCTTCAAGTTATTTATGGAGCAATGGCGAAACCACACGTTCTATTACTGTTCAGGATGGTGGTAATTATTCAGTACAAATAAATACTGCCTGTGGCAGTGCAACTTCTTCGGTAATAGAAGTAGTAAAAAGTAATATTGACTTTGTTACTTTAAAAGGCGATACTTCTTGTCAATCGAGAAACATGATTTTAACGGCAGAAGGCAATGCAACTACCTTATGGTATGATAGCGATACTTCGGAAGTTGAAATTTATTCAGGGGCAATATTTGAAACACCTGTTTTAAACAACACTAAAACTTATTATGCTGAACTGAAAGAAATTATTGAATCGCAAACCTATTACAGCGCGCCCACTAACCATAGCGGCACGAGTAATTTTAGTGGCACACAATATAATGGCTCAATTATCTTCGATGCCTATCAATCATTTATTCTGAAAACGGTAAAAGTATATTCTGATATTGAAGCGGTAAGAATTATTGAGTTAAGAGACATGTTTGATAATGTACTGCAATCTAAAACAATAAACATAATGCCCGGCATGAGCCGAATAACTTTAAACTTTGAAGTGCCTGCAGGAATAGATCTACGATTAGGCACTAATACCGACAATAATTTACAGTTATTTGGTTTTGAAAGCCCTCAATTAAGAAGAAGCAGTTCCGGTGTTAATTATCCTTATACCATTACCGATGTAGTTTCACTTAAAGACTCGCCTAATGGTAGCTCATTTTATTATTATTTCTACGATTGGGAAATTTACAGGGAAGTGTCGTGCATATCGGAAAGAGTACCTGTTACCGCTTTATTCAATAATGTTCCTCAGGTTACATTTACTTTAACAGATACATTGTTTGAAATGAATTCCGGGGTGGTGTCTTTAACAGGTAATCCGGCAGGTGGTACCTTTTCAGGCCAGGGGGTTTCCGGAAATACTTTTAACCCTGCACTTGCCGGGGTTGGCGGGCCTTACACCATTACTTATAATTATACTGAACCCAATTCAGCCTGCTCAAACTTTGCAACGCAAGCAGTAAGCGTATATGAAAACCCTACAGGAGTTATCAGCTACAATGATATTACACTTCATGTTTATCCTAACCCGGCAAAAAAAACACTACAGCTTCACTTTAATAAAAATTTCAGCAAAGCAGCAATACAACTCTACAATACCTTAGGGGCTTTAGTAAAAACTTATATGGTTGCTGATGAAAAAAATATTCAGTTGCCGATTGAAGATTTACATACAGGCTTGTATTTTGGCGATGTAATAATAGAAGGGAAAAATTATCCGTTCAGATTTTTGAAACATTAATTCAGGCATGTTTCATAACTATATTTTTCGGTTTTTATTTACAGTGGTATTATTTTTTTCTTCGGAAATAAAAGCGCAGTTTACTATATACAATACCCAAAATTCCGGGTTGCCAAGCAATACCATTAACTGCATTACAGTGGCATACGACAGCAGCGTATGGGTAGGTACCGATTTCGGCTTAGTACATTTCAGCAATAACAACTTTTTGGTGTATCAAACTGCTAATTCTAATATTACCGATAATGACATACGGTGCATTGGCATTGCTAAAGACAGCACCATTTGGATTGGCACTTTTTTAAACGGCTTCTCAAAGTTTAAGAATGGTGTTTTTGAAAACTACAATACACAAAACAGCAATCTGCCTTCAGATTTTATAAAGTGCATGGCTTTCGATACGCTGGGTACTGCATGGCTGGGCACTTCTAACGGTATCGTTCAGGTAGCCGATACAGGCCTGGTAATTTATAATATGAGTAACACCCCGCTATCTACCAACAACATTATTAGCATTTACATAGATAAAAGCAATGTGAAATGGATGGGCACATTAAACGGTGGCTTGGTAAAGTTTGATGATAACGTCTGGACAATTTACAATATCAATAATTCTCAATTGCCCGATAATACTATTGTTGATATTAAAGAAGACCACAACCAGATATTATGGCTATCAACGCCTGCTGCTGCCATTGTGCAATTTAACCGCAGCTCGTGGAATTTTCTAAACCCACTTAACAGCCCTTTGCCCGATTACTCGATAAATGAAATTGCCTTCAACAATAACAACACAACCTATATTGCAACTAAAGAAAGCGGGCTGGCCAAGTATGCAGGCAGTTTACAATGGAATTTTTATAACGCGAGCAACAGCAATATTGCCTCAAATAATCTTACAGCTGTGGCAGTTGATTTTCAAAACAAAATTTGGGCAGGTACCCAACAGCATGGCTTGTTATTACTTGATGAAACCATAACAAACATTTCAAAAGATACAGAAACGTTCAGCATACAAATTTTTCCCAACCCTGCTGAAGATTTTATTATGCTGAATAGCGGCCATAATACTATTCAACGGGTAAGCATATTTAGTATTGAAGGAAAACTTTTTATGGACACCGCCCCGCATAACGATACTGTAGAAATTACAGCACTTCCAAAAGGCACTTACCTGCTTAAAGCTGTTTCAACCCACGGAAACACTTTTATTCAAAGGTTTATTAAACATTAATCTGAAGAGTTTATTTGCGATTTTCTCATTAGTACTTTAGCGAACGCTGTAATCAAGTGGAGATGATTTTGCAAGTTATAAAAATTGCTGCTTCATTAATCGTTCCAAGTGACCGCAGGCACGCACTATGCTACGTGCGAACACTTGGAAGAACAGGGCTCGTTCCGCACTCGTGAAAGAGCATATCCAAAGTTGGAGTCGGGGCTCCAGACGTCTGGAATGGCATATCCAAAGTTGGAGTCGGGGGTTCAGACGTCTGGAAGAGCATATCCAAAGTTGGAGTCGGGGTTTCAGACGTCTGGAAGGGCATATCCAAAGTTGGAGTCGGGGTTTCAGACGTCTGGAAGAGCATATCCAAAGTTGGAGTCGGGATTTCAGACGCCTGGAAGGGCATATCCAAAGTTGGAGTCGGGGTTTCAGACGTCTGGAAGGGCATATCCAAAGTTGGAGTCGGGGTTTCAGACGTCTGGAAGAGCATATCCAAAATTGGAGTAACGATAGCATGGCTCTGTAAGTCTTACCTAAAATATACTTTTTCCATTTTTAACAAATCGCCACCATTTGCCACATTATAAACCCTATAACGGGAAGTATTTTAACAGGTAAAAGACTTGCTTTTTCATTAAGCCTTCCAAGTCGCCCCAGCTCAGCACAAGGCTATGCGGGAACCTTGGAAGAACAGGAACTTAATATTACTGTATTTAGCAAAAAAAACGAGCAATATTATTTGCTCGTTTTTCTATTTTCTGTGAAAATGATTTCTTTATTTTATTGGGCTTTTAGAAAGTGTTTTTGCTAAAAAGTGATGTTTTGATACATTACCCATTACCATCTTATTCGTAAATAAATTGAAAACTATTAACATGCTCTTCTTTAACAAAATTATTATCATCTAGTAATTTAGCTTTTACTTCAAATATATGTTGCCCCTTTTTTATAAAGTCATTAGAATACACACTGTAGTATTTGTTATTAGAAGATATTTCTTCCCATTTCGAATTAAATCCATTTATTCTAATAAAAACTTCTGATTTAAATTCAGGCGGTACTACAGGATAAACATGAACCAAAAACTGTTCATCAACCTTATAAATAAAATCATCTTCTTTTCTTACATGAATTAAAGGAGACATAGCCCCATCTTCACTCAGAAACACTCCATGATCATATTGACGTACATAAACTAAACGCCCTGCAAGATCGAAAAATTCATAATTAATAATTTGCCCATCTAAATTAAATTCATATTGATGAGATAATTGTTTGCCATTTTTCCAGTATTCAATTGACTTAATGGATTTATCCTTTACAGTATCGCTATCAAAATACCAAACCCAAACACTGTCTTTAAACCCATTTTTATTATTTCCAATATATTCAAGATTACCACTATTATAATATCCTTTCTGTGTACCTTCTTTCTTCCCGTTAATATATAATACCTCGACCATTTTTTTCCCATTAGGATGATAAAATTTCAAAACTCCATCAACTATAGTATCATCTTTTACAATTCCATCAACTATGGTATTATTCTTCACCAACTTATATGGCAACTCACTCTCAATGGTGCCGTCAGGATAGTATCTTATTGAAACATTATTATTTTTTATATCTTCGTCTTTCTTTGCATGTTCTCTCTGTTGACATGAAATCCCTAATAAAAAAAGTAGCATTAGCAGACATCTATTCATATATTATACCTATTGTTTTATTCTTTCTGGATGGTTTCTTTCTTCAGTCGGAGTTCCATTATGAGGTACCGCAATTCCGCTGCTGTCTTTAAAAACACCTTCGCAACCATCTTTACATCTAAATATTGTACCTTCAGATTTATTAAATACAACCTGTTCTTCCAAGTCTTCCCGCATAGCCATGAGCGTTTGCTGGGGCGACTTGGAAGCTTTTATGAAAAAAGAAGTCTCTGACTTCTTTACATTTAAAACTATAAATCCCCCTACTGTAGTAGCATCCGCTACTACCCAAAACCCTAAAGCATCCGCTTATATTTTTCATCTTGTTTCAAGATAAGTATTTTCTAAAATATTTACTTCACCCATTTTTTTAAATCCACCATAATCAGTGCTATCCTTTAATCCATCTCATCTGCGATGCTGACATACTTTTTTGAATAAACTCAATTGAGAGAAATGCTAAATCCTAAACAAATTCAAAATACAAAGCTCAAAATTCAAAAAGCTAATGGCTCTAGCAAAAAACTGATAACTGATTACTGAAAACTGATAACTTAAAACATAAAACTAAAGGCTAATAGCTAAGGGCTAACGGCTCTACCCAAAACTGAAAACTGATTACTGAAAACTGAAAACTTATTACATAATACATTCCTGCCTATAAGCCATTTCATTGTAATTCAAAAAATATTTTTCGCTTCCGTGAAACTCATTTTTGTTTTCTGCGTACAAGGCAGAAACTATTGTGTAATTAAAACTATTTTGAATCATGGTAACAAAGAAGATTTCTATGTATGGAAGGCTCTCTAAAATGGTAATCACAGCATTATCATTCTCACTTTTCTTCCCTGTATTTGTAAACGCGCAAACTGCTACAACCAAAAAGGCAGACATCTGGTATTTTGGCGACAAGGCCGGTCTCGACTTTTCGGGCGGTAACCCTGTGCCTTTAACCAACGGTGTTTTGCAGTCTTTTGAAGGCTCGGCCGTGGCAACTACAGAAGCGGGACAACTATTATTTTATTCTAACGGTGGCAGCACTCCATATCAGGGAGCAATCTGGAACCGTAATCACCAGATGATGCCTAATGGCAACTTAACCGGTGCAGGTGGCTGTAACAGTTCTATTCAGTCATCGTTAATATTGCCTTTACCTAACAGCAGCAGCAGACATTATTTGTTTACTACCGACTGTATGGAAAATGGCGCAAATGGCGGTTTACGCTATAACATTATCGATATGAATTTAGATGGCGGCTTAGGCGATGTGGCTGTTAAAGGCAGAAAACTAGCCGATGCGGTAGATGAATCATTAACTGCTGTTCAGCATGCCAATGGTAAAGACTGGTGGGTAATAGCTCATAAAATGCATTCCGATTCATTTTTTGTACATCATTTAACTGAAAACGGAATTACCGGTGTAGTTAAAACCAGAATTGGCAATACTACTCCTGATTATGCAGGTGCTTTAGTGGCTTCTTCTGATGGAAAAAAATTAGTGCATGCCGGGCAAAGCTTTACCTCATTGTTTAAATTCGACAATGCTACAGGAAAAATTACCGACCATGTAGATTTAGGAACAGCCGGTTATACTGCCGCCTTTTCACCAAACTGCAACATGTTATATGTAGGCGATGGTGTAGGTAAAAATATTTATCAGTTTACTTTAGCTGCTGAAGATATTGCTTCAACTAAGTTTCATGTAGGTACTATTGATGCAACCGGTGTTGGTGGCATGCAATTAGGCCCTGACGGTAAAATTTATATTGCACGTTTTCTTAGCAGCAATTCTCTTAGCGTAATTGCTGACCCTGACAGAAGAGGTTCTCGTTGCGCTTTTGTTGATAAAGGAATTAACCTGGGCGGTAAAATTGCTAAAGGGGGCTTGCCTAACTTCCCTAACAATTATGTAGGAAAATGTGCAGCTTCTTTACCTACCAGCGGAACAGTAATTACTTCTTCAGCTCCATTAAACATCAGAGTTCAAAGTATAGTAGGCAATGGTGCCACTATTGTTTGGAATCCGACTCCGGTAACATCTTTAGGCTACACCGTTTTATATCGTGAAAAAGGTGCTAAAGAGTGGACTGCTGAAAACACTTATGACAACAGCATTTTCATTAGCGATTTGAAAACCAATAGCGACTACGAAGTAGCAGTTATTGAAAAAGAAGAAGCTGATGCTGATTACATTACAGTTACCGACCACTTGGTAAATAACTTAATACCGGTAAGCAACACTACTGCTGAAAAGAAAAACTTTGCAACAGTAAGTTTAAGAAGCAAAGCCGATTTCACAGTGGCTCCAAACCCTGCAAGTACAGTTGTAACACTTGACTTGAAAAACATTAACAGCGAAGTAAAAACTTATGTACGCATTACTGATGTATCGGGTGCAGAAGTTTACAGCGAAGTATTAAATGCTGAAAATGTAAACCACAGCATTAATACCGGTAACCTGAAAGATGGTATGTACTTTATCTCAATTCTTTCTGATACCAACGATGGTAAGAAAGTTTTAGAAACTAAAAAATTATTGGTGGCACACTAATAAGCCTTCAGTAAATAAACACAATAGAAAAGCGGTTCTTTCAAGAGCCGCTTTTTTTGTTTTGTGTAATGAATTGTTTCAATAAAAAATCACTATTACGTATTCATCAATAATATTTATTGAAATTTTTTATTTAGTCTATCAATATAATCTATCATGACACTATTTGATTTATTATCAATTTCACTTTTGTAGCTTTCAAGCAAATCGGGAAATGGTGTCAATAATTCATTCATTCTAGCAGGTTTTAAAATCTCAGCATATTCAGTCTCAGTATCTAAACAATAAGCATATAAAACCATTTCACCACCGCCACTGGCTAATATATATCCAATTAACCCAAATGCTATTGTAGCAATCATTTTTGCTTCATCAATATTCATAGAAACAAGGAATACCATATATCTACCTATAGTAACAACTTTACAGAATTGAGAAGTAACTGTAATGTCCAATATTCTACTATTTAGATACAAATTATCGTTTTTGCTCGCTAAGAAAATATTTTTTCTTAGGTAGCTATTTTTATAATTGTCGTTATTAGAAAATATTTTATAGACACCAACTATAGTATCTGCCATTATTGGGAATGTTTTTTCAATATCATAATTACTTTCTTCCATTACAGGCTTATCATTCAAAAAATCTTTTATTGATAAGTATGCTCCTTTAGCCAAAAAATTACTTTGTGTATATGCAGAAAAGACAGTGCTAAGCATTACTATCAAAATCACAAAAAATTTATTCATACATGTCGTATAGAGTAAAAAGAGTTTAGTACTACTTCTAATAAAACTAGAGCTAAGTTCTATATTTAATATTTAACATACAATGAATAGGTTACTCATATTATCTGACAATATCTTAACCATTGTAATAAACAATTGAATCGCAACAAAACTTTTATTCAGCAAACTAAAGGCTGCCCCCAAAAAAAAACTTATCGTATCACCGCAGCCAGTTTAGTATTTAATTCGGCCCAGCCGTTAATATACCAAAGGGTATCGCTTTTTATGGGTGTATCGTTAGTGCGTTTTTGGTAGATAGCCAGAATATTATCGGGAATAGGAAAACGATAAGACAGGTCTTTATACATTTCTTTAATTCTTTCGCTGCCTAAAAAAGTCCACCAGCCCAGCAGCAAAGTGCCCGATAATTCATAAGCACCAAAGCCTGTATTGGGTGCAGCTTTAGGGTAGTTCCATCGGTAAAGGCCGTTCCAGCCATTCATGTAATTAAAAGTAAGGTAAGTATCGGCAACATCTGAAGGTTCCTGAAGGGCAAAAAGAAAAAATTGTTTTTCAAGCCCCTGTAAAAGTTTACCGTAAAATGCCTGCAAAGAAGTATCGTTTGCAGAAGCTTCTATAAAACTTTGCAGCCATAGTGCATTCCGGTGCGAGTGCGAAACATCTTCCGATATATCATCTACCGGTAGTGGCTGGGGATTTTCTTTGTGAAAAAAGCCTGCATATTTATAATCATCGTGCTGTGTCCAGTAGCCGGGTTGCAATAGCCAGCCACCGGCCTCATTCCATTCAACACGCCTGTTAAATACAATGTATGCAAAGTCTAAAATATCATTCAGGGTTTGGTTTTTGGGAAAGGTATCGGCTTCTGTATGTATTAAATAAGCTTTCAGGTTGGCGGCAATAGCAAGCGTATATTTTTCTGCATCGGTAATCGCGCGGTGATAAATTTTATCGGGCAGTTGAACATTATACAATTTCCATAATAAAAGGCTTCTCATGTTTTCAAAAGAAGTGGTTTGCAAATCAGGATGTTTCCAAACACTTGCCGGCTCATAGTTCCAGGTATTATCAATTTCGTCATAAATAATGCTGAACAGTTGCTGGCAGGTAGCTGTATCATACTGTTGTTTGGCAGCAAGCAACAAATACCAGCTGGCAAGGTAATAATATTGCAGGCGATAAAGCTTTACCGGCTCTGCTTCAAACCTGCCATCAGTTACAAAATTTTTAAAATGCCCGGCAAACTGCTGTTGCCATGTTGCTTGCTGAAATTGAAATGCAGCCTGAAGCGGCAACATGTAAAAATGCCCTGCATTGTAAGCATTACCCGCAGCCCAAAGGGGCGTTTGCAGGCCGGGCGCAACCAGTTTATTCCACTGTTGTGTTATAACAGAATCGTTTATAGATAATGTAAGCGTGTCGGAAGCTGTTAATTTCTTCATGGCAATAAACTCATTATAATTTAGCGAAGCAGTGTCTTTGGCAAAATTTTGCGCTTGTGCTACAGCGGTAAAAAGGCCTGCACAACAAAAAGCAAAAATGTAGGAAATATGTTTTCTCATTCTCACAGGGTGTAACACATTATCAAAATACACACCAAATTTTTGCTTCGGTTTCTAAAAGCCTGAATAAACTTTATATTATTTTTTGCCTGCAAAGGCTGCCACTAAAGCAGCAACAGCACCACTCACCAGTGCCGCAACAGTTGCAGCAGCCATAAGCAATATAGCCGAAGGGTTGGCCGCTTTATTGGGCACCGTAGGTTTAGAAAGCAACTCAACTCCTTTAAGCAATTTTAAATCTTGCCTTGCCTGATAAACTTTTTCGTTTATGTTAACGGCTTCCAGGTGTATGTTGGAAGGAAAAATAATGTTAGAAGCAGTTTTAGCTTTATCGGCCAGTACCAGCGCAAGCGATTTTTTTAAGCTATCTAATCTCACCAGTTCGGTTTCTCCGTTTTTGGTAAATATCTCCAGTTCGCCCCTAATTACATTTAATCGGTTGCTGATGTATGGGCTGTTATCAAAATACTGCATAAAGCCATTACTAATTTCAGGAATGCTGTTGGGGTTGGCAACCTTCAGCGCAATATCGGCCGAATAAAAATCTTTTAGTGTAACCTTATTTCTGATTTCAATTTTTAAAATATCATCTGCCGCATCTTTTGAAATATTTAAGCGAGCAGCCAGCTCGTCATAGTTACCATCTTTTCTTAATTCAGAAAGCGCAGTAACCATAGGCTCTATAGTATTGCCTGTAAAATTTGCCGAGCCTACTGAAATTTTAGTGTAGTAATAAGGCTTCTGGCTGAAAACATAAAAGGCAGCAGCTAACATTACGGCTGTAAACACAATAACAAATACCAGTATTTTTTCTTTAATTATAGTAAGTAAAGAATGTAAAGAAATAGCATCGCCTTCGCTTTCTTTAATTATGTATTTTATTTCTTCCACAGGAATAATTTGAAACAAATATACTTCTAAAGCATCATTGGAATAAGGTTATGAGTATTTTTACGCCATTGAAAGCTTCCATAAAATATTCCGACTTGTTGCTGAAACTGCTGTTTGTTTTAACAGCACTTGCGTGGAAACTAATGCTCGAATTTTACTACGAACTGTTCAGCAAAGATTTTGGCTATTACGGTATGATATATGCCTCGAGAGATGGCTATAACCTTTCATTTTCTTATACAGCAGTTGCTGTTATAGCAGCATTTATTCCCGTGCAGGTTCGCAAGCCTTCGTGGGTTATTATTACCCTGTTGTTTTTGTTTTGTTTTATTCCCATATCGGTTGTGTTTAGTGGTAACGAGCATCATCCGGCTATGGGCTTTTATGGATTAAGTTTTTGTTTTTTGTTGCTGATACTTTTTCAGCAAATAAACTTTTTTCCGGCTTTCAGTTCGCGCAACTATCTGAAACTCGACTCACTGAATGGTGTGCTGGCCGGGTTTTATGCCTTATCGTTTTTGGCAATAGCAGCCTATTATGGTTTTGCGCTTAAGTGGGTAAGCTTTGCCGATGTTTACGATACCCGTGCTGAATATGCCGGACAATCTAACAGGCTGATTGGCTATTTGTATGGCTGGCTAAGCCATGTTATTAATATTGCCTTAATGCTTTACGCATGGAACAGAAAAAACTATGCGCTGTTTGCAATGGCAATAGCAGTACAGCTTTATTTATATACGCTGGGCGGACATAAATCTGTACTGTTAATAATTCCTTTTGTTTTTTGGGTTTGGGCAGGTGTAAAATTTGCTTCAAGGGCGTTGTCGTTATATTTATTATTTACCCTTTTTACCATTACTACTTTACTTTTTTATGGCGATTTTCAAAACGGGCAATACAGCAATGCCGCATCGCTTTTTGTAAGAAGAAACCTGCTGTTGCCCGCTCAAATATATTTTCATTTTATTGAGTTTTTTGAAAACAATTACTACGACTACTTTGCACAAAATTTTCCATTCAATCTGTTATACGAAACCAAATACAACGAAAAGCTGCCTGCACTTATAGGAAAAACTTATTTCACTTTTAAAGAAGGCATTTATGCCAACGGCAATATTTTTGCCGATATGTTTGCCAATATGGGTTATGTTTCATTTGTGCTGGGCGCGGTTGTTTTATCTGCGCTGTTAAAACTGCTCGATACAGTTACTAAAGACAAAAACCTGCTGTTTGTATTACCAATGGCTGCGGTAACTATTGTAACGCTAAGCAATAGCGGGTTGATAGTAAATCTTATTACTCATGGCATTTTAATGATGGTAATATTGCTAAGGTGGTATCCTAAAACACTTTTTTATTTACGATTTAATAAAGCTGAAAAAGATACCCTTGTCTAAATTAATTTGCCATATAACCACCGTGCATAAAAGCAAAGACATGCGCATTTTTTACAAAGAATGTGTATCGCTGGCAAAGCATGGTTTTAATGTTAAACTTATTGTAATTAATGGCGAAAGCGAAACCCTTGATGGCGTTGAAATTATTGGCGTGCCTTGCACATTTAATTCTAAGCTGCAACGCTTTTTAAAAGCCGGAAAAGCTGCTTATGAAAAGGCTTTGCAACTTAACGCTGCGGTGTATCATTTTCACGACCCCGAGTTTTTGTGGTATGGTTATAAACTAATGCAGCAAGGCAAAAAAGTTATTTACGATGCCCATGAAGATGTGCCAAGACAAATTTTAGGCAAGGCCTGGATACCTGCTGTTTTAAGAAAGCCCTTTTCTTTTTTGTTTGAAAAGTTTGAAAACTTTTTGGCGGCCCGATTAACGGGCATTGTTACCGTTACCGATTTTATTGAAGCACGTTTTTTGAAAGTAAACCCCAATACCATCACGGTAAAAAACTTCCCCATACTTTCTATGCTGCCGCAACCGGGCAATTGGGAAAATAAAAAAGACCAGCTATGCTATATTGGCGATATTACCCGTGTAAGAGGTATTATTGAAATGGTAAAGCCTTTAGAAAATTTGCCTGTACAACTGGCTTTGGGCGGTAAATTTTCTCAGGCAGGGTTAAGAGAAGAAACGGTGCAGTTAGCCGGCTGGCAAAATGTTATAGAATATGGTTTTGTTAACCGAGAGCAAGCCAAAGAAATGCTGGCGCAATCGAAAATTGGTTTGGTATTGCTGCACCCTATTATTAACTATCAGGATGCCTTGCCGGTGAAGCTGTTTGAATTTATGGCTGCGGGCATTCCGGTAATTGCTTCTAATTTGCGCTTGCAAAAACAAATTGTAGAAGAAAACAACTGCGGTATGGTAGTAGATATTTTTGATACCAAAGCGGTACAGGAAGCCATACTGTTTTTAATAAACAACCCCGAACAAGCCAAAGCCATGGGCAACAACGGCCGCAAAGCAGTAGAAGAAAAATTTAGCTGGGGGAAGGAGGAGGAGAAGTTAATATCACTCTATAAATCTCTCATAAAATAGAATGAAACCAATCATCTCCATCATCACGCCCGTTTATAATGCAGCCGCTTTTATTGCTGAAACCATTCAATCGGTTTTAAACCAAACTTATCCTCATTGGGAAATGATTTTGGTTGATGATGTTTCTAGTGATAATTCTGTAGCAGTTATCAATTCTTTTCAAGATGAAAGAATTCAGTTAATTCAGTTAGAAAAAAACTCGGGGCCTGCCGTTGCCCGCAACACGGCTATTCTGCAAGCCAAAGGACAATACATTGCTTTTTTAGACAGCGATGATTTTTGGCTGCCCGAAAAACTGGAAAAGCAACTGGCTTTTATGCAGCAAAAGAAATGTGCCATAGTACATTCGGCTTATGAAATAATGGATGCCAGAGGCAACAGAACGGGCAAAATAATTTCAGCACCCGAAAAACTTACTTACAACCAACTGCTCAACTACAATTATATTGGTTGCCTAACGGGCATGTATGATACTGAAAAAACAGGTAAAGTATTAATGCCCAATATTGCAAAGCGACAAGATTATGGTTTGTGGCTGGCAATTTTGCGCATGGGGCACACCGCCTGTTTTCAGCATGAGGTATTGGCCTTGTATAGAACGGGCAGGGCTTCTGTTTCGAGCAACAAAGCCGCCACCGCTTCTTACAACTGGAAAATACTTCGCGATATTGAAAAGCTTCCTTTATGGAAAGCAGCCTGGCATTTTGGTGTTTATACTTTTTTGGGTTTTAAGAAATATTACTTCTGAAAGATTTGCATTTTTGCGCAGGCAACTAACTAATATTTATAACTAAAAACTATTTTCGTTTTTGTGAACAGGTCTAAAAGAAGAAGAGATAATTTTCAGTCGGTATTTCGCAAATACTTTTTATTCTTTTGCGATATACTGTTGCTGGGCTTTTCTTTAATGATATATCTTATTTTCTTCGAGCCCACCATAAACGATTTTAGTGATACCACAAAGGCTGACCCCAGTTGGTTTATTGTGCTTATACTTATATGGGTGGCTTATTCTTACTTTTTCAATTTATACTCGGTAGTTAATGCCTCAAAAACCGATGAAATAATAAAACGCACTTTCTTTGTTGCCTTCTTCACCTCGCTTACTTATTTGTTTATCCCTTTTTTAAGTCCGGTTTTCCCTTCGCATCGGTTGCCATTTTATTTTTTTCTTTTGCAAATAACACTCACCATGTCAATATGGCATTTCATATTTGCCACACTATTTAAAAATCCTATTCTTGAAAAGCGTGCAATTATAGTAGGCGCAGGATGGTCGGGAAGAGAAATAGCAAGAGTATTGTTGAAAGACGAAAAAATTTACCGCGAAAAAGCCTATAAAATTTTTGGGTTTATTGATGATGACTATAACAAAATTGGTAAAGATTATGAAGGGCTAAGAGTAGTTGCCAACTCTGATGAATTGCCCAAGTATGCAAGGCGTTTAAAGTTAGATGAAATAATAGTTGCCGTGCCTTACGATAAATCTATTAAAGGCAAACTATACAATGCGCTGTTGCTTTGCGAACAAGAGTATGATATTGTAGCCAAGCCTGTAAACGAATTGTATGAAGAAGCAACAGGTATGGTAATGGTAAAACAAAAAGAAAATGAGTTTTACCTCAACTACCCCTACCCTGTTAAACGCACCGCAGATTTGTATACGTTGCTGAACCGACTGGTAAATATTGGCATTGGTCTGGTGGGTGTCTTTATTCTTATTACCGCCATTCCATTTGTGTGGTTAGGCAATTTATTTTTTAACAGAGGGCCGTTGTTCTATAGCCAAACCCGTGTGGGCCTTAAAAGCAAAAACTTTACTATTTACAAATTCAGAACCATGGTGCCTAATGCCGAAAAAAATACCGGGGCAGTGTGGGCACAAAAAAACGATGCCCGCATCACCGCAATGGGCAAGTGGCTGCGTAAATCCAGGGTAGATGAATTACCTCAATTCTGGAACATATTAGCTGGCGAAATGAACCTGATTGGCCCTCGCCCCGAGCGACCTGAATTTGTAGAAAAACTTTTAGTTACCATACCTTTTTATAATACACGCCACTTGGTAAAACCGGGCATTACCGGCTGGGCACAGGTAAACTATAAATATGGAAACGAAGACATTGATTCGCTGCGTAAACTTCAATACGATTTGTATTACATAAAATACCGTTCAGTATTACTAGATATTATAACTGTACTTAGAACCTTTGGTGTAGTAGCTAAATTTAAAGGTATGTAATGGGTAGTTTTTTAAATACCATAACCTCTGTTCATCAATTAATATTATTCTGTTCGGTACTGGTAGTGGTTTCGCTTCCCTTCGGAAAAAATTTTAGCACCATACCCATGATATTGTTAGTTATATCATGGTTGTTTAATTTCAAGAAAGAAAATATTGTTGCCTTAATAAAAGAAAAATACTTCTGGATTTTTACAGCATTATTCTGGATGGCGTTTATAGGTGTACCCTTTGCCAACAATACTGCCCGTGCTGCTTTCATTATTAAGTTGTATTTGCCACTATTAATATTTCCTGTTGTTTTTTTTACCACAACCATAAGTAAACAAAACCTGCTTTCTATTTTTCGATGGTTTATTATTGGTGCTTTTGCAGCCACAGTTTGGTGCATTTTGTTGGCTGCTTATCACTCTTATAATGGAGAAAAAAATGCTTTTTTCTATACCAAGCTTTCTATTATTCACCCCACTTACTTTGCTACTTATCTCAATTTTGTACTTATACTTTTAGGCAACTACTTTGCCACACAACACCAAAAACTAAGCCGTTTAAAAAAGATATTACTTACACTGCTAATAGCCTATTTTATAGTATTTATTATTTTGCTTTCTTCACGCGTTGCCATTATTTCAATTGCATTTGTGTTTAATGGCTTGGTAATTTTTCACTTTCTGAAAAAGCGTTTTGCAACTGTTACTTTTATAGTACTTATTTCTTTAAACTTAATTCCGGTATTGGTAGCAATAAACAGCCCGATAATTGAAAAACGTTTTTCAGAATTACAACACTTAAATAAAATGAAAAACAACAGCATAATTGAAAATAGTACCAACAGCCGACTTATTATTTGGAAAGCAGCTTTCAGTTTAATAAAAGAAAATTTTTGGACAGGCCTTGGTTCAGGCGATGTTACCGATGAACTGGTAAAAACTTATGAAGAAGATAATTTTAAAAAAGGGCAACAAAAACGCTACAATGCACACAATCAATACTTGCAGGTTTGGCTGGCTTATGGTGTGTTTGGCTTGCTTATTTTTCTTTCAGGCTTTTATATTTTTTATGCTGCTGCCATACAAAATGACGATAGTGTTTATCTCATTTTTCTAATTCTTGTTTCATTAGTATTTCTTACCGAAACATTTTTAAACAGCCAGAGCGGTGTGGTGTTTTTTGCTTTTTTCAATAGCCTGCTGTTTGCTTTTAACAAAGCGAAAGCAACTAAGTAAGTGCCTTTAATATCATGCTGTCAACTGTAAAGTGCAAGTCTCTGGGTTTTAGTTTGCGCCATAAAAGAGCATTCAGTTTTTCTCCGGCACTTAAGTAGTAAAAAATATTGTTGCTGCGCATTTCATCTAAAACATGTTGCCTGAAATTAATTAATGCAATCCAGCCACCTTCATCTTTTATATCATCAAACCATTCTTCATAATAGCAATCGTCTGATGCATGAAAATTCAATACGTTTTCACCAATTAAAATAAAACGCACAATGCCCTCTTTCAGCATAGGGTCAATAATATCACGCTTCAAAATCATAATATCGTTGGTAATGGCATCATTCCATTCGCCAATAAATTCTATAATAGCAAACTGTTGTTCGTAATCAGCAAATAATACCTTTAAATACATGGTTGAAGAGCCAAAGTAATCCCACTGCGGATGAATGTAGTAGTTATAAATCGTATTGGTGTATTCAAACTCGTTATGTTGGGTTTCAAAAAAAGGCGATAACGGGTCTTCTTCAGCAGTATAGTAATCGCGCCAGCCGTAATAAGGTTCTATTTCGTGCATTTAAAGTTTTTAGTTATCAGTTTGCAGTTATCTGTATTCAGTTTTCCGGTAATAAAGTTATAGTTACAAGCTAATTTTTCATAAACAGCTATAAAAACATTTTACCCAACACCATAAAAAACTATTTGTTCCTGAAACGCTACAAGGCGTGTAATAATTGTTGAAAACACTACTTGGTATTGTCTTTTAATGGTTGTTTCTTATTGTTATTATTGCATACCTAAAGCACAAGGTGCTTAACTTAGAACATACAACTTATAACTTACTACTTTCAAAATGGCACAACAACATAATTATACCGAAGACAATATTCGCTCGCTCGATTGGAAAGAGCACATTCGCCTGCGCCCGGGCATGTATATTGGCAAACTAGGCGATGGTTCTTCGCCCGATGATGGCATATATGTATTGCTGAAAGAAATTATCGACAACTCGATAGACGAGTATGTAATGGGTTTCGGAAAACGCATAGACATAAAAGTTTCTGATGAAGAAGTGCGTGTACGCGATTATGGTCGTGGCATTCCGTTGGGTAAGGTTATAGATTGCGTTTCAAAAATTAATACAGGCGGAAAGTACGATAGCGAAGCCTTTCAGAAATCTGTAGGGCTGAATGGCGTGGGTACAAAGGCAGTAAACGCACTTTCTACACGCTTTATCGTTACAGCTTTTCGCGATGGACAATGCAAGAAAGCCGAATTTTCAAAAGGCGAATTAGTAGTAGATCATAAGATTACCAAAACCGATGAGAAAGACGGCACAGAAATGGTTTTTACACCCGATGATACGGTGTTTAAGAAGTTTCATTTTATTGCTGAATATGTAGAAGCGCAAATAAGAAACTATACGTATTTGAATGCAGGCTTAGCCATTTATTTCAACGGGCAACAATACATTTCTAAAAACGGCTTACTGGATTTATTAACCGATAAAACTGATGCCGATGAATTGCGCTACCCCATTATTCATTTAAAAGGAAAAGATATTGAAGTAGCCTTAACACACGGCAATCAATATGGCGAGGAATATTATTCTTTCGTAAACGGACAATACACTACACAAGGCGGCACACACTTAGCGGCTTTCCGTGAAGCAGTAGTAAAAACGGCTCGCGATTTTTATAAAAAAGATTTCGATGCCGAAGATATTCGCACTGCTATTATTGGTGCTATAAGTGTTCGTGTGCAAGAGCCTGTTTTCGAGTCGCAAACCAAAACCAAATTAGGCTCGCTCAATATGGGTCCCGATGGCCCAACCGTGCGTGGCTACATCAACGATTTTGTAAGAAAAGATTTAGACGATTATTTACACAAGCACCCCGAAACAGCCGATATTCTTTTAAAAAGAATTTTGCAAAGCGAGCGTGAACGTAAAGAAATAGCCGGCATTAAAAAGCTTGCCAATCAACGAGCTAAAAAAGCCAATCTGCATAATAAAAAACTGCGCGACTGCCGCTACCATTACGATGAAAACAAAGGCGAGCTTTCCGATAAATCTACCATATTTATTACCGAGGGCGATTCGGCAAGCGGCTCTATTACCAAGGCCCGCAATCCTGAATATCAGGCTGTGTTTAGTTTGCGTGGTAAGCCGCTTAACTGTTTCGGCTTAACCAAAAAAGTAGTGTATGAAAACGAAGAATTTAATTTGCTGCAACATGCTTTAAATATTGAAGACAGCATGGACGACCTGCGCTATAACAAAGTAGTAGTGGCAACCGATGCCGATGTAGATGGCATGCACATTCGTTTGTTGCTGCTTACTTTCTTCTTACAGTTTTTTCCCGATTTGGTAAAGAAAGGGCATGTGCATGTTTTAGAAACGCCACTTTTCCGTGTAAGAAACAAAAAAGAAACCATTTATTGCTACAGCGAAGAAGAGAAGCAAGAAGCAATGAAGAAGCTGGGTAGCAAGCCGGAAATAACCCGCTTTAAAGGTTTAGGCGAAATTTCTCCCGATGAGTTCGGACAGTTTATTGGCGATGATATTCGCCTTACCCGTGTTTCTATGGATAAAGAAATGGCCATAAAAAACCTGTTAGAATATTACATGGGCAAAAACACTATGGAACGCCAAAACTTTATTATAGAAAACCTGAGAATAGAAATGGACAGGCCCGTTGAGGCTGAAGTATAACTTAGTAAAATTGTTGTTTTGCTAAAATATTTCAGAATAAATAAAAATCCCCTCGTTGAGATAAGGATAAAATTTCGTTGAGACAAAACCCACTCTAAAGTAAATTAGGGCTAATAAGTTTAATAAACAAAAAAGTCCTCGACTAACAAAAGTTGAGGACTTTGATTTATAAACTGAAAGATGTTACGACACCTTGTGCCCTTGCTTCTCCAGTTCTTTAATTTCTGCTTCAGTATAAGGTTCAGTTTGAGGAATAAAGTCTCTTCCGTCTTTACTGTAATCATAAGGCCAGCGGTGTACTTCAGGCAATGCGCCTTCCCAGTTGCCATGTCCGGGGTTAACCGGTGTAGTCCATTCTAAGGTAGTGGCACCCCAAGGGTTCAATTCAGTAACCTCTCTGCCTTTATACATGCTATAGAAATAGTTATACAAGAAAACCATCTGAACCAAAAATGCCACTATAGCAAACACGGTAATAAACACGTTCATATCAGAATATTGGTTAAACTGCTCAAAAGCATCAAACTGAAAATAACGTCTTGGAACACCGGTCATACCTAAATAATGCATAGGCCAGAAAATCATATAACTTGCTACAATAGTCACAAAGAAATGAATATACCCCAGGGTATTATTCATATATCTGCCATACATTTTCGGAAACCAGTGGTAAATACCTGCAAACATACCAAAGAAAGCAGCCAAGCCCATTACAATATGGAAGTGTGCCACCACAAAGTAGGTATCGTGTAATTGAATATCAATAGTAGAGTTTCCTAAGAAAATACCCGTTAAACCACCCGAAATAAATAAAGAAACAAAACCAATTGCAAAAAGCATTGCAGGGGTAAATCTTATGTTCCCTCTCCAGATAGTAGCAATCCAGTTAAACACTTTAATGGCAGAAGGCACGGCAATTAAAAGCGTAAACAACACGAAAATAGAAGCCACAAAAGGATTCAGGCCGGTAACAAACATGTGGTGAGCCCACACGATAAACGACAATATAGTAATACCCAAAATAGAGAATATCATCGCTTTATAACCGAAGACAGGTTTGCGCGCATTTACAGAAAGTACTTCAGACACAATACCCATTGCAGGTAAAATAATAATATACACTTCAGGATGACCTAAGAACCAAAACAAGTGTTGGAATAAAATAGGGCTACCACCTGAATAAGCCAGCTGCTCGCCACCAATATAAATATCAGATAAGAAGAAGCTGGTACCCAATGTACGGTCAAACATTAACAATATAGCTGATGCCAATAAAGCAGGGAATGATAACACGCCAATAATAGCAGTGAAAAAGAATGCCCACACAGTTAATGGCATGCGGAAGAAAGTCATCCCCTTAGTTCTAAGGTTAATAACCGTAGCAATATAGTTTAAGCCACCTAATGTAACCGAAGCAATAAATAATGCCATGCTGAATAACCACAAATCAGTTCCTAAGCCCGAGCCCGGAGTAGCTTGTGGCAGAGCAGATTGTGGAGGATACATGGTCCAACCGGCAGAAGCAGGGCCTGTTTGTACAAACAATGAAATTAGCATTACAAAACCTGAAGCCGCAAAAAACCAAAACGACAACATATTAATCAATGGCGAAGCCATATCGCGTGCCCCTAACTGTAATGGAATTAAGAAGTTACTAAATGTACCCGACAAGCCTGCCGTTAATACAAAGAATACTAAAATAGTACCGTGCATGGTAACTAATGCATAGTAGAAAGAAGGACTTAGTTTACCACCTTCAGCCCATTGCCCCAATAAAGTTTCCAAAAAAGGAAAAGTTTCATTAGGCCATGCCAGTTGTAAACGAAAGAATATTGAAAACAAACCACCAATAAATGCCCAAATCATCCCTGTTAAAAGGAATTGCTTGGCAATCATTTTGTGATCTTGGCTAAAAATGTACTTAGAAATAAAGGTTTCTTCATGATGATGACCGTGGTCATGCTCATGATGCTCATCGTGATGAACGTGGATGTCTGTTTCTACTGCGTTTGCCATAGTAATAAAATTATTTTCTCAATGCTGAAATAGGGTTAGAAGGAGTCTCAGTTTCTACCGTTTCAATAACTTCTGTTTTGTTATCTTCTGTTGTCTCAGGGGTAGTAGTGCCACCTTCAGCTACATTAACAAGTGTTTCGTAAATTGGTTTGTTAGTAGCCAACCATTGGTTATATTCTTCTTCCGATTCTACCACCACCGTTACTTTCATGTTCCAATGCGCTTGTCCGCAAAATTCTGCGCAAGCCAATACATAATTAAAATCAGGGTCATTAAGTTTTTCTCTCATTTCGGCTGTAGTTATCGTAGGGGTCATCCAGAATTGAGTAGGAATGCCCGGCACACAATCCATTTTTACACGGAAATGAGGTAAATAAAAGTTATGTAATACATCTTTTGCGCCTAATTTAAACATCACAGGCTCATTCACTTTTAAATGTATTTCAGTAGGAATGAAATCATCGTGACTTGCTTTGTCTTCGAAGTTAATACCCAAAGCATTTTCTCCGGAAAGTCTTTCAAACTCTCTTTCTCCCAATTTACCATCTTTGCCCGGATAACGAATAATCCAGTTAAACTGCTGAGCAGTAGCTTCCACCACCACCGCATTTTCAGGTGCTGGCCCGGTAATTTTATACCAAGCTTCTATACCCATAACTACCAACACGGTTAGCACTATAGAAGGTATAACCGTCCATGCAATTTCCAATTTGTTATTTTCAGGATAATAATATCCGAAAGCACCTTTCTTTTCGCGATATTTAAATGCAAACCAGAATAGTAAAATGTGAGTAATTACAAAAACTATAAGCGTTAAGGCCATAGTGGTGTTAAACATATTATCAATCAGGCTTCCATGTGCCGAAGAAGATTCAGGAAGAAATTTATCGGCAACTGCATAAGCCGAAATGATTGAAGCGGGTAAGCCGATAATCAGAAAAAGCAATAATAAAACCGCATTCAAATTATTAGCATTTTCACTCGGAAGTCCTTCTCTGTCGCCTTTTAATACGCCCAATAACTCACTGGTTCTTGCAACCTGAAAGATTACAATAAAGAATAGTGCTAATGTTCCAATTATTAATAAACCTATCATTATAGTATATTTTTATGAATGGTGTTGTAAACTTTCTTTTAAATAAGGATTGTTAACCGGTGTAAGCGATGCTTTTGTTAAAGCTGAAAATACAACCAGAATAAACGCACCTACAAAACCTAAGGCAACCATAATTTCTAACCAGCCAAAGCCTGCTTCAGCACCTACTGAACCCGGCATAATCATCAGGTAAAAATCAAAGAAGTGGCCTATTAATATCATAATAGCTACGAAAGTAATAGTGTTCACATTTCTCTTAGATTTTCTTTTCATCAATACTAAAAATGGTAATGCAAAGTTGATGATGAAGTTGAAGAAGAATAGAAACTTAAACCAGCCATCTTCCCAACGGGCAGCAAAATAGGCCGTTTCTTCAGGAATATTTGCATACCATATTAATAAGAACTGGGCAAAGTATAAATAAGTCCAAAACACACTGAACCCAAACATATATTTACCTAAATCGTGAATGTGACTGTCGTTTACTTTATTTAAGTAGCCTTGTGATTTTAAATAAATAACAATTAAGGCAATAGTAGAAACCCCTGCAACATTATAGCTGGCAAAGTTATACCAACCAAACAAGGTGCTATACCAATGTGAGTCGATAGACATTACCAAATCCCAAGAGCCTGTAGAGGATGAAACCGCAAACACTACGATAAAGAATGCTGAAAAATACTTCAATTTGTTGTAGTTAGTTAACCCACCTATTTGGTCTTCTTTTACTGAAAGTCTTCTTAAAAAAACTGAAAAGAAACTCCACAAGGCAACATAAGCTACAATTCTGAAAGTCCAGAAAGGAATATTTAAGTACCATTTCTTGCTGTCAATTATAGCATCATAGTTAGGGCTGGTTGGGTCGGTTAAAGATGCATCGGCCCAATGATATAAGTGGTGAGAGTGTAACAAAGTACCAATCATTACTAACAATAAAAACAAACCAGTAACAGGAACAAAAGTACCAATGGCTTCAGGTACTCTTCTGAAAGCTGTGTGCCAACCTGAATATCCTAATTGATGAGCAGCTAAAAAGAAAATTGCTGATAAAGCAATACCATTGAAATAGTATGCATTTAGCAGAATATTCGCCCAAACTCTGTTGGTGTGCCCGCTGTAAACTACAAAGCCCAATATTAGACCAAGCACCCCGATACCTATTAAAGCAAATGATGCTTTTTTAAGGGTTGAAGGGAAATTGAATGTTTCTGTCATGATTTTATATATAGTAGTTTCTGTTATTGAATATATTAATTAGCCGCTACAGTTGCCTCTGTTTTTTCAGCAAATGCACCTACTTTACCCAACTTCTGGATGTAATAAACCAATTGCCATCTTTCTTCAGCATTTAACTGCGAAGCATAGCCGCCCATCAAATTCTTACCCCAGGTAATAGAATGATACATTTGGCCTTCGTTAATGGTAGGCAATCTGTCGGTATAAGCCGGGACAGGAGGGTATTTGCCATTTTTTACAATAGTGCCATCGCCTGCACCAACTTCACCATGACAAACAGCGCAGTAAACCACATAAAGAGCTTTTCCTTTGTCTAAAGCCACATCATTTAAAGAAAGCGGATTTTTTAATTTGACTCCCGCTTCTAAATAGCCTTCAGTGGTATTAGGAAAATAAGTTTTATGTAAATAAGATAAATGAGCAGTCTCATCATCAGAAGCAGTAGTTGGTAAAGAACCTCTTGATATAGTTCCTTTTACAGGTATTCTTGCAGATTGACCATTATCGAAATTGGGGTTGGTAGTATAGGTTTCATAAGCCTGAGAATAGGTCATATCAGGCATAAAAATTTTACCCGGCTTTTGAGGGTCACTGCCACAAGATGCTAACAGTATTACTACCGCAAAAGCAACAAATAATGTTTGGAAGTTAGTTTTCATAATACTATTAGTATTCAGAATCGTTAAAATCTTTCTTTTTAATTTCTTTCACACCGGTCTCGCCTAAAACGTCAGTGATTTTCTCAATTTGAGCATCCGTAGCGTTGTCTATTGCGAAGGTAATAGCAAACATATCATCAGTAATGCGCTCATCGAAGATTCTTGGTTGTTTTCCCGGGTATAAACCATTGCGAGCCAAGAAAGCAATCACCATAGAAACGGAAGCCGTTAATACGGTAAACTCAAAAGTTATAGGTATAAATGAAGGTATTGACAAGTATGGTTTACCACCAAAGTCTAATGGATAATTTACGGTATTTACCCAAATCATAAATGAAATGGCAAATAGTAACCCGCATGAACCCACCAAGAATCCTACCGTGTGTAAACGAGACTCTTTCAACCCTAATACATCGTCTATACCATGTACAGGGAAGGGTGTTAACACATCGTCAATCTTCAAACCTTTCTGACGAATTTTTTTGATGGCATGTAACAATGTTACTTCATCATCGAATAAACCTACGATATACTTGTTGTTGCTCATAGTTTAAATTATTCTTTATTGTGTGGAACGCCTGCTAAATGTCCGCCTGTTGCATGGCCATGGTCATCTTCATGGGCATACATAGTTTTCTTTGCAGTTTCGCTTGATGTTTTGAAAATAGATTTTACTTCAGCAATTGCTACCACAGGGAATGCTCTTGCGAATAATAAGAATAAGGTTAAGAACAAACCAATAGAACCGGTATAAATTCCAATTTCAACCCAAGTGGGTGAGTAGTAAGTCCAGCTAGATGGCAAGTAATCACGGTGTAGAGAGGTAACGATAATTACAAAACGCTCGAACCACATACCAATATTTACGAAAATAGATAAGATGAAAGTAGCTACGATGTTTCTTCTGATGGCTTTAAACCAATAGAACTGAGGGGAAATTACGTTACAAGTCATCATTGCCCAGTAAGCCCACCAATAAGGCCCTAAAGCTCTGTTATAGAAAGCATATTGCTCATACATAAAGCCTGAATAAAATGCTAAAATTAACTCGGTTATGTAAGCAATACCTACAATTGAACCTGTTAATACTATGATTTTATTCATTGACTCAATGTGTGCAATAGTAATATAATCTTCTAACTTCAATACCTTTCTGGTAATAATCATTAAAGTTTCTACCATAGCAAAACCAGAGAAGATTGCTCCCGCAACGAAATAAGGAGGGAAAATGGTGGTATGCCAGCCGGGAATAACCGAAGTAGCAAAGTCAAACGATACGATAGTGTGTACCGAAAGTACCAATGGAGTAGAAATACCGGCTAACACTAAAGCCAATGCTTCAAAACGTTGCCACTGTTTTGCTGTACCGGTCCAACCAAAACTTAAAGCATTGTAGATGCTCTTACGGATTTTAGACTTCGCTCTGTCGCGAATAGTAGCGAAGTCGGGCAGTAAACCTGAGTACCAGAATAATAATGATACCGTAAAATAGGTCGAAATCGCAAATACGTCCCAAAGAAGTGGCGAGTTAAAGTTTACCCATAAAGGACCTCTTGTATTAGGATAAGGGAAAATGAAGAAACCTAACCAAGGGCGCCCCATGTGAATACCCGGATAAATAGCCGCACACATAACCGCAAATATGGTCATCGCTTCAGCAGCACGGTTAATACCGGTTCTCCATTTCTGACGGAATAATAAAAGCACCGCAGAAATCAACGTACCTGCGTGACCAATACCTATCCACCAAACGAAGTTGGTGATGTCCCATGCCCAACCAACTGTTTTATTTAATCCCCATGAACCAATTCCATAAAAAACAGTCCAGCCTAATGAGAAAAATAATACAGCAGTAAAAAAGCCCGTTACGCTAATAGCCAGCCACCACAACATGGGAGGTGTGCCTTGAGTAGAGCGCACAATATCAGTAGTGATTTGCTTATAATTTTTGTCACCATTGATAAGCGCCTCTCTTATGGGTGCTTCGTAGTAAGATGCCATTTATATTATCTGTTTAAAGTTCTTTAAAAATTAATGATGTCCACCGCCATGATGATGACCTGATTTTGCTTCAGCCGGCTTGTTTCTTACTTTAGTCATATAAGTAACATTTGGCAACGTGTGAATTTCTTCTAACACTGCAAAAGTTCTTTCATCATTCATTCTCTTATAAACTTCACTTGTTTCATCGTTTATATCTCCGAAAACAATTGCTCCTGTTGCACATGCAGCCTGACAAGCGGTTTTAATATCGCCATCTTTCAGCTTTCTGCCTTCTTTCTTGGCAGTCAACTTGCCACTCTGAATTTTTTGTACACAGAAAGAGCATTTTTCAATTACCCCTCTTGAACGCACTGTAACATCAGGATTTAATACCATACGGGTTAAATCTTCTGTCATGCCATGAGGATCATGATTATTATCTACACCAATGTTTTCTACGTTGAAGCTATCTGCACCCCAGTAATCAAACCAGTTGAAACGTCTTACTTTGTAAGGGCAGTTATTAGCACAATAACGAGTACCAATACAACGGTTGTAGGTCATTTGGTTTAATCCTTCAGAACTGTGGTTGGTAGCAGCTACTGGACAAACGTTTTCGCAAGGAGCGTTGTCGCAATGCTGACACATCATTGGCTGATAAATAACACTTGGGTTTTCTTCATCACCGGCATAATAGCGGTCTATGCGCAACCAATGCATTTCGCGAGCATTAATCACTTCTTGCTTGCCAACAACCGGAATATTATTTTCTACGTTACAAGCTACCACACATGCACCACAACCTAAACAAGAGTTTAAATCAATGGCTAAATTCCAATGGTGACCGGGACGGTCGTGATAACCATACAATGTTTGCAAATGCTTTTGCACGTGTGCACGGTCTTCATTACCTGCAAATGGATTCTTTTTGTATTCTTCAAGCGTAGTTTCTTTTACAATTCTACGCTCATTCAAACCATCAAAAATGCTATGGTAAGTTTGAGTTTGAGCTAAAGGATAATTGCCACCAGCTTTAGCAAGGCTGGCACCTGTAGCATATTTTTCAAAATTATTTCCGTTGAAAGAAATAAAAGGGTAGGCATTTTTACCAATATTAGAACCTGCTTTTCCTGCCACTTCTCTACCATAACCTAAGGCAATGGCAAATACTCCATAAGCAGTTCCGGGCTGAATATGCACCGGTAAAGTAACACTGTATTTTCCGGCAGTAACAGTAACTAAATCTCCCGATGTTAAACCTTTTTCTTTAGCATATTTAGGCGAAAGTGCTACGTAGTTATCCCAAGCAATTTTAGAAATAGGATCCGGCAATTCTTGTAATAATGGGTTGCCTGCACCTTTACCTTCACGAATACCAGATTTTTCATATACCACCACTTCTTCTCCTGCTCCACCCTTCATAGCAGCAACTGCATTAGCAGCAGTAGCTACATCTCCTGCAAAAGCTACCGTGGCAGCAGTTGCGTTGGTTTCAGCAATACCATCATGTACGCTTCTATCCCACATTACGTTGAAAGAAGCAAACTTAGATTGCTGAGTGAAAATATTATTTTGCCAGTAGGCTTTAATATAATCGTAAGCTGAAGTTTTTACACCTGTGAAAGCCAATAAACTTTCTAAAGCACTGCGAGTATCGAACAATGGATCGATGGTAGGTTGCGTAATGCTGAATACACCTGCTTTAGGTTCAGCATCGCCCCAAGACTCTAAATAGTGGTGGTCGGGCAATAAATAGTTAACTGCAATTGAAGTTTCATCTAACTGATCTGATAAGGAAACCGTTAATTCAGCTTTCTTCAAAGCATCTTTCAATTCAGCACCAAAAGCTGAATTATAAACAGGGTTAGCGTTTAAGAAGATAACCGCACCAACATTACCCGCTTTTAATTCATTTACAAAACCTGCAAATTCAGCATCGTTGCCTTTGCGGGTGTTGTAATGTTTATTCAAATCTATAGTAGCACCATAGTTTTGCAACAAAGTGTTAATCGCGTTTACTAAAGTCTGAGTATTAGTGTCGTTTGAACCCGAAACAACAATAGATTTTCCTGAAGCTTTGAACAGTTCAGCAGCAGCTTCTTTAACTGCACTCAACACTTCAGCATCTAAACTAGGATTAGCAAAAGTACCTGCACCGGCTAATGAAGCCACTGCATTATATAAAGCTAATACTACCGCATCTTCTTGAGAAGGTTTTACTACCACTCTCTTGTCGGCATTAGAACCTGCCTGAGAGAAAACACCTTCAAACTGAATATGACGGCTTAAATTATTTGGGTTAGACTTAGTAACTTTTCTTTTCTTAGCATATAATGCTGAAAACTCAACCGGAGAAACCCAGCTACGTAAGAAATCAGCGCCAACGCTCACTACTACATCGGCTTTATCGAAATGGTAAGAAGGAATACCTCTTTTGCCAAACGATTTTTCGTTAGCCTCTAAAATACCTGAGTAAGAAACTGCATCGTAAGTAACATGCTTAGCAGTAGGATATTTTACAGCAAATTCTTTTATTGCATTGTTCAACGATGGACTTACAACCGTTGAAGAAACAATTCTAATAGCACCACCTTTAGCAGCAATAGCTTCTAATTTAGCAGTAATGTCTTTATCGGCAGCTTCCCAAGTAGCCTTGTTGCCATTGGCAATTGGCCCTTTCGGACGAGTATTGTCGTATAAACTTAATACTGAAGCTTGTGCTCCTGCACTGGTTCCGCCTAAAGTAACTGGCGATAAGTCATTGCCTTCAATTTTAATAGGGCGACCTTCGCGCGTTTTAACCAATACGTTTACGAAATCTGCACCATCAAAATAAGTAGATGCATAATAATTCGGAACGCCCGGTACAATTTCATCGGGTTTTACCACATAAGGAATAGATTTTCTTACAGGCATTTCACAACCTGCCGCTACAGTTGCAGCAGTTACGCTGAAACCTAAGAATTTAAGAAAATCTCTTCTTCCGGTAGAAACTTTGTCTATACCTTTTTCACCCAAAAGCACCGGTAATTCATCTTTGAATTCCTTGCCACTTTGTTTGATAAACTCCGGGTCGTTATATTTCTCTTCTAACGATTTCCAGTATTTATTTTCAGCCATTGAAGGTTGGTTTATATTATACTGTTAAAATTAATAATGACATTTTTGGCACTCGGTACCACCAATTTTCTCTACGGTAAACTTAGCACCATCGGCACTTAGTTTATCGTGGTACTTCTTATAAATTTGGTAGTAATCGTTTTGAGCATAATTTACTTCTTTCTCTCTGTGGCAAGAAATACACCAACCCATTGAAAGGGGTGCATGTTGCGCCAACACTTCCATTTCTTCAACCGGACCATGACAAGTTTGGCATTCTAAGCCACCCACTGCAACGTGTTGAGAGTGATTGAAATAAACGTGGTCAGGTAAGTTATGAATACGTACCCACTCAATTGGTTGCTGCACTTGAGCCAATACTTCTTTAACATCTGCTGAAGTATATTTTTTCTCGGTATCAGCATTCAACCAATCAGCATAAATTTTCTCTGCTTCTGCTCTTGGTAATGATTCATAATTTTCAATGAATTCATTCTTATCAGGATTGAAACCGATGGCAGCATAGATTTTAGTAATTTCTTTTCTGCCATAGCTTGGCCCTTGCTGAACCCCTTTGTGGCAATTCATACAAACGTTAGCCGAAGGAATATTAGAGTGTTTGCTTTTTGACGCAGACGAGTGACAATATTGGCAGCTTACTTGGTTCATGCCTGCATGCAGCTTGTGCGAAAATTTGATAGGCTGAACAGGTGCATATCCTTGCTGACGACCTAAATCAATTGCGTTATTTACAGTAGTATAACCTACAAACACAACAAGCGCCAAGACAATAGTAGCAATTAATTTGCTGTTTTTATAAATTGGCACCGGAACAGGCAAAGGTTTATTTTCTTTAACCAATACCAACCTATTCAACACTGTATTAACTCTTGCGAGAATTAACGCAATAACTACTAACAAACCAACTAAAAAGTATAATAAAACTTTTGTTTGTCCTGCATCGCCACTACCTCCACCTGTTGCTCCTTCTGCACCCGCTGTAGCCGGATCAGCTTTTGGAGCCAACAAGCCATCGCCATCAGCTTGAATATAAGCCAAAATGTTAGTAATGTTCTCATCAGTTAACTGCGGAAAAGCAGTCATTACAGATTTATTGTAATCATTATACAGGGCTACTGCATAAGGGTTTCCGTCTTTAATTACTGCCGATGAATTTTTAATCCATTTATACAACCAGGTTTTACCGTCAACACCTGCATGGTCAGCACCTTCTGTCCAACGCTTTTCAGAATCGTACAAAGCCGGACCTACCAATTTCTGTTTTACTTTGTGGCAACTGGCACAATTTGCATTAAATAATTTTTGTCCTTCTAAAATTTCGGGGCTAATACCGTCTTGAGCAAACAAAACATTTGAAAACAAAACAGTAAGCAGGAAGATAAATGGGAGAAAAAAAGATTTTTTATACATACGCTGTTGCGCTTTAGTCCATGTGAATTGTCAGGAATTCGTCAAAATTCCGCACGCAAAACTAAACTACACTTTTCATAACAACAACTAAAAGCGCAAAAAAAAGTTAAGATTTTTCAACACACACAATATGGCTGAAAGCATTGTATTTCAATGTATTTGTAAAAGAATACTATTGGTTTTTTTGTTATAAGTGGATAATTGCTAACCTTTACTATGGCTATGCCCAAACAAATTCAGCATTATTTTATTTAAACCAGCCTTAAAGCTTTCCACCGCAATATTTACAATACCTTGCATCTACATCGTGGCCTTCTTTTAAGCAATGTGGGCACGATTGAGTGGTTAAATTTTCTACTTTGTATTCTTTAGCAATATTGGCAGTAATGATTCCGGTAGGTACCGCAATAATAGCGTAACCTAAAATCATCATAAAAGAAGCCAGAAATTTTCCCATGGGTGTTACGGGGGAAATATCGCCATAACCTACTGTAGTAATAGTAACAATTGCCCAATAAATACTTTCAGGAATACTGCTGAACTTATCGTTTACACCAAACTCAATAACATACATGGCCGAACCCAATATGGTAGTAAGCAATACCATAAAAAAAAAGAAAATGGCTATTTTACGCCTGCTGTTTTTTAAAGAAATAAGCAACAAGTTGCTTTCTTTTATGTAAGGTGCCAACTTAAATATTCTGAAAATACGTAACAGCCTTAAAATTCTAATTATTGCCAGATAATGTGTATCGGCAAAAAGAACGCTGAAATAAGTGGGGAGTATAGATAATAAATCTATAATTCCGAAGAAACTAAAAATGTAATTTATTGGCTTATAAACACAATAAATACGCAAGGCATACTCTATAGTAAAACCTATTGTAACAATCCATTCCAAAACATACAGCCAATCATTTATTCTTTTGCTCTCAATAGTAAGACTATCGAGCATTGTAATTACTACGCTAACCACTATAAATACCAATAAAATAATATCAAACAGCTTACCCTCTCTGGTATCTGCTTCAAAAATTATTTCATGAATTTTTTGCTGGCGCGGACTAAGGTGGTTGTCCGGTTTCTTTTTATCAAGGTTAGGTTCCATAGTTATGTTGCGTAATCAAATTTAAGAATTAGGATATTGCTTAGCTTTATGTTTCAGAATAAAAATTATGTTTCTCACTTTTTTCTATTTACTGCGCGATAATGGCATACCGGTAAGCTTACATGAATATCTTACTTTATTGAAAGCCATGAAAAACGAAGTAGGTACATATAGTGTAGATGATTTTTATTTTCTATCGAAAAGCATATTCATAAAAAATGAAGCCCATTTAGACCGTTTCGATTTATTATTCGGAAAACATTTTAAAGACATAGATTTTTTGCCTGAAGATTTTTTTAAAACTATACCTGAAGAATGGCTGCGGAAGAATTTTGAAAAGCTGCTTACTGAAGAGGAAAAGAAATTGATTGAAGCCATGGGCGGTTTAGAAAAGCTGATGGAACGCTTCAAACAATTAATGGAAGAACAAAAAGAACGACACGAGGGCGGCAATAAATGGATTGGCACAGGTGGCACCTCACCCTTTGGTGCAAATGGCTATAACCCTGAAGGGTTTAGAGTGGGGCAAGAAGGCAGCCGCAACAGAAGTGCGGTTAAGGTTTGGGATAAACGTGACTTTGCCAACCTTGATGAAACCGTTGAATTAAATACCCGAAACATTAAAGTTGCCTTAAAGCGGCTGAGAGTTTTTACTCGTGAAGGCATTGCTGAAGAACTGGATATTGATGAAACCATTCGTAAAACTTCCGATAATGCAGGTGTATTAGATATTCATTTAGTGCCTTCGGAAAAGAATCGGGTAAAAGTTTTGTTGTTGCTAGATGTTGGGGGCTCTATGGACGATTATATAGAACTGTGCTCGCAACTGTTTTCGGCAGCAAGGCACGAGTTTAAGCACCTGGAGTTTTTCTACTTCCACAACTGTATTTACGAAACTATGTGGCAAGATAATGAACGCAGGCACGAACGTATTCCAACATTTGAAATACTACACCGCTTTAACCGCGACTATAAAGTAATTATTGTAGGCGATGCCACCATGAGCCCTTATGAAATTGTATCGAAAGGGGGTAGCGTAGAACATTATAACGATGAAACCGGACTGGTGTGGTTGCAGCGTGTTAAAGAGCATTTCGATTCGGTGGTGTGGCTCAACCCCAGTGCCGAGCGTGGCTGGAATTATTTTGAATCTATTAATCTTATTAGAGAAGTTTTTGACCACCGTATGTTTCCACTTACTGTTGAAGGGCTAACCAAAGCCATGAAGGCATTGAAGAATGGGAAGTTGCGGTATATGTAAGTTTAGGAATGGCATTCCTAATTAGCAAATAATTTGACTTTGAATTTATATTGGCAATTTCACACATTTTTAGTCTTGAAGAAGTGTTGACTAACAAAGTTTAAATACTTTGCAGAATGAATCGTATCTTGAATGTAAACTGTGCGTCATAGTGAAAATTGCTTGAAGGAAGCACGTTCACAAAAGTTAACTTTATTAAGCTATCTTAACCTAAAGCACCTTACACATGCCCCAAAAGAACTTTGTCCTGAATTAAACTGCCAACGCCATCTACCATTACCGTCAAGATAAGTTCTGGCTATTTCACCTGCACCCGCCATATTACCTCTTATTTCAGAAATAAAACATAGTGCATTCCAATTATAAACATCCCAACCAAAAGAAGTACTTAAGTCTATATCTTCATTAGTACCTGTACCTAAGCGACAATGTTGAGCACCTTGTTGCCACCAGGGTACTATTCCTGGATACATCGTACCATCATTATTTGCAAATACTGGCCTATCACCACCACCACTTAAATTTGTTGCTCTAAATTCTCCGTTTGCATAAATATTTCCAGCACGTAAACTATTATAGCCTGCACCAGGACTCCATCCTTGAGTACTAAACCAATTATCAGTATCTAAACCAAAATGTGCACCCCAAGCTCCTTCTCTATGAAAAGAAATGAAAGCTGGTCCGATACCAGCATTAGATATTTCAAGTTGAGATTGGTTTGCTCCATTAACCATGCCGTTTGGAGCAGTAGCTCTAAGTTGCATTTTACCAGGTATGTAAGCCATTGTGCCTAATGAAGCATTATCTCTAGCCAAGCCATGAAACTGAAAAGGGTGGTTACCATCCCAGCCTCCATCGTTATCTCCATCAAATAATAAATAAAATACGTTGCTATTGTTATGAAGCCAGTATCTTCTATGATCGGTATCTCTAAATTCTATTGTGGGTGATGCGCTAGATAAACTTAGTAGTTGCGAAGGACTAGACGTTCCAATACCTACATTGCCAATATTATTAATTCTCATTCTTTCAGTTAATACTCCCGAACCGCTTCCGGGTACTGTAGTTTCAAATATTATATCGCCCGACCAATTGTTATCTGTTACTCTAATTCTCGCCTGTGTAGGCGTGCCTCCATTATTTGTAGAAAAACCTAATGCTACATCTCCATTATTGGTTAACTGAAGTTTTTGAAGAGGGCTATTTGTACCAATACCTACATTGCCATCATTACCAATGTACAACCTGTCATTCCAGTTTATAGGATTTACTCCACCATTTGCAGTAGAAAACTTGATGTATCCTGAATACTGTTCTATTTTTGAAGCCAAACCACCATATCCACCTGTAGCAACATAGTTCCAAACATCTGTACTTGAGTTGTATTGCGCATTATTGGCTAAATACTGAAAATAACCATCATTAAGACCTAACTGTAAGTATGGGGTTTGGTCTAGAGCATCTTGTCTTCCAATACCAAGAGCACCACCATCTATGTGTAACTTTGTTGCGGGAGAAGAGGTACCTATACCTACATTTTGTGCTTTTGCAGAAGCAAAAATATATGTTATAAATACAAGAGAGAGTAAATGTTTTTTCATAATTACTTTTTTATAACGGTTTAACCATGCAATACGTGAATATAAACTTAATGTTAAGAAAAATCAAATAATTTTTTTATATCATTATTAGATTTCAGCACTATTAAAATAGCATTTATCTTATGATAGTAACATTTCTCGAATATGCTTTGTTTTCAGAGTCGTTTAGTTTCAGAATATAATAGTATGTAGCAGAAGGTAGTGGATCGCTTTTTGGTTATTGCCACTCCACTTATTTATATAAGGATTGTTTCTGTTTGGATCTATGCTACCTTTTCAATTAAAAACATAGGATATGCTTAGATTTTTAAATGCTAGTATATGCTGTTACTATTTATATGTTTTCAAGTTTAGGAAACAGCTCATAAAACAATGAACTTAATATTCAAGTTAATTAAACAAGAAAAAATAAATTATCTCACCAGCGTAACATTACCTTTCGCAATTTCTTGTGTACCATCAGAAAGTTCTAACTTGAATAAGTAGGTAAACACTTCCATGTCTTGCAATTCATCTTTATAAAAACCATCCCAGGCAAAGTTGGCATTATCGTGTACCAATTCTCCCCAGCGGTTAAACACTTTAAACTCTAATACTTTTACTCCGCTTTGTTTTATTATATAGAAGCGGTCGTTCTTGCCATCGTTATTGGGCGAAAATGCCGAAGGAATAGCATAACTATTAGGGAAAGTAATATCTACAAAAGCAGAATCAACTGAAAGGCAACCATCTTGTTCCACATAGAGATAGTAAAACCTGTCGTTAGTGGGAGATGCTGTTGGAGTTTCACAGGTTGTACAAGAAATTTCAGTATTTGGCTCCCAATAAAAATTTTCAATTTCAGGCACGTTTAAATCTATAGTAGTTCTGAAGGTAACACTGCCACCTGCATTAAAGGAAGTATCTCTTGGTAAAATCTGAAAAGGCAACAAGGGTTTTATGGAAGCCGTAACAGCGTTACTATTACCGCCACAGCCTTGTTGTGTAACGCTTACGGTGTATGCGCCCGGCTGGGTTATAGTAATAGTTGATGAGGTTTCTCCTGTACTCCACAAATAGGTATCGTAAAGCGTATCCGTTTGTAAAGTTATGCTTCCGCCTTCACAAATAAATAAGTTAGAATCGGGCTGAATAAAAGGTTGTGGCAGCGCTATAACATTTACTACAGCAGTGTCCGTTCTGAAACATGTGCTATTGCTTACATTCACTACAAACAAAAATGTACCTATTGTATTGTTAGGTATAAATACAAACGGGTTAGAAATATTAGTTGCTGAAAGCCAGCTATCATCGGCAGGTGCAATAGCACTCCACAAAAACTGAGAGCCATCTACACTTGTGGGGTTACCACCAATTTGAATACTTCCTCCATCACAAATGGTAAATTGGCCCCCTGCTTCAGCATCGGGAGAAGGAATTACATTTATTAAGGTATCGGCTTCGGCAGTATTACCACAGGCATCGGTTACGATACATGAATAAAAAGAATTGGTTTCAGGATTAACCGTAATAATAGAATCGGTTTGTCCTGTTGGATTCCACAAATAAGTATAAGGGGGCACCCCAAAAGAAGGTAATGAAATAACATTTACCGGCTGCCCGGCACAAATAAAGTCATCGGTTATAGTTACGCGCTCTTCAATTGTTCTTCCTTCAAGTGTAATTGCAAAACGATGACCAACGGCACAACTTGTGCTGCATAAATCGTTACACTTAAAGGTTCTGTTTTTAATAGAAAATGTCAATTCATAATCGGGACATTGTGCTTCAACACAGTTCAAAAAGTTAGGTATTCTTATAGCTCCTGCGCCCGGAACTTTTAGTGGGTCGGTAGTACAAGTGCCGTTAAAAGGTGGCTGTGCAGGGTTGCAAATTAATTGCCCTGTACTATTGCCACATGGGCCAATAACTTCCATAGAAACATCAGTAAATTCACAGTAAGGCGGATTATCATTTGGTGCACAAGGATTGAATTCATTTTCATACTCTACATCGAGTAAAGTGCCGGTAAGATTTGCCCCCCCTAAACCTACAAACGTAATACTGTAATCGCAACTACCAATAGCGCTAAGGGTAAATCCCATATTAGCACTGTTAAAGGTAGCCGGAAAAGCTACTTTAAACTCCCCAATTCCTTGCGGCCCAACTGTAACCAACGGGTCGATAGTTAAAGGGTAACTAACCTTTTTATCATTTAGAAAACTTGCAGGCACCATTACTTTTATTTTCCAAAAATTGCCTTGTTGTTCTAACTCATAATGGCCTAACATACCATAGCTATAACCATCATAAAAAGCGGGTTGCCTGTAAGTGATAATATGTTTTTTTTCAGCATTTATTAATGCTAGTTCGTTTTCATTTTTTCTTAAAAAATAATTTTCAGGAAGCTGAACAGCATCTTCAAAAACCAACCATTCAATATCTGAAGAAAGCTGTAAAGGTTGTTTAAGAATAAAGTTGGTTTTTATACCATGTTGCTTGTAAATATGTTCAATATTTGTGTTTTTCCATGCTTCTTCAATCTTAATGCCTTCGTGCCCAAGCGCTTGATTATTATAATTGGCTTTTTCAGGCTGAACAATATTACCTTGCTTATCTAAAAAGTATTGTGTTAAATTTTGATTAAACTGAAAATCGAAACTACTAACCCGCAACTGCGTAGCATTATTATTAGCATTATAAGCAGTAGGAAAGTTTTGATGTTGTGCTTTATAAATTTTATTGCCCTGCGGAAACAAACGCCAGTCAATAGTTATCCATTCTTGTTTTTTGTTTTTATAATGGAGTGGCTGTAGAGATTTCTGTGCAAAAAAATGAGTGCCATTGCTCCCATTCTTTACAAAGTATCTCTCATGCTCAGTTCGTTTCTGAATTAATTCAAAACATTCTTGGCATTGCGCATTATAAGGTAATAAACCATATTCGGGGTGTTGCTGAAATTTTTCAGGCGTAAGTTTTTTTAATTCTTCTGAAATAATTTTTTCAGTTTTTGAAAATGAAGATAAATTATATTGCTTCACTTTCATGGGGTTTTCAGCAAAAAGAGAAACAGTTGATACAAAGAATACAGTAACTAATAAATAAAATTTAGTTACTTGCTGTAACATATTTACTTCAAAATTATTTACCAGAAAAAATCTCATCGTATCAGCGTAAGGTTACCTTTTTTCTCTACTGAAATATTATTGATGTCTTTAGCCGTAATGTAGTACACAAACACTGCTGTGTTTTGCAATTTGCCTTTGTGCGTGCCATTCCATCCGCGCGATAAATCATTAAGTTCACTTGGGTCGTTGCTGTAATATACTTCTTCGCCCCAGCGGTTAAATATTCTTATTTCATACTGAATAATGTTATTGCCAAAAACGGTAAAGAAATCGTTTAAGCCATCGTTATTAGGTGTAAAGGCATCAGCTACTTTAATTATTTTATCACAATCAATAATTTCTGCATCAATAGCAACCTTGCCTACACAGCCCGAAGCATCTTTAGTATATTGCCCAATAAAAGAGCCTGAGTTTTTGATAATTATGGTTTGAGTAGTTTCTCCGTTACTCCATAAATATTTATTATCTACCGAAGGTGGCAGTTGTAATTCTTTGTTTTCTCCTATACAGAACTGTGTGCTATCTACCGTACCTTCATCAGTGGTGACTAAAACATAGAGAGAATCTTTTCCAATGCAGCCTGTGTTCGGGTCTGCGGCTTCTAATATATATATGGTACTTTCTTCAGGCTTAATAAATGTATTTAATGAATTAGGATTTTCAATGCCTGTTGTTGGCTGCCATGTAAATGTACTACCCGCAATTGCATTTACAGGAACACTTCCGCCTAAACAGACTACTGTATCGTTTCCGGCAAAAATTTCAGGCGTAGGCAAAATATCTACGGCAACACTTGCATTATTGCCACAACCTGTTGAGTCGCTTACTGTAACACTATAAGCACCACTTTGCGAAGGATAAACAGTTATATTTTGTGTAGTGGCTCCATTACTCCAGTTATAAAGCAAACCTGCAAAAGTTGAATAGTTAATTTTTCCGTTAAATACCCTGGGTTCTAAAAATGCTCCGAATAAAAACTGGTTGGCAGTACCTTCATACAACTCTAAAATACCATCGCTTTTGTATAGTGCTCCGGCAGTAGTACCATTGCTTAATCTCAAATTGTTGTTGTTGGTACAAGTAATGTAAAATGAATAAGTATCTCCAGCGGCCAAAGGAACATTAATATTTAAAGGAATTAGCGTTGGCCTTCCAAGTCCTTGAGATACAACCCCATTTGCGTTACCTACCAAAGTCCATGCGCCCTGATTGGTTTCATTACCTGCATAATCGTCTTGCAAATAATAAACGGCAAAGTTGTAATTGTTTCCGGGACCAATATGTACTTCAAATGAATTAATAAGTAAATCGTACAGTGCTTTTACTTTAAACATGGTGCCATTGCGCGTTACTGTTCCGTTGAATATTGTAGTAATACTTTTATTAATTCCATCAGGAGTCTCAACATTAAGATTTACCTGTGCGCCACGGCACACTGTAGTATCTTGATAAATAATTAAATCTAACGGAGAAATAACTTCAATACTTATTGAACCGCTTTGAGCACCACATTTATTTACAGCATCAAGAGCTATTGTGGCCGTACCCAGCTGGTCAAAAACTACTGTTATTTCATTGTTGGCAGTATCAATAATTGTTCCGTTTGTAACAGCCCAATCGTAAAATGTTTCTGTTATAAATAAAACATTAAAATTTACAGTATCGCCCAAACAAACTTTTTCAGGACCAGTAATATCTACATCTGGCGAACTGATAATGTACAAATCTGCAACATCGGAAAAAGGTCCAAAACAACCGTAATTTATTTCTCTTACAAAGAAGCTGTATTGATCGGGTGTTGCTCCATTAAAGTTTACCAAAATGCTCGGTGAATTTTCTATTCTTACAGGATTAGGATTAAAGCCATTTGAATACCAATCATAAGCTGATTCCTGATTCCAAGGCACTACCGTAAACTGAACAATATTAGTATTACATTGAACCGTATCGCCATAAATAATAGTTGCTGCATTATCATTTGGCGCGCCAATAGTAATACGCACAATAGTACCGTTACTGTTAAAAGGAGTGGTAGATCCATCGGCAATAATGCGCATATAGTAACTTCCCGGAACAATACCTAATGCTGCTAACTGATTTCTGCCTGGAACTGTTAAAATTAAATTGGTGGTGGTAGTATCAATTATAACACCCAGTCCGCCCTCATTTACCACAGCAAGTGTCATCATATCGAGTAGCTGCACAATAAATTGGTTTCCTGAATTATAATCTGCAATACTATCCCAATAATTTATCACCACTTCCACTGTATCGGTAAATCCTTCATTTTCTTTAATGCATATTTGAATATCTTGTGTAAGATTAGTTTCAATATCGCATTGTTTTATACAGAAAGGTCCATATAAACTGCCAATAGCCGTAGGATTGGTTGAACGTACCCTTATAAAATAATTACAACCTTCAGGAACACTTGGAATTAAACCTGAAACTGTTCCGGGTTGTGCGCCTATAGCAGGATCGAAAGTTTCGATGCTTGGTAACTCTCCAATAAATAAAGGATTATTAAAACTGCCGGCTGAATCTGATAATTCAGCAATATAGCGGTTTTGTCCAACATATACGCCTGTTGAAGTAAACTGTACATCAATGGCGCTGCGTGAACAAACTGTATCAGGGTCGGTGGTAACTACAGCACTTTGTGTATTAATAATATTTGGGCAATTAGTTACCTCTATGCATATACTTGATTCTCCTATAATTTGTGGTTGTGGCGTTAAGCGGCTAACTCTTACTTTATAGCATGTTCCTAAGGGTATATTCCCCGGAATTTGTACTGCAATAAAGCCAGAGGAATCTAAACTTCCAATTCCAAAAACCCCTAAACCAATAGGATTGCTAAAATTGCCTTGTGAATTTGATAATTGAATTTCATAAGTTCCGGTGCACAAGGGCTGTGACAAAGAATATTGGAGAATGAGGTTATTAAGCCTGCAAACAGGATTTGGGAATGCCTGAGGAATAGTGATTGTGATAGGATTATTTACATTGTCATAGTTCCCAACCACTATAATATCATCTATAGAAAATGAGGTTGAAGATAATCCTCCTGCACCATTATTTACCCAGCGAAATCCAAAACGTAAATTGTTTACATTATCGAATGCAGCATTGGTAATGCGTTCAAACTTCCATTTCGATTGTCCAAAATATTTTGCCTGTCCCGCTTTCTGCCATGCACCACCGTTTACACTGAAAAATACTTCGCCATAATTATCGGCATCACCTTCTGCCAAATAGAAAAAATCTAATGTAACATCAGTTAATCCTAGGGTACAAAAGCCATTTGTGGTGTGAGTAAATCTATCTGAAGATGCATTAGTATTATAATTGGCGTTAGTAATTCCTGAAGCTGCATCATGAATATGTAAGTAGGTACTAAAAGGTGCGTTGGTAATTGTTCCGCTGGTGACAGAGTCTTGACGAATAGTATTTGGATAGGTTCCTTGCCCGTTAAAATTGTTATTAATTATCCATTGGTTATCGCCACTATTTGCGCCATTGCCGGCAACATTTAGTTCAAAACTGCCATTGTAATTTTCAAAAGTTTCTGTGAAAAGTAAAATGGTTTGCTGGGCAAAAGAGTCCATAGTCCATAGTCCATAGACCATAGCAGTGAACATGAATATTATATTTTTTAGCTTCATCATTATGATATACTCTTAAATTATCTTTTACTTTTCTTCAACTCTTCAACCGCATTTTTATCTACACCTACATCTTCCATGGTGTCTTCTTGATAATTCAACGGTGCATCTAACTCACCCACAATTTTAAATTCAGTTCTTCTGTTTATTTGGTGACAAGGACAATCGCCTGTACCGGCATCGGGGCATTCGGTAAACTTGGTACAATCTTCTAAAGTTTTGCTTTCTCCATAACCCTTCGGAATAATTCTTTGTTTAGGAATTCCTTTTCTAATTAAATAGTTTACACAACTTTCGGCACGTTTCTGTGATAAATTTAAGTTGTAAGCATCGCTTCCTCTTATATCAGTATGAGAACTTAGTTCAACAATAATCAATGGATTTTCTTCCAGTAACTTATATAAGGTGTCTAATGTTTTTTCCGACTCCTGCCTTAAATCCCACTTGTCATAATCGTAGTAAATATTTTTCAGACGATAGGCTTTTTCTTTTTCAAACTTCTTCAAATAAATATCTACATGCAGCGTATCGCTTTTGGTTAACCCTTGTGTGCTGAAGGTTGCCGAATTGGCTAAATAACCTTGTGCACTTCCGGTTACTTTATAATCTTTATCAAAATTTATAGAAAAGAAATAAGGTTTATTGAGTTTTACGGTATCATCACCAATATATATATCGCCTTGAACATCTTTTACAGCTGTTAATGCCAAAGTAACATTTGAATTCTCTATAGGGGTTTTGGTAGTATCGTCTTCATCATATACAAACCCTTTCACGGCTAAATATTTTATATCGTAATAGCCATATGTAAAAATATCATCACAGCAGGTTTCGCTTCTGATAGAAATAATCCCGGGCCTGTTAGATACAAACATGCCACCTTCCAACTCATTGTTTTCAAAACGAAAGTACATATCATCGGTACTTGAATTAATAGGATAACCTATGTTAACCGGAACTGTAAATTTTGCTGCTTCGCCTGTTGCTTTAAATATATCATATCCGCCCATACCTTCAAGTCCATTACTGCTGAAATACAATACACCTGTTTTATTATCGTAAAAAGGAGTAGCTTCATCTCTGTTAGTATTAATTTTTGAGCCGCAATTTTTCGCAGCCTGGTGTTGTAGCTGTTTGTTAATAATTGAATACCAAATATCCTTTCCGCCTCTGCCATCACTTCTGTCAGATGTAAAATACAATATCTCATTGTTCTTATATGATGCTATATAAGGATGTGTGCTTGTATAATCATCGCTGTTAATTTCGCTGCCTAATTTTTCAGGCTCTTGCCATTCGCCATTTACTTTTTTGCTCATGTAAATGTTGCAGATAATTCTGTTGTTTTTTTCATTTTGTCCGCAAACAGTAAAATAAAAACGATCTTTCTTGGTAGAAAAGGCACCATTGGCCACATGTTTTCCCGGAAACTGAAACTTGTTAAAAGGTTCAGCCTGTGAAAATGTAGCACCATCTTTTTTAGCCGCATAGAACTTTATAAAATAATCGGGTATTTCTTTCTCCTTATCAATTACAATAACAGTATCAGTAGGAAGCGAGGCGAAGAGTAATGTATTTTCATCCCATAATACCGGTGAGATATCAGAGTAATGAGAGTTTAATTCTTTGCCCGGATGATTTACATTTACCTGCAATGCGCTTTCCATAAGTTGTTTTGCCAGACTACAACCCTGGCTTTCAGTTTTTGCCCATGCTTTGTAAAGTGAAGCATTTTCACCCGAATAACTTTTTGCGAAACTGTCGAAAATATTTTTTGCTTCATCATACTTTCGGTTATACTTCATCATTAACGCCTGATAATAAGGTGCAAGCGGGTAAGTTATAGGATCGGTATTGGCTACCATTGTGTACCATTGTTCCGCTTTTTTATAATCGCGAGCCACAAAATAACTTTCAGCCAGTTTATAAGCAACTTTGGCATTATTGGGCTGCAATGCCATTACTTCTTCCATTAAATCGCTGGCACCATAAAGGTTTCCAAACTTCAACTTTTTATCGGCAAGTTTTGCTGCTTTTTTGGGGTTTATGGGTTTTGGTTTTTCAACTACGGTGGTATCTTGCCCAAATACATAAATATTTAAACTTAAAAACAATAAGTAAGTAATAATTTTTTTCATTTTTCAGGTCTGGTTTTATCTTCCTATTCGGAAAAATATTTTTTCATTTTAAATTTTGAATTTACAATCTCGGACAAGGCACCAATATTGGCCCTGCATCTTGTTGCACAAATATTCCGGTATAAATAAGTGTTAATTCAAAGCCACCTCTAATATTAGTAGCAGCTTTTAAATCAGAGGTAGTAAAGTCGTAACTTACACCAGCCCTTAATCTTTTATATTCTACACTTGCTGAAGCTATTGGTGCATCTTTTAAACGATACCAGCCGCCCAAACTTAAAATGGTGGTTTCTTGCTTACCTTTTAAATGAAATTCTAAAGCACTGCCAAAGTTTATTTCTTGTGCTTTATTCTGAAACTGATAAATATAATTTGGTGTCAGATAAAACATTTCGTTTAATTTAATTCTTAACCCTCCATGAACTGTAAAACGGTTTTCGAGCCTGACATTTTCTCTGAGAAATGATTCTTTGGGGCGTGTTAAATGATACACTGAAAAACCTTGCATAACCCCTACCCTTTTCGATACTTTACCTGAATACAACAAGCCCGAATTCAAATCGAAATACCTGATAGTGTTACTTCCAAAATTTTCTCCCGAAGGTCGTGCTTGGTCAAAATCGCTGCCAATATATTGAGAGGGGAATAATAAATCATTGGTATTAAGAGTACGCTGGATAAATCCGGGCTGAATACCTAACCCCAGGAAGTGCTTGCCACCTTTATCGAGCCTTTTATGATAAGCCCCAGCAAGCGATACATTCAGCATACCTAAACTGCCTTTTCCTGCTTTATCGTTTACAAAGTTTAACCCAACGCCTACCACATCTTTCAGTTTGCTTAATGGTAAATTAGCATCGAAAGAACCTCCTGCTGTAACATAGGGATTATCGGAAATACTGCCCCATTGATTGCGATATATTGCCGCTGCTCTAAAATTACCTTCAATAACACCGGCCAAAGCAGGATTTAAGTTCAATGGTGAAGCATAAAACTGTGAAAAATGAATGTCCTGCGCTTTTAAGTGTGTAAATTTTATTAAAAAAAGCACTGTTATTGCATAACTCAGTATATGTGAGAATCTGAGACTTTGTTGCTGAAAAAGTGAAATCATTCCGAAAGCTAATAAAAAAGAGACTTTTAACGAAATGTTAAGAAAAGAAAAGTAAAGCAACTTATACTTTATGTTAGTTTTAACTTGTTTGTTTAAAAATTTCAGCTGCTTCACATTTAAAATGAATAATTTAATTAACCGCTTTAACCTAAGAGTTTATGGTATATACATTAATTCTGAAATGAATCTTCTTGTTTCTGATGAAATTATTAAAGGCAGGTTTGTTACTAAGTTTCCCGGTGGTGGTCTCGAATTTGGCGAAGGCACTATTGATTGTTTAAAAAGAGAATGGTTGGAAGAAACAGGATGTAGTATTGAAGTGCTTTCTCATTTCTATACCACAGATTTTTTTCAGGCCTCTGCTTTCGGAAACAATAATCAGGTAATAAGCATTTACTATTTGGTTCAGCCTATTTTAGCAAACAACTTGGATACTAAAACCCAGCCATTCGATTTTAATGAAATAAAAGATAATACAGAAGTTTTTCGATTTATTCCATTGCATTCACTTAAGGTAAATGATTTCACTTTTCCTATTGACCAGAAGGTAGCAACTATGCTGCTGGAAAAATACAAACCAAATAATTAATCAATTACATTTTTTGAATAACTACTTTTACACCCGTTTGGAAAAAGGTAACGATATATCTAAAGCAAAGCATTGGTTAGAAGCCGGTGAGTTGGTAGCCATACCCACTGAAACAGTATATGGTTTGGCAGCTAATGGGTTAAATGCTGAAGCTGTATTAAAAATTTATAAAGCCAAAAATCGCCCGCAATTTAACCCGCTAATTTTACATGTTCCATATTTAAGCGAAGCAAAAAAGTTAGTTCAATTTTTTCCTGAAAAAGCTTTAATACTTGCTGAACATTTTTGGCCGGGGCCACTAACATTGGTTTTGCCTAAAAGAGATATTGTGCCCGATATTGTTTCCGCAGGACACAATACCGTGGCTATAAGAATACCTAACCATCCGTTAACGCTTCAGCTATTAAGGCAACTTGATTTTCCTTTGGCTGCGCCCAGCGCAAATCCTTCTGGATACATTAGCCCTACAAGTGCTCAACACGTTGAGCAACAATTAGGCGATAATGTAAAATATGTTTTAGATGGAGGAAATTGCACAGTAGGGGTAGAATCTACTATTGTAAAAGTTACAGAAGATGAAGTAACTATTTTACGTTATGGCGGGCTTTCGGTTGAAGATATTGAAGCACTAATAGGCACTGTTCAGCATAGCAGCAACAATAATGAAAACCCCGAAGCACCCGGCATGTTATTAAGCCATTATGCGCCATCGGCACCACTTATAATTGGCGATATTGCTTCTGAAATAAAAAAACATGAGGGCAAAAAAATTGCAGTGTTGTCGTTCAGCAATTTGTATCAATTGCCTGAACCTTCTTTCTGTTTTGTGCTTTCAGAAAAAAGAAATTTAGATGAAGCAGCCAGAAATATTTTTGGTTATTTAAGAAAAATAGATGCACAAAACCCTGATGTAATATTGTCAGAATTTGTCCCCGATGAAGGTTTAGGAAAAGCTGTTAATGATAGACTGAGAAGAGCTGCTGCTGCTAAAAGTTAATTAGCCATTTCCGATAAAAATTTCAATCTGATAAGCCTTATTTCCTCTACCGAAACGCCTTCGCCTTTTAACTCATGAAAAGCAGTATCTAAATCATCAGTTTCCGATTCGCGGAAGTAATCGTAAACTATTTCAATAGTGTCTTCATCTAAAATATCTTCCAGATAATAATCAATATTCACCTTAGTGCCACTCATTACAATTGACTCAAGTTCGTCAACCAATTCATTCATTTTAAGATTACGGGTTCTGGCAATATCTTCTAAAGGAATACGCTTATCTATGCTTTGAATAATAGCCACTTTATTGCTCGATTTATTCATTACCGATTTCATAACAAAATCAGTAGGACGGTCTATATCGTTTTCTTCTACATATTGGGCAATTAATTTCAAAAATGGCTTTCCATAACGCTCGGCTTTACCTTTACTTACTCCTGAAATATTAGAAAGTTCATCTATTGTTAATGGGTATTGTGTTGCCATTTCTTCCAACGAATTTTCCTGAAAAATTACATAGGTAGGAATGCTTTGCTCTTTGGCAATTCTTTTTCGCAAATCTTTCAGTAAGCCTAAAATTTTGGGGTCTAATACCGCAGGTTTTACATCATCTTCATCGCCACCACTTCCAACGGCATCAGTAAAATCTTGATTAATGGCAAATTTCACCGAAGTAGGTTTTTTCATAAACTTCTTGCCATCGGCAGTAAGTAGCAATAAGCCATATTGTTCGATATCTTTCAAAATAAAATTATTCATCATGGCGTGACGAATAACCGAGTTCCAGTATAATTCAGACTGGTCGCTGCCTTTACCAAATAAATCTTTTTTATGGTATCCGTAATTTTCTATTTCTTGTGTTTTGCGTCCGGTAATAAAATCAACCAAGTTGTTAATCATTAAGGTTTCTCCGGTTTCATTTATACTTTTCAGCACCAATGCCACCTGTTCTTTTCCTTCTGAAAGCTCTTTCGGGTTGCGACAATTATCGCACATATTGCTACACTTGCTATCGTCATAGGTTTCGCCAAAATAGTGCAACACAAATTTTCTGCGACAGGCAGAAGTTTCTGCATAGGCCACCATTTCCATTATAAGCTGTGCAGCCATTTCTCTTTCAGAAAGAGGCTTGTCTTTCATAAACTTTTCAAGCTTTTGCACATCTTTATGGCTGTAATACAGTATGCAGTTGCCTTCTTGTCCATCGCGCCCCGCACGCCCGGTTTCTTGGTAATAGTTTTCTAAACTCTTTGGAATATTAAAGTGAATAACAAAACGAATATCGGGTTTATCAATACCCATTCCGAAAGCAATAGTGGCAACTATTACCTGAACTTCTTCTTGTAAAAAATCGTCTTGTGTTTTGGCTCTTACATCTTGGTCTAAACCGGCATGATAAGGTGCTGCTTTAATGCCATTTACATTCAGTAACTGCGCAATTTCTTCGGTGCTTTTACGGCTCAATACATAAATAATTCCCGATTTGCCTTCATGCTGTTTTATATACTGAATAATTTGACGCTCTACCGTTTCTTTCTTCACCTTAGGGCGAATTTCATAATATAGGTTGGTTCGGTTAAACGATGAAAGAAAAATTTTCGGATCAATTAAACCAAGGTTTTTTATTATATCGGTTTGCACTTTTGGCGTAGCCGTGGCAGTTAACGCAACCATTGGTACTTCTTGGCCAATCAATTGCATCATGGCTCTTATGCGCCTGTATTCAGGGCGAAAATCATGCCCCCATTCTGAAATACAATGTGCTTCATCTACCGCTATAAAAGAAATTTTCACATCTTTCAAAAACTCAATATTTTCTTCTTTGGTAAGGGTTTCGGGCGCAACATAAAGCAATTTGGTTTTTCCATCTACAATATCCTTTTTAACCTGCTTTATTTCACCCTTATTCAACGAAGAGTTTAAAAAATGGGCAATATCATCGTTATTACTATATGAACGCACTAAATCTACCTGGTTTTTCATTAGTGCAATTAACGGAGACACAATAATTGCTGTGCCTTCGCTCATTACTGCCGGAAGCTGATAGCATAATGATTTGCCGCCACCGGTAGGCATTATTACTAAGGTATCGTTACCATCTAAGATGCTATTAATAATTTGTTCTTGCTGCCCTTTGAATTTTTCAAAACCGAAATATTCTTTTAGGGCTGTGGTTAATGATGCAGCAGCTACCGCCATGTCTTGTTCACTTTTTAGGTTGCAAAATGGAAATCGTTATTTTTACCCCTCTTGAAAGAAAAGCAGCTAAATAACGCAAGTTGCTTAAAGATAATATATTCTGCTTTCAGGAAGCATATAATTTAGCAGCATGATATTATGTTTTAACCATTTTTAGTAAATAAACCCATGAATAACAATTCAAATTACTATGTGGCTATTATGGCGGGCGGTATTGGCAGCCGCTTTTGGCCAAAGAGCAAGGCAAGCTATCCCAAGCAGTTTTTAGACATTTTAGGCTTAGGCAGAACTTTAATTCAAATGACTTACGATCGTTTTGCCAAGTTTATTCCGAAGGAAAATATTTATGTAGTTACCAATGCTGATTATGTAGATATTGTGAAAAAACAGTTGCCCGAGTTGGAAAACAGCCAAATTTTGGGCGAACCGATAAGAAAAAATACTGCCCCTTGCATTGCTTATATTACCAATAAGGTAAATAAGGTTACCCCTAATGCTACTATGGTGGTAGCACCATCAGACCATTTAATACTAAACAGCGATGCTTTTGTTGAAACCACTTTGAAAGCACTTTCTTTTGCTGAAAAAAATGATGCATTGGTTACTTTGGGCATGGTGCCTACCCGCCCCGATACCGGCTATGGCTACATTCAACACGAAGAATCAATTAGTAATGAAGGCGTTCTAAAAGTGAAAACTTTTACAGAAAAACCCGATTTAGAACTGGCGAAAAACTTTATTAAAAGTGGCGACTTTTTGTGGAATGCAGGTATTTTTATTTGGAACTTACAATCGGTATTAAAAGCATTTAAAACACATCAGATTGATATTTTTGATGCTTTTACCGAAGTGAAAGATGCTTACAACACAAAATCGGAAAAGGCATTTATTAAAAAGGCTTTTGAAATAAGTCCGAATATTTCTATTGATTATGCCATAATGGAGCCTTCAGATAATGTTTATGTTATTCCTGCTGATTTCGGCTGGAGCGATTTGGGCACCTGGCAATCGTTGTATGAACGTTATGAAAAAGACTATTTGGAAAATGCTGTTTCAGGAAATAATGTTATGATTTTTGATGCCTCAAATAATATGGTAATGGTTCCTAACGAAAAGCTAGTAGTAGTGCAGGGGCTTAAAGATTATATTATAGTTGATACAGGCAGCGAATTGTTGATTTGTCAGCGAGAGAAAGAACAGGAAATAAAACAAATAACTGCCGAAATAAAAAAACTTAAAGGCGAACAATATTTGTAAATTCAGATTTAAGAACTACGAGTTTTAGATAATGCCCCAATTTCCCGGAACCATAAAATCTAAATTGCCTAAGGTAGGAACTACTATATTTACTACTATGACAGCTTTGGCTAACGAGCATAAAGCCATTAACCTGTCGCAAGGCTTCCCCGATTTTGAGGTAGCTAATAAACTGAAAACATTAGTAACGCAATACATTAATACCAACAATAACCAATATGCCCCTATGGCAGGGGTGCTAAAGTTGCGAGAACGTATTGCTGAAAAAATTGAAAACTTATACAGCACAAATTACAATGCTGAAACTGAAATTACCATTACTGCCGGAGGCACTATGGCATTGTATTCTGCTATTTCGGCAGTGGTGAATGAAGGCGATGAAGTAGTAATTTTTACACCAGCTTACGATTCCTACACGCCTGCTGTACAACTTAATGGCGGCATTCCCATTTATATTCCGTTGAAAGCACCTGATTTTAGTATTCCGTGGGATATGGTGAAAAAATTCATTAACCACCGTACCCGATTAATTATATTAAATAACCCTCACAATCCCACAGGTGCAGCGCTTTCAGAAGATGACGTCAAACAACTGCAACATATTTTGCAAGGCACTGAAATAATGGTGTTGAGCGATGAGGTGTATGAGCATTTGGTGTTTGATGGCAAACAACACGAAAGTATTTGCCGTTACCCCGCCTTAGCTGAAAGAAGTTTTGTAGTGTTTTCTTTTGGAAAAACTTATAATGCTACAGGCTGGAAAGTAGGCTATTGTGTTGCGCCTGAAGCATTAATGAACGAGTTTAGAAAAGTGCATCAATACCAAACTTTTTCGGTGAATACGCCCATACAACTTGCCTTGGCCGATTATATGGAAGACAATAGTGTTTACTTGCAATTAGCTGCATTTTATGAAGAGAAAAGAAACTTTTTTCTGAAACAATTGGCGGGTTCAAAGTTTGATATTGCACCAACACAAGGCACCTACTTTCAGTTGTTGGGCTATCAAAATATTTCTGAAGAAAAAGATATTGATTTGGCCATACGGCTTACCAAAGAATTTGGTGTGGCAAGCATTCCGGTTTCTATTTTTTATCACAAGCCTTTTGACTCAAAATTTTTGCGTTTTTGCTTTGCAAAAGAAAATGAAACACTGCAAAAAGCTGCTGAAAAATTAATGAAGTTTGCTTCTTGATTTTATTCGTTAAAAATAGTGTTACTCAAAACTCTCTTTACCGGGTTTATTCATAGCATCTAATAAATTTAATACCATATCTTCTAAAGTACCAGTACCCGAAAGTTCGCCCATGAGTCCATAAAGTGGTGCGGTTTTTCCGGTATTATCCGTTTGGTTAGGTATTTCTTTTATAGAACTATTAGCAATTTTTTTCAGCAGGTTTTCAGGCAATATTTTAGCGGCTTGTGCAGTAATAGTTTGTTTTAAATTTTCGCTGAAATTGCCAACTGTATTTTTAGAAAGTTTTTCAGCAACATCTTTTATATCATTTACAAAATCATTTGCAAAAGGAATATTGCCATTCGACACCGTTAAATGCAAACTGGGTGGCAATAATTGTCTATCCAAGTGCCAACCTCTGGCTGTAAGCTCATCGCCAAAACGATAAATATCTATTTTCCCTTCGGAAGCAAAAGAAAAAACGGTGGTTAATGGGTTGCCAATAACCTTAATACCATTGGTTGAATGAATGCCTTGCTGAATTATTTTCGCTGCCGCCAAGGTTTCTTTGGCAATTTTTCTATAGCCACTTTTTCCTAAAAAATTCATGATAGCCCAAGCCGCAGCAATAGCACCACCGGGGCGTGTACCTGTTACTGTTGGCGAAGCGTATAAGCCGCCCGGCCATTCAGTATAAACATAGTATTGGTTTTTTCTCAATTCAGAATTTCTGAAAAGTATAACCGATGAGCCTTTTGCACCATAGCCATATTTATGAATATCGAGCGAGATAGAATGTACTGCCGGCAAGCGAAAATCGAACAATGGAATGGGCTCAGCTAATTGTTCTAAAAAGGGCAACAAGTAACCGCCCACACAGGCATCAACATGCATCCAGATATTTTTTTCTAAAGCCAAATCATTAATGGCTTGCAACGGGTCAATTAATCCATGAGGATAAGCAGGTGCTGAGCCAACCAAAATAACAGTATTGCTATCAACCAAGCTGCGCATGTGTGCCATATCGGGCACTAAATCATTACCGGTGCAATTCACCAAACGAATTTCCATTTCTAAATAATCAGCCGCTTTAAAAAAAGCAGGATGTGCCGTGGCAGGCATTACCGCATTGGGTTGTTGCAGATTTTTATTTTTCGATTTAGCATATTTCTTTGCTGCCTTCATGGCGCAAATAATACTTTCGGTACCACCCGAAGTCATATTGCCTGCGGCTTCGGCAGGTGCGTTGAGCAGACTTGCCGTCATAGAAACCACTTCAGTTTCCATTCTTTTTAAACTTCTGAAAATAGAAGGGTTTAAGCCGTTTTCAAAAAAGAATTGGTTATAGGCCGTTTGTATTAATTCGGTAATTTCTTCACCAGGATAAAAAACCAGACTGAACGTTTTACCATTTCTCCAGTCGGCATCTTGTTTTTTGAAAGCTTGAAATGAATTAAAAATAGCTTCTTTAGATAAGCCTGTTTCAGGCATTGAAAGGTGCATGATACAATAGAAATTTGGTTAACTGTATAGCAATAGACATCTATTAATGAACTGAAGTTGCAAACAACAAGTAGAATTATGTTAAGAAAAAATATTCGCCTTCAAATTCAACCATTCTAATGCTGAACGATGCAACATATTAGCTTTTGTGTTGTCATCTAAATTCATGTTTTCTATTAAGCTGCCCGGCACATGCTCGCCCAACGGGAAAGGATAATCACTACCCAAACATACTCGGCTGCTTCCTGCTAAATCAATTAAATACTGCAACATAGTTTTATCGTGTACCAATGAATCGAACCAGAATTTTCCTAAGTATTCTTTGGGGTTAATGTTATTGTGTTTGGCTACCAAGTCAGGACGTACATTAAAACCATGTTCTATTCTGCCTAAGGTAGCAGGAAAAGAGCCCCCACCATGTGCGAATGCCACACGCAAATTCGGCAAGCGTTCAAACACACCGCCAAATATCATAGAACAAATAGCCAATGAAGTTTCAGCAGGCATCCCTACCAGCCACGGCAACCAATAATCGGGCATTTTAGCAGCACCCATCATATCCCACGGATGTACAAAAATAGCTGCATCTAATTTTTCTGCTGCTTCAAAAACAGAAAACAACTCAGGTGCATTTAAATTCCAATCGTTTACATGCGAGCCAATTTCAATGCCTGCTAAGCCTAATTCTTTCACACAACGTTCCATTTCTTGAATAGCCAGTTCGGGCGATTGCAAAGGCACAGTGCCTAAACCAATAAAACGTTTAGGATGGCGGCTTACCACTTCAGCAATATGATCGTTTAAAAAACGAGAAACCTCTAGTGCATCTTGTGGCTTGGCTGCATAACTAAACATAACCGGAATGGTAGAAAGGACTTGCACATGCACGCCATGTGTATCGCATTCGTGCACACGCACATCGCCATCCCAACAGTTATGTTCTATTTCTCTAAAAAATTTATCGCCCTGCATCATGCGTGCGCAACAAGGCTTGTGATGATCTAAACGAATAAAATTTCCGTAACCAAACTTAGCCGTCCAGTCAGGCATTTCTTTGGGAATGATGTGGGTATGGATGTCTATTTTGAGCATGGTGTTATTTTCTAAGATCACTCTAAATAATCTTCATTAGCAATAATATCAGCGGCATATTCTAGTGCTGCAAAAACTTGTTGTGTATTTAATTTTGGATATGCTGCCAATAATTGTTCTATGGTATATCCACTTACTAACTTTCTTACAATTAACTCTACAGTAATGCGGGTACCCTTAATAATTGGTTTTCCCAACATTACTTCCGGATTTCGCTCAATAAGATTATAGGTTATCATTGTGTAAGATTCGCATAAAAAAGCATCTACTTAGGCGCATCCATCTTGGCACCACATTTCTTACAGCATTTTCTTTCTTCCGAATCGTAGAAGTTTTTCATAATTCCCGGAAACTGTGTAACAATATCTTTTAAATCGAAATATTCTTCATACAATAAATTATTGCAGTTTTCACAATACCATTGAAAGCCATCTTTTTCTTCAGGTTTTCTGTAACGCTCAATTACCAAACCTACCGAGCCGGCAGGGCGTTGTGGCGAATGCGGCACTTTAGCCGGTAACAAAAACATATCACCTGCTTTTATAGATATATCTCTCGGGCTTCCGTCTTCCTGTATGCGAACAATGATATCTCCTTCTAATTGATAAAATAATTCTTCGCCTTCATTATAGTGGTAATCTTTTCTTGAATTGGGACCGCCAACAATCATCACTATATAATCATCATTGCCTTTAAAAATTTGTTGGTTGCCTACAGGCGGCTTCAATAAGTGGCGATGCTCATCAATCCACTGTTGTAAATTAAAAGGAGAAGCTATCATTTCTTTTTCAATTTAGATTTTTGTTTGGCCAATTGTTCTTCACGGTCTAAAATATTAGCAAGTGTACTCTTTTTCAGCAATAAAACTGTTTCATTTCTAACATCGCTAAATACTGAACGAATGCCACAAGTAAATTCATCTTTACATTCTTCACACGGTTCATAATATTTGTGTGCAACACAAGGTAATAAAGCAATAGCGCCATCCATACTGCGAATCACATCGGCCATATTTACTTCTTCAGGAGATTTTATTAAATAGTATCCCCCACCCTTTCCCTTTTTACTATTCAGCATACCATCTTTTTTCAGCTCTAATAAAATGGCTTCTAAAAATTTCTGCGGAATATTTTCTTGTTCAGAAATTTCGCTAATTAACACCGGCCCTTGCTTGTAGCTTTTTGCCAAATACACAAGTGCATTAATGGCATATTTTGCTTTTTTAGATAACATTACCTTTGAGTTGTAAAATGGATTTGTATTTTCAGATTTGAAATTTAAGCATTTATCATGAATTTAAATTTAACAAGCAAAAATGCTTTAGTTTGCGGAAGCAGCAAAGGCATAGGAAAAGCATCGGCAATAGAATTGGCACTATTGGGCGCAAACGTAACATTAGTGGCACGCAACGAAACAGCATTAAAGGAAACTTTACAACAATTAGATACTTCAAAAAATCAGCAACATGAATATATAGTTATTGATTTTTCAGATTATAAAAATGTAGAAACAGCCATTCAGCAATTATTGCAACAAAGAAGTGAGCCCTATCATATTTTGGTAAACAACACGGGCGGCCCTGCAGGCGGTTTAGCAATTGATGCTGAAACCACAGCTTTTTTGCAAGCATTCAACAATCATTTATTGTGCAATCATGTAATTACCAAAGCTGTGGTAGAAGGAATGAAAAAAGCAGGTTATGGCAGAATTATTAATATCATTTCCACTTCGGTAAAACAGCCATTGCCTGGCTTGGGCGTTTCGAACACTATTCGTGGTGCAGTGGCTAATTGGGCAAAAACTTTAGCTAATGAATTAGGCAAGTTTGGTATCACCGTAAACAACGTATTGCCCGGTGCAACCTCTACTGATAGAATGAAAGAAATTTTAGAAAACAAAAGTGTCAAAACTTCTTTAAGTGTTGATGCTGTAGCTGAAGAAATGAAAAAAGAAATTCCGCTGGGACGATTTGCCGAACCACAGGAAGTAGCCGCAGCAGTTGCCTTTTTAGCTTCACCCGCAGCAGCTTATATTAATGGCATTAATGTGCCGGTAGATGGGGGAAGAACGGGAAGCCTTTGATAGCACGCTGATTTATTATAATGGCTATGATGGTTTATGATTCATAAAAACAAAATCATCTTTTATTATAAAAATCATAACTCATCTGCATTCTATTTTTAATTTGAATTAAAGTAAATCAAAAATGAACTTACTCAACTACATCAACGGTCAATTAGCTGAGCCAACTTCTAAAGCATATTTAGACAATATTGAGCCTGCAACCGGCAAGGTATTTTCTTATGTACCCGATAGCGATGAGCGTGATGTGCAAGCAGCTTATGAAGCTGCAAAAAATGCTTTCCCTGCGTGGAGCAAAACATCGTTAGAAAACCGCATGATGATTTTAATGCGCATTGCCGATGGCATAGAAAAAAACATGGAAGAATTTGTAAAAGCTGAAAGTCAGGATAATGGTAAGCCTTTGAAATTGGCACGTGCAGTTGATATACCCAGAGCAATTTCAAACTTTCGTTTTTATGCTTCGGCAGCACAACATTTTGCTTCCGAAAGTCATCAAATGCCCGGTACTGGCATTAACTATACTTTGCGCCAACCCATTGGCGTAGTGGGTTGCATTTCTCCGTGGAATTTGCCCTTGTATTTATTCAGTTGGAAAATTGCCCCTGCATTGGCAACCGGAAATTGTGTAGTAGCAAAGCCCAGTGAAATAACACCTTATACTGCTTTTCTGCTTTCAAAAGTTTGTATAGAAGCAGGCTTACCCGCAGGCGTTTTAAATATTGTGCATGGCTTGGGGAATAAAGTGGGGCAAGCCATTATTGAACACAAAAACATAAAAGCCATTTCGTTTACCGGTGGCACCGAAACAGGCAAGCGCATTGCCGCTACTGCTGCACCTATGTTTAAAAAATTAAGTTTAGAGTTAGGCGGAAAAAACCCCACCATAGTTTTTGACGATTGTAATTTTGAAGAAACCGTTAAAAATATTGTAACTGCCTCTTTCAGTAACCAAGGGGAAATATGTTTGTGTGGTTCAAGAATTTTTGTACACCAAAATATTTATGAAAAATTTAAAACTGCTTTTGTTGAGCGAGTGAAATCTTTAAAAGTAGGCGACCCCAACGATGATGCTTCAAATTTAGGTGCTATTGTTTCAAAACAGCATCAGCAAAAAATTCTTTCTTACATACAATTGGCTAAAGAAGAAGGGGGCACTGTTTTATGTGGTGGCAACGAAATAAAATTAGAGGGCAGATGTGCCGAAGGTTATTTTGTAGCGCCAACTGTTATAGAAGGGTTGGGTTACGATTGCCGTACTAATCAGGAAGAAATTTTCGGGCCGGTGGTTACCTTAATGCCATTTACAAATGAAGAAGAAGTTTTGATGATGGCCAACAGTGTTCAGTATGGTTTATCGGCAACCATTTGGACCAGCGATTTAACCCGTGCGCATCGTATGGCTGAAAATATTGAAGCCGGAATTGTCTGGATTAACAGCTGGCTTGTAAGAGATTTACGCACCCCTTTTGGTGGCGTAAAAGCAAGTGGCGTGGGTCGTGAAGGCGGTTGGGAAGCCATGCGATTTTTCACTGAAGCCAAAAATGTATTTGTGAAAACAACCTGAAACTCTATTTTTAACCCCAACAATTTTCAATTTACCAACCACCTAATTCACCAACAAAATGAGCGACAAAGTTTATAGCGATAAAATGCCAAAGCCTATGGGCTTGTATCCAGTTTCAAGAAAAGTTGGAAACCTGCTATTCGTAAGTGGCCTTGGGCCACGCGAAACAGGAATCGATAATATTCCGGGTTTAGAGTTTGATAAATATGGCAACTATAAATCTTTCGATTTTGAAGCACAGGTACATTCAGTTTTTAAAAATGTAAAAACCGCTTTAGAAGAAAGCGGCAGCAATTGGAATAATATTGTAGATGTAACTGTTTTTTTGGTAAACATGAAGCGCGACTTTCAGCAGTTTAATAAAATTTATGCTGAATATTTTAAAGACAATCAGCCTTGTAGAACCACCGTTGAGGTAAATGCCCTTCCTTCGCCTATTGCTATAGAACTAAAAGTTATTGCCACCGTTGGTTAGCATTTTTTGCATCTACAACTTATCTTTTTTTGACTTAACAATTTGTTAACACAAAATGATTTGATGCTGCTATTGCCTTTCGTTGCTTTGCAACAGAAATTTAGATAAATGGCAAAGGCCAAGAAGCCAAAATCGTTTGTTTACGAGTTATTTGACTCATACCGCACAAGCGTTGTTAGTTTGTTTTTTTTCAAGGAGAGAAAATTCTTTTTAATTCTAAGTATTCTTTTAATTGTTACAGGGGCTTTATACCCTTATGCCAATATTGCCATGTGGCTGGGTTTTTTGTTTGCCGGCTATTCTGCTATTGCTAACGACAGTATTCAAACTATTGGTACCTTTTTAGCCTCTAACGGTAAACGCCCCTGGTGGGTATTATGGCTTTTTATAGGCGGAATATTTGTAGTTACCATGAGCGTAAGCTGGTATTTATACAATGGCGATGTTTCTTTTCAGCGTTTATCGGCAAAAGGCTTTGAAAAAGCTCCCGAAAAATTTCAGTTTTTACAATTGGCTGCTCCACTAATTCTTTTATTGCTTACCAGGCTTAGAATGCCTGTTTCTACTACCTTCTTGTGCTTAAGTGCCTACAGTGCCAATTTAGCCGGTATAGAAAAAATGTTTCAGAAAAGCTTATTTGGCTATGGTATTGCTTTTATTGTTTCTTTAGTAGTGTGGTTTCTTTTAGCTAAAGCTATTAAACGTTTAACTACCGGAAAACCCCACCCTATTTGGACTACCGTGCAATGGGTAACCAGCGGTTTTCTTTGGGCAGTGTGGTTGATGCAAGATGGGGCCAATATAGCTGTAACGCTGCCAAGGCAACTTAGCTTTATTCAGTTTTTGGTTTTTGCGGCTTATATTTTTTTAGGGCTGGGCTTGTTGTTTTATTTACGCGGAGACAAAATTCAAGAAGTTATTAATGAAAAAACTGAAGTTACTGATGTTAGAGGAGCTACGCTTATAGATTTTATTTACTCATTAATTCTACTTTTTTTCCAAAATATAAGTAATGTGCCCATGAGTACTACCTGGGTATTTTTGGGTTTACTTGCCGGCAGAGAACTGGCCATGACTGTTTCTCAGCATTTTACCGGCACCCGAACCCTACAAGCCGCTTCTAAACTTATTGTTAAAGACATTGTATATGCCTTTATTGGCTTGGTTATTTCTATTTTAACTGCTATTGCTGTAAATGCCTCTATTCAAAAAGAAATTTTAGAATTATTAGCCGGAAATTAATTTCCCTTACCGTATTTTAATCTTCTTTTTTCGGTATTTTTCTTAACTCTATGAGGTGTTACTTAGACCTTTTGTATGCTGAAATTTGTATTTTTCTACTTAGGCAGGCCTGTACCTTAAATATTCTTGGTTTATTTACAACTTTACATGTTTTAGCTGAAGTATTACAGTATTTAGTAGCAAAAAAACGTTTTTAAGCTATAATATTCAGTATATAGTAATTGTATTACACTTTATAGAAGCAATTAATCACAAATGATACATTGCTTCTATAAAGTGTTTTATTACTACTAAAAAGTGAAATATAGTGCTAAAATATGTTTTGCTTTAACTAAATATTGTTTTATTGCTGAAAAACCATTGCCAACAATTATGAAGGTACATTTTTATTCAATGAGATAAGATTAAAACCTCTGAAATTAGTTTTTTTCAGCCTAAAAAATATTTCCTTGTTGTATGAAAATGATATTGTAATTAATAAATAAAGGGCAAAAAAGAAAGAGGTAACATCAATGTTTTAATGTTAAATTTAACGTTGTGTTAACATTGTTGCCGCTGCACTTAGGTACATTTGCTGCCATTATTTTTTCAAGTTGCACGATTTTCAAATTATATTAAGCTCATTAAGTGTTGAGGTTGCCTGTTGCGTGCTGCTATTTATTTTGCTTTCAGCAGTTTACTCTTTCATAAATGGCTTTCACGATACTGCCAATGCCGTGGCTACGGTAATTTATACTAATACCTTAAAGCCTGTACAGGCGGTGGTATGGTCGGGGGTATTTAATTTTTTGGGTGCATGGGTGGGCGGTGTTGCCGTGGCAATGAGTATTGTGGCACTGTTTCCGGTTGGCGAGGTAATGAACGAAAGTTATGTAAACATAATTTGCATTTTATTTTCAGTATTGTTTACAGCCATATCGTGGAACCTGCTTACATGGTATTTTGGCATTCCGTGTACCAGCTCGCATACTTTAATGGGTTCGCTGGTTGGGGCAAGTATAGGCTTTAGCCTTGTGGTAACTCATGGGGTAATAAACTGGAAACTGGTTTTCGACCTGGTGCTGGCACTAATTATTTCTCCGGCCTTTGGCTTTTCGGCAGTTATATTATTACTATCGGTATTTAGGATATTAATAAAGAACAATGCCATATTCGAGCCGCCAAAGGGCAACCAGCCACCACCATTATGGATAAGAGGCATATTGGTTGCCACCTGCACAGCAGTTAGTTTTTTTCACGGAAGCAATGATGGGCAAAAAAGCATTGGCCTGGTAATGATAGTGTTAATGACATTTTTGCCTTTGCACTATACACTGAATAATACTTTTGATAAGCAAATAGCCATAAGCGAAATACAAAAAATTAAAACGGTATTAGAAAACAATAGCACAAGTAGCAACAAGGCGAAGAACGAAATGCTTTCTAATACTTTACTGGCTACAGAATTAATTGAAAGCATTAACCATTTTTCAGAAAAAGATGCTGCTTTAGCATTTCAAATAAAAGAGCAAACACAGGTATTGTGTAAAAACATAAAAAGCATTTCTAAAAACCCCGAAATAATAAAGCACAGCGAAGACAAGAAAATGTTACAGGCAGCTGCTGAAAATCTTTCCGCCTATACTGATTATGCTCCTTATTGGGTAATAATGCTTATATCGCTTTCTATAGGCATAGGCACTATGATTGGCTGGAAAAGAATAGTGGTAACTATTGGCGAAAGAATTGGCAAAACACATATTACTTATGCCCAAGGTGCCGCTGCCGAAATTGTAGCGGCAAGCACTATTGGCTTAAGCACAGGCATAGGGCTGCCGGTTAGCACCACTCATGTGCTTTCATCGGGCATTGCGGGCAGCATGGTAGCATCAGACGGTGTAAAAAACCTAAGACAAGACACCGTGAAAAATATATTAATTGTGTGGGTATTAACGCTGCCCGTTACTATAATTCTTTCGGGCTTGCTCTTTATAGTGCTGCACTTTTTCTTCGGAAAATAATCTGAACACTAACTTTCCGAAACCTGCTCATCGATATTGATTTCATGAAGTTTTTTTGCTTGCATTTTTTTCTTACCTAAATCGTATAATACTTGCATAACAATAAATACTATTAGGAAATAAGCAAAACCTAATATGGTGTAAATATTATTCCATTGATTAAATAAGCTATGCAAATAATACACAAAGGCAACCGACAGAAGAGATAATACTAACAAGGCTGTTGCTACTTGCCTGTCAGACAAACCTAAATAAGCCAAATGATGAGTTGTGTGGTCTTTTCCACCAACAAAAGGAGATTGTTTTCTAGCAAGCCTTCTAATAAAAACAGTTGCGGTATCAATAAGCGGTACAATAAACAGTAGCATAGGAAATAAGAATTGTCTGAAGTCCAAGATTGACACTTCATCTTGGCGATAATCCCAAAAAAACAAAATGCTTATTCCGGCTAAAAACACACCCAAAAACTGACTTCCAGTATCGCCCATGTACATCTTAGAAGGATTCCAGTTAAAAAACAAAAAGCCAATTAAGGCACCCAATACTCCAAGAATAATGATAAGATAGAATGTATCTATTCCTTTATCGGAAATAATTAACACAACCCCACCCAACAATATAGAAGCTGAAGTAGAGGCTGTAATGCCATCCATATTATCAAGCATATTTATAGAATTCATAAGCCCTATAACCCACAGCACGGTAATAAAGTAGTTTAGTTCAGGTATTAAAGACATATCTATAATGTAGCCTGTAGTAATAAGCAAATTGGCACAAGTAAATTGACCAATAAATTTTACCAATGGGTTGGTATTGTACGCATCATCGGCCAAGCCTAATAAAAAACCTAAACTAGAAGCCGCCATAAGCCCAACGAGTTGTTTGTTGAATAAACCACTTTCTGGAGCAGGCACCACACCTAGCATAGCGATAGAAATTAGAAAAACAATGTAAAATGAAAAACCGCCTAATGATGGCTTTGATGACGAGCCCCAGCGAATTTGTCCGGAATTTACGGTGTTTCTCATTCCTAAGTTAGTAGAGAATTTTAGTATTAATGAGTTTATTAATGCTGAAAACAGAACAGCAATAACAAAAAAAACTGTGTAAAGTACAGGGTATATATCATGTGAAAACTGCTCGTTCATATTTTATTAGTCTTCTAAATCTTTTTTGCTAAGTACTCTGTTTAAGAAAGATTTTTTCTTGGGTTTTTCAGCTTCCACATAATATCCTGCTCCATATCCATAACCATAAGAATAGCTATATGAATAATTCTTATCATAATAATATCCCGAAACGCCTCTTCCGATATCATTCAATACAAAAGATAAATTTTGAATTTTATTTTCATCAATTAACTTATCTAAGTTACCGGCAAAAGCCTTATCAGAATAATCGGCCCTGAAAACATAAATAGGGTAATCGGCCCTTCTTACTAATTCCAAACCATCGGTAACCAAACCAATAGGCGGTGTATCAAATACTATGTAATCGTATTTGCTTTTTAATTCTTTAAGCAATTTATCCAAATTATCAGATAAAATTAACTCGGCAGGGTTAGGAGGTATAGGACCCGAAGTAATGATATGAAGATTTTCCAATTCCGACTGTTTTACACACTCGCTAACAGAATGTTTTCCGATCAGCAATGTACTGGTGCCTTTTTCATTATCAAAATTAAAAACTTTGTTTAATCTTGGTCTTCTCATATCAAAATCTATAAGCACCACTTTCTTATCTAATAGAGCCAAAATGCCCGATATATTGGTTGAAATAAAAGTTTTTCCCTCACCTGAAATAGAAGAAGTTACAGAAATAATTTTTGGCCCAGGCTCATTATTAATAAATTGAAAATTAGAACGAATAGTCCTGAACCCTTCAGATAGAATTGATTTTGGGCTAGTACTAACTGAAATGGCCTGATTAGGTAATATTTCCTGAACGGTTGGAATTGCCCCTAAGAAATTGGCTTTTGTTTTTCTTCTTATTTCTTCAACAGAAATAATTGTATTGTGCAACACATATCTTGCTAGAATGATTAATACTGAAAAAATTATTACAGCTACCAAACTGGCCAACCAAATAGTAAGCTTATCGGGTGCAATAGGTGTAACCGGGACTGATGCTTTTTCTAATACCGAATAGTCTGAAACTATTCCTTGACGTACAATAGAGTATTCGGCTAATTTATCTAGTAGAGAAATATAGTACTTCTCTAGCATGTCATATTTTCTTTTCAACCTGTTATATTCCGCTTCTTTTTCAGGAAGCTCAAATAGTAATGTGCTAAACTGGTTTTGTTTTTGTATAATGTCTTGAAGCCTGAAATTTAATCTTTCATTTACATTATTCAGGTTGGTTTGTATTTCCTCTCTTATTTGGTTAGCTTCTTTATTTATTAATTGAATTTTCGGATGCTCAACAGTAACTTTTTGAAGTAACTCTTCTTTTTCAGACTCAAGTTTTTTTAGTCTTTGAATATATTCTGAATAACCTGAGAATTCATTTTCCAGTAAGCCGGTTGATAACAACCTCAAATCTTTTAGATTATCTAAATACTCTTTAAACCAATTGAGCATTTTAATTTTAAAAAGTATCTCATTTTTTTCAGCTTCTAATTTTAAAACATTTTCGTTGGCATTTCTAAGTGCATTTTCAGGATCAGAAAATTGGTTTTCAATCATGAAAAGACGTATAGAATCTTGAAACGCACTTAGCTCGTTTCTAAATGTATCTATTTTACCTTCTAAATACTTTATTATCTGGTCGGCACTCTCAGATTTTTTTTCTTTGTTAAATATAATAAACTCATTTACCAAGTTATTTGTGAACTCATGGCAAAAAGTAACATCATTGTTCTGATATACGATGTTTATATTGCTTGCACCTGTAGGAATAACTTCAAGATTTTTTATTAACCTACCTGTAAGGGAAGAAATATTAGTTATTTCAAAGTAATATCTTCTTTTAATATCATAGTCGGCAAGCTTTCTATTTAATAATACCTCTATGGTGAAAAAATTATTTTCAATCGGTTTGCCAAAAGAGTATGATTCTGTTTCAGTTTTACCATTGTGCGTAAAGCTGATTTCAAAGCTTTCTTTATTCAAAAATTTAAAACTAATCTCTTTACCTATAATTGCTTCGTTCTTAATATCGTAAAGCTTTATTTCATAGGGCGATGACCTATACATTTCTGTAGTAACAAATCTTGTTCTTCCTTCAACAAAATATCTGACTGTCACGGGCATATTTGCCAAAACCCTGTCAATAAGAATTTTTGACTTTAAGTATTGAACGTCAAGACTTATATCATCTGAAGCTCTTAACATTAAATCTTCTTTTAAGCCCAACATTTTTGTTGTAGAATTATCAGGCTTGTAAACTATAGTTGCTTTAGATTCATAAACAGGTAATGTATATCTTAAATAAAAGAAAACAAGCGTAAATGTAAACGCGGCTATCAAGAATATCCAGATAAAACTTTTTCTGAAACTGGAAATCAACAGGCTAAGATTAATATCTTCTCCAAGTAATTCCTGAATGCTTCTTAATATGGAGGTTGCTGTATTCATTAATTATTTCTTCTAAATAACAAGACTAGTGTTAGTGCCGTGGTTAATAGTCCCATGTATGGAGATATTTCTCTTAATATTGCCGGTGCTGCTCTTGTAACAGGCTCAATTACAACTAAGTCATTCGCCTGAATAGTCATACCGGCATCTTTTAGGCCATTAATAGTTGAAAGATCAACTTTTTTTATCGTAGGATTTTCATAATCCCCCCTAATTACTCTTATTCTATTTGATTTAGCATTTTCAGTAATTCCACCTGAAAGGGCTAATAGCTCAGCCAAGCTTGTATTTTCTCTAGGTAAAGGAACCACTTGTGCTCTTCCCAGCCCTGCGAAAACAAATGCTCTTCTGTTAGAAACATTAACAATTAAAAAAGGATCAACAAAAACCGATGCGTACTTTTCTTTAAGCATTTTTTCTACTTCCAAACGTTTCATACCTGCCACCTGTACTTCACCTATAATAGGCAAATCAACCGTTCCATCGTGCCTAACAAAGTATTGCGCCATGCCTCCTTGCATCATCATCTGCATTTGTGCACCCCCACCAGCACCTGTAGCCCAATCTATTAATTGAAGCCCCTTCTGCGGAGTAACATTAAAAGTTATAAAATCTCCATGCATTACAACATGTTCCTGCTGCTTAAGCTCTGTCATTTCGTAGTAATAAAAATCTTTTGTTTCTCTGAATAAGTAGTTAGGAAAAAAATACTTACAAGAACTTAAGGTAAGCAATGGCACAATCAGCAACAGCAGTTTCCTCATTAGAATATTAGTAGGTTACGCAAAAATAAGTATTTCAGTGTAACAAAAAGACGAATTGCGTTATATGTGAAATTATTGTTTTAAAAGAGAGTTATATAAACGCCCCATATCGGCTGCTAGGCGTTTAAATCCATATTGTTGCAACACATGCTCGCTGCCTTTTTTGCCAAAACTGTTCCTTAAATTATCATTCTCAATAAGTTTCAATAAATTATTGGCAAAGGCTTTAACATCGTTCGATGGTGACAACAAAGCTGTTTCATTTTCAATTACTACATCTTGAATACCGCCTACCATAGTAGAGACCACGGGCTTGTTAGACGCCTGTGCTTCTATTACACTCACAGGCGTACCTTCATTAAAAGATGTAAGCGTAATAATATCTAGCCCGGCATTAACATAATCTACATTTTTTATCCACGAAGTAAAGGTTAACAAAGCTTTTTCATTTTTGAAATTTCCAATAACAAATTCAATTCCCAGTTCTTTAGCATAGCTTTCAATATTATTTCGTTCTTCTCCATCGCCCACAATAAAAAACCTTACCCTTTTAGTTGTTTGGGCTTTAACTTGATTAATTACATCCAGAAACAGTTTATGGTTTTTCACAGGCACTAATCTGCCTATTAATCCAATCGCAATTTCATCTTCTGAAACATTATAATCTTCTCTGAATTGCTTTCTTTTTTCTTCCTGATTCTCTGTAAATCTTTTCAAATCGAAACCCAAAGGAATAACTTCCATTTTTTCAGGCTTACAAATTTTAAAATCTTGTGTGAGTTCTTTTTTCTGAAGATTGCTTATTGCAACAATTTTAGTGCTTATTGCTGCTAAAAATCTTTCAATAAGAATAAATATTTTGGTTTTTACCGGGTGGAAATAAGAATGAAATACATGCCCATGAAAAGTATGCACTATAACCGGCACTCCACAAACAAATGCTGCCACTCTTCCTAATGCTCCTGATTTTGCTGCATGCGTATGCACTATATCGGGCTTGTATGTTCTAATAATTTTAATGATTTCAAAAAATGCTTTTACATCGTTTAATGGGTTTATAGAGCGATGCATATCAGCTATATATTGTGGCTCTATGCCCATATCTCTCACAATAAATTCTGAAGAAGCTTCTGTGTCATCTTTCATTCCGGCTAACAACATAGTTTCATATTTAGCAGAAAGATGCTTGGTTAGGTATGCCGCATTATAGGTTGGCCCGCCTAAATTCAGCCTGTTAATGATTCTAAGAACTTTGGGCATTAGTTAAAATATTTTTTCCACCAATATTGAAACACTATTAATGCCCATATTTGAGCATGAGTATCTTCAGGATTGTTTGAGTATAATTTTGTTTTTATTCTCTTAATTTCATTTACATCAAAAATTCCCTGCTGTTCAACAAAAGCATCTTTAAGCAAATCGTCCTCAATTAAAGATTTTAATTCGTTTCTAAACCATTTTAACAAAGGCACCTCAAAGCCATGTTTCGGTCTGGTAAAGATTTCGTCTGGTAAGAACTCTCTAAAAGTATCAACCAATATTTTTTTTCTTCTTTTTGAATCTATTTTATATTCGGCAGGAAGCGAAAATGCAAAATCTACTACTTCATGATCTAAAAAAGGCACGCGTACCTCTAAGCTGTTTGCCATTGACATTAAATCTACTTTTTGCAACATATCGTTGGGTAAAATCAAATTCATGTCGGCATATAACATGTCATTCAAATCACTCTTTTCATTTTTAATATGCTGTGAGAAAAGATTTTTCAGTTTATTGTATTCATTGAAATTTATTTTTTCTAGCTTGTCTTTTCTGAAATATTTTTTTGCGTTGTCTTCATTAACAAATGCACACCAACGCCAGTAACGTTCTTGATTGTTTAACGAAAGCCCTTCTGCAAAACGGCTCAATTGCCTGACAATATTAGACACTTTTGAATTTCTTGACTTGGGCAACGAATTCCAAATAGGCTTACCCAACTTTACTATGTTATTTAGCAAACCTGTTTGTCTTGCCCTTAATTCTGCATGATGTTTATTGTAACCGCCAAAAATTTCATCGGCACCATCGCCCGAAAGTGCTACGGTTATTTTTTGTTTGGTTTGCTTACATAATATATAAACCGCTATGGCCGAAGAATCGGCAAAAGGCTCGTCTAAATAATCGAGAATGCTAAATATTTCAGCAAACAAATCATTGTTGCTTAAAGAAAACACTGTATGATTGGTCTTTATCTTTTTTGCAACTAAGTTGGCATACTGTGTTTCATCAAAGTATGGTTCGTCTTTAAAACCTACCGAAAAAGTATTGATGTTTGGCGAGTATTGACTTGACAAATATGCTACTACAGAAGAATCTATACCTCCACTTAAAAAAGATCCTAAAGGTACATCGGCAATCAACCTTCTTTGAATAGATTGATGCATTAAATCGTTCAGTTTGTTTTTTGCCTCATCGTAATTTAATGAGGCATAATTTTTCGATTTATAAGCATCGTTTATTTTATAGTATTGCTTTATTTCGGCCTTGTTGTTTTTAATACTGATGTAATGCCCGGGCAATAACTTTTGTATTCCTTTTATTATGGCCTCATGACCCGGTATATAGTTCAATTGAAAGTAAGAGTAAGCAGCATTGTAGTTTAATTCTTTTTTTATTGGAAACTGCAATAAGGCTTTCATTTCTGAAGCAAAAACCAGCATGTTGTCGTTCAGAAAATATAACATTGGCTTTATGCCTATTCTGTCTCTTGCTATAAACAACTCATCGCTCTGCTTGTCGTAAACTGCAAAACCAAAAAAACCATTTAACTTTTCAAGGCAATTTTCTTTGTATTCAATATAAAGCTTTAACAAAACTTCTGTATCTGAGCCTGAATTGAAAGTGTAGCCTTTCTGCTCTAAATCTTTCTTCAGCAGTTTATAATTATAAATTTCCCCATTGAAAATAATGGCATATCTGCCTGTTTCGTCATACATGGGTTGATTGCCTGCCGAAGAAGTGTCTATGATAGACAAGCGCGCATGACCTAAAACAGCATTGCCAAACTCAACTGTGTTTTGGTTATCGGGACCTCTTTTAGAAAGTTGTTGTGCAGCAGGCTGAATGAATTGCTGTAAATTTTTTACATTGTTTTTAAACCCGTATGCACCTACTATGCCACACATATTTTTCTCTTAGACTTTAGCAATTGCAAAATAAGACCATTCGATTGAAAAACAAGAATATGCAATTAGTTATTTGAAAAGATTTAAAAAATTAGGTGTGTTTGCTTCAACCGAATAATGGTTTTTAATTTTTTCTTTAGCTGCATTACCCATTTTCTCTCGTAACACTGCATTTTGTATTAATGCAGAAATAGCCACTTTCCATTCCTCTTCTGTATTACACCAATAGCCATTAATACCATCATCAACAATTTTTTTATTTACAGCCACAGGAGAAACCAATGCAGGAATACCTAACGACATATATTGTAATGCCTTAAAACCACACTTCCCTTTTGCCCAATCATCATCGGGAATAGGCATTAAACCAATATTCATTTTTAACAAATCGGTAACCTCTGTTTCTTTTTGCCAATTTATATATTTCAGCGACTTCAAATTCCAGTCAGGTTTTCGGTTTGAAATAACTAAAAAGTCAAAGTCAAATTGCTTCTCCAATTGTTCAATAAGAGGAACTATTGGCTCTAAATATTTTATGGTTGAATGAGTACCTGTCCAGCCAATTACAAACTTATCGGTGTGCTGATTTTTTGTTTCATTATGCAGGTTAAACATATCTATTGTGGTAGGATTCAACACCACATTATTGTTATATTTTTTTGCATAATCACATAAAAAATCATTCCCACAAGATACTTTGTAAGACCACTTAATTATTGAAGACACCTTGCTATACCACTTTAACTTAGATACCATTTTATTAGATTCTGAAACATTCTCTAACCAAATAGCATCGTCAAAATCATAAATAATTTTCTTTCTGAAAACTTTAGCAATCATCCATTCAAATATTGGCGGACCAATAGGTGCTGCTTCGCGATGAATGAAAACCCAATGGTATTGCTGCAACTTGAAAAAAAGCAATTTTCTTCTCAGAAAGCCTTTAAGTATTCCGAATATTTTTTGAAAAAAAAATCCTTTCTTGTAAAGAATATCCCATGTAGCTACATCAATAAAACTTTGTACATCATATTGAATACCTTCTTTTTTCAATGCCTCAAAATACTGTTCAAAACGAAACCTTTGAGATGGTGCAGCAGCTATTGGGTAAGGAACAATGAAAAGAATTTTCATTAATTCATTGTTTTTAATCTTTTATAAACATTATTATACTTCTCTACACCAGACTCTATTGAAAAATAATCTTCGGCATACTTTCTAAGTAGCATCTTATTTTCAGACTTTACAAATAATTCCTCCATTGCTTGAAGTACATTTTCAGTGGCCAAATCCAAAACTAAATTGCCCCCTTCAGGATACTTTTTTATTATTTCGTCTAAATCACCTAACCCGTTGATTGAAATTATTGGCAAACCACATGCCCAATACTCTCCTAGTTTTGTTGGACTTCTTCCAATTGCAGAAAACTGCTTCTTGTATAAAATAATACCAATATCTCCTACAATTAAGTACCTATAAACTTTATTATATGGACTACTAACAATTCTAATTTTACTTTGGTTAATATTGTATTTCTTTAATTCTGAACTAACGTAAGAAACTTCATCTTTAGAAAGAATTAAAAAATACAACTCAGAATATTTCTCTAATGCAATTGAATATATTTTAAATATACCTTCATTATTATAATTTGCACCAAGGGCACCGCTGTATAGTAAGACTTTAGCATCTGGCGGAATATTTAATTCGGCTCTTACTTCATCTCTAACATTTTGGCTGAATGGCTTAAAAACATTAAAATCAACACATGTAGGAATTACTTCAACATTTGTTTCCTTTAGTTTTGAATTAACTATATGTTCTTTGCCTGCATAGGTAAGTGATATGCTGTAATCAGAAAATTTAAAAAAATCTTTCTCTAACTTTTTGAAATAATTGTAAACCAATTTGAAAATAGGGTTATTCCATAGTCCACTTTCTAACTTTTCATCTGCCCACCAACCTCTCATGTCAAAAATAAACTTTATTCCAAAGGTCTTTTTCAACTTTACCCCCAAGATAGCGGCTATATATCCTCTACAATGAACTATGTCATATTTATTTCCAATTTCAATATTATATTTTAGTGTTCTCCAACCAATATATAAATCTTTTAAAGTAGATATTATTGGAGGCGATTTGGTGTATAGCAATGGCCTCCATTTGATATTATATTTGTTTACTTCTGCTTCAATTTCGCTTCTGCTTTGAATGAAACGGTCGGGTTTCTCATAGGAAAGTATCTCTATATCATAACTGAGATTACTTAATCTTTTTATATATGATAATACTTGAGATTGTCCTAAAGCGTCTGTCATGCCATCGTAAGAAATATACAGAACTTTAGATTTTTTGTTCATGGTACCATTTTATAAAGTTTCTAATACCTTGCCTAAAATCAACAGTGGGGTTGTAAGAGAATAATTTTTGGGCGTAAGAAATATCTGCATAAGTTATGTCGACATCCCCAGGCTGCATAGGTTTGTATTCTATTTGTTTCGGCACACTCATTTCTTCATATAATAGTTCAACAAGGTCTTTAAGTTTTACTGGTTTATTATTACCTAAATTAACTGTTTCAAAAACACCTGTATGAGAATTAATGTATTCCATTGCCTGAAATATCCCAGATACTGTATCTTCTATATAAGTGTAATCTCTTGAGGTGCAACCATCTCCATATATTGTTATTGGCTTACTTTCATCAATTAGTTTAACAAATTTATGTATTGCCAAATCTGGCCTTTGTCTTGGGCCATATACAGTAAAGAATCTTAAATTAACAATATCAATATTATACAAATGGTGATAAACATAATTAAGCAACTCACATGATCTTTTTGTGAATGCATAATGTGAAATCATTTTATCAGGTGTATTCGCCTCTGAAAATGGAATTTCTTTTAAATTACCATATATTGAAGAAGAAGATGCAAAAAGCATTTTTTTCACTCCTTTACTCTTCATAAAATCAAGAATATTGTTAGTTCCAACAATATTTGTATTAATATATCCTTTAGGGTCAGTTATAGAAGGTAATACCCCTGCTTTTGCTGCAAGATGAATAACTATGTCAATATCATTAATGTTATCAAATGAAGTTTTATTTGTTATATCACACTCAATAAACTTGAAGTTATTATTACTCAGTGAATTCTTGATATTCCTAAGCTTAATAGATTTTGAATAAAAACTGTCAAAATTATCAATGCCATAAATTTGACACTTTTTTTCAAGAAGCTTTTCTGTTAAACTTGAACCAATAAAACCGGCACAGCCTGTAATCAATATTTTTTGCACTGCTTCTATTATTTGTGTAAAAATAGAAATAGTTAATTAACTAATTTATAAGTTTATTTTTGTTGTTAAACATTTAATTCTTGAGTGGAACTAATTGACTTTTTTATTGCTCCAATATATTTTATTTTAATATATCAATTTGCTCTTAAAAGAGGTAGGGCTAACTATAGTTATGATCTTGATATTTTTAAGTATTATAAAAACACACTTCTATTAAAGTTTACTGGTGCATTTTTTTTCTCAATGATTTATCAATTTTATTACAAAGGTGGTGATACTCTTTGTTTTTTCTTCTGGTCAAGAGCAATAAGTCAAACTTTATTTAAACAACCTACTGACTGGATCAACTATGTTTTTTTTGATGAATACAAATCATTTATAGAAATTTATTCAAGTTCTTGGGCAAAAGAAGCGTCTGGGGGCTTGTTTGACTGTTTTTGGATTTTTAAGTATGGTGGAAGCGATCCTTTGTTCATGAAAATAACTTCTTTAATTACACTATTTGGTTTTAATTTTTATTTACCTACTGCATTTTTATTTGCTAGCCTTTCATTTTATTGTAATTGGAAGCTTTATTTAGTGTTTTTAGATTTATTTCCAAATAATAAGAAAATTTTTGCTCAGGTAATTTTATTTGTGCCATCTGTCTTCTTCTGGGGATCCGGAATATTAAAAGATTCTATCACGTTTTCTGCATTGAGCCTTTTAACGTATTCGATTTATTTTGGCTTCATAAAAGGTAAAAAAATTTACAAGTTTTTAATTATATCAATTGCTTTAAGCTATGTTATAACCCTTATAAAAGGGTATATAATTCTATCCTTTATACCTGCCGGATTATATTGGGTGTTTTCTTCTTATAAAGATAAGATTGCTAACAAAACAATTAGAACAATTTTCACACCTTTATTTTTAGGAATAGGTGTCTTGTTTTCAGGATTAATTGTAAATAATTTAAGTTCAAGTGCCGGTAGATTTTCTATTGATAATTTAGAAAAAACAACTAAGGATTATCAATCTTGGCATACTGTAGCTTCAGAAGGAGGATCAGGATATTCTCTAGGTGGAGTTACTGAGGATTTCAGTGTTGGAGCATTATTGACAAAGTTTCCTATGGCTGTTAATGTGACATTATTTCGTCCTTATTTATGGGAGGTTAATAATATAGTTATGTTATTTGCTGCCTTTGAGAGTTTTATAATATTATATTTTACATTATCTACTTTTCTAAAGATAGGTATTCTTAGGACAATTAAAATTATCGGCAGTAACTCAGTAATAACTTTTTGTTTATTTTTCTCAATTGTCTTTGCTTTTGCGGTAGGTTTTACAAGTTATAATTTCGGTGCATTAGTTAGGTATAAAATACCCTGTATACCTTTTTATTTGGCTGCTATTGCAATGATAAGAGTTAAATCAGGAAAATTTTCCTAGATTTCTTTGAGTGATTACCATCAACCAAAGCCTATTATATAAATATATTTCTCCTTTGAAAAAACGTTGAATCAACTGATTAACTACCTGATAATTAAATATTCCGGCTTGGTTTATTGCTTGTTCATTTAAATAATCATTAATTAAAAATCTCCAGTCTTTTTGCAGCCACTCCCCTAAAGGTATACCAAAACCCCATTTTGGTCTATCGAAAAACTGTTTGGGGACAAAATCATAAAGCACTTCTTTTAGTAAATATTTTGTAATACCATTTTGCTTTCTTAAATCTTCACTAAGGTTTAAGGCAAATTGTATAAGCCTGTAATCAATTAAAGGTACTCTTACTTCTAAAGAGTGTTGCATACTTGCTCTGTCAACTTTCACCAACAAATCGTCTTGTAGGTAATATTTCATATCAAATAAGGCTTGCTCTTCTGCAAAACTCAAATTTCTTTTTGGGGTTATTATTTCTTCATCAAATGCTAATGTTTGTTTGTAATCATCAGTTAGTAGATTATTTATTTCTGCTTCTGAAAAAAGATATTGCTCCTGTGAAAAAATATGCGATTTTAGTTTGGCTTCGTTTTCATATTGAAACAATTGTGCAGCGCGCTTGTAACGATTATTGCCAAAACTAAGGGTAGTAGCAATAGGTTTTCTTAGAACCTTAACGAGCGGGTTATTCAACCTCTTTCCCCATTCATAAAAGCCATATCCTAAATAGGTTTCATCGCCTCCATCGCCTGAAAGAATTACCGTAACATGCTCTCTGGCAAATTGTGAAACCAACAATGTAGGGAATGCAGAGCTATCGGCAAAAGGCTCATCATAAGTTTCAAAAACGGTTTCTAACAAATCAAGTGCATCGTTATACGATAAGGTTTTTTCGTAGTGTTCAGTTTTTAAATGTTTGGCAACTGCATGGGCATAATGAGCCTCATTAAATTTTCCTTCTTTAAAGCCAATAGAAAATGTTTTTACCGGTTTTTCAGAAAGATGTTGCGCAATTGCTGTAACTAAACTGGAATCAATACCTCCGCTTAAAAATGTTCCGAATGGCACATCGCTTATCATTCGGTATTGCACTGCACTTAACAATAATTCTTTCAGCTTATTTTTTGCTTCTGAAATATTTGAAATAACCTTTTCCTCTATTTGCTCTTCTAATTTCCAGTAAGATTTTAGTTCAAACTTATTTTTACCAACTATGGCATAATACCCTGAAGGGAATTTTTTAATATTCTCGTAGATGGAATGTGGGGCCGGAATATATCCTAAATGCAAAAATTGAGTTAATGCCTGCTTGTTTATATTGCCTTTATATTGCTTCGGCAGTGCATTGAAAGACTTTAATTCTGAAGTAAAAATAAAATCGTTTTCAGCATAGTAATAATAAACAGGTTTAATACCCATTCTATCGCGATAGACATAAAGTAATTCTTCTTTGGTGTCGTAAATAACAAAGGCAAACATGCCATTCAACCTATGCACAAAATCAACACCCCACTTAATAAACGATTCTAATAAAACTTCTGTGTCGGAAGTAGTTCTTAGCTCAACAGCTAAATCTTTTGCGATTTCTCTGTAGTTATAAATTTCTCCGTTAAATACAATAACATATCTTTCGCAGTGAGAAAACATAGGCTGGTTTGCCACTTCAGATAAATCGAGAATACTTAATCGCCTATGCCCTAACCCAACTAATTCATTAAAATAAAATCCTGCTGCATCGGGCCCACGATGCTTCAGCACGTTGGTAATATTTTCTAAATTTTCTTTAGAAAAGTTTTTGCTGAAACTTAAAAATCCCGCGATGCCACACATTTATGTTTTGTTTAGTTATTTAGCTTGTGAGAAAGGGTGTGAAGCCAGTGGCTTTGAAGCAAAAGGATGGTATTCTCCGGTTAGTCCTAAAGGTTGCATGCTTCTGATTTGATGCACAATTTCAATTGATTTACGAGCTTCATTTAATCTGAACCCTTTTCCTTCAAGAATATTTTTATAACTCTGGGTATGTAAATCGGTAAACCCATCGCTGAATTCAATTTCTTCATTTTCAATTTTCATAGAACGGTAAGTTCGCTTGCCTTGCTTTCTTAATTCTTCAGGAATAGTTTGTTCATTAATACTCAAAAACCAGCGTATTCTGGCCTTACTAAATTCTAAATAGCCTGCTGCTGTATCGTGCGTGTGCACATGCACAATATTCTGCTGTATATCTCCAAATATCCAACTCAACATATCGAAAAAATGCACGCCAATATTTGTAGCTATTCCACCTGATTTGCTGACATCTCCTTTCCAGGAAGTATAGTACCAATTGCCTCTTGAGGTAATATAGGTTAAATCAAAATCGTATTTTTCTTTATTATCTGCCTTTGCAACTTTTTCTTTTAATGCAATAATTGAAGGGTGCAGTCTAAGTTGTAGAATATTATAAACTTGTTTTCCTGTTTCTTTTTCAATTTCTTCCAGCGCATCAAAATTCCACGGGTTCAGCACCAATGGTTTTTCGCAAATTACATCTGCATTATTTCTTAGCCCGAAACGGATATGTGAATCGTGCAAATAATTGGGAGAACAAATACTTACATAATCAACCTTAGTGCCTTTTCTTCTTAACTTATCTATATGCCTATCAAATCTTTCAAACTCAACAAAAAAATCGGCCTTCGGAAAATAGGAATCTATAATGCCTACGCTATCGAAAGGGTCGTAGACAGCCACTAAATCGTTACCGGTTTCTTTAATGGCTTTCATATGTCGTGGTGCAATATAGCCAGCAGCACCTATAAGGGCGAAGGTTTTCATGATAACTAATACCTTCTGTTATTCTTAATAAAATGATAGCCTAAAATAATCTCGTGAGAGCCGGCTGTATAGCGTGCAAGATTAGAGATATTTTGGTCAAAAGCATAACCAATTTGAAATTTCTTTTTAACCATAAAGCCCGCCTCAATTACAGCTGTTTTTGATGAGCGATACGCTACCCCTGCCCACCAAATATCTTTATAGCGGTAGCGCACATGTGCATCCCAGGAAAATGGTGCGCCTTTCACAAACCTTACCCAAGCCAAAGGTTCTAAAAAATGAGTTTTCTTTTTCAAAACAATTTTACCACCTACTACACCATAAAAATGATTAATTTGTTTGATAAGAGATGTGCCTCCATTTTCAAATCTTGATTCAATAGGAACTAATAAGGGTACAGAAAAACCTAAGTACAAATTATCGTAATAGTAGTATATACCTGCACCTGCATTTGGCCGGAAACTTGAAACATTGGCGTTAGCGACTGCCTGATCATTCGGATTATCTAACTGCAACATATTGGCGTTTAAACGATATTGATACACCGAAGCCGAAAGCCCCATAGATATTTTACTCTTACGCAAAAACTTAGACCAATAGAAAGGATTAATCTTATAAAAATCTAAGTGAAACGCATAAGAAAAAGTAATACCGGTAAATGAAGTAGGCCCGGTTTGGTCGTTCATAATTACGCCACCAATACCATGAGGCGATTTGCCAATTCGGCCTCTGTAGCTTCCGGCAAAAGTATTGGGTGCCCCTTCAATTTTGCGCCATTGATTGCGATAAGTTAAGGCTGCTATTGGGTTGGCCTCCGAGCCTGCAATAGCAGGATTTAGCAAATGGCTATTGTCGCGATATAAGCTGAATAAGCCTTGTTGTTGTGCATCAGCAAATTTTACTGAAGCCATTAACAAAAAAAGAAAAAATAGTTTTCTCATACTTTATTTTTTAGCCATTAGCTTTTAGCTACTGGCCATTATTATTAAATTTTACATTTACACAGTTAAATCTCTCAATTCTACTATCTAATTATCGTAATATTTCCGTCTCTTACTTCTCCCAAATCATCTAGTTTCAATATATAATAATAAGTACCTGCCGGAAGCACTTGTCCATTATGTGTACCATCCCAATCGTTATTATAAGGGCGCGCAGTAAACAACACATCGCCCCAACGACTGAAAATAATTACTTCGTTATTTTTAATTTCTGCAAGGTCGCGAATAATCCATGTATCGTTCACACCATCGCCATTAGGGGTTATAGCATTCGGAATAAAAATATTGTCTTTATCACGAACAATAACAGTTATGGTGTCTCTTGAAATACAGCCTGTTGCTGAATCAGTTACCCATACTTGATACACTGTTGTAATTTCAGGCTTTGCCAAAACTGTATCACTATCAAAAGGCTCAATATCTCCTGAAGGGATCCATTCATAACTTACATTACCCAATGAACTGAAAACAGAGACGGTTAACTGCACTTCTTCGCCAAGTAGAATGGTTTGTGGGGAAGTTTCGTTAATTGCTACTTCAGGTGAAGGCACATTATTTATTGTTATTGTAGTCGAAATATCACAATCGTTAGAATCAGTTACTGTTACACTATATGTGCCCGGCTCAAGATTTTCAACAGTAGCATTGGTTTCAAACTGACTAAAATCCCACTCAAAACGATATGGTAATGTACCTCCTGCAACTAATACTGTTATAGAGCCATTATCGTTTTCACAATAAGATTCTTTTATTACAGTACCATCAATTTGCGGGCCATCAATATCAATAATTTCAAAGCTCATCACTGTATCGCAAGTAGCCAAATCAGTTATGGTAAGGGTATAATTACCTTTCGGAATATTTGGCGCAAATGGTGCATTCAATCCGGGATCATGCGACCATGCATAGGTTAAAGGATTATCTTCTGTAGTGGCAACCACTAAAATAGAACCATCTGCATTCCCGCAGGTAGAACGAACAATTTCAAATGATGAAACTGTAACTCCGGGCCTTTCAAATACGTTGCTGCCTCTTGTTGCAGAACATCCGTTTGCATCGGTTACAGTAACATCGTATTGCCCAACTGTTAAATTGGTATTTATATTAAATGTATCAGTAGAAGCAGGTGTGTTAAAATTATTAGACCATGCATAATCATAAGGTGCTGTACCACCAATAATATTTGCAGTTAATTGCCCTCTGCCATTTCCATTGCAATAGGCATTACTATCCAGTTGAATGGTAACAATTAATAATTCCGGCTGAGTAATAATAACAGAATCAGTAGCTTCACAACCGTTATCATCAATAACGGTTATAAAATAAGTTCCGGCTAAAAGATTAGAGGCTGTTGAAGTTTGCTGATTATTAGCGTTATTGCTCCACAAATACAAATATGTTCCATTTGCACTTGTTCCGCCCGAACCTGTAACTGTAGCCTCACCATCATTAAGACCAAAGCAACTTACATTATTATCTACCACAGCATCGGCAGCTACCGGTGTTGCAGGCTGTGTAATTATAATATCTGCCGTAGTAGTACAGCTATTAGCATCGTTAACCGTTACAGTATATTGCCCTTCTGCAAGACCTGTAGCCGTAGCGGTGTTTTGTTCTGGCGTTGTACTCCAAGTATAACCATAAGCACCTGTGCCGCCTGTAGCATTCACTGTTGCAGTGCCATCGCTGCCATCAAAACAATTTACATTGGTAGATGAAATAATGGCAGCTAGTAATTCAGCAGGATTATTTACAACAACAGCATTCGAAATTGCAGTACAACCATTGGCATCACGAATATCAATAGTATATGAGCCTTCACTCAAATCACTAAATGTACCACTTGACTGGAAAGGCCCATTAGGTCCGGTAATGCTATATTCAAAACCTCCTACACCGCCATTTGCAGTAGCTGTAATTTGTGCATCATTAAAGTTAAAGCATGTTATATCATTGTCTAACACTGCTGCAACAGTTAATTCCGCAGGATTAGTAACTGTAATTCCCGGAGCAGATACTTCTGTACAGCCTGTTGCATCACGAACTGTTACTGTATAGCTTCCTGCCTGCAAACCTGTAAACACATTATTTACACTAAAAGTGTTTCCATCTATGCTATATTCTAATGCGCCAATGCCACCACTTCCTGTGGCAGTAATTTGTGCATCGTTAGCATTGAAACATGAGATGTCATTATCTAACGCAGTGGTAATAAATTGTTGCGGAGGATTGGTTACAACGATTGCCTGTGGGATAGTATCGAAGCAACCATTAGCATCTTTAACCACTACCAGATAGTTACCTGCAGGGAGTCCCGGTGCAACATTTACGGGTAAGAATGGACTACCGTTAACTGAAAATTCATATGATGGTGTTCCGCCTGTTGCTGTTGCTGAAATTTGAGCATCATCTGCATTATAGCAACTAATGTCATTATCTAAAGTTGCTGTAACTTCCAATGGTGTTGCAGGCTGAACAATATCAAATGAAGTTCCGGCTAAAACACAGCCATTGGCATCTTCAATGTCTAACACATAATTGCCTGCCTGAACACCGGTTAAATCTTCAGAATTAAATGCACCGTTATTCCATGAGAAAATGTAGCCTGGTGTGCCCCCTGAAACTGTAATGTCAATAGCTCCTGTATTTTCACCATTACACAAAACATCTGTCACAACGCCTGAAACCGTAATAGCTGAAGGCTCAATAATTGTTGCAGTAGTAGTATCCTGACAACCATTGGCATCAGTTACCAATACACCATATAATCCCGCAGGAATTCCATTTAGATCTTCAGTTTGCTCACCATTTGGTTGCCATAAGAAAGTGTAAGCGCCTGTTCCACCTAAAACAGTAATATCAATAGCACCCGTGTTTTCGCCATTACACAAAACATCTGTTACAACTTTAGTAATTACAATATCATCAGGCTGTGTAACGTCTTCGCAAATAGTAGCTGTGCAGCCTCTTGAATCTGTTGCTGTTACACAATAATTTCCGGAAGAAAGATTTTGTAAGTCTTGTGTAGTTGCACCAATGCTCCATTCAAATGAATAGCCCGGTGTTCCGCCAGAAACACTTAAACTTATTTCCCCTTCAGAAGAACCAAAACATAAAGTTGGTACCGATTGTGTTCCTAAAGTAATAACATCAGGCTCTATAATTGTATCGCAAATAGATTTTTCACAACCATTAGCATCGGTTACAGTTACACAATAAATTCCTGCTGTAAGGTTTTGTATATCTTCAGAAACCGCACCATTAGACCACAAGTAACCGTAAGGCGCGGTGCCTCCTGAAACTGTTACATCAATGCTTCCGTCAGTGCCACCATTACAGCTAATGTCTACATTAATAGTAGATAGGTCCAGTGAATCAGGTTGAGTAACAAGAATATTTATAGCTGATGCCGTACATGCGTTATCATCAGTTACCGTTACTGAATAGGTTTCAGCTATTAGGTTGTTTCTGTCTTCATTTTGATCACCATCATTCCATTCAAAAGTAAAATTACCTGCACCACCCGAAACTGTAATATCAATTTCACCATCGCTGCCGCCAAAACAATTTACATTGATTACTGAAGAATTTATAACTATTTCATCAGGCTGAATTATTTCAGAAATATTAGATGCTGTACAACTATTGGCATCGGTAACCACTACTTCATAGGTGCCAATCGGCAACCCTAAAATATCTTCCGTATCAAACGCCCCATTATTCCATGAGTAAGTATAACCTGGTGTACCTCCTGATACAGTTATATCTACTTCACCATTAGTTTCACCAAAACATTGTACATCAGTAATGGTTTTAGTAATTACAATTTCTGATGGATTAGTTACGTCTATTGCAGGACTGCTTGTAGCAGAGCAACCATTATCATCTGTTACAGTAATGGTATAACTACCTTCAGCAAGTGTATTGAAAATACCTGTTGTGTTGGTTGCGCCTCCTGTAATTTCAAAGTTGTAATTACTTGCTATTGTTCCACCCTGTGCTGTAGCAGTGATTTGAGCATCGTTTGCATTAAAGCAACTAATATCATTATTTAATATAGCCGTTACAGTTAGTTCAGCAGGATTGGTTACTATAATCACATTTGTTGTGACTGTACAAAAATTTACATCCTGAACAACAATCTCATAATTATTTGCTGCTAAATCTGAAATTTGAAAAGGTGATGAACCTATTAGGAACGGAACACCTGCATTATTATCAAAATATGCATACTCATCTATATTTTGAGGGGTTCCTCCTTGAACAGTAATAGTAATTTTTGCATCATTATCATTGAAGCAAGTTATGTCATTGTCTAATATTGCAGTAGCTGTAAGCAATGGGGGGTTGACAATCTCTACAGGATTTGTTTCAACCGTACAGCCATTGGCATCAGTTACTGTAATGATGTAGTTTCCGTCTGTTAGTCCTTGGAAAATTGATGAACCTACATTACCATTACCTATATTATAGAGATAAGTAAATGAACCTGTACCACCATTTGCAGTAACCTGAATTTGAGCATCAAAGACATTATGGCAAAATATAGGGTTTACTAATACCGCAGAAGCTGTAAGTTCATCTGCATTTTGAACTAATATCGGATTAGCGCTTTCGGCTGTACATCCGTTGGCATCTGTAATGGTAACTCTATATAGACCAGCAGTTAGTCCAGAAAACACATTACTGCTTTGATTGCCATTACCAATATTATATTCATAAGCAGGTGTACCCCCGCTAGGAGTAGTAGTTATTTGAGCATCGTTAGCATTAAAGCAAGTTATATCATTATCTAATGTCATAGATACGGTAAGATCGGCAGGGTTGGTAACTAACACTGAATTGCTTTCAGCAGTACAACCACTGGCATCAGTTACTGTAATAATATAGCTTCCTGCTGCAAGGCTACTAAACACTCCGCTTGCCTGATTACCATTGCCTATATTATATTCTAATGTTCCTGTCCCACCTACACCTGTTGCTGTTATTTGAGCATCATTAGCATTGAAACATGTGATATCATTGTCTAATGTAGCGGCTACAGTTAATTCAGCAGGGTTAGTTACTAAAACTGAATTGCTTTCTACTGTGCAACCGTTTGCATCAGTAACAGTTATGGTATATGTTGCGCTCGATAAGTTGCCAAATACACCACTTGGCTGATTTCCTCCGCCAATATTATACTCATAATTTGGAACGCCTCCGTTTGCAGTAGCAGTAATTTGTGCATCATTTGCATTAAAGCAACTAATATCATTGTCTAATACAACTGTTACGGTTAATTCTGTTGGATTGTTTATTGTAATTGAGTTACTTATTGCTGTACAGCCATTTGCATCCGTTACAGTTACCTCATAGTTTCCTGCAGCTAACCCTGTAAAAATTCCATTTACCTGATTGCCATTTCCAATATCATACTGAAAAGGTCCAATACCACCCGTTTCTGTTGCAGTGATTTGAGCATCGTTAGCATTAAAGCAACTAATATCATTATCTAAAACTGCAGTTACGGTTAATTCTGCAGGATTTGTAACTGTAATTGGCGGATTACTTGAAACTGAACAACCGTTGGCATCGGTAACCGTAACAGTATAGCTTCCTGCTGAAAGATTATTAAATACTCCGCCAGGCTGATTACCATTGCCAATGTTATATTCTAATGTTCCGGTTCCTCCAACACCTGTTGCAGTAATTTGTGCATCATCAGTATTAAAGCATGAAATATCGTTATCTAACACTGTTGTTACGGTTAATTCAGCAGGATTGGTTATAGTAATAGCCGGACTACTTGTAACAGAACAACCTAAGGCATCTGTAACTGTTACCTGATATGTTCCAGGTGCAAGTAAAGTAAATGTAGTTACTGGTTGAGCTGCGCTTGGAGCAGAACCGGTTATTTCCATCTGATAAATGCCTGAACTTGGTGTTCCACCTTGAGCGGTTGCAGTAATTTGAGCATCATTAGCATTAAAACATGAAATATCGTTATCGAGAACAGTAGTTATAGTAAGAGTTGACGGCTCAATAATATCTCTGGTTAAGGAAGCGGTACATCCATTAGCGTCTCTTACTATAACTTCATAAGTACCTGCACATAAAGTTCCGCTTGAATCTACATTCGAAAACGATGTGCCGTTATCAAAGCTGAATTCATAAGGTGTAGTTCCTCCTGTTGCAGATACTCTTATTAAGCCATTGCATTCCCCGGCACATCTGGCATCTCTAAATACTGAAAGCGAAATTGATAACACAGTTGTAGGCTCAACAATTGTTACTGACTGACTTGCAGAAATACATCCTGAACCGTCTCTAACCAATAAAGTATAATTTCCTGCACCTATACCTGTAAACAATCCATTGTTTGAAACATAAGTGCCTCCATTATTTAAACTATACTCGTACCCACTACCAGATCCACCACTTGCTAAAATGGTAATAGTACCATCTGTTTCACCAAAACAAGTAACATCAGTTTTAGTAAATGTAAAAGTAACTGCCGTTGGCTCTGTAACCGTTTCGGATAGAGTTGCAGTACAACCGTTTTCATCGGTTACAGTTACTTCATAACTTCCCGCAATAATATTTGAAAGGTCTTGCGTTTGTGCCCCACCTGGTGTCCAATCATAAGTATAATTAGGCCCCGTGCCACCTGTAACTGATAAATCAATTGCGCCATTAGTTCCACTATTGCAGCTAACATTAATTACTGTTGCTGAAAGATTAATAACTGTAGGCTCATTGATGGTTACACTTTGTGCAGTAGAACTACACCCGTTTCCGTCTCTTACTAATAC
>CAZIZP010000006.1:128116-152732 GCA_964543705.1 uncultured Chitinophagaceae bacterium
CGTTACAACTTACTGCTGTTGTCGTAAACGTAAAGCTTACTACTGTAGGCTCAGTGATGGTTACACTTTGTGCAGTAGAACTACACCCGTTTCCGTCTCTTACTAATACCTGATAGGTATTTGCTCCTAAACCTGTTATCGGATTGGTAGTACTGAAGTTGCCTCCATTGTCTATACTGTATTCATAGCCACTGCCACTACCGCCACTGGCTGTTACAGTTATAACTCCGTCACTGCCTCCGTTACAACTTACTGCTGTTGTCGTAAACGTAAAGCTTACTACTGTAGGCTCAGTAACAATAATATCTGGCGTAGCAGTAACAGAGCAACCATTATCATCTCTTGCTTCTATGACATAAGTGTTAGGAGCTAATCCGCTAAAAATTCCACTTGACTGAAATGCACCCCCGTTCAGACTGTATTCAAAGCCACTACCTGACCCACCGGAAGCAGTTGCGGTTATTTGCGCATCATTAGCACCATTACAAGTAATGTTGTTATTTAAAACAGAAGTAACCGTCAACGCAGGTGGTCCCGAGATGGTAAATGTTTGAGTTGCAGTACAACTGTTAGCGTCTCTTACTGTTAGTGTATAATTGCCTTGGGCAAGATTATTTATAATATTATTGGTTTGAAAATTACCATCTGCACTGTATTCCAATGTACCGGTGCCACCGGAAGCAGTTACAGTTGCTGTGCCGCCTGCTAAGCAAGATGTATTCGTTGTATTCACTGAAGCAATATTTATTGCATTGGGTTGATTAACAATAATATCTGCACTTACTGCTGTACAGCCATTACCATCAGTTGTTCTTATTCTATATGTACCTGCTGTTACTGTAAATGTGGTTGTGCCCTGGTTAGTGCCGAAACTCGTACAGCCTGCTCCACTGCATATCGCATATTGATAGCCACTGCCTACTGTGCCAGCTGTAGCGCTTGCCGTGATTACACCATTACCGCCATTACATGCTATTGCTGTCGTTACTGTGCCGCTTGAAGTTAACGCTGTAGGTTGGTTTACTACTATGTCTGCGCTCACTGCTGTGCAACCATTACTATCAGTAGTTCTTATTCTGTATGTGCCTGCCGTTACTGTAAATGTGGTCGTGCCTTGGTTAGTGCCGAAACCTGTACACCCTGCTCCACTACATATCGCATATTGATAACCAGTACCAATGCCTCCGCTACCTGAAGCTGTTATTGTACCTGTACCCCCGTTACAAAGTATATTCGTTGTAACGCTACCTGTTGAAGTAACCTCAGGAGGGCTAGTAATACTGGTAACTACCGTATCACTACAGCCTCTGCTATCTGTTACAGTAACGGTATAAGTTCCTACTCCCAAACCGGTTCTTCCTGGTGTAGTTTGCCCTCCCGGAGACCATAGATAACTGTAGTTCGGCAAGCCCCCAGTAACCGAAGAAGTAATGCTACCATTTGTAAGTCCACTACAAGAAATATTTGCGGGGGTAAGTGTAGCTACAGGCGGGGTATAAACATTTATGTAATTATTAAAAACAGTAGTTATGCTACCATTGGCAAAGGTACCTGTTACCGTTACACTATAACTACCCGTGTTATTATAGGTTACTGATGGAGTAGCTGAAGTAGATGTTGCAGGAGTACCTCCTTGAAAAGACCATGAATAAGATAGAGGTGCAGGTGTAGTTAATTCTGAAAATGTTATGGTTTGCCCAACACACAATGATGTATCATTGGCAGCAATAATTAAATCAGGTAAAGTCTCATCTACCAAAGTAAAAGTGCCATAATTAGTGTTACCTGTTGTTGCAACTATGTTGGCTGTAATATTCACAGTACCGAAGGCCGGAATTATCCACTGTGAGGTGCTGGAATTCCATCTTTGTGCTTTTAACAAGCTTTCATTAATATTATTAAATACGCCCCCCCATTCGCTATCTCTATAAGTAAATGTAATGCCAGCTGTAGGTACTGTTGTGTAATTTTCCGGTTCAATTATCCAATACCTATCAAGTGTTTTGGAGGCATTTTCTGAACCAATAATGTTAGTTAAATTGGTTACGCCAGCAGGTAAGGGCCTGTTATTTGGGTTAACGTTTGTTGCAGTGGAGTATGTGGCAAACTTTAATGCCCCTATACCTGATACAGTACCAGCACCGGTGATATTAAATAACAAAGGATGATAAGCTGACCCGTTTACCTGACCAAATGGCACCACATAATTTCCTGTGTTATTTCCTATATCCCAAATAAAATAACCATAACCCGGCACCGGAGTTGTTTCACTCGCAATATAGCCATCAGTACCTCTTCTTAATGCCGTGTTCACAGGATTTTTTAATCTTAGTGAGTTAGAATTTAAAATAAGCCCCCCATTATTTAGAGAAATAACATTCTGCACATCAGCATCTGAGTTAAATGTTCTTCTTGAATTATCGGTTAAAAACAAATTATAAAATTCAATGGCACCATTTATACTCTTTGCAGCTATAGTAGCACCGGCAGAGTTAGGATAAAAATATACGGTTGACAAAAATGTAGCGGCATCTACAGTGCCTCTTATATATTGTAAGTTGCCAACAATATTAATAGAATCTCTTATTGTTAATGTGCCGCCTGGCTTATCAATAATAACATTAGGAAAAAAAGCTCTTCTTTGGTTAGAAAAGCCAAAATAAGTTTGGTTACCTGTTCCATTAATTCTTACAGTGCCTGTTGTGGTAGTAGTTGAAAAAAGTTCCCCTAGATCCGACACAGTAATGTTACCCTTTAATTGTAACTCACCTCCTGTTCCTTCAATTGATATTCTTTCTCCAGTTGATCCTGTTTTTACATAACTGCCTAAAACCCCCAATATTGACCCCGGCTGAATAATAAAATTACCATTGCCGATATTTCTAATTTGAAGTGTTGCAGGGAATTCATAATTACCCGTAAATCTTTGTGTTGCAGAAACAGAAAACGAAAGTGAGTTATTACCTGAGATAATTCCGGATATATAATTAATATCTCCGGCAAATATTACAACATGATTTATAATAATTAAAGAGTCTGTTGGTAATTTATTAATGATCATAGAGGGAATTCTACCTCTGTTATTTAATTGTGTAAGAGAACCTACAATTCTTTGTGTACCGGTACCATTAAAAACAAATGAAGTTGCGTTAGCATTACCTGTTGTAATAAGCCCTGGTGCGGGATCTATCATTATGATATCTCTTTTAACATTTACAGTTCCAAAAGATAATATAGCCCCTGTGGTAGTATTAGCAGTTATTATATCATTTAGCACTGTAATATCAGCACCGGTTAAATTGTAGTTTGTTGCTATTCCTCTTTCAGCAAATATTAGTCTGAAAAATTGAATGGTGCCCGAAATAGATACATTGATAAAATTTGGCAAGGTAGCTCTTTGCCTTAATTCTGTGGTACCATTATTATGGTTAAAAACTCCTCCTGCACCTAAAACAAAATTTTGGGCTATTTTCAGCGTGTCGGTTGTTGAAGTAAATGTTCCACCATTGTTTACCGTAAAATTTCCATTTAAGAAAATTTGGGCACTTCCTCCGGTAAATGTACCCGCAGCTTGTACATAACCATTATCGCCAATAAATACGGTAAAATTATTTTGGGTTATAGTGCCTGTATAGCCGGCATTTACCTGCATGCCTAATACGTTTACTGCCACATTAATATTGCAATTGCCTAACCCACCATTATTAAAAATGGCCACATCGGCTGCCCCCGGCACTGATGCCCCGGGAGCACCTCCCGAGGTGGCAGACCAGTTGGCAGTGCTGTTCCAAACACCTGCCCCTGCTGCTACCCAATATCTATCGGCACTTTTAACAATATAGTTGCTTGCTAACAATACAAGCAATAATAAAGGACGAATCAGGCCATATTTACTTATCAATTTCATGCAGTGCTATTTTTTTAGAAAGTTTAACTTCATTAAATTTAAAAAAAATTTAAGCAAGCTAATGTAGAATAAATAATTCAGGTAAGTGTATGTCAACTTTAATGCAGGTTTAAGGTATTTAATTGCCTTGCTATTGTCACCGAAAGATAAAATTATATTAGCACAAAGCAAATAGGTATTACTTAGTATTTTTTGTTTCAATAAATTGGTTATAGAATTTCTCTTTAAAAATAAAAGAGCTGTGTATTCATTCCATTTAGCTATTTCGAGAGCCGAAGTAGAATTCATAGAGCGCATATCGTGTTCGTTTACATTTGTAGTTACAACATTTTGTTTTAGAATTGAGGTTTTTAATAACAATTCTCTAATAAACAACCAATCTTCTGAAATAGGTATTCTTTCATTAGGAAAAAGTAATTTAATTTTTTCAGAATTATAGCTTAGTTGATTTAATGATATTGGGTTTGAATAAATGCAGTCTTCTAAAGTAACATCAACTAATTCTTCAAATAATTTTCTTGAAGCATATTTTTTGGGTTTATTGTCCCAAAGCTGTTCTGTTGCAAATGCATTCTGGCTTGGGTACAAATCAATTAATTTTTTATGAGAAGATAAGTGGTTCGGATAGTAAGTATCGTCTGAATCCAGAAAGCACAACCATTTGCCCTTAGCTTCTTTAATACCGGTGTTTCTTGCAATACATCTTCCTAAATTCTTATCGTGTTGAATAATTCTAATTCTTTTGTCTTGAAACGCATTCAGAAAAGAGATTGAATTGTCTGTACTTCCGTCATCTACACATATTATTTCATAATTGTCAAAATCTTGATCTAAAATTGAATTTATACAGGAAACTATAAAGCTTTCTCTGTTATAAACTGGAACAATTACTGAAAAAAAAGGTGTGTTGTATTTCATTGAAATTAAGAAATAGAACTATAAACTGCCATGTGCTTTTCTACTTTTGCTTCATAGCTAAACATATCAATAGCATCTTTCTTAGCTTGTGCAGCTAATTTACTTCCCAGTTCTTTATTTTCTATTAGCATAATAATAGCTTCTTTAATGGCTTCACTATTTTTATAAGGCACCTCAACGCAATTCTCCATGTGTTTCACAGTATCGCAACTAATACCCGATTTAGTTAAAATTTGAGGCACTTCTGAAATCATACCCTCAATAATGCTGATACCAAATGTTTCTACAATTTCATTTATAGGCACGTGAATATGAATATTGAATACTTTGTATAGTGCAATATTATCTTTTACAAAGCCTTTGTAGAAAATGTATTGCTGTAAGTTATTTTTTTTTATTAAATCATTCAGCACCGCTAAGTAATCGCCTGCTGAACCGAAAATTAATAATTTAGTATTGGGATATATTAAAACTAAATCTTTCAATGCTTCAACAACATAACTGTGCCCTTTCCAGTCTTCTAAACGTGCAACCATGCCCAGTACAATATCGTTTGGTTTTATACCTAACTCGTTTCTTAAATTTTCAATTCTTTGTGGTGCAATATTTTCATAATCGGCTACTTTTATAGAATGGCCTATGGTAGTAATATTTTCTCTATTCAACCCATAGTGTTTAATTAAGTATTCTTTAGAAAGGTCGGTAAGTACAATTACTTTCTTAGCCAATGTATAAGCGAGTTTATCTATAAACCATTGCTTTTTACTATTATAATCAATTGCCCATGAAGCATTTTCGCAGGTATTTATTCTTCTTTTTATTCCTGCAATAAATGCTGCAGGAAGCCCTAAAAGATTTCCATAAGGCAACTCTGTATGTACTATATTAATTTTATGTTTCAGTAGAATTCTTACTACTCTGAAGAAATTAAGTATGTGCGAAAAAATATTATTGTGTTTTAAATAGTAAGTTTTAATATCATTATCTTTTAAATCACTGTAAAGTATTGGCTGCTTCTCATCTATCATTATGTGTACTTGGTAAATATTTCTTTTTTTAAATTCTTGTGCAAACCATAGCCACTGAGTAGACTTATCTATATGTGAGGTTATAAATGCTATTCTCATTTTACTATTACTGTATAAAGTTTGTGTGAAGTTAATTCTTGAAAGTTAAATTGAACTTACTTTTTATGGATATCATTTAAGTAATGTAGTATCTATTATACAGTATAAATAAAATGTTTTTCAAAAACTTAACGTGCGTTATGCTGAGCATTTTAGCCATTTGTTCTAAACTTTAAAACAATATCATTAGCCATACTGGTAAACAACTTAATTTTTTTGCCTGTTTCTAATGCTCCTTTTTTGTTTTTTAATTCAATATAGGTGTAATTGTATTTAAAATGTTTTCATACTATTTGCTATATAATAATTTCCTGAAGTATATTAATGTTTCATTACATAGCACAAAATGTTATATAGCATTATCAGTACTTTAATCATTTTGCCTTTAAATATTTCAACATGCTAAAAATTTATTCGTGAAGACTAATTGATTGAATTAGTAGAGTACGTTGTTAAGCATTAACCGAGGTGATTCTATCAGAAAATATAGCCATTCAACTATGAATAGCTAAGCCTATTCAATTGTTATAAAAGGTAAATTCTTTAATTCACTCCAAACAGCTTCTAGTTTTTTATTTATTGGGTGAGACAGCACCTCATCAATACTAATTTCTGGCGTAATGTTATTTTTTAAATCATTTCTTAGGAAAAAAGAATTTATGCCAAAACTACTACAAGCTACTAAATGATAACCCTTCATTCTTGACAAATAATTATTTGCTTTTGCTGATGAACCGTAATATTCTTTATGAATTGAATGAAACTTGCAATCACGATCATAGGGCACTACCACATTGTGTGCGCCAAAAGACAAATTGTTTTCTAACACAACAACTCGAGGTTTAATGGTATTTATTGCTTCCCAAACCCAATAATCATTACTGTCAATATCTAAGCTGAGAATATCAATTTCACCTGCAAAGCCATTTTCAGTAATAATTTGATTAATGTTGTCTTTATCTACAGCCTTAGTAACAGTTGTGGGTGGGTATATAGCAGTCATCATATTTTTTGAGTAAAATTTGTCTGCTTTCGATTTACCAGATGGGGTAATTTCAACTAATAATGCATCAAAACCAAAATTATTTATGAAATTAGCTGCATTGCTGGCAAATATACCATCTCCGCTACCAATATCAACCATTCGGTAAGTTTTAAACCCAATTGAACCTAATATCCATAACAATATTCCGTCTTCTTGATATTGACTGTAAATACTAAATCCTACTTCTTTATGGTTAAAATACGATTTGCCTTCAATAGCTCTTTCTCTATGTTGCATATAAATATTACGAACCAAACTTTGAACAGCAGACTGGTGGTTGATATAATTATTATCTCGCCAATTATAAAACTTATGAAGTGAACGGTTTGTGGCAGCTTCAATAAGTTCGGCATACCTATTTTTTAATTTGTTTAACATGTTATTTTTTTAAACTTTTATGTATTGATATTTTATTTTTAATTTTTTATGATATATCCTGTTTTATTACATTCTTAATTGCCAAACATATAAACATCATCATCATTAACTTGTTTAGAATAACTTTAGCCTACTTATTTTTATCAATAAGTATTAGGATGGCTTTCTGAATTATCTTACTATTTTGATGAGCTACTACTCAACCCTTTTCATTTTTTTGCAATATTGCAACTAATTCTCGTTTATTTAAAATCTGTTTCTCTTCCAATACAATTACATTCTTAATGCTTATTGCAAAGGCTCCTGCCATTTCATTTATAAATACATGTATATGACATTAAACAACTTATACAAAGCTATATTATCTTTTACAAAATCTTTATAGAATAAATGTTGCAATTAGTTTTTTTAATTTATTGATTATTTATTGAGCGTAGCGAGCTTGTCAATAATTAATTATAAGAATATGCTCAATATTTCTACTTTTTAGTTCTTTTGAAAAACCATAGCTATTGTTTAGATGCTTCAGTATGAGCGCTTCTATTAGCTATTTTCGTTCTTTTTTGCTGTATAAACGATTTGTGAAGTTAGAACTTGAAAGATAAAGTGCCTAGTTTTTTATTACAGACATTTTTACGATGTAACTTTTATTATACTGAAAACTAATTTCAGTTTTAGATTATTAATTACTTGCCCTGTATTTTTTAATTATAGTAAGTAACCATAGCGGCAGGTAGCGTAATTTTTTGCCTGTTTCTGAAACTTCTTTTTCATTTTTAATTTCTGTGTGTGAATAATTATTATTAATGTATTTCCAAACTTCTTTTGCTGAATAAAAATTTCCTGAAGCATAATAATGTTTCATTACATAGCACAAAAAGTAAAATAGCATTAACTGCTCCTTAATTGTTTTGCTTTTTAATATTTCATTATCCTGAAAGTTTAATTCTGAAGGTTTATATAGATTTAATGATTGAAGCAATGCAATACTCTTACTAAAATTCAGCCAGTTAACTCTGTCAGAAAATATGGTAATCAGGTCACCAACAAAACGATTGCTTAATGCAATACTTTTACTGCTTTCATGCAGCCTGTATTTGGAAAAAATTTCGGGAATTTTTTTAAAATCGCTATAGAAAATCATTCGCGAATAAAGATCGTAGTCCATTTTAAAATGAAAGTTTTCATTTAATAGTCCTGCTTTTTCTAACAAGCTTCTTTTAAAAAATGCCGAGGGTTGCGGAAAAGCAATACCTGCCAAATATCTTTCTGTATTTACTGCATCATAACCAAAATCGTTACACACTGTTTTGGTATTAGTAAACATAGTAGTGCCTCCATGAATTAAGCCAATATTATCGGGTAGTTCATTGAAATGTTTATTTATTGAAAACAGCGCATTGGGAGTTAATAAATCATCGCTGTTTATCCAGTTAATAATATCGCCTGTAGCCAACTTTAACCCTTTGTTAATGGCATGGCTTTGCCCCTTATCTTTTTCGCTTACCCAATAGGTAATATGTTGTTCATATTTTTTTATTATTTCTACCGAATTGTCGGTACTGCCACCGTCAATAACGATTAGTTCTAAATTAGGATAGTTTTGATTTATTATTGATTGTAGCGTTTCTTCCAGATAAATGCCTTGGTTATAAGAAGGGGTAATAATGGAAATTTTATGATACCTCATGAAGCTGTTTCTTTTCAATTTTTACTATTACCCATCAACATCTTAAATCTGTATCTTAAACTGTCTTTCGCTTTAACAAAAATATAAACTATATAATAGACCCACGAATAAAGCAATGTTTGAATATTAAAAGTATTGCTTAATATTTTGCTAGGCTCATTAATTACTTCATTATAAAGCTTTATATACTCATTCTTGGTATTCTCTAAAGAAAAGTTTTGTTGAATATATTTTCTTGCGGCATTTCCTATTTTGTTGCGCAAAGATGGGTTCTCTATTAATAATTGTGCATAGTTGCAGATTTCTTTCTCATTTTTGGCAACGTAGCCTGTAATGCCATGAACAATAAGCTCTGCGGGTGCTTTAGGCCCTTTATATATTACCGGCAAACCTGTTAACATGGCATGTTGAATTGTTCCGTCTATTGCAGAATAGGCACTGGGTGGCAATTCATACAGGTAAATATCTGAATTGTAAAGCAATTTAAACCACTCATAAATATTAAGGTGGCCAAGAAATTCAACCTTATTACTAATCTTTAATTCTTCTGCATATTTTAAAAGACTGTTATTGTTTCCACTACCGGCAATATAAAACTTTGCTGTTGAGCTATTTATTTGTTTAAACGACCTTAATGCTTCTTTAGGACATTTATTTAAAGTACTGCCTCTTACAAATTTTATATTTTCTGTTTTGTTTTTATTGTGTGTCTTTTGATTTATTGACAATCCACCTGCACCAAAATAAACCATCTTTTTTTTATTGTTTTCTACTAAACTATGTTTACATAATTTTTTTGCTGTGTTAGTTATAAAAACAATTTTGTTAGAGTACTTGATTTCAATTGGGGTAAGGCTTAAATAAATATTAGAAGGTATTTGGCAATGAGTTAATATTATTGGAGGCAGTTTTTGAATAGCCTTATTATTCTTCAGAATTGTAATCGTATTGCTAAATAAATTTGAGTAATCAGTTTTAAACCAATGAACTACCTGATAAAAATTCTTAACGATTAAATTACCTAGTTCTTTTTCAGTTCCCTCAATTATATTAAAACCTGTGTTTATTCTTTCGTTCTTTTTTGTAAATATATCAACGTCATATTCTTCCAAACACTCAGCTAATCGTACCATTGCATCTGACGCGCCACCTTCAATTAAATGGTGTATAACAAATAGAACTTTCAACTGCTTACTAATTATATAGTTTAAAATTTCTTAAAATTACTTTAAGATAATGTTTAATTTTGTTTTTTCTTGATGGGTATAAGTGAAGTAGAAAATTCTTTATTTTCTTCAATGCCTTTTTATTTTCTTCTACTGGTATTAAAACAACTTCTGTGTTTTCTAAAAGTTGTTGTGTAGAAAAAATATCATATGAAGAAGAATTGGTTCCGCTACCATCGTGCCCAATATTTTTAACCATAGATTTTGAAGGAGATAAACAAAGTCCTTTGTTTATGAATATTGAGGCATACCATTTAATTGCCCAGGTTTTTCTTAATTGGTTTTTATTTTCTACCAATTGTTTAAAAAAATCTTCATGAGTTCCGTCTATATTAAATTCCCATTTATGTTTTTTTAATTTTCCATAAAGATCGTCAGCATTGTTGTTAAAATTATTCCACGCCCTTTTCCATGTTGCCCAACCCCAGCAAGAGCCATTTCTTAAAAAATAAGTTTCATCTTTTATATTTAGTTGTATTGGGTAGGTATATGCTGAAACATGCATTACCTTTTCTACTTTTTCATACAACTCTAATGCCTCATTAAAATATTGTAGTGTGCCTTTACTGAATAGTAGATCATCTTCCAGCACTATTATTTTACCATACTTATTTACAACTTGTGTTATACCGTTAACAATAGAATTTGCAAGACCTTTATTGGTTTCGCTTTCTATAATAAATACTTCTTTACACCATTGTTCTTGCTTAATAATATTTCTTGTTTTGTTAATTTTCTCCATCTCGGTCTCACTTGCATTATTCTTTGGGCCATCGGCATAAATAAACAAAACTGAATCTGCGGCAAGATTATTATTCTTTAAAGACTGCAATGTAGCTAAAGTATGTTCAGGCCTATTATAAACAAACAATACTATTGGGGCAAGACTATTCATTTATTATTAATGTAGTTTAAAAATCGCTTGGCTGTAACAGGCGGGGCATAATGTTGTGCCGCCCATATTCTACCACTTTCTGCAATAGTATTAATGTCTTGTTGGTTCAATTCCAGTATTTTTTTTGCTGCCTGATTAAACCCAAGGTAATTTACACCGATATAGTGCTTAAAATTTTCAGGCATTTCGGGCAATATATGTCCCCAACTTTCAAAATGTGTAGTTATTGGGCATGTATTGCTGTAGAAACATTCCCAAAGCCGCCAACTATCGAACTGGTAAAGCAGAAAAGGTTTTTTGCTTAAACCCATGAGGAAAGCTAAATGATTTAATTTTCTCGAAACCATGTTAAACTTTGGACGAAGCGATACCGGTTTTATTGCTAAATGCCCCCCACACGAAAGGGTAAACAAAGAGCCATTTAAATATTTATAATAGGCTTCATTGTGCCTTCTTCCTGTTTGGTTATGGTACAAGATTTCTTCTTCAAATTTTAAATCATTAACTGAGGTTAAAAATAACGATGCGGGGTATTGGTTATTCAATAATGGCAACAAATCGTTAACAAACTTGCTTCTTATACTATGGTCTACCCTAAAGTTGTGAAATACTTTGGCTGTTACATTTTCACCAAAAAATTTCTCACTGGCACGCATCATTCTATTAGACAGACCAAATGCCCAGGGAACTACATTTGAATTATATTGAAGGTTTTTATTGTAATGGCTTCTGAATATTTTGCTAAATACTTTTCCTTGTTCGCTAGTAGCTAAAGAAAATAGCCCATCATCATTATCAAACAAAACATTATAGGCACTTTTATTTACAATGCCATGTAATTTAAAGTATGAAGTGCTATAAATATGAATATCTTGTTTATTATCGGCAACAGCATTAAAAATATAGTTGCCGGTTGAAAAATTTTTCCAGTAATTAATGTTGCACGAATAGCCTATACCTAACTCAATAAAGCCTTCAGCTAATGCTACAGCCGCATGATGATAATGGGCGTTTTCAGGTGTATGGTAGGGTGTTAAAAAAAATTTTATTGTCATTACCTTTCATTTTATTTTAAGGTAAGTTGCCATACTCTTTCTGAAACTTGTTCTAGAGGGTAATTATTAAGCCCCCAGGATTCCGGATTATGATAAGGGATGTTTGCGCCTGTAGAGATATTATTGTTTGAACCATGTGTAGGGTTGCTGCCACCTTTTATAGCAGATTCTGAGTGATCTAAATGGTAGTGATAGCCTGCTACTGCTGTTTTAATACCTAGAAAATGTATTTGTTTCAACCCATTATTATCTACTCCCAACCTTACATCTTTAAGATTTTCATCATAACCTTTCATTTTTAACCAATTAGATTTGTGCATTAATAAAAAATTGCCCACTACCGACATTAACTTGGTGTTGGTAGAAAATCTGTTAATTTCAATTGCCTTACTATTTAAAAACGATTCGGTTATTTCTTCACCATTCCATTTAATGTTTATGTAGTGTGTACCATAAGCATATTCTTTATTTGCTTTATTAAGGTTATTAATTGCCTCTTTACCAATTAAAACATCTGCATTCACTATTGCAATCCATTCATTAGACGCTTTTCTAACGCCTAAATTTTTCGCAAAGTACTCCATCATTTTTATTTTAGGATTACCTGCATATTGCTGATGGATATTTTCAGGCACTATATAGCATTTAGCGTTGGGGTACCTTTTTGCAATCCATTCGGTTTCGCTGGGTCTATCTTCTATTGTGTTCCATTCTACATAAATTAGCTCTGTATTGGGAAATTGGTTATAATTCCAATCTATTGTGGTTTTTAAACGTGCCGAAAAATCACCCCCGTAGTTATCGTTTCTGCCCACAACTACTAACGATATGCTGTTTAATTTTTCATTTCTTGTATGTAAAAAGAAATGAATTTTACCTGCCCATTTTTTTATAGCGTTATCTAGCTTTCTTACTCGCCAATGCCTTGTATTGTTATCTATAAAAAAATTGTAGAAAAATTTATTTAAACTCATTTTATCATGGTTTTTCAACTACTGCTACATATAACCCATCCCACCAGGTATAGTAATCGCCATTATAGGCTGTAGGCAAATACTTTTCAAAATATACTTTATAATTTAACTCTTTAAAGGCATCTTGCGTGCCTTTTTGCACATCTTTTAAGTTGTAATCATCTACTATAGCAATAAAGTACTTACTAAACACAGTATTATAATATTTAAAAGCCAAGTATTGAGAATTATAGCTATGCTCACCATCGTAGAAATAGATATTAACTGGTGTATTAACTTTAGATAAATCTATTTTGAAGCAGTCTTCGTCTATGAAGTTGGGTAATTTACCCATATGTTTTTTATAATTTTCGAAAAACTCATTTTTAGGACCGTTAAATTGTGACCAATTGTCGATTGCTAAAGAATTTATGTTATTTCTATAGTTTGAAGAAACTAATGTAGAACCACGCCATGAACCTACCTCTAATGCATTGGCATTGTCAATTGCATGAATATTATTTAATAAATGTCTTCCCTTAATACCAGACATGCCTTGAATTGAAAGAACATCTAAGCCTGAAAAGGTATTGAGCTTTGAAATTTCTTTTTCTGCTAATTCAAGAGATTCTTTTACGTGCTGTACTAACAAATCAGGACTTTCAAAAACTGATTTATTTTTGGGCTTAATTGATTTATTACCTGATAAATTGTTTTGTATTAGTTTAAATACTTTCTTAATTGGGTTCATACAGTTTTTTGTTTAAATGAGTTTTTGCATTTTTTATTACTTCTTTTATGCCAGAATCTAAATCAGTTTCAAAGTTCAGCATTTTAAATGTATTATTTGCCTCAAGCTTATTGTTATAACCTTTTACATTTCCTAAAGAAAGTTCACAGTTTAATTTATTAGCAATAATAGTTGCCACCTCTTTAATGCTATACCACTTTCCGTTGGTAAAGTGAATAACCCTTTCTTTATTATTTCTTAGTGCAACCAAATTTTTTACACAATCGCTAATATGTATAAATTGCCGCTCTTCTTCGCCCGTGGTCATTAGGTGTATCTTACCCTTAGTAAGCCCCTGTAATACCAAATCGGTAATTACATGCGATTTTTCACCCGGCTCTTCCCACCCGTATACATTCCAAAAACGAACGGTTTGCCCGCCTAATAAACGAGTGTATTCTTCCCCAACAATTTTAGACAGCCCATACACATTATCGGTATTTACTAATTGGGTAGAAGAAAAGGTAAATGGAATTTTAGTTTGCTTCAGATATTCAAATACATTGTTACATATTTTCATATTATTATGCAACAGACTAAAATAATTATCGGGGTTCATAATATACTTTGCCCCGCCTACATCCCATGCCAAAAACCATACATAATCAATGTTCTCAAATACTGATAAATCTAAAATTCTTAAATCATTTCCTTCTTTAAGGTCTAAATTAATAACCGTTTCACCTATTGTAGTGAGGTGTTCGCAGAGGTGCAAACCAATCATGCCAGAACCGCCTAAGACTAAGTTTTTCAAATTAAAAAAATTTATTTTATATATTTTTATCTAAATGTTTTTTTACTTGGTGTCTATTTATAAATTTCGTTCTTAAACAAATTAATTCTTTTGTTGGTATTTTGCTTTACGTTATAGTATTTTTCAACAAAGGCTCTTGACATAAAACTCATTTCTGATGCCAGTGATTTTTGCGATACAATTGAATAAATACCCTTAACAAAATTATCAGCATCATTAGCAATAATTGCATGCTTACCATTAACTACATCAATACCCTCAATTCCAATTTCTGTTGTTACAACAGGGCACCCTCTGGCCATTGCCTCTAAAATTTTTATTCTTATTCCACTACCAATTCTTACGGGCACAATACTTATGGAATTTAACAACAATTCATTCAAATTATCTACAAATCCGCACCAGACTATATTAGGCTCATCATTAAATTTTTCTATAAAACTTTGCTCATATTTTCCCGTAACATACAACTTAATGTCTGGTAATACTTTATTTAACAATGGCAATATTTTTTCTTTATAAAATACTAATGCATCTAAATTAGGGAAATGTGCGCCATTTCCAATGAAAACCAGTTTGTCGAAATAATTATGTTGCAATTTTTCTATTTGGCTTATATCTATTCCTAAAGTTGATTCAAAAATCTTTGATTTAATTTTTTTTGACTGTAAAACGTTTTTATCAATTTTAGACAATGTTAAAACTGCATCATATTTGCTCAGTTCATTAAGTTCATACTTTTCATACTTTTTTGATAGTTTCAGATTTTCTGCCATCTTTTGTATGTCACCTGTGTTTTGGCATATTAATGCTTCTCTTTTGTGTTTAACAAACTGAATTTCGTGAACAACAAATACAACCGGAATTTTGTGTTTAATAAAATTAACTATACCCATTAACCAGGGAAAGTCTACTTGAATAATAGTATTATTTTTATTAGTTGAAAAAAAATCTTTTAAATACCTTTTAATGTAGGGGTAATATCCTACAAAATATTTTTCGGCAATTTTTTTAACATTTTTATTTAAAAGCCATAGGCTTACTTTGTCGGTAAAGTTTATACCTATATTATACTTATTGCGTATTTCATCAAAAGTAATGCATTCAATAGCATATGGCTTTAATTGAGAGGTAAAATTAGTTGTACCCGGATAAAGTAAAGTAACATTATAATGTTTTGACAATTCAATAATATAATCAAGCATGACTCTTTCACCACCAGTACCTGCCGGTATTTTAAACATGCCTGATATAACTATTATTCTCATATAGTAATGATGTAATTATGTTGTAAGTTTAGTTTATTAATTATGTGTATAACAAATATTTAAATAAATTATGTAATTTAATTAATATTTCTTGATATTTAGTGATACCAAAAAAAGATATATTAAATGCTTAAAATTTACATCCGTTAGCGTACGATGGTAAGATAATAATTTATAGGAATAGCATAAAAACTTCAGAGGTTTTTTATTTTTCGAAGTTTCTTGAACTAAAATGTGTGGAATATGAGTATGTGCTAGTTTTAGCTTTTTGGTTTCTAAACTATTATTATAATTGGTGCTTAGATTTTCTATAGTATCGAATATTTTTTTTGCTTTATTGATATTAGTAATTGTTTGTAACACACTACCCTTGTTAATTCTATAAACACTCATTAATTCATCTATGAATACATAATTTCCTTTTAAGAGGTTTATGAAGTTTATCGTTATGTCTGGTATTATTTTTACATTGTTAAGGACACCAATTTCTTTTAAGCTAAAGTTATTTCTAAATACTAAACTGGCGGTAGGGATTAAATTGCCTAATTCTATAAAATCCTGAATGGTAAAAAACGGTTTGTTGAAATTGGGGTAAAATTCTTTAAATGAAAACTTCAACGATGTTTCTTCATAAATAATTTTAGATTTATGAAAAACACCTTGGCAATCTATATTTTTCTCTAATAAATCTATTTGTTTTTGTAGCTTAAAAGGGTCGGTCCAGTAATCATCACCTTCACACAAGGCAATATACTTGCCTTTACATTGTTGTATGGTCCAAATAAAATTGTTTGCCATACCTTTGTTTATATCGTGCCTAACATATTTTATAATGTTATTTGTATCACTGGTATTTTTAATTTCTTCTACTACTTTATTAGTATTATCAGGAGAGCAATCATCTGAAACTATAAGCTCAATATCAAATTTGCATTTTTGATTTAAAACACCTTGTATGGCATCATTAATATAATTTTCATGTGCATATGTTATCATGCAAACACTTACAAGCATAGCAATTAGTTTATTTTTCTTGCAGGAACCCCCGCAACAGTAGATAAATCTTCAATACCAGTTGTTACTACTGCCCCTGCACCCACAACTGCTTTATTGCCAACACTAAGCCTAGGCAAAATAGTGGCATTTGCTCCTACTCGCACATAATCTCCTAATTTAACATTTCCTAATAAAACGGCATTTGGAGATAATTCTACATAATTCCCAATTAAACAATCATGGGTTATTTGTACATTATGATATATTAAAGCGCCTTCGCCAATACTAGCCCCTGGGCCTATAGTGGAATAATGTAAAATAGTGGCTCCTTTTCCAATTGTTACATTGTTTTTAGCAATTTTTGCAAGTGGACTAATTATACTTGTTAATTTTCCGCCAAGTTGAGTTAATTGTTGAGTAAATTGTTCTCTAAAAAAGGGATTACCTAACCCTAGAACAAATCTATTATCTTTTTTAAATTTCTCTTTAACTATATCTATTTCTGATACTAACTCGTACTTATTAAACACCTTATAATCAGTAGGATAATTATTTACATTATCGAAGTAGAAAAGATTATCGAAAATATTCAATTCAGCTATTACTTCTGAAATTTCTTTAGCAAACCCTCCTGCACCTACTATAATCATAATAATACTTTTGAAACAAAACTGACCTAAGTGTTTAAATTAATTGAATTTGTTATAATCAGCAAATCATTTTCATTTAATTGTAGGTATAAAGGCAAGCACAAAATTCTTTTAGATATATCTTCAGAAACTTTCATCTCGGAGTAAGAAACATAGGGTAAATTATTTAAAGACGGATAAAAATATCTTCTTGGATAAACTTTATTATCATTTAGTTCTTTTTGAACTCTCAAAAGAGTTGACTCTGAATTAAAAATTATAGGGTAATAACTGTAGTTCCATGTGGTACCGCTTCTAATACTCATTGTACTTACTTGATTGAAATTAATATTAGAGTTATAAAAATCTACAATTGTCTTTCTATCTGTAATAATTCTATTAATGTATGGAAACACAGCTAAACCCATTGCTGCTTGCAACTCACTGATTTTACCATTAATACCCAGCCCGTAAAAATCTAGTGGGCCGTTATGGCCAAAATTATGACTATAATATATTTTTTTTTGCAGATCGGTATTTGACGAAAAAATAGCCCCGCCTTCGCCTGTATGGAATAATTTAGTAGCATGAAAGCTACAGGTACTTATATCTCCATATTCGAATATACTTGTATCATTAAACTTTACACCAAAACAGTGGGCAGCATCATAAATGACTGCTAACTTATATTTCTTTGCAATTCTTTCAATTTCTAATACGTTACAAGGATTTCCAAATACATGAGTTGCTAATATGCAAGTGGTTTTTTCTGTTATTGCTGCTTCTATTTTAGCCTCATCTATAGTCAAGTGTATTGGATCAATATCAGCAAAAACAGGGGTACAATTTTCCCAAACAATAGAAGAGGTAGTTGCTACATAGCTAAATGGGGTAGTAATAATTTCACCTCCTTTTCCTAAAAGTTTTATTGCTATTTGTAGCGGAATAGTACCATTATTGGTAATAAGGATATTGCTCTTATGTAAATTTAAATATTGTGTGAGTTTTTGTTCTAATTCTTGTACTAATTCTCCTCTATTTGTTAACCATTCATTATTATAAGCACGTTGTACTTGTGCCATGTATTCATCAATTGGAGGGAGAAAAGATTTTGTTACAGGAATCATACTTACTATTCAATTATTGCAAATAAAACGCTTTCTTCGTGATGCATGGTGTAGTGATTAAAGTAAAACTTGTACCCCAAGTTCAGGTCTTTTAAATACTTAGGAATTTCATAATAATCACTCAAACTATGGTATAAAGATATTGCTAATTTGGGTTTGAATTTTATTATTGATTTTTCAGCACCTTTTAAAGCATTTAATTCTGCGCCTTCAATATCCATTTTAATAAAATCTAGCTTATTTATATTTTTTTCGCTAACCAAATCATCAATGGTTATAGTTTTAGTAACTCCATCAGGCTCAAAATCTTTAGTAAAACTTACTTTGCTTCCAGGCCCAAAATCTTTATAAAACATTTCTAAATTACTTTCATTCCAGATTGGTTTTTCTACCAACGTAATACTTTTAGATAATTCATTGTTTAACGAAATGTTTTTATTCCAAATACTTATATTGCTGGGAATAAACTCAAAGCTGTAAACATGACCTTTATTACCTGCTTCATGTGCAAAATATAATGCTGTGTCGCCATAACATCCTCCTGCATCTATAACAATATCTCCATTGGTTACTTTGATTTTTTTATTCGGGTAATCGTAACACCTGTAAACAAAATCATAATAAATACCAATAGGCACATAATAAAAGGAAATATTGTAGCCTAATGAGTTAAGATTAATTTTATACAAATCATACCCCATATAGTCAACGGTAATACTATCTTTCTTGTTTGTATTTTCTGCCTCTATTTTTTTTACGGTATCCCAAAAAGAACTGTTGTTCATTGGAAGTTTTACTTTAGTTTCTCCCAATATTTTATATGCTAAAACTTTTACGACTAAATCTTTTGAGTAATCATCGTTAAGGAGGTTATGGAGGTATTCAAAACCATCTATGCTTTCATTAAAACGATTTAATTTTTCAATAATATCTTTTGTATATGCTGATGCATTGTAGTACCCTAACTTGCTGTTTATAAAGTTTACAATTCGCTGTTTTATTCCTAACTTAGAATACCTCCTAGTTCCATAACGATAAAAGTCATAATTATCTCTGTAGTCGTTATACATATTAATCAATATGTGCTCTAATAATAAAATCTTAAAGTTTTTATTTGCCATTTGGATTAATTATACAGTAATATTATCAAACTCCCATTTTAAAGTTGGTCTAACGAGACCCGGCCATCTTCCATACCAACCACCCGTTCTAGGCAAATCTTTTATTTCAAAAGTTAAGCATTCATGAAAAGTAAATAATTCTTTTGAATCTTTTACTACCATCATTGAAATAGTGTACATGCCATCGTTTAAAAGGTTTGCCGGAATGGTAGCCCTAAAAGATGCTATTGTTTTATTTAATTCATATCCATCTGAGGCCGCTGCAAAAACTAAATCACCTGATGCTGAATATAAATGAAGGCTTACATTAACAAGACCACTGTTCAACAAATACCAAAATTTAAATTGTATAGCAATTTCATGGTTAACAAAGAAATCATTTTCATCATTACTTGAGAGAATTTGTACATTATTGAGTTTTACAAATTCATTTCCAGGGGCAATATTAATATCATTCCACTGAGAAGATAATTGACTGTTTACTTCGTTGTTAAGATATTTGTTTACAACCTTTGCAGTATCGTCAAAATCAATAAGTTGGCCATTTTTTAAGAAGAGTGCCTTATTACAGAGCGACTTTACTGCACTCATGTTATGACTTACGAAAATTACTGTACGTCCATGCCCCGAAACATCTTTCATTTTTCCAAGACATTTTTTCTGAAACTCTGCATCGCCCACGGCTAGCACTTCATCGATAATTAGTATCTCAGGCTCAAGATGAGCAGCTACAGAAAATGCTAGCCTAACATACATACCACTAGAGTATCTTTTCACAGGGGTATCAATAAATTTCTCAACGCCTGAAAATGATACTATTTCATCAAACTTTATCTTGATTTCATTACGTGACATACCAAGAATAGTACCGTTTAAATAAATATTTTCTCTGCCTGTTAACTCAGGATGAAAACCTGTGCCCACTTCTAATAGTGAAGATACCCTACCATTCATCTCGAATCTGCCTTTTGTGGGTGGTGTTATTCGGGAAAGAATTTTTAAAAGTGTGCTTTTCCCAGCTCCATTTTTCCCTACTATTCCAATAACTTCTCCCTTATTAATTTTAAATGAAACATTATTTAATGCCCAAAACTCTTGCTCTTCCTGATTTTTTTTAAAAAAAATAGTGTTCCACTTATGCACAATTTCATCTCTTAGGCTGGTGTTTTTACCTTTACCAATGATATATAGCTTAGATATGTTCTCTACATTAATGATTGTGTCTGACATTTTTAATTAAATTATATCTGACATTACAGATTCCATTTTCTTAAAATAAACAATTCCTGACAAAAGAAGTATAAACATAGCCAAAATAGACATGTAACTAAAAATATCAGGAGGGCTCATACCAAACAAGCACCATCTATAGCCTTCAATAATGCCTGTCATAGGATTAAAGTAATAAATGAGTTTAAATTTTTCAGGAATAAGACTTACTGGATAGGCTATTGGCGTGAGATACATGCCTACCTGTACTGCAAAAGGAGTAATATTCTGAAAATCTCTGTATCTAATGGTAAGTGCACTTAACCATATACCTACTGAAAGGCCTGCTAGAATATTTAGAATCAAAAAAACTGGAAGCATTAACATTTCAACTCTTAAGTAATATCCATGATATATCATTAGTATAAAAAGGAAAAAAAATACAATTGCAAAATCAACAAAACCTACAATCGCTTTAGATAAAGGAATAATAAGTCTTGGAAAGTATACTTTCTGAACCATCGCCTGAGCACCAATTATAGAAGAACCCGCATTGGTCATTAAAAAAGAGAAGTATGTCCATGCTACTAGTCCAGACAATGCAAATAAAGGATAAGGAATATTTCCTGTATCAACCTTAATAGCTTTTCCGAATATGAGCGTGAAAATGACCAAAGTGGTAGCTGGTTGCAAAAATGCCCATAGAAATCCAAGAACGGTTTGTGCATATCTAACTTTAAAGTCTCGGTAGGCCAACAACAGAAATAAATCTTTATAATTGAATATTTCTTTCAGATTATAAGAACTCCATTTACTATTTGCATCTATTACAACTTTATTCATTCTAAAACGTATTTTTCACTAGTTCGTAGGTATTTGTTATGCCTTCTTTCAATTCAATATTTGCTTTCCAACCTAACTGATTAATTTTTGAAACATCCATCAATTTTCTTGGAGTACCATCGGGCTTTGAACTGTCAAGAACAATCTTACCTTCAAAACCTACTACTTCTTTTACCAAATGTGCAAGTGCTGCAATTGAAATATCATCACCCACGCCAATATTTACAATTTCGCTACTGTTATAATTTAACATTAAAAAGTAACAGGCATCTGCTAAATCGTCAACATGTAAAAACTCTCGCTTAGGAGTACCACTGCCCCAAACCACAACTTCACCTGCATTTTCAAATTTTGCAATATGAAACTTTCTTAACAATGCAGGCAAAACATGAGAATTATTTAAGTCATAATTATCGTTAGGCCCATATAAGTTGGTAGGCATGGCTGAAATAAAGTTGGTGCCATACTGCCTGTTATAATTTTCGCATAATTTAATTCCTGCAATTTTTGCTAATGCATAAGGCTCGTTCGTGGGTTCTAAATAACCGGAAAGCAAATATTCTTCTTTTAATGGTTGTGGGGCAAGTTTCGGATAAATACAAGAAGACCCCAAAAAAAGCAGTTTTTTTACTCCTGACTTATATGCCTGATGAATAACATTAGATTCTATCATTAAATTTTGATAAATAAAATCTGCCCGGAAAACATTATTAGCATGAATGCCCCCAACTTTCGCAGCCGCTAAAAAAACATATTCAGGTTTTTCAAGCTGAAAAAAATCTGCTACAGCCTGTTGATTAATAAGATCTAATTCTTTTGATGTACGTGTAATAATATTATTATAACCCCCTTTACGTAATCTTCTTTCTATAGCAGAGCCCACCATACCTCTATGGCCTGCTATGTATATTTTATTATCTTTTTCCATTTTATTATTCAACCTGATTTAAAACAACGTAACCTTTTTCCTTGAGAAATTTATCTTTCTTAAAAAGTTCTAAATCAGTTTCCATCATTTCTTTTACCAAACTATCTAAATTATATTTTGGTATCCATCCCAGCTTTTCATTTGCTTTTGTAGCATCGCCAATAAGTAATTCTACTTCTGTAGGGCGAAAATACCTTTCATCTATTTTAACTACTACTTTGCCTAATGGTAATTGATATTCAGGATTTGAACAAGAAGCTACTTTAGCAATTTCATCAATACCTTCTCCTTCAAATTGCAAGGTTACTCCTATTTCAGAAAACGCCTTAATTATAAAGTCTCTTACACTGGTTGTGATACCTGTGGCAATTACGTAATCCTCTGGCGTTTCTTGTTGCAATATTAACCACATGGCCTCAACATAATCTTTTGCATGTCCCCAGTCTCTTTTAGCGTCAAGATTACCCATGTACAAGCAATCTGACAAGCCTAAGGCTATTTTTGATATACCTCTTGTTATTTTTCTAGTAACAAATGTTTCGCCTCTAAGAGGAGATTCATGATTAAATAATATACCGTTACAGGCAAACATATTATATCCCTCTCGATAATTAACAGTAATCCAGTAAGCATACAGCTTAGCAACAGCATATGGTGAACGCGGATAAAATGGTGTTTTTTCTGATTGTGGTACTTCTTGCACTAAACCATATAGTTCTGAAGTGGAAGCTTGATATATTTTAGTTTTATTTATGAGCCCCAATATTCTTACTGCTTCTAAAATTCTTAGAGTACCTATCCCATCTACATTAGCTGAGTACTCGGGCTCTTCGAAACTTACTTTAACATGAGACATGGCACCCAAATTATAAATCTCATCGGGCTGGACTTCCTGAATAATACGGATAATGTTGGTAGAGTCGGTTAAGTCGCCATAATGCATTCTAAAGCTCTTATTGGGAGATTGTTCTTCTAAATATAAATGATCTACTCTGGCAGTATTAAATAAAGAACTTCTTCTTTTTATACCATGAACTATATAACCTTTAGACAAAAGCAATTCAGCTAAATATGCGCCATCTTGCCCTGTAATACCTGTTATTAATGCAACTTTACTCACAGTTTTTTTATTTGAATGCAAATATAACTTATTGATTAATACTAGTATTAAAATAACTAAATTTATAAGTGTCTATTTTATTGAATTATTTATAATGTAAAATTTTGTTAGTTAATAAGAGGCAATAATCTTTAGTAGGTAAGATTTTATATTTGGGATTTATTAAAAATACCTTGTGTAATATGAATCATTTTCATTTATTAAATAAGTTTATTAGTGTTTTAGCTTTTGTTTGTATTAGTTTTTTTTTACCTCTGGAAGCGAGTGCTTCAACACTAATTTCGCCAAAAAACAATGCCATTGTAAGTGGAGATAGTATAAAGTTAAATTGGAACAGTATTCCAAATGCCAGTAATTATACTGTTCAAATTGCCTTTGATTCACAGTTTGTTCAACTTGATACAACATTTATAGTTTCTCAAACTTTTGTTGATTTACCCGCTATATTATTAAACAGAAATGTCAGATACTTTTGGAGAACTATTTCAGATGGAAACATTGCAACTAATATCTGGAGTTTTAGGGTATTCAGGCCTGATGATTTAAATACAATTAACACCTGGCTTTCAGCTAACTCACAGGTAACCAGAAACGTAACCAATGATGTTTCTGACTGGGCTAGTATTAACACTCCTTC
>CAZIZP010000006.1:152832-155240 GCA_964543705.1 uncultured Chitinophagaceae bacterium
TGCCCCGTTTCTCTTAATGCTCAAAAAGATTATTTTACTTCCTATCTATGGAGTAATGGTGCTACTACCGCCAGTGTTAATATTTCTTATCCCGGTGGGCCTGTATGGGTGCAAACCACTGATATATTTGGCTATACTTCCAGAGACACGGTTGTGATTACCTACCCGGGAACTTTACAGTTTCCCTCATCTTCGGCTATTTGCTTAGGCGATACTTTTAATGCCAATACTAATTTGGTTGGCAGCTATACTTTTCTATGGAGTAATGCTGCTACTACTGCTGATATTGCTATTACTCAAGAAGGTAATTATCAAGTTACCGTTACCGATGACAATAGTTGTTCTACTACTTCTAATTTGTTTTTTGTAGATGTGGATTCTTTTAAAACCCTTATTTCGCTCGGCCCTGATGTAGATTTATGTGCAGATAACACTATAGGACTTACCAATGGGGCAAGTTTGGTTACAACTTATTCATGGAGCACCGGTGCTACCACAGCTACCATTGCTGTTACTGTTGATGGCGATTATGCTGTTACTGTTACCAATGCTTTAGGCTGTACTGCTACTGATACTATTGGCGTTACCATACTAGGACAAGCTCCTTTTGTTGATTTTACTGCCGATACAGTTTGTTTAGGCACCACCACTACATTTAACAACTTATCCTCTTTTGTGCCTCCTGCTACTGCTATTTCTTATTCATGGAACTTTGGTGCAACTACCTCTGCCGATATTAACCCTACTTTTATTTTCCCTGATGCCGGCAGTTATGCTGTTACCCTCACTGCAACTACCAATGTGGGCTGTGCTGCTTCTGTGGTAAGAAGCGTTTTAGTTAGACCCAACCCTACTGCTAACTTTGATTTTTCTTTGGATGCATGTGTAGACAATCCCTACTCTTTTGTCAGCAATAGTTCTGTTAACGCTCCCGATGTACTAATGGATTTTAATTGGGATTTTGGCAATGGCAATAATGCTGCAGGAAGTAATGTGACTTATGCATACCCCGCTGCAGGAATTTTTAATGTTACTCTCTCTGTTACTTCTGCATTTGGATGCTCAAGTGCTTTTTCAAATAATTTAAATGTGGTAAGCGCTGCGCCTTTACCAGGTATAGCCATTCTGCAAAACCCAACACAATCATTTATCTCTGCCAGTAATTCTATTTTATTCTCATGGTTAACCGCAAATAATAGTATTTCAACCAATCTGCAAATTGCTTCTGATACTTCCTTTAATAATGTAATTATTAACCAAAATTTAAGTGGTATTTCTAGTTCTGCTCTAGTAAATAATCTACCCTATCAAAAACTTTTCTGGAGGGTTTTGAATAATAATATTTGTGGAGAAATTACTGCTTCTGCTATTCAAACTTTTACAATTATTGATTTATTTGCTCTAGGCTCTCTTGAGGTATGGCTTGATGCGGGAAATGCTATAACCAGAAACGTAACCAATGATGTTTCTGACTGGGCTAGTATTAACACTCCTTCAATCTCTTTCTCGCAAGCTACTGCTTCTCTTCAACCTAAGTGGAACCCTAGCGTACCTACTATTAACAACCTGCCTTCTGTTTTCTTCGATGGCTCTAAGCGTCTCATCACCGCTACCCCAGTTTCTGTAAATAACTTTACTGCCTTCTTTGTCAGAAACTACATCCCTTCTGCTCCCTCAAGACCTTTGCAATATTTCTTCGCTGGTAACGCCCAAGGATTCTTTAGTGAAAATAACAACAATAACACCGGTTTTGGTCACCTCAATGGTTCTGCTAACAGGGCATCTAACAGAGCTGCTCTTAATACTCAGTATGCTATCTATTCGCATTTGAACAACCGGCTGTTTATGAATGGCTCTGAAACTAATTATGCTGCTACTGGCGCGCCTACCGCTCTTGCTATATCTGCTATTGGCACTAGACCTGATGCCACTACTCTTTCTTTTGCAGGCAATATTGCTGAAGTTATTCTCTATAGTAATGCGCTCCCTGATTCCTCTCGTCAACTCGTGGAACAATACCTCCGCTTCAAATACGCACCCCCCGTGAACCTCGGCCCTGATATTACCGTTAACTACGGTTTCTGCCCCGTTTCTCTTAATGCTCAAAAAGATTATTTTACTTCCTATCTATGGAGTACAGGAGATACTGTTGCAAATTTGAACATTAGGAATTCGGGAACTTATTCTATTACTGTTACCGATATTTTTGGTTTTACTTCAACAGATAGGATTAATGTTTCTATTCCTCAAAGACCTGCTTTTATAGGGCAACAATACGTTTGTCAAGATATACCAAAAACATTTGATATTAATGTAGGCAACGGATATAGTTACGAGTGGAACGGTACAGATTTAACCTCAACTTTTACTACCGATACTGCAGGTACATTTTTTTATACCATTTATGA